>JAHHGV010000037.1 GCA_019359695.1 Brasilonema angustatum HA4187-MV1
GTCACGACTATATCCACATGAGCAAGGGGAAACCCTAGAACATCGGGAGCCGGATGCACCGAAAGGGGCATGTCCGGATCTAACAGAGAGGGACGGAGGATAATACCTCCTCTCGACTCTACCTAGTCGCCTATGAAAACTTGAATGTCAAAGGCATGGTTAAAAATCACCGTCTTGCCAAGTCCATTAATGATGTGGCTTGGACACTGTTTCGTCGTTGGTTAGAATATTTTGCGCTTAAGTTTAACACAACAGTCATTGCAGTCAATCCTAGAATGACATCTCAAAAATGTTCTGATTGTGGCGCAATCGTGAAAAAGTCCCTTTCAACTCGGACACATAGCTGTGGTTGTGGCTGTAAGTTCCAAAGGGACGTGAACGCAGCAATAAATATTCTGAATCTTGCAAAAGGTAGGGATGGGCAATCCCGAACAAACGCTACAGGAGTTGGAACCACTACGTTACTTGGTGCAAACCTGGTAGAGCAAGTTCTGACGGTGAATGTAGAATCCCCTAGCCTTTAGGCAGGGGAGTGTCAACAACAGTCTGAATAATGATTTGATGGTGATCGAACGAGCGATCGCTTCGCTGCTACACTGAGCGCAGATCGCTCCATAGAAGTGCCTTTTCTGGACAATCCCTTGTTTTGGTTAAGTTAATCGCTGCGTCCAACTAAGTTGGAAATGACCTCAACTAATATTGCTGGATCTACTGGCTTAGAAATATGTTGTTGAAAACCTGCTGAAATTGCCTGCTGAGAATCAATTTCCCCTGCATATGCCGTGAGGGCGATCGCCGGAATTTGCCCGCCTTGCTCTGGTAGGAGAGTTCTCACCTGCCGCATCAGTGTGTAGCCATCCATGTCTGGCATGCCAATGTCGCTGAGCAGCAGATCTGGCTTGGATTGGGTTAAACTAGTCAGAGCATCGAAGGGTGAGGCGACGGCTGTTACATTTGCTCCATACATCTCCAGCAGGTAGGCAACAAAGTCTCGCGTATCACCATCATCATCCACGACTAAAATTTTAATGCCATGCAAATCTAAGGATTGCTCAGACAATTTACTGTCCTGGTTCGTCTTGGGTGGAGTTGGCATGAGTGGGAGTCTCACGGTAAAAGTTGCCCCCTGAGCTTCGCCTGGGCTTTGTGCCAAAACTGTTCCGCCGTGCAGTTCGACTAGGTGACGGACGATCGCCAGCCCTAACCCCAGTCCACCGAACTTTCTGGTTGTAGCAGCATCTGCTTGGCGGAAGTATTCAAACACATGGGGGAGAAAGTCGGGGTGAATGCCTTTACCCGTATCGCTGACGGTGATTTGGGCACAAGATCCAACGCGCTGCAATCGGATGTCTACTCGTCCGCCTACATCGGTGAACTTGACTGCGTTTGAAAGCAGATTCCAAATAACTTGCTGTAATCGGCTTGAGTCTCCTAAAACTTGTCCTACATTCGGTTCCAGCATTGTCTGAATTTGAATTAATTTGGTTTGGGCCGCCAGCCGCACCGTTTCCATTGCGGCTTGAATCGTCGTTACCAAATCGACCGGCGAAACATTCAAGCTGAGTTTTCCTTGTAAGATTCGCGAGACATCCAGCAAATCTGAAATCAGTTCGGACTGCAACCTGGCATTGCGTTCGATGACACTCAGGGCTTGACTCGTCTGGGCTTGATCGAGCTTACGAGTTTGAAGTATTTTTGACCAACCGAGGATGGGGTTGAGGGGAGAACGTAGTTCATGGGAGAGGACTGCTAAAAACTCATCTTTGATCCGATTTGCTGTCTCTGCTTCGGCGCGTGCGGCTCGTTCACGCTGGAGGAGTTGTTCTCGCTCTGCTTCTGCCTGTTTGCGATCGCTGATATCGGTCACCATTGCTAAAGCACCGAGGAATTCACCGTTTTCATTCATCATCGGGCTGGTGCTAAAAAGAATCCATACAGGAGTGCCATCTTTACGACGCAGACAAAATTCAAATTGTCCACCAATCCCCTGCCGCCGTTGCTCCAGCAGTTGTTCTGCTTCCACCCGATCTGTTTGGTAAATAAACTCAAACAAAGAACGACTAATTATTTCCTCAGAGGTGTAACCGAGTATTTCAGCCATTTGTGGGTTGACGTAAGTTGTTCGACTGTATGCGTCAATGATGCAAATGCCTTCGCTGGCGGTTTCCACAATGCGACGGTACTTCTGTTCACTCTGCTGTAGCGCTGACTCTGCTCGTTTACGCTCGATAAACTGACCAAGCTGAATGCCGATCGCCGCTACTATCTGGAGCAAGTCTGCATCTGGTGCTTGGATTTGAGTACTAAAACACTCAATAATCCCTAATACTTGGTTATTCAACACAATCGGGAAGCCAAATACACCACGTAGTCCTTCTGTTGCGGCAAATTCTGCGTTGGGAAAGTTGTCATCTACGGCGAGATTTGAAATCCAAAGGGGTTGACCACTTGCCCAAACACGACCCGGTAGCCCTACACCAGGCGTAAAGGTCGTGTGTTGGTTTGCTTGTATAAACGTTTCAACGTTAACGGTGGGTACATGCCAATGATTCACTTGGTGCAGGCTATTGGACTGACGATCCACACTCCAAAATATACTCAGTTGCCATCCTAGATTTTCACACAGAGATTGCAGAATCAAACGAACAGCATCAGACCGGGTGGTCACCTCAGCGACCACCCTGGCGACGGCATACTGTGCAGCAACACGCCGCGCCGCTTCCTGACGCAACCGAGACATCTTCAGGTTTGATTCAACACGAGCTAACAGTTCACGGGCAGAAAACGGTTTGATCAGGTAGTCATCAGCTCCTGCTTCCAATCCTTCAATACGAGATTCTTCCCCTGCGCGAGCGGAAAGCAAAATTATGGGTAACTCACGTGTTTGCGGATCTGCCCGCAGCGATCGCAACAACTCAAATCCATCCATTTCTGGCATCATAACATCCGTAAGTACCAGATCAGGAATCTGCTGACGAATGGCAGCCAAAGCAGCTACTCCATCTCCCACTGTTTGAACTTCATAACATTGGCTCAACAAGCGCTTCACGTAGTCGCGCATATCAGCGTTGTCGTCAGCCAGAAGAATACGGCCAGAGATGGCAGGGCAGACAAGAGATTTGGGGGACGCAGAGGAGGTAGAGTAGAAAAACTCTTTTCCTGTTCCTTCTGCTTCTGTATTTTCTACGTTTGGTAGGAACCGCAACGCTTCTTCTACATAAGTTGCGGTTGTCACTGCTGTTGATGCGAGGGTACGGCTTGCATCTAGGCGGTCGCTTGGTAAGTGAGCATATCCTGTGGGAATTGACACGGTGAATCTCGTCCCCTGATTCACAACGCTGCTCACCTCAACTCTACCGCCATGCAGCCGCACCAGTTCCTGAACTAACGACAAACCAATGCCTGACCCTTCGTAACTTCGTCCCTTTGCGCCATGCACCCGATGGAATCGTTCAAAGATATGGGGTAGCTCGTTCGCTGGAATCCCCGTGCCCGTGTCCCGCACTTCTAACTCAATGTGGTCATTGCGAGCGTGCAAAATAACAGCGATTTCTCCTTCAAACGTGAATTTGAAGGCATTGGAGAGCAAGTTCAGCACAATCTTCTCCCACATTTCCCGGTCTACATACACCAATTCCGGCAGGGGGGGACAGTCTACCAATAGGCGCATCCCTGCGCGTTCGATCGCTGAGCGAAATACTCCTGCCAAATCTGCTGTTAGCAACGCCAGGTCAGTTGGTTGATAAACTACCTGAATGCGATCTGCCTCAATTCGGGAGAAGTCCAGTAAGGTATTCACCAGCTTGAGTAAACGCAGGGAATTGCGATGCACCGTCTCCAGTTGTTCGCGTTCCCTCGTCTGCAGTCCTGCCGGATTTGCGAGTACATCTTCCAAGGGACCCAGCATCAGCGTTAGGGGAGTGCGAAACTCATGACTTACATTACTAAAGAAGGTCGTCTTAGCACGGTCTAACTCAGCCAGCGCCTCTGCGCGTTTGCGTTCTTCTTCATAAGCACGGGCGTTGGCGATCGCACTTGCGATGTGTCCTGTTGTCATCTCAAAGAAGTTGCGGTAGTCTTCATCCAGCACCCGACTTGGATTAACTCCCATCACCAGCATTCCTACCACTGTGTCCTGCCCTGAAGCGCGAATGGGCAAAACCAATGCTTGTTGGAGGGGTAGCTGCAATGGTCCTGCGGGCACTTTCCCAAACTGTTGTACTAAGTTTTCGATTAGCACAGCTTGTCCACTTTCTACCACCGAAACCAGCGACCAGGGGGAGTCACTGCTATTTTGAGTCAAATCTACACAGTCAGGAGCAGCTATTAAGTTGATGTTTGAAACAGTTCGTCCTTGCAGGACTGCCTGAGATCGCTGAGGATTGAGCAGATAAAGCTGGGCAAAGGGAATATCTGCCGGATTTTCGCTAAGTGTTTGCATCGCCATTCTACAGGCTTGCTCAGGGGTCTTTGCCTGGACTGCTTGACCTGCGAGATCCCGCAGTGTCTTTGTGCGTCGTTCACCTAAGACGCCCTCTGTCGTATCAGCAACGGCTGTGAACACCCCACCCACTTCTCCTGTTTCTAAGAAGATGGGGCTATAAGAGTAGGTATAGTATGCTTCTTCGAGATATCCGTGTCGATTTGTTGGCAATAGCAAGTCCTCAGCCCAGGTTGCCTTTCCAGTCGCCATAACGCTATTGAGCTGCGTGCCAATGATGTCCCAATTCTCTTGCCAGAATTCTTGTCCGCGTCTACCTAACGCTGTAGGGTGCTTACTTCCCAAAATTGGTCGCCAAGCATCATTATACAGCAGTACCAGTTCTTTTCCCCACCAGATCACCATCGGAAAGCGAGAGTTCAGGCAGATGTTTACGGCGGTGCGGAGGCTCCCCGGCCACTGATTAATTGGACCGAGTGGGGAAGCTGACCACGAGTGCGTCCGCATCAGCATTGCCATCTCGCTGTCACCAATAAATATGTCTTCCGGAACAGTTGCCTTCACGTCAGGGGGTGCAGATACTTTTGATTTTGAATAGCGCTCGTAACGATACTACGTGGGATAGTAGCGCTTAAATGTAGCATATGTAAGAGTCCTTCTTACATCTACCCAAAGGCACAGAAGTTTAAGGCATTGCGCCAGATTTCCACTAATGCAGTGGACGAGATTGTTGAGTGAGTTCTCACTCACACGAACTATAGTTGTAAGAAGCAAACGCTTCCCAACTGATAACATCTTCCAACAGAGTTTGATACCCAAGTGTATTTGGATGAAGACCGTCTTTGCTCAAACGTTTGAGTCTCCAAGCTTCAGTGCGCTCCATCCATTTTTGGAAAATGTCGAGATAGGGAATTTTCCTTGCGGTACAAGCAACTCGGATAGCTTCTTTGTAACGGTGCTGGTCGGCATGATTATAGTAAAAGCAATTCATGAATGGCATTTTGGCTTGATCAACTGGTACCATGCCTACAAATAAAACCGGACATAATTGCTGTGCCTGGTCAAGTAAAAATGTAATGTGTGATTCAAAAACCGCAAAATCTGTATAGTTTCGTCCGTTGAGACGACCTAGCCGTGCGGAATCATTGACTCCTACTGAAAGAATAATCAAGTCGGGAACTTGGTTTCGCAGTTCACCCCGGTGGCGAAATTCAACTCCTAACCTTTGTGATACTTGCTGAATGCGATCGCCCCGCACTCCCAAATTGTAAAGAACATGACCTGGGCTATCTGCTAACATCCAACATCGTCGTAGTCGTTCGACCCAGCCGCCTCCTTCTGGATCGCCAAATCCATATACTAAACTATCTCCTAACGCCACAATTTTTAGAGGCTGGCAACGTTTTGGTACAACTGACAGATGCATTAGGGAACTTGCTTCAAATGTCTGCATCTTTAAAATGTGTTTTTTATATTTTTATAAGATTCTATACATTTCTATATCTATTGTGTAATTTTTTCATGACTCTTTTTGAGAAGAGTTGATGAAGTAGGGGATGGCTGCATCTTTGCGTGGCCAGTTTTGCGAAACAAAGCGTACTAAAAGAGGTAGTGAGAGAACTATAAACACGATACCGAACCACAAGCTATGACGTAACTGTTCTAGGCTGTTGATGGCTGGGGTAGGTTTTGAAACAGTGTTTAACAGACTCATGACCACTACAAAAGAATTATTCATCGCATGGCAGGCAATGGGTACCATGAGCGAGCGTGTCCGGAGGTATAACAGCCCTAAAACCATTCCTACCATAGACAATCCCAGAAAATTCGCGTGCCCGATGCCGAATAAAAGCGAGGAACCCAACAATCCTGCTTGAATGCCCCACTTACTTGCCCAGCGTTGCAAAATAATCCCTCTAAAGAGGAATTCTTCCGTAATTGGGGCGACAATCACTAATACGATCGCTTGCAGCAAATTGAACAACACTGGTGCAGTCGTTTGAGGTATTGGCGTTTTGGCAACGTCATGTAGGATTCTATCTACAAGTGATGGAGTGACTAATGACAGTAGGTACAACAAGACCAGGTAGGAACCAATAGAAAATAGTATCAACAGAAGAACTAAGCCGACCTTTGGCAACCACTTATGGTTATTTGGCAATCGACCAACAACGTACTTAAGGTGAATTCCTAAGCGCTTGAAGTCTGCCAGTGTCCAAAGCGAAAGTAACCCGAACACGAAAATGTAAAGGACGAGATTCAAGACTTGAGGGTTGAAATTCAACGGTCTGGCAACTTGAATTAGCCCCAGCCCCAAACCAAGGACGAAAGATATCAGGAAAAGCCGCAGCAGCAAAGAGCGAACTTTGAGGCGGAGAAATGGATTATTGATTGTTTCAGGAGTCATAAATTATTAGGATGCTTTCCGTAAGGGTATCCAGCACCTGCAAGTTCTTTCGTCTGACTTATGAACGTGATAGATTGAACACCCACTTCAACCATTGTGACACCTAGCTTCAGGTTACCATTCTCCATAGCGCTGATTCACTGTTCGCAATCTTGGTTATTGTGATTATTTTCCAGACGCCAGTTTATCGGCTATGCGTGTTGTTTCTGGCAGCCGATATTTTGTCGTACAACGCAATACATAATCAATTGCTGTAGGTAAAGTAATTCTATGACCGCTAGATATATAGAGTGGTTTTACATTTGTACGCGTCCGTAAAACAACTCCAATTGTTTCTCCTTTATCTATGAGTGGTTGCCAACTACCGCGTGTTTCTGGCAAATCTTCATGCTTACCAATAAGCAACGATTTAGCTACACCGATTGTAGGTATATCCACAATTAAACCCAAATGGCAAGCTATACCAAATCTTCGAGGATGAGCAATTCCCTGTCCATCACACAAAATAAGGTGTGGTATTGTTTGAATCTTTTCCAGTGCATCTAGTACAGCGGGTATTTCACGAAATGAGAGGAACCCAGGGATGTAAGGAAATGTTGTCGGACGGCATGCTAGGCTTGTTTCTTGTAGCTGTAAATCAGGAAAACTTAGGACTGCGACAGCTGCACGGCTAATTGTCCCATCCGCTTCAAAACCCATATCTACCCCAGCTACATATTGTATGGGTTCTTTGAGTTTATCTTCGGTAATGACCTCATATCTTAGGTTTTCTTGAATTTTTCTAGCTTCATCCACTGTCAAAGACCAAGCATGACGTTGCGAAATCTTCATATTTTTAGCTTGAGTTGAAATTTTGGAGTTTGCGAAATCGTTCCGAATATGGAAGTGTATAACTTTACTCTTTTTTCTTCATGCAAATTAATTCATACTTTAGATAGATGCAATAAAATATCATTTTAATATGAGATTTCATAGGTTACTCTTTAGCACACCAGTATTGTTTAATGCAACAAAAAGTTTCCTGTTGAGATGTTACAGTCTAATGTTGCAATTATCAGGTTTAATAACAAGCAGCTACGCAACTACCCTGTCTTTTGGAAATGTAGACATCTGTCCACTTAAGTCAAGCAAAGTAGGTGTGAGATGAGAAAGCTTAAATTACCCAGATGGTTTCCTTACCCCAGTTCTTGGTTAAATGCCTTGATCTTATCAGTGTTTATGACTGGGTTGCTCGCTTTGATAAGGCGTAGCAACGGTTTGGACTTTAATTTCGCTAAATGGTCAGATAACCCAGAACTACTTACCATATTGGTAATATTAGTCGCTATATTACCGATACCTGCGATCGCCTTTTTTCATCACTTTTTTATTAGTCGTTTCATCCCTGTTATTCCAGGAGAAGGGACAATCAATATCAAAGGATTTGTTCCTGGATTGATAAGTTGGTGGGAAAGTTTATATAGTTGGCTTGTGTTTGTCCTTTCAACTTTAATTGCAATCTTGTTTTCTACTCCTTTTTTACCTCTATTTAAACTCAACTACGAAACAATCATTGACAGCCACACTCAACCTCACAAAAATATACAAGCAATCTTTGCTATTTTTTGGATCATCAGCGCTGCTATTTTTTACCAAATTGAGTATTCATTTAAGTCTTATTTGATTTTTGCTGATATTGTTAATGCTGAATCGGAAAGTGCAAAGACAATAAATGATGCACCAGCCGATGTTAAGACTGATGAAACTCAGCCAAAGAAAACTGATGCTACAGAAATCCAAAAAACTGCTCAAGTACCAACTAAAAAGCCAAAAATTGTTGATTTTTTAGTGAAAAATCGAAAGTTGTCCAAGATATTTTTCACATTTAGTTTAATTTCCATAGTTGCTTTATGGGTATATCTGTTTGCTAACTTACCAGAAGTTCAACAAACTTTTTCATCTGCAAGTATCTCTTTAGAAAAACCACTAGAAATTACTCGTGAATCTGCTCCTAAAACTAAAGATAACACTTTTGATCGGGCTATTAGCAAAGGTAAAATCGCAGCACAGCTAACAAAGTCAGCGCAAACTAAAGATGAGTGGCAAATAGTTCTTAATCGGTGGAAACAAGCAATTAGACTTTTAGAAAACGTGCCAACTTCTAGTCAGGATTACCCAATGGCACAGCAAAAAATTATCCAGTATCAAATTCATCGAGAGTTTGCTAGGCAAAATGCCGTATTGAATTAGTTTTTACAATCCACTGCCCACAGTGACTCTGGGCTAACATACAGAAAGAAAAGCAGATTTATCCCAGTAAGCAAACTATGTCAGGAAACACGACGCGGCGTAACTTCCTTATCACTGGTGTTGCTGTCACAGGCAGTATTGTAGGAGCATCTACCTTGCAACAACAAGTCGCTGACACTGCTAAACCACCAGCGACTATGCCAGAACGAGTGCTGGGACGCACAAAAGTCAAAGTCCCCATTTTTGGCTTAGGAGGAGCAGGTCAAACGCCTTTGTCTTCGGAAGGAAAACAACGTGATGCTGTGGCTATTATTAAAAAAGCACTTGACCTAGGCATTCGTTACTTTGATACTGCCGCTGACTACGGACCAAGTGAAGATTATTTAGGGAAAGTACTACCATCTTATCGGTCAAAAATTTTTCTGGCAAGCAAGACAGATAAAAGAGATCGTGATGGTGCATGGCGAGAGTTAGAAAGAAGTCTTAAACGTTTAAACACAGATCATCTTGACTTGTGGCAATTGCATCACGTCTCTTCGCGCGAAGAACTCAACACCATCTTTAGTTCATCTGGTGCAGTCAAAGCTTTAGAAGAGGCGATGCAGCAAAAACTCGTCCGCTTTGTTGGCATAACCGGGCACCACGATCCAGAAGTGATTGCTGAAGGATTGCGTCGCTATCCGTTCCACACAACGCTTATCCCCGTCAACGCTGCTGACAAACACCACCCCCGTCCATTTCTCCCAGTTGTTCTTCCGATCGCACAACAAAAGAATGTTGGCGTGATTGCGATGAAAGTACCAGCTTATGGTCGGTTGTTCAAACCAGGCGGTTTAAGTGGGATGCAGCAAGCTATGGGATATAGTTTGTCCCAAGCGGGTGTTCAGTGTTGCGTCATTGCGGCTGAAACGGTCAAGCAATTAGAAGATAACGTCAATGTTGCTCAAGCTTTCCAACCTCTTGGAAACAAGGAATTAGCTGCAATTGAGCAGCGTAGTGCTGCAGTTTGGGAAGATAGCACGTTTTTCCGAGCTTGGGCATGATATTTCCCTATTTCTTAACACAACTCACTGCTGTTTGCGGGCTTACGACCAAATGTAAAAAAGATGGTGATATCATTCCAAACCCCTTGGTCTGTGTTTAATGCTTCTAGTTCTGCTTCAAACTCAGCCCTGACTTGTACTAACTGCTGTGATGAAAGTTGCGATAAAGGATTTGGAAATTGTCCCGGTGCTGGATGGGAACCTCCTGTCCACATTTGTTTTGCTTGCTCTAAGCTGATGTAGCTACCATATTGCTCAGGCTTGATTTCAATTGCCTCAAATCCTGCTTGCTGGAGCAAGTCATGGCACTTTTCAACCGTTCCTGTTGGTTTACTCAACGCTAATGAAATGCCATACTTTTCGACGACTTTCTGCACAACGACGCCTCCAACAAAAGCAGTGTCTGCAAATGCATGAAAGCCAATAAGTCCACCTGGTTTAAGAAATCGCATCCATTGACGCAAGGCGGCTGGAATATCAGCCATCCAAATCAGCGCAGAGGAACACAAAATTGTGTCAAAACTATCGGCGGAAAAGTTCAGTGCTTCCGCATCCGCAAGCTGAAATTCAACATGCGCAAAACCTAATGTTTCAACTTTTTGCCTTGCTATCTCAAGCATTCCAGTTGAAATATCCACGCCGATGACGCGTCCTTGAGATCCTACAATTTGAGCCGCTTCAATCGCGACCATACCTGTGCCAGTTGCAATGTCTAAAACGTGTTGTCCAGGTTTTATTTGTGCGTACTCAATCAGGCTATGAGCAATCTGAATATGCCAATTTGAATTATCGTAAGTTTGGCTTCTGCGGCTGTACAAATCCGCTATTTCTTTCTTATAGTTATTTAATTTAAGTGGGTTAGTCATCTTGGAATTTTAAAAATCACAATGTTATAAATATTTTTTATTTTCTTTTTCTTAATTCTATAATACGTGAATTAACACCGTAATGTTCAGCAGCTTTAGACATATCATACATCAGTAAATTTTCGTTTCCTAGTTCTTGTATAATTCTAGGTTTAGATGGGCAAAAACCAAGAAATTTAATAATTTCTGATGCTACAGCCTTAGCTAATAAAGGTGGAACTGAATTTCCTATTTGTCGAAATCCATGCCATTTTGTGACATGAAATCTGAACCAATCTGGATAAGAATGTAAACGTGCAGCTTCACGCACAGTAATACATCTTGGGGTAGATGGGTGAATTGGTCTAGCAGAAGTAAAAGCTCCTCTATTACTTGGTGTTCCTGCTCTAAGTGTATTGCATATTCCTTCAGGAGCAAGTTTATAAAAGCGGCTAATAGGTTCTATTTTTCCGCCGGGAGTAGCTTTAAACCTTTTTATAGATTCTAAATTATGCTTTGTTCTTAAACTTGAGGTGAGCATTCTAGAGTCATATTTACGATCATATGAATAGTCCTTATCTGTATAGCAAAAACCACGAAGTTGTCTACTGTAATCACTTGGTTTACCAAATTCTGCTATCACCGAATCTTTTTCAAAAAGCTCTATATAATCTTCTACTTCAGGTAAATCGCCAATTGCATCAAACACTGTTGGACTTAATGGTAGTTGGTTTTGAAAACCTGCTTTATTTAATTTTGCAGGTCTAGTCAGGGCTGCAGGATAATTTGGTAATTCTAAATCCTGACGACAACCTAGTAAAAATAGTCTTTCGCGATTCTGTGGCACTCCGTATTCAGAAGCATTTAAGACTTTGTAATCTTTGCGAACTTTGTAACCACTTTGCTCAAATTCATTAATGATGACTGAAAGAAAGTCTCTGTGCTTTCCTAGAGTTATTCCTTTAACATTTTCTAAAACAAAAAACTTTGGCTGCAATTCGAGAACTAAATGTATAAAGTTTTTAACTAGGGAATTACGAGGATCATCAGAAAGACGCTTACCTATCAAGGAAAAACCTTGACAAGGTGATCCGCCAAAGACTACATCTATTTCTCGATCACCAATAGAAGAGTTGCTTCTAATTTCTACTCCTGTAATATCAACAACACTTTTACAAAAAATAGTCCAAAAAGGAAAATTAAATTCATGTGTTGCACAATGAATTGGATCAATTTCAACAGAAGCAAGCACGTCAAATCCTGCTTGCTCAAAACCAAGAGTCATGCCACCAGCACCAGCAAATAAATCAACAGCTATAGGTCTTTCTTTCTTATTACTGTCAATCATGTTGGATGTTTAAGCCACTCACATGTGAATTTTAAATAAAAAACGAATAAGGGTGCTGTTAGCAACGCCTTTACCCTGAATAATTGACTTTTAAACTAATTAAAAATCTAATGCTCAAAATTTGGTAGCATTTGCAAAATTTCTTTGGCGGCGCGATCGCACACTCCCAATTCTCCCAAACACTGCCGCATTTCTTCATAATCTGTCAATATTTGGTTTTTACGTTCTGCATTAACCAGTATTTCTAACGCTGCTTCGGTGATGTTCTCTGGAGTCGCTTTTTCTTGTAAAAACTCTGGCACAATTGGCTTCATCACAACTAAATTGGGTGGCGATGCAAAAGGTATAGAACCTTTGAGCACACTCCGCGCAATCCAAGCCGTAATCGGATGAAGTCGGTACAGGACAACCTGAGGCACTTTCAACAGTGCCAATTCCAAGTTAACTGTACCAGATTTAGTGATTGCTAAATCAGCGGCGGCGATCACTTCCTGAGTTTTTTCAGACACCACAGAAGCTCGCAAACCGTACCGCTGTATTGCTTTTTCTATAGGTTTTCGATAGATTTCAAGAGACAGAGGTATCCAAAAGTGCACATTAGGTAATTTTGCTTGAATCACCTGAGCCGCCTGAAACATCACAGGCAGAAGATGTTTTAGTTCTTGGCGACGAGAAGCGGGGAGAAGAGCAACACTGATCACATCTTCCGCAATTCCTAACTTGGCACGAGCATCTTCTCGACTGGGAAAGTTTTGGACTCTATCTACTAAAGGATGCCCTACCCAGGTCACTTTTGCTCCTCTTTCTTGGAAGTAACGCGCTTCCTCTGGAAAGATTGCTAGCAGCTTGTCTGTGATACCAACAACCATATTGGTATTACGTGAATTAAGCGACCAAACCCATTCCTGTGGTGCAATATAATACACTACACGAAGATGTGACAAGTTCCGGCGAATATAATTACCAATTGCCAAATTTGGTCCCATGTAGTCAATCAGTATCACCAAGTCAGGTGAATTTTGCTTGAGATAGGCGATCGCCCGTTGCTGCATTTGGAGTGTTGGTAATACATAAGGCAGTGATTCCAAAATACCCACCGAGCCAATCTCGCTGGTATTACCTATAAGGGTGGCTCCAACACTAGCCATTTTTTCGCCACCCAGCGCCACAATTTCTAAATCCAAGCCAGCCGCCGCAGCTTGGCGCTTGAGTGCAGTAATCAGTAGCGACCCTTGCAGGTCACCAGATACTTCGCCAGTACTGATAAATATACGCATTTATAAATTTAGGAATAGGGAGAGAGGGAGGGAGGGAGAGAGGAAGGGAGAGAGGGATAATTTCCTTTTCTCATTTCGTCTGCTTTTCCCTCATCTCCCCTTATATATTTTCTTATCCCCTTGTTTTCTGACTTAAGATTCGTCACTTGCGGCGACTTTTCCCTTACCAGGAATTAAGCCACGTCTTCCTGGCATTTGAGAAAGTAGCAAAAAGCGACGCAGATGCTGTAACTGTTGAGTATCCCCTAGGATTTCTAGCTGTTCTAAGGAGTCTTTAAAAAGCAACTCAGAACGATAAAGAATGCGGAAGGCTTTTTTAAGGATTTGAAACTCCTCAGTGGTAAAACCACCGCGTTTGAGTCCCACAAGGTTTAGTGAACGAATTCGCGATGGATTCCCTTCTACGAGCATATATGGAGGGACATCTCGCTCAATGCGGCTCATGCCTCCCACCATTGCGAAGCTACCAATATGGACAAATTGATGAATTCCAAGAACTCCACTAATAACTGATCGTGATTCTATGTGGACGTGACCGGCGATCGCTACAGAATTAGAAATCGTCACATTGTCTTCTATCACAGAATTATGACCGACATGGACATAAGCCATCAATAAGTTACCGTTTCCGATGCTAGTTTCTTTACCCGCACCAGTTGCGCGGTTAATCGTGACGTATTCGCGAATGCGATTATCATCTCCGATTTTTACCCAGCTCAATTCGCCATCATATTTCCGGTCTTGGGGTTCCATGCCAATAACCGCGCCCGGAAAAATTTGATTTCGTGCCCCAATTTCCAAAGGTCCTTCTAGTACAGCATGAGCGCCGATGGTGGTTTCAGGACCTACTTTAACATGCCCTCCAATAACAGCATAAGGACCAACTTCCACTGTCGGATGCAATTGGGCACTAGGATGAATAACAGCAGTAGAATGAATGAGGGTTTTCAAGGGTGCATCTCCAGAACAGACTTGAGCGCTGAGAGTTTAGTTAGCTAGTAGCCGAAAGTGTGAGGTAAGCTACTCAAGTGTGAGGGTGTCGAAAAATATAGAACTCAAATAATAATGCTATTGTGGCTTGTGTCTTTTACTGATATCCTTACCAGTTACCAGTTATCAGTTACCAGTTATCAGTTTTCACTGTTTACTGTTCACTGTTTGAATCAGGATTTGATAAAGGCACGTCACGGTCATGCCTTTACCACGCCTTTACCACAAAAGCAAATTTTTAGGATACGAGGGAAAACATTAGTTCGCCTTCAGTAGCGAGTTGACCATCAACTTCGGCGCGAGCTTGCATCTTACCGAAACGACGTTGTTTTACCCACAACAGTTCCACAGTCATCACCAGTTGATCTCCTGGTACAACTTGACGGCGGAAGCGAGTTTTATCGATACCAGCAAAGACAAACAGCCCACCTTCCAATTCTGGAAGTTGAGTTAAAACAATACCGCCGACTTGTGCCATTGCTTCTACAATCAGCACTCCTGGCATAATTGGACGTCCCGGAAAATGACCTTGAAAATGGGGTTCATTGATCGTGACGTTTTTAATACCAACAGCTCGTTTTCCAGGCACATATTCAATAATCCGGTCTACGAGTGCAAAGGGGTAGCGGTGGGGTAGCAGCTTTTGAATGTCTTCGATAGAGTAAGTGATTTGATTGTCCGACTTGTTTGTGGTCGTATCATCCGCTTGGTCATTGGTAGATGCTGGTGTGGGAACATCAGTGGTATTGGCTTGTTCGGTGACGGTTGACATGGACACTGTTATTTATTTTCTATGTTTGTTTTTCCGTAGGTGCTTGTTTGAACCTCCCCCTTTTGATTTTGGATTTGGGATTTTGGATTTGAGAACCAATCTAAAATCTAAAATCTAAAATCTAAGATCCTTTGTGCCAGTTGAACGTGTAAATTGTGGCTGGCTTTGTACGCCAAGAAATGAGCGCAGGGGAAAATTCCAAGTAAACTTAAATCTCCTACTAAATCCAAGATTTTATGACGTACTGGCTCATTTGGAAATCTTAATGGTGGATTTAGCCAACCTTCTGGTCCACAAACAAGTGCATTATCTAAGCTTCCACCTTTAATTAACCCTGTCTGCTGTAAATGTTCGATTTGATGCAATAAACCAAAGGTACGGGCAGGAGCAATTTCTGTCAAAAAGTTATCATAAGGATTTTCTTTTTTTGTGTCTAGTGATAAACTGTGCCATTGATTACCTATTGCTGCCAAATCGAAATCAATGCCGTAGGTAAAGCGAGTTTCTGGGGCTGGAAGCGCACAGGCAAAAGCATCGCCCTGACGCACCCAAATTGGCTGGTCAATGACAAGAGGAGCTTTGTCCTCAGTTAAGTTTTGTGACTTTAAGCCAACTTGAGCGATCGCATCTGTCCACACCTTTGCCGAACCATCTAAAAGCGGCACTTCTGGACCGTCAATTTCAATTCGGGCGTTATCCACTCCCATTGCAGCAAGGGACGCCAGCAAATGCTCAACCGTGCGGACGTATGCCTCACCTTTACCCAACTGAGTCGAAAGCATCGTTTGATTAACTGCTGCGACTTGGGCTGGAATGATTGGAGTATTAGGCAAATCCACACGTACAAAGAAGCGTCCACTTCCGGGTGCGTCTGGTCGTATCCGAACTTGGGTAGTAACTCCGCTATGCAGTCCTACCCCTGTTTGGATGATTTCATCTGCTAATGTGTGTTGTTGCATATTGTATTTTTGTCTTTCGTCTTTAATCAATTGTCAAAGAATGACCAATGACCAATGACTAATGACTAATGACCACTTAGAACCTTTCACCAATACCAAAGTTGATACGGCTATCTCCATCATCGCTGATACCGTAGTCAATACGAATTGGTCCTAAAGGAGACTGTACGCGTACTCCAAGACCATAGCCGTAGCCAGTCCCGTTTTTGTTCAGCACCTCAGCTGGTCTGGTTCCGCTTCCCAAATCGGTACCAAAATCAAAAAAGACTGCGCCACTCACTACTGAGAATACGGGGAAGCGATACTCAAGCGAAGCTTGTACGAAACTGCGTCCACTGCCTAAACCTCCTTCGTCATATCCTCGGACGGAGTTACTACCACCAAGAGAGAAGGCTTCGTAAGGAGGTAAGTCACCCAGGACTGTTCCCGCTTGAAGATTGAAAGCTATGGTTTGCGGTCCTTTACTAAAGTTAATAAAGCTGACAGGGAAGTATTGACTGTAGCTACCCCGCAACCTAGTTAGTAAAATACTCCCCAGTCCTATGGGTACCGACTGATCAAGACCAACGCGGAAGTAGGAACCCTTAGTAGGTTGCAAGGGATTATTTCTCAGGTCACGTGCAATACCCAGTTGTAATAACAGTAAATCGTCTTCACCTTGTCCAGATTGGGTTAACTCAATAAGCTTATCGGTGGTTGTATCGCCTTCAAGACGTCCCTGCTTTCTAATATCGCCATCAGCATCTTTGATAGCAACTCGTTGATACTGCAAACCAGCTGAAGCTGTCCATTGCGACCTCTCAAAGGGATTTTTGGACAAGGGACGAGTAAAGTTAACACCGCCTCCTAAACGCGTGACGCGGGGGCGATCGCCACCGTCGCCGGGTTTGCTAGGATTATAAGTCTCAATGTTTTTATCCTGACCTTCAAAAATCAAGGAAATCGACCGACGACGGAAGAGATTTGCCGTATAAGAAGTTCGGTATGGATCACCTCCGATCCAGGGGTCTGTATAACGGAGGTCAAACAAAAATTCATCTCGTGTTCCGATTTGTACCTCTGCTCCTAATTTTTGATTTCTGCCATTGAGGTTTTGCTGCTGATAGCTGACAGAACCAAATAAACCACTAGCAGAACTAATACCAGCACCAGCTCCAATCGAACCGCTGTTGCGCTCAACCACGTTGACAACCACATCCACTCTACTGGGATCTGCTGCGCCTGTAGTGGGGTCTTTACTGGGGTCAAGGGAAACATTTACATCTTCAAACAGCCCTAGTCCAAACACCCTTTGTAAATCTTTTTGCACTGTGTTTTTGTTAAAGATTTTTCCTGGCTTCAATTCCAGTTCTCTTGTCACGATATAAGGTTGCGTGCGTCCCCGGATTGGTTGTCCCTTATCGTTTGTTACCTGACCTTCTTTATTGCGGAATTGAACTCGGATATTTCCTACAACTCCTTCTGCTACTTGCAAGGTGACAATACCGTTGTCAGAGACTTGCGGTGCTCCGATCACGTTTGCGAGTGCATAACCTTGGTCTTGATAGCGCTTGGTTAATTGCTTGATGCCTTCTTGTAAGTCACGCAAGTTGAGTATCTTGCCGTACTGCTCTTTGAATATTTCATCCGTAGTATTAGCTGGTAGTACGGAGGAAACGTTCGTGCCAGGATTTGCCTGTACCTGCACTTTAGTCAGGACGGGGTTGGGTCGTACAATAAAGCTCACCCGCACTCCCAAGGGGCTATCTTCGGGTACTGCTTGGACGTTGGAGAAGAAACCAGTGGCGAAGATGGAATTGATATCCTCTTGTAATTGGGAACGCGTTGTTGTTCGTCCTGGCTGGGTACGAATGACTCGATAAACTTGATCTTCTAATTGCTGGGGTAGTTGTTGCCCAGTTTCAGATTTAATGAAGACTTCAGAAACTAGTACGCGGGGTTCAGATGCTTCTGGGGATTGTTCTAGTTGGGGACTTCCTGGAGTTTGTGGGGATGTGGGTTGAGTCCCTGGTTGATTGGTTCCATCTGGCGTGGTGGGAGTACCGGGAGTTTGGGGAAATGTCTGCTGCTGTTGATTGTTAGGAGCAGGTGTTTGTGGAGAATTTTGTCCAGGTTGAGTTCCTGGTTGATTAATTCGGTTTGGCGTGGTGGGAGTACTAGGAGTTAAAAGAGGTGTCTGCTGCTGTTGATTGTTAGGAGCAGGTGTTTGTTGTTGAATGCTTGGAAGCTGATTATTATTTTGTGGTGCGGGAGTGGTAGTAGGAGTTTGGGGGGATATTTGATCTTGTTGAGTGTTGGGAGTAGGCGTTTGC
Organism: Brasilonema angustatum HA4187-MV1; assembly: GCA_019359695.1. Lineage (GTDB taxonomy): Bacteria > Cyanobacteriota > Cyanobacteriia > Cyanobacteriales > Nostocaceae > Brasilonema > Brasilonema angustatum. The sequence goes on from JAHHGV010000037.1 coordinate 18,624, forward strand.
TCAAGACTTTGTGCAGTTTTTGAGGCAGTGCGTTGGGGAGGCAGTACTGCAAGAGGCTTTCCCCCCGGTTGCAAGAGCGTCTGTGCAGGAGTTAGCACCTGCTGTGATGATGTGGAACTTCTTTTTGCCACTATCAGCTTTTTTATTAGAGCCGCTGAAGTTGGAAGTTTCTCAGAAACTTTGTACTGTTGAGTGTTTAAAGGTTTTAAAGCTTCTGCTGTCTGCGAAAAATTTTTGACAGCTTGTGTCGTTTGACTAGTTAAAGGTTTTAAAGCTTCTGCTGTCTGCGAAAAATTTTTGACAGCTTGTGTCGTTTGGCTAGTTAAAGGTTTTAAAGCCTCTGCTGTCTGGTGAAAACTGTTGAGGGGTTGTGTCGTTGTTAACTTTTCTGTGGAACTTGGCACTACGACTTCCGATTTCGCCACAGCGGCTGTTGCTGGCAAAACCCCGACAACTTTATGCTCGGGATCAGCTGTCGGTTTGACAACCTCTGCTGTCTGGTTTGAATTTGAACTATTGAGGGTTTGTGCATTTGCACTCAGTAAACTACCAAAAGGCGATGAAATCGCCACAACTGTGACTATAACGGGAGATAAGCGCATTTTATTTAGATTCCTCTTCACATCCACACACCATCACGGGAGCAATCATCCTTTCGAGCAAAGGTTATGTAAAATTACATTTCTACTTTTGCAATGTACCCTCATAAGGCAAATTGCAAAAGACATAAAATCGATAAAACTCATTTACTTGTCCTTTTTACCAGAAGTATGAGGAATTGGGGATCACCGATGAAGGGTTGGGGATAACCTAGTTTCCAGTAATAGAGTCTCCAATATCCTCTGTTGCTTCACTTGCTGCTTTCTATAGCTTTGAGTACTCGTTGTAAAACCTCCTGGTAGGCATTTTCTACATTCCCCAAATCTCGACGGAAACGGTCTTTGTCCAGTACCCGGAGATTTGGGTCCGTTTCTTTGGAGTTGTCCCACAATCGACTTGTATCTGGACTAATTTCATCGGCTAATAGTAACTGCTGTTGTGCGTCTAAGCCAAACTCCAGTTTGAAGTCTACTAAGGTAATATCGCACCGCCCGAAAAACTCACAAAGAGACTTGTTGATTTGTAATGCTAGATGGGCAATAGTATCCACTTGTTCCGGAGTTGCTAGTTCCAACAGGAATAGGCGATCGCTTGTCAATAATGGATCTCCAAGTTGGTCGTTTTTATAATAAAACTCGACCAATGGCTTTTTTAGCACAGTCCCAAGCGCTAATCCTGTTTGTTGGCACAGACTTCCAGCAGCTATATTCCTAACAACGACTTCTAGGGGCAAAATCTTCAATGCCTTGACCCGCATTTGATCAGGAGCTGGGGTGTCTATATAGTGAGTCCTGATACCATGTGTTTCCAGTTGCTGAAAAAGTTTACTGGAAATGCTACAATTTATAATTCCTTTTTTTTCTATGCTACCCCGCTTTTGGGCATTAAAGGCAGTTGCATCGTCTTTAAACTCAGCTAATAAGATTTGAGGATCATCCGTCGTGTAGAGGATTTTAGCTTTGCCTTCGTATACTCTTGTTTTAACAGACATGGCTAAAGGTAAAGTTTAGGAGCTATGGGCAGCTTTTATGCTTTTAGGCTTAATCATTTTATCTTTAGTCATTAGTTATTAATCATAAATAACAAATAAATGATGTACGCACCCGGATCAATGCTTGCTTTGGGTTAAGACCGTAGTGTCTAGCTAACAAAGAAACTTTTAAATAAGAGTATAGCTGTTTACATCAACTTGTCAGAAATTTTAACTGGATGAATTGTTAATGATAAATCCTTAAAAAGTAAAAAATGTTACCTTCTTTCGTGACAAGTTTAGGTTCAGTTGAATACAATTATTACTTGAAGGCAAAAGAAGTTAATCAGTAACCAAAGGAAACTTAACCGAAGTTACTAGTTATTCACTTGAGAGAAAACAGGGAGCCGATTTCGTAAATGGAGAGAAAAATGGTAGATAAAGATGATTTTCTCTATCCTCGTGGTCGCTACTATGGTCAAGTCAAGCCAGAAAACCTGGTTTTCAACGCTAACTTGCAGGAATTCGCGCAAAAAGTGAGTTACATTTGTAACTTAGAAACAGCAGGAAAAGTACCACCAGAGCAAGCGTACGATCAAATCAAGGAACTTTGGACAAATTTAAGAAACTCCAAAAAACAACTGGGAATTGGCGAACATCCTTTTGATGAAGACCAAGGAAACAGTGAATAAGTTGTCACTGACCTCTTTACAAAAATGACTAAAAATTAGCACGAGCAACCATTTCTGGGTTTAACCGAGAGATTTTCATAGGAAGCAGTCGCAGCTGCCTCTTGTAGTAGTTCTTTTTAAAAATAAAAATAGCTGGAAGGGGGTTCCTGATATAGCAACCGCCAAGGCGGTTAGGACGCAAAACGCAAGACGTCCTCAATGGCATCTCGTAAACAATCGAACTGATTCAATTTTTTGCGGATTCGACTCTTTAAGCAAAACCAAATATTGCTCAATTTTGTTGAAGTCTGGTTAATAGGGGGGTAAGTATAACAGTGTACAGCCCGCATCCTGAATCAATTGCGAAATCCGTCCACCTTTATGAAACGTCGCATTATCCATCACTACAACCTGTCCTGCTTGGAGTACAGGAAGCAAACAAGTTTCCAGCCAAGTTTCAAATATTGTTCGATTACATGCCCCCTCAACAGTAAAAGGAGCTATGAGGTTTTGGTTACACAGCGCGGCAATCATGTTAACCCGCCCAGAGCGTCGGCCTGACTTAAGTGCATGGAAGCGCTCCCCTTTTTCATTCCAACCATAATCATACTCGTCTCGACTATCCATACCAGACTCATCTAAGTACACGATCTGATCCGGGGGTAATGTAGACAACTGATCTATAAACGCCTGTCGCTTGGCTTCATCCCGCTCACGGTAGCCATAGGTCTTTTTTTTCGAGTAAAGCCAATTTTCTTCAAAGCCCGTGAGATTGTGCGTTAAGCGCAGCTCTGCCGTAGGCAATCGCTGATGTCACTCTCCCACAGTTGCGCCATCTCCACCTGGGTTTTATCTCCATGAGTCTTGGCAAACGCCCGAAACTGCTCCCAGTCTGTGATTTTGTGGTTATTACCGGGGGGCGGTTGGGCAATGCTTGAACATCTCCTGTTTCAGCTTTGCGCTGCAACCACAGGTTGATAGTGTTGCGGCTGATATTGAACAGTTCACTCGCTTCGCGTTTCTTCAGTCCATCTAACTCGATGGCTTGGATCACTTTCTGACGGAAGTCGTAACTATAGGGTTTAGCCATGGCACAGCAGACGATAGCAGGTCACGATAACACCTTTAGTTTATGTCCTAACCGCCAAGGCGGTTGCTATAACTCGTCAATTTTGGGCAAGATTAACCCAACCTCTAAGCATTGTTGGGAGTTGTTTGTGTCCTTTTGCACACGCTTACGGCGAACAGAAGAAACGGCTACAATTGGTTGATTACTTCGTCAGCATACAGTAGACACCATCCCAAGAATCACTGGGTGGTAAGTTAAGATAATTACAAGTTCTTTCTAGATGAATATCAACCGCTTGGTCTTTGGGTCGGATTTTTTTGGCGGCTTTAAAGCAGTCAATAGCGTATTGGAAATTGCGTGACAAATAAGCATCACGTCCATTTTGATAATGAAATAAAAACTCCTGAGTGTTGGTATCTAAGGGGGTATGGCGATCGCCTATCAACTCGTAGATATTGACTGCTTGATGTTTTCCTTTTACCCTTATTTTGTCCAACTCACGCACCCAAATCAGTTTGCTGCATAATTGGTAGGTAAATTCGCTTAAGATAATATCACAGCCATATTCCTTGGTAACGCCTTCTAGGCGCGAACTCAAATTGACACCATCTCCGATGACGGTATAGTCCATCCGTCTTCGAGAACCAATATTGCCAGAAACAACTTCTCCAGAACTAATTCCAATACCAACATGGATTTGTGGCTTTTTTAGGATAACTCGCCGCTGATTAAACTCTGTCAGTCGTTGGCGCATTTCCAAAGCCGACTGGATTGCTCTCCAAGCATGATTCTCCGTTAACGGTAGTGGTGCACCAAACACTGCCATCAAGGCATCACCAATAAACTTATCTAGGGTGCCTTCATGGTTAAAAACTGCTTCGACCATCGTTTCAAAATACTGATTCAGCAAAGATACTACTTCGGCAGCACCGAGATTTTCTGTTAATGTGGTGTAACCTCTAATATCAGAAAACAAAATTGTCACGTCTTTGCGTTCGCCCACCATCAAAGCATCTTCCCCTAATGCCATAACTTGTTCTGCGACTCGGGGAGTCAGGTAACGGTACATGGTCGTTTTCATGCGTTTTTCCTGACTGATGTCTTCCAAAACCACCAAACCACCTCTTACTCCGCCTTCTGGATTCGTCAAGGGGTTGACGGTGAGATTGATGCTACGTTCAATTTTCTGAACCTTGTCTGCATCAAGCAAGGTCAACTGAGGTGTTACAGGTTGATTCCAAGGAATGAAAATATTTGGGTTGATGCGATCGCGTACTGCCAAAATGTAGACAGGTGCGTCCTGCACAGACTTTACATAAAATGTCTCTACATACAGTCCTACCGTTAAACTTTGCTCTGGCACATAATGTCTTGCCCCAGTTTTTAAACTATCTTGTAGCCGCAATTGTAGATTATCAATAGGCACAACCTCCCAGACCAAGCGACCAATCAAGTTTTGTTCCCAAAGGTACTGGTTGTTTTTTGCGTTTGCTTCTCTAATGGGACAACCTAATAACTGCAATGCAGCACCATTTATTGTAACAATTCTTCCTTCCATATCCGTAGATATGACTGCATCCGAAAGACTTTGTAGAATATCTTTTTGATGCTGTTTTTCTAATAAAACACTCTCAAATAAGCGGGCATTTTCTAAAGCAATCCCTGCTTGAATGTTGAAAGCCCGCATAAATTCTTCATCTGATGCGGTAAAAAAACTACCTTGATGCTTATTAATTAACTGCGTCACGCCAATTAATTCATTTGCTGAGTTAAAAACAGGCAAACACAGAATATTGCGAGTGGCATACCCTGTCTTTTGATCTGTCGTGGGGTCAAAACGTGGATCTTTATAAGCATCGGGAATATTCAGTGCTTCACCTGTGGATGCTACGTAGCCTGCAATACCCTTGTTATCAGGCATACGAATTTCCATTGTGGTTGTACCATCTGCAGATGCTACCTTAGTCCAAAGTTCAGCCATTTCTTTACGGTATAAAAATAAAGTGCTGCGATCTGCTTGCATGAGAATCCGGGCTTGCTCCATGACTATTTGCAAAGTTGCTTCGAGATCCAAACTTTGTCCTAAAGTCTGAGTTGCGCGTAAAAGAGCAGTTGCACCTCGTTGATTGCGAGCTGCAACATAGAAAGATTGGCAACTTTCCAAGATAATACCGATAGAAGAAGCAAAGTCCCGAAAGTGTACTTCATCTTCATAATCAAATGGAGTACCCACAGTTTTATTTGCAAGTTGCACCACAGCTACAACTTGGTTTTTGCTGCTCAAAACGGGCATACATAATATATTCCGGAACTTGTAGCCCATTTGTTTTTCTAATTCTGGGCTAAAAAGGGGATGAGTAGAGGTATCAGATATGTTTAAACATTCACCTGTATTCGCAACATGACCAGGAATACCAACAGTCATAGAAGTCCGAATTTCTATAGCCTTTTGGGTGTTCTCTTGAGGAACTTTTGACCATAACTGACCTTTGTCGTAGTCAACTAAAAAAATTGTCGTGTGTTCTGCTTGCAAAATTTGACCGATTTTAAGTGTAATCGCCTCCAGCACTTTCTCCAGCATTGTTTCTAGAGCTTCGTTATTGATTAATTCGATTGCTCTAAGAAACTGCTGAAACTCGGCTGTGATAAAGTCAAGTAAGCAAACAAATTCGTTAACAGAAAGATTTTTGACGCGAGACAGTAAGGAGTGAGTGCGATTCACTTGAGTCAGTTCAGTTAATGTAGCCAAGACGCTACCAGCATTTAGGAGTGTCATGGGGATTTTAGATTATATGGTAAATCGTAGATAGTAAGTTGTAAGTAGTGGTTAGTCGGTCGTGGGTACTAATTAGTCAGTCAAAAAATAACCAACACTTAGCTACTAATAACCGGTAACTAACAACTAAGTAGTCGTCATTAACTGTGTACATTAAAACACATGAAAATATTTCTCCCAGCCCACGGCGACCTCCGATCTACTAGCCCCTAAAAGGGGCGCTGCGCAAACGTTAACGCTGCGCTAACACTCCCTCCCTCTGTTCTTACTTTCAAGCCAGGTTTGCACAATCAAACTAAAATATGTAACTTTTTGTAAAGGAAAAAGCCTTTGATCAAAAGTATGTAAAGCTGGGCAACTTTCGCGCAAAGTTCTGCGGGAGAAGTTTCCCCTGCAAGACTTTGCAAGCATAGGCTGATTAATTTGTCAATAAGACTAGTTACTGAGACTAAACTGCTTTTTTTGCAGCCACCACAGGCAACTAGATACGCACGACGATGACTCCTCATGGTAATTTCACAGTTTTACACACATTTAATCCAAGGCAAAGGGTAAAAGTCAAAGTAAAAAATCTTTTTGTGTTTGACGCTTCCTCTTTTACCGTTGGTAACATATTTTACCGTTGGTAACATAGTTCTGTTTATTTGTACTCACCTACTGAATAATCCCTATGCCACTTTTGGTAGTTCAGAATAAATCACCTTTTGATAGTAGCTTTCTAGCTGGCGTGTAGCAGCACCCCATCCCCAACGTTCTGCCTCCTGACGCGCACTTTGACGGATAGTTTCTCGTTCTTGTTGCTGTTGCAAAAGACGCTGAGTTGCATCAATGGCACTTTGAACATCTTGTTCTGGCTCAAAAAGATATCCATTAACTCCATCTGTGACAATATCAGGAATGCCACCAGAACGTGCTGCAACGACTGGACATCCACCTGCCATTGCTTCTAGGAGAACTAATCCCAGTGTCTCCGTTCGAGAAGGAAAAATAAACGCATCAGCACTAGCAAAGGCAGAAGCTAATTCTGTACCCACCAAATACCCAACAAAATAAGTATTTGTTCCAGCGAAGTATTTTTCCAGTGTTTGACGATGGGGACCATCTCCAACTAATGCTAGCCGTGCCTTGGGAATAGCTTCTAAGATTGGTTTGATACGTTCAATTTCTTTTTCAGCGGAAAGACGCCCTACGTAAAGTAACAATGGGCTTTCTGGGTGATTTTGCGACAGGCGCGATCGCATTTGCTCACTGGCAAAGTCAGGATGAAATGATTCGGTATCCACTCCTCTTTGCCACAGATCTACCCTTTCAATACCGTGTACTATCAGTTCTTGCATCATTGCTGTGGAGGTACAAAGATTTAAAGCTGCCTGATTGTGAGCTGCTTTTAATAGTTCCCACAATAATCCTTCCAGCATTGCTAAACCGTAATGCTGAAGGTATTGAGGCAGATGAGTATGGTAAGATGCGACCAAGGGAACGTTTATATACTTACTATAAAATATACCAGCTAATCCCAGAATTGCTGGGTTAACTACATGAATGATATCTGGCTTAAATCCCTCCAATGCTTCACCGATTGCTGGACGAGGTAATGCCATTTTTAACTCTGGATACAGTGGCAGGGGAAAACCCGATACACCATATACTTTAGCTCCTTTATACTCAAAAATGCCACCATCAGGGGCAATGACTAAGACTTGGTTACCATTACGCTGAAGATGGTCAATGGTATGACGCAGGCGTGTTACAATTCCATCAACCTTAGGTAGAAAGGTTTCGGTAAACAGGGCGATTCGCATAAACAACTATTCAGTACAAGCCTTGTATGAACTATGAAATGAAGGCAAAGGTTTGAAGTCTAAAGCATGTAGTCAAAAATGTTTATTTCATTCTTGATCTTTCTAAAATGACTAGTCGTCATACTGAATAACAATATGACGACTATATTGTAGACAGTCAACGTTCCTTCAAAAATAACTCAGAATAACGTTACAGCATCTACTGGAGTATTTAGCATTGAGGAAACTGTTGTGAGATTTTTAGGGACTTGCAACCTCAACTCCTCATTGGGTGGTAAGCGACTAATATTAAATTCTGAGTTGGTGAGTTATGACTCGAGTTGTTTGTCACCGGCGGTCTTCAAGATTTAGTTAATTTCTCCGCCAAGAGACTTTGGGTAGAATTTGATTTTGATCAACATGATCCTGGTATTTTGTCGCAAAGTTCAACAGAGAATCGAGTAGGGAATCAGAAAGATAGTGAGGCTGCAAGCCAAGATCCAATAATTTGGTGTTTTTGGCGTTGAAGTAATGTTCTTCTCTCTCGACTCTGGGATTATCTAAATGATTAATTTCAACATTCAATCCCATTGCATTACCGGCTTTCTTGACCATCATAGCCAAATCACCAACGCTGAATTGTTCGGTAAATTGGTTAAACACGCGGAATTCTCCAGATTCAGCTGGGTTAGCAATTGCAATCTCAACACATCGTACTGTATCTCGAATATCTAAAAATCCCCGAGTTTGGCCACCTTTACCATAAACAGTCAACGGATGACCAATGGCTGCTTGAATGCAGAAACGGTTTAGTGCAGTTCCAAACACCCCATCGTAATCAAGGCGATTAATCAGCAGTTCGTCCATCCCTGTCTCTTCGGTTAAAACACCGTAGACAACGCCCTGATTCAAATCTGTTGCTCTTAATCCCCAAATCCGACAAGCAAAGTGAATATTGTGGCTGTCATGAACTTTACTCAAGTGATACATTGAACCGGGCTGCTTGGGATAAGGAAGAGTATCTTTACGCCCATTGTGTTCTATAGTAATGTATCCTTCTTCGATATCGATGTTGGGTGTGCCGTATTCACCCATTGTCCCTAGCTTCACCATATGACAGTTAGGAAAGTCTTCCCGCATCGCATACAGCAAGTTCAACGTACCAACTACGTTGTTCACTTGAGTCATAACCGCGTGTTCGCGGTCAATCATTGAAAAAGGTGCTGAACGCTGTTCACCAAAATGCACAATTGCTTCTGGCGAGAATGCGTGCAGGGCCTTACTCAGAAATTCGTAATTAGTAATATCGCCAATGAAAAGGTCGATAGATTTACCAGTCAAATCGTGCCAGCGCTGTATACGTTGCTGAATTGGCGCGATTGGGGTTAGAGTTTGCACCCCCAGCTCATTATCCCAGTGCCGGCGCACTAAATTATCTAAAATACCAACTTCATGACCGCGATTTGAAAGGTAAAGCGCAGTTGCCCAGCCGCAATACCCATCGCCACCAATAACCAGGACTTTCATTTTCACCAGTTTTTACTCGCTGATAGCTAAATCTACCAGGTTTGTGTCCCCTCTAATCATGAAAGATGGAGCGGGGAGTGAAGCAGTGAAGGCTAAGTCGCGGAGCGCTTACGTACTTCTGCCTTTGTTCTAACGAGTTGTTGAATTTATCATCAATGATCCTGTTTGATTAAGATATGTAACAAAAAAAGCGTCAAAACGCTTTGACGTCTTGACAAGGAATTGGGGTTCCGATATGGTTATATACATACCCGGGTAAGACCGTTAAAAAGTAATATGCAAGCTAAGCAAAAGGTAACATTGTATCTGTCGCCAGAACTGCACAGGAAGTTGAAGATTCGCTCGGCAATTGACTCGGAACCGATGTCAGAACTAGCGGAACGTGCCTTAGACTTCTACCTGGCAAATTCTGAGTTAGTAGACGAAACGGAAGCATCATATGGAAGGACGCACAGAGTTTATTCCTGTCCAACTTGCGATAGTTCACTAGTACTGCGAGATGGAGAATTGCTCAGTCTGGGTCAGGAACCCGGAATGATTGGTCAGCAGGAGGAGCGTCTTCCGATGGATGAAATGAATCGGAATCAAAATCAAAAGGGTAAGGAAGAATTAGTTCCTTGCTAGATAGGGATCATGAATCTCAAGTTCATAGTTGCCTTATCTGTTACGTAGCAAAGCGAAGTCTGTACTGTCTGTAAAGGTCTCAAGTAGGTCGATGTATGAAAGAAGAGCTCAATATCCTCATTCAAGCTCAATACCCTCTAATCTACCTTGTGACCTCCGAGGAAGAGCGGGCTGAGCAGGCAATCTCCACAATCGCTCAATCGTCAAAGCCACAGCGAAGAGTGTATGTGTGGACAGTAACTCATGGCATCGTGGAGTATGGTCAACCCCGGAATGTCACTCAACATAACACCGTTTCTCCGGAAGCGGCTGTTGAATGGATTATCCGGCAGAAAGAACCAGGTATATTTATTCTTAAAGATTTACATCCATTTATAGATGCGCCAGCGACAACAAGGTCATTACGTGATGCGATCGCTAGCTTTAAGGGGTTGCACAAGAATGTTATCTTGATGTCACCGATGCAGCAAGTCCCAATTGAACTGGAAAAAGAAGTTGTTGTTCTTGATTTTCCACTTCCAGACATGGGAGATTTAAATAAAGTTTTATCAAGTCATTTAGAGCAAAACCGTGGGCGACGGCTAGCAACAGAGGCGCGTGAAAAGCTATTGAGGGCTGCTTTAGGATTAACTAAAGATGAAGCTGAAAAAGTCTACCGTAAGGCACAGGTCACAACAGGGCGTCTGACGGAAGATGAAGTAGACATAGTTTTATCTGAGAAAAAGCAGCTAATTCGGCGCAATGGTATATTAGAATACATAGAAGAAGACGCAACTATTGATGCTGTTGGTGGCTTAGAAGAGTTGAAGAGGTGGTTGAAGCAGCGCTCTAACGCTTTTACAGAGAGGGCGCGTGAATACGGTTTACCTCAACCAAAAGGTATGTTAATCTTAGGAGTCCCAGGTTGTGGTAAATCATTGATTGCCAAAACAACTTCTCGACTTTGGGGTTTACCACTGCTGCGATTAGATATGGGGCGAGTCTACGATGGCTCAATGGTAGGACGTTCAGAGGCAAATTTACGTAACGCCCTAAAAACAGCAGAATCTATTTCACCAGCAATTCTGTTTATTGATGAGTTGGATAAATCATTTGCTGGAAGTGGAGGTTCTGGAGATTCTGATGGTGGTACCTCCAGCCGGATATTCGGCTCTTTCCTCACCTGGATGCAAGAAAAGAAATCACCAGTATTTGTCATGGCAACAGCCAACCGAGTTGAACGTCTACCTGGTGAATTTTTGAGGAAAGGTCGCTTTGATGAGATTTTCTTTGTAGATCTGCCCACCCCGGAAGAGCGCCAAGACATATTCACGATACACTTGTCTAAGCGCCGGGAAGACATCTCGCGATTTGATCTAGAACAACTTTCTAAGATGTCTGACGGATTTTCTGGAGCAGAAATTGAACAAGCGATTGTTGCGGCAATGTACGAAGCTTTTGCCCAAGATCGGGAGTTCACACAATTAGATATTATTGCGGCTATTAAAGCAACACTGCCGTTGTCTCGTACGATGCAAGAACAAGTGACAGCCCTCAGAGATTGGGCTAGACAACGAGCAAGACCAGCCGCATCCTCCGTTGCTGAGTATCAGCGAATGGAGTTCTAAAAGCTTTCTCCTGCTACCACAGGGGGAAAGGCTAGCGTCAAAAAGCTAGCAGTTATGAAAAAACCGCGTCTTGGTAAACGCGGCTTCGCTTAAAACAAACTGTTGTCTTTTTCTCTACTTTCTCATTGGAGGAAACCCAAATGTCTCACTTTAGCACTCTGCGTACCAAAATCACCGATGCAGAAATTCTTAAGTCTTCCCTGCGCGATCTAGGCATCTCTGTTAAGACCGAAGCTGATGTTCGTGGTTACAACGGTCAGCGTGTTCGTTCCGACATCGTTGCAGTTTTGGAAGGCGAGTATGACCTCGGTTGGTCTCGCAACAGCGATGGTTCCTTCGATCTGATCGCAGACCTGTGGGGTGTTGCTAAGAAGCACAACCAGACCGAGCTGATCAACTCCATCAACCAAAAGTATGCCGTTAACAAAACCCTGGCAGAAGTGAAGCAACGCGGTCTGCAAAACGCCAACGTTAAGTTGGTATTGCAATAGTCATATCTCTGCGCGTTCCCAAAGCTGCACGGGTTAACCAGGTTAATAGCGGTTAGCCCGCTTTTTTTACGGACTAGGATAATTCCTAGTCCGTAAATTTTTTTATATAGCTGTTGCCACTGAGGTTAGGACGCAGCTTGTTTAAGCACGGAGTCGATGGCATCATGTAAATTATCAAATTGTCGTAAGTGTTTGCGAATGCGAGCTTTCAACCACGCCCAACACTTTTCAATCCGATTGAAGTCCGGGGAATAAGGTGGCAAATACACCACCTGAGCGCCGGCAGCTTCAATTAATTGAGCAATCCGACCGCCATGATGAAAGGTTGCATTATCGATAATTACCCACTCACCAGGGCACAGAACTGGAATTAAGCAGGTTTCCAACCACGTTTCAAACACCGTACGATTACAAGCTCCTTCCACGGTAAACGGTGCAATCAATTGACCATTCCGATAGCCCGCTATCATGTTGATGCGTCCCTGCCGACGACCAGACTTGAGTCCGTAGAGCCGTTTCCCTACTTCGGCGTATCCAAAGCCATAGTCATCCCGCTCATCCATGCCCGACTCATCGACATAGATTAAGTGAGGGGCTTTGGGATCTCCGAGTTGCGCGCTTATTTGCGGCTCGTTTGACTTCATCACGTTGGCAATACCCATAAGTTTTTTTTTACGGGTAAACCCAATCTGCTGCAAGGCTCGTGAAATCGTACGTTCACTAATATTTGTTTCCCACAGTAGAGCCATCTCGGCTTGAGTCTTATCCTCATTTTCCTTCACAAATGCCCGAAACAACTCCATGTCGGTGATCTTCCGAGTCGGGTTAGAGCTTGGTTTTGGCTTTGCTTGGACATCGCCCGTCTCAGCTTTGCGCTGACACCACAGGTTGATCGTATTGCGACTAATGTTGAACAGTTCACTCGCCTCACTTTTCTTGAGTCCATCCAATTCGATCGCTTGCATCACCTTTTGCCGGAAGTCATAGCTATAAGCTTTAGCCATCGTAGTTGAGCAGAAACGGTAGGGACACTCTCAGTCTATGTCCTAACAAGACTGGCGACGGCTATATTTTAAGTTGGTCAACAGAAAAAAACGTAAAATCTAGAAATCGGGTTTCTGACACCACGAATATTATGTTTAATTTGGCGGTTCTATTTACGGCTACCAAAATAATGAACCACAAAAGAAAGAGATACCTGCATTTTAACTGAGTGGTTATTGTTGGCGATCGCCCGAATATATGAAACTTCCTAATCCCGAACAGGCAGTGATTGACAGACAAAAACTTTCCGGTTATTGTTTGAATCCAGAACATCCAGAAGGGCGACACAAAGCGCGATTGTTTAAGTCTGTTTTAGGAATTGGTTTAGATAAAGTATTGAGCGAGGAATAAAAACTCCTCACTCCTGACTCTATTTAATAAGCATCCATTGGCAGACAAGAACAAACAAAATTCCTATCCCCATATGCAGCGTCAATACGACCGACACTGGGCCAGAATTTATGTTCGCGAGTCCAAGGCGCAGGGTAAGCAGCTTGTTCCCGTGAATAAGGATGATTCCATTCTCCGACAATCAGACTTTCTGCGGTGTGGGGTGCATTTTTCAAGACATTATCTTGGGCATCCATCTTACCTGATTCAATTTGCGCAATTTCTTGGCGAATAGCAATCATGGCATCGCAGAAACGGTCTAACTCTTCTTTGGATTCACTTTCTGTGGGTTCCACCATGATTGTACCTGCCACAGGCCAGGAAACAGTTGGTGCATGGAAGCCATAATCTATTAGGCGCTTGGCAACATCATCGATTTCGATATTTGCTGATTTTTTGAGCGATGGCGAAGCGCCTCGCAAGCTACGCAAATCCAAAATACACTCATGAGCAACTAAACCATTTTTTCCTTTGTACAAAACAGGATAATAAGGTTCAAGTCTCTTGGCGATATAGTTTGCATTCAGAATTGCGACTTTGGTTGCTTGCGTCAAACCATCTGCACCCATCATGGCAATATACATCCAAGAAATCACGAGGATACTGGCGCTTCCCCAAGGTGCAGCAGAAACAGCACCCATTTTTTGTTCACCGCCCATTTCAACAACAGCGTGTCCAGGAAGAAATGGTACCAGATGAGAAGCGACACCAATCGGTCCCATACCAGGACCACCGCCACCGTGAGGAATACAGAAGGTCTTATGCAAGTTCAAGTGACAAACATCAGCACCGATATCTCTTGGACGACAAAGCCCCACTTGAGCATTCATATTCGCCCCATCCATGTAAACTTGTCCACCGTGAGTGTGAACAACAGCACAGATTTCTTGAATTTGCTCCTCAAACACACCATGAGTTGAGGGATATGTTACCATTAATGCCGCAAGTTCTTTGCTATGCTTTTGAGCCTTAGCCTTAAGGTCATCTAAATCAACATTACCTTCAGTGTCACAAGCAACAGCAACTACCTTCATCCCGCACATCACAGCACTTGCAGGGTTTGTTCCGTGTGCTGACTGGGGAATCAAACAAACATTGCGGTGTCCTTCCCCTCGACTTTCGTGATACTTCCTAATGACGAGTAACCCTGTATATTCACCTTGAGAACCAGCATTTGGTTGCAGGGAAACTCTCGCAAATCCGGTGATTTCTCCCAACCATTCCTCTAGCTGCTGGAACAGGATTTGATAACCCCGTGTTTGTGACAGTGGTGCAAAAGGATGTATCTTGCCAAACTCAGCCCATGTGACTGGTATCATCTCAGATGTGGCATTAAGCTTCATCGTACATGATCCCAAGGGAATCATCGATGTAGTTAGCGACAAATCCTTAGCTTCCAGCTTGTGCAGGTAGCGCAACAACTCAGTTTCTGAGTGATAGCGGTTGAAGACCGGGTGGGTGAGGTAACTAGTGGTACGGGGAAGGAAAAGAGCACTGGAAGCACCACAAGCAGGGGGGAACAATAGATCGTCGCCAAAAGCGAAAATTTCCAACAGGTCGATTAAGTCTTTTTCTGTGGTGGTTTCGTCTAGAGATATACTTACAGTAGTTGTGTTTAAAATGCGGATGTTTATTTTACGATCTTCACAAGCTTGTAAAATCTCATCTAAACTGCGTTCTCCTAAATCGACTCGCAGGGTATCAAAGAAATATTCAGAATGGATGCTGTAACCCAAACGCTTTAATCCTTTTGCCAGCATCACAGTCATCTGGTGGATATTCTCAGCAATTTTTTTGAGTCCAGCAGGACCGTGGTATACACCATACATACTCGCCATTACTGCCAGCAACACCTGGGCTGTACAGATATTACTAGTTGCTTTTTCGCGGCGAATGTGTTGTTCACGGGTTTGTAAGGCAAGACGCAGCGCAGGTTTGCCCTGAGCATCTTTTGATACACCAACAATTCGCCCTGGAACTTGGCGCTTATACTCTTGTTTGGTGGCAAAGTAAGCTGCATGAGGCCCACCGTACCCCAAGGGAATACCAAAACGCTGAGTGCTTCCTACAGCAATATCAGCACCAAATTCACCAGGCGGTGTCAGCAAAGTCAGACTTAAGGGATCTGCTGCTACCGTGACCAATGCTCCCATAGCATGGGCTTTTTCTATAAAAGCGCGGTAGTCATAGATTGTGCCATCGCTGGCGGGGTACTGGAGAATTGCCCCAAAAATAGGTTCAGAAAAATCAAAAGTTTGATGGTCGCCAACAATAATATCAATTCCCAGAGGTTGAGCACGTGTTTGCAACACATCTATAGTTTGGGGATGACACTCACCAGAGACAAAATAAGCATTTGCTTTATTTTTGCAAAAACCATAGCTCATGCTCATCGCTTCTGCTGCTGCTGTGGCTTCATCTAGCAATGAAGCATTGGCAATTTCTAAACCTGTTAAGTCAATAATCATGGTTTGGAAATTGAGCAGCGCTTCGAGTCGTCCTTGGGCAATTTCTGGCTGATAGGGAGTGTAGGCGGTATACCAACCAGGGTTCTCTAGAATATTGCGTCCAATCACAAGTGGGGTAATACAGTCGTAGTACCCCATACCAATAAACGAGCGGAAAACTTGATTTTTGGAAGCGATTTCCTTGAGCTTAGCAAGTGCTGCGTACTCATTTTCTGCTTCTGGTAACTCTAATGAATCAGACAACCGAATTGCCTGCGGCACTGCTTGGTCAATAAGTTGATCAAGAGTACTATCACCCAGCACCTCAAGCATTTGCTGAATATCACTGGACGATGGTCCAATGTGCCGTTTTTGAAAAGAACTTAACTTTTGGCTACTTTCCCCTGACATCTGCCAATGGTTTGATTTAGGACGAGGAACATTAGTTACCACAAACTGCTCTCCGACGCGACTACTTCATATTTTGCAACAATTCTGTTTGACGCGTTGGGTATAATTTGTCAATTTATCAAAATTAATGAAGTTTTTTTATCAAAATTAATAAAACTTTTCCAGAAAGCGTGAAGCAGACAAAGGGAAACAGCAGCAATAGACACCACAGACAGAAGGAGGGACGGAGGGAGGCAATAGTGAATGCTCAATAAATCTTTTTCCTCCCTCCCAGGCTACGGCGGCGACCTACTACGGTCCACTAGCCCCTAAAAGGGGCGCTGCGCAAACGTTAACGCTGCGCTAACACTCCCTCACTGCTTTCTATCCTTCAACCTGCCTGCTGTATTCATTCGCAGTCAAGGCATCATCAATTTCATCAGACTTGTTGACGCGTACTTTGAGCAACCACCCTTCCCCATAAGGATCTTCTGCCAATTGTTCTGGTGATTCTATCAAAATTTCATTGCGTTCTATAACTGTACCAGTGACTGGGGAATTAAGGTCTTCCACAGCTTTGACGGATTCAATTGTGCCAAAGGTTTCTTCCTTGGAGACAGCGTCACCAATTTCTGGGAGCTCTAAAAACACAATGTCACCTAATTGATCTACGGCAAAGTCGGTGATGCCAATGGTGGCAATTTCGCCTTCAAGACGGACGTATTCATGAGTATCTAAGTATCTCAAATCTTCAGGATATTCAAAAGGCATACCACTTCCTCATCCACATAAAAAAATTACTACTACGATAGGGATTTACGCTATAGTACCCATTACTCAGCACTTAGTGACTGACACGGTTTTTGGATCGATAAAACGGACGTTTTACCACAACCGCTGGGTAAGCTTTGCCACGAATTTCCACTTCTAGCTGCTGATTCACAGTCGCTAGTTCAGTTGGAACATAGGCTAAAGCTATGGGATAACCAAGTGTAGGTGATAGTGTACCACTAGTTACTTCTCCAACGATGACACCAGTTGATAGCACTTGATAGCCATGACGGGCGATGTTGCGCCCTTGCATTTGCAAACCTACCAGTCGGCGTTGAACTCCAACAGCTTTTTGCTGTTCTAAAACTGAGCGACCGATAAAGTCTCCTTTGGTATCAAGATGAACTAGCCAGCCTAAACCGGCTTCCAAAGGTGTAGTCGTGTCGTCAATATCCTGCCCGTAAAGTGCCATTGCTGCTTCTAGCCTGAGGGTGTCTCTCGCACCTAGTCCGCAGGGAATGACACCAGCATTGAGTAGACTTCTCCATAATTCTACCCCCACATCTAAATCTAACATCACCTCAAAGCCATCTTCCCCGGTGTAACCTGTGCGGGCAAGAAATGCTGGTTTACCTAGTACTGTTCCCTGCAAGTGCCCAAATGCTTTAATAGATGTTAAATCTTCTTGCACCAAGGTCTGAAGAATGGTTACGGCTTTTGGTCCTTGCACGGCAATTAAGACTTTTTCTCGTGAAAGATCTTGGAATTTCACCTCATTTTGGTCAAGATGTTGCAAGAGCCATGCTTTATCCTTGTCAGAAGTAGCCGCATTGACAATTATGACTCCTCGTTGTTCACCAGTGGCGTCTTCGCCTTGGTAGTAAAAAATGATGTCGTCAATGATACCAGCTTGAGGATTTAATAAGACGGTGTATTGAGCTTGACCGGCTTGCAAGCGGTTTAAGTCTGAAGGAACTAAAAACTGGAGTTGAGAAATCAGGTTTTTGCCTTGTAGAGTAAATTTACCCATGTGGGAAATATCGAACATCCCTGCTGCATTTCTCACAGCCTCGTGTTCTTTGGTTATGCCAACAAATTGTACGGGCATTTCCCAACCACCAAAACTGGTGAGTCGTGCTTTGAGTTCTTGTGCAAGTTGAAATAAAGGCGATCGCGCTAAGGATAGGATAATTTCTTCTTGATTAGCCACAGGTCTATTTGTTTAGATACGTTTGTCTGTAGTATTTCACTTCTAGTATCTACAGTGTACTTAAACCTGATTCGATTTATCTTGCAACCAAGTCGTTAAATCTGCTTTTTCTGCTGCAATTCCTTGTTTTCAGTTACCTTGCATGATTGAATAATGTACTGCTATGCAGTATCTTAAAAAAGGTAGCATATGGAATTTGAGTGGGACTCAATCAAGGCTGAAACTAATTTACATAAGCATGGCATCAGCTTTCAGGACGCAATAAAGGTCTTTTTGGATGAGTGTCGGCTTGAAGAAGATTCCACCCGTCCAGAGCACGGTGAGAAACGACTGAAAGTGATAGGAATGATTGATGAGGCTTTGATTGTAGCGGTTGTTTACACACAAAGGAATGGGAGAACCCACATCATATCAGCACCCAGAGCGAGAAAAGATGAGCCAGAAAGATATAGTCAGAGCCAAACTACTTCCTGATGGTACGGTTGTTCAAATTTTTCCAGATCACTCAACGCAGCCTTTGCAGGGACAGACTCATTGGGAACGTATCAAGACGATGACGGAGGAAGAAATAGAATCTGCCGCCCTGTCCGATTCTGATAATCCCCCCTTGAGCAAAGAAGAGCTAGAGCGGTTCAAGCCCGTACCGAATCTCAAACAGATTCGTCAGCAGCTGCATATGACTCAAGCAGAGTTTGCCGAGAGCTTTTCCTTACCTCTAGGAACAATTAGGGATTGGGAACAAGGAGCGAAGCAGCCTGATAGCGCTGCGAAGGTTTTGTTACGGGTAATTGCTAAAAACCCCCAGGCTGTGTTACAAGCGTTACGAGGGTAGGCTCTCCTCTAGACTTTTCATATAAAACCTGCTTAAGGATGGATTTTTAATGAGAAAGGCGAGGTGCTTCTGGTAGACTATAATCCTACCAAAACTGGTATACAACGCTCCCAGCCAAAGTTTCCTACTCGCCCAGCTTTTTGAATCCGTGAGCAATTATCTGAAATCTTGATAACTTTTTACTGTTCACTGTTCACTGTTCACTGTTTTAATAAATTGTGGCAGTGTTGAGATTTATTAAGTTGGCATTATGAAGTATCAGCAAGTAGTCGTTGGTTTGGTTCTAGCTATAGCTCTTTTCTTGTTTCCCTTGTCAGCAGAGGGAGTCGGTTCTTCGAGTATCAGGCGTTCCACGGACGACGCATTCAACGGTAAGGATTTTTCTGGTCAAAGCTTGATTGGATCTGAATATATTAATGTCAAGCTTAAGAACGTTAATTTTAGCAATGCTGATTTGCGCGGTGGCGTTTTCAATAGTTCGATGTTAGAGGGAGTCAATCTGCATGGTGTAGATTTTACTGAAGGTATAGCCTATTTGGCAGCTTTTCAGGGCAGTGATTTGAGCGATGCGATCTTTACAAACGCAATGATGCTGCGTTCTACTTTTGATGATGTAGACATTACTGGTGCTGATTTCACCGATGCAGTTCTAGATCGTCTGGAAGTGAAAAAACTTTGTGGTAAAGCAAGTGGGGTGAATTCTAAAACTGGTGTTTCTACGCGTGAGTCTTTGGAATGTCCGTAAAGATACTGGATATTAGCTTAGCCGTCACGATGTTTTTGTAAGTAGAAGTTTTTGGCGATCGCTTCCGAGTGAGCGATCGCTTTGTTTATAGTGCAATGCCGTTCAGTTAAGGATTGTTTTTAGAAATTGCACACGCGTAGAGATGTTGCATGTGAGTCCAGCGCTGCGGGAGGGTTTCCCGACAGCCAGGCGACTGGCGGAGCGCGTTTGCGCTGCACCCCCTTAGGGGCTAGCGGAACCGAAGGTTCTCCCCGGAGGGCAACGTCTCTACAAACTCTATTCTTTTTAACCTAACTTACAATTCTAATGGCTAATGACTATTCTTTAAAACATATCCGCAGGATCAGCAGCTTGGAGTTTGCGGGTGGCGATCGCTCCAGAAATCACACACATAATGATTGTCAATATGAGCACCACCAAAGCTCGTGTTAAAGTCATGTATATGGGCAAATTTGTCGCCGTTCTTGTTAAATAATAAAGTGCCAAAGGAACTACTGTTCCTGGAATAAAACCGAGAAATGCGAGGATAAGAGCTTCTTCAAAAATAATTCCTAAAAAGTATAAATTATGATATCCCATTGCTTTTAAGGTTGCGTATTCCTTCAGGTGTGCATTAACATCAGTAGAAAGAACTTGATAAACAATAATGATGCCGACTATAAACCCCATTGATACACCGAGACCAAAGATAAAGCCAATAGGGCTTTCTGTCTGCCAGTAGTTTTCTTCAAACTGGATAAATTCTTCATGAGTCAAAACTCTGACATCATTGGGTAAGTAAGCTCTTAATGCTGTTGCAACTTGCTGTGGATCGTAGCCCGGTTCAAGATAAACTAAACCCAGATTAATACTAGCTGCTTGTCGTCCGGGAAACAGGCGTAGAAAATTCTGATCACTGGTAATCAGGTTACCCTCAGCCCCAAAGGAAGTCCCCAATTTGAATAAGCCATTAATAGTAATGGTATGATTTTCTGCTTCGGTAGTAACAGTTTTACCTTGTTCAATATCAGCAATTACTTGTTGATATTCCCCTCTAGAACCTTTGTCAAATAAGAAATTATCTGCTAACTTAATCTTATCCAACTGTTGGTTTATTTCTGGTAGCCCAAAAGCTGGTTGCTCAGGATTAACCCCTAGCAGTTGAATGGAAGCTTCACGACGGGTTTGGGGATTTTTCCAGGTGATGAAACTCACATACAATGCTTCTGCCGACTTTACTCCTGATATCGAGGAAGCTTGGTACAGTCGCCGCCGGGAAAATGTAGACAGATTTTGCATATTACGAGCTTTGGGACTGAGTAAAACAATGTCTGTTTGCAAAACTCGGTTGAGGCGAGTATTACTGTCATAAAGTGCAGTCTGAAAGCCAAGCTGCATGAACATGAGCACATCAGCAAAAGCAATACCTGATAATGCGACAAGCAGACGGCTTTTTTCATGACTCAGTTGCAACCATCCCAGAGGTATTCGCTGGTGTAACTGTTGTATGAATCCAATCAAAGTGAAATCACCACCTTAACTTGTAAATTGGTAAACTGAGCAGCTTTCTGGCTTGATGTCTGATCGAGTCGGATATGCACTTCCACAATTCTGGAGTCAATATTGGTACTAGGATCGGTATTGACGACACTCTGCCGACGCACCTGTAAGCCTATCCGCTCGACTTTTCCTTGTAATTCACCAGGTAGAGAATCGCTGATGACCCGCACATCCTGCCCTATACGGATTTTGCTGATATCACTTTGATAAACTTCTGCAACAGCATACATTTGGCTGGTTTGTCCAATCTCAACAATACCATTACTCGACACCACTTCCCCTGCACGTGTGTGTATATCCAACACCTGACCATTTTGGGGTGTTCGCACGTAAGCCTGTTGCAAATCTTTCTGAGCTTGATTCACCTGTGCGATCGCATCATCAACTTCTGCTTTTGCAGCTTCCACATCTACTGGACGTACTTCAGCTATTTTCTGGAGTGTGGCTTGAGCTTCGCTGATTTGTTTACTAAGCGTTGTGTTAATGCGGGTGAGAACAACTTGAGCCTCGCTGATTTGGCTGCTACTCGTACCATCAATACGGGTGAGTATTGCTCTGGCTTCTTTGAGTTGCTGTGTTGCAGTGTCTACATTCAGGCGCTTACTATCAAATGAAGATTTAGAAATTGCACCATTCGAGTAGAGTTGCTGATTACGGCTATATTCGGCTTGAGCGTTGTTGAATTGGGCTTGCAATTTCTCAACAGTTGCTTGTTGCGCTATTTTATCGCCTTTGGACTGTGCTTTGAGTCGGGCGATCGCCTCCTGTTGTGCTGTCTTATCACCTTGCCACTGCGCCTTTAATTCGTCAACCCTAGCTCTTTGTGCTTCAATTTCACCGCGTTTTACACCTGCTTGCACCATAGCAAGGTTTGCCTGTTTCACTTTCACTTGTTGCTGTGCTTTGATAACAGCAGCTTGAAGACGATCTTTGCTGTCAAGAATAGCAATCACCTGACTTGCTTTAACTTCCTGCCCCTCTTTGACTAACAATTGTCCAACTCGATTCTGTTGACTAGATGTTGGTGCAGAAACTTTAATCACCTCTCCCTGTGGTTCTAGCCTTCCTAAAGCAACGACTTTTATGATTTTAGGAATGCTGGGGCGAGACTTTTGGATCTCATTAGACTTGTGTGAGTGTAACTGCCAGAATCTGTATGTTGTCACCCCTGCAACAACAAATGTTATGACAACTGCCAGTATTGTCAGTGGGCGACGGCTATGCTTAAAAAATGAGGAACCGCTAGCGGTTGCATCACGCAGCATAAGGTACTTCCTGTGGGACAAAATAAACTAAATAGTTTAATTTCTTTTTTTAAACTAAACTGTATAGTACAAACTTTCAATAAAATTTTCGCCCCTCAGCTGCATACATTCCGCATAAGGGAGGATTGTTATATTCCCACAGGAAACCTTGATTGCAGGGTTGCAAACACCTATAACCCGCTAAAAGCAAGAGATGAAAAAATGAGAAAGACAGAAGCTAATAATTTGGATCGTAAGCTGTCAGACGAAAAAGTGGATGCTATTCTGGCAGGTGCAATGCAAGAGTTTTTGGCACATGGCTATGCTGCGACAACAATGGATCGAGTGACAGCAGCAGCAGGTGTATCTAAAACAACTATCTACAGCCACTTTCAAGACAAGGAAAGACTGTTTACTGCTCTTATACAGCAACTGATACTGGAAAAATATTATGCATCATTTAACCCGCAAAAAGCTCAATTGATGGAAGGTGAGGCATCTGTTATCCTGCGTCACTTGGCATTGAGTATGCTAAACAACATTATGGGTGACCAACAGGTGTTAGGATTAATCCGCTTAGTAATTGGTGAGTCTGGACGCTTTCCAGAGTTAGCGCGTGCCTTTGTTCTTAACCTTGAAAAACCATTCTTAGAGGATTTGTCTCAATTCCTCAGATCTCGTACTGAACTCAATTTACCTGATCCAGAAGTTGCTGCGCGAGTCTTTGTCGGGGCGTTAGTACATTTTATCTTGATTGAGGAAATACTTCATGCCAATGATATTTTACCAATGGAGTGGGAGCGCCTGATTAACAACCTGATTAATTTATTGACTGCAAATCAGACTCAGAAGTATTTAAGCGCAGATCAATATTCAGGTACAAGGCAGAAATCTTCTAGACGTAACCGTAAGAATTCCGGTAAGTTTGAGCGAGATTATGATTCTGAGCCGAAACGTTTAAGATCTATCAGACTCACAGATACAGCTTGGGAAAAACTGGCTCAAGTCGCTGGGAAACATGAATTGACTCGCAGTGAGATGATTGAAATCATTGCTCGTAATGGTTAACTCACGCTTAGGATTCATAACGAGTTCTCAAATTTAGCATGACTTGCAGAATTGTGTATATACATGGAAAAATCATCAGTAATACTAAGTTGCGTTCTAACCGAGTACTGAATGTGGTTGAGATTCCTAAGTCCTTCCCTTGTCCGCTACTTTGTATACCTGCGACACGCTTGCTTACACAATTGACTTATGGTGCCTGAAAATTGCAACTTATTAATGTTAAGTGTTCACTGTCAGAACGTTCATCAGTATATCTAAAATATCGTAAGCGAAATTATTACGTAGTTATACCACTCCTAAGAAGAGGGCTATAGCACTCCTAAATCATTTGTGAACAAGAAGATTCCCGACTTCTTTTAGAAGTCGGGAATTTGAGCAAGCGCGACTTATGCACAAAGCGCAAGCACTTTTTCACGCACATCAAATAGAATTGCTATAATTGCCCTTTAAAAAACTTCCAGTGGTGTATGTACCTCAGAACAGGGGTAATAACGAGCAATTGTCGCTTCGATAAAACCTTTAAATAAAGGATGAGGTGCACTGGGAGATGATTGAAATTCTGGATGAAATTGGCAAGCTATAAAAAACGGGTGATTAGGAATTTCGATAATTTCTACTAGGCGTCCGTCGGGAGAAGTCCCACTAATAAGATAACCAGAGTCTATAAAGACGTTGCGGTAAGAGTTATTGAACTCGTAGCGATGTCGATGGCGTTCATAAATAACTTCTTCTTGGTAAAGTTTGAAAGCCAAAGAGTTAGGATGTAAGCGACAAGGATATAAACCTAAGCGCATTGTTCCGCCCAAATCCATGACATCCTGTTGTTCTGGCAATAAATTAATGACTGGGTTTAGTGTATGTGGATCAAATTCGGCGCTGTTAGCATCTTGTAATCCGGCTACGTCTCGTCCCCATTCTATGACTGAACATTGCATTCCTAAGCACAAACCTAAGAATGGGATTTCGCTTCTTCGAGCGTATCTAATTGCAGCAATTTTACCATCTACCCCCCGGACGCCAAAACCTCCTGGGACTACTATTCCATCCACACCTTCGAGATAGGTTTCGGCTGCTTCAGTTTCTAATTGTTCTGAATTTACCCAACGCAGGTGCAGTTCGCTACTCATTGCAATTGCTGCATGACGCAGCGCTTCGACAACTGAAAGATAGGCATCACTCAGCTGCACGTACTTACCGACAATCGCAATTTCCACTCGATGAGTAGGACTGTATAATTTTTCTACTAGTGTTTGCCACTGTACCAAATTAGGTTGGTGCTGTCCCATGTTCAGCAACTCTAGTGTTTGTTGTGCTAGTCCTTCTCGTTCTAAATTCAGGGGAACTTCATAGATACTCTTAGCATCTTGAGATGGGATGACGCATTCTACTGGTACATCGCAAAATTCAGATAATTTGTGTTTTAGTGCTGTTGGCAGTGGGCGATCGCACCGACAAACTAAAATATCTGGTTGAATACCAATTGATCTAAGTTCTTTCACCGAGTGCTGTGTTGGCTTAGTTTTCATCTCACCCGCTGAGGCAATCCACGGTATCAAAGTCAGGTGCATATACACGACATTTTGTCGTCCTACATCCTTGCGAAATTGACGAATTGCTTCCAAAAACGGCAGTGATTCAATATCTCCTACTGTCCCTCCAATTTCTGTAATAACCACATCAGGTGTAGTATCTTTAGAAACTCTAAGAATCCGTTCTTTGATTTCGTTTGTAATGTGGGGAATGACTTGGACTGTGCCGCCATTATAATCACCTCGACGCTCCTTATTAATGACGGCTTGATAAATTGAACCAGTCGTCACACTGTTCAACCGGGACATAGAGGTATCAGTAAAACGTTCGTAATGTCCCAAATCTAAATCTGTCTCAGCACCATCTTGAGTCACAAATACTTCTCCATGCTGAAAAGGACTCATGGTTCCGGGATCAACATTAATATAGGGGTCGAGTTTGAGAATTGAGACTGAATAATTTCTTGACTTGAGCAATCGCCCCAGACTTGCTGCTACAATTCCCTTACCAATACTAGAAACAACACCACCAGTTACAAATACAAACTTAGTCATAGTACTTTTAATTTCGCGCAACTTCTAGAAATACACCCCGCCATTGTGCCACAGTCACCCCGTTCGGGAATTCAAAATTCAAAATTATAAATTTAAAATTATAAATTTATTTTTGAATTCAACCCCCATACATTTAGGGGAAGGTGCTTAACTCCGCTCTTGTTATCAATTATTCTTTTATTTTGACGTGAGATCACTTTTAGGATTAATCTTATTAAGTTCTATAGTCACCCCCTCTATCGCTTTGGCTCAAGAACAATCACTGAAGGTTGTTTTTCCAAAAACAAACTACCAGACTTCTGCACAGAAAATTTTCTTTCTTGGGACAGCACCATCAAGTGGAGAGGTTCTGATCAATGATCAGCCAGTAACTCGTAGTAAGTCTGGTAATTTTGCCCCAAGTTTCCCCTTACAGTTGGGAGAAAATCTTTTTACTGTCCGCTATCAAAATCAACAAATCCAGATTCGGGTGACAAGAGTTTCCACTCAACCGGAAGTCCCACAGGGATTAGCCTTTGCAAAAGATTCTCTCACACCAGCTGTGGATATTGCCAAACTACCAGGAGAACAAATCTGTTTTAGTGCGATCGCCCCTTGGGCGACTCCCTCTGGGAGTCTCGCCGCACCGAATGCGACGACTGTTTCTGTAAAATTGGCAAATCAAACTATTTCCCTTTTACCGCAACCTCAACAAGCACAACTACCAGCAAATTCTGCCGCCTTAACAGGGCAAAATCAACCCTCAACCCAGTCTAACGCGGGCAAGTATCAGGGTTGTACGACAGTTCCTCAGTTTAATCCTCAACTGTATACCAACAACACTGTCTCTGCTGCTATTGGCGAGAACCAGACCAAAAATATAGATTTGGGTAAACCAGAATTCCAACTCACCCTGAATGGTAAAACAATAACTCAACAAGGAACTGGAAAAATCAGCATCCTCTCACCTGCACAGTTGGAAGTCGTGGAAATTATAGCAGACTCTGGAGTTGCGCGCACTGGTCCGAGTACAGATTATTCTAGACTAACACCTCTACCCAAAGGCACACGAGCAGCAGTTACAGGACACGAAGGTGAGTGGTTGCGTTTGGACTATGGTGCTTGGATCAATAGTAAGGAAACTCGTCTTTTACAAGGAGCAATTCCTCCACACAGTATCATCCGCAGTGTTGGCTATCGTAGACTTCCTAGTGTGACAGAAATGGTTTTCCCACTGCAAGTTCCTGTCCCTGTGAGTGTGCAGCAAGATGACCAGACTTTTACTCTCACTCTTCATAACACCACTGCTCAGACAGATATAATCCGCCTAGATGATGATCCTCTGATCTCTCGCTTAGATTGGCAACAATTACCACCCACTGTCCCAGGGGGACAGCCAGGAGTACAGTACATATTTAACCTCAAAAAAGCTCAACAGTGGGGGTATAAGCTGAGATACGACAACACAAGTCTGGTGCTATCTTTACGTCACTCTCCTTTCATCTCCTCTGCTAATACTAGGGAAAGAAGGGGGATGTTCGCCATACAAAAGCCGTTATCTGGAATCAAGATTTTACTCGACCCAGGACATGGAGGTAAAGAATCTGGTGCATCGGGACCAACAGGTTATTTGGAAAAAGATGTCAATCTGGTGGTATCCAAGTTGGTGCGCGATGAGTTGGTGAAGCAAGGGGCGAAAGTGGTGATGACACGGCAAGATGATAAGGAAGTGTCGCTACCTGATCGTGTGGCAATTATTGATAAAGAAGAACCAGCGATCGCCATTTCCATACATTACAACTCCCTACCCGATGAAGGTGATGCTGAAAAAATCAAGGGAATGGCAGCCTTTTGGTATCATCCCCAAGCTCACAGCTTTGCAGTCTTTATGCAAAAGTATGTTGTTAGCAAGTTAGGACGACCATCCTATGGGGTCTTTTGGGATAATTTAGCACTGACACGTCCAGCAAGTGCACCTTCAGTTTTGCTGGAATTAGGTTTTATGAGCAACCCTAATGAATTTGAGTGGGTGACGAATGCTCAGGAACAAAAGAAGTTGGCAAAAGTCATAAGTGATGGAATTACTGAGTGGTTCCGTAGTGTCCGCTGATGCTTAGGCTAAATATGTACAGCGTTCGACAACAGGGTGGTTGTTATTGGTCATTTTGATAGCTGTATTCAATTAGATAGAACACACAGCAATGCTGTGTCGCTATCTTGTGAATTGTAATTTATACAATTCACACGTGATGTCAGAAAAATGTGCGACACAAAAGTGCACGTTCTCATTTTTAAAGTTTTCTTATACCAAAGTTTCAGTTATTATCTAAGCCATTTTTTGGAATAAAGAAGCTACAATGCAGGTAGAATAATCATTTGTGACACTATACTTGATATTATCTTCTATTTTTTTTATGTAATTGATCATACGTCATTTAATTTTATAATAAAGTGAGTTGACTATATTTCGTATTAGTTTATACAATATTTTAGCAAGCTAATTTGCTTTGTCAGTAGCATCTACAACATAGGTATTTTGCATTACTATGTAGTCAACCCAAATCTTTTCCAAAATACTTTTTCTTAACAAAGGATGAGCCATGGTACAGACTTTAAACGTTTCTGGAACAACCAACTATACGGCTGCCGCTACTCCCCAAATTGTTGCCGCCAATTTAACTATTTCTGACGCCGATAATGGCAATTTAAATGGTGTATCGGTCATTATCAACTCTAATTTCAACAAAGATCAAGACCAGCTTGGGATTAACGGACAGAACGGTACCACTGGCACTATCAATGGTCTGAACTGGAACTACAACACAACAACAGGGATTTTAAGCATAACTGGCGCAGCTTCCAGCAGTGCTTACCAGGATGCACTGCGCCAAGTTACTTACAGTAATACCAGTAACACCCCCACTACAGCAGCGCGTGGTATTGAATTTACTCTGGGAACAACCTTAGGAAGTGCAGATAACAACCACTTCTACGAGTTTGTCTCGGCTCCCAATATTACCTGGACGGATGCTCAGTCTGCAGCTGCTAGTCGTAACTACTTGGGACTCAAAGGTTACCTAGGAACTATCACCTCTGACAAAGAAGAAAACTTCATCCAAGGCAAACTTCAAGGAAACGGCTGGATAGGGGGTAGTGATGCTGCCACTGAGGGAGACTGGCGTTGGGTGACAGGACCAGAGGCTGGAACCGCGTTTTGGAGTGGAGGTGCAGATGGTAGTGCAGTTAATGGTCAATACAGCGACTGGGCATTTGGTGAACCGAACAACCTTAATGGCATCGAAAAATACGCCCACGTTATTGGTAACTCCGCCATTGGTTCAGATAAACAAGGTAAATGGAATGACCTTTCCGACGTTGTCGAAAGTGGAGAGTATATACCTCAGGGTTATATCGTAGAGTATGGTGGCTCACAAGGCGATCCAACTTTACAACTGACTGGTAGCGTCACTGTTAATGTGAGTGGGAATGCTTCAGCTAATGCGAAAAATCCCGCTAAACTTGATTTCACTGGGGACGGCAAACCAGATATTCTGTGGCGCAACTACAAAACTGATGAGACTGCTATTTGGCAGCTTGATGGTACTACATTCAAACAAGCGACTGCATTTGAGCCAACCAAAAATACTGCCTGGAGAATCCAAGGTCAAGCAGATTTCACAGGCGATGGCAAAACAGACATTCTGTGGCGCAACTATGCTACTGGCGAGAACGGTATCTGGGGGTTGAATGGTACTACTATACAAAAGCTAACTTTTCTTGACCCAGAGGCTCAGCTGAGTTGGGAAGTCAAAGGTCTGTCAGATTTCACAGGTGATGGCAAAACAGACATTCTGTGGCGCAACAAGACCACAGGTGAAAATGCAATTTGGGGGTTGAACGCTGATGCTAGCGGTAATACTGTTGTAGGAGCTAAGGTGGTGCTGGAAGCACTTCCCGATACAAATTGGGAAATCAAAGGTCTAGCAGATTTTACAGGTGATGGCAAAGACGAAATTCTCTGGCGCAATAAGAGTACTGGTGAAAATCAAATCTGGCAGTTGAATGGTACTACTGTACAACAGAAGACCCCACTGCCTACACTTACAGATACTGGTTGGGATGTTGCGGGTGAGGCAGACTTTACAGGTGATGGCAAAACAGACATCTTGTGGCGTAACTACAAAACAGGTGAGAATGCTGTTTGGGAGATGGATGGTACTACTCAGAAACAGGCGATCGCGCTCAACAAACTAGATATTGGTTGGCAAGTCGCAGGACTGGCAGACTTTACAAACGATGGTAAGGTTGACATTCTCTGGCGCAACTCTGGTACTGATGAGACTGCTATTTGGCAGATGAATGGTACTAACTTAGCACAGGCGAGCGCACTCCCCAAAACTGGTAGTCCTGCCTGGGAAATCAGCTTCCCAACTTCCTTCCCCGCTGGAACGGTTGGATAAGAGTAAATTGACTGTGTGATTCAATTCGTTTGCAGGCGTGGTAAATGTGGTGAGCGTTTACCACGCCTACGAGTTTTTATTTTTGAACAAATTCGCTTATTGTCACGCCCCAAACTCCTGATGAATACGTGTTCGCCGCCACTCGTGTAATATTGGCATAGTAAATAAACCCCACGCCAAACCAGTGATTAACCCAAAAGGTGTAACAACGTAATTATCAAAACTCCACCAACCCAAAACCTCTGCTGCCAATTCCAGTGGATAAGCCATCATTAATACACTAGCAAGCGCCGCACCACTCCAACCATACTGACTTAACCAGTAAAAACCTTTCCCACCTGTAACTCCATATAACAGACGCGTTATCAACAACCCTATTACAGTACCGTAACAACGCATACAGACAGCCATAATATACGGTGGTGACAATGCTACGCCCATATCCGGCTGCGGACATACATGAATGCCCATGAAATAAATAATATTCGCAATTACGGGTAACATCGGCAACCCAGACGCGGCAAGAAATGGAGCTACAAGTGGTCCTACCACCATCCCTGCTAATAAAAAATCAGCAATGGCACTCACCCAACGAATTTGAAAGTGCTGAGTAGAAGAACTTCTTTTGAAAACTAATCCTGGCAACATTTCTTTCTTCTTTCGTTTTTCCTTGGCGTCCTTTGCACGCCAGTTGCTACAAGTCGGCAAAGCCGGATGCCAGATACCTACGGAGGGTTTCCCTCCTGCAGTACTGGCTCAACGGACAAGTGCCTCAAGTCGGGAAACCCTTTCGGCAGTCGCTCATGGGGAGCCAGTGCGTTGCGGGGGTTCCCCCCGTTGTAGCACCTGGCGTGGAAACCCCCAAGACCGCGCTGCCTCACCCCGGCACTGTCCTCCCCAACGCACTAGCTCGTCTATGTTCTGCGGACACGCTTTGCTAAGGCGGTTCATTTTTTAAACACAAGGTGGGCAATGCCGCCCACCCTACTTTCTACTTTCTTAACTCACTTTAGCAGTATAGGGACTAGTTAACTTCTGCAATTGCTGTAGCAACAAACTCAGGAACAACCCAACATCTGTCACCACACCAACTGATTCTATAGAACCTCTGTCACTCAACTTTGTCACCACAGCTGGATTAATATCCACACAAACCATCTTCACGCCAGCCGGAGTCATATTCCCCACACCTATTGAGTGCAGCATACTCGACAGCATCAAAATCATATCTGCACCTTTGAGCAGTCGGGCGTATTCGGTTTGGGCTTTGATCAAATTCATCTCGGTATCGGGCAAAGGACCATCATCGCGAATCGAGCCAGCCAGACAGAATGGAACTCCATTACGGACGCATTCATACATGACACCACTCTGAATGATCCCAGCCTCAACAGCTTTGGCAATACTACCATAACGGCGAATGGTATTAATGACTTTTAAGTGATGGCGGTGTCCACCGCGTACAGCCACACCCCGTTTCATATCCACACCGAGAGAAGTTCCCATCATCGCTTGCTCAATGTCGTGGATGGCGATCGCATTTCCACCCAGTAGCGCCTGCACATATCCTTCTCTAATCAGTTGTGCCAGATGTTCACCGCCTCCAGTGTGAATCACCACAGGTCCGGCTGTGACAACTACTTTACCACCACCATCCCTGATTTTACGTAATTCCCATGCCACTTGTTCAACGACGAGTTCCACGCGTCGCTCGCTGGAAACTCCCGAGGACATAAAGCTGAATTCTTCAGCATTACGTTTTTCCCGTGATTCGGGTTTCCGGATGGTGCGAATACCTAGCACATCCACAACGACTTCTTCGCCGACTTCAACGTCGCGTAGTAGTTTACACTGTGCTACTACACCTTTGGGTGTCCGAGTGATGGCGATCGCCCCATCCATTCGCTGATTCTCTACCTTCACCCATTCACCGTTAATCCGCACTTCGGTGGGATAAATCGTGCTTACGTAAAAATCATCAGGAGCTACCCCTGCTTGAGTTACCGGCTCCAACTTAACATCGCGCTCATCTTGAGGCAAGTCTACCGCACCCAAATCAATCAGATGGGATATGATGCTTTCCATCACCTCATGGGAAGGCGCTGATACCTTTACCTTAGCTGCTGATGTACTTTGCCGCTGTTCTCCCAATGAGAAATTCAGCACTTGGAAACTACCGCCGTTATCGACAATTAAATCCAAAGCGCGGTTAATCAACCCAGAGTCAAGCAAGTGTCCTTCTAGGGTAAAAACGCGACTCTCCACCCACACACTGGCGTGAAGTTCTTCCCGTACTGGTTCAGTTACTCGTAGCGTCAAGCATTTAGCCGCACCACCAGCTTTGAGAAATTCCGTCAGTGGTGTTTCAATAACTCGAAAACCAACTTCTGCAAGGCGTGCTTTCAGTGGTTCGCTCGCCTTATTCATCACAACAATGCTCTCAATATTCACCGCATTGCAGGCAAAGTTTACCGCATCAGCTTCTGTAATCGCTATCCGCTTTTCTTGTGATACCCGCATTTCAATTAAGCGGTTGGAGTAGGAATCAAACGCAGGTGGATAGTATAGCAGATAACCATTAGCCAGCGGACAGAAGCAAGTATCTAGGTGATAGAAACGATCATCAATCAGTCGCAACGACAACACCTCAATATCCAGCCATTTTGCCAGGTAAGGGTGAGAATCTAATTCTGTCCGGAAACCGTATCCAGCCCAAAGCCAGCGTCCTTCCCGATCCAGCAGTGCGTCTCCTGCACCTTCAAAAGGTAAATCTTTTGGCAATTCGTGGACAGTGTAACCGTTATCTTCAAACCACTGGTTGAAATAAGGTTCTTCACCCTGACGCTCTTTGTGTAAAAAACGACTCAGTACAACTGTTTTCCCTAGTACCAAACCAGCATTTGCCGTAAACACCATATCGGGCCAGCCTTTCTGGGGTGGTACTATGTCAACAATTGCGTGTTCTTTGAGGATGTGATGCAGTTTGTCCCACTGTTCTACGGCACGCTCTTGCGATGACTTGTGAATATTCCCTTCCATCCAAGGGTTAATCACATAGTCTACATCGTAGTAATGAGGAGGACAGATTAAAAAGCGAATCTGGGAAGTCATATGGTTAGATGCAGTTAGCCTTTATTTAATACAATTTTTTACGTTATGTCGTGTATATTTTAATGCTCTGTTGTTTTATTTTAGATTAAGTTTCTGTATTTTTCTAAAAGCTGACAGGAAGACTAATCTCTATTCTATATCGCACAGGCAAAGAGGCATCGAGAAACTATGATTTTCTCATAGATTAGAAGATTTCCACGTTGACAGAATTTCACTTATGTAGTTTCTATGACTGAATTGGAGAACTTTACTTCTATTGCCTCACCACGTAATATGTTTTTGCTTTTGTTTCTTGACAGATTCAGAGGATGTCTGAGAAGTCTAAAATGTCATGCTGAACGGAGCGATAGCGTAGTGTAGACACGTTTGCGCTTGCTTGACTGCCCTGCGGGCACGCTACGCTAACAGAATGACAAAATATATCTTGCTTAATCTTTTCAGACATCCTCTCAGCGCTTACCCATCAAAGTGCACATTTATTTGTGAAAGGAGTGAACACACAACACTTAAAAGTCTAGAAGGACTCTTGAGTTTTAACTCTTGACAGCCTTAATCCAAACAAGTGCAATATATACGCGTATCAGCTTGCTATTCCTTTTGAACTAAAAAGGTATTTGACATTTCTTTGTATCGCAACCCAGTACACCCATCTTCTATAACTTCAAGGAGTTTACCACCTTCTTGTCTAATTGCTTTGAACACTTGATTTTGTGGGAGTACATGCATTTCAACCTCACCTCTTTTGGCTTTTCCTGAGAGATACTCTTGTAGGGAGAATTCGTAACCCAGTTTGTATGTCGGCACCTGAAACAGTGCAACTCCGTTTGGGTTGAGTGCCTTAATCAATTGTCGAATGATAAATTGAATAATCGGAGGAGGATTATGTTGTAAGACGATAACAGAGTATATAAAATCCACTTTCGGGAGGCATTCTACATCATTTAATTTCTCTATTTGATGCAAGAATATGTTTTGAATGTTTTTGCTATCAACATGTTGTTTGGCGATTTGCAGGTGTTCTTGCGATATGTCATATCCATATACAATATCAAAGACTTTAGCTAACCATTGAGTGATACGACCAACACCGCACCCATATTCTAAGCAAGACTTGAGAAGCGTAAAATCTATCTGATTTCTTTCGAGTGTCTCAAGGATTCGACTTACGTCATGTTCTCCACTTTCATAGAAATCCGCTATGGTGTTTGTGTTTTGAATATTCGCTTGTAAAAATTTATCTGATGTTAGCACAGACCAATAAGGTTCTGTTTTACCAAGGTGTTGCCAAGAGTCTTGGATGTGTTTGAAGAGAATTTGTAGTTCAGCTTCAGATGAGATTTCTTCAATCTTCATTTCTGGTTCATTGCCTGATAATGCTGTTGACAAATAGGATGGATTCTTCATCTTGAACTCATCAGATTGTATAAAGTCTTGTCTAAGATCTTTCCTATTTTTCAACCTAGCCATTTTTTCCAAAATGATTTTTTCATCTTCTGGATCTCTATCGAGAAAAAGACGATAACCCCAAAGAACTGCTTCTCGGCTAATAACTGGTACTTCTTGCTTATTTGTAAATTTCTTTAAGGCTTGGAATAGGTTGTGCATAAATCACCCTGGAAGATGTGTATCGGCAACCTAAATATAATATTCAACGGTACCATCTTATTAGTATTTTTGTACCAATATTCCTGGTAGGATAAGAGGGATTTTTTGTTTATTACTTTAGTACTCCATCTTCCATATGCGCTACTCGGTCAGCTAAATCTAAAATCCGGGGATCATGAGTCACAATGAGTACTGTGCAACCTTGTTCTTTTGCTAGTCCACGCAGTAACTCCATAACCAAATGTCCGCTGTGGGAGTCTAAAGCAGCCGTTGGTTCATCCGCCATAATGATCTGTGGAGAACCAGTTAAGGCACGGGCGATCGCCACTCTTTGTTTTTGTCCTCCTGACAAATCACGCGGAAGCAGCTTTGCTTTATCAGCCAGTCCAACTTGTTCCAACAAAGCTTGGGCTTCCTTGCGTGCTGATCTTCCACGAATCCCTTTAACGTTCAAGGCTGCTTCTACATTCTCAATCGCCGTTAGTGCTGGAAACAAGTTAAAATCTTGAAAAATAAAACCAATGTTCTGTCTTCGGAACTTAGCTAGTTGAGTTCGAGACATTCTCGTAATTTCTTGCCCAAGTAAATAAACATTCCCCGCCGTTGGAGTCAACAGTCCCGCTAAAATAGATAGCAAGGTTGTTTTCCCTGAACCAGAAGGCCCCATCAAAATTTCTATATCACCTTTTTGGATCTCCCAGTAAACTTTTTTCAAGATTTGAAGGCGCTGTTGTTTGGAATTAATAACCATTCCCACATTTTTGGCAATTATTGCCCCTCTTGTGGTGAAATTCATTTGATATTTGCTCTGAGCAAACTTATCAAATTTCTTTTTATAATCAGCCATCTCCTCAAATTCTTTGGTCATATATAGTTTTTAATTATTAGTTGATATTTGTTGAGTGCTTTTGAGTAGACTTTAAACTTACTATTATGATTTTGTCATAATTAACACTAAGTTTTGGTAAAGTTAATAAGTACCAATAAAACTATCCTTTAAAGACAATTGCTGGATCAACGCGTGTAACTTTTTGAATGGCAAAAACAGCGGAACCAACGCACATCAAGACTGTAATTCCGAAAACAATGACTGCTGATACTGGTGTTATTAAAATGACAATTCCTTGTGTTGTTGATGTCCAAGCCGCTACTCCTACGCAAAGAGCAATTCCTGGTAAATAGCCTAAAATTGCCATCCAGATTGCTTGCTCAATAATCACATTATAAATAAACCAATCAGATGCCCCCATTGCTTTGAGGGTGCCAAATTCTTTTATGTGATCTGTGACAGAAGCGTAAAGAATCTGACTTACCACAACTGCCCCAACAACAACACCAACCACCGCACCAAGACCGAGAATAAATCCAATTCCAGAGCGAACCTGCCAATATTCCTGTGTGATTTTAGATATTTCTTGGCGAGTGTAAGCACGGGTATCTGGCAAAGCCTGTTCTAAATCTCGCTTGAGTTTGGCGATGTTTTGACCTCGTTTTGCCTTAACCAAAACAAAGCTTATTTGGTCTGTTGATACTGGTTTCTTTGCAGAGGAACCCACGTTATTTGGAGAAGCCGTTGTCTGAGTTCCATAATTTCTATAAGTATTGGCAGTCTCTAAAGAGGTGAATATTAAAGTACCAAAGACAATTGATTGAGTCCCTTGAGTGAAACCCACTAACTTTGCTGGAATATTGTTAATTTCTCCTACTTCGCCCAACCTTTTGAGATCAATAGAATCCAGGTTAGTTTTGTCAATCATGAAACGAAACGATTGCTTCAAGTCATTCAAACGACCTTCAACAATATTTGCTCGGTCAAATAACATCCCCTGTGGATCTGCACCAACCAGCGTAATAGAACTAATCTTGTCTGTTGCAAGTTCATGCCAAAGTCCACCATCAATAATCACAGCTTCAGCTTTGTCTACACCTTTGACTTTGCGCGCCTTAGTGACTCGTTCGTAGGGAATTGGTAGAGTTAGCCCCAAATGCTGCATATTTTTTGAAGACACCCAAATATCAGCACGGGATTGATCGATTAACTGAGTAGAAGAACGAGCAAATCCATATTGAAGACCTGTTTGAATGGTGACTAGGCTAACAGCAAATAAAATTCCCGCCTGCGCCACCAAAAAGCGAGGAATATCTTCGAGTAAATTCTTACGAGCAATTGAAGCCATAAAACTTAATAGGGAATTGTTAAGTAGGTCAGTACAAATAAAGTTAACAAAGTAGTGGTCGTTATTAGTTATGAGTGAGACAAGCTGCGGCTTTGAGGATTTCCCTCTTGCCGGATCTGGCTCTCCCGATAGCCGTGAGGCGTAGCGTCAGCCATAGGATCATTAGTTGTTCTACTAATGACTAATTGGGCTAACTACCACTATTCGTTTTAGAATATACTCTTCCTTTCCAAGTTCCTCCTCGCTTTTGCCAATGACGCACAGCTGAATCTATAGTCATAAGCGTATATAGGAGCGCAATTCCTGGAAGACAGAGTGCGAACCAGGGTGAACACCCATAAAATCGGATCGTAGGCAAGTAAGCGCAACTCATAAGTAGCCAGCTTAATAAGCCAACACACGCGACAAGCCAAGTTCCGGTGAGCAAACCGAAGATTGCACTAACAGGTGGAACTATGTAGACAAGTATCATCCCGATGACTGCTAAAATTAACAGCCCTAAAGAATAATGTAACTGTGTAAAAGCCGTTCGGGCTACCATGTCCCAAACTGTTGACAGCGACGGATAAGATCGCAAGCTGTGAGTTGAGTCGTCCAGTCCTAGCCATATTTTGTGAGATGAAGCAGATGAGGAGGAAACGGGGCTTTTAGCAGGGAGCAGGGGAAGTTGAGTAAAACGGCTAGACTTGACTGCTTGCCCTAAGGCACAATCATCAATGAGTGCATTGCGGACGACTTGAATACCACCAATCCGAGTTAAAGCTTTACTAGCAATTAAAATACAACCACCAGCGGCGGCAGCTGTTGACTTTGTAGAATCATTCACCCAGGGGAAGGGGTAAAGTTTTTGAAAGAAAAAGACAAATGCTGGAATGAGGAATTTTTCCCAAAAACTTTCACACCTCAGCAGCACCATCAGAGAAACAAGCTCTAAATTCTCTTGTTGCGCTTTTGTTACCAAAAAGCGGAGATTTTGAGCATCATGTTCAATATCGGCATCTGTCAGAAGAACATAGTCTGGTGGCTGTGTCAGGGTTTGTACATATTCGATACCTTGGTGTAGCGCCCATAATTTGCCCGTCCAGTCAGGAGGCAAAGGTTGTCCAGAAAGAACGTGTAATTGCTGAGTTTTGTTTAATTCCTGGGCAACTCCAGAGGCAATATTTGCTGTTCCATCAGTACTGTTATCGTCTACCAAAACGACAGTGAAAGAACCAGGATAGTTTTGGGTAAGAAGCGATCGCAAAGTCACAGGAAGTAATTCCGCCTCATTTCTAGCAGGAACTACGGCACAAATGGCAGGGAACTTTTGTAAATCTGTTTCCTGTCTTGATAATCGTTGGTTACAGCGCCAAAATTGACCCCAAAAGCCTAGTAATATCACCCAAATTACCAAGGATACAATAGAAAGCCATAGTCCAATTTCGCCGATCATTGTGTTTTGTTTTCTTCACATAGAAAACACATTACAATGTCACGATTAGAGAAGCAAAGATTTTTCTTGTTACAGCTAACAAGAAGCAGATGTGGTTGAGGAGTAACGGAAACGGATGCAAATTCAAGATAAACAGACAGTTTCCCGTGTCAAGGATGCGATCGCCAAAAATCAGAACTATCTTCTTTCCATTCAATATCCTGATGGATACTGGTGGGCGGAGTTAGAATCTAATGTTACCATCACTGCTGAGGTTGTCCTCCTTCATAAAATTTGGGGAACAGACCAAGAAAGACCATTACACAAAGTTGAAACATACCTACGTTCTCAACAACGGGATCACGGAGGATGGGAACTTTTCTACGGTGATGGAGGAGAACTGAGCACTTCGGTTGAAGCATACATGGCGCTGAAGTTGCTTGGTGTACCACAAACAGATGCCGCAATGGTAAAGGCGCGGAAGTTTATTTTAGAACGCGGTGGTATCAGTAAAACTCGCATTTTCACTAAGTTACACCTAGCCCTGATTGGATGCTACAGCTGGCAAGGCATTCCTTCTTTGCCACCTTGGGTGATGTTGTTGCCCGATAATTTTGTGTTTAACATTTACGAAATGTCAAGCTGGGCAAGGTCAAGTACTGTTCCTTTACTGATTGTTATTGACCGTAAACCTGTTTTTGTGACTGATCCCGCTATCACCTTGGACGAACTGTATGCCGAAGGTATCGAGCAAGCCCGGTATGAGTTGCCCAGCAATGGTGATTGGACAGATTTATTTATTACTCTCGATAAGACTTTTAAGTTAGCAGAAACTCTGAATCTTGTTCCTTTTCGCGAAGAAGGTATTCAAGCTGCAGAGCGTTGGATTTTAGAACGGCAAGAAGCAACGGGCGATTGGGGTGGTATTATTCCCGCCATGCTGAATTCACTGCTAGCTTTGCGCGCTCTGGATT
Organism: Brasilonema angustatum HA4187-MV1; assembly: GCA_019359695.1. GTDB lineage: Bacteria > Cyanobacteriota > Cyanobacteriia > Cyanobacteriales > Nostocaceae > Brasilonema > Brasilonema angustatum. The sequence continues at coordinate 58,224 of JAHHGV010000037.1, forward strand.
ATAACCCAGCCGACCCCATTGTAGAGCGAGGACTACGAGCAGTTGACAACTTTGCCATAGAAACTGCTGATACCTACACAGTGCAGCCTTGTATTTCCCCTGTATGGGATACTGGGTGGGCAATGCGAGCTTTGGTAGAGTCAGGTTTGGCACCAGATCATCCAGCTGTGGTTCGGGCTGGAGAATGGTTGTTGAGCAAGCAGATTCTGGACTACGGTGATTGGGCGATGAAAAATAAAAAAGGAAAACCGGGGGCTTGGGCGTTTGAGTTTGACAACCGCTTTTATCCGGATGTAGACGACACTGCTGTTGTTGTCATGGCTCTCAATGAGGTGAAACTGCCGAATGAAAAATTAAAGCAAGCGGCGATCGCCCGTGCTGTCAACTGGACTGCATCTATGCAGTGTCAGCCCGGAGGTTGGGCAGCATTTGATTTGGACAATAATCAGGAGTGGCTCAACCTGCTTCCCTATGCTGACCTCAAAGCCATGATTGACCCAAACACCGCTGATGTCACCGCTAGAGTTTTAGAAATGTTAGGCAGTGGCAATTTGTCAATAGATACACGTAACCAAGAACGGGCAATTAGCTATCTCATACGCGAGCAAGAAACTGAAGGTTGCTGGTTTGGTCGCTGGGGAGTAAATTACATCTATGGAACCAGTGGAGTACTTTCAGCTTTGTCGTTAATTGCGCCAGAAAAGACGCAAGTCAGTATAGAACGGGGTGCTGCTTGGTTAGTTGGGTGTCAAAACTCAGATGGTGGCTGGGGCGAAACTTGTCGCAGCTACAATGATCCAGCCCTTAAAGGACAAGGTCCTAGTACTGCTTCTCAAACAGCTTGGGCAATATTAGGTTTAATAGCAGCAGGTCAAGCAACTAGCAAGTTTGCTAAGCTTGCCATTGAGCGAGGAATTAGCTACCTGTTGGAAACTCAGCAATCTGATGGGACTTGGTACGAGGCAGATTTCACAGGGACGGGGTTTCCTTGTCATTTTTATCTGAAGTATCACCTCTATCAACAATATTTTCCTTTATTAGCTCTGGGTCGTTATCAAGCGATATCAGAGTTGTGGTGAGAAGCTGGGTTACGAAACATCAAAATTAAGTATTGGGGATGCGATGGGGCAAAGCACCCATTCACCCCCTTTTTTAGGAGGTCAACTCAGACGTTCTGATTTTATCAGCACCGCATCTGTTTTCTTTATGGCAAAATAAAAAAACCCCCTTAGCTCGCGGGCTGGGGGAAAGGGCTGTAGTGAATCTAGGCACTAAACTGCCTAATGATTATATAAATACCAGTGAGATTAACTTATGCAGTTGGAAATGTTCCCAAAACCTTATCCAGATGTAATTATTGATCGAGATTTTAGACTAATTTTGAGCATAAAACGTTAAAATCTTTACATATAAGGAGTTTTTGGAGAATTACCTCATTTGATAATTAAGTGAAGGTCGCGAAGCTCAAAAGCCTTATAGAGACTAGAATTGGGAGAATATTATCAATTTTTTGTCTAATTTTTAGTTGATCCATAAAGTTTATTCATCAAGACTCGATTGCAAGTCATCACCAACGAAACGCCGCATTTCTTCTACACCCCTACACCCCTATACCCCTACACCCCTATACCCTTACACCCCTTTTTCCTGACTTTTCCTTTGTTTGCGTCAGTCGTGTATTATTGACCAGTGGCATTAATTCTCGAATTTATGAGTATTCCATTTCATCAAAAACTCGGACTCACAGTCACTTTTGCTACCTCATTATTTATCGGTTTAGCCAATAGTAATCTGTCTGCTCAGTCAAAAACTAAACAACCGGAAAATTCTGTCCCACTTCAACAGCAGAATTCCTTAGCCTCAAGTCAAAAAAAGACTCTTTTGGTTCAACAAACCTCATATGAGAATTTAGACAAACAAAACACTCGTCCCTCTGAGCAAAAGTCAGCAGCAACATCAACATATTATCAAGTTATAGACGAGTTAAAAAAATATAAATTTAGTGTTCACGGAAATCAGGTTTTCACTTCTGGAAAGTTGCCGACGACGAAAGTTAATTTCAATCAATCAGACTTACTAACAGTTCTCGTTAACACTAGAAAGTATTATCAAGATTACGCTTCCGAAGACCAAAATGTTTTACGCACAGGAGCGCTTGCCACTCAAGGAGTGACTGTAGAAGACATTCTCAAAACCTTAGACTTCATGATTAGTGTTTTACAAGAAGATATTGCTAATAATCGAGCAACTCGTTTACAAGATCCTAGTTTTATTAACACTAATTTTCGTGTTATTAAGTGGTCTGCTTATCACTCTCCAAATTCTAGTAAAAAACAATTGCGGATTACAAAATATGCTGTTTTTACTCATCCAGCTTCTCATAAAAAAACTTCTAAATATAACATACCAATTTATAGCTTAAAAGATAACTCAACGTCTGAAAAGTTCTATACAAAATATACAAAGCAGGATGTATTATCAGGTATTTATGAACAAGGTGGTAAAGAATATGGAAAAGTGGAACCTCTTGCTTACTTAACCCGAGAAGGTTTTGAAGAAGCGCTGATGGAGGGAACAATACTTCTTAATTTTACGGATGGTTCTAAAGCGCTTTTTAATGTCGATAGAAGTAATGAGATGCCTTATCTTCGAGGAGTCGCAGCTACATCACAAAAGCGCTATTGGTATTTTAGACAAGTGGATGACATCAAAGGTTATGGATATAAGATAGATGCAAAAATATCCATCAAACCAGGAGTGACTTTTGCTGGAGATGTCTTAAATATTGGTTTAGGTAGAGTGATTGTTCTTGAGTATCCTAAAGGTGGACGTAAACAACTACAACTAGGAGTCCTTGCAGATACAGGTGGAGCATTTTTACCTAATCTCCATCAACTCGATTTTTTGGCAGGTATTTTTCAAGGTAGACAAGATTTTGGGCAGCATACTAGGCAACTGCCTGAATATGCTACAGCGTATATTTTAGTGAAAAAGTAAAAAAAGGGTGTTTTCAACCACAACCTAATACTCCTGTATGAGTGGATGAAGCATCAATTCATCAACGACTACATGTGACGGTGCATTGAGCACATAGCAAATGGCATCTGCAACATCATATGCACTCAGCCATCCTTGATGTGCCGGATCTCCCTGAGGTTGCGCATGGAATGATGTGTCAACCAAACCTGGAAAAATAGTGCTTACTTTAATGCCAAATCGTCGAACCTCCTTGCGTAAAGCCATTGAGAAAGCATCTTGAGCGAATTTTGTCGCACAGTAAGCAGTTCCTCCGTCAAAAACCCGTTTTGATACATCGGATGCAACTATGACAATATGCCCGTGTCCTTGTCGTTTCATATGCGGTACAACCTCACGGGAAAATAGAAAAGTACCCGTGACGTTAGTATCAAAAAGTTGCTGCCATTCACCAAGAGAATACTGTTCAACTTCCCCAAATTTTCCTATGCCTGCATTGTTCACCAGAATATCGATTGAACCGAAACGTTCAACGCAATGTTGAACCGTGGAGAGAACAAAAGGTTCTGCCGCAACGTCCCCGGCAAATACTTCACATTCATGTCCCTGGTTTTGTAGGTGCGCTTTGAGTTCACCTAAAAGTTCACTAGAGCGAGCAACTAAAGCAAAGCGAACTGTCTTTTGTGTTTCAAGCCTCGACACCAGCGCTTTGCCAATGCCTTTTGTGGCTCCTGTGATGAGGATTGTTTTATTTTCTAGCATGAATACATTACTGCGATCGCAAGCAAGTGCAAACCATTTTTTGGTCTGGCATTGTTATCTTTCTTTTTTACAAAAAACATCTTGATATGCAATATTTCTACATTTAACGACACAATTTAACCACGAATAAACAGTAATATGAAACAGTTTCTTTCAATCTTGAAGCGAAACCTCCTCGTTGTCCTGCTGATATCTCTTTTGATACTCACAAACCCCGGAATTGTGCAAAGTGCTGCATCATCCAGTCATTCCTTTCCTCAGAACTGGCAAGGCACATGGAGCGGCACAATGTCTAATCGCCCTGTACAAGGGCGGTCTCAAAGTGTACCAATGACACTCCGAATTCAGCCAATCTCTAATAACCCCACACGCTACAGTTGGCAAATCACTTATGGAACGGGAGCGAAAAAGCTAGTACGTAATTATGAGTTGGTTGTTAAGGATCAAGGCGCTGGTCACTTTGTGATTGATGAGAAAGATGGAACTCTCATTGATGCGTGGTGGTTTGGGGACAGACTCTACAGTCAATTCAGAGTCAAAAATAGATTGCTCAATACACAATATGAGCGACAAAGTAATCGGCTTCACTATGAACTGGTTACCTATCAGTCGGTGAGTTCAGCTCAAGCGGAGAATGACCAGCAAAAAGTTCCTTTTGAGAGCTACCAATTACAGGTTGTTCAGTCTGCTGAACTATCGCCCGTAAAAGAGTAATTGTCTCTCGCCTTTTTTGCATGAATTGGGATGCTTCCAAATCAAGCTTTTTTAGCCAACATTTTTTCATCTTTCTAATACATGATTACTTTTTTGTCAACCGTCTTAAGTGTCTTAACTGTCTTAACTGTCCTAATTATCTTATGTTCAATTTCTTATAGCCATCCCATTTGATGTGTAAAAGTTTTCAATTCCACCAAACTCTCTTTATAAAAGGAACCTGGTTCATGTGTGTTCAAAAATCATTGAGGATTGCTATATAGTTATTTCTTAACTGTTGTTGCATTGATATTGGTAACTAGTATAAGATAATTTAGGTAAAAAAATTCTCACGAGGAAATACCATGTCTACAAACACAGTAAAAACATCGGATGTAAAAGCAGTACCATTCTTCGCCCGCTTCTTGGAAGAGCAAGTTGCTGAACAACCAAATACTGCTCCATATCCCAGTACTCTCAAGTTTCCTTCCGATGTGGAAGACCGCTAAATTAGTGTGAGCTTGATCTAAAATTAAGCGAGTAGCAGTTATCAAATAACTGAAAAGTACTGATTACTATCAACCAATATCCAGAAATAATTCCATGTCTACAAACGCAGTTAAAGCATCAGATGTGAAAGAGGTGCCATTCTTCGCTCGCTTTTTGGAAGAGCAAGTATCTCAACAGTCAGATAAGGATAAGTCAGATACTCCTCCTCCTCCTCCTCCCCCCTTCACTTTGAAGTATCCTTCCGATTGGGAAGATCGCTAAATAAGCGTGTTCTTCTACTCAAATCAAGGCAGTTGCAGTTATTCAATAACTAAAAACTACTTCTTAAAGCGTGATCGTTACCATTTTAAGGGTACTATTAAATGGTAACGGTCATGCTTTAGTAATAAAGTACAGCTTTGGCAAGAAGTATTTTCCAAGGAGCGGTGAAATGTCACGGTGCGTTAAGTCTCTGACTAAATCAGATCTTGCACTGTTTTCAACAACCGCCTCAGAATTCATTCTGAGGCTAATAGCTTAACTGAGATCTTGCACCTGCTTTTGGATCCGCCAATAAATAAATTTCTTGGCTCAAAGGTCAAGTAAGCTAAAGCTTACTGAATATAAATTCCAGTCCGTTTTAACTCCTAACTTGCACATTTTATAAGCCTTATATAGCAAAGCTTTTAGCCCTCCTTTGAAAAATGTACAAGTTTTATTTGTTGCTAGCGGCGAAAAAACGCGGCTAGTCGGGCGCTCACATCTTGCACCAGTTGCGTTATTGCAATTTTTGTAAGGTGGGCACTGCCTAGAGTTCGCTCAAAACCTTATTTTTACGTTGTGGACAGTGCCCACCCTACGGTTATTGAGAATGGTGCAAGATATCAGTAATACCTAACATCTACCTCCTAAAAACTTTCAAAGAAAATGTTTTTATGCACTTGTCGCGTGATGTTGTTTTATTAATTACTCACAGTGGTGATTTCTTCACAATAGATAGAGTGGCAGAAGCTTTGTCAAAAAAAGGGGCAGAACCATTCCGTCTTGACACCGATAAGTTTCCGCTAGAAGTCCAATTAACAGCGCACTTTAACAAATCCAAAACTTATCACACCTTGGAGTATGGCACTCACTTTATCAGTACAGAGCAGGTGCAAGCTGTTTGGATGCGACGCATTTGGGAGCCAGAACTGAGTAAAGAATTGGCTCCACAGTTCCGAGATGCCTGTATTAGAGAATCACAGGCAACTTTGGATGGTTTTTGGGACAGTCTTAAAGAAGCCCGTTGGGTAGATGATTTAGAGCGGATAAATGTTGCACACAATAAGCTACGCCAACTGCGGGTTGCGTCTGAGGTAGGTTTTGTCATCCCCCAAACTCTTGTCACCAATAAAGCTGAGTCAGCACGGGAGTTTTTCCAACAAGTCAACGGAAAAATGGTGAGCAAGCTATTAACTGCTCTCTCCCACAGTATGGAAGCCACCTCTTTCTTTCTTTACACCAGCACTGTTAAAGAAGAAGACTTGCTTGATGCTGAGTCACTGCGCTATTGCCCAATGGTTTTTCAAGAGCAAATTCCTAAGCAGTCGGAATTGCGGGTGGTGTATGTGAATGGAAATGTATTTGTGGGGGCGCTAGATGCAAATGTTTATACAGCATCCAAAGTTGATTGGCGTAAACCTGGTGTTGAGGTTGGTGCATGGCAACACTATGAGCTTCCTGATGAAGTGGTGCGTCGTCTCAAAGTTTTTATGGGTAAATTTGGGCTTTTGTTTGGGGCGTTAGATTTTATTGTCACACCATCAGGAGAATATGTATTTTTGGAAGTTAACCCCGTAGGAGAGTGGGGAATGCTGGAACGAGATTTAGACTTGCCGATTTCTGGTGCGATCGCAGATGCCCTACTTCAAAAAAAGGATGAAGGCTAAAGGCTGAACTGAATCTTTGTCTTGAAAGTGCTGAGTGCTAAGTTAAGAGTGCCCACCCTACAAAAATTGGTTCAGATTTACTACGTGGTATCAATATAAAATCTAAAATAAAATGACAGTTTTAATAATCACTTTTAGTAAAGACAACGAGAGTATTCCTCCGGTAATCAAAGCAATTGAGGCTAAAGGAGAAAAAGCATTTCGTTTTGACACAGACAGATTTCCCACTGAAGTACAACTAGATATTTACCATGGTGATTCTGAACGGATCATTATTACTGATGGTGAACAGAAGCTCGATTTGAGTGAGGTGTCCTCAGTTTGGTATCGAAGGATGCGCTACGGGCAAAAAATTCCCGACACGATGGACAAGCAATTTAGAGACGCTTCAATTGAGGAAACTCGCCGCACTGTTAGGGGGATGATTGCCAGCCTCAAAGGATTCCACTTTGACAAAATGTCAAATGTCGATCTAACCAATAATAAGCAACTACAGCTGCAAGTCGCACGAGAGGTTGGTCTTTTGACTCCGCGTACCCTGACTACAAACAATCCAGAAGCAGTGAAGCAATTTGCCCAAGAATGTAAGGAGCAAGGTATTATTACAAAAATGCTTTCTTCCTTTGCCATCTATGGTGATAAAGGAGAAGAAATGGTTGTTTTCACCAATCCAATTACAGATGATGATCTGGATAATCTGGAAGGACTGCGTTTCTGTCCAATGACGTTTCAAGAAAACCTGCCAAAGGCGCTGGAATTGCGGACAACTATTGTGGGACACCGTGTATTTACAGCCGCAGTAAACTCCCAAAAGTTGGAGGGATCTACTTTTGATTGGCGCAAAGAAGGGAGGGCATTGAGTAACGCTTGGAAACCCTACGATTTACCCGAAGATGTTGAGAAAAAGCTTCTCAAACTGATGGCTTATTTTGGCTTAAACTATGGGGCAATTGATATTATCGTTACACCCGATGGTCGGCATGTATTCCTTGAGGTTAACCCAGTTGGGGAGTTTTTCTGGCTGGAGATGTTTTCACCACACTTCCCGATTTCTGGTGCGATCGCAGAAATTCTACTCACTACCAAAAAATAAATCATCCCATTTTAATTTATAGCGATTGTCTTGAATTTTAAGCGAACGTCTTTATCGCAAGGAAGTAAGAGACGCACCTTGAGGTGTAGCAAACAAAAAAACCCAACAACAGAGTTGATTGAAAACTGGTATGGAAAAACATGAATAAAGCGAAAAATTTACCTCTTCAAGTGGCTCGTGGTTTTAAATCATAGAGTCAGTTTTTTTGTAAATGAGTATTAATTTTGGAGTTTAGACTAGTTCCCGGTGCGAAACTCAGAAGGCTGATTCTATCAAGCATAAAAACCAAGGTTTTGGTTCCTGGAAACATCTTAAATTCGTACCCTTATTTTTTGGAAATTTAGTTTTGCACCGGGAACTAGACTAGTTCCCGGTGCGAAACTCAGAAGGCTGATTCTATCAAATGAGAATTTACCAACCAAACTACGAGTGTATTAGCGAGTAACGAGCGTCAGGCGAAGCGAAGAAAAGCGACAAGTAGAGACAGCATTGCAGTAACATGAGAAAATGGCCAGTGAATCCGATTTCACCCTCAAAGACCATTATTCAAATACCAATTTGACTACGTGATTATTCCAATGGATCAAAGAAAACAAGTAGTGCAAGCAAGATGCTCACAAATTTTAACCAAAGTAGGCTAGAAGCCTGCACTACGAAACACCATAAATTTAAACATTTGGGATGCTTTCTTTTGCTACTACATTTCACTCAAATAAGAATAACTATATTTTTAGAATATGCCAACTCAAGTTGTTCGTGATAAAACCATAACGAATCCTTTTTCGACTTTGACTCAATTTTGGGAGGATGTCAAAGTAGTTGCTCAACCTTACTGGTATCCAACAGAGGTAGGATCAAGAGCTTTCTCAGACGTAATTCGCTCATGGGGAATGCTGATTGTCCTAATATTATTAATAGTTGCACTTATAGGGGTAAATGCTTCAAGTAGCTTCTGGAATCGCTATGTACTCGATATCATTATTGAAGAGAGAAATCTTTCTAAGTACACAAGTACGTTATGGGTTTCCACCCTTTTTATTGTCGTGATAACGCTCTTGGTAGCGTTTTCTAAATATATCAGAAAAAAAATAGCTATTGATTGGTACAAATGGCTAAATAATCACATTTTAGAAAAATATTTAAGTCGTCAAGCATATTATAAAATAAATTTTCAATCCGATATTGGTAATCCAGATCAACGCATATCTCAAGAAATTGAACCGATTACCAGCAGTGTTTTGAGATTTTCAGCTACTTTCCTAGAAAAAACGCTGGAAATGATAAGTTTTTTAATAATCCTCTGGACAATTTCCTCAGAAATCGCAATATATCTGGTTATATATACGATTATAGGTAATTTGATTGCTGTTTACTTAAATAAAAAACTGAATCAAATTAATCAAGAAGAACTTGAATTTAAAGCTGACTTCGCTTATTGCCTGACTCATGTTCGGAATCACGCTGAATCGATAGCTTTTTTTCAGGGAGAAAACGAAGAATTAAATATTATTCAACGCAGATTTAATAATGTTCTGAAAAGCGCTGAACGTAGGCTAAATTGGGAGAGAGGTCAGGATGTTTTTAACAGAGGATATCAGTCTGCTGTAACTGTATTTTCGATGTTCATACTCACACCTTTATTTCTTCAAGATAAAATTGATTATGGAGAAATTAATCAAGTTAGTTTAGCGTGCTTTCTATTTTCTAATGCTTTGGGAGAATTAATAGCTGAATTTGGGACTTCCGGACGATTTTCTAGTTATGTTGAGCGTTTAGCTGAGTTTTCGGATGCGTTAGAAGCTGTTACCAAACAACCAGAGAATGTAAGTACTATTAAAGCAATAGAAGATAAGCATTTGGCTTTCGAGAATATCACCTTACAAACACCAAACTATGAGCAGGTGATCGTCGAAGACTTGTCACTGTCTGTTCAACCAGGAGAAGGGTTATTGATAGTTGGTCCGAGTGGTCGAGGTAAAAGTTCTCTGTTAAGGGCGATCGCTGGTTTATGGAATGCAGGAACTGGTCGTCTGGTGCGACCTCCCCTAGAAGAAATGTTGTTTTTGCCCCAACGTCCTTATATAATTTTAGGAACATTGCGCGAACAGTTACTCTATCCTCATGCAAATCGGCAAATGAGCGATCGCGAACTAGAAAATATTTTGCAACAAGTCAACCTCCAACACTTGCTGACTCGCGTTAATGGTTTTGATACAGAAGTTCCTTGGGAGAATGTATTGTCGTTAGGAGAACAACAACGTCTTGCTTTCGCGCGACTATTAATTAGTCGTCCTAGCTTCACGATATTAGATGAAGCAACGAGTGCTTTGGATTTGAAAAATGAAAGTAATTTATATCAACAGTTACAAGCAACTAAAACAACTTTTATCAGTGTTGGACATCGGGAAAGTTTGTTTAATTATCATCAATGGGTTCTGGAACTTTTACAAGACTCTAGTTGGCAACTTATTTCCGTAGAGAATTATCGACAGCAAAAAGCAATTGTCATTAATTCCCCCGAAGAAGCTCAAATAACAATCGATGTTTCACCCAAACATCAATCTCAAAAACAAGTACAAATCTTGGCTGAGATAGATAAAATCAAAGGGCTTTCTCATAAAGAAATGCAGACATTAACAGACTCTTCCATTAATACCATTAGAGGCAAGGCAAGTTTAGGTAAATTCATCACTACTAAAGATGGTTTAACTTACCGCTATAACAAAGACCCAAAAGTATTGAAATGGGTAAGAGTTTAGCGGCTACCCACACTTTTTATAATCCTATCCTTTTTATGATATTTATACAGTCAAAAAATGCTCAAGTAACGATGCAGTAGATTAGACCTCTTGCAAAAGTGAGATTTTATGAGGCTATGTTCCCTGTTAAGCGTTCCCTGTTAAGCGTTTCCAACTTCTGCAAGAAGTCTATTGTAAATAGTTCAAGCTCTTAAAGCACATAATATGGAAAATATAGTTACCACACAATTGTATTTAGTACCCTTTAAGCTGGAAATAGTAAAAGCAGCAATCATTGGAAATGCTGAATTAGAAAAAGTTCTGGCGGTTACAGTTTTGCCAAACTGGTGTGAAGAAGAGTTTCTTCAAAATTTACCAGGTATTCCAGAGATCTTTTGCAAAGATCCGTTACAAGGTGAATGGGGGTGGGGAAGTTTAATCATTCAGAAAGCAGAAAATACGCTGATTGGTCATACTATGGTCAAAATTATCCCAGATAGCACAGGTTCACCCACAGGTTCATTAGAAATTGGCTATTTTATAGTTCCATCGTATCGACAGCAGGGATATGCGTCTGAAGCGGCAAAAGCCACAATAGAGTGGGCATTTTGTCAACCAAATGTGCAAAAAGTGACTGCTGGATGTGATCCAGATAATATAGCCTCAAAGCGGGTGCTAGAAAAAATTGGAATGCAGCTTATAGAATCACGAGAGAAGGTATTGGTATGGGAATTATGCAAAACAGCTACCATATAGTATTCTGTATAGTAATTCTGTCTGCTTTAAAGATAAATTTTTTTTGAGAACTTTAGTTGTATACATAGTGGTGTTTATTTATGTCCAGTTAGCAATTGTCAGAATATAAAAAGCCCGCTGTTAAGTTTAAATCTTTTCTAAGAAAAAACCAACTTCTGGCACTCCAGATTATAATATCCAGAATCAATGTTATGCCTGCCTCTGATGGCACTGCTAATCTCACCCAACCGGTATGCAAGGGAGCACACGCTTGAAGAACGAGTACCAATTAAGGGGTGTGGGAAACCTCGGTACATAACTGGATTCACCACTCGCCTGGACGTGGGAAACGCGCCTACATAGCCCTGGATTCACCACAAACGCGCTACCTCACCCTGGCACTGTTCTGGGGAACGCAGAGGCTTATGTGCTTTCTTGCACTATTTTTATTTTTATCAAGAAATAGCGTGGTATCCATCCCTATAAAAAGCAGTCTTTATATTTTTGGTAATTTTTTGAATTTTCATCAGAAAATTTATCAATACAATATGATGTTATATATAGACGAGTCACACGCCTAGTTACAATAAAGTTAATGTTGATAGATCACTCAGATTATGCTAATTAATAAACATGCTGCTTTTAGTTGAGCACCTGCATATGTTTAAGTCAAGAGTTGAAAGTATAAAGCCAAAAGATTTTTTGAGCTTTATATTTTTGAAAATTAGGAGCAGTTGAGTATATTTAACATTATTGACATTAGACGATTTTTTGTCAAGGTGATAACCTACTAGAAGTTATCTATTGTCAATTTTCCCAAAAAGACTTGCAAATTTTGAAATTCAGAGGTATTAATGAATCTTGCTGGTTTTAACAAAGAAAAAAATCAATATAAATTAGTCAAAGATCAATTACATTGGCAAGAAGAATGCCACAGAGAGATTACTGACCAAGATAAAGATAGAAAAATGTCCGTGACTAAGATTGATCAATCCATTTTCGGTAATTTAAATCGGGGTCGAGTAGCCATTTTCATTGATGGAGCGAATTTATTTCATGCAGGTTTACAACTCGGTATTGAAATTGACTATGCTAAACTTCTTTGTTGTTTAACTGAAAAGGCAAAACTTTTACGTGCTTTCTTTTACACTGGAGTAGATCGTACAAATGAAAAGCAGCAGGGTTTTTTGCTGTGGATGCGTCGGAATGGCTATCGTGTTGTTAGCAAAGATTTAGTACAATTTCCAGATGGATCAAAAAAAGCCAATTTAGATGTAGAAATTGCTGTAGATATGATGAATTTAGCTCCTTACTACGACACTGCAGTCTTAGTCAGTGGTGATGGAGATTTAGCTTATGCAGTTAACGCTCTTTCCTATCAAGGAGTTCGAGTTGAAGTTGTCAGCATACGCTCAATGACGAGCGATAGTTTGATTGATGTTACTGATTATTTCGTTGACATAGAGACAATCAAACAATACATTCAAAAAGATTCCCATTCCTGCTACAACTACCGACCTCTGTCGAATTCTAGTTTGTAAAAGACAAAGTTTTTAAGGACGGCTTATATTATTTCACCAACATTTCGATAAAATTCATTTCCTCTGTCTCTCTGTCTCATCAGAGGAAGAACTACTTACCGATATATATCAACCTTAAAGTCAAATGATATTACTATAAACTTGGCTACCAATAAAAGAAATATAACAATAAATTGTAAAATGTTTGACTATATTTTGTCTATCAACCCTGATCTTGATAGATAAATATCAGTTACAATAGCAACCTAATAAATGACCTTGTGCATTCTGCTTGCCGATAATTTAGTATGGACATTCTCATCGTTGAAGATGAACCCGAAATTGCCCAGTTAATCCAAATGTCTCTGGAAAAAGAAGGTTTTTCCTGTCGCGTTAGCAGCGACGGTTTGAACGCCTTACGAATGTTTCAGGAGCAATCACCAGATTTAATTATTTTAGATTTAATGATTCCTGGTTTAGATGGTTTGGAAGTCTGTGCAAGAATTCGGCACAAACCTGGTGCAAAAGACCCGTATATTTTGATGCTTACAGCTAAAGGTGAGGAAATTGATCGCGTTATTGGCTTATCTACAGGCGCTGACGATTACATGGTCAAACCCTTTAGCCCCAGAGAGTTGATTGCTAGAGTACGAGCGCTATTGCGGCGTAGCCTCCGCTACGGGTCACAAAATCAGGTGTACCGTACTAAACACTTTATTGTGGATGTAGAGCAGCGGACGATAAGTCGCCAAATCAATTCTCAGGAACCAGAAGTGCTAGATTTAACTACCTTAGAATTCAATTTGTTAAGCACCTTTATTAGCAATCCTGGTCGAGTTTGGGATCGCACCCAACTTATTGACAAACTTTGGGGAGATAACTTTTTTGGTGATGAGCGCGTGGTGGATACTCACATAGCTCGGTTGCGAAAAAAAATTGAGCCAGACCCTACTAATCCAACTTTTGTGAAAACTGTTGTTGGAGTTGGCTATAAGTTTGAAGATTCTTCTGTTATTTTATGAGAAAAACGGGGTGGCGTTGGGCAAAGTCATTACCTTTGGCATCACGCCTATTTATCTCCCACTTACTGGTGATGATAGTAGGAGTCGCTAGCTTCGTCATTATCAGCAAAGTCTCTTCCCCTCGCTTTTTCGTTCTGCATTTGGAACGATTGGAAAAAAGAGGATATGACTTATTTGATGTTCGTACTGAGTTAGTTAACAGCTTTGAATTTGCTTGGAGACGAAGCACTGTATGGTCGGTGTTAGCTGGTGCTACGGCGGCTGGAGGACTGAGTTACTGGGTGTCTAGATTGATCATGCAGCGGTTGACACAGATGGAACAAATCACCCAAAAGTTTGCAACTGGTGAATTTGATGCAAGACTACCTTTATCAGATATTCCAGAATTGAATCGACTTGGTGCTAGTTTCAACCGTATGGCAATAAGTATAGAAGGGATAGAAGCGCGACGGCGGGAACTAATTGGAGATATGACCCATGAACTACGAACGCCATTGACAGTCGTACGCGGTTACTTAGAAGAACTTGCTGATGGAAGTATTGAACCCTGTGCAGAAATTTATTTACGACTCGCAAAAGAAACAAAGCGTTTAGAGCGGTTGGTCAACGATTTGCAAGAACTCTCTAAGGCAGAAGCGGGTTATCTTCCGATAAAGGTACAATCAGTCAATCTACGTCCTTTATTAGAGTCTTTAGTAGAGAAATTTGCTGACCAACTGCTAGATGATGGACCTGTTCTGAACTTAGAGTGTTCATCGAAACTCCCTTTGGTGTTGGCTGATATTGACCGTACAGAACAGGTGCTGGTCAATCTACTTGGTAATGCAGTGCGTCATACCACTAAAGGTTCAATTACCCTCCGTACTTGGGCTGAAGCCTCTAAACTATGGATTGCAGTCATTGATACAGGGATGGGAATTGCCAAAGAAGATTTGCCGTATGTCTTTGAACGCTTCTGGCGAGCTGACAAGTCTCGCGATCGCCATTCTGGAGGAACAGGTATTGGTTTAACCATCTCCCGCCGTTTAGTCGAACTGCAAGGGGGTCAAATTTTAGTAGAAAGTCAGCTAGGATCGGGCAGCACGTTTCGTTTTTTCCTACCTTTGGCTTAAGTCTTCTTCTGGTGTCAGTTGGATTCTAAGTAAAGCGGGCATTGTGATTATTTCAACAATACGCCTTCTCTATAATTAATAGCAAAAAGATCTACTTTCTTTAATAATGGATGATTCGTAATTGTATTCCGAACTACGAATCACTAATAATAAATTGTTAACTTGCATTAAACAGCTCTGCGAGCAAACGAATACCAAATGAAAATAGCAATTAGTGCACCAAGAACAGCTAAACCTAAACCAGCGATGCTAAAGGTAGGAGCTGCTAGGGCTAAAGTTCCAGTAGTGAGGAAAACTCCTAAAGTTCCACCGATGAAAGCACCTACTATTCCCAACACGATAGTCGCAAGGATTCCACCACCTTGATAACCAGGATAGATAGCTTTAGCAATTGCACCGGCTAAAAGGCCTAAGACCACCCACGCGATGATGTTCATTTGTTAAATACCTTCCATTTTTGTTGCGATTAATATTAAGTTTAACACTGCAATAGTTTTAGTCATCTTTCAGAAGAAATAACTTTAAAAACCTTAAGGAATAAGTAAGCCGACACAAATAAAGTTAACTCGTTTGGGTTGTGATTAGTGATAAGTCATAACTCATTGCTCAGAGTTTCAGTACTTTCTCTCTTCGTAGTTCTGTTTATTCCTACTTAGTTTTAAAAGACTCCGCATAAATCTGTAAAAACAAGATGTTGAAATTATGGCTGAGGTTATACTTTTGTGAGAAATAGCTGAGTCTAGATAGTTCTCTGTTTGGGAGTAAAAGTATCTAATATTACTTCAAATAAAGTAAGTGAACATTGAAAAATCAAAAATAGAGTCCGTACCCTACAAAAATTGCTTTTGATTGAATCTAGATTCCTTACTCACTACGTTTCCCTCGTGGCGGACATTTTACATTTGAATAAAGTTAATCTGCTTATAAGAAGCAATGTAGAAGTCTCAACACACTAGTAGCAAAGTGAGCTTTTCTGGATGTATTCTAAGTCAGGTGTTGGTAATTTGGAATATGAACTTGCCAACATCCGACTCGAAATGGACAATCTCTCTATAAATCACCCGATTATTGAACAACTCTGGCAATCTCCTCCAGAACCGATTAACCAAATTCTGGATGCTCCATCGCCACCCGCTATTCTGCTGTCTCCCAACAGAGAATGGATGGTAGAGTTGGAAAGACCATTGTTGGTTCCCATTTCCTTGCTTGCAGAAACGGAAGTTCCTCTGGCAGGTTTTTTGATCAATCCCAAAACGAACGCACCTGCTCATCCTAACCCTTTTCAAACCATGAGAGTTAGGAGGTTCCCTTTCTTAGAGATGAGCAAAACCGTGGGGCTTCCTGACAACGCCCAGATTGGTTACCTAAAGTGGTCACCTGATAGCCGAAAACTTGCTTTTACTCTGACT
This sequence comes from Brasilonema angustatum HA4187-MV1, assembly GCA_019359695.1. Classification (GTDB taxonomy): domain Bacteria; phylum Cyanobacteriota; class Cyanobacteriia; order Cyanobacteriales; family Nostocaceae; genus Brasilonema; species Brasilonema angustatum. The sequence continues at coordinate 74,701 of JAHHGV010000037.1, forward strand.
CAAGCAACAGGACTGGAATTATGGTTTGTGGATGTTGCAGATTTTATTCCCAAGCAGTTAACACAGCCAGTTCTCAACGCTGCATATGGAGAACCCTATCGTTGGCTGTCAGATGAGACGCTTATTTGCAAGTTCATTTTGGATCATCGCCCCAAACCTCCCTCTGAACCAGCCGTTCCACCAGGACCGCTTATTCAAGAAAATCTCAAAGGTAAAAGCCCAACTCGCACCTACACAAATCTACTGCAAAATCCTCACGATGAGGCACTACTTGAATACTACTTAACCTCTACCTTGGAGAAAGTAATGCTAGATGGTCAACGTACTTTGTTAGTGTCTAGCAGTCTCATTCATGAAGCCATACCTTCGCCTGATAGCAAATTTATCCTACTCACCACGCTGCACCGACCGTTTTCTAACGAAGTTCCAATCTCGTATTTTCCCAAAAAAATTGAAGTTATTGATGATATAGGAAAATGGGTTTATGAGGTTGCTGACGTCCCTCTTTTTGTCCGTCGTACAACTAAATTTGATGAAGTCCGCACAGGACGTAGGGGAATCTCTTGGCGCACCGATGTAAAAGCGACATTATCTTGGCTAGAAGCTTTAGACGAAGGTGATCCAACAAAGGACGTTCCCAAACGCGATGCTTTATTTGAATTGGATGCTCCTTTTACAGATACACCAAAGCAACTCTGGGAATCTGAGTACCGCTTTGCGAACCTTGCTTGGGGTAAAGAAGATGTCGCTTTGGTTTCGGAACGATGGTACGATACCCGTAAACAACGAATCTGGCGCATATATCCCCAAGCGCCTGAAACACCGCCGCAATTACTCTTTGACCGTAGTTATGAAGATAAATACACTGATCCTGGGTCAGCCTTAATGACTATAGGACCTTACAGGTATAAAGTTCTGCGCTTTACACCACAAGGCAATATCATTTACCTTAATGGGCGAGGAGCTTCACCCAATGGAGCGTATCCGTTTTTAGATTGCTTCGATTTAGAAACAGGACAGAAGCAACGCCTATGGCAATCTCAAGACCCATATCTAGAGGAAATCGCTTATGTGCTGGATGATGAAGCACAAACTGTGATTATTCGTCGCCAATCTCAAACTGAGCCACCCAATTATTTTCTCTTAAACCGTCGCGAGAACCAAAGTCCTATCGCGCTAACTCATTATCAAGACCCTGCTCCTCAGTTGGCTGGAGTTTACAGTGAGTTGGTAAAATATCAACGGGCTGATGGTGTGCAACTCTCAGCAAAACTGTATCTGCCTCCTGGTTATGATGCTAAGCGTGATGGTCCTCTGCCGATGTTATTTTGGGTTTATCCAGAAGAATTTAAAGATAAAGAATTTGCAGGACAGATTACGAAATCTGAAAACACTTTCAGCCGTCCCAGCCGTGCTTCTGTTTTATTTCTTCTCACTCAAGGCTATGCAGTTCTTTCTGGTCCGACTTTACCGATTATTGGCGAAGGCGATGTAGAGCCAAATGATACTTATGTAGAGCAGTTGATTGCGGGAGCACAAGCAGCAGTAGACTATGTGGTAGAGCGTGGTATTGCCGACCCCAAACGTATTGGTATTGGTGGACATTCTTACGGTGCGTTTACAGCAGTAAATTTGCTAATACACACTGATTTATTTAGCATAGGTATTGGTAGGAGTGGGGCTTATAACCGAACTCTCACTCCTTTTGGTTTTCAAGGAGAGCAACGCAATTTCTGGGAGGCACAACAAACTTACATTCATATGTCTCCTTTTACTCATGCAGCTAAAATCAAAGCACCACTTTTACTGATTCATGGGGACAAAGATACCAATCCTGGCACTTATCCACTACAAACGGAACGACTGTATGAAGCGCTTAAGGGGCTGGGAGCAACTGTTCGCTTGGTAGTGTTACCTTTAGAAGACCACGGCTATCGCTCTCGTGAAGGAGTTGCTCATGCACTTTGGGAGATGGTGAACTGGTGCGATAAGTATCTCAAATAATTTATGCAACAAGTAACAGTGATCGTTACAGCGTTTTTCAATTGATTTGACCAAAACACGCGGGTGTAGGGGTATAGGGGAGGACAATGCCCTTACCACGCCAGAGGCCTCAAGTCGGGGAACCCTTTCGGCAGTTCCTCATGGGGAACCAGTACTGAAGCGCGTAGCGTGGCACTTTGTGCCTTTGTGCCATAGGAGGGTTCCCTCACGCTTGTTCTGGCGTTGGAAACCCCCAAGACCGGACTGCCTCACCCCGGCACTGGCTCCCCTTACACTCCCTTTTTCTTGACATATAGCAACGGACAGGAAGCTTAGGACAACAATAAATTCACAATATACGCGCTTTGAAGGTGTCTACCGCCGACTTGTCCTAACGGCTTTGGCGACTGCTATACAGCAAAAGAACATCTGATAAAAAAGTTGGAAAAATCCGGAACAGATGACTACGCTTTCGTTATATTACAGTACATAAAACCAAAAGCAGCAGGTAGGTCGAGATGCAACTGGCTCCATTATTTCCGATTTTCTATCGCATCCTCAAACCAACGTTTCCTAACTGTCTTTGGTGTGGTGATGCAAATTCCAAAATTATCGCACTGACATTTGATGATGGTCCACATCCTCAATACACGCCACAACTGCTGAAAGTTTTAGAGCGTTACAATGTTACGGCAAGTTTCTTCTGGCTAGGCGCTTGCGTTAACCGATCGCCAGGTATAGCCAAACAGGTGTGCGATCGCGGACATTGGATCGGATTGCATGGCTATGATCATCAAAATTTTCCCATGCTGTCCCCAACAGAACTTCAACAGAGCTTAGAAAAAACCCAAGCTGCTATTTACAATGCTTGTGATCTGACACCCGATAAAGTGCGCGATGTCCGTCCACCCAATGGTTTGTTTACACCTACAACATTAAAATTACTAAATCAATGGAACTATCGACCTGTTATGTGGAGCGTTGTACCGGAGGACTGGGTAAGACCAGGAATCGCCACTGTGGTGCAGCGAATTCTCCAGCAGGTCTGTAATGGTTCACTAATTGTTTTGCATGACGGTATGTGCGGCGGACAAGATGTCACCGCAACGACAGAAATCCTCATTCCTCAACTTATGGAACAAGGCTATCAATTTGTAACGGTAGACACTCTCTGGCAGGAAGTGAGGGGGGTGGGGGCTTTGCGGTCTCCTTTGGGGATGGGTAACAGAAATAATAACTGATGACCCTTGAGCTTGATTTTTGACTAATGACTAACTTATCGTTTTGGAACAACTTCAGATTCAAAGCTGGGAGTGAGGGAAACCTCCTCAGTTCCTAATAAATGATGTATCTCGCTTAGTGAACTAGGTTTTGCAGCAGGCTCCTCTGGTGAATCACTTATGTATTGAACTAAATCTTCCACTTGGCAATTCAGAGCTTTGCAAAATCTAATAATTCTCTCAATGTGTTCTGTCCCCGTCCTTCCGCTTTCCCAGTTCTGAATAGTGCTTTCAGTCACGCCCACGAGGCGTGAAAGCTCAAGCTGGGTCAGTCCTGCCTTTTCACGTAGAAAAGCTATCCGTGGTTTTGCCTTTTGTTTCACAGCTATAGCGCGTATATATCTAACCTTAGCCGTAGATCCTAGCACCAAAAAAAACTTGTGCCCAAAAAATTTTGTCCAAAAACTTTTGTCCAGGTCTTGACGCACTTAAAATCTTTGGTTAAAACATTAAAGTATATAATTCACTTCTATCTCTAGTCATCTCTAGGGGGGGAAGGGTGAACCAGAGGGCAAATAAACGGCTTAAAATATTTTTCAAAAATCTTTTGGATAATTGCGGAATGATGTAACTCGACAATGTAGCTCTCAATAGCAAAACAAACAGAGAAACAAACACCACAAGGAACTCCTTAAGGTAGAAATACATCTAAATACCTACGTACGGTGGCAACGGTGTTCACTCTCACAAAAAACAACAAATACGAAAACAACACACACAACTGACAAGGTTAAAAAATTATGTTGAACAAATCTATTGCTTTCGGTTTACTGGCTGCAGGTTTGATGATTGCTCCAACCGCCGCATTCGCAGGTCAATCACAGAGTTCAGACCAGTATACAGAGCAAAACGGTGCAGCAGTTAACGGAAGTGCCACAACTCAAACCTCCACAACCAACAGCCGCCAAGTGCAAAATGCAAGAAGCCCTCGCACTACTGTTATCAACCGCCACGGATATCCTTACGGTAGCAGCACTTACCGTCGTACTGGCAAAGTTAACCAAGATCAAAATGGTGTCCAAACGACCAAGCAAAGTGGTGCAGCAACTGATGGTTCTACCACTGACCAAAACAGCCGCACCAACAACACTCAGCGCCAAAATGCTCGTTAGTCGCTAGTCATTGATTTGCTGCTTCGGCGTTGCCAAATATTTGCTCAAAATGCAACGCCATACTTTCACCACAACAGATAAGTTTTCAGTTTCACCACACACAACTAATAAGGTCAAAAAATCATGTTGAACAAATCTATTGCTTTCGGTTTATTGGCTGCAGGTTTGATGATTGCTCCAACCGCCGCATTCGCAGGTCAATCACAGAGTTCAGACCAGTATACAGAGCAAAACGGTGCAGCAGTTAACGGAAGTGCCACAACTCAAACCTCCACAACCAACAGCCGCCAAGTGCAAAATGCAAGAAGCCCTCGCACTACTGTTATCAACCGCCACGGATATCCTTACGGTAGCAGCACTTACCGTCGTACTGGCAAAGTTAACCAAGATCAAAATGGTGTCCAAACGACCAAGCAAAGTGGTGCAGCAACTGATGGTTCTACCACTGACCAAAACAGCCGCACCAACAACACTCAGCGCCAAAATGCTCGTTAGTCGCTAGTCATTGATTTGCTGCTTCGGCGTTGCCAAATATTTGCTCAAAATGCAACGCCATACTTTCACCACAACAGATAAGTTTTCAGTTTCACCACACACAACTAACAAGGTCAAAAAATCATGTTGAACAAATCTATTGCTTTCGGTTTACTGGCTGCAGGTTTAATGATTGCTCCAACCGCCGCATTCGCAGGTCAATCACAAAGCGTTGACCAGTATACAGAGCAAAATGGTGCAGCAGTAAACGGTAGTTCTACAGTTCAAACCTCCACAACCAACAGCCGCCAAGTGCAAAATGCAAGAAGCCCTCGCACTAGCGTCAACCGCTATGGTCATG
>JAHHGV010000056.1 GCA_019359695.1 Brasilonema angustatum HA4187-MV1
AGCCGCACCAACAACAACCAGCGCCAAAAGGCTAACTAGTCATTGATTTGCTGCTTTGGCGTTGCCAAATATTTGCTCAAACTGCAACGCCATGCTTTCACCACAACAAATAAGTTTTCAGTTTCACAACACACACACAACTAACAAGGTCAAAAAATTATGTTGAACAAATCTATTGCTTTCGGTTTACTGGCTGCAGGTTTGATGATTGCTCCAACCGCCGCATTCGCAGGTCAATCACAAAACGTTGACCAGTATACAGAGCAAAACGGTGCTGCTGTCAACGGTAGTAGCGTGACTCAAACCTCCATCACCAACAGCCATCAAGGGCAAAGTGCAAGAAGCCCTCGCACTGGCTATCGCTCTGACTATGGCTATCGCAACTACGGTCGTTCCGGCAGAACTCCTCAAGACCAAGGTGCTCGTCAAACCACCATTCAAAATGGTTCGGCTGTCGATGGTTCTAGCACTGACCAATACAGCGAAACCAACAACAACCAGCGTCAAAATGTTCGTGGTCGCAGTGGCGTCTACCGTGGCTACTAATATACTGATGACATCAAAAAGCGTTGCAAACTCTTTAGTATCAGTTAATTCTTTAACTACTTAAGCAACGCCACTGTTTCACAATCAATTCATAATTTAGGACGTAGTTAAAAATGGTGAAAAAAACCTTGACCCTGGGTCTTTTGGTCGCTGCTGTGATGGTAATACCAACTGTAGCTTTCGCTGGCGAAGCTGTGACCAAGCAGGAGATTAATCAAAATTCTACAGTTGGTGGTGAAAATAGCCGAGTGAATCAGGCAGCAGACCAATACAGCATTCAGCAAAAAACTGGTCACCCCCGTTCTGGAAGACAAAATGCTAAGCAGCGCATCGACCAAAATGGTGCTGCGATCGATAACAGTAGTGTTGACCAGTATGCTTCTCAAAAAAGCGAGCAACTGCAACGAAATAGACAAAACAGAGGATCTTATATTCCTTACCGTCGTTAAGCCTCAAGTACCAGTCTGTATTTAGTTTGCCGTCTCAAGCTGCTGTTGGTGTTGGGTCATGCATCTGCCAAACTCCTGATGAGTTCAACTCCGGAAATATATAGCAGTTCCTGCTAATTAGCCATTGGGTGTTGCTGGATCTATGTGACAAAGCAACCCCAAATAACTCACCAGTTTACAGAAAATTGCGAGTGTCTGTTGACAGTGCAGCGGTGTGTTATAGGTGAGGAGTTGATACATATTTTACCGATTTCCTAGTTTTACTATATGAAAGTCGGTTGTATTTTAGGAACAGAGGAATTAAGTCATGCCTGCCAGACAAACTATTTCATTACTAGTGGTACTCTCCGCGCTGATTGCACTACCTGCGAAAATTGCGATCGCAGATGACATTGATGTCGAAGGTAGTACTAGTAGGGTAACAATCGATGAAGAAGGTGGTATCACAATTAGAGACAGAAGACCTACTTACAGAACCACCTATCCTTCTCGTCGGGTACCCAATTCTAGAAGAAACATTCGACAATACAGTCTTGATCAGCGTCTGCGGAGTTTGAGATATCCTCGCACAACACAAAGCTACTGTAACGGCAGACGAGTAGTCCGAACAAACACTGTACGCAGTGGCTCTAACAGCGCAAATAGTACTTACAGTTCAACAACCACAACAACTTGTCAATAATACCAAGGGTACATACATGAAATCCAAACTACTTTCTCTGGGCTTGTTCTCTCTAACAGCTGTTTCCCCCTTCTTTATTCCTTCCTTAACCCCTTCTGCGTCAGCAGGATGTATTGGTGTCACTGCTGGAACACAAATAGCGATTTCCAGAGAAGCAAGCCAATCTACAAGAGTTAATCGTCAAAGTTCTCCAGGTTGTAGCGGTAGCACTGCTGTCAGCACAGGAAAGCAAGTTTGTATCAATGATGGTCGTTGCGAACAACGTCGCACTGTGAATCAAAATTTTGAAGGTGGTAACCGCAGGGGTTATGACCCTGTAAAAGACATTAATGTTGATGTCAACGTTCCTGTGCACGTAAAATCACCAAGAGCACCTTTTTCCAATAGGTAAGATAGTCCTAACGACTGATTTCAAAACTCTCTATTTTCCGAAGTCCCTAGCAGGCGGGAACTTCGGTTTCATTGCTAGGGATCACTTTTGTGAACGCAGAAATTTCTGTTAAGTTTACACTACCGAGTGAAATTTTTCTTCCCGCCTAACATATTCTCCAGCTATCAGCAGGTGACGCAATTATTTAAACAATTGAATGGGCTAATTGTGTACCTGCTGTTACTTCAATCTGGTTATGTCATCATGAGTAAATTAGTGATTCTTGCAAGCTGTCTAGTGCTTCTAAGTGTAAGTACAGCTTTTGCACAAAATTTCGTCCGTAGTAGCCAGAAAACTTCCTCTGTTGTAGTTCAGACAGACAGCAATAGCGGACATACCAGCCAGAGGACTTCTTCTGTTATTGTTCAGACAGACAACAGTGACGAAAATGGTCATGATTCTTCCGTTGTTGTTCCAACAGACAGTTATGACGATGACGATTACGACGAAAGCAGCGAAGATTTTTCCGTTGTTGTTCCAACACACAGGAGTAGGGATATGAACAGATCCACGACATTCACTAGCCAACACTCTAGCTTTGGTGATTCCTTTGGATATCAAAAAAGCTCACTTCAGCTAAGTGCAGCGAATTTAAGTCAACCGCATATCTTGAGCATCAATACATCAAATGCTCAAATGACGGGTGAAGTTACTGTAAATGGTAAAGTTGTCAAGCAAATTAACAACGATAAAAACGTTAAGGTTAATTTGTCACCTTATTTATCAGTTGGTGAACACAAGGTGGAAGTATCAGCACGATACAATCCCCCATCATCTTCTGTGAGTGTAGAACTGAGCGGTCCTGGTACTAACGTAGCCCAACAAAATAGTGGTAATGGTGCCTTAAACTACACTATGGATGTTAACGTACGCTAAGATCATACGATACGGACATGCTATCAGCCTCCGGCTTATCGTCAATTGTGTAGCTAACCTTGAATTCATTCACTGAATCTATAAACAAGCACACGAACTCGTAATCACTTATTCGCCCCAATAGCTTAATGGCTGCCTTGTAAAGGTTCTGCTATTTATAACTATCGCTCTTTGGCTTGCGGACTAGTAGCGAGTTTTTTCGTATTTTTTGGATCTGTTGCTGGTGTACCATAGGATAGACATACCCGTATCTCCTCCCTTCACACGAGTCCGACAAGCGCGTCAAGGGAGTCTACTATAGGCATAAGACTTCCCGTAGACTCCGTAGTGGGCTTTTTGTAGGTAGGGTATTTTAAATTACTATAAAATAGATCTAGTTGTACCTATTTGGCTTTCCAGATTTGCACGCATCCACAATTCTGCAACAGACCAAATCCAAAATTTATTTCGTACTTGGGCAAAATCATCATAGTTATGGGTAACAATCGCATCCAGTTTTTCATCAGTGGCACAAACGAGTTCTACAGCAGACTCAAAATCTTGAAGAGGTGAAAAACGTGCTTGTTGGAGAATAGTTTGATCGATAGTACAGACTTGGATTTTGTCTTGCAGCCAATTAATCACTAGTTCAGCGATATTTGTATTTTGCAAACGACTTGCATATGTGTGAATTTTTTGCCAACCAATATCTGTTATGTACATTTGAACCCACGGATGTACTCTATCTAATAACTCACTGACATCTCCTACAGAGTTATTACGATTCATCAAAGCCTCTAATATTAAATCAGCATCAACTAATATCCTGAACACTTTCAAACCCCATTATTAACCTATCAATATATTGCGGAGAAATAAGATATTAGACTCACTGAGTCATGAATATACTTATATACAAACTGAAAAGATAGTATTTCGGATTTACGCACAATCAATGAGAAATATAAACTCGCTTTCGCACCACTCTACTGTCTGGCTAAGATGAGCAACTTTTGGTAGAGTGGCTAACACTCTACCTACGTAAGACGCCAGATAAATTTTTGTAGTTCCAAACAAGAGTAAAAGTTATTTCTACCCAAAATTTCAGTCAATATAACATCATATGTTGAATTTTTACAAAGTTAATAAATACTTCTCACCTATAAGTTATAAAAATAACAAGGTGAGAAGCGTGATATCACTAATATCTCATAAAAGAATTCAATCAACTAATAAAAATTTATGAAGTGTTTTGATTTTTATAAATGAAATGTATAAACTCTTCTTTAAAAATAAAAATAAAAATTTATATCTAAAGAAGGATTGATATTAAAGCAACACTTAGTAATATCAAAAAACCATGATTAAAGTCACAGCTAAATAAATAAAGTCCGTCTTATATCTCAAACTCTTGCTGGACAAAAAATACAGTAGTTTATAACAAGTGTCAGGTACAAGACCTAGGTCTAAAAGCTAGATATAAAGCCTGTTTTACTTCTGATTTTTGACGATTGACGCTTTTATTAAGCTGTATATTGATATGGAAAAAAGGCCTCAAATCGAATTATGTTGAGGATAGATATCTAATCGATCTACAGCAGATTCGATGTTTATGAGGTACAGCAACCGATTCAAATTCAAAGTTTAAAAACCATCCCTGAAATTGGTGTACCTCACGTACCTCAAAAGCGCTGTAAAAACTTTGTCAGATCTAAGTTTGAGGTAATTTTAGATCTAGTTTTTTATAAAGTCTGACTAATAATTACTATTATTGATGAGATTTAAGCAACAAATAATATAACTGCCCATGACTAACAGTCACACCAGCGCGATCGCCTGCTATCTTACCTGAACCTAAAAAATAATCTACTCGCCCCGCACCTTTAATTGCACCTCCCGTATCTTGATCAAGAACATACCGACTGACAATTCGATGCTCCATTTGTTTAGTAACAGAATTAACAAAAGGGAAGGGGGCGCGAATCAACGCCAAAGCACCAGGAGGCATAAGCGATTTATCTGTTGCAATTGAGCGTTCAGCGGTTAGTGGTTCTTTGATAGAACCTTGTGCGGGTGCACCGTGGTTTTCTTGAAAAAACACAAAGCTGGGATCGCGAGGGATATAAACATTTAACTCTTGTGGATACTTCTGAAAATAGTTGAGGATCTTCGGCATCGTCAAACCCTCAAGCGGTAACTTACCATCGTTCGCCAGTTCTCGCCCGATACTCTTGTAGTTGTAAGCGGTGTTACCAGCATAACCTATTGTTGTTTGAGTGCCATCAGGAAGTCGAAGTTTGGCTGAACCTTGAATCTGCACTAAATACGGTTCTAGGCGATCGCGAAACCAAAACAACTCTAACCCCCGCAATCTACCAATTGAAGCTTGCAACCCATCGGCACCTTCTAGTTCCAAGCGTGTGGGATGAGGTTTTTGCCATGAGCTAATATCAGGTGGTATGCGATAAACAGGATAGCGAAACTCTGGAGTAGGAACACGACTAGCAGCATAAACTGGTTCATAGTATGCTGTAAACAGCACCGAGCCTTTTTTGTCTCCCCCCACTGACTGGTAAAAAACAAATTCCTTTGCTATTGCTGCATTAAGTTCTACAGCAGATTTAGATTTTAATACCAGTTCTCGGAATCTTTGCAAACTTTTGATAACGCGATCGCGTGTCATTCCCACCACCGGATACTGTTGATACACCCCCGCCGCATCGCTAGAAGAAAGGTACTGCAAACTGCGATCTACAGCTGTCAACAAAGCTTTTTTATCTGGTGATTGACTGTTTTCGCCCCATAACTGACTATCCAAACAAGAAGTATCGCCCTCGCAACAAGGAAACGGTGACTTCGCAATGGGTACTAATGGAGGTGGGGCTGTTTGCTGTTGAACAATTTTGTCCTGTAATGGAGCTTGAGAGGATACTGGTAGTTGCCATTTTGTCACCCGACACTGTGGTGGACTCAATGCTAAATGCCCCAAAGGTTGCATAAATAATAACAGAATTATAGGGGCTATAGGGAGACTGATGGCGATACGCGTTCGCGCAGGGTGTCCGAAGGACTTAGAGTCAAGCCTGCGGCTTATCGCTCGTAAAGATACGGCACTTTGCCCCATTGCGACAAATGTCTTTTTGATCATTTTTTCTAAACTGCGTGACATAGGGCATATGTTTAAGCAACGATTGGCAAGCCTGGGCTGTGATGAAAATTGCTTACATCTTACCCCTCACCACTGATGATCATTCAATTATCAGTTATCAACTGTCAATTGTCAGGCATCCAGCACCATGATTTTCTTTTTAGAGAATTGAGATTCAGATGCCCGACAATTCTTACAAAGTTGGACATCTTGTTTTTTCACAAATCCTTTAGGACTGCTATCTCACTCGTTCATATTATGATATGTAGCAACAGCAGAGGGCGATACACGATTCAAATAACGGAATATCCAGTATTTGAATATCGTATCTAAAATCACTGGAAATGTAGCAATAAATAGGAATATAAAACCGTGATTTGCTGGTAATCCCCAATGGCGCGAAACACCTTCTAAAATAACTTCCCAACCATGAGGAGAGTGGAAACCCACAAAAATATCAGTAAACAAAATTATAATAAATGCCTTGGCACTGTCACTAAGACCGTAGACAATATGGTCAAAGAAATCTTTGAGTTCCGCTATTTCTTTTTTACTAACAAGCAACAAGCAGGAAAACGCAATAACAGACAATATATCAGCAAAAACATTTTTCAGGGCATTAGAACTAGTCTCACTAAATTCCTCAGAAATTTCATGAGCCTTTGTTTTTATCTGATTTTCCATCTGCTCAAGAGATAATGGTTCGGCATTGAGCAGCAAGTTATCAAATTTTATTCTCTCTTCAAATTTTTCTAGCTTTTCGAGAGCTTCTTCTTCCATTTCAAAATTCAGGAACAGACCAGCTTCATTCGCAGAGTTTTTTTGAAAAGTACGGTCCACAATCGGCCCAACAATCAGAGATTTTGACAATTGATGAGTCAAAATAGGAACTATAATAAGGAGAAGCAGGAATTTGACAGATATTATTGTTCTTCTTTGTGTATTACGGAAGTTTTTAACGACATCTTGTTCTGCTTGGGGGTCTAACTCAACTTGCAAACGAGTAAAAGTACTAAGAATCGAACGCGGTAGAACCCCTGTCGCATTTGCCTTATTTTGAGATATATTATTATCTAATCTCTGAGTTGATAAGTTCTGTTGTTTTAATTGATTACTTGAGGGTTGTATTTTTATTAAACTATTATCTTTATTAATTTGAACTTGGGAATGTAATTCGTCCAAATTGGTGTATTTTGCTGTGATTTCATCAATGAATGTGAGTTTTTGTAAAATCACAGAAGGCTGTGGAAACTGTATACCGAATTCATTTGCAGCTTTTTGATTAGATTCGCTCAGAAAAAAACGGCTTGCCTTAAATTCTGTTAGCCGCATTCGGACAATTTTTAATTGTTTTTTTAGGTATGACTCAAAATAGTCCATGACATTACGGCTGTACTTAGTTGATGTAATGTCTATTTTACTACTATTAAAATCTTTATCTTCTATTGCCTTAATCTGCAATGCCGCTTTGTAAGCCTCGTCTAGAGAACGCTCTGAGGTGCGTAAGTACCATCTGTAAGAGGCTACTAGAAAAGGGTATATTTTTTGGCGAAAAATAGAAATAATCATTGTTGGTAATCATCCAGCATAGTTTTATGACTCTTAAACTTAAGTTAACGTACGAAATGTCTGAAAAAATCTCCAAGGAGATGATTTATGATTTGGGATTCCCTTTGGGTAACAGGACCTAGCCGCAGTGGTAAGACTGCTCGCTTGGTAAAGCAGTTTTGTAATTGGGTGTTGAGTGAAACTAGCTTCAAAGAGTCATATTATACGAAAAACCAAGGGCAAAAAAATAGCGAGAATATACCAAGACCCTTGTATCTTCATCAAATAGAACCAGGAGTCTTAGTTTTGGCAGCCAATGATGAAAATCGTCGGGAGTTAGCGGATAAAATTGTTACAGCCACTTCCGGAAAATATCCAGTTCGTTGCAAGACACCCTTGGGCTTTATTCAGGATGAAGTGAGTTTGTTTTGGCCTTTGCTTATTCAGTTATTGGAATTAAATGGGCAATTTCCAGTACGGCTGCGTCCAGAAACTGAACAGGAACTAGCAACCAAACTTTGGCGTTCCCAATTGGACGAGGGAATTTTGCGTCGCGCGGGAGATCAAGAGTATCGATCAGTACGTCGTATCTTGGATTTATTGCAACTAGGGGCTTATAGTGGCATAGCGTGTGAGAAAATTAATGACGTTTTGCTCAACGCCATCGCTCAGCAAGAGAATAGTACAAACCTAGAACCTGAACTCATAACATCTTTGCTACTCAATTGGCGTAACTGGTGTCTAGAAAGAGGATTTCTCACCTATGGAATCATGACCGAAGTTTACGGCCAATACCTCTTAAGCGATCCAATTTATCAGCAACAGCTTAGCAAACGCTATCAAGCAGTGCTGGCTGATGATGTCCAAGATTATCCTGCCTTATCGCGCCACCTGTTTGAGTTGCTTCTAAATAACGATGCAGTGGGGGCATTTAGCTACAATCCCGATAGTGTGGTGCGTTTGGGACTAGGATCTGACCCCAATTATTTAGAAGGATTATCAGCACGTTGTCGGCAAGAAGTTTTGACTCAGCGTCCCTTTTCATGCCTTGGAGAAGCTAGCACCATACCGATGCTTTCGCTGATAACAGAACAGGTCATGCCTTTAAGCTTACCAGCAGCAGTGCAATCCATTCAAACCACCTCCCGCGCCCAATTATTGCGGCAAACAGCAGAGGTGATTGTTAAAGCTGTTAAGGAGAAGCAAGTACAGCCAAACGAAGTGGCGATCATTGCACCAGGTTTAGATGCGATCGCCCGTTATACCCTCACAGAAATCCTTACCAAGCAAAACATCCAAATACAGCCTCTCAACGACCAACGCCCCTTGATAAGTTCGCCGATCATCAGAGGATTGCTGACCGTCCTTGCCTTAGTTTATCCCGGCTTAGGACGTTTAGTGGATCGAGATGCTGTTGCAGAGATGTTAGTTGTGTTAAGCAAGGAAGTTTCTGGAATCGGACGAGAAAAGGAAGAAAAAATACAACAAAACCCTCCCTCCCTCCCTCCCTCATTTCCCCACATTGATCCCGTCCGCGCTGGCTTGATAGCAGACTACTGCTTTGTACCCCATCCAGACCAACCCAAGTTGCTACCTGTCACGGCGTTTGACCGCTGGGATAGACTGGGTTACGCAGCAACCACGGCTTATGGTAATATATTGCAGTGGTTAGAAACCCAAAAAACACAACAAGAACTGCGCTTGATTCCCAGTCCCATTTCTCTTTTAGATAGGGCAATTCAGCGTTTCTTGTGGAATGGCAACAATCTCCCCTACGACCAATTGGCAGCACTGCGGGAACTATTGGAAACCGCACAGCACTACTGGGAAATTGATACGAGATTGCGGCAAACCTCCTCTGTTTCTCCTTCATTGAAAGAAGAAACCCAAGGTTCGGGCACTTCACCTCACTCAAGAATTGCCGAATTTATCCAACTACTACGGCGTGCTACCATTACCGCTAATCCCTACCCCGTTTATCCCATAGGACCGAAGTCAAACGCTGTCACATTGGCTACCATCTTCCAATACCGCTCTTCTAGACGATCTCACCGTTGGCAGTTCTGGCTGGATACAGGTTCGCCTTTGTGGGCAAAAGGCGGTGCGGCAACTTTATTCGGTGCACCATTCTTCCTCCAAGAAAGGCTGGGCGAACCTTGGACAGTAGAAGATGAAAAATTAGCAGAAGAACAAAGACTGCGAATAATTCTGGCAGATTTGCTTGCTCGCGTGTCCGAGAGAGTCTATTTATGTCATAGCGATTTAGCGGTTAATGGGCAAGAACAACTTGGTCCTTTGCTACCTTTGGTACATGCTTGCGTTTCAGTTGTTTGTGATCCTGCTGTTGTTTAACGCATTTCGGCGGAATTCAAGAGTCCGCCATACGATGACCGAGTCTAATATCATGTCCGGTGAAAGACTTATCATTAAGACGGCAGGGAGCAGGGGGCACCCGAGCAGGGAAAAAGAGGATTTTCCGGTTGTTGCACATATTTGGTAATCACAACTAATTAGCCGGACATGATATAACACGAAAAAATCTAGCAGCACGCCAGGTGCTACAAGTCGGGAAACCCGCCCACCACACCGGCTGCTTACTACAACGACTATTTGTACAATATTAAGTAAGGTAAAGAATACTCTCATAAAAACCCAGAGTAAAAATCAATGGTGTTATTTGGATTTGGTAAAAAGTTAAGCCTGCCCACTCCTGAAGAAGCTTTGCCAGGACGAGCAGAAAAAATGCCAGTACCGGATCGTCACTATGTTAACGGTCATCCCCTCAAGCCGCTATTTCCAGAAGGAATGGAAATTGCAACGTTTGGCATGGGGTGCTTTTGGGGTGCAGAACGCAAATTCTGGCAGCTAGAAGGAGTTTACAGTACAGCAGTTGGTTATGCTGCTGGTGTCACTCCTAACCCGACTTATAAAGAAGTGTGTTCTGGACGCACAGGTCACAATGAAGTGGTACAAGTCGTCTTTGATCCAAAAGTCATTAGTTATTCCGAGTTACTAAAAGTCTTCTGGGAAAACCACAACCCCACTCAAGGAATGCGTCAGGGTAACGACGTAGGTACTCAATACCGTTCAGGAATTTACGTGTATTCTGAAAATCAAAGAAAGCTAGCAGAAGCATCGCAACAAGCTTATCAGAAAGCTCTGAGTGCTTCAGATTATGGAAAAATAACCACTGAAATTCTCGATGCTCCTGAATTTTACTATGCCGAGGAATACCATCAGCAGTACCTAGCGAAAAACCCTAATGGCTATTGTGGGTTAGGCGGGACAAATGTTGCTTGTCCTGTGGGAATTGCTCAATTCAACACGTAATATCCTTTCACTGTTCTATAGCAATCCTAAATATTCGTGAGAAACAAGATCCCCGACTTCTTGAAGAAGTCGGGGATCTGTACTTTATCTATACACTTGTCTGTTGCAACGCTTCAAACCCCTAATTGCCGTAACGTTACGCTAATTGTCCGTCGCCCAAGCAATACTCATCGTGAATTCTCTGAACCGCGATCGCCTGCTCAGTATTGTTAGCATTGCCAATAACCTTAACAAAATGACAAACAGTGTCACCATATCGCCAAGGTTTAATCTCTAGTCGCGCCCTGTAGCAGTCCTGAGCAATGCAGAGCTTTTGGTACAAGCGATCACATCCCATTTTTTCTAGCACAGTGGATGATTCTACGTTAGTAGCATCCCACAACCGCGACATTTCCAAAAGTCTTAATCCTTTCGCAGTGCGATAAACTCGAAAAGTGAGAGCAAGGTTGTTAGCTACTGAGGTGATCGCTCTCTTAATCTCTTTTTCTTGTACCGCTTTCCTTCTCCCCCAAGGAGTAGCCTCAGTAGAAACTTCATCATCCTCATAATTAAGGTCAATGTCAACAAACATTACTTGGGGTGAGTTGAGGCAAAGCACACCGTAACTATTCCTTGTGATATGTGCTAGTGGTTCTCCATTCAGGAGAAACGATGTTAATGTTGGCTCTGTTAACGCTTCATAACCGTGATCCAGATATCCCCATTCTTCAGGTGTCTTTCCCACTCTAAGTTGCGCTAGATGCCACCGTTCCCGATTTGACAAGTACTTGGGTTTTTTATCAGATTTAAGGTATCGCAGCACTTGGCGCTTTGCTTTAATATAATGTTCCTCAGAAGGAAGGATAGGAGGCGATCGCTTAAGAGCTTGCAACTGGATTTGACACTCTCTAATTCTCAATTGAGAGTCAATATATCGGGGGTCTTTAATCGCATCTTTAATTACCTTTTCCATTGACGCTTCGTATCCTCCAAGTTCCTGCACTCGCTGCATTGTTGGCGTTTCCATTAGTAGCTGATTGGTTAGCCAGTTTTCGTAGGTAATTTCCCCTCTGATTTGAGATTCCCTGTGTTCTGCTGAATTGGCGAGGCGGTGAGCCGCGAATGAGATCAGACGTTTGACAAGAAGTGGATATTTTTCCAGTTGCACAGTATTGTTTCTTGTGCAATCGGGAATCTCAACCGTTTTTAAGCAGGTACCATTTTCTAAGTCTTCGGTAAAATATTGGGCTTTATTGCTGTCTGGTTTTACCTCTTGACGACTTCCATTGAGCTTTACCACATCAAACTGAGAAACCTGTAGTTCAGCTTGCTGTGCTGTAGGTGCTGACTCGACAACTACTGACCTCCCTACCGTTGGTAAAATAGTAGGTTCAGAACTTTTTGGGGGTGCAGAAGACTGTCCGAGTTCCTGGGCAATTCTGGAAAATGCCTCGATTGCTTGCATATCGGAACCCCTAGCAGCCACATTCACGCGAATCCATAACTGTTTGGCTAAATCCCAATCTCGTTTAACTTCGGCATGATAAGCCTCAAGTTTTATCGTGATAATATCAGTCAGCGTGGCATAATCTGGCAACAAAATTAGGTGAAACTTGGTGGCTGGTTCTGCGATCGCATAAGGATTTTGTAGAGTTTTCCGGTGCGTTTGATTGATTATGGGTACTCTCGATTGTAAATATCTGTCCAATCTTTCTACTGTGGCACAGTTCCCTTCACCTGCTATCCTCAAACCCTCTAATAACGCCTGAGTAAATGAACCGTGTTGCAACTGCTCAATTTCATAAGACTTTTGACTGGGACTGCAAGAGTAAAAGGTGACTACCCCTTGATGTTTTTCGCCAATACCTTCTCCTCGTCTGCTCCCTTCATCGCGACAAGCATCCAAAAACAACACGATATTATCAGCACCACTGCGGCGCAATCTTTGGGTAACAAAATCAACAGCGATTGCCGTATGTTCTACATCGCCTGGGTCACTATCCACCAGCATGAGATAGTCACGGTCAACTGACCGACAACCGTGACCTGCAAAGAAAAACCAGAGATTATCCCCTGATGCCAATAGTGGCTTTTCAAATTGTGCCCGTAAAAACCGCCGCAAGTTACCGTAAGTAGGCTGAGTGAAAATGGGTGTAGGAGAAGCGGGAATTGCAATTGAATCCTCTGTAAACAGAAACACTCTGTCAAACTGCACATCCTTTTCAAACCAGTCGCGCATGGCAAGAGCATCTAGTTTGGCGTAGTTTAGGTGCTGAAGATTGTTGTACTGGTTAATGCCGATCACGATCGCCCAATTTTTAGCCATTTCTAGGTTGGTGTTAACTGATTTGTTCTTCTCTATTGAAGGTTTACGTGTTACTACTGAACAATAGTTATCCTTTATTATTGATGATAAAGCGCAAATTGTCTTTGGAATTTCTTTAGACCTTCTTGAAAAACTTAACAACTACACTGAGCGAGCTGCTGCATTTAGGAAAACTGGTTAAATCGAAAGCTATTGAATAATTTATTCAGCCTGTTTGGCATTGGAGGTAAAGCAGGGGGTAAAGGCGCTTTGACCTTTAAGTTCAAGCGGAAATCGGCACATTAAATTAAGATGGGGCAAGAATTGGGCAATTGTTGTCGGGATAAACAATTACGATAACCTCCAGTCACTCAAGTATGCCAAGCGAGATGCTGAAGTGATGGCTACAAAGAACCATCTGTTGCCGTCTAATATCAAAGATTGTTCATGCTTCCAGCAGGTTTTTTCTTAACTCAGCAGTGCTGGGTCGTTTTACATTGCCTAGTCTAGTTCCCAGACTCATCTTGGGAACTAGAAAAAATCTTCGGCTGATCCAAAACTTTCCCTAGTTCTTCCCGATTCATTTCTAATCTTAAAACTATCGAACCAAGTGAAGCCAGTAAACGGTTCGTTTATGTATTAACCTTGTTCATCTATATGATAAGCCTCTCCATGCACCTGTTCATCTACGTATTGATTATGTCGAACAGAGAACCGTGAGGATGGTGTCACCCGCCCGGAGGGGTGTCTGTTCGCAGTCGCGTTCGCTTACACCTGTCGCCTTTAACCTGAATCCTTACCCTTTTCTCGCCGTTGGTGATCAAAACTAATCTCAATTTCCAGAAAGGGATGCATAAACCTTCAACCCTCATCCCTATCAAAATGCAGAAGCAAAAAACGAGTCCAAGACGCCAAACAAACTTACGGCGGACAAAGACACAAACCAAAACCAAAACTATTTCATGAGGTAAAGAAAATGATTGTCGTCATCAAATCCCAAACTCCCGCATCTGAAATCGAAAGAATCATTCAAGAACTGAGCCATTATCCCGTAACAACCGAAAAAGTTGTCGGTAAAGACAAAGTTGTTATCGGCTTGGTAGGTGATACAAGTGTTCTTTCTCCTGAACACGTCCAACAAATCAGTCCATTTATCGAACAGGTGATTCGCGTGAAACAGCCTTTCAAACGGGTTTCGTTAGAATATCGCTATGGTGAACCAAGCGAAGTCGTTGTTCCAACTCCCAATGGTCCAGTCACTTTTGGTCAAAATCATCCTTTAATTGTAGTCGCTGGACCTTGTTCAGTTGAAAACGAAGAAATGATTGTGGAAACAGCACAAGTCGTAAAAGCCACTGGTGCACAGTTTCTTCGGGGAGGTGCGTACAAACCTCGTAGCTCACCTTATGCTTTCCAAGGACATGGCGAAAGCGCTTTATCTCTGTTAGCAACAGCCCGCGAAGTCACTGGACTAGGAATTATCACAGAAGTGATGGATACAGCCGACTTAGACAAAGTTGCAGAAGTTGCAGATGTGGTGCAAATTGGTGCTCGCAATATGCAGAACTTCTCCTTACTGAAGAAAGCAGGTGCTACTGGTAAACCAATTCTGCTTAAGCGGGGGCTGTCTGCGACAATTGAAGAATGGTTGATGGCTGCTGAATACATTCTGGCTGCTGGTAATCCAAATGTGATTTTGTGTGAACGCGGAATTCGCAGCTTTGACAAGCAATATACAAGAAATGTTCTAGATCTATCTGTAGTACCTGTATTGCGTGGACTGACCCATTTGCCAATTATGATTGACCCTAGTCATGCCACTGGCTACTCTAAGTTTGTACCAACAATGGCAAAGGCAGCTATAGCAGCTGGTACAGATTCCTTGATGATTGAAGTTCACCCCAATCCCTCCAAAGCATTATCAGATGGTCCTCAATCTCTGACACCACCGGATTTTGTGGAACTCATGCAGGAACTTGCTCCGCTTGCCCAATTCTTCGGACGTGGAACAAAGTCTGGTTTCACAACTACACCATTTGCTACCAAAACTCTTTCGACTGTAGGTGCCTAAGTTGAGCAATCATCAGTGGTTTCTCTAGGGTAGGTAATATCATGTTTACACCAATGACTCATCGATTTGCCTACCTCAGATTCTTTAATCATTCTGAAATTATTTCGTTAAGGCAATCATGTGTGCGTATTATTCTTTCAGTTTGACTAGAAATACAGTAGAAAAATACGCACAAACTAATTTGCTCGCATTTTCTGATTCTAAAACTATAATTGACACTGCTGTTAAATCTTAAGAAATTTAATACCGACAACAACTTGACAAAACTCCTGAATTTCTGACCAAATCTTTTGTAGATACCAAAATGACTACAGGCACAATAGATATTTTGATACTGAACGCTCCAGAAGCATTTACTTCTCAAAACTGCATAAGTGAAATTGAACTACACCTATTTAATATCGGGTAGTTGCTGTCAATCAACAATCACTCAGAAAAACCGTGTCCTGCACTCAACTTTGTCAGCAAGTCGTCAAATTATTCGGGTGATGATTTTTAAGTTAACTTTAAGAGGGTCATATCTATGTATTCTGACACACAATCCTACACAACTCAAGGTGGAATATTTGTATCACGCTCCGTAACCAATACTTCTATAGAGTCGGCAATTGATGAGGTTTTGATACGTCTGGATTCCCAACGCGGAGGGTTGTTGGCAAGTAGCTATGAATATCCAGGACGCTACAAACGATGGGCGATCGGTTTTGTTAATCCGCCTTTAGAACTTGTTACCTGCGATAACACTTTTACAATTACGGCTCATAATGAGCGAGGCAAGATACTGCTAGATTATCTAGCAGAGAACCTATTGGATCAACCATATCTTCAAGCTGTTAATAAAGAAAACAAGCGTATTATCGGCTCTGTCAAACCAACTGAACGTCTCTTCTCAGAAGAAGAACGCAGTAGACAACCTTCTGTTTTCAGTGTTGTTCGCGAGATATTATCTATCTTCCACAGTCCAGTAGATGAAAACTTGGGACTTTATGGTGCATTTGGCTATGACTTAGTTTTCCAATTTGAGCAAATGCCAAAGCATCTGGAACGTTCAGCAGACCAAAGAGACTTGGTACTATATCTACCTGATGAGTTGTTAGTTGTTGACTACCACCTGCAACAGGCATTCAGAGTGCAATATGATTTTGTCACCAACAATGGTAGCACTCGGGATTTACCTCGCACGGGTGAAGTGATCGATTACCGAGGTAAGCGTTTAAGTGCGACTCAAACCTCTGATCATGCGCCAGGAGAATATGAACAACAAGTCACCAAAGCACTCGATTATTTCCGTCGTGGTGATTTATTTGAAGTTGTTCCCAGTCAAAGCTTCTTTCAAACCTGTGAAAAATCCCCAACCCAACTTTTCCGCACACTCAGGGAAATTAATCCCAGTCCCTATGGATTCATCTTTAATTTAGGTGGAGAATATCTGATTGGTGCATCTCCAGAAATGTTTGTGCGTGTTGAGGGCAGACGTGTTGAAACTTGCCCAATCAGTGGTACAATCCGTCGAGGAGAAACCGCGATTGATGATGCAGCGCAAATCCAAAAGCTGTTGAACTCGCGTAAAGATGAATCTGAACTCACGATGTGTACCGACGTAGACCGCAACGACAAATCGCGGATTTGTGAGCCAGGGACTGTGCGAGTCATAGGTCGTCGCCAAATTGAATTGTATAGCCATCTGATCCATACAGTAGACCATGTAGAAGGCGTGCTGCAACCAGAAGCTGATGCTTTGGATGCATTCCTCACGCATTTGTGGGCAGTCACAGTCACAGGAGCACCAAAACGCTCAGCCATGCAGTTTCTCGAACAAAATGAGCGCAGTCCCAGACGTTGGTATGGTGGAGCAGTTGGAGGTTTAAATTTTAAAGGCAACTTGAATACTGGTCTGATTTTGAGAACTATCCGACTAAAAGACTCAATTGCACAGGTACGAGTTGGTGCAACAGTTCTTTATGACTCAGAGCCAGAAGCAGAGGCACAAGAAACTATTACTAAAGCTAGTGCCTTATTCCAAACCCTTCAAGAAGCGACACATAAAAATGTCCAATTGTCAAAAATGTCAACCCTTGACATTCAAGAAGCCAATCCAGGGGCGGGCAAACGTGTCTTGCTAGTTGACTATGAAGACTCATTTCTTCATACCCTAGCAAATTACATCCGTCAAACTGGTGCCACAGTCACAACACTACGGCATGGTTTTGCAGAATCAGTTTTTGATACAGAAAAACCTGACTTGGTTGTATTATCTCCTGGTCCTGGAAAACCAAGTGACTTTCGTGTTGCAGAGACAATCGCAGCCTGCAAAAAACGGCAAATTCCCATATTTGGTGTGTGCTTGGGCTTACAAGGAATAGTCGAGGCACACGGTGGAAAACTGGGAGTTCTGGATTATCCCCAGCATGGTAAGGTATCTATGGTATCTGTGGTTGATCCAGATTCTGTGACCTTCAAAGGTTTACCACAATCGTTTGAAGTTGGTAGATACCACTCATTGTATGCACTCCCCGAAAGCCTACCTGCAGAACTCAAAGTAACCGCCATGTCTGCAGATGGTGTGATTATGGGCATTGAGCATCGCACATTACCAATTGCTGCCGTTCAGTTCCATCCAGAATCTATCATGACTTTAGCAGGAGGAATAGGCTTAACAATTGTTAAAAATGTAGTCCATGAATTTATGGCTACAATTCCCTCCTCAGCCCTTGCATAATCACCTCTGTTATAACCCTCTCTAGTTGTAGGAGAGGGTTGACTCTCCCTTTGTTGAACTAATAACCACTATAAACAAATGCTAAATATTCACCAGCAATCAACTCAAGCAACTACGTCTACCAAATCGCGCCATATTCTCGAAGAAATTGTTGAGCATAAACAACAAGAAGTTGCGCTCATGAAACAGCAACTACCAATAGCCGACTTAAAACTTCAGGTCAATATTGCTCCTCCTGTGCGAAATTTCTTGAATGCCATACGGCAAAATTATACTCCTCCTAGCGTTATTGCAGAGGTCAAGAAAGCCTCACCAAGTAAAGGAGTTATTCGTGCTGATTTTGAACCAGTAAAAATTGCCCAAGCATATGAGCGAGGCGGCGCGACTTGTATTTCTGTGCTAACTGACGAGAAATTTTTTCAGGGCGGTTTTAAGAATTTGCGACTGATTAGAAATAATGTAGAGTTGCCGCTACTTTGCAAAGAGTTTGTTATAGATCCTTACCAAATTTATCTAGCGCGAGTCAATGGTGCAGATGCAGTGCTACTCATTGCTGCTATTTTAAACGACGAAACACTGCAACATTTTCTAAACATTATTCAGCATTTGGGCATGACTCCATTGGTGGAAGTCCATACTTTGACTGAACTTGACCGAGTACTGGCATTATCCAATGTGCAACTTGTCGGAATTAACAACCGCAATTTGGAAGACTTTACCCTTGACATAGAAATCACGAAACACCTGTTGAGAGAACGTCAACAAAAGTTAAGTGATTTAGATATTACAATCGTGAGTGAGTCTGGTTTGTACACATCTTCTGATTTAGCTTTTGTATCTCAGGCGGGAGCTAAAGCTGTGTTGGTAGGAGAATCTTTAGTCAAGCAAGCTGATTTAGAGCAAGCTGTCAAGGAGTTAAGAATGTAAAAAAAATCTTGACTTCATCCTGAATTTTGCATTTTTCATTCTGCTTTTCCTCTATTTGTTCGCTTTTAGGATTTAATTAAGATGACTTCTATCTCAGAACAGTTTGAATATTTACGCACAAAAAACCAATGTGCTTTAATGCCCTTCATCACAGCAGGCGATCCAGATTTGGAAACAACAGCCGAAGCCCTAAAAATATTAGACGCCAATGGTGCAGATTTCATAGAACTAGGAGTACCCTACTCAGATCCGTTGGCGGATGGACCAGTGATTCAAGCGGCTGCTACTCGTGCGCTTAAGGGGGGAACTCGACTAGCTCATGTTTTAGAAATGGCGCAAACAGCCACTAAGAGTGTGCGATCGCCCATCATCCTCTTCGCCTATTACAACCCAATTTTAAATCTCGGCATCCAACAATTCCTCAAGCGAGTTGCTGATTCTGGAATCAAGGGGTTAATCGTACCGGATTTACCCTTAGAAGAAGCAGACAATTTATTGAAATCTGCTGACAGTGTAGGAATTGAAGTCACACTATTAATCACTCCCAACACTCCCAAACAGCGAATTGAGGCGATCGCTCGTCAATCTCGTGGGTTTATTTACTTAGTTAGTGTCACAGGTGTCACAGGCATACGTTCACAAATCCAGACACGCGTAAAAGATGTGCTCAAAGAAATCCGCAGCGTCACAAACAAGCCAATAGCCGTTGGTTTTGGTATATCTACCCCAGAACAAGCTCATCAAGTTCAAGACTGGGGCGCAGATGGAGTGGTTGTGGGAAGCGCCTTTGTGAAACGCTTGGGAGAAAACACACCGAACCAAGGACTGCGAGTTATTAAAGATTTCTGTACCGATTTGAAAGCAGCAATTACCCCCACTGCGGGAATTAGAAAGTAACATTTTCGGAGTTACGCATTTTCATCTTTTTCTCTCTACCTGCTGCAGTGAAATTAATTGAACTTTTTGATAGTTTTAGCATAAGTCCTGAAAATTCAGTTCCAAATTTCACGCATCAAAAGCCGACTCCTTTGGTGAAGCAGGAAATTAATGAGAAAGTGATCAATTTTAAATAAGTTTTACGGAGCAGATTCCATGTTAGCAGATACACCTAGAACAA
Organism: Brasilonema angustatum HA4187-MV1; assembly: GCA_019359695.1. GTDB lineage: Bacteria > Cyanobacteriota > Cyanobacteriia > Cyanobacteriales > Nostocaceae > Brasilonema > Brasilonema angustatum. Next base: position 20,107 of record JAHHGV010000056.1, read on the forward strand.
CTCAACAACCCGATGCATTAGGCAGATTTGGTCAATTTGGGGGCAAGTATGTACCCGAAACATTAATGCCTGCACTTTCGGAATTAGAAGCAGCGTATCAAAAATACCGCAATGATCCAGATTTTCAGAATGAACTACAGGGACTACTACGCGACTACGTAGGACGTGCTACTCCCCTATACTTTGCCGAACGCCTGACAGCACACTACGCCAAACCAGATGGAACTGGACCGCAAATTTACTTAAAAAGAGAAGACTTAAACCATACAGGCGCACACAAAATTAATAACGCCCTAGCTCAAGTATTACTCGCCAAACGGATGGGCAAACAGCGGATCATAGCTGAAACCGGAGCCGGTCAGCATGGTGTTGCAACCGCCACAGTCTGCGCCCGTTTTGGTCTGGAGTGTATGATTTACATGGGCGTCCATGACATGGAACGGCAAGCCTTGAATGTATTTCGGATGCGCTTGATGGGAGCAGAAGTTCGTCCAGTGGAAGCAGGAACTGGAACCCTCAAGGATGCAACATCAGAAGCGATTCGGGATTGGGTAACGAATGTGGAAACCACCCATTACATTTTAGGTTCCGTTGCAGGTCCCCATCCCTACCCGATGATCGTCCGAGACTTTCAAGCAATCATTGGTAAAGAAACTCGCAGCCAGTCTCAAGAAAAATGGGGTGGACTACCAGATATTCTGCTTGCTTGTGTTGGCGGAGGTTCCAATGCAATGGGGCTTTTCCATGAATTTGTCAATGAACCATCTGTACGCCTGATTGGAGTTGAGGCGGCGGGTGAAGGAATTAATACTGAAAAACACGCAGCAACTTTGACACTAGGAAAAGTCGGTGTTTTGCACGGTGCAATGAGTTATGTTTTGCAAGATGAGGATGGTCAGATCACAGAAGCACACTCTATCAGTGCAGGGTTAGATTATCCTGGTGTTGGTCCAGAACATAGTTATTTGAAAGAGATAGAACGTGCTGAATACTACAGTGTGACTGACCAGCAGGCGTTGGAAGCGTTTAAACGTGTGTCGCTACTGGAGGGGATTATTCCAGCACTAGAGACTTCTCATGCGATCGCTTTGTTGGAAACTCTTTGTCCACAACTGACTGGTTCTCCTAAAATTGTCATCAATTTTTCTGGACGTGGTGACAAGGATGTGCATACTGTTGCAAAATTCTTGGATACTTTTTAAATGTCTTGAAGGGTTTGAAACAGGTTTTTTGTAAACATTGCTATTAAAAAACAACTGACGGGGGCGATCTCCGTCAGTTTCATAGTAACCGTTTACAGGAGGCTAGATTGAATTAATCTCTTCAAGAGTTTGTTTTGCCGATTTCCAGAGATACACTGCGTCAACACCTGCTCCGATCAAGCTATATCCTGCTTCTTTTGCTGATATTGCTCCCTTAGAATCAGTAGTAAAAATACCGACAGGTATATTTTTATTCAAACATGCCTCTTTAACCGAATTAATTGCTTTCTGTACATCAGGATGATTAATCTGACCAGGCAGTCCCATGCTGCCGGAAAGATCAAATGGGCCAATCAGTATAGCATCGAAACCAGGAACATCAATTATGGATTCAATGTTTTTCACTGCATCAATGTGTTCAATTTGTAGAATAATGACTATGTTTTCGTTTGCCGTCTTCAAGTACTCTTGAACATTCATTCCATAGTTTTGTGCTCTTCCACTTCCAATACTCCGACTTCCTTGTGGAGGGTATAAGCAAGCTTCAAGGGCATATTTAACCTCTTGAGGTGTTTTGACTTGAGGCAGAATTATCCCATCACATCCGGTATCTAGTACCCTCTTTATCCAAATGGCGTCATTCCAAGGTACTCTGACTAAATTTGCACAGCGCCCGCCACTTGCTTGCATAATTAACTGGACTTTTTCTAAACTGAGAGCCCCATGTTCCATATCTATCCAAAACCAGTCAAACCCAATGTGTGACAACACTTCAGCAGTTTCTGAGCTAGGGAGTTTGATTACAATACCGATCAGAGTTTCTTTTTGTTTCAGTCTTTGCTTAAAGTTATTTGCCATTAAAATACCTACATTGCTTTGATCCTTAAGAAAAACCATTATCTACTAGAGACTTTCAAGAAACACAGGGGTGTAGGGGTGTAAGGGTGTAGGGGTGTAAGGGAAGAAGGTGTTTCTTTCATATTTTGCTGGTCTCGTTGCCGCTAGTCAGAGACTCAGATCATTCGTGACAAGTTGAGATAATGAGCACTTTGTCAAGAGGGTTGTAGTCGCAAATAAAAAGATTCACCAAATATATCAGTGTCTGCTGTTGCTGATTCTATAAACACAACTTCTTTCGTGAGTGCGATCGCGCCTTGCGCGGCTCCCCGAGTGAGCATCGCCATCGCTTAAAAGTTATGAATTTCCATCTCTAGGCGATCGCCGTTAATAAAAAAGAACTGACGGAGATTGCCTCCGTCAGTTTCATAGTAACCGTTTACAGGAGTTTAAACACTACTGTGAACGCCTACGGAGTTTTTTAAGCGCAAAGCGCAGGCTGCGCCAACAAAAATCAAATAGGAGTCCTATAGTTGGGTACGTTGATAAAAGCGCCCTGCTTCTGATACGCGCTTTGCGATGCACGCCCCTTGCGTCTGCCCTCTGGGCGATCGCTTGCAACAATGACTGCTATAGCAGTCCTATTTCATTTGTGAAAAAACAAAGTAAATTTGTACATTCTTCTTCCCTGTTAAGCGTTCCCTGTTGCCTGTTCCCTACCTCAACGAGTAATTTCACAACTCCTGCACGGATTGCTATAGATTACAACGATCAATCAACAATATAACCTCATGACAAATGTAATGGTTTGGAGATGACATTTATTAGATGTAGAGCAAGGGTGTTTGGAAATAAATTGAGAGACAAGAACATAAATAAACCTGAGTTCGACATCAGAAAATTGCTTCAAACTCTTACCTAACAAAAGCCTGAGAAATACTGCACTCTGTAGAAGTCAAGAGTTTAATACCAATTTTAAAAAATAATAACAACCAAATTTTGAACGGTGATAAATCCCATGAGCAACATTAAAACAGATGTACTAATAGTCGGTGGCGGACCTGTTGGTCTAGCAATGGCGGTGGAACTACGCTACCAAGGTATCGATTGCATTCTTATAGACCAGACTGATGGGGTGGTGAGTGATCCCAAAGTCAGTACAGTTGGACCCCGCTCAATGGAGTTTTGCCGCCGTTGGGGCATTGCTCAACAAATACGCAATGCTGGTTGGCCTAGTGAGCATACCCTAGATGTTGCCTGGGTTACATCCGTTGGTGGACACGAAATATACCGAGCTAAGTTTCCCTCCTATGCCGAGCGATCGCTACCTGACTACACACCAGAGCCAGAGCAAGTCTGTCCGCAAAACTGGTTTGCTCCAGTATTCCTAAATTTCTTGGGAGTATATCCAGATGGAGTGATTCGGCTTCTCTCTCGCTTGGATAGTTTTGAGCAGAAAGATTTGGGTGTCGTTGCCCATGTAACAAACCTGGAAACACAAAGCACAGAAGTCATTCACGCCCAATACATGGTAGCTTGCGATGGTGCTCGCAGTACAGTACGTAAGGCTTGTGGTGTTGATACTCCTAGCTTTCACCCCACCCAGGCGTATCAGAGTGTTGTGTTTAAAGCACCTGAACTGGCGACTGTGATGGGAAAAAACCATGCAATGGTATATTTTTTGGTCAACCCAATTATTCAAGAACCACTCCGCGCAGTAGATGGAGACTCACTGTATCGCCTGATTTTAAAGCCAAATGAAGACGGAAGTGTGCGTGACGCTGAAGAGGCCATCCGTGCCGCCATATCAATTGATACCCCTTTTGAGATTGTTTCCAACGTTCCATGGCGTCTCACCCACCGAGTGGCACAGAAGTACCGAGTGGGAAATATCTTCTTCGTCGGTGACAGCGCTCATACACTTTCCCCCTCTGGCGGTTTTGGAATGAATACTGGCATGGGTGATGTTGCTGATTTGGGCTGGAAACTAGCCGCCACTCTTAAGGGCTGGGCTGGTTCCAACTTACTGGACACTTATGAAATGGAACGACGTCCGATCGCAGTGCGAAACCTTGAAGCAGCAAACGCCAATTTGCAACGCACTCAAAAACGCACCGTCCCTCCAGTTATTATGAGTGATTCAAAAGAAGGTGAACAAATCCGCAAAGAAATGGCTGTTGGTATGGAACGTGGTAACGTGAAACGCGAGTTTGATGCCCCTGGGGTTCACTTCGGGTTCCGTTATGAGTCCCCTGCCATCATTGCTGACGGTACACCTCCGAGCGATGACCCCTTCGAGTGGCAACAAAGTAGTTACCCTGGCAATCGGGCACCACATGCCTGGTTGGAACCTGGAAAATCTACTCTGGATTTGTTCGGTCATTCTTTTGTGCTGATGTGCTTCGACTCCACACACAGAGTTGAAACATTAACAAAGATTTGTCAGGAAAAAGGAGTGCCAATGATTATCCAGCACATCGATAAGCTTGAAATTGCCAAGCTTTATGAGCGTGCCTATGTTTTGGTACGACCTGATGGACACGTAGCTTGGAGAGGTGACACTCTGCCTGTGGACTTAGAGGCACTAATTGACCGAGTTAGAGGGGCTTTTGATCAGAATTCGTCCCAGTTATATTCCAAATCGCTCACACTCAGCTCGATAAAGTCCAGAACAGTAGAGAGTTGTGTTTCATAAACTCAAACACCCTTAAATGGCTTAAAAACAAGGGTGTCACCTTCGTTACTGTATAGATTTGTACAGAGCGCCCCAGGGTTTGTAATAAGCGTAGTGCTTATATAAGCGCTACGCTTACTACGAACTTATTTTCATAGGTTTGAATTATCAAAGCTGATAGATAATTGGTACTGATATTTAAAGCCTCATGCAAGATATTCTAATTTGTAATCTAAACACTTTATCTGCTTTTTTTTCAGTTACTTTTATTGGATAATAAGCTTGTTGTTGAACAACTTTTTTCAACTTACAGTGGTTTGCAATCGGATGGAATATAGCAATCCTAGATAATTTCTGAGAAGATACTGTACTTCTTTCTAGAAAACTAAGTTAAATATTTGACGCTTAATTTTTACGAGAAATTAAGCATTGTAGCCATACAAGCAAGATATACTTAGCAAAAAGAGTACTACATTTGGGTTTAGTATTTTTTCAGGTATGATTCAGGATTGCTATATAAAAATACAGGTGCAATACACCCTCAAAATGAATAGGGTGAGGATTGCAATATCGGCAGCACTGGCTCCCCTACACAATATGTGTATTTGAGTGAGTTGAAAAGGGCTAGAAGAAACTTTGACCCGCGTTTGTCACAAGTTATGCGATCGCCCAAGGGGCGATCGCAATTTTCACAAGCTTGAGACAGATAAAATTTCGAGCACCCTTGACGATGCACCAAATTTTGACAAAGTGTTGAATGGCTTATTTTGCCGTTCATCCAGGTCAGATAAGTCTTTGTGAAATCGTGGTGACAAATCCAGACTTGAAACCAAAGTGTCTTATCTTGTGATTTTTTGTTCAAGTAAAAGTTGAATTTTTGCTCTCAAAAATAAATAACGAAATGCAGAAGAAAAAAGTGTCTGAGAATACGACTGTAAAAACTCAAGTTTACGAAAAATTTTTGACTCATACAATTGCTTCTGGAGTCAGCCTGCTCAGTTTATTACTTTTAGGAACATGTTCAACAAAGGCTCAAATGCCTCCCACTTCAGGTGGTACAGCAGATTTTGTCAGTCAAAACCAAGAAAAAAAAAGTACACCTGAAATGAATCAGGTGACAAATGTTAATCAACTGAGTGATGTTCAACCCACTGATTGGGCATTTCAGGCGTTGCAGTCTCTGGTTGAACGCTATGGTTGTATTGCTGGGTATCCGAATGGAACCTTTCGCGGGAATCGGGCGATGACGCGTTATGAGTTTGCGGCTGGATTGAATGCGTGCTTAAACCGCGTTAATGAACTCGTAGCTACCGCAACAACAGATTTGGTGAGAAAAGAAGACTTAGCAACTTTGCAAAAGCTACAGCAGGAGTTTACTGCTGAGTTGGCAACTTTACGAGGTAGAGTAGATGTGCTTGAAGCACGTACAGCCGAACTGGAAGCTAATCAATTTTCCACAACGACCAAGCTGCAAGGTCAGGTTATTGTTTCTGTGAATTCTGGTGGGTTTAATGGCGATCGCATAATTAACCCTAATCGCACCCCTGATAACCCCACAGGCAGAATTACCAACCAACCCAATTCCACAGTGTTGTATAGAGCAGGTGTAGATTTAGACACTAGCTTCCGTGGAACTGACTTACTAAAAATTCGCCTTGATACTGGAAGTGGTATTGATGATCAGGTAGCTAATGGTGGGAAAGACAATGCTGCAGGTTTGCTGGAGCCAAATTTTGGTAGTGTTATAGACTACTCAGTCAAGCCACCCACAAATGGTAAGCTAGGTGTGAGCAGACTGTATTACAGCTTTCAACTCGCTAATGACTTTAAAGTCACTGTTGGTCCAAGTATTTTCCCAACCGATTTTGTTGACTTCAACAGTTACGCTTACCTCAGCTTCCGGGACTTTAGCACTCTAGCTTTTGTAAATAACTTTATTCTCTTCCCAGTTAACGGTCAGAATGCAGGTGCAGCAATTGACTGGAAACCACGCAATGGAGCATTTTCCTTGCGGGCTGTATATGCTGCATCAGATCCAGCAAATCCTATCCAACAGGGAGGAGTCATTCAGGGTCTTTCACCATTCACAAGCCTACTATATCCCAGGCAATTTGCTCCTCCTGGTACTCCCAATATTGATCCTAATATTACAGGCGATCGCGGCTTATTTGGAGATACCTATCAAGGTACGGTAGAACTAGAATATGCACCCTCCAAGGCTTTTGCTTTGCGTCTGCAATATAGTGGTGGCGAACTATTCAAAAACCGTTTTGATAGCTATGGCGTAAATGTTGAACTGACCCTTGCACAAAAGTTTGGTATTTTTGGTCGCTACGGTTACGGTAACTTTGATAACACTGCCTTTGGCGACATTAAACCCAATTACTGGATGGCGGGAGTTGGGGTGCGAGACTTGTTTACACGCGGTGCTTTAGCTGGGGTTGCTGTCGGTCAGCCATTTATTGTCAATCAAATCGGGAATTCAACTCAGACTAATTTTGAGGCGTTTTATAACTTCCCGTTTAGTCGAGAGATTCAAATAACACCATCAATTCAAGTGATTAACCATGCTGCAAATGAAGAAAGCAACGGCACAATTGTAACAGGCACACTTCGTACGGTATTTTCATTTTAGCTTAAAGCGCCATTTATCCCAGTGCCAACTTTGCAGGCTAGCACTGGGATAAATAGCGGGACTTATATATAGTTTTTTCCGATGCAAAGGGTCGAGTAGTTATATTTCTCTCGACCCTAACATTATAAAAACGCTTCATGTTGAAAATTAGTTTTACAGCTTTAGCCATTCACAACTCTCAATTTTTTAGAAGTATGCAGCAAACCAAACACAACAACTGTGATGATAATAAGAACAGCACTTGCATAAAAGACTCCTTGTATTCCCCAAGCACTGTAAGCAAGACCTGCGAATAACGGACCTAATGCTCTTCCTAGTGATTGAACTGTAACATTGAGTGCCATAAATCCAGCGCGGTAACCTTCTGGGGCAATTCCTGCTAACGTTGCTTGCAGAGGTGGAAAAATCAAGGCTACAGAAACACCAAATATAACAGAGGGAATGATCAGCAACCAAGTGTTATTCATTGCAGGCATAATCAGTAGTGACAAACCACACAGAAGAAAACCTAACATGATTAACTTCTTTTCTGAAAGCCGATTTGCCAAAAATCCCACCTGGGAAGCAGCAAAGGAAAAAACGAGTGACTGACAGCAAATGATAATACCAATTTCTACTCCAGAAGCGCCTAATTGAGTTGCTGCAAAGATGGGGACATAGGTATAGAAAGTTCCTAACTCAATGACAAAGAGGGAAAACACCGCAAACAGTAGCCCAAATACTTGAGGATTCTTGACATTGTTAAAAGTATTTTTGAGATAATTGCTGAGATTCAAATTGCCAGTGCTTTTTTGCTTGCTTGGTACTTTCAGATTCTTAGAAATCAACAGTGCAACAGGGAAGGCTAAAATTGATAGTAAAAACGGATATCGCCAACTCAACTCTCCTAAAAACCCACCAATGAGAGGATAGATTGTTGCTGCAATGCCAATCATTGCGGAGTTAAAACCCATTGCAGTGGTGAGCATTTTACCACTATATAAATCGCTGATGAGAGTGAGTTCTAGAGATTCTAAACTAGCAGCACCAACACCTGTTAAAAAGCGCCACTCTAGTAAGCTATGAAAATTATTGGCGATCGCACACAATATTCCACCAACTCCAAACAGTAAAAGAGAAGGAATCAGGATTTTCTTTCTGCCGATACGGTCTGCTAATGCTCCAAAAATCAAAGTTCCAACTGTAGTCGGCATCAAAAAAGTTGTCATTATTAGTCCAACTTCTTGTGCTGGAATGTTGAGAGCTTTTGCAATATTTGGCATTATAGGATTAATACCAACCACTCCACTAATTGCTACTAACGATATAGAAACAATCAGTAAAAGATTACCATCAATCTGTATGTTCTTTGCATTTTTATTGTTAAATTTACTGAGTAATGAAGTCATATTTTTATCTCCTTTTTTCTTTTTGCTTACCTTTGATTGATTAACTATGAGTTCATTACCAGCAGAAAATGATGATTATGCAGCCCTAACTCACAACAAACACATTTTTTTTTCTAGAGTGGTGGGCGCGTTGCGGTTCAATGACCTCACCTGGTGCTGTTTCGCTGAATTTGATCGTTTCAAATGAAGAATAAAAATCTTTTTCTTTTTTTTAATCAGCGAATTTGAGCGTAAGCGCAAAGCGCACTAGCGAGTGGAGAGGTGTCCCCGAGGGCGGAGTGAGGTGAGATCAGCGCTCTTGGTAGGAGAGCCAGTGCGTTGCGGTGAATCCAGCGCTGCAGGCGGGTTTCCCGCCGTAGGCGACTGGTGTTAGCGTTAGCTCCGGCCCCCTTAGGGGCTAGCGGAACCGTTCGGCACGGGGCCGTGCCCGTTAGGCGCAGCCGTGGCGTTAGCCATAGGGCTCAGGTTCTCCCCGGAGGGAGCCAGAACAAGCGTGAGGGTTTCCCTCACGCTTGTTCTGGCGTTGGGGTTCCCGTTAGCGGAGCGGAACGAAGTTCGCCAGTGGGTTGGGGAAGCAGTGCGTTGGACGGGTTTCCCGGCTTGAAGCATCTGCCGTCGGCTCTGCCGACTTGTAGCAACTGGCGTCCCGTTGTAGCACAAGCACGTTTTCCCGACAGCCAGGCGACTGGCGTATGCGCTTTGCGCACGCCCAGAGGTCTAAAGCGCAGCGAGACCGGAGGGTGATGTATAGTATCAAGTTCGCTTAATCGCTTATAAATTATGCATTAACCCTGCTCCCCTTGCTCCCTGCTCCCTGTTCCCCAAGTGAAGATACTTCCTGATAAGTTCACAAATTAAATGCATAAAAAAAGTTCCTCTCCCGGTATAAAATTTTGAATCAATTTATTGATTGGAGGAACCAGAATATGGATACCACAACAATGCTCGATATGTGCAAATTGGTAAACTTCCAAAAAGGTAAGCATATCACGATCCTAGGCGCGGGAATTGCTGGCTTAGTTGCAGCCTACGAATTGGAACGTCTAGGTCATCAAGTAGATATTATGGAAGCTAGCCCACGTATCGGTGGTCGAGTTTGGACTCATCGTTTTAGTAACGAACCTGACGCACCCTACGCTGAACTGGGAGCAATGCGTATCCCCAGTGAACATCAGTATACACTGCACTACGTCTCGCAAATGGGATTAGATGATAAACTTTGCAAATTTGTCACAGTATTTGAAGAACAAAACGCTTTGATGAACATCCAAGGAAAAATTTTCCGGATCAAAGACGCGCCCCGCCTGTTTCAAGAACGTTATCAAGGAATTTTTACAGACAATCGTTACAGCGAGAAAACCCAACTATTTGCTGGATGGTTGAAAACCATCGTCGATACTATTTCCCCTGGTAACTTGCGTGCAAGTTTGGAACAAGATCTCAAATCACACTTAATGGATGAATTGGAAAGACTGGATTTAGAACCTTACTTTAGCGAAGACGGCGAAACTATCGACTTACAGGCATTCATTAAAGATAACCCAAGTTTTCGCGCTGGTTGCAGCAAAGCTTTGGATATGTTCCTGGGCGACATCTTAGTTGAAACCAGTCACGATTTATTACAACTCAAAGGCGGAATGGATCAACTTATCCAGCGTCTGGTATCTTCAATTAAAGCTCCGATTATGTGCAACCAACAAGTTGTGGCACTGCGTGTACGTCAAGACCACGTGGAAGTCGATTACTTGGAAAATGGGCAGTTGCACGCCTGTTGTTGCGACTATGTGTTGTGCACTATCCCCTTCTCAGTCTTGCGGAAAATGGACTTGAGCGGATTTGACGACAGAAAACTGGAATCAATCCACAATACTATATATTGTCCAGCAACCAAGGTTGCATTTCACACAGAACAAGCTTTTTGGGAAAAACAAGGTATCAAGGGTGGTGCATCCTTCAGCGGTGATGGCGTTCGCCAAACATACTATCCTTCTGTGAAATTCAACTCCGAACGTGGTAGTACGATGCTTGCGAGTTATACTATCGGTGACGATGCACAACGCTTGGGAATGATGTCTGAGCAACAGCGTCACGCTTACGTCAAGAACGTCGTCAGCAAACTTCATCCAGAACTCCAAACTCCTGGTATGGTTTTAGATGTGGCTTCAATTGCCTGGGGTAACTACCAGTGGAGTGCGGGTGGATGCACTGTTCATTGGAGCGATGATATGTCTGATGAGTCTAACTATACTATCAGTTACTTAGAAGCTGCCAGACCCCAAAACACTCTCTTCTTCGCTGGCGAACATTGTTCTAAATATCCTGCTTGGCTTCAAGGTTCTATTGAGTCTGCACTCTTAGCTGTGTATGATATTGTTTCTCACCAACAGCCAAAGAAAGCGACAAGAAAATACGCCGTTACCAACAACGTAAATGTCAAGACTCTACAAAACAATCAACATCTGGAATATCCTGCAGCTTAATCATCTCGACTCGCCCCCTCAACAGGTTTGGATAGGGGGGGCACATTAACTTTCTTTTCAAAAATAAACAATTGTGGATTTTGAAAAAATTTTAAGAAATGTCACAAATTCTATAGAGTTTACAGCTTTTGTTGTTCTACACGAGTTGACTTCATAACTTTATCACACAACCAAGCGCTCTCAAATCCTGCTTTTTTCTCTTCTTGGCTCTCTGCTTCGTCCAGGTGCTTCACGCACACACTCTTCAAATCTGTGACTGCATAAGTTCAATTCACTCAACTCTATATACTTATGGTGACTTTCTGGCTATCAACCCTGACTCATTCAAGGAGCGCTATTTATGAAGAAAAACAAAAGAAAACACGATAGTAGTATTTCAAACAAACAGAATATATTTGGGAGCACAATGAAAACGTATCTACAATCATACATAAAACGAAATATGACAGTCAGTTAATTAATGTATGAAAATTAACAGAGCCAAATGCTTATAAATAAAACTAATACTTCACAAGGTTGCTGTCAATGATGTGTTTTTTAACAGAAAAATGGGCTAAAAGCTTTGTAGATACGCTTGAATTTTACGACCATTTCACATTTTGTTACATTTACAAGATAAATCAGCATTTATCGGGAAAACGAAATCTTTCTTTCTTTCAATTCCAGTAACTGACCCACTTTCCCGACTTACCAGATATACACAATGATTTAGTAAAGTCTTTTTTTGTTTCCTAATTTTCTCTTTTTTATCCAAAGTCATAAAAGTGGTTTTTTAAAATGAGCATCTTAGATTTTCCTCGCCTACACTTACTCGGTTTTGCCCGCATCCACGCCCCCACAGGACATAAAAATGGTCTAGTAGATGTCAGTAGCAACACAGTGTACATGAATGGTAAGCCCTTCGACCAGCACCGTGGAGCATCTGAGTATCATGAATACCTTTATAAATTGGGACCTCGGTTTAACGCCCAAGGAGAATTGGATGAAAATGGTCGGTTCAGTATGGCGATGGGATCGGACTTTGGCGGTAACGGTCACTTCAGTATCGAAGCACAAATTGTCAGCACACAACGCGAGTTTGGACAAATCGACCAACGTGATCCAGTGGTAGGACGCAGTGTTGATTTGTGGGGTCATTACAACGAATACGTCAAAACAAGTTTCAATCGCGCCCGTTTCTTTGAATCCGACCCAGCTTCCAACTGGACTAACACAATTATGTTAGGACAGCTAGCCTTCGGACGCCAAGGTGTTTCCCACGAAGTTCCATATATGCTTTCTGCGCCAATTTCTGGAATGCAGTTAGCCCGTTGGCAAAATTTCGACCATATCCGTGAATTACCTCAACACTGCCTCAACAGTGAATTTAAACGAGCATCAGTTTATCAGTTTACTATCCCCAAAGATGCCAAAGATTTCCTTTGGGATGAAGAAGCGGCGAAATCACCAACTGTATCTTTGTTACGAGAAGCAATGAATCGTGACGATGTGTTGGGACTGGTGGTGCAATTGGGCATTAGTAATATGTCTGCACCAGTGCAACCCGACTTACCAACATTCTGGGAACTGCACGGAACCATCGGTCTGTGGTGCAAAGACGAACTCAGCACTTATCCTCACGGACGGTTACTCACTCCTCGACGCGCTGCTGAGTCGGAAACAAAACCAGCACAAATGTCTAATCTCACGCTGCAAGTGACTCCCCAAGGTGTAAGTTTAAATATGGTCACAGCAGTACCTTGTGTCGGACGTGCCCCCAAACCGGGACCAGGACCAACTCATGCGATCGCTTCCAAACTCGACCTTGGTGATTTGGAAGTGCGTACTGTTCATAGCAAACGGCTGATAGCACGGATACCCAAAGAAGAATACCAACACCAGGCGCATCAACGCACGAGTGGAATTGTAGATGTTCCTTTAGCAGAACAGTTTGAGAACCTGTACGACGAAATAGAACAGCAAGGTCTGTGTATCATCCAGACAGCACCCAACGGACAACAGCAAATTCTCGTTCAAGAAGAAAAAATCAATCTTCAGGTAGATGACGCTTGTTTATTTATCGAACATCCCAATTGGAAGCAGAACCAAGACCATGCAGTTGAGTTGGAAGTGCGGTCTTTTGTCCGAGGACGTCCTGCACCTGTTGAGTCTGTATACCTGCGTCAGTTCTACAACCCAAGAGCATTCCCCCAACTACGCTACGAGTTTGAAAGCAACCCTACCAACGTGGATAAGACTTTCCACTTTCCCCGTAACTCTGAAATGGAAATTGTCCACTTCAAGTCAGGGTTGCGGGATTCTGAGGGCGAATTTACCCCCACATGTGCATTTTCCACTGATCATGAGGGGCGTGCTTGGGTAACTGTGCGCGGTGCTAGACCAGGAACGACACGGGTACTGCTATCTGCTCACTATGATGAGTTACTTTGTGACCCTCATAACTTGGATGAAGCGGAAATTGCTTACGACAATGATGATAAACTTGGCTTCTGGTCAGGTGCTGGTTTCTTTGCCGTGCGAGTGATGAGTGATGACTGGCACTTGGATGAAATTCCGAATGAAGCTGTAGATTTTAACTTAATCTACGAACATGTTCTAGCTTTCTACGAGTTAAGTTTCTCGTTCATGAAAGTGGATGTCTTCAGTCTCGCCGACCAATGCAAGGTAGAAACCTATGCGCGTTTGATGTGGCAGATGTCTGACCCGCGCAACAAATATAAAACTTACTATATGCCCCCAACGCGTGACATGTCCCAAGCCAAGTCGATGCTTTTACTGAAGTTTCTACAAAATCAGCAGCGAGTCGGCTATGTCCCAAGTCCGGCTCCAGAACCAAAGCGTAGCCAACGCACACTCCAAACACGAGAGGAGTTGGTGAGCGCCTTGAAACAGGCGGCGGAGTTGGAAGTTGCTGTGATGTTGCAATATGTCTATGCAGGATACTCTGTTCCCAACTACGTCACGGGTGAGGAATACGTGCGTCGGGGTTTGTGGACTCCCGAACAGTTACATTTAGCTTGTGGCGACGGGAAAGAAGTCCGAAGTTACGGAATGCGGGGTGTACTGCTGGAAATCTCCCGCGAGGAAATGATTCACTTTTTGATGGTTAATAATATATTGATGGCGATCGGGGAACCATTTTATCCAGCAGTCCCCAACTTCAAAGAACTCAACGGACGTTTTCCCATTGATGTAGATTTTGCCCTAGAGCCATTGAATGCTACCTCCCTACAGCGTTTTCTGCGCTTGGAGATGCCCGACTTTTTGGAAGAAAACTTGAGCGACGAACCTGTAGGAGGCGATCCGACAGTTCACCGCCTACACGGTTATGGTTCTTTAAGCGAACTGTACCATCAGATTCGCGATGGGCTGAAGAATATTCCAGATTTATTCATGGTCAAGAAGGGTCAAGTCGGTGGCGAGCATCGTTTATTTTTACGCGATGACTTTAACAAAGTTCACCCAGATTACCAGTTTCAGGTAGATGACCTCAACAGCGCACTTTTCGCCATCGACCTGATTGTTGAGCAAGGAGAGGGATGTCATGCTCAATCACCGAAATTTGACCGTTCTCACTATCAGCAATTTCGTCGTTTAGCAGAAGCACTTTCCCATGAGCAGGTGAGTAATGGCGAGACGAGACACAAAGCCCCGTGGAACCCTTCTTACCCTGCTTTGCGTAATCCTTCCTTAGATTACCGAGATTACAACACCAACGTTGTTACAGTCCCCCAAACCAGAGCAGTCATGGAGATATTTAACGAAACTTATTTCCTAATGACGCAACTTATGGTACAACACTTTGGGTTAATGCCCACTGGTAGTCTGCGGCGCTCAAAGCTGATGAATGCTGCCATTGACGTGATGACAGGTATGATGCGTCCTTTAGGAGAGTTGCTCATGAGTATGCCTTCAGGCAAAAGCGGTAAAACAGCCGGACCATCCTTTGAGATAGAATCCCCCAGTTATATCCCGACACCAGAAATCGCAATGAATGCGATCGCCCGTCGATTTGAGCGACTAGGACAGCGATCGCGTGAGTGCGGAGTCATCCCCAACAGTGTCTGCGAAATCTTTGATTTCTACGCCAGATTCTTTGATGATTTGGCTCGTCATCCCCAGTCGTTGGCTCATTGAGTCAGTGAACAGTGAGTCCAGCGCTGCAGGCGGGTTTCCCGCCGTAGGCGACTGGCGAACCCGAAGGGTGAACAGTTATCAGTTATCGGTTATCAAAATTTCTTGTCCACGAGTACAAAAAAAATGCATAAACTCATTTTTCCGACCGTATGGATAACTATCAACCGATAACTGAGAACTGGAGAACTGAGTGATGAAATTATATTACGCTCCTGCATCATCTTATTCCCAACGAGTCCTAATCGCCCTGTACGAGAAGGGAGTTGATTTTACAGCGATTCCGGTAAATCTTTTTGACCCCGAAAGCCGTGAAGAGTATATGCAAATTAACCTTTTTGCCAAGATACCCACCTTAGTAACTGACAAAGGAAATGTCATATTTGAGGCTAATATAATCATTGAATACCTTGACCAACGTTTTCCAAATACATCCCGCCTCATTCCTGGCGATTCAGAACAAGCCCTAGAGGTGCGGATGGTGGAACGGATGATTGATGTGTACATCAACAGTGGACGGGAGGCGCTATTTGCTGATACCCAACGTCCAGTTGAGGAACGAGGCAAAAAAGAAGTTATCAAAGCAAAGCGATTATTGGAAACAGCGATCGCCATGCTTGATGAAAAACTGGCGACTCGTACCTGGCTGGGAGGAGAAGAGTTTACTTTAGCTGACTGTGCTGCTGCTCCCACCCTCGCTTACCTGCGTATGGTTTACAACTACAATCACTTTTCCAACTTGACAAATTACGTCAAACGTTTGGAGTCCAGACCATCTGTAGCACAAGTTTTCAACTCCGGACGCAACCAGATGACACAGATGCTGTCTGAACTGCGCAATCCGCTGCAACTAGTACCGTTAGAAAGTTAAGAGTCTCTTACACTTCGTGAGAAAACTGCTAGCAACATATGAAAGAAACACTATTCACCTTGTTCCCTGTTGCCTGTTAAGCGTTCCCTATTCCCTACTTCTAACCCCTGATTCAAAACTTTTTATTGGAGATAAAAAATGTCTAGTTCAACAATTGAAAGATTAAACCCGTTTATAAAAGAAGTTATCCAAGACCCCTATACTGTTTATCGTCGTTACAGAGAGGAAGACCCCGTTCATTGGGGAGTCTCAGCGAATCCCAAGTTGCCTGGTGCTTGGTACATTTTCCGTCATGAAGACGTGATGAAAGTTCTCGAAGACCGGAGATTTGGTCGCGAGACTTTGAACGAACGAGAAGATGTTGAAACCACCCCAGTGCCAACAGCATATAATGCGTTCTTGGCTCTCGTCAGTAATTGGATAGTCTTCCGGGAACCACCCAATCACACACGGCTAAAATCGTTGGCTAGCAAAGCATTTACCCCAAGAATTGTTGAAAACATCCGTCCAGCGATCTACGAAATTGCAGACAATCTGTTGGATAAAATCCAGAACCGTGGAGAGATGGATTTGGTTGAGGAGTTCGCTTTCCCTCTGCCAACAAAAGTTGTCGCCACCATGCTAGGTGCTGATCCAGAAGATTTGCCATTGTTCCGTGAATGGGCACTAGCGATGCAACAAGCCAGCGCCTCTCGTTTGCAACCACCACCAGAAGTCTACCAACGTGCAAACGAGGCTGCTCAAGCATTCGTCGATTATTTCACTCCTTTAATCACAGAACGACGTGCCAATCCGCGCGAGGATCTGATTTCGGCACTCGTCAAAGCTGCTGATGAGGGCGACAAACTGAGCGACTTTGAGATCGTCGCCACTTGTACCCACCTGTTGACTGCAGGACACGAAACCACAATTAACCTGATTGCCAAGGGGACACTGGCATTACTTCAGCATCCAGAAGCACTCCAAAAATTACGCTCCCACCCCGAACTCATCCCTGCTGCAATAGAGGAGTTCGTCCGCTACGACACCCCAATCCAGATGGTTACACGCTGGGCTTATGCAGACGTTGAAGTTGGCGGTAAGTTGATTAAGCGCGGGGATAGCGTGGGAGTGATGCTTGGCTCAGCCAACCGAGATCCTTCTCAATTCAAAAACCCCGATGTTCTGGATATACAGCGCGTAGAAAACAAACACAGTGCCTATGGCGGCGGTATCCATTACTGTCTTGGTTCATCGCTAGCTCGTGCTGAAGGTCAAATTGCTATGAATGTCTTGCTCAATCGTTTGCCTGAGCTTCGTTTGGCAGATGAAAAAATTGAGTGGGCAAACAACATTGTGTTTCATGGTCCTAATCATTTGCAGGTTAGTTTTAAAAAACCTGCGATCGCTTAATTCACAAATTTTAGATTTTAGATCGGATCTAAAATTTAGGCGTTGCTTCCGAGTGAGTATGACATAAAAAAATCAAATGTCTCAAACACCAATTCATTGTGCCTTCACGCCTTACCGTTAATCAGCAACGCCTAAATCAAAAATCTAAAATCTAAAATCTAAAATCATACAAACTCTGCGCATAAAAAATTGCAAATAAGGTACAATCATCATGAACGTTATACAAGGTTTGACAAAAGCTCTCGTCTACGTCACAGACATAGACAAACAAATCGACTTTTATCAAAATAAATTGGGTTTAACAATCAAATGTCGGCAAAGTATAGAAGGACGCATTGATAAACAATGGGTGGAGTTTATCACAGGCGAATGCACTTTGGTTTTGCACGGCAATATGCACAAACAAATCGGTACAGATAAACCCACACTCTTAGCATTTCACGTAGATGATATTGATGTGGCTTATAAAGAATTGACAGAACGCGGCGTTAAACTTAGCGCAATTCGTTCTCCCTCGCCTGGGTTAAAAATTGCCGAAGGTGTTGATCCAGAAGGTAACCCGTTCAGTATTGATTGTCAGAAATGAATGATTGTCAGAAATATAAATAAAACCAAAATAGAGAAACATAGAAACTATGATGGGACAACATTCAACACAACCTGAAAAGAAAACTTGCCCTCATCTTGGGGAAAAATACCAACCATTTGTCAACCCACAACTTGACGATCCATATTCGTTTTATAAAGTTGCAAGACAAGAAGAGCCGCTATTTCATAGCTTATTATTAAACGGCTATGTTCTGACTAGCTATGATGAAATCTTAAAGGTACTTAAAGACCCAGCAAGATTTTCTTCAATGGATACTCTTGCTCCGGTGATCAAATTCACGCCTCAAACAGTTGAAGCCCTCAAGCAAGGTGTCCCCAAAGTTCGTGATTTAGTTAATAGCGACGGTGAAGAACACAAACGCTTGCGTGCTCCTTTCATGAGAGTATTTGCACCAGAGCGGATTGAGGCAATGGAAGGACCAATTCACACTATTGCTAACAGATTGGTAGACAATTTCGTTAATGATGGTCACGCCGACATCATACGGCAATTTTCCTATCCACTACCGCTTGAAGCCATCCTCACCATGTATGGTATTCCTTCAGACAGGATGAAAGATCTCAAGAAGTGGTGCTATGACATGGATGAATTGCTGTCAACGCCAATGACGCCGGAACGTCAATTAGAATGTGCTCAAAGTTTTGTGTCAATGCAGCACTATGTTGTTAGTCTCATTGAGGAGCGACAGAAATCACCTCAAGATGATCTGATTAGCAATGTACTGTCCTCTGACCTAAACATGGTAGAGTTAGTCAGTATTTTATGTGGATTAGTACAAGCTGGTCATAAGACAAGTTCCCATCTGATTGGGAATGCTTTAAAACACTTGCTAGAGCAGCCTCAGTTATGGCAAACTATTTGTGACAATCCTTCACTCATTCCTGTTGCTCTTGAAGAAATACTAAGGTATGATGCTCCTGTCACATCAATGACTCGCACAACTACCCAAGAAGTTGAGCTAGCAGGAGTCACCTTACCCAAGGGTACTCGAATCTATTTGATATATGGCTCTGCCAATCGGGATGAAACTAAATACAGCAATGCCGATAGTCTTGATTTAGAACGCTTCCAAGAGGTTACCCCTAACCATCTAGCGTTTGGTCATGGAACCCATCGTTGCATTGGTTCCCACTTTGCCCGTCGGGAAGCAAGGATTGCCCTGGAGATCTTATCTAAGAGATTGCCAAATCTGCGACTGCGCCCCAACCAAGAACTAACCCACTCTCCAAATATGATATTCCGTGGTTACTCACACCTAGAGGTGGAGTGGGATGTCGTGTGACAGGTTGAGTCAACCTGTCTATAAAAAGCTTTGGTAACGTAGCCTGCTTACAGTACCTATGTGCCACTGAATTGAAGCCATTCAGTAAAGACTGAGCTTCAAAATGTTCATCCATATGTAGTTTCAAGGAGAAACACAACAATGAGTCTGCCTCCAATTTTAAAGCTTGGTTCCGTAGATGCATCTGTATCACAACTACAACGTGATTTGTCTGCAAAGGGATATCTTGACGCGACTGCAGTTAACGGCATATTTGATGAAGCAACCGAAGAAGCAGTCAAAAAATTTCAACAGGACAACGACCTAACAGTAGATGGAGTTGTCGGACCTCAAACTGGTCAAAAATTAGGTGGTGGTCCTCCTGCATAAAACTTAGAGTCAGTCCCTATAGAAAAGTAAGAAGGATGAAGGTTGAAGAATCACGCTCTTTTTGTTTCTTTTCCGACTTCATACTTCTTACTTGTTTTTAAAATCTCAATTTCAAACAGCAGTTGATTTTGTCATTCATTCAGGAGAAACACAAAAATGAGCGCACCTCCAAATTTAAGTCGTGGTTCCACAGATCCAATTGTACAAGGACTGCAACGCGACCTTTCTGCAAAGGGATATCTCGACGCCAGTGCAGTTAGCGGCACATTTGATGAAGCAACCGAAGAAGCAGTCAAAAAATTTCAACAGGATAATGGTTTAACAGTGGATGGTGTCGTCGGATCTCAAACTGGTCAAAAATTAGGTGGTCCTCCTGCATAAAACTTAGAGTCAGTCCCTATAGAAAAGTAAGAAGGATGAAAGTTGAAGAATCACAAATCTATATTTATTTTCTGATTTCATAGTTCTTACTTGTTTTTAAAATCTCAATTTCAGACAGCAGTTGATTTTGTCATTCATTCAGGAGAAACACAAAAATGAGCGCACCTCCAAATTTAAGTCGTGGTTCCACAGATCCAATTGTACAAGGACTGCAACGCGACCTTTCTGCAAAGGGATATCTTGACACCAGTGCAGTTAGTGGCACATTTGATGAAGCCACTGAAGAAGCAGTTAAAGCATTTCAAAAGGACAATGGCTTAACACCAGATGGAGTTGTTGGACCGCAAACCGGTCAAAAATTAGGTGGTCCTCCTGTCTAACCTAAACTCGTATAACTTAAATTATGACAACAACGCGGGTTGACTACTCAACCCGTGTTCTATAGTGTTTTACTTTAAAGAGATGGAGAGTTAAAAATGAGTACCCTTGAGAAAACTTCCGAATCTAATTTGTTAAAACCACCATCTTCTGGAATGAATAGTATTCAAAGTGAGGTTTTTAAACGCAGTCTTCTGTGGCATGGTATTTTGTTCTGTACCATAGGATTTATCCTTGGCTTGTTGATCCCTTTGTATGCCAATCCACGTGCGGGGCTAGCAGCCCACGCACTTTCAATCACACAGGGAATGTTCTTAGCAATCATCGGTTTATCTTATCCATACCTCAAGTTACCATTGTGGATTGCTAGAGCAAGTTTTTGGTCGTTTCTCATCAGTGCTTATGTTGGTGTGATTGGTCAGATTCTGGCAGCAGCATTTGCTTTAGTGAGGATTTTTCCGATGACAGGACAGGGACTTCCCGAAGGTCCTGCTTGGTTGGAGACGGCTGTCGAAATACCTACCAAACTCATGACCACTTTTCTCCTTTTAGCCTGTTTTGTTATTCTCTATGGCTTAAGGCAAACTAAAAGTGGTTCTGCTTCACCAGAAGAATCTATTTAGTCATTGCGATCTCATAACACAATAATAGACTTCTGCGAAAATTAGATTTGAACTCAAGCAAAATAAGGAGTAACGTCTTATTTTCAAAGATATCTATTATTTTTAGACACTGGTTTAGGGAGAATTCAATGAAGTTTTTATCTTCGTTAATTACTATAATCTGATTGGGTACTGCTTTAACTTATAGTATTGAAGCGAGACAATCAAAACTTAGCCAAAATCTACATAATGTCATATTCCCCAGATTCTATAGAATATCTAACCTCTTCTGAGACCACATCTATGAATCTTCCCTTTTCGGAAGCAGTACGTGTTGGTAACATACTTTACCTCTCAGGAGTTATCGGAAACATTCCTGGAAAAAAACAGCTTGTAACTGGTGGAATAAAAGCTGAGACAAAGCAAACTATGGAGAATATTAAACGTATTATTGAGAGACATGGTTCATCAATTGACCGAATTATTCAATCTAAAGTGATGCTTGCGGATATAAAAGAGTGGGGCGCTATGAACGAGGTTTATCTTACTTATTTTTCACCGTCACAATTACCTGCAAGAAGTGCACTAGCAGCAAGCGGTTTAGCTTTAAATGCACGAGTGGAAATAGAATGTATAGCCATAGTCAACTCTCGTTAGATAGTTAAATTACCAGAATTTTCAAGCAAAGTTTAGTCACAAAAGAATAAAGACCATGAATCAGTCAACTACAAGAAGCCAACCAAAAAGTTCAACAAATATCTTCCGAGATAAGAATTTTTACATTATAAATTTTGTGACCGTGGTGGGAATTTTAGGGGGAACCCTCTATAACCCCGCACTACCAACCATACAAAAGTTTTTTAAAGTTACAGAACAGGATGCTTCATGGATATCGACACTTTTCCAGTTGCCCGGAGCTGTTATTACTCCAATATTTGGGATTTTAGCTGACGTTTTAGGCAGAAAGCAAGTCCTGATTCCTTCGCTGCTGGTGTTTGCCCTTGGTGCTGGGTTAAGCGGCTGGACATCTAATTTCAGAACCCATTTAGGAGGGCGATTTGTACAGGGTGTTGGTGCTGCTAGCTTAGAACCGCTACAACTTACTATTCTTAGCGATCTTTACCAAGGCAGAAAACTAGGGACTGCAATGGCATTTAATGCCGGTTTGATTGGTATGAGTGGGGCACTTTTTCCCCTTATTGGTGGGATCTTAGGCGAGATTAACTGGCAATATACGTTTTTACCAGGGTTGGTTGCCATTCCAATAGCATTTTTGGTTCTCGTGACACTGAAATTACCAAGACAACCACAGAACACAGAGAAATTTCAACTCAAATCCTATCTACAAAGTACCTGGAACAGCATAAACAATCGTCACGTACTAGGGCTGTTGTTCGCAGTCATGTCTCTGTTTTTGCTGCAAACTTTATGTTTAACTTATATCCCATTCTTGGCGACAGAGAAGTTCAAAACATCAGATTGGCAAAATGGGATTGTCCTGACGAGTATGTCAATTGCGCTGGCGTTATTCGCTGCTCAATTGGGACGCTTGACTCAAAGTCTCTCGGAAATTAAACTTATCAAACTCTCTTTTATTCTCTTTGCAGTCGCGCTGTTGATTCTTCCTATTATTCCTAACTTTTGGTTGATATTCATCCCAATGTTTTTATTGGGTGCTGCTCAAGGTATCGCTCTTCCATCCTCCCAAGCACTGTTAGGAGGACTTTCTGCACAAGATTCTCGGGCAGGATTTATGGCGGTAAATACCTCAATTATGTCATGGGGACAGACACTTGGTCCGTTTCTGGGAAGTTTAGCCATCAGATTTTCGGGACTACCAGCAGTCTTTTATTCCAGCGCCGTCTTTGCCGTTGTTTCATTTGCAATTTTCAATTATTTCCTAACAACTAAAATATTTAATTTCACTGCCAAAACCGTACAGCTAGAACTTCCTGTGAACACCGATGAAACAACTTTAATTCCACCACAAACTGCATCTCCGACAATTCTCCAACCATCTATTGCACAGCTATTGCATGTCCAAACTAACAGAGTCTTTGAATTGCCGGATCATTTTCAGGTGATTAATATCGGCAAGTCCAGCAATCGCATTATTCCCGAAGTGGACCTTTCAGATTTACCTAATTCTGAACTTGTCTCACGTGTTCACGCTCAGATTCGTTTCGACGGAAAGGAATACTATATCCAAGATCTGAACAGTTCAAACGGCACTTACATTAACAATTACCCAGTCATACCAGGTGTTTGGTACAAGTTAAAACCAGGTATTCGCATTGGTATTGGGCGGCGAGACACGATAACATTCATGTTTGCGCTTGATGAGTAGCTGTTATCGGTGCTCACAAGACTTTGATTTGTATTTATCAAATAGTATTCATGTTTGCCGATGGAAATCAGGCATTCGCTTTAGTTTGGGTTAGTTCATTAAAATAGACGAACAGGTTTTGAATTAAGACGGTCAGCAATAGGTTTTAGCTGCTTAATTAAAAAAATGATATTTTTATAATCAGGTGGTTCTGCATTTGGTACATATCCAACGTCTTGAACTATATTAGGAGGAGCATCTTTCATATAATTACGAATCAACTGTTGACGATTTATTTCGACATTCGGTCCAATCAAAACAGATCCTGATGGAACATTTTGAGAATCAGTAAATAATATGTGGAATTTTGCTGCACCTAATTTGGTTTTATAAAAATTATATTCTTCCGACGAAACCGCACCAGCAGCAGCCTTTCCTTGTGCCACCAATTCAAGCACTTCTTTGGGTGTAGGAGCAGATAAAATTTCTGCCAATGTCAAACCAGAAAGATTGCGCAGTGGAATATAATATCCAGTGGCGGAACCTGGTTGACCTAAGGCAACTGTTTTACCCTGTAAATCTTTCAATTGTCGTAAAGGACTGTCTTCGCGTACAACAAATATCGCTCGTGGATAGTCCTGGATCTCAAGAGGGAAAATTGGTGAATATTGATAGTTAGCACTTGCAATTGCTGCTAAACCGGGAGGAGCAAAAACTAATGACCAAGTTCCACGCTGAATGCGCTCAATCGCTATATTTTCATTCAAAGTTGGTTCTAATTGAATAATTGCCCTTAACTTTTTACCCATATATTCACGAAAGTGAACAAATCGTTCTAGCGCTTGTTCTTCTTCTCCATAGCTAATCACGCCAATTACTAACTCAAGTTCTTGATTTGATGTTTCCTCTGCAGCACAAGCGGTAAACAGAAGCAGTGTCTGTAAAAGAAATAAACGTCGGGAAAGTTGAGATGACATCAGAAGTTTTTAGCAAATATTTTTTCGGGATACTTTGTTATTATCTAATAAGATAAAGCATTATTTGACCCTAAGATAAGCAGATGGGCATCAAGAAATCACTCTTGATTTATAGTAGCGCCTAAGCGCTTAAGCCCTACTATAAGCAGAATTAATACGTGTTCAATTTATTAAAATTTTTTAATATATTATCGTCTTTTTACTTCTGTCTTTAGGTATATCTTTAATATTTCAAGATTTTCTTGACACCGACTCTCATGTTATCAGGTAAATTTTTATGAAATAGTTGAAATATTTACAGACTTACAATTATAAGTAGATGGCAACATTTTTTATGACCGCATTAATGCTAGTTGTCTTTGATACAAAAAAAACTGTATTCAGCAAGAAAAACCATGAAAATACAAAGTAAAGTTAATCTCATCTTAATAATAGTTTTTATTATCGGTATTTTTTGTAGTGGAATAGTTTTATCAAATGTACTTGAAAAAAAAGCAGAAAATGAGGTTACTTCTCAAGCTGAGATTCTCATGCAAATTGCCAACTCGGTTAGGAAGTATACCAATGATCGTGTACAACCTTTACTATTACCGCAGTTAGACACTAAACAACAGTTCATCCCAGAATCCATACCATCTTTTTCCGTTAGAGAGGTATTTGAACTTTTCCGTAAAAACAAAGAATTTGAAAAATTTATCTACAAAGACGCTACACTAAATCCAACAAATTTGCGAGATAAAGCTGACGATTTTGAAACTAAAATCGTTGAACAATTTATTCAAAAGCCAAATTCAGAACCTAAACATGATTACCGAACGATATCTGGAGAAAAACAATTTTATATTGCCCGATCTTTTAAAATAGAACAACAGACTTGTTTGCACTGTCATAACACTCCCGAAGAAGCTCCAAAAAGTCAAATAGCAACTTACGGAAAAGAGCATGGTTTTGGATGGCAGCTCAATAAAATTATGGGAGCGCAAATAATTTATGTTCCAGCTTCAAGTATTTTGAGCAATGCTCAGAGATCATGGGTTCTGATGATGGGAGTTGTAGGGATTATTTTTACAGTCATCCTTATTGTCGTAAATCAGTTGTTGAAAAAGACCGTGCTACTGCGTATTAAAAAAATTGCTAACGTGGCAGAACAAGTTAGCGTCGGTGATATGAATGCCAATTTTGATAAACAATCTAAAGATGAAGTCGGAGATTTAGCAGAAGCTTTCAATCGAATGAAGTACAGTTTAGAAATGGCTATCAATATGTTAAATAAAAATCGTGAATAGCCCTGAAAAACTGTGTTCATTAGTACACAAAAAAATCTTCTTTACCTGATTTGCTTCTGCTATTTTTTACTGAAGTCTATTGACTTAGCATGCGTCGCTCAAACTCTAGAGCTTGTTTGCTTTCAGGAATGTTCTTCGCTAATTTACTAATAAATTCAGCTAAGGAAATCTGCGGCTGAGATTGTAGAATATCTTTAACGACAAATTTCGCAATCGGACCAATTGAATAAGCCAACTCACGCTCGCATTTAGTAATAAAATTGGCATCAATACCGGGGAGTACATTTAACTGGGATTGTTTGGTTGCGGAAACACGGACATCAGGACTAGAACGAGAAAAAGACTCCTGCTTTTGTGAATGCTGTGGTGAAGAAAACGGAGGAATTCGAGAAGGTGGATTGGAGAATATATTTTCGTTGTGTTGCCATTTGAAGTCAGGCTTGTTCAGCAACACGCAAGCATCGTCTTCCTGTTTGTTTCTCTCATCTGCAGTTACTTTTGACTTTTGGATATCTTGAAAAACCGTGACAATATTACCAGGTAAAATATCAATAACTGCTTGTGTACCTGATAGCCAGACATGCAGGTTAATACCTTTAGCTTGGAAAAAGCTTTGTAATTGAGTAATCCATTTAGCAATTGATAACCCAGCTTGTGAATTTGCAGCAACAAGGGTTTCTAGAAGCGTTTGAGAAAATAATTCTGGTTCTTCTGCTGGTGTTGCAGCAGCTATTAAACATTGTCCATACTCTGTGTCACATTGCAAATCTTCTATCCAATTCTCCAGCGAAATAGCCTCAGAAGAATCTGAGAAAATGACATCTAAGATAATTATTTGTTGAGTTTTTTGAGCACGGCGTAACTCTTGTCGTAAGGAAGAACGACTCAAGCGCGTTCCATCACCCAAAACTAACCAGGCTTCTTCGTGTTCGATTTCTTCGATGCGCCCGCGCAAATATAATAAGCATGTTGGTATATTTCTGACGATTCTGGATGGTGATAAAGATTTGATTTCTGAATGATTCTGCCAACGAGTCAATTCTTGAATTGTTGCCCGTATCTCTGACAAACTTTTGCCTTGTCCCGAAAGATACTCCACCTCAAAACCGCCAGCACCAGCGAATAATCGACTCAATTCAATAGTCGTTTTGCTATTTGAAAGTCCATCAATGACAACTGCACGTCGCTGCTTGTGAGATTCAACTTTTGTCGGCTTGAATCCAACAATTAATTCTCCTACTCCTTCTACAATTCGTTTAGGTGTTTGCTGGGGATATTCTGAATATAATTGACGATCTCCACGGTTGACCTTTTGTTGATTAATCAGACGGAGTTGCTGATTTAATTTATCTATATATTGGCGCGTCTGGCGGTAAACATATTTATAAAGTCCATCTGCTTCAATCAGTCCATATGAATCAGCTGCTTCACCCAAAATTCCCTGCATTAAATAGTAAGTGAAAACTCCATGTCCTAATTCTGGAAACTCCCAAGACTTTTGTCCTTGATCACAAGATAGTAAAGCACAAAACCCCTTACTTTGAGCAGCACGTTGTCTCAAGGCATCCATCATTACTTGTGTTGTAGGAGTGAATGAAGTATCAGGGACATCTCCATCTCTGGCGCTACCACCACGGTTTCCCCCCAACAACCTCAAGTCACCACTATGACAGGTATCTAAACAAAGTAACTGTTGATTGGCGGAACTAGCCCCTAACATGTGCAACAGATTCTGCATACCTAAACCTGTACCCAGCAAGTTATCTTTGTGGGTATCTGCCAAGCATAAGACAGACTGCTGAGTATTCGGCTCTAACATTCCATGCCCTGAGAAATATAACAGGATGGTGTCCTGGGATTTCGATTGTGAAACAATTTTTTGCAGGCTCCCACGAATCATTTGCAAGGTAGGAGATTGTGCTGCAAAATCGTGATGAACAATCACTTCTTTATTAGGAAATCCCTGGGTGGCTTTACTGAGCGCTTCTCCTAACCCTTGGCAATCTAACGCTGGGTAGCGCAAAGAAGGCAAGTTTTGATCTTGGTATTCGTTAACGCCTACCAAAAGAATCCAAAGCTTGGCTTCTCCTGTTTTCAATATAGTAGTTGAGTCACTAGAACCAATACCGAGGGGGCACATAATTACTACTTAATCCTAAAAATAACTACGATGATTTCCTATAAGTCTATTTAGCTAAATCCTTATGAACTTGAATTTTTAGCTTGAGGAAATTGTTTTCCCTTTCGTCTAATCTAGCAAATTGATTGCGTTAAAGCACTGAAAGGAAAGTTTATTTTGCACTCCTTTGCTAATTAGGGCACTTGAGCGTCATAACATTCACAAGCTTTGTACAGATTCAGATAGCTGAGATCAGCACTTATAATATTTTATACAGTAACTAATAAATAATCTTAAAAAAATTTACTTTTTGGATCGCCTTTAATATTCAATACGCTTTTCCTCTGAAAATCAAATAGTTCTACTTATATATTTAGTCACTTTTATTTTGATAAATTACGCCAATGTTTACAAAAGTTAATAACGAGAATAACGAAAACAGAAAAGTTATTATTAACTGTTATAACAAAAGGAAAAAACGGACTGTTATAGCAATCCGGTTTGATTTGTAAAAATCTATTTGTTCAGATTCTTGACTTGTTGGAGAAGTCGGGAGTCTTGTTCTTCACCTTAGCGTAGCGTGCCGTAGGCATACGGGAGTGCGTGCCCGTAAAGCTTATGATTTAGGATTGCTATAGCACGATGACTCATACCGTTTCACTTTGAGGTTGATACAAATGGGGAGCACCGGAGCACCGGAGCACCGGAGCAGGGGGAAAGAATTAGAAACCAATCGATTTGTATCAGGAATTTCCTGAAATGGTATCAGGCTTGAAAAACTCACAGAATTCCACACCAATGCTTTTAGCCTTTTCAAATGCAAAAATTATTTAAGTATGATACCTTAAGGGCAAAACACAGGCTCTAAGTGTTGTCGCACCCCCAGAAACTGCATAAGCGTATTTGTCGCACCACTATATATTTATGTCGTGCGATTCGTTGTTAGCTGAATAACGGTAACCAGTCCGTACATAAGCTAACCAGTCACAACTGACTGAACTTTGGATGAAATGAAGGTGAAAGCCCTTTCCCTCAAACTCAGAGGTGACTCCTT
>JAHHGV010000025.1 GCA_019359695.1 Brasilonema angustatum HA4187-MV1
GCTGTCACGATTATATCCACATGAGCAAGGGGAAACCCTAGAACATCGGGAGCCGGATGCTCAGAAATGAGCACGTCCGGATCTAATAGAGAGGAGCGGGACATAATAGTCCCCTTCGACTCTACCAGGCTTCGCGAACGCGGGTTAAACAAGCGTATCTTGTGGAGGACATACATCTATAGACAAGGAATTTGTCCAAAAAGTGGGAAATGTGTAGACAGCTAACTGGAAATATTAATTTTTAAAGTATAAAAAAAAGACACCAGCTATAAAAGGTGGTAATCCGCTTCAGTTTTAGGTTGATAAGCTAATGTACTTTTAGTTTGGATAATTAGAACGAGCAAGATGCCTACTCCGTAAGAGCTTTACTTTTAGCTAATATACAAGTTAAATGTCCAACAGCTTACAAATGGGCTACTGTACCTACCACCTTATTCTCCAGACCTAAACTTGATTGAGAAATGCTGGTCTTAGTTAAAGAGTCGAATCCACAAAAAAAATGGAGTAGTTCGATTGTTTACGAAACGCCATTGAGACTGTCTTGCGTTCTGCGTCCTAACCGCCTTGGCAGTTGCTATAAAAGAATTTTTAAAAGTAGAAATAGCTACAATTACAATTGAGGCAGCACACTATATACAACAGTCATCACAGTTCTCTTATTCTTAATGTTAAGTTTTGTATAGTATTAATTCAAACTCTGTAATCTTGAAGGTTGTATTAATAATTTGATTGGCATATTTCACTTTTGGGGTATATAACAGACAGTGGCACTGTTCTGTCACCGGATATTTTATGTTAACTTTACACATTGTACAAGTAAAAACACTGTGGTTATAGCAAAATTTACCTGAGATTTATCTCGGTTCCAAAAACCGTATTATACTTAGGTACGAGTACTAAAGATAGCAGGGTTATTGTGGCAAGAAAAAGCAGTATTATCTCGGTTGCCATTAGACAAGGCTTACTTAAAGGTGATTTGCTTCATCTAGTCTTTACATTCTTTTTACTTGTTGTGTAAAGATGTCTGCTAATCTCAGTATAAGTTAGTAAATTTAACTGTAATTTGCGAGTTATCTGAGGTTTTTTCTATCTTGATAGAAGGGTGCTGCCGCTGAGTTTTCCCGCAAATCTTAAGGCTAAACTTTTGTACTTTTTATAACAAAAGCTATAAACCGTTTCAATGGACTTGTGGAAGACCCTGCATAAATTTAGCTCACACTAGCAAGAATTTAGCCTAAGTAAAAGCAAAATGAGCACAACTCCTCTAGGTAGCTACAAGTTTTTTCAGAAACTACATCCGCTATCTCTACTAGCACAATTAACAAGTCGGCGTGCTACAGGCTGCTTACAAGTATTTACAGAGTCGGCTTCTTGGTCAATCTATCTAGATGACGGTAAACTGGTTTATGCCTCTTCAGATAAAATGTTTGAACGGCTTGAAAATCTTTTGGGGCGTTTGAGGCAGCAAACACATACTCTCAACAGTGCATCTCTTATGCGAGTAAGACTGATATTTGACCAAAACAAAGATCATCAGTCAACACCACAACCAGATTATCAGGCTATTTGCTGGTTAGTTAACGAAGAATACATCACTCCTCCCCAAGCAGCAGTCCTAATAGATGAATTGGCAAGAGAAGTACTGGAGTCATTTCTAATAGTAAAACAAGGAAGCTATGAATTTAAGAGTGAAACTCTGTTAAATGAACTACCAAAGTTCTGTCGTTTGGACTTGCGATTACTTGTAGAAAATTGTCAAAAGCAGTTACGCCATCGCCAACAGACGCAATCAACCGTTGATAGGCAAGTTACCTCTAATTTCGTCTCTACCACTGAGGTTGCGGCAATGGGGCATCAAGTTAAGCTAGCGGAAGAATTGCCAAAACGGAATAATTTTGATACGTCTGATATTAACAACAAAGATTCTTACCAATCTCATGAGAAAAGTGCATACACAGTTGCCTGTATAGATGACAGTCCAACAGTATTAAATTCTATCAAGCACTTTTTGGATGAAAGTACATTCTCGGTTGTGATGATCAACGATCCTGTGAAAGCTTTGATGCAAATTCTCCGCAGCAAACCTGACTTAATTTTGCTAGATGTAGAGATGCCAAATTTAGATGGTTATGAGCTATGTTCTTTGTTGCGAAGGCATTCAGCTTTTAAGAATATCCCTATTATTATGGTGACTGGCAGAACAGGATTGATAGACAGAGCAAAGGCAAAAATGGTAAGAGCCTCAGGCTATTTGACGAAGCCTTTTTCTCAATCAGATTTGTTGAAAATGGTGTTTAAACATATTGATAATTGAGGTAAACATATTAAGAACAGTCACAAATTTTGAGAAACTCAATTTACTCATAAAGGAGATGTATAAGTGAGTCTAACTTTGCTTGGTACAATTTTGATAGTTGAAGATTCTCTCAGTGAATTGGAACTGATGAGCCATTATCTAGTAGAAAGTGGTTATAACGTTATTCAAGCTACTGGTGCAAAGGAAGCTTTAGAAAAAGCACAATCACAGAATCCAGATGTTATCGTCACCGATGTAGTTATGCCAGGTATGAGCGGCTTTGAGTTGTGTCGTTCTCTTAAGAGAAATCCGGTTACTCAAAAAGTTCCTATTGTCATTTGCAGTTCTAAAAATCAGGAGATTGACCGATTATGGGCAATGAGACAAGGCGCTGATGCCTATGTCACAAAGCCTTACACTCGGGAGCAGCTCCTACGAGCTATTAAATCAGTGGTCATATGAATCAAATGAATAGTTCCAAATTAGCACTCTCTTTAAAACAAAATCAAAATAGCTTGGGGGATGGCTATCTTAGATTTAGGCTAAATAGACATACATCTGCCACCCTACCCATGAGGCACACCCAAGAAGCGGTTGTTGTGCCACCTGAAACAATCTCATCGATGCCAAACATGCCTGCCTGTATCATAGGATTGATGAATTGGCGCAGTCGCATAGTTTGGGTGATTGATTTGCCAAGGATGTTCAATCTTGAATATTTAGATAATAGGCTTCGGCAGTATAATGTGATAATTATCAGGGTAGATTCAGTCCTTTTAGGCTTACTTGTACAAGAAATACAAGGTACAACTAAGTTTTTGCTTGATGAGATTCGCTCTCCTATGGGACAAGTTGCATCCAGTTTAACTCCCTATCTACGTGGTTGCGTTGTTCAACAAAAAGAAATGTTGCTTGTTTTAGATGCACAAGCAATTGTACAGTCTTCTATTCTCCGCTGTGATTAGGGTGTACTTCAAAGAAAACACAGATTTTTCGTATGTTCATTCACCACCTCAGGAGAATATCTTTATGTTTAATAAAACTGATGCAGCTAAGAAGAAGATTGATACTCAAAATGGAGCATCTGTTTCTTCATCGGAAGATTTCACAGATGAAAATAATTCTAGAAAACGATATAACGACGTAAACACTGAAATTCGTCGTAATCATCATACACAGTATCCTGCATCTTTCAGTTTGAAGCGGTTAAGTTTAGGTACCAAAGCGACACTAGTTGCGATCGCGATTGGTACGCTTCCAGTTTTAGCAATTGGAGCACTTGCTTATTTGGTAGCCAGTAATTCCTTAACCAATAAAATTGCTCAAATTCAACAAGCAGAAGCCAATAGTATGGCTGACAAAGTTAGCCGTTTCATGAGAGAACGGTATAACAATATTCAATTTATCTCTAGTCTACCAATATTTACAGATTATAATTTTAGCAATAGTTTTTCTCAAAAAGAAAAACAAGGATTGCTGGATAAGTTTGTAGATACTTACAAAGTCTATGACAGCATTGTTGTACTTAACTTAAACGGTGATGTTATTGCACAATCTCAGGGAGATTTAATTCCCAATCAAAGCAGTAGTCCAGACTTTCAAAAAGTACGTCAAAACAGAGTTTCTTACATCACTCAAACAGAAGTCACAAATAATACAAGTATTTTCAGCATTATTATCGTAGCACCTGTGAAACGTAGCACAGGAGAAATGGCGGCGATAGTCAGAGCTAGAATACCCGTGAAATCTCTAAATAATATTGTCAAAAATTATGCAGAATCTGGGCGTAAATACTATCTAACAGATGGTTCAGAAAAAATATTCTTGGCAACGGATAACAAAGATTTAACTAGAAGTGCGACAGCAATGTTTCCTAGCTTAGCACAATGGCAAGCACAAAAAAAAGACGATACTTTTATTAGTGTTAATCAAACCGATAACCAACAGCAACTTGTTAGTTACTCATCCAGAATGCAAGATGGATTGCCCAATTTGAACTGGCGATTTATTCTAGCAACAGATACAGCAACTGCATTTGAGCCTCAAAGACAATTATTACTAACAGTTGCTGTTGGGACAGGACTGACAGCATTAATTGTCGCCCTGATTGCCGTGTGGTTAGCCAAACGAACCACAGAACCTATAGCGAAAGCAACCGCAGCAGTGGCAAAACTTGGCTTAGGAGAACTTGATACCCGTTTGGAGGTGCAATCAGAAGACGAACTCGGCATTTTGAGTCATAACATCAACCAAATGGCGTCGCAACTCCAAGCGCTAATGAAAGACCAAGAACTCGACACGCAAAGGGCAAAGTTGCTTACAGATATTACGCTGCGTACTCGTAGAAGCCTGAAAGTTGAGGACATTTACAAAACAGCTGTCAGAGAAGTTCGGCAAGCAATGAAGACAGACAGGGTTATCATCTATAAATTTAACCTAGAAACCTTGGATGGAAATGTCGTCGCGGAATCAGTCACAGCTGGTTTACCAAAAATGTTAGGCGTGCAAATCGACGATCCGTGTTTTCGAGAACGTCATGCAGAAGGTTATAAAGATGGCCGAGTGCGGGCAATATCGAACATCTACCAAGATGCTAGTCTGAGCAATGCAGCTTGTTACACCAAAATGTTGGAGAAATTTGCAGTTAAGGCAAATTTGGTAGCACCAATTATTATCGCAGGGCAATTGGTAGGCTTGATGATTGCTCATCATTGCGACAGTCCTCGAAATTGGCAACAAACTGAGATAGATTTGTTTAGACAACTCGCCACTCAAGTTGGCTATGCTCTAGAGCAAGCCCAACTTCTTGAAGAGGTAGAAAAAGCACGGCAAATAGCAGAAAGAGTATCACAAGACGAACGCCAACAAAAAGAAACTCTGCAAACGCAACTTTTGGAACTCCTTAGTGAAGTAGAAGGTGCAGCCAGTGGTGACTTGACGGTGCGTGCTGAAGTAACGGCAGGAGAAATTGGCACAGTTGCTGACTTTTTCAACTCTATCGTTGAAAGTTTGCGCTTGATTGTCACTCAAGTTCAACAAACCGCTACCCAGGTGAATCAGGCGATCTGGACAAACTCTGGAGCAATCGGTGAACTGACAGAGGAAGCACTGATTCAAGCCCAAGAAATCAACCGCACACTCGATGCAGTTGATAACATGAGTCAATCAATTCAACAAGTCGCATATACCGCCGAGCAAGCAGCTTTCATTGCCAATAACGCCGCCCAAACTGCCAAAAAGAGCGGCATCGCAATGGATTTGACAGTACAAAACATCTTGTATTTGCGTGAAACAGTCGGCGAAACCGCCAAGAAAGTCAAGCGCCTAGGAGAATCAACCCAACAAATCTCGCGTGTCGTGGCATTAATTAATCAGATTTCCATGCAAACCAACTTGCTCGCCATCAACGCCGGAATCGAAGCAGCACGTGCAGGAGAAGAAGGTCAAGGTTTTGCTGTTGTGGCAGAGGAAGTCGGGGAATTAGCCGCCCGCAGTGCCGCCGCCACCACAGAAATTGAACAAATAGTCGAGAACATCCAACGCGAAACAACCGAAGTTGTACAGGCGATGGAGATGGGAACCACCACTGTTGTCGAAGGTACACGCATTGTCGAAGATGCCAAGCAAAATCTAGCTCAGATTTTGGAGATTTCACGTCAGATAGACGTTTTGCTACAGTCGATTTCGACTGCCACAGCATCGCAGGCACAAACTTCGCAAATAGTCAGCCAATTAATGAAAGATATTGCTGCTTGCTCACAACGCACGAGCGATTCTTCTATGAAGGTTTCCCAATCTTTACACGAAACTGTGGAGATTTCCCAGCAATTGCAAGCGACTGTTGGTACTTTCAAGGTGAATTAGTCATCAGTTTTTTGTCTAACTCTACCCAAAGACGCCCTACACAGGCAGCACCAGGGTGAGGCAGCGCTTTTTGGAAGGTAACCTGAAGATAGGCGACTGTCGTACATAGTGTAACAACTTGAGAACTGCCATAGCGTCCATGTCATTTTTATCTAACTGGTGATTAATGACTAATGAACGGCAGATGCTACAACGCAGGGAACCAGACGCTAGATGTCTAGTAGGTCGTGGAACCCTCATCAAGCACTGCCTCCCTTCGGGGAAGACCTTCTTCTCGGTCTCGCTGCGCTAACACCAGTCGCCTAGGTCGGGAAACCCCTTCGGGTTCGCCTTATGGCTAACGCCACGCCTTACGGCTATCGGGAACGCCCGTCGCCTGGCTGTCGGGAAAACGCCACATGCTAAGAAAGGGGGAAGCCGCCCTTCGGGTATCTAAGCCTGCGAAACCCGTCCAATGCAGTGGCTCCCCTCGCGCAGCACTGGTCTCACCTCCTGCATAGCGCTGGATTCACCGCAACGCACTGCCTCCTAATGACTCATGACTGATAGCAAATATTATGTCACAAGACAAAGAATTAGAAATCCAGATGCAGTTTCTGGAGGAAGCGACTGATTACCTGAATACCCTGGAAGGGGTATTGCTGGAACTCAATACCAACAGTCGTATCTCTCTAGAAAAAATGAATGCCGCACTTAGAGCTGCCCACTCAATCAAAGGTGGCGCAGGCATGATGGGATTTCGCGCCCTGAGTGATTTGGCTCACCGTTTGGAAGATTCCTTTAAAGTTTTAAAAACGAGAAAAAACTCTTTAGATATTAACACGGAGTTGCAAAGTTTATTGTTATCTGGAGTAGACTGGCTACGTCAGATAGTGGAATTCTTATCAGAAGGTAATGCGATAGAGGAGCAGTGGTTATCGACTTTCTGTTATCCAGTTTTTGAAGAACTGCATGCGCGTTTAGGTGATCCAACTCCAGAGGATGCAGCAACTATGCTGTCTCCAGAAGATGGGCAAGACATCATTCCTTTACTGTTTCAAACAGAAGTAGAAGGATGTTTGCAACGCTTAGAATGCGTGTTGGCAGATAGTGCACAACCCTGTTTAAAAGAAGAAGTTGCGATTATGGCAGCTGAGTTAGGTGGTTTGGGTGAAATGCTGCAATTACCAGCTTTTACTCAACTTTGTGAATCTGTGGCAAACCACTTAGAAGCAGCCCCTTCCTCTGAGATTGAAACAATTGCCCGTGTGGCATTGGAAGCATGGCGGCGATCGCAAGCGTTGGTGATGACAAATCAACTAGATAGCTTACCAACAGAAATTCAGCTAGAGGATTTGGCTTTTGAAGCTGCAGCATATACTCAAACAGAATTGCTACAAGTAGAAGTAGCACCCCTGCTAGATCCAGAAACAGAAGTTGCCGAAACAGACATTCTGCAACCAGAAGAAACACAAGAAACTTGGTTGGATCGTGAAATCATTGCAGCTGATTTTGAAGCTTTAGAGGCAGCTTTTGCTGATGAGAGTAACGCTCAAGTTGAAGTGCCACCAAATCCGGAACCAGTTGTTGCTCAAGAAATTCCCACAACAAATTACAAATTTGTTGAACCGAAAGCCGAACAAACTGTTGGTAACAACAATAAGAGTGAACCTCAGGAAAATACAGTTCGAGTTCCTAGCAAGCAACTTGAGCAAATTAATGATTTGTTCGGGGAACTGATTATTCAGCGCAACGGATTGAATCTACAACTTGAGAGGTTACGCAAACTGATTCGTAATTTGAATCAGCGAGTGCAAGTTCTCGGCAGGGAAAATCAGCAATTACGTACAGCTTATGACAGGATAGCAACTCAGAGTGTGCTGTCATCTAGTGTTCCATTCCTGGCATTGCCACCAACTCAAAACGTGGAGGATTTCATCGGATTTGACGATGAGAACCAGACACAACGCCGGTTTGATTCTCTAGAAATGGATAGCTATAACGAATTAAACCTGCTTTCTCAGGAAGTGATGGAAACCATCGTTCAAGTGCAAGAAGTCACAAGTGACATTCAACTTGGTCTTGACGATACAGATTTGTTTGCCCGCAAACTCACCAAAACATCCAAGCAGTTGCAAAGAAAGCTGACTCAAGTACGGATGCGTCCGCTATCTGATATTGTTGATCGCTTTCCCAGGGCTTTGCGCGACCTGTGTGTAGAGTACGGCAAAAACGTGCAACTGAAAATTGAGGGTGCTGGAGTGTTAATTGAACGTAACATCTTGGAGGCTTTAAATGAGCCTTTAATGCATATGTTGCGAAATGCCTTCGATCATGGTATCGAAGATCCACCAACACGTCGCGCCTGCGGTAAGTCAGAACAAGGATTAATTGAGATTAAAGGCGCGCATCAAGACAATCGCACAATCATTACTCTAAGAGATGATGGACGTGGGATTCCATTAGACAAAATCCGTACTCGTGCTATAGCTATGGGGTTAGAGCCTAGTCTCATAGCACAAGCTACTGATGAAGAACTGCTATCGCTCATTTTTGAGCCAGGATTTAGCACCTCTGACCAAGTCACAGCCTTGTCTGGTCGCGGTGTTGGTATGGATGTGGTTCGCAGTAACCTCAAACAAGTACGGGGGGATATCAAAGTTGATACGGTAGCAGGGAAGGGGACGACTTATACGATATCAGTGCCGTTTACACTGTCAGTCGCAAGAATCCTACTAATAGAAAGCAACCGAATGCTTTTAGCATTTCCCACAGATGTGGTTTCAGAAATATTCTTGCTGAATCATGAGCAAGTGTTCACAATGGCGAGCAGCGAAGTCCTTAATTGGCAAGGAACCATGTTACCCTTAGTTCGTCTCGGTCGGCATTTAGAGTTTAATTGCCCCCGCTACGACAACCCAAACCTAGAAACTCCCCCTGCAATTAACGCCTCTAGCATACTCATCGTCAACCAAGGTAATCAACCAGTGGCGGTGCAAGTAGATCGTTGTTGGGGTGAGCAAGAAGTTGCTATCCGTCAAGTTGAAGGAAATATACCTTTACCTAGTGGCTTTAACAACTGTACAATTCTGGGTGATGGTCGGGTAGTCCCACTGGTGAATGCCAGCGAGTTACTTTACTGGATTGTTACCAACAAACGCACGCCTAGAACAAATCAACTACCATCGCCAAGGTTAAAGACCGTTTTCCTGACGCCAGCCGATGACCAATCACTGCTGCCAATTAATCAAAAAGGTACGGTTTTAATTGTAGATGACTCAATTAATGTCCGGCGCTTCTTAGCCCTGACTCTAGAAAAAGGAGGGTATCAAGTAGAACAAGCTAAAGATGGTCAAGATGCGCTAGAAAAACTTCAGAGTGGTTTGAGAGTTCAGGCTGTTATTTGTGATATTGAAATGCCTCGTGTTGATGGTTATGGCTTTTTAGGTCGGATTAAATCAAATACTGACTTTAGAGATATACCAGTCGCTATGCTAACCTCTCGTAGTAGTGATAAACATCGTCAATTAGCAATGCAGTTAGGTGCTAGAGCTTACTTCTCCAAACCTTACAATGAGCAAGAATTACTGAAAACTTTGGATGAAATCATTTTTCCTCTAGCAGGAGCTTCTAACTAAAGCATCATGCTGAAAGTTATAAATTAATACCAAGTTGCAATTCCCAGGTAGCACCTGGGAATTGCGTAAGCGCAAATAGGACTGCTATATATTAATGTTAAAAATCTTTAGTATATTAAAAATAATTCACACTTAATCTATCAAACCATTACTGCTTTGTTCCCCAAAAAAGTACAAATTTTATCTATCTGTAGATTGATCATAGATGCTTAAATAGAAAAAATATTTCAGCCCACAGGACGATTCACCTTTGTAGTATTAAAAGTAGAAAAAAGATTAGGTTGAATCTTGACGAAATTGAAATGGTGGTCGCAACCAAGCTTTGAAACATAAAAGTACAGCTACTTTTTAACACTCTTGTTGGGCGAAATTAAAGCAGGCTTTTCTTTCAAAGTTAAGATTAGTTTGCAACCACTGCTCAAAACTTTTTCGGTAGATACCAAATCAGGTAAGCTATAGTGTATCCAAGATTCATGACAGGCAGCGTCTATAATGCTACCCTGCCAATCTCTCAAACTATGCGTGTATTTTGGATAACCATTACTTTGGAGGAGTTTCAATGAAGAATATTGGTTTTGGTTT
Organism: Brasilonema angustatum HA4187-MV1; assembly: GCA_019359695.1. Lineage (GTDB taxonomy): Bacteria > Cyanobacteriota > Cyanobacteriia > Cyanobacteriales > Nostocaceae > Brasilonema > Brasilonema angustatum. The sequence goes on from JAHHGV010000025.1 coordinate 10,360, forward strand.
ATCTGTGTTGCGTCCAGTACGGTTTCTGATTGTTGTATTCACTTGTGCCTTGCTGATTTTCTCTAATGCGTTTCCTGCTGCTGCAATAGGTACCCAAAAGAGCAGTCCTGAAAAAGGTGAAACGCAGCTACTCGAAACTCAGAAAGAAACTGACAAAGCCACTGCAAAACCACCTCTTGGATTGGAAGAGACAACAAAAAAAGCAAACGAGGGACTGAACGAGATTCAGGGTTCGGCGGATGTTAATAAAATGAATCGTCCTGATAATTCCCCGGCTGCAACTTCGGCGGAAGATAAAGTTGAGGGTTTTTTGGAAAAAATCACAGGTAAGAAGTAAGCATAATTTCCTACTTTCCATACCTTTTCATTAAACCAAGGTGTAGTTTTTCAATTTGGGTGTAACAAATAATTGTTGCTCAATGTTCTCGGGTTTTGAGCAGTTAATTTTTGATTTCACCATTGGGTAGACATCTCGATTTGTAGATTGAGATGTCTATTTATATTTAGTTATAAAAAACAATCTTTCCTTAGATTGATGAGGGTACGAGTTTAATTTGTAAAGGTTAATGAAGAAGCGAGCTAAGGGACTTAAAGTTATGCGCAAGTTAAACATTGGTTTGACAGATGAACAGCGTCAAGGTGTAATTGATCTGTTGAACAAAGATTTGGCAGATGCCTATCTGCTGTTGGTAAAAACTAAAAAGTTCCACTGGGACGTGGTCGGACCTCAATTCCGCTCTCTTCATCAGCTTTGGGAAGAGCACTACCAAGTACTGACTGAAAATATCGATTCTGTAGCTGAGCGAGTGCGTGCTTTGGGTGGTTATCCTATTGGCACAATGGAAGGATTTCTCAAAGTTGCCAGTCTCAAGGAAGCAGGTGGTAACGTTCCCACAGCAACTGGTATGGTCACTCGATTGGTGGAAGACCATGAGCAGATTATTCGCAATTTGCGGGATCATATAGATCAGTCCAGTGAGAAATTCCATGACGAGGGAACTGCTGACTTCCTAACTGGATTGATGGAAGGGCATGAAGAGATGGCTTGGATGCTACGCTCATTTATTGAAGGGCAAGACCTACAGTCAGATGGTTCACAGGCGTTAGGACAAACAAAAACTCCTGTAGGTGTATAATCTGTGTTGGCGATACAGCATAAATTCAGTCAACAGTAAAGAGTTTTGCGGCGTATGGTGAGACAACCTGCCGCTTTGAAGGCAGATTGTCACCCAATCAAAGATACGCTCGCTCCCTCCCTCCCTCAGTAATAACTAATAGAGCTAAGGTGTGAATTTAAATTGGCAGATTGAGGTATGAGTAAATTTCTTGCATCTACCCCCTCAGTCTGTCAACTGGAAAAGCAAAAAGGAGTGTTCAAGTGGCAGAAGGATATAAGGCAGAGCGTACTATCTCAGCTATTTTTAAAGAGCAAAAGCAAGTTGATGACGTTATTCGGCGTTTATTAGACCGGGGTGTGTCCAGAGACCATATTTCGGTTATGGGCAGAAATTTTCAATCAGAAACCCGAATTGCTGGTTTTATTAGCAAAAGAGACGTCATACTGGGAGGTTTGAGAAGCGGAGCAATCTTTGGTTCCTTATTCGGTTCCTTCCTCAGCTTGCTCACAGGTGTAGGCGTACTGTTTATTCCCTTTGTCGGTCCAATTGTCGCAGCAGGTCCCATTGGTGCAGTGCTGTTAGGAGCTGCAAGTGGTGCGATCGCCGGAAGTGCAGGTGCAGGTTTAGTATCTGTTTTGACTACATTGGGAATGCCAGAAGACAAAGCAGCAGTTTACCAAACCCGCTTAGAGGCTGGTGAATTCTTACTGATGGCAGAAGTGCCAGGAGATCGCTCTGGAGAATACCAAATCCTGATTGAAAGTGCTGGTGGTGAAGAAGTCAACACAATTGAACAAGCGCTACCTCGTGCTTGTGCTGGTGGCTGCAACGGTCCAGAGGATTTATCTCCAGAAATTCGCTCTCATCTTTCTACTGAAGCGCAGCGTACATTCATTGAACGTTATAACACTGCAATAAAAGAGACAAATGATGAATCTAAGGCTGAACAAGCAGCCTGGGAAACTATTCATCAACAATATGATGAAGATGAAAATGGTGTCTGGTCAAAGGCAAAAACAACTGTTTAGCAAATAGTTATGAGTCATGAGTCATGAATAAAATATTCTAGACTTTTGACTCCTAAGTTTGACCTATTTTTCAAGGCAATTTATAACTAGTCACTCTTATTGTTAACTGACCTTGGCGCGGATCACGCTTAAAGATAAACGCTCCTTGTTCTTTTTCACCACTAGATAAAAAGTCAATCTGTATATCCCCCGTTTCTTTTACTTCGCCGTTAATTTCCAACTGGGCCATAATCTGAACAGATTCGGCTGTTTCTCCTCCAGTATTAACTACCTCGAAGGGAATATAAAATTGTCCATCAGCTTCCCGAATTGTCTTGTTACTAACACCAAGGACAGGAGGTTGATGTTTTTCGTTGAGCCAAGTATAGCCTACCAAACTCACAATGACTGCCAGGATCAATGAAGCAGCACCGAAAGTTATCCATTCTGCAAGTGTTCTTTTCGGTTGCTGTTGTTCTTTTTTGTGATCATTAGATTCATTTGCTTGACTCATACTGCTAACCGTCCTGCTGCACCTCCGATACTCGCAGGTAATCCCAGCAGCAAAGTATATTCCAGCCAAATTGTCCAGGGATCGCTAAAGGTCAGCTTTTGAAAGAACCACAGCATAAAAGCTGCTGCTAGTAGCGACACTAAGTATGCCATAATAGTTTCGCTAAATGGTGTTTGGAAAATTCCTTGTTGCTGCCTGCGCTTTTGCTGATCTGAAAAACCTGCCTGAAACACAACGCCATAGGAAATAAGTATAGATGTAGCAATAATTGCTAAAAGCCAGGGCGGTGTTACCGCTGCTGCTAGCATAGGAATTTCGTCTGTTGGCGCGATGTTAAATGCAATGACAGTTGCACCAATCAAGGTTGCACCTATATCGGCAAAGGTAGCGTGTAACTCATCAGGTTTCCTTCCGCTTTCGTCGCTTGCTTGATAACCCGTTCGCCCTTGCCCATCAGCATCACGAGTATCTCCTAATAACTGGTTTGCTAATGCCACGCCTAAGGTAAATGGTACACCTTCAAAGACGATTTTACCCAAAGCTTCCTTCATCGAAGTTTCAGGTGTTAGTTCTTGCATTAACAGCAGCATTAAGGCGGAGCAAACCAATCCAATTCCCATTGCTTCTATAGTATCTGTGAGTGATCCATAGGGTGGAGAGTTTCGTTTACTTCTACGAAAACCTTCTGTCCGGTTCAGCAAGAAAACTACCAGAAACATCAAGGCGATCGCCAACATGATCATTGATGGTTTTGCCAGTGATCCTATCCACCAAACCTCCATTGTGTAGAGCAAAGGGATACCAAATAGAAAGCCTCCACAAGCACCCCGAATAATATCATTAATATCGTTTTTCCAGACATTTTTCCGGCGCTTTCTTCCGATACTCATAGTTTGTTAGTCATAAATACTTGACTAAATACTTTTCTTTTTATGTAGATACTAATCTATCAGTAAGCTGTATAAACATCTCAGATTATATTTGCTCAACTGATTAACTATTTTTTTCTTAACAGTCTATATTTCTATCCTGAGTGTCCATAACTTATGAGGTGAAAACAATATCTCTAATTTTTTTATATACGTACTTACATTTAGAGTGTTGCATCTACCGTCAGATAGGATATTTGATGAATATATCTAAAATACTCTTTTGGTATGAGAGATTTAAAACAAAACTGCTTTTTATGTATACGCAATATCTTTCTTAAGATAGGTACACATCAAAGTTAAGTCTGATACTATATGAAGCATGCGCACATAATACCTAAAACTAGAGGTGTCATATGAGTACTGAAGATAAAAGTGCTGAAAACAGAATAGAAGCAACAGCGAAAAACATCGAAGGCAAAATTCAAGAGGTAATTGGTAATATAACAGGAGATCCAAAACAAAAAGCTGAGGGTAAAGCAAAGCAAGCAGAAGCTCAAGTTAGACACACTGCTGAAAACATCAAAGATGAACTGAAGAAAAATTTATAGAATAGTATATTCCTCTTGTCATCCAACTGGGTAACGTCGTTAATTAACTAAAGGTTTTACGAAGTAAAAAACTCCACTGTTTTTATTCGCAGTGGAGTTTTTTAGTAATTTTAAGCAAAAAACAAAAAAGGTTAGCCCTAAGAATTTGGCTCTAACCATTCTTTTTACTGTCATTGAATTAAACAGCACTGCGACGAGTAATTAAGCCCCAAATGAAGATAGCAACCATTGCTCCAATTACAGCAACAATTAAACCAGGAATACTTAAGGCGGCTGCGGTTAGTTGAAGGCTTCCAGTTTGTAAGAAGGTAACGAGACTGCCTCCAACAAAAGCTCCGATTATACCTAAGATCATTGTAGCGAGAATTCCACCACCTTGAGTACCAGGATAAATTGCCTTAGCAATTGCTCCTGCGATGAGACCAAGAATTACCCAAGCAATAATGTTCATAACTGTATTTTTCAAATTTCTAACTATACAACGTATCTTATCAATATAAAATTGACTAGATCTTCTATCCTAAGTCCAATAACTGTTCTGTCGTAAGAGATAACTGTGATAAATTCTAGTATGACTTGCCTTTTGTTAAGACACTACATCTATTTCTTAAAGAGCAGCCAATCTAATTGTAAAGTGTAGAGCAATACAATGTTTTTTGTTTCAAAGAGTTTTTGCTCAACTTGAGGAGTTGGATTGTTTAACGACTCAAGAAACTGTTCTGATGACTGATATGATGAAACAAAGCACGCACGTTAGAGGAAGTGCAAAGTAGACACTTAGACACTTGGAACTGTTGTTAATCATTCAATCTGTTCTGAGATTGTGACTGGGATGGGCAAAACTCTACAGTGCATTTCCTCTTGGAAGTAGGGTGCTGAGTGTGTGATTTAGATTGGGCTAATATGATAATTGACCGTTACATAAATCATACTCAGAATTAGTCTAAGCTTATCAAAGCTATGCAACAAAGTCTGAGTTTCGTTTACTTCCTGCAACAGGACTGGCAACATTGGCGTTAACCAGTCCACAGGCTAACGCTGTCTAACTGACAGCTATTAAAAAATTGCTTTTGAGGGGCTACTTACTATCCTCTGTCTGTGGAGCTTGCACTAAGCCCCAAAGAAGTGCGCTGCGCAAACGGCTGTGGCACGTTTATCAAACGCCAGTTGTTTGCTGGAAGGGTTATCCTCTGACGGCACGGTTATTAACCGTTAATGTGTTGACTATATTAGCATCTTTTAGCTATACCTACTCAAAATTGACTATCTTTTCGGTTACAGTTCCATACCCTAGATAATCCAAAGTCGCGTATGCTTTATGCTACAAGACCGGAACGTAAAGCTCGAACGGCAGCTTGGGTACGATCATCGGCACAAAGTTTATTTAGGATGTTGCGAACGTGGGTTTTAACGGTACCAACTGTGATGTATAGTCTCTCAGCAATCTGTCCGTTACTACATCCTGCTACTATTAACTCTAGAATCTCCAGTTCTCGTTGTGTGAGTGGATAAGTTTCCAAAACTTGCTCGTACTCTGATGGCAGCGCTTCGATTTTGACAGTTTTTGGCAGTTCAGATGGCTGATTTTCTGGAATACCTTGCCGCATTTGCTGCAACACCACGTTGGCGATCGCCGGATCAATCCAGGAGTTTCCTGTGTGAGTCGCTTGAATTGCTTCCGTCAACTTATCTATGCTTGTATCCTTCATATAATAAGAGTCAGCTCCAGCTGCAAAAGCAGCAAGTACTGCATCTTCTGAATGATCCATCGTTAAAACAAGGATTTTGGTTGCTGAATCACCCGTCTGTTTTTGGAACTCTCTAAATCTTCGGGTAAGTTCAATTCCATCAATATCGGGCAAACCAATATCCACAACAGCTACATCTGGCTTAGCTGTTTCCAAAAGTTTTAATCCTTTTGTTCCATTTGGTGCTTCACCTATAACTCTAAGTGTGCTGCTCGACTGTAATGCAGCCTTTAGCCCCATTCTAGTCAAGTCATGATCCTCAATTAAAACAATACTAATTTCACTCATAATTACACTCACTACTTTAGGGGACTGCATCTGTCGATATCTGACATTTTGCAGATTGTTTTTTTTATTTTCCAAAACCAAAGATAGATGATATTTTATCAAACTTGCATCCACCGATAGAAATAAGGAGTTTTCTCTCCTCTTGCTATTTTATACAGACAAATATCTTGTTTGGCATATATGGGTAATTTCTCAAAAATTTTCAAATATAGTCGGATAATTGTGCAAATTTCCACTAGTTCTCCTTGTGATAATGCATCCTCAATTGACTAGACGGATGAAATTTATGAACTTTAACTACAGTTTATATTTTTCCTCATCAGTAAGTTAGAGTTAGTTATTTGTTACCAGTCTAAAACGAATAAATAACAACAAATGATTTTTTTTCTAAAATCATTATTAAAGTTAGTTGACAAAATAAGCCTTTAATGAATATAAATTATCAGTATACTTAGTCAATAGGCACACTACCGCCTGTTGCACAAGCAAGTGCATCAATGGAAGCTCTTATCAACGGCTTGCTAGCATAATCCTGAGTTGGCAGCACCCAAATTCAATTGTCTGATGAGAAGGAGCTGCACACCATTGTGGCTCGTGAGTTCTAAAGCTGTGAGTTTTTTGTTAGTCATATGTAGTTCTGACTAATGGCTGAAGGCAGGTGTTTGAGTGTCAATTTATAATTGTACTGAAAAATGCTCGGTACGTTATTTGACTACGGCTTTGTTCTGATTTCCACATAAACAATTATTTTTATGTTTGCGAGTCGTGTTTCTTGTTGTGCTTACTGCAATGACAGACTTACAGGATATCTCAAAAGTATCATTTTGTCATAATCAAGTGGAGCAAAGTCAGACTATTACTGCCAAGAGTTGTTTGTTCTTCTGGCTTCTCTTGAAGTATGAGTAGCGACTCCTAGCGCTTAGAACTTTATCCGATGCAAACTTCTCTGAGAGTACCCTTTCGTCACAAAGTATGACATTTTAGACTTCAAAAGACATTTTCTTACAGGCAAATAAGTTGCAATTCATTTAAGTTGCACGTTTTCCATTAGGCTAACCTTTTGTGATTGATAGTTTGTCTTGACAGAATTAGCAAAAAAGAATGCAAATTAGATGAATTTCACCTAATTTGTCATCTGAAATTCCGGTGATTTATAGAAATCAGCTAGAGTGTGCGTAGAGCAGATTGTATGAGATTAAAGGATATGTTAAAAAAATGATTAACATACTACTTGTGGAGGATGACGAACTCGATGTTGTGAATATGGAACGAGTCTTCAAAAAAGTTAAGGTCACAAACCCACTTTTTGTTGCTACCAATAAAATCGAAATATTAGCAATAATGAGAAACTAGCAAAAATTTCTGTCAAGCGATCCTTAATTTTGCTAAATTTGAATATGCTTGAAATGCGAGGTGTAGACTTACTTCAACAATTACGTTGCCATCCTCTATGGAAAACAACTTCTGTGGTAGTTATGATAACTTAAAACCAGGATAAAGAGGCGTAGAGACTTCTAAGCTAAATATATCGCAGCTATATCCTCAAACCTTTTACTTTCAATTGCTTGATTAAACTTATGGCAACACTAAAAAAATATTGAATATCGTGCAATATGCCGTAATCTACCAATTTTTCCGGAATTTTAAGTTTGAGGCGAGTAATTAATCGTTGCTAGTTATCAAATGTTGATTATGTTACCATCCGACAGCAACCATAAAATATAAAATAATTTCAACGTTATACATCTGCTGCCAAGAAATAAGAAATCATAGAAAGAAAAACAATTTATTTAATGGCGATGGCTAAAAACAATGGAAGAAAAACTAAAGATTTTAATTATAGATGATGATGAAATAGACCGCATGGCAGTACGTTGTATCCTCAGCAAAACAGGCGTTGAAATGGAAGTGTCTGAGGTGGGCGACTTAAGAAGTGCGATCGCTCTTTTGAGTGATACTTTATATGATTGTGTCTTTCTCGACTATTGTTTACCAGACCAAGACGGTTTAAGTCTACTCCAAAACCTGCGTTTAAACAATATCGAAGTGCCTGTTATCGTTTTGACAAGTCATGAAGATGAACAGATAGCAGTTGAATTGATGAAAGCAGGTGCTGCTGATTGTATATCCAAGTCATCGAGGTTGTCGTCGGAAATTTTGCTAAAGCTTTTGCGGAATGCGATCCGCCTTCACCATGCAGAAATGCAAGTCGCCTTAGTTAATCAACAACTGCACCAAAGCAATGAACTCCTGATTCGTCAAAAGCAGGAACTGGAAGTACAGCGACAACATATAGAGTTACAAAACCTCAGGCTTATCGAAGCCTCACACCTCAAGTCGCAGTTTCTTGCAACAATATCTCATGAGTTACGGACTCCGATGAATGTGATCATTGGGTTTTCTCAGTTATTGTTACGTCCTAAGTTTGGTCAGTTAACACATCAGCAAAAAGATATGCTAGAGCGTATTCTCAGTAACGCTAAGCACTTGCTGATGCTGCTCAACCAAGTTATTGACTTTTCCAAACTAGAGAGAGGAAGGTTAGATTTCAAACCAGAAATATTTGATTTATCAAAGGTGGTGAATGCTACTGTGGAAGAGATACGTTCTCTAGCAGAGGAGAAAAATCTGTCTTTATTAATTCAAATGGACTTGCAAAACTCTCTGATGTTCAATGATCCAACACGCATACGGCAGATTTTAACCAACCTGCTTTCAAACGCTATCAAGTTTACAGAGTCTGGCAGTATAGCAGTTGAAGTGAAGGAACTACCAGAACTAAGAGTCGAGATTGCAGTTCATGATACTGGCATAGGTATTGCTTCTGCTGATTTACAAAAGATTTTTGAACCTTTTCGGCAAGTAGATCAAAGTATCACCCGCAAATATTCTGGAACAGGTGTGGGCTTGCCAATTATCAAAGCGTTGCTGCAAACGATGGGTGGTAACATCAGCGTGGAAAGTCAGTTGAATAATCATTCAGTCTTTCGGATTCAACTACCACGTCATATATCATCCTTAAGCCAAGAAGGTTCAGATCGAACATCAAACTTTACTCATGCTTCAGCCAGAAAACATTTTTGGAGACACCAAGCAATTCCTCGTTTTGCTCAAGAAGGTGCACACAGTAACAGTAGAGATAGTTAACGTTCTCCCCCAAACTTTAGTTTGGGGGATTGTTGGGCTGATCAGCCTATGTACAGATTTAGCTTGTTAAAATAAATAATTATGCTAGCAGAAGACAATTCTCAAGTCGAACATATACTTGCTGTTGATGATAATCCCGATAATCTCATCTTACTTGAAACAATTTTAGAGAGTGAAGGGTATAAGGTTGAGTTAATCTCCAATGGTATGGATGCTCTGGAGCAAATTGCCCAAGATCCACCCGACTTAATTTTATTAGATGTCATGATGCCAGAAATAGATGGCTATGAAGTGACACGCCGCATTCGTCAAAATCGAGAAATATCATATATTCCTATACTGCTAATCACAGCCTATCATGATGCGAGTGTTGTTGAAGGTTTGGATGCAGGAGCAGATGATTTTATTCGTAAACCATTCGATCATGAAGAATTGCTGGCAAGAGTACGATCAATGCTGCGCCTCAAGCACAGTATTGATGAACAACGAAAAATGGCACGACAACGAGAAGACTTTGTTTCACGTCTGACTCACGATTTGCGAACCCCGCTAGTAGCCGCAGATCGGATGCTTCATTTATTTCATGAAGAACTATTTTGTGCTATTTCGCCAGACATGAAAGAGGCGATATTCGCCATGATTCGCAGCAACCAGAACTTGTTGGAAATGGTGAACAACCTCCTAGAAGTCTACCGCTTTGAGGCAGGTAAAAAAAATCTTCAACTTGAAAGTTGCAATTTGCGGCAAATTGTAGAAGAAATTGTTCAAGAACTGACTCCTCTTGTGATTGAGAAGGGGTTAACTATCAATATAGACTCTAGCAACTTAGATCAAAAAGACGAAACAGCAGGTGTGCTTAAAGGCGATCGCTTAGAATTACGACGAGTCACAGCCAATCTAGTTGGAAATGCCATTAAATTTACAGATACAGGAAGTGTTAACATTCGCCTGTGTGAAACACCCGTCAAATCTGAAGGTAAAACTTGGGTGATCATTGAAGTCCAAGATACAGGATTCGGCATTGCTCCGGAAGATCAAGCTACAATCTTTGAGCGGTTTCGTCAAGGTAAAAATAAGCGTGCTGGCAGTGGCTTGGGATTGCATCTGTCGCAGCGTATCATTGAATCACATAAGGGAAGAATTGACGTTTTTTCTGAACTTGGTAAAGGCAGTGTATTTACTGTACGTTTACCTAAACAACCTTAAGTTGTTTTCATCTGTAAGTTCTTTATTCCCTGTGATCTGCAATTGCACTTTACGGGGATATATATTAGGCTTTACGCCTAGAGGTTCACAAAAGCTTATATAAACAGCGATGGTAAATACTGCATTTGGAAGGTGATTTTAGCAAATTTGACCAAATATAATGTTTTCAATAGTTCGGGATTCCCGAGTTTACTAGATTTGATAGTAAAGTTACACTACTATTGATAACTCAAAAAGTCAAGAGTGAATGTCGCTAGTCTGTCAACCCCAAATCTGAGTGACGCCTGAGAAATTAAGTAACTAATAGCTTATAACATCACTTTTTGACTTGTCGCTGGTGGTCTAAATCTCTAGGAAAAACAACAAGCACATGACTACACCAATACCTACTCGCGGTCAAGTAGAAAGAACTTTAGCACAACGTATTCAAGCCTTGTATCGTGACCAATTCGGTCATCAGCCTAGTAAAGTTACCTGTCAACTTTCGGATCACAATGTCGTAGTTATTATAGAGAATTCTATCACTAAACCAGAAAAATTGCTGCTTAAAACAGGTCATGAAGAATTAGCTGAAGAAGTTCGGTCAGACTTGGATGATGCAATTCAGCCACAACTCAAGGTATTAATTGAAGAAACTTTAAATGTTCCAGTGATAGAACTTTTAACTGATGCCACATTAGATACTGGTCGTACTGGCATTATTGCTATTTTGACAGATCAACCTACTATCCGCACTCCAACATCTGACTCTAACAAAGTTAGTACGACAACTTCATCTGATAGAAGTAACACTTCAAAATCCGCGTGATATGGTTAATCTTTAGATAGATTATAAGCTAAATCTGGATTCCACTCCTGACAAAGGTAATGGGCAACCAGAGCTTCTAAGTCTTCTATCATGTAGGGTTTACTGATGTAGTCGTTAAAACCTGCACTCAAAATGCGTTCTCTATCCTCTGTACTCGCTAATGCTGTCACCGCAATAACTACAATATGACTGGTTAGAGGTTCTTGTTTTAGAGAACGCACTATATCTATGCCACTAAGACCTGGTAATAAAATATCTAGCAGTATTAAGTCTGGTTGATACTCTTTTGCAACAAGTAATGTTGTTAAACCATCGTTTTGACTAATAAGCTTACAACCCAGGGATTCAAGGGTATAACTCAACAGCAGTAGGTTATCCTCATTATCTTCCACCGCTAATATTAAGGGTGGTTGAGAATTTTGCTTTTTTTGATGACTGAATAATTGTGCCTGCTTCATGTCTTCTCCAGAAGATTCATGTCAAACTCATAATCTGTCTTGAGAAAATAAACGAGGCACTCCGTAAGCGGTTAGGTAGCGCTCACATTAGACTGGCTCGCGTCTCAACTCTACCAAGTTGATTATCTTTGCTCACTCAATGAACTTTAAGGAAAGAATACCTCAAACAAAGAAGTGAGAATATACTTCCTCATTATAGGCAAAATGGACAAAAATGATAGCGAATAAAGTTATAAGCACTAAATATTTTTAACAATGATTTAATGTGAAATCCTTAAATATACATGTCTGCATGGCAGCCTGTGATACAAAGTTCACCAAACTGTTTGGTAAGTATTGGGTTATGAGCGTTTGGGTGTAGGTCGCAAACTATTACACCTCCAGACATCTTATTTTTCGTGTTGGTATAAAAATGAAAACTTTTTCTAGAGGCTTGACACATTTTGTAGTAAAAGTGTAACATACAAAGTATCAATAAACAAAAATAGAAAATTTATAAAGTAATTAGCCTAGTACGTTGGGCGCGGAAATAAAGTTAGCATACCCTTGGCGTGTGCGCAGCGTCTACAAGGAGGAGCAAAAAGCTTGTGATGTAAGCATGCGTGAATTCCGCCGTTGCGCACTAGTCGTTTCTCTGGGTACAGTTCCTTTTAAGTGATAAACGATGACTATAGCAACTTACACGTAAGTAGTTTATATTACGATAAAACTTTTGCCAAATCTCCCATATCAGGAGATGACAACTCCACCACTGCAGGACAACTGACAATATGGACTTTGAATACTATAGAAATGACGAAGGCGCTCCTGCTAATAGTAACCGTCAAAGTTTACTAGCAAGTGGCTGGCGACCCTTCCATAGAGAGTTGGACTGGGAGTTTGTATGGCAACTGTTGTGTCACGACAGGCAAGAATTTACGCAAAAAAGTTTTAATTTGGCAAGTAACTTCGCTGAGATATTGGGACGGAATAATTATACTTGGTGGGCTAACTTATTGAGTGTTGTCTCTGATAATACTCGTTATGAAGTAGAAAAATATTGGAATTACATCACACCCGATCCTCTATCACCAGACTATCGTTACAAAGATATTTTAAGTACGGAAACGCCTATCCTCCAATTTGTCAGCCGCAATAGCATTCCAATCGATTATGTTCTGAATCGTCTTCAAGAAATTACTGTATTGCGTGTTTTAGATGTGTTGGGATGTCCTGACATCATCACACAATATTATTTGGAACGAGATTTTTATTTTCCAGTTGAAAAATTTGTCAACTGGGAGCGTTTGGACGTTCTTAACACCGTTTATGCTTATTGGTCAAAAAATGACGTTTGGCTACAAATAAACTCTTTTGACAGGGGACGACGACAGTATACTTTATTAGGAAAAAATCTCGCGCCACTCATTAACAAAGCGACACATGATTTAGCAATTATGTTGAGTGGATATCAAACTCGTGTGGGTAAAGTTTACAGTCAATTTCCCATTCGGAGTTTTCCGGTCGATCTTCAAAACTTTACTGATTTAGTGCAGCAGGCAATTCTGAATCAGAAGCAGTTAGCAGTTTTGGTACATGGAGAACCAGGTACGGGTAAAACCGCCTGGACACAAGCAGTTGCTAAAGAGATTTTGGTGCCTTTGGGTTATGTGATTTTTATTTTGGATCATGATGCGATCGCCAACTTTGTCCCACCAACATATCTAGAAAGAATTTGCATCATTATTAACGAGGCAGATAACTTAGCACAAAACCGCGCGAGTGAAGTAGCGCAGTACAGTAACAAAACCGAACATATATTGAGTTTACTAGACGGCACGCTGTACCAAAGTGTGATTGATGATTCTGGTATTCATATACAGCAGCAGTTAGTTGTTTTGATGACTTGTAACACCACAGAAAGATTAGATCCAGCAATGTTACGTAAGGGAAGAGTGGATTTGATGTGTGAGTTTACGCAACGATTTGTTTAAAAGCTCGGTTTTTCTAATTAGTTTATGAGCAGCGTAACTGGCGAAGTAAATTCTCATGTGTGACGACATGACAGCAATATCTAAGATGAAAGTTAATCGATTTGAGGATGCAAATCAATTTTACGAGCGGGTGAAAGACTACTTGCTGAGTCACGAAGCATTGCATATCTTGTTACTAAGAATTTGCAACACCTTGATTCATCATCCACAACGGTATGATTGCCAACCCTACTTGGCGACTGTAGAAATGGATGGAAATCTTGTTTCAGTAGCAATGAGAACACCACCTCGTAGGTTGCTCTTATCAAAGGTAGAAAAGTTTGCAGCAGTGGAGGCGATCTGCGCGGAGCGCAGCAGCGAAGCTATCGCCCAAGATTTGCACTCTCATCAGGAGCAGTTACCAGGTGTTAGTGGTTTGGCTACGGAAGCTTTTGCCTTTGCTCAAGCTTGGCAAAGTGTTACAAATCAGTCCTACAAACTGGATAAGCAATTGAGAATTCATCAACTCGACAAAGTGCAGCCAATTTCTAGATCGGGTGGATACTTGCGCCTGGGGACTGAGGATGAGTACCTCCTATTACTAGACTGGTATAAAGCATTTGCAATAGAAGCCTTTGGATCTCTTCAAGGAGATGAAGAACGCAGTCTAGAACATTACCTGAGCCAGAAAACTCTGTATATTTGGCAGGATGAAGTATCCGTATCAATGGTTTGTGGTAAAGTTTCAACTCCTAATGGTGGTTGGATAGGACCTGTGTATACTCCAAAGAATTACCGAAGAAAGGGTTATGCCACTTCTTGTGTGGCGGCTTTGAGTCAAACCCTTCTGGATCAGGGATGTCGATACTGCTTTTTATTCACAGACTCAGCAAACCCAACTTCAAACCACATTTACAAAACCATCGGCTACCAAAGAGTGGCAGATTGGAACGATTACTCTTTCACCGAAAACAAAGCCGTCAATGTCACAGCATAATTCTGTCACCATCACTGATGTAGAAGCCGCCGCCAAGCGTTTAGCTGGTATTGCCCATCGCACCCCAGTTCTTACCTCCAGAACTGTGAATAATCGCACCAACGCTCAGGTGTTTTTCAAGTGCGAGAACTTTCAACGTACAGGATCTTTCAAATTTAGAGGTGCATACAATGCACTGTCACAGTTGTCTGAACAAGAGAAGCAAAAAGGCGTTTTGACTTTTTCTTCTGGAAATCATGCTCAAGCAACAGCACTTGCTGGACAACTGCTCAACATTCCCACTACTATTGCGATGCCTGATGATGCTCCAGCCGTCAAGTTATCTGCGACTCGTGGATATGGCGGTGAGGTGGTTTTGTATAATCGCAAGCAAACCAACAGAGAAGAATTAGCCCAAACACTATTAACCGAGCGAGGAGGTGTGATGATTCCTCCTTACGACCATCCTCACATTGTGGCAGGACAAGGTACAGCTGCTAAAGAACTTATTCAAGAAGTTGGTGAACTGGACTTGCTGCTCGTTTGTTGCGGTGGTGGTGGATTACTTTCTGGTTCCGCCATTACAACCAAAGCCGTATTACCCAACTGTCGGGTGATAGGAGTAGAACCAGAACTTGCTGACGATGCGACACGTTCTTTTCACACCAAAACCCTACAAACTGTTCATAATCCAGAAACCATTGCTGATGGTGCTCGTACCCCTTATTTAGGTAAAATAACTTTCCCACTGGTGCTGCATTATGTCGATGATATGGTCACGGTATCAGAAGAAGCGATTCTACGCACCATGTTCTTTTTGTGGGAACGCCTCAAAATTGTTATTGAACCGACTGGGGTGTTAGCCGCAGCGGCTTTGTTGGAAGGAGTGGTGAAAGTACAGGGGGCTAGGGTTGGTGTAATTATTAGCGGTGGAAATGTGGATTTGGCGAAAGTCGGTCAATTGTTTATCAACTAGGGGTGTAAGGGGGTGTTAGCGCAGCGAGCCGTAGGCTGGGTGTAAGGGGTAGGGGATGTAATTAGTGGGTGCACCGAACTAAGGGTGTAAAAGGATATGCCCGAAGGGCATTGTACCCCAGAGTTTAGGGGGTATGGTGCACATAATCCCTTGTTATCCCTTAAACCCCTACACCCTACACCCTTACACCCTTAGCTTTGATCAACTAATTATTCAATAATATGGAAGTAATAAGCAGCTACAAGGAAATTGATAGCCAGTAGGAACACTGCCCAACCTACACGAAAGGTATAAGGAGCTTTAGCTCCACTTTTAGCAATGTCTTCGCCTACTTTAGCAGCAGTAGCATTAGCAGCAGCTGTCTTAGCATCAGCAGTCATTGTGTTCTCTCCTATTTAAAGACTTCTTAACAAATACCAAAGAGCTGTCATATATTGCCAGATTCTTCAAGAATATTTTTGTAGACTTTGCAGCACAAATCAGCAAAAATAAACAAAATGTAGCACAAAGTCTTTTTGAGGATGGTTTAATGGTGGGAACTTTACTCCTCAACGCCTGCGTGGTAAGAACTGCGAACTAGAGGACCAGAACGAACATGGCTAAATCCCATTTCTTGTGCTACCTTGCCTAATTGATCGAATTCTTCAGGTGTCCAATATTTTTGGACGGGTAAATGTTCCAAGGAGGGACGCATATACTGACCGATTGTGATGCGATCGCACCCCACCTCACGAAGATCCACCATTGCCTCAACAACTTCCTCAACCGTTTCCCCGTGTCCTAGCATCAACCCTGACTTGGTGAGAATGCAAGAGTCGATTTCTTTAACGACTTGCAACACAAAAAGCGAGCGATCGTACTTCGCTCCTCGGCGGACTGGTCCTTGTAACCGTTGCACCGTCTCAATATTGTGATTAAAACAGGCTGGTTTCGCCTTCACTACCTTATATATACGCTCACGTTGACCTTGCTGTCCAGCACCCGCACCACCCCAAAAATCTGGTGTCAATACCTCAATTTGAGTTTCTGGGTTTAGCTGTCGGATAGTTTCCATTGTCTTGACAAAATGACCTGCTCCTTGATCTGGCAAGTCATCTCGTGCTACAGAAGTCAGCACAACATAACGCAATCCTAAAAGCTGCACTGCTTGTGCGACCTTTTGCGGTTCTTCAGAGTCAAGAGGCATGGGGGCATGACTTTTATCTACTTGACAAAAAGCACAAGCTCTGGTACAAACTGCACCCATAAGTAAGAAAGTTGCAGTTTTTTGAGAGTAGCACTCCCCTCGGTTCGGACAGCGCCCCTCTTCACAAATCGTGTGAATTTGGTGCTGCTTGATAATACGCTGTACTGTAGAAAGTTCGCTGGCTTTGCCTATTGAACGACGCAACCACGTAGGCATTGCCCTTATTTCTGATTTCAGTTCGGCTTTTTGTGAAGAAGTCATAAGTATTTAAAATCTTTGTAAACAATAGTATCGGAGTGAGATAGTCAGGGAAATACTCTCTTTCTTATTGTTTGAAATGTAACCATGATACAAGTCGAGAGCAAAAACGATACTTAATACATTTGATATTGTGTTTTCTCCGAAAAAATACTCTCCCCTAAATCAAGAAAAGATTGAGTATAGTGTGTTAATTGGCGAAACCAGTATCTAAACCTAAATTTTTTATTACAGCAAAAACTCGTGGTAACTCATAAAATTTTAGTTATCGATGACACTACTGTTGTCCGGGTAAAAGTACGGGAAATGTTGCCACCAGGCAACTTCCAAGTGTTGGAAGCAAGAGATGGTCTTGAAGGATTAAATTTCATCCGTCAAGAAAAACTCAGCCTGATTCTTTTGGATTTCGTGCTACCTAAAGTGAGTGGTTGGGAAGTTTTCCAGGAGATTCAATCCCAGCCAGGTCTAAAAAAAATTCCTCTAATTATTATGTCTGGTCGAAAAGAAGAGGTGAGAGAAAAAATTTCAGAACCTTTTGAATTTTTTGAATTTCTCGAAAAGCCTTTTGACCAGAAGCAACTAATTGACGCGATCAAATCAGCGACAAAAAAGGCTAAACAGCCACGTCAAGAACCTGCTGAACTCTTAACAGTATCTGCTACAAATACTCGAAGAATGACGACTTCTAATGAGGCAGGAGCAACTGCCGACATTCAAATATTAAATCAAAAAATCGCTAACATGCAAGGAGAAATAGATAGTTTGAATAAACAGTTAGTTCAGGTTGTCACCTTTATTCAACAGAAAATCAAATAATAGGAAATGCTTAGAAAGGGGTGTAAGGGTGTAAGGAGAGCCAGTGCCTTGGGGAGCCAGTGCTTGATGAGGGTTTCCCGACAGAGGTATCTGGCGTTCGGGTTTTCCGACTTGTAGACGCCCTCCGGCCGGCTTCCCGATAGCCGTAAGGCGTGGCGTTAGCCATAGGGTAGCACAAGCGCGTTGTGAGGGTGTAAGGGGAAAAGAGAAAATTGTATTTTTGTACACCTTAGCCTATAACTAATGGGTTCAAGCCCCCACTAATTGTTTCCCTTACACCCCTAGTCGTTGAGTAACTTACTCGTTGTTCATTGCACTTACTTGAGTGGTCACAACTGTTGTCGGTTGCAAAATTGAAGTATGAGCGATGGAATTGTTAGCCAGAGTAAATATCGGATTTGACAAGATTCCAGCGATGGAGGTGGCGACTAATGTCGCGATCAACCCTACTTGTAAAGGTCTATATCCCGGCAAATTCCAACGTACTTCTGGATAATTCTTCACCACCTCAGACATTTCATGAGTTTCTTTAACAACCATCATCCTAACCACGCGGATGTAGTAGTAGATGGAGACGACAGTGGTGACTAAGCCTAGCAAAACTAACCAGTACTGTCCAGCTTGCCAACCTGCCCAGAACAGGTAAATCTTACCGAAAAATCCGGCTAGTGGTGGAATACCACCCAACGACAGTAGGGAAATACTTAACCCCAGTGTCAGGAGTGGGTCTTTATGATATAAGCCAGAGTATTCCACAATTTGGTCAGTTCCTGTGCGCAGGGAGAACAGAATCACGCAGGTAAAGCCGCATAGGTTCATGAACAGGTAGACCAGTAGATAAAATACCATGCTGGCATATCCTGCTTGTGTGCCTGCAACTAAGCCAATCATGACGAAGCCGGCTTGACCGATGGAAGAATAAGCCAGCATCCGTTTCATGCTGGTTTGAGCAAGGGCGACGACGTTACCCAACACCATACTCAAGACGGCGAGGGCGGTGAAAACAAACTTCCATTCGTCAGCAACGAGAGGGAAGGCTGTTGTCAGCAAGCGAATCGCTAGGGCAAACCCAGCTGCTTTGGAACCAACTGATAAAAACGCAATCACTGGGGTGGGTGCGCCTTCATAAACATCTGGTGTCCATTGGTGGAAAGGTGCAGCGGAGATTTTGAAGCCAATACCTGCAATCACGAAAACTAGAGCAATCACTAAACCTAGAGATTGACCAAAACCAGATATGGCAATTTCGCTTGCGATCGCACTCAGTTCAGTCTCTCCACCTGATAAACCGTACAACAGCGAAACTCCATACAAAAACACTGCTGTACTCGAAGCACCAATCAACAGATATTTCAGCGCTGCTTCGTTAGAGCGGGGGTCACGCTTGGTGTAACCTGTGAGCAAATAAGAGGAAATACTCAGGCATTCTAGAGAGATGAAAATCATCACCAACTCACTAGCCCCTGATAGAAACATTCCTCCCAGAGTAGCAGTTAGCAAAATCGCGATGAATTCGGCTAAAGGGGTACCACTTTGTTCAACGTAGCGAATTGACATCAAAATGGTGACAGTGGCAGATAATGCCACAAGAGCGCGAAAGACGATACTTAGGTCGTCACCATTAAAGGCACCGCTAAAAGAAATGGGATTTGTATTTTCCCATTCAAACAACAGGGCGACGATAGAAGCAAGTAAACCTGCAATTGCTAGATATCCAATCCAGCGTGAGGACGTCCGCCCTAAAATCAAATCAACAATCAAAACTGTCAAGAGGGTGACAATCACAATCCCCTCTGGCAGAATTGTTCCAGCGTTAAGCTGCGATGCAAGATTAGCAAAATCCATGAGCTGTATTGGTTTTGGCTATCAGACATAATGGTCTAACTGTGTTCATTCTATTGTCTTTTACTCCCGTTGCATTCACTCGTGTGTCGAGTGAGTACCTCTATCAGATTAAATTATGTTTAAGTTTAGTCAGCCTGATTGAAAAAAAATTGTTCTCATAAAATTAAGCAGACCAGCCATAGACTAATCTGCTTGCATACAAAATGATAGTAACAGTTTTTTATAAACTGCTCATTTCGTTTGATATTAAGTTTCGCCTTGCAAATGCTTTTTGTGCCTTTTGGCTACAGATCATGTGAAGCTTTACTTCTCAATCATTTCAAGCCTTAATAGCGTCCCTTACCAGAATATCCACCGTTGCTCCGGCTCCCCCAGTTACCGCCACCAGACCGACTATCTTTCTCCTCGCGTGGTCTTGCTTTATTGACTTTCAGCACACGATCCATCCACTCGGCACCATCTAGACCTTCAATCGCTTTGTCCTCTGCTTGTTCTGAGTCCATTTCTACGAAACCAAAACCACGTGGGCGGCCAGTTTCCCGGTCAGTGGGCAATTGAACTCGCTTTACTGTACCATACTCAGAAAACACTTTGCTGAGGTCGTCTTGGGTAACGCTGTAGGATAGGTTCCCTACGTAAATTGACATGAAATTCTCCAGAATCCGATACAAACAGATGTATATCCGGAGAGCCGCTTGCAGTTTTTCATCATAACAAGCTTATAATCGCCGAATTTACCTCTTCAGACTTAATCCTATCACAACTGTTTTTAAAAAAAGGTTAAATCTATTCTTTTGTATTGATTTCAAGTATTTTCTTTTACTATATTTAATGTGTCAGCTATTATTTACTTAAATACTTCCTAGGACAGATGACTCTATGAAGTTTTAATCCTCTTGAATTTCCGGCAAAGTCAATGAATACATAGAAAGAATAAGCAAGTTATTATAAGTTTAACTTTTTATTTTTGAGAATGTATTGGAATTTAGACTAATTTTGCTTATCAAACCGCCAAACGCTTCTTCATACAGGTTTTCCTAATTTATAGGCTTGTTCTGATTTCGAAATATGAAATGTTTGCAGCATTTGGGCTGTGCCTTGAAAAGAAAATTTAGTCTCAACTCCTCTGAATTTACTAGATTTGCACAAAAAACTTCTCTGGATGAACAAAGACGAGAACGTAGAAGTCACTCGACCAAATCAACTTAGGGGCTTGCCGCAGGGTAGAACACGTAGATCCCTCTGGTGGCGTGCTGTCCGTAGAGTAGAAATAAGAGTTTGAGAACGTTTTTGCGTAAGTCCTATAAAATAACGTCACCTTGACGAAATGCTTGTATGGTTTTTTGTCCAGGAAGTCGATTCACAAGCTGTTGTGCCTTTAACTTGCACAATATGGGCAGGCAAGATACCGACTCCACAAGAGTTTCATTTAAATACGGTGTGCGAATTGTAAGATTTTCAGCTTACCCCTTATCACAAACGCTGTTAAATTTGATTTCATTTTGGCATAATCGACACAAATCTGGTTGTTATGTAATTCTATAACGATTTAGTTTGGGGGATTTTGAAAACAGTAGTCGCCAATTATGCCGATTATAAGTTAAAGATTGAAATAACTAGAAACTCACACATCCACTGTCCCTACCTTCCATCTGGGAGGATATTGTGCTAAGCATCGGCGACTTTCGCCATTGCGGGCAGTTTGTGTAAGGATAAAATCACATATCGCTCAGCGTGAGGTTTTAGCTTAACCAATGCGCTCTTAACGATTTAACTGACTGTTTAGCTTAGCAGCTATTCTTTGTTTGAAATTTCCATGTCAACTCTTGTCATCGTCGAATCTCCGACCAAAGCTCGTACCATTCGCAACTACCTGCCAAGAGACTACCGGGTGGAAGCGTCAATGGGTCATGTGCGTGACCTTCCTCAATCAGCAACTGAAATTCCCGCCAATGTCAAGGGGGAGAAATGGGCGCAGCTAGGGGTAAATGTAGACGCCGACTTTGAACCGCTGTACGTCGTCCCTAAAGATAAAAAGAAAGTTGTCACTCAGCTCAAAGAGGCCCTGAAAGAAGTAGATGAACTGATTCTGGCAACCGATGAAGACCGGGAAGGTGAAAGCATCAGTTGGCATTTATACCAGTTGCTCAAGCCAAAAGTTCCAACAAAGCGGATGGTGTTTCACGAAATTACCTCTGACGCCATCAAGAAAGCCTTGAAAAACTGCCGCAACATTGACGAACAGTTAGTTCGTGCTCAAGAAACGCGGCGGATTTTGGATAGACTTGTGGGCTATACCCTGTCTCCCCTGCTGTGGAAAAAAATCGCCTGGGGATTATCTGCTGGACGTGTACAGTCTGTTGCTGTGCGGCTTCTGGTCAACCGGGAACGCCAACGTCGTGCTTTCCACCAAGGTTCTTACTGGGACTTGAAAGCAACGTTAACTCCCCCTAATTCTCCCAAAGCACAATCATTTACTTCCCAACTGGTAACACTGGGAGGAACAAGGCTGGCGAATGGCGGCGATTTTGATGCCGCCACAGGGAAAATCCCCTCAGAACGCAATGTTATCTTGCTCAATCAGGAGCAAGCACAAGCCCTCAAAGAACGGCTGACAGGAAAAACCTGGAAAGTCACAGACATTGAGGAACGCCCTGTTACGCGTAAACCCGCGCCACCGTTTACCACCTCGACTTTACAGCAGGAATCTAACCGCAAACTGCGTCTTTCCGCACGGGACACGATGCGAGTTGCCCAGAATTTGTACGAACAGGGATATATTACCTATATGCGTACAGATTCGGTGCATTTGTCAGATCAGGCGATCGCCGCCGCCCGTGACTGTGTAGGCAAACTTTACGGTAAAGACTACCTCAGCCCCCAACCGAGGCAATACACCACTAAATCCAAAGGTGCACAAGAAGCCCACGAGGCAATTCGCCCCGCAGGTAGCACCTTCCGCACTCCCCAAGAAACAGGCTTAAGCGGTCGGGAGTACCAAGTCTACGACCTGATTTGGAAGCGTACTGTCGCCAGCCAAATGGCAGACTCTCGCCAAACTCAAATTATCATGCAACTGCTCGTGGAAGATGCTGGTTTTCGCTCCTCTGGCAAACGCATTGACTTTCCGGGATTCTTGCGTGCTTATGTGGAAGGTTCTGACGATCCAGAGGCGGCGCTGGAAGACCAAGAAGTCATCTTGCCTAATCTCAAAGTGGGGGATAGTCCCAAATGCAGCGATTTAGAAGCAGTTGGTCACGAAACCCAACCTCCTGCAAGATACACCGAAGCCACCTTAGTCAAAACTCTCGAAAGCGAAGGCATTGGGCGTCCCAGCACCTACGCTAGCATCATTGGCACTATTATTGATAAAGGTTATGCCCAATTGGTGAGTAATGCCCTTATACCCACCTTTACCGCCTTTGCCGTCACAGAACTGTTGGAAAAACATTTTCCTGATGTTGTTGATCCCAGCTTTACCTCCAAGATGGAGCAAACCCTGGATGACATTTCCACAGGTGAAGCTGCGTGGCTACCATACCTCAAGGAATTCTATCTGGGAGACAAAGGTTTAGAAACCTTGGTAAAGGAACAGGAAAGCCAAATAGATGCCAATGTTGCCCGGACAGTGGAACTAGAAAACCTAGATGCCAAAGTCCGCATTGGTAAGTATGGTGCTTATATAGAAAAAGAGAATGGTGATGATGTTGTCACCGCCTCCATTCCCAAAGACCTGACTCCTGCTGACCTTGACCCCCAAAAGGTAGAAACACTGCTGCGGCAAAAAACCGTAGGTCCAGACGAACTAGGTATTCATCCAGAAACGGGTGAAACAATTTACGTCAAAATTGGTCCTTACGGTCCCTACGTACAATTAGGAGATAAGACCGAGGAAAACCCAAAACCCAAACAAGCTTCCTTACCCAAAGGAATAACGTCCGAAAATGTCACCCTTGAGGCAGCTATTGGTCTTTTGTCACTACCGCGAACACTGGGGGTTCATCCACAAACAGGCGCTAAAATCCAAGCCAATTTAGGACGCTTTGGACCTTACGTTGTTCATAACCAAACTGGTGAAAAAGACTACCGTTCCCTGAAAGCTAGTGATGATATATTGACAATTTCCTTAGAACGTGCGGTGGAACTGTTGTCTGAACCGAAAAAAGGACGCAGCACCAGTAACAGCAAGTCTAAGGCGGCTGAACGGGAATTGGGTGCTCACCCAGAAGATGGTGAACCAGTTAATATCTACAATGGCCCCTACGGACCTTACATTAAACACGGCAAAACTAATGTCAGCATCCCAG
The DNA here is from genome assembly GCA_019359695.1 of Brasilonema angustatum HA4187-MV1. Taxonomy (GTDB): domain Bacteria; phylum Cyanobacteriota; class Cyanobacteriia; order Cyanobacteriales; family Nostocaceae; genus Brasilonema; species Brasilonema angustatum. The sequence goes on from JAHHGV010000025.1 coordinate 34,450, forward strand.
AAGGTCTATCGGTAAGCGATGTGACTCTTGCTTCAGCCCTGGAGTGGTTAGCATCCAAAGCATCAACAGCAAAATCGACTCGTAAAACAACAGCTAAATCAAGGAGCTCTACGTCTAAATCAAAGACTAAGTCGTCAACCACCACTGCCAAAAAAAAATGACAAAAAAGGCTAGTTAAGCTAAGAGGTTGATATCATCGAGTAGTCTTTCGTAACGAGCGAAAATGTTTAATGAATGGCGATCGCCACTGAGTATAGACGACAAAAATGTGCGATGGCACCGAGTACCTGCCCCTTTGGGGCGATCGCCCTCATAATTCAGCATGAAAGCGTTAATTATGTACAAAAAAAGTGTAGATGCTTTTGTTTACAAGCGCTTGCTAACTTTACATACAAAAAAACAAAAGAATTCATAAAAAGGAAAAAATTTTCGACTGCCTGAACTTCTATACCCATGAAACCTCCCTTAGTAAGATGCAGTCTGTAATAGAGATGATATGATACTCTAAAATATAAGAAGAGAAAACAACATCAAATTTTCACGCATTCACAGAGTGTAAAGTATCATAGTATTAAGCTGAGGGTGCAAAAATACTCTGGTTTCTCCGTGAAGGATTATAAACATAGTTGGTAGTATCTCGGGAGCGGTCAGTTCAATGGACTATATAGAAAAGGTGCTAGAAAAGCTAAAAGAATTGGCACGCAAGCTAATAGAAGCCCTTTTGGGACCAGAAGCGGAACCAGAACCGGAACTGATTCCGATTCCAGTTCACGATCGTTCACGCCGTCGATAAGAAGCTTAATCGTGCTAGATTTAACCGATCGCCCCATAAGTATTCTGGTAGTGCATGGACCAAACTTAAATTTACTGGGACAGCGAGAGCCGGGTATATATGGTTCGTTGACATTGGCTGAAATTGATCGCTCCTTAGAAGAAGAAGGAGAAAAGCTACAGGCAAAAATATCTCATTTACAATCAAATTATGAAGGCGCTCTGGTAGATGCGATTCATCAAGCATTAGGGAAACACCAGGGAATTTTAATCAATGCAGGCGCATATACTCACACGAGTATAGCTTTGCGAGATGCGATCGCTGGTGTTAACTTACCTACAGTCGAGGTACACCTGAGTAACATCTACCGCCGGGAAGAGTTTCGCCATCATTCATACATAGCCCCAGTAGCCATTGGACAGATTAGTGGTTTTGGGGCACAAAGTTACTTACTAGGCTTGCAAGCATTAGTGCATTATATAAGAAAGTAAAAAAATAAAAAACTTATTTTGACTTTTCACTTTCTTTATGATATGCGCTATTCTCTCGTAAGTCGGTTCAAAGGCACAATACTCGGGGCTATTATTGGAGAACAGATAGCTTTTTGTTGTAGCAAGCAGTTACAGGGTGCAGGGAGGTTGAAAGTACCATCTTTGCACTGGAGTAACATAGCTATTTTATATGCTGAAAGTTTGATTTCTTCAGGTAGATTAGAGACACAAGATTGGCAAAAACGTCAACAAGAAGACTTTGCTAACTTGAAAAATAGCTATGGGGCTATTCTCGCCACATTGCCAGTGGCGCTATTTTTTCATGACAATACAGCGAAACTGCGACAAAACTTATTGCTGGCAACAGAAATTTGGCAGGATGATCCAGTCGTACGGGATGGAACACTAGCAGTGGGCTATGCGATCGCCAAATCTCTCACAGAAAAACTCTCTCCACAAGCCCTCATATCTGAGACTATCTCCTTTGTTGGGGAAACACAGACAAACTTGCCACAACAATTATTAGAACTTAATACTTTGTTAAAACATGGTGCCGGGTTAAAAACGGTACAAACCGAATTTAGCAAGGAAGAAAAGTTAAGTAACATCATTGCCTTAGCTTTTTACTGCTTTGTTAGTACCATAGAAGACTTTCGTCTTTCAATTTTGCGAGGTATTCAAGATAGTTATCGCTGTTCGGCAATAGGTGCCATCACTGGTGCTTTATCAGGAGCATACAACAGTGCAGTTGGTATTCCTGTCACTTGGCAGGTTATGCTTGTACAACAGAGTTCGGCACAAGACGGGAAACTACCTGGCTCTTCTAAGATGGTAGAATTAGCTGACGCAATTGTCGCCGTATGGTCAGGAGTGTATAACCTTGCTTCGCATCCAGATAAAGTCAGAGAAGAAAGCGGTGCTATCACACCGCCTCTATTGTCTTTACAGGCAACAGCAGCTCCTCGCGTCATTCGATCACGCTAATATTTTTTCATCGCCAAACGTGACCGATTCCAAAATATTAAAGACTACAAAGTGATTCAAACTAGAATCAATATTCAAAGTCTGTAGGTAGCTATAGTGGCAAATCGGCTTCAAGTATATTCCCGTCCTAGATTGTCTTGTTTTAAGCTATCAAAGTAAGTAACTGCGGTCACAGGTAATGAAAACGCAGCAATTTTTTCAGTCCTTGACTCAGAAGCTGACTTTCTGGCGGCGACAGTACAAAGTGCGACATTGTCATATTGCATCATCAACAACAAGCCGAAAAGACGGATACCCACCAGCAAGAGTGTCAGGCTCAATTGACAAATCACTCAAAGATAAAAAAAATGGTATTGACGCAGTGGGTTCACCCTGGGTGAAAGTAAGGCGTTCCTGCGTTGTTTTTGTCATCACAGTTGTCTCTATAACAGGGGTTATGGGGCAAAAGTTATATAATCAACCCCAGTTGCAAGTGGGGACTGTTGCGCCACAGACAATCAGGGCACCAGCTACTGGGAAAATCGAAAATAAGAAAAAAACAGCACAAAAGCGCAAAGCCGCAACAAAAAGTTCCTTACCAATTCTGATGGTTGATGAACGCATCAATGCAGAAATTGAGCAAAATTTACAAGAGATTTTGCAAGAGGGGAACGAAATTCGTGCAACAGTTGGATCTTTTCCTTTTTTTGACACTTTGGTTTTGTCCGTCTCTACCCAGCGTTACTTGCGTTCGTGTTCTACTTGGGAATGGCAAGCACTGCTGTTAGCTGTAGAAAATACTGATAAGCAAAAATCAACAATGTTGCTTCAAAAGCCCAGAAGTCAAAGAGGACAGAAGGATGCGAAAAGACACAGAAATGAGAATGCAGGAAAAGTTTCTGCTCTTGGCGAACCGTATCACACTTCTTCCACATCAAAAGAAGCTTTTAGAGTCAACGTGCTAGCTTTATCCGAAACATCACAACAACCTGCTGTTTCAGGTTTTTACGCATCCAATACTCAAGACTTAAAATCAAATGATTTGTTCCAAAACATAGATTTTGCACAAGCAGTGGCCCAATTACAAGCTTACCGCCTCAAAACTTCCAAGCAAAACTTTTCCTCACTGCTTGCTCAAATTACGAACATACGGCAGGGATACACTCAAGCAAAGACTAAACTGACAGATTTGGTGAGTGCCAAACCAGATACAGTGTACGATGAAGCTTCTGTTCTCAACTTGTCAAATGAGGATTGGGCGAAAACAAAAATGGGAATCCAACAAACTTCAAAGCGGATTCTCACCCAAGGTATTGCACCCGGACTACCACAAAATATCCTACAAGATGCAGTCAGCATACAAGTCCAAACCTTGGTACCAAAAAATGCCGAAGCTTTAGCTAGCAAACTTTTGTTAGCTGTACTCAAACCAAATTTAAAGAAAGATGAATTACTAACAGATTTTATGACTGCAAAGGTAGCTGCAGAGGTAGAACCTGTCATTGTCACTGTGTATAGTGGTGAGGTGATTGTCCGTCAGGGACAGAAGCTGAGTGCATGGAATTTTGACGTATTAGACCATTATCACCTGATTAGGCGCGAAATTCATTGGCTGGAATTGATACAGTTAGGAAGCTTTGTCACCGCGTCTGTTGGTATTTTTGCAATCGTAGAAGGGCGGATCAAGCACCGATTTCGGCAAAGCGATCGCCTATTGGTATTGCTGCTGAGCCTAAGTGTACCACTGGTAATAATGATGGGTACACCTTACACCACCTGGAGTGCTGTTGGGTTATTGTTAGGTAGCTTTTATGGGCCAACTTTGAGCGTGACTGTTGTAGGATTGCTGTCACTACTGCTACCCATGAGTCTAGAAATAAGTCTAATTGGTCTTGTCGCCGGTGTATCAGGGGGACTTTTAGGGAGTTGCGTTGCACAAAGATTGCGATCGCGTGAAGAATTAGCACTTCTGAGTGTTGCGATCGCTTTGACACAAGGCGGTGTTTACTTAATCATCAAACTTTTGCTCAGTGCTATATTCGGAGTTCCAGTGCACTACTTCGTACTACAAAAAGCAGGATTATTTGCTTTATCCGGCTTAGTATGGAGCATCGTGGGGATGGGGTTGAGTGCTTATTTAGAAAAACTATTTGACTTAGTCACTCCTATCCGGCTTGCAGAACTGGCGAACCCTAACCGCCTCTTATTGAAAAGACTTGCGACTGAAACTCCTGGGACTTTTCAGCATACCCTTTTTGTGGCGACTCTTGCCGAAGCTGCTGCCAAACAGCTAGGATGCAACGTTGAACTTGTTAGGGCGGGTACATTATACCACGACATCGGCAAAATACACGACCCAATGGCATTTATTGAAAATCAAATGGGGAGACCGAATAAACACGACACAGAAATTAAAGATCCTTGGATGAGTGCGTACATTATCAAAAAGCACGTGAGTGAAGGGCTGGCGATCGCACGCAAGCACAGTTTGCCTTCTTTAGTTCAAGCTTTTATTCCAGAACATCAGGGAACAATGCAAATTTCCTATTTCTATCACCAAGCAAAGCAAATGGCGCTCTTAGATCCAAGTTTAAAAGTAAACGAGGCAGATTTCCGCTACGATGGTCCGATACCCCAGTCACGGGAAACAGCAATCGTCATGTTGGCGGATTCTTGTGAAGCAGCGCTGCGATCGCTCACAGACGCCAAACCAGAACAAGCCTTAGCAATGCTGAACAACATCCTCCGCGCCAGATGGCAAGACAATCAACTCCTAGATTCAGGCTTAACACGAGAGGAAATGACCGAAATTGCCGAAATTTTCGTGCAAGTTTGGCAGCAATTCCATCATAAGCGCATTGCTTACCCGAAATTAAAGGTAGTAAAAGAAGGAACAGTGAACAGTGAACAGTAAACAGTGAACAATTGATAACTGGTAACTGGTAAAAGTGTACCTAGTACAGTTAGGCGTAAATAGGACAACCCTTCGGGTTCACCAGTCGCCTACGGAGGGAAACCCTCCTGCAGCGCTGGTTCACCATTTAAAATCCCTAAAAAGCCCATCCCATAATACTTTTGACTTTTGACTTTTGACTTTTGACTTCCGCCTTGCGGTACTAGTTTAATAAAAATCAAATAGGATTGTTACATTAAAAAATTAACGTATTTGCTGCCTACGGCACGCTACGCTAACATTCAAAATCAAGAAAACCAGTAATAGCAAGTAGTCTAGTTCTTAATAGCTTATGCTTGTGTTTGTCATACCCCTCAAAAGTCCGCAAGCTTCTAAATCTTGGGAACTTGTAACCAAGTTATTTGAAAGATGTATCAAATCAATTTGCCATCAAACTTCCTCTAATTATCGGGTTATTGTTGTTTGCCACCAAAAGCCAAAAGTTGAGTTTCATCATCCTCACATTACATATATCGAAGTTGATTTTCCACCAGCAGCTAACGAGCCAGATACGTTCTCTAGAGGGCATACCGATAAAGGGCGAAAAATTTTGAAGGGATTAATCCATGCTCAAGAATTTTCTCCATCTTATACTATGACTGTGGATGCTGACGATTGCGTCAGCAAGTATTTAGCAGAATTTGTTAATCAAAATCATCATAATAATGGTTGGTTTATAAATAAAGGTTACAAATATCAAAACGAAAGTGATGTTATCTATGTCAAAAGAAGAAATTTTTATAAGATGTGTGGCTCTTGTAATATTCTCAGGTACGACTTAAATAATCTACCTGAGAATCCAGAATATAACCGTGGATATGGTTACTATAAATTCTATATAGATCATGAAAAAGTCCGAGAAACTTTGGCTAAAGATGGAAATCATCTTCAGCCATTGCCGTTTCCAGGCGCAGTTTATATTATTGCCACCGGAGAAAATCTTTATTATGGAACAAGCCAGTTAACATTTAGTTTTTTTAACCGTAAAACCTTAAACCAATCAATTCGCGAAGAATTTAATTTGTACCCGTTGAATTTATAGGAATCCAGTTTGGTTTCTGTTCGCACTTCGTGGCGTCTTTCCTGAGGAAACCCGCTCTTTTGAGCTACCTCTCCCTTGTGCTGCCTCGGTTACAAACATGGATACAAACCTTTTTTCCTTGATGGGCACCCTCCCCACCTCTGTTCAAAGTAGCTTGCCCAGGACTTACGCATGGAAACGAGAAATTAAGGGTTTGGGCAAGCAAGGGGTATAGGGGTGTAAGGGTGTAGGTGTTCAAACCCTTACCCCCTTACACCCTCCCACAACTCAGGATCTCTTGCGCGTAAGTCCGATTGCCGTCAGGCATAGGATTTTCCTCTCCCTCACACCCTTACCCCCTAGTTCTTGACTGACTGCAATTTTTCGGTAAATAAGACACACACACAGATTCTCAAGAATCATTTAGGACTGCTATATTCAAAATAATATGTAAAAAAACATCTATAGCTAGTGACTTTATGCGCATATATACAGCAACGCCATGCTGACAGCAAAGTTAAAATCCAACAAATACAAAAAAGCAAAAAAACAGAAGAGTCAGGAAACTCCAACTCTTAGCCTCAAAGAACGTTTAGCCCAAAAGCGTAAAGCTGCACAACAGCGCAAAGAATTCACCAATTTTTTAACGACTGCTGCTTTTGGCGGTATCTTCTTTGGCATTCTCATGGCTTTTGTCGGTGGAATTAAGGCAGCAGTTCCAGGTTTATTGGGAATTGTGACTATTGCTTTGTCCTACAAATATCCCCGCCAAGCCCTTTTTGCCTTCATTATTTACGTGCCGTTTGCGGGTACTATTACTTACTACCTCGGCAATAGTCCCATACTCCAATTAGCAAAAGACTCCTTTTATATTCCAGCGCTGATTGGACTTTGGCAAATGTGTCGTAAACAACGACTACCCCTAATCATTCCCCAAGCTATTAAAACTCCACTGTTTATTTTGTTAGGTATATGTCTGTTGACATTAGTATTTGTTAATGGAGCGCAGCAGCTTAACCCATCTTTAACTCAATTATTAGATGATACAACAACAGAAATACCCATAGGCGTGGGGATACTCGGTTTAAAAGTCTTGTTAGGCTATGTACCCTTGATTGGTTGCGCTTACTATCTCATTCGCAATAAGCGGGATTTCCTATTTTTATCGCGCCTGCAAATTGTGCTTATATTAGCGTGCTGTGCGATGGGATTGATTCAATACGTATTACTATCGAAGGGAATATGCCAAGGCACAAGATTCTTAGAAGGGGCTGCCCAATTTAAAGCATCAATCGAAGCGCGATGTTACTTTGGTGGTTCTCTGATTTATAGTCCCGATCAAGGGATAATTCGTCTACCAGGAACTTTTGTTGCGCCTTGGCAGTGGGGATGGTTTTTGATTTCCAGTGTCTTTTTTGCCTTTGCCTCCGGCTTTAGTGATCCTTCTAGAATCTGGCGGATTCTGAGTTTAAGCTCTATGGCAGCAGTTATGATCAATGCAATTGTCTCCGGGCAAAGAATAGCTCTAGCATTGGTACCTATGTGCTTCGTAGTTTTACTATTGCTGACTGGTCAAATTCGCAACCTCAAACGGTTTCTGCCCATAGCAGTGGGACTGGCGATGATTTTGGGATTTGCGATCATCAAAAACCCTGAGATTTTCCAAGAAAGGACAGCAAGTCTGAATGAACGTTGGGAAGCTTCCCCACCCCTAGAATTTATCACGCAGCAATTTGGCAACGTTTGGAGAAATTTAGAACCGCTAGGACATGGGTTAGGGCGCGCCACTAACTCTGCTCGTGTGCTAGGTAGCACCAGACTAATAGAAACTTACTATCCTAAAATAATATATGAAATTGGGCCGTTGGGATTACTGGGATTTTTAGCTTTAGTCACAACTTTAACAATCGTGTGCTTCCAGACTTATCGTTCCATCAGAAATCCTAATCTCCGCAGTTACGCAGCTGCTTTGTGGGTGTTCATATTATTTATTAGTTACAACACCTACTATTATCCTCTTGATGTCGATCCAATCGCTGTCTATTACTGGTTCTTTGCTGGAGTTCTGTTGAAATTACCAGAAATAGACAAGCAAGAAAGACTCCAAGAAGCGCAGGCAAAAGAGAAACAGGGTAAGAAGAGTAGAGGGAAGAGAGTAAGGGAGAGAGGAACAGAGGAAGCAGGGGAGAATAGTTTTTGACTAATGACTCATGACTAATGACTCTTAATATGAATTTACCTTTAATTTCTGTTATTATCCCGACGTACTGTCGTGAGGAAGCACTGCGCGATAGTCTTGCTGATGTTTTGAAACAGGACTACCCAAACTATGAGGTTTTGGTTGTGGATCAAACTCCAAAACATCAATCAGAAACGGAAACTTACTTAGAAGAGTTAGCCGAAACTAACAAAATAAAGTGGTTTCGTTTGAATTGGGCAAGTTTGCCTGGGGCGCGGAATTATGCAGTGCGGCGTGCAGCAGGTGAAATCATTTTATTTATTGATGATGATGTGCAATTAACTCCTGGATTTTTAGCAGCCCATGCGAAAAACTATTTAGAAAAACCAGAAGTGGGGGCTATTGCCGGACGGGTATTTGACAGAATGAAATTAGGTGACTCTGGGGGAAACTTACAGATTTCATATCTTCCTCCACAAGCAATGGATCCAGGAATTGCTTGGTATTATATCGATTTGGTACATACAATTAAGCCCCAAGAAGTTCTCACAGCCAGAGGTTGTAATATGTCCTTTCGTCGCGAAATTTTTACCAAATACGGCTTGAAATTTGATGAAAGGTTTCGTGGTAGCGCAGTGCGAGAAGAATCTGATTTTTGTTTAAGGTTGCGGCAAACAGGATATAAAATTTGGTATGACCCAGAAGCAGATTTGGTACATTTAGGAGAAGAGACGGGAGGTTGCCATGATATTAGTATGCGCTCTCTCCAATACCAACTCACTTTTTACCACAACCATTTCTTAATGGGGCTGAAGAACCTTACTGCTACCCAAGCTTTACGCCTTTATGCTCGTTTATTTGACTGTCATGTCCTTGGACATCCTCCTTGCAACAAAAGTGGTTCACCCATCAAAATTGTGACTCGTGGTGTTTTCTTCTTTTTGGGGTTTTTAAAAGCCTTGGGTAGTGTTGTTCAATCAATTTGGAATGATGGTCAAATTTACACTCACATGGATGAGCAAGTTAAGATTATTTAACTGCAGATTGACGAAGCGAATATGTGCAAATAGATGATAGATTGATCTGCACATATCCGCGTGCATCTGCAGTTGAAAATAAAAAATGACAAATTATGAGATATCAATGAATATTTTAGTAGCAAGCCACACTTATATTGTAGACCTTAACTGTGAAAAACTACGCATTCTCTCTCAACTAGAACCGGAAATTGAAGTAACAGTTGTCGTTCCCAAAAAGTGGAAACCTGGCGGTGTTCAAAATAAAATAATTGAAACTCAATACCGTGATGAAGGTAAGTTTCGCATCATTCCGGTTTCCAACTTGAGTCAAAATCATCAAGGACTCCTGACATTTGGTGCTGATTTGATATCTTTGTTGTGGGATTTTCGTCCCCAGATTATCCAGGTAGAACAAGGTTCTAAGGGATTAGCTTATGCTGAGACGATTACTTTAAATAAACTATTAGGATTAAAGGCAAAAAATGTCTTTTTCACCTGGTGGAATTTACCATATAACCTGAAATTTCCAGTTTCTTTATTAGAGAAATATAATCTAACCCACAGTCACGGCATTATTTCGGGTAACCAAGATGGTGCCGAGATATTACGACAACACGGATACAAATGTTCAATCAAAGTTATGCCTCAACTGGGTGTTGATGAAACTCTGTTTACTCCTACACCACAACCAGAATTAGGAAGTAAATTAGGAATTCAACCAGGTGATTTTGTTGTGGGATTTGTTGGACGCTTTGTTCCAGAAAAGGGATTACTGACTCTGATAAATGCTTTAGCCAGTTTGAGAGATAAATCTTGGAAAGTCTTACTTTTGGGACGTGGTTCATTAAAATCAGAGTTAATGAACAAAGCAGCAGAATATAAGATTCAAGACAGAATCATCTTGGTAGAAAGCGTTCCACATGATGAAGTTCCAAAATATATTAATTTAATGAGTGCTTTAGTCCTCCCATCAGAAACAAACTACAGTCTCAAAAATCTCACTTCTGCTGGCTGGAAAGAACAATTTGGTCATGTACTCATAGAAGCAATGGCTTGCAAAGTCCCTGTTATTGGTTCTAATTCTGGCGAAATTCCCTATGTTATTGGTGATGCTGGGTTAATATTTCCTGAAGGAGATGCGAAAGCGCTGGCTGATTGCATCCTCCGATTGATGGAAAAACCTGAATTCGCGAAAAAATTAGGCGAGATGGGTTATCAAAAAGTAATGAGTCAGTACACAAATAAAGCTTTAGCAAAACAGCAATTGGAATTTTATAAAGAACTTGTCGATAATCAATAAACACAGATTTACATAGAGAACTATCTGCGTACATCCCCTATACCCTTACACCCCCACCCCCTTACACCCCTAGTTCTTGACTAATTATGCAAGTTCTACAAATTGTCCCCTCAATTTCCCTCATTTACGGTGGTCCTAGTCAAATGATACTAGGACTAGCTCCTGCATTAGCACGACAAGGAGTAGAAGTTACTATTCTCACCACTGACAGCAATGGTGATTCTGGGCAAAAACCTTTGGATGTTCCCTTAAATTGTCCCATTCAACAGGATGGCTATAAAATCATTTATTTTCGTTGTGCCCCTTTTCGTCGCTATAAATTTTCTGTTGACTTACTTCAATGGTTAAATCGTCATGCCAATGAGTTTAACTTAGCCCATATTCATGCTCTATTTTCCCCTGTTAGTAGCTTTGCCGCGACTATTTGTCACAGAGAAAAACTACCTTACATTTTGCGTCCCTTGGGAACTTTAGATCCTGCTGATTTACGTAAAAAAAGGCAATTAAAAAAGCTTTATGCCGCAATTTTAGAACGTCCAAATTTAGCTGGTGCAGCCGCAATTCACTTCACTAGCGTTCAGGAAGCCAAGGTGTCAGAAAGATTTGGAGTCTCAACCCGAGATTTGGTGATTCCCTTGGGTGTCAACCCTGTTAAGAGGGTGGGGGAAGCAGAAACAGAGGAGGTGTGTCGTAAGTTAGGCATACCAGAGGATATACCTTTGGTGCTGTTTATGTCCCGGATTGATCCAAAAAAAGGATTGAATCTACTGCTTCCAGCGTTAGAGGCGCTTTTAGCTGAAGGATTAAATTTTCACTTTGTCTTAGCTGGGACTAATCCTCAAGATCCAAGTTATGAAGAAAAGATAAAATTACAAATACAAGCTTCTGAGTTGCGATCGCACACCACAATCACTGGCTTTGTCACAGGTGAATTAAAATCTACCCTTCTACAAGCTGCTGATATCTTCGTCTTGCCATCCTATTACGAAAATTTTGGTATTGCTGTAGCTGAAGCGATGGCAGCAGGAACACCAGTAGTAATATCAGACCAAGTACATATTTGTCAAGAAGTGCGTGATAGCGAGTCGGGATGGGTGGGCGGAACAGATGTGTCAGAATTCACTAACATGCTTCGTATAGCATTACAAAATCCTTCGGAACGCCAACGGCGGGGATTGTGTGCTAAAGAGTATGCCCTAAAAAATTATAGTTGGGATGCGATCGCTCATCAAACCATTGACGCATATCATCAAATCGTGTCCCACTTAGACGTAAAATAGTAAATCTGTTTGTGCAAGTTTGCACAACCTAAAATTTTGTTTCATGAGGCTAAAGCCCAATCGGCAAACCGGGGTTTAGTGTCATTATGGCAAGATAGAATACATATGGCTTTTTGAACCACAGGGAATGTGACATGGCTCTCCATTTAGGCGACACAGTACCAAACTTTACCCAAGCCTCCTCCACAGGAGAAATAGACTTTTACGAATGGGCTGGCGACAGCTGGGTTGTGCTTTTCTCTCACCCCGCAGATTATACACCTGTTTGTACAACAGAGTTAGGGCGAGTGGCTAAGCTAAAGCCAGAATTTGACAAACGCAATGTCAAAGCGATCGCCCTCAGTGTTGATGATGTTGAATCTCACAAAGGATGGATTGGGGATATTGAGGAAACTCAAAGCATAAACCTCAATTATCCAATTTTGGCAGACGCGGATCGTAAGGTTTCTGATCTTTACGACATGATTCACCCGAATGCTAATGCATTGGTGACTGTACGTACAGTATTCATCATCGATCCCAACAAGAAACTACGTCTGAGCTTAACTTATCCTCCCAGCACAGGACGCAACTTTGATGAAATTCTTCGGGTGATTGACTCGCTACAGTTGACAGACAACTACAGCGTAGCGACACCAGCTGATTGGAAAGATGGCGATGACACAGTCATCGTTCCTTCGCTAAAAGATCCAGAAGTGCTGAAGGAGAAATTCCCCAAAGGATATAAGGAAGTGAAGCCCTATCTGCGCTTGACTCCTCAACCTAATAAGTAAATCTGGGAATTGTTTCGTGTAAAGGCGCAAAGGCGCAGAGTTTTTCTCTGGCGTCTTTGCGTTTTTGCGTGAGAATAAAAGCTAGTTGGGTAGGCAATTAGAGAAAATAACTATGCTTTCATCTCCTATTTTTTTACGGATGCCACCAGATTTGCAAATGACAGATGAGCAATTTTTTGAGTTCTGTCAGGTTAACCGAGATTTACGTATTGAACGTGATAAATTTGGTGAGATATCAATTATGCCTCCTACTGGTTCAGAGACAGGTAACCGCAATTTTAACGTAGCTCTCCAGTTGGGAATTTGGGCAAATCAAGACGGAACAGGTATTTGTTTTGATTCCAGTACTGGATTTAAGCTATCAACAGGCGCAGATATAGCGCCTGATGCTTCTTGGATGAAACTTGAACGGTGGAATGCTCTAACTGGCGAACAACAACAAAAGTTCGCTCCAATTTGTCCAGATTTTGTCGTAGAACTCCGGTCGTCTTCTGACAATCTTCAACCTTTAAAATCTAAAATGGAAGAATATATGAGAGAGCTAGGGATACAGTTAGGTTGGTTGATTGATCGCAAGCACCGCAAAGTTTATATTTATCGTCCTGGAATGCCAGAGGAATGTTTGGATAATCCTGTCACTGTCAGTGGTGAGTCAGTTTTGCCAGGGTTTGTTTTGAATATGAATAAGGTTTGGTAGTAAAAGCCTTTCAGGTTGTAGCTTTGCGAAGGCACTTTTGTTAATCGTCAAAAAATATTACAAATTCAGTATTAGGGTGTACAACCCTGTTATTAATACTTTCATCCACAATTTGACTCGTTCTGTAGTGCTTTTCATTCTTTTGAACCGACAAACCCATGTAGGGGTGCAGCATCAAGGTAAATGCATCTTAGAGTCTTGACAAAAATATTAATCAGCGCATCAACTGAAAACAATAATTAGTGCTTGACTGGTTTTTTAGGGGTTAAGGCGATCCTACAAGCTTGCCGCAGGGCATCTACGTTGAGAAAATTGTCAAGAACCGAGCAAATACTGCGATTATTTTGGGTTTTATTGATATTTAAAGGTTTTTGTTGACACAAAGCATTTGCTTTGGGAAAGCAAATGCTTTGTGCACCTACAGTCAACTTGTGAGTAAAAAATTCTTTCTAAAATGATGCATCTCGGATGAAAAAGTTATCGCTGTTTGTATTCACCTTACCTCTAGCAACCATAGCAACTCTTGCGCCACTCACCATTGCAGTTGCACAGCAAGTAACTTCTGATGGAACTGTATCCACCACAGTTACCACTCCTGATGGCAAAAATTTCAACATTAATGACGGGACAACAAGAGGAGGAAACCTATTTCACAGCTTCAAAGAATTTTCTGTACCCACTGGTGGTTCAGCAACTTTCAACAATGCAGCCAATATACAAAACATTATCAGCCGAGTCACGGGTGGTTCTGTTTCTACTATTGATGGTTTGATTAGAACACTGGGCAAGGCAAACTTATTTTTACTCAATCCAGCCGGGATCATTTTTGGACCAAATGCCAGCTTAAATATTGGTGGTTCCTTTTTGGGCAGTACAGCGCACAGTTTTGTCTTTGATAATAATTTTGAGTTTAGTGCGACTAACCCACAAGCACCGCCATTGTTAACAATAACTGCTCCGATTGGCTTGAGGTATCGGGATAATCCTCAAAATATCACCAATCAATCTGCTGGTCTTCAAGTTGCTTCTGGAAACTCGTTCGCACTGGTAGGGGGTAACGTCAGCTTAAATGATGGGATAGTGTTAGCACCAGGAGGAAGAATTGAGTTAGGAGGATTATCTACAGCAGGAACGGTGGGACTTAATGGTGATGGAAGTTTGAGTTTTCCTGCGGGAGTGCAACGTGGGGATATCTCGCTCACAAATGGTGCAACTGTTGATGTACGTGGAACAGGAACAGGCAGTATTGCAGTTAATGCCAGAAATTTAGATATTTTGGGGGGAAATATTTTTGCTGGCGTTGGCAAAGGATTAACAGCAGATAACTCACCACGAGGAGATATTGCACTCAATGCGACTGGGAAAGTCACAATTAATTATCCCAGCCGAGTGACTAATCTAGTAGATGAAGGTGCTACTGGCAATGCAGGTGATATCAATATTAAAGCTGGTGATATTTTCATAACTAATAAGGCTAGTACTCCAACCAATTTTGATCTTCCTGCTGCACTAGATACTGGTCCGGTTGGAAAGGGACGTGCTGGAAACATATCTCTTGATGCAAATAACTCGATATTCTTAACAGGACAAGATGTCGGTAATGAGGATCGGGTCATTTCCACTTTTGATAATTTAGGGGGGGGATTAGGAGCA
This sequence comes from Brasilonema angustatum HA4187-MV1, assembly GCA_019359695.1. Classification (GTDB taxonomy): domain Bacteria; phylum Cyanobacteriota; class Cyanobacteriia; order Cyanobacteriales; family Nostocaceae; genus Brasilonema; species Brasilonema angustatum. The sequence goes on from JAHHGV010000025.1 coordinate 49,551, forward strand.
GGAGATATATCACTTAAAGCCAATGGCTCGATTCTTTTATCGAATGCTTATTTGAAAAACGCCACTTACATCAATGGAGATGCAGGAAACATATTTATCAATGGCAATGACTCTGTGTCTATAACTGCCAATAGCTCGCTTTTTAGCGGAGGTCCTGCAAAAGCTGGAAAAATCACAATCCAATCCAGAGGTCCTGTTTCAATTCAAAATAGCTTAGTCAGTTCCGCTGGTAACACTTCAGATAATATCAACATATTTGCGCGATCTGTTTCTGTAACTGATGGGGCGGAATTGACAACTAGAACATTTGATGACGGTGGAACTTCTGGCAACATTAATATTAATGCGACAGATTTTGTAGAAATTGCTGGCAGGAAACCATTCCCACTCTCAAACACAGCGCGATCGCAAAGTATCATCTACAGTGCACTATTAACAACTAGTGAGCAAGGTCTCAAGGGTGTGAGTGGTGACATCAATATTAATACTGCTACTTTACGTGTATTAGATGGAGCAAGCTTAAGGGCAGAAAGCCGAAGTAATTTCAGGGGTGGTAACATCAACGTTAATGCCAATGTCCTTGAACTAACTGGTGGCGGACAACTTCTGACTAACGCTTTTGAGGGAGGAAATGCAGGTGACATCAACCTCAAAGTAGCTGACCGCGTCACTATTAGTGGTAGTAACCCTACCAGAGCTTTACTATTTAACGCAATACTTGAAGGCAGTTATCCCGAGTTACTTGGTTCTGCAGCACTCCGTTATGCTCCTGAAATCGCAAAAAGTTCTCCTCAGAGGCAGGCCGAATTTCTACTTGGTTCTGCTGAACCTGCTAGTGGAATATTTGCCAGTACATCTGTTGCTTCCACAGGTCAGGGTGGCAACGTTAAGATTGCGACTGGAAAGTTGCAACTCCAAGATGGTGCGAAAATAAGTGTCAATAGTGATGGTCAAGGAAATGCTGGAAACATTACTTTAGGAGTCCGAGACTTCTTACTCTTGCGTCGCGGTAGTGAAATCTCAACGACTGCGGGTAGCGGTACTAGTGGAGATGGCGGCAATATCACGATTAACTCTGCATTAATCGTTGCTTTTCCCTTAGAAAATAGTGACATCACTGCCAATGCTTTCAGCGGTAGGGGAGGGAAAATTACAATTAGAACTCAAGGTCTGTTTGGAATCGAGCCTCGATCCCAATTAACGCCTGAAAGCGACATCACTGCATATTCACAACAAAACCCATCCTTAAGCGGGACTATCAACATTATCACTCCAGATATTGACCCCAGCCGTGGGTTGTTTGAGTTGACAGAAACTGTCATCGATCCCGCACAACAAATTGCCCAAAATCCATGTACAAAAGGTTTTGGTAGTACTTTCACTATCACCGGACGTGGTGGAATCCCAACTGATCCCACAAAAATTCTCAGTAGTGATAATGTGCGCGTTGATTTGGTTGAGCCTGTTGCTAGTACAGTGAATTTAACAAATACAATTCAAAAGCAGCGATCTCAACAGCCTACTCTCAAAAAGATAATACCTGCTCAAGGATGGATATATAACGAAAAAGGTCAGGTGGTGCTAGTCGGTTATGATCCCACCAAGACTGGTGTACAACGATCGCAGCCAGCACCTAATAGTAGTTGTGCTGCACTGAGATAGATACGTTCTTGTTACAGGTCTGGCTTTACCCCACCCCGCTTTTGTCTATTGCCAAAACCTTCCCTCCCCTTATCAAGGAGGGCTGTTTCATTTCACAAGGGTAATAAATTTGTCAATCTTATTAGAACATGATACGAAAGCCTTTCAGACTGAAGCTTTGCTAAGGCACTGTTGTGAATCGTCAAAAATTTTTACAAATTCAGTATTAGGGCGTACAAACCTGTTATTAGTACTTTCATACAACTTTACTCGTTTTACAACACTTTTCATTACCAGAAACCACAAACCACATGTAGGGGTGCAACCAGAATACCTGGCGATTATAAATCGCACCTACACGAGACTTATGCCTGCCTCCTCCGGCTAAACGTATTAGTCCGCGTAGGCGCAATACGGCTTCTAACCCTCTTTTACCCCCTTTTTAAGGCAGTCGCCGTAGGCGGGGGGATCTTATGATTGCTCACAGTTTTTGTCAAAAATTATTTCTAAAATGCATTTCCCATGAAAAAGATATCCCTGTTTCTATTAACTTTACCCCTATCCACCTTAGCAACTCTTGCGCCACTCGCCATCGCAGTTGCGCAGCAAGTAACTTCTGATGGAACTGTATCCACGACAGTTACCACTCCTGATGGCAAAAATTTCAACATCAATGACGGAACTCGAAGGGGAGGAAATCTTTTTCACAGCTTCAAAGAATTTTCTGTACCCACAGGTGGTTCGGCTAATTTCAACAATGCAGCTGATGTGCGAAACATCATCGGTCGGGTGACGGGTGGTTCTGTTTCTAATATCGATGGTTTGATTAAGACACTTAACCCAGCTAATTTATTTTTACTTAATCCTGCTGGTATTATTTTTGGACCAAATGCCAGATTGAATATCGGTGGTTCCTTTTTGGGGAGTACGGCGCATAGTTTTGTCTTTGACAATAATTTTGAGTTTAGTGCGACTAACCCGCAAGCACCGCCATTGTTAACAATAACTGCTCCGATTGGGTTGAGGTATCGGGATAATCCCCAAAATATCACGACTCAATCCACGACGACTCAATATCCTACTCTTGAAGTACCGTCAGGAAAGACCTTAGCACTAGTAGGCGGTAACGTCAGCTTAGATCGTCCTGATTTGCTTGCACCAGGAGGACGGATTGAGTTAGGAGGATTATCTGCGGCGGGAATAGTGGGACTGAATACTGATGGAAGTTTGAGTTTTCCTGTGGGAGTGCCAAGAGGTGATGTATCGCTGACTAATGAAGCCTTTGTGGATGTGCGCGCTGGAGAGGGCGGTAGTATTGCAGTTCATGCCAGAGATTTAAATATTTCGGGAGGAAGTTTTCTTCGTGCAGGCATAAAATCGGGTTTAGGAACTCCAAGTGCTCAAGCAGGCGATATTAAAGTTGATGCAAAAGAAACTGTTTCTTTAGATGGGAGTAGTATTACCAACCGTGTAGAAGAAAAAGGTGTAGGCAACGCAGGTGGCATAGAACTAACTACTAAAAATCTTTCACTCACTAATGGTGCTCAACTGTCTGCCAGCACCTATGGAAAAGGGAATGCTGGGAGTATCATAGTCAATGCTACTGGGACTATCTCTGTAGCTAGTGATATTAAGAATGGATTCAAAAGTGGAATTTTTAGCGTTGTTGAATCATCAGGCGTGGGCGATGCAGGTGGTATCCAAATAAATACCAACAACCTTTTTTTAACCGATGGTGCACAAATCAATGCCAATACCCTTGGAAAAGGAAAGTCTGGGAGAATAATCATTAATGCCACTGATACAATCTCTGCTGATGGTGAAAATAAGAACGGGAACAACGCTGGAATTTTTAGCGAAGTTACTCAACGACAAGCTGAGGGAGATGCAGGTGGTATCGAAATAAATACCAACAATCTTTCTCTAACCAATGGTGGAACAATAAGTGCCAGCACCTTTGGAAAGGGAAGTGCTGGGAGTGTCATCATTAATGCGACTGGTACAATCAAAGCTAATGGCGAAGATAAAGATGGATATGACAGTGGAATTTTTAGCAATGTTCAATCATCAGGTGTAGGGGATTCAGGTGGTATTAAAATAAACACTAACAATCTTTCTCTGACTAATGGTGGAACAATAAGTGCCCTCACCCTTGGAAAAGGCAATGCTGGAAGTGTCAGAATTAATGCCACTGGTACAATTTCTGCAGATGGTGAGGATAAGGCTGGAACCGACAGTGGAATTTTTAGCACTGTTGAATCATCAGGCGTAGGCAACGCAGGTGGTATCCAAATAAACACTAATAACCTTTCTCTAACCAATGGTGGAAGAATCAATGCTGGCACCTATGGAAAGGGCAATGCAGGAAATGTCATCATTGATGCAACTGATACAATCTCTGCTGATGGTGAGGGTAAGGATGGGTATGACAGTGGAATCTATAGTCGAGTCGCTAAACAAGAAGCTGAGGGAGATGCAGGTGATATTGAAATAAAGACCAACAACCTTTCACTGACCAATGGCGCTCGAATCAGTGCCACTACCTATGGAAAGGGAAATGCAGGAAGTGTGAAAATTAATGCGACTGGTACAATCAAAGCTGATGGTGAAGATAAAAATGGATATGACAGTGGAATTTTTAGCAATGTTGAATCATCAGGTGTAGGGGATTCTGGTGGTATTAAAATAAACACTAACGACTTTTCCTTGACCAATGGTGGAACAATAAGTGCCATCACCTCTGGAAAAGGCAATGCAGGAAATATCATCATTAATGCCACTGGTACAATTTCCGCAGATGGTGAGGATAAGGCTGGAACCGACAGTGGAGTTTTTAGCACTGTTCAATCATCAGGTGTGGGCAAAGCAGGTGGTATCGAAATAAACACTAACAACCTTTCTCTAACCAATGGTGGAATAATAAGTGCCAGCACATTAGGAAAGGGAAATGCAGGAAATATCATCACTAATGCAACTGGTACAATCTCTGCTGATGGTGAGGGTAAGGATGGATTCAACAGTGGAATTTATAGTCGAGTGTCTCAAAAACAAGCTGAGGGAGATGCAGGTGGTATAACAATAAAGACCAATAACCTCTACCTGACTAATGGTGGAATAATTAATGCCAGTACTCTTGGAAAGGGAGATGCAGGGCGTGTGACGATTAATGCGACTGGTACAATCTCTGCTGATGGTGAGGGTAAGGATGGATATGACAGTGGAATTTTTAGCAATGTTGAATCATCAGGTGTAGGGGATTCTGGTGGTATTAAAATAAACACTAACAACCTTTCTCTGACTAATGGTGGAACAATAAGTGCCATCACCTCTGGAAAAGGCAATGCAGGAAATATCATCATTAATGCCACTGGTACAATTTACGCAAATGGTGAGGATAAGGCTGGAACCGACAGTGGAATTTTTAGCAATGTTGAATCATCATACGAGGGCAATGCAGGTGGTATCGAAATAAAGACCAACAACCTTTCTCTGATAAATGGTGCAGACATTAGTGCCAACACCTTTGGAAAGGGAAATGCAGGAAGTGTCATCATTGATGCAACTGGTACAATTTCCGCAGATGGTGAGGGTAAGGATGGGTATCACAGTGGAGTTTTTAGCACTGTTAGCTCATCAGGCGTAGGCGATTCTAGTGGTATTAAAATAAACACTAACAACCTTTCTTTGACCAATGGTGGAACAATCAATGCTGCCACCTTTGGAAAGGGCAATGCTGGGAGTGTCATCATTAATGCTACGGGTACAATCTCTGCTGATGGTGAGGGTAAGGATGGGTATCACAGTGGAATTTTTAGCTCTGTCAGTTCATCAGGCGTGGGCAAAGCAGGTGGTATTGAAATAAAGACCAACAACCTTTCTCTGACCAATGGTGGAACAATCAATGCTGGGATTTTTGGAAAGGGAGATGCAGGAAGTGTCATTATTAATGCCACTGGTACAATTTCTGCTGATGGTAAGGGTAAAGATGGGTATCACAGTGGTATCTCTAGTGCTGTAGACAGTGGCGCACAAGGCAATGCAGGTGGTATTAATATCACTGCGCGATCGCTCTCTCTAACTAATAGTGGTATACTTTCTAGCACTAACTTCAGTGACGGTGGTAGTGCAGGAAATATAACAGTCACAACTGCTAAAGACATCCGGCTAGACAACAAAGCATTTATTGAAGCCAACACCAATGGGGGAGAAGGCAACATTAGCCTGAACGCCCGTGACTTAATCCTGCGCCGCAACAGCAACATCACTACTAACGCCACAGGCACAGCTGACGGAGGCAACATTACCATTAACACTGGCAACTTAGTTGCGTTGGAAAATAGCAAAATTACTGCCGATGCCCAGCGGGGTTATGGAGGAAACGTTATCATTACAACTACCGGAGGCAGATTTCTTTCACCAGATAGCGTAATTTCTGCCACTTCTGAAGCTGGTCCACAATTCAGTGGGACTGTGCAATTTAAAACACCCGATATCGACCCCAGCCAAGGATTATTTGAATTAACAAAAACTGTCATCGACCCCGCACAAAAGATTGCTCAAAATCCCTGTACAAAAGGTTTTGGTAGCAGCTTCACCATTACCGGACGTGGCGGACTTCCAACTGATCCCCAAAAAGTTCTCAGTAGTGACAATGTGCGCGTTGATTTAATTCAGCCTGTAACCAGGACAGTGAATTCAACAAGTACAACTTATAAGCAGCCATCTCAACAGCCACCTGTCAAAAAGATAGTACCCGCTCAAGGTTGGATATATAACGAAAAAGGTGAGGTGGTGCTGGTAGCTTATGATCCCACCAAGGTTGGTGTACAACGGGAACAGCCTGCACCTAATAGTAGTTGTGCTGCAGTGAAGTAGATACGGCGAAGAAGCTAAGCCTCATGGAGCATCCCAAATGTGTAAATTTCTTTAGTCAATTACCTATTGAAATCCCCAATGATAAAATAGCTGAACTTGCAGAGCGTTTTCATATCCGTAAGCTTTCCCTCTTTGGTTCCATCCTGCGGCATGACTTCCGCCCTGACAGCGACACTGACATTTTAGTTGAATTTGAACCTGGATACACCCCTGGTTTTGCGTTCATCGATATCCAAGATGAATTATCCCAGCTTTTGGGGCGATCAGTTGATCTGAACACGCCTCAAGATATTAGCCGTTATTTCCGGGATCAGGTACTAACAGAAGCCCAAGTGCAGTATGTCAACAACGGATGAGGTGGAACCATCCCAAATGTCTTTCTCTCCCTTTTCCCCTCTCTTTACTAACTACGATGTACACACATCTGGCTCAAAACCTCACCCTCGCTTTTAGCTGCGCTAAAATCTTTCCCTCTCCTTACTAAGGAGAGGGATGCCCGACAGGGCAGGGTGAGGTTTACGATCGCTCTTCGACCTTGGCTACCTCCAGCATAGTCTTCAAAACCGAATCCGGATTTAAACTCATCGAATCAATCCCCTGTTCAACTAAGAACTGGGCAAATTCCGGGTAATCGCTGGGTGCTTGTCCACAAATACCGATTTTACGATTGTGCTTTTTGGCGGTGGCGATCGCCAACTTCACCATCCGCTTAACACTCTCACTGCGTTCATCAAATAACCGCGCCACTAACCCGGAATCTCTATCTAACCCAAGTGTCAATTGAGTTAAGTCATTAGAACCAATTGAAAACCCGTCAAAAACTTCTGCAAACTCATCAGCCAGCATAACGTTGCTGGGTAACTCGCACATTACATAAACTTGCAAGTCATTCACACCCTGCTGCAAACCATTTTTTGCCATTTCTGCCAAAACGAGACGCCCTTCATCGGGAGTGCGACAAAATGGAATCATTACGATCACATTTGTCAACCCCATTTCATCCCTGACTCGCTTAAGCGCTTGACATTCTAAAGCAAAAGCTTCTTTGTAACCTTCATCATAGTAACGCGCAGCGCCTCGCCAGCCCAGCATCGGATTTTCTTCTTCAGGTTCAAACTGTCTGCCACCCAACAAGTTCGCGTACTCGTTACTCTTGAAATCAGACATCCTGACGACAACTGGTTTGGGATAAAACGCCGCAGCAATTCTACCAACACCTTGAGCTAATTTATCGACAAAATACTGGGGTTTGTCGTCATAAAGTGCAGTGATTTCAGAAATTTTAGCTTTCACAAAGTCATCATTTATTTCGTCATGATGAATCAGCGCCATTGGATGAGTTTGGATATGATTGGCGATGATAAACTCTGTCCTAGCCAAACCAACCCCGTCATTGGGAATCGCAGACAAGCCAAATGCTTCTGAAGGGTTACCCACATTCATGAGAATCTGGGTACGAGTGCGGGGTAAGTCTTCCAGTGGAACTTCTTCGACTTCAAAGGGCAATAACCCTGCATAAACTCGTCCTTCTTCCCCTTCCGCGCAAGAAATCGTGATTTCTTGACCATTTTTCAGAATTTTCGTTGCGTTACCACATCCTACAATTGCAGGTACACCCAATTCTCGCGCAATAATCGCCGCATGACAGGTGCGTCCACCTTGGTTAGTGATAATCGCGCGTGCTCTTTTCATTATCGGTTCCCAGTCGGGATCAGTTCTATCTGTAACTAAGACTTGCCCTGGTTGGAACTGTGCGATTTTATGCACATCTGTAATCAGGTGCGCTTTACCTTGACTGATGGCTTCCCCAATCGCACGTCCGGTGAGTAGAAGATGGGGGGATGAGGAAGATCTTGCTTTTTCATCTGCCTCATCTGTCTTTAAGAAGCGGTAAGTCCGCAACACATTTTCCGTCTTCTGAGATTGCACAGTTTCAGGACGGGCTTGCACAACAAACAATTCGTTGGTAATACCATCTTTCGCCCATTCGATGTCCATTGGGGTGTAAGTGTCGTTGACTGTGGAATAATGCTCTTCAATCACACAGGCCCAACGAGCTAGTTGTAAAATCTCATCATCAGTCAGAGCGAATTTGCCTCTTTCACTTTCAGGAACTAGGACGTTTTTCGTAAATTTCGAGCCGTCGTCATAAATCATTTTTAATTCTTTACTACCCAATCTTTTATCGACAATTGGGCGAAAATCTTCTTTGAGAGTTGGTTTAAAAACGCAGTATTCGTCTGGGTTAACGGACCCTTGGACAACGTTTTCTCCTAAACCGTATGCTGCGCTAATCAGTGCAGCATCCTTGAAACCTGTCTCTGTTTCAATGGAAAACATCACCCCAGAACATGCTAAATCAGAACGCACCATTTTTTGCACGCCAACAGCAAGGGCAATGCTGAAGTGGTCAAATCCCTTGGTGTGGCGGTAGGAAATGGCACGATCTGTAAATATGGAAGCAAAGCATTTGTGACAAGCGGCTAAAACACTTTCTATACCAGTGACGTTGAGGTAACTTTCTTGCTGTCCGGCAAAACTGGCGTCCGGCAGATCTTCTGCGGTAGCACTTGAACGCACTGCTACATCTGTGTCTGGGTTGTATCGCTCACATAACGTTTGGTACGCACTAACAATTGCCTCTCTTAATTCTTTAGGAAACGGTGTGTGCAGCAGAAGCGATCGCGCCTTTTTCCCACGTTCTCGTAAATTTTTTACATCTTCTACATCCAAGTCAGAAAAGAGTTTGCGCAGTTTTTCTTCTAGCCCAGCACCTTCAATAAAATAGCGATAAGCGTAAGCTGTAGTAGCAAACCCGATAGGAACATTAATACCTTTAGGCGTCAATTGTTGAATCATCTCACCTAAAGATGCATTCTTCCCACCAACTATCGGTATGTCGGTAATGCCCACCTCATCAAACCACAGGACGAGCGATCGCTCTTTGGAGGATGAGTGCAACAAAGTCTTTTTTGCTACTGTATTCATCTGTATTTGCCTCCTAATTTTGATGCCCTGATTGTTCGACGATTGCTTGCCTCTACGTAAGGTATATCACATTCAATCGTAGACGGATTTTATAGTTTTTTTAGATTTTACAGAAGAGATTTGCATTTATATGTATAACCTAACGCAATTCCCTGTGGTAAAAGTTCGCAGAGGCGATGAAGTCAGCAGAGCAGTAACTTGATATAAGATAAGAATGCGTTTTACTCGCTTTAGTTCGTCAACTCAAAATTGACGGGTTGAGGCTGACATGGGGATACGGTGATACGGAGACGCAGAGAATTTTAACTCAGCAGGCGTTGCCTTGACAGACTACTAGAAGAGTAAAAATATAAATTTTGCACAGGTTAAATCCACATTGGTGACTGAGATGTAGCGGTTATCATTTAGCGTTTGAGTATAGGTCAGAAAAAACCTTTTTGTGAAGATAGAACAACAGGAGACTCACTGATTGCTAAACTACCCATTGATACTAGATTTGTGTTATCACTAGCAAACCATTTTAGGAAGGAGCAGTCGTGGGCAAGTACGACAAGTTTTTTAACTCAAAAAAAACATTAGAAGAATCAATCAGTCCAGAAGAAGCAGTTGCGGCGATCGCGGTTGTCACAGCTGCTGCTGATTCTTCATTAGAAGAAGTGGATCCAGATTTTTTGGCGGATATCCTCTGGGGACTCGAAATTTTTGAAGAATACTCAGATGATGAATTGTTAGAAACGCTAGATAAAGTCGTAGCCATTGCAGAGGAAGGTCAGATAGGAGCACTATTTAACAGTGCAAAAAAATCTCTGACAGGCGAGTTAATACTGGATGCTTATGCTGCGGGAGTCAGCGTACTTGTAGACGAAGAGGAACTACGTATTCCCAAAGGAAAAACGACTTTGCTCAAAAAGCTCCAAGAAGCATTGGAAATTAACGAAAAAGATGCTAAAGAAGTGATAGATGAGGTGATCGCCGCTTTTGAAGAGGTAGAAGATGAAGACTTCCTAGAAGACGAGGATGAGACAGAACTTGAGGAAGACTTAAACCCAAACGTGTATGAATCACCCTCAGGTAATTTTATAGTTCTAATTCCTGTTAACTCTCAACAAGGTGGTAGAGTTGAAACTCAAGAAGGCTCAGTTAGCTTTTCTGATGACTCTGGCAGATTGTTGAGAATCGATTATTTCCCTATCTCCTCAAAACAGACAGAGGAAATGGATTCTGTCGGACACCAAGAATATCTGCGTTCATTTCTCGTTAGTAAGTATGTGCCTCAAACAATTGTTGCTAATTTACCAGATGCTCAGGTTAAGCATACTGAATATCTGGAAGACATATTAGAAGGGGCTTACTTCGTATTAGTTGATATGCCCCAAGGTTCAACAGTTACAAAAACAGGAAACAACGGTACTGCAACTAAGTTAAATGCATACCGTGGTGTTTTAGCATTTAGCTATGGTGACCTTTTGTATATCGTCAGCAGTCAGCACAGCTTTTTTGACAAAGAAAAACCAAATTCTCTTGAACAAGAAGCTGAGGATATCAAGCAGAATGTTTTAGGTTTCGTTGATACTATTGAGTTTCTTTAGAATTAACGAACTTTTACCAATTTTCACTACAGGGGTAGACGCGTGATGGTTTGTTATTAAACAGCATACCTGTTCTACCCCTGTTGTTTATTCAGCCAAGCAATTAAATCTTCTGCATTGGAGAAATCTAACAACGCCTCAGCTAAATCTTCTAATTGATTGAGTGAGAGTTGACGAATACGTTCTTGTAACTCAGGCTCAACTGTACCAATTCGCCGGTTGAGTAAACGCATAATGACAGCCAATTCTCCTTCTTGTCTACCTTCTTGTCTACCTTCTTGTCTACCTTCTTGTCTACCTCGTCGTATCCCTTCTTCCATCCAGCTGGTGAGAATTTCCATAACAACCTCCTGTTGAACTGGTTCAAACTTCGCAATTTCTGTTTTAAAAACCTCTTCCTCTTGAGCATTTAGCTTTAGGTAAGTATCAATAAATCCAGAAATCATTTTTGTCCGTGCTGGATCAAGTCGCAAAGTAGCTAATAGCCGCAAACATTCCGACTTCACTCTAGGGCGTTCTTCTGGAGCTATGTTCATTTTAGCCATGAGCGCACTGGCTACGGGATTTTCTTGTCGCAAGAAATTCCGCCAATTTAAACGATTTAGCTGTAATACTGCGTAGTTAAGCTCTAAAACAACTTTGTCGGGAAATTCTACTCTGTATACATTTGGTTGAGGCGTACGCGGAGAATCAAAAGAAAAAATGACAATTGGGTACACAGGAAGCGCAAATTTTTCAAACAATCGAGCGAAATAGCGAAACATTCGTCGTCCAAAGTCTGCTTGTGAATAAGCTTGGTTTTCTATATGAATCAGAAAAAATGATTCTTGCTCTTTAAATTGAGCCTTGACGACTAAATCTGCTTCATACTGTTCACCCGCAGTGATATCAGTAAAAATTTCCTTGTCCAAAAATTCTAAACAATCAGATTCTAAATAAGCAATAACTTCGGGGAAAAATAGCTCTAAAAACTCCACAAAAAATGTCGTCAGCAGTTCCTTAAACAGGCGATCATGATCAATCATGTCAAAATCGCTCCACCCATTAACCGCTCATACCGATACTTCAACTCTTCCTTCATCAAATACCAACGTTCCAAAGTTGCATCTATCTCTATCACCTTTTCGGCTGCTTGTCGCGCCAAAATTAACACTTCTTCATCTTCCACTAAACTCGCCAATGTAAAATCTGGTATACCTGATTGACGAGTCCCCAAAACCTGTCCAGGACCACGAAAACGCATATCCATTTCCGAAATGAAAAAGCCATCCTGAGATTGTTCCAAAACCCTCAGACGTTGCTGTGCATCTGAACTTTTGGAACTACTCAGTAAAAGACAATAGGACTTAGCTGCACCTCGACCAACACGTCCCCGGAGTTGGTGCAACTGAGATAAGCCAAAGCGCTCTGCATTTTCAATGAGCATAACTGTCGCATTCGGCACATCAACACCCACCTCTACAACAGTGGTAGAAACCAAAATTTGAGTTTCATTGTTGCGGAATTTAGTAATAGCTTCATCCTTTTCGGCTGAACTCATGCGACCATGAAGCAGCCCCACCTGAAACTCTGGAAAAATGCTTTCCTGTAACTTTTTATGCTCTTCTACTGCCGATCGCAAATCCAATTTTTCTGATTCTTCCACCAATGGCAAAACCACATAAGTTTGTCGTCCTTGGGCAATTTCTCGGCGGATAAGATCATAAGCATGACTACGTTGCTGATTCACGAGTACGGTTGTCTGAATCGTTTGCCTTCCTGGTGGTAACTCATCAATCTGACTCACATCCAAATCCCCGTGTATTGTCAGCGCCAAAGTTCGAGGAATAGGAGTTGCTGTCATAGTTAATACATGGGGTTGCTCGCCTTTTTGCTGTAAACGCGCCCGTTGTTCAACTCCAAAACGGTGTTGCTCATCAATCACAACCAAACCCAATCGCATAAAGTTGACAGAATCTTGAATTAAAGCATGAGTTCCCACCAAAAGCGGCAATTCACCCGTTTCTAACTGAGCATGAATTTGTCGTCTTTTTGCTGTTTTCGTAGAACCTGTGAGTAATTCCACTGGTAAATGCAGGAGGTTAAACCAACTCACTAACTTGCGATAATGCTGTTCCGCCAAAACCTCTGTGGGAGCCATTAGTGCTGCTTGATACCCAGATTGAAGAGCAGCAAGGATAGCAATTACAGCAACAACAGTTTTACCAGAACCCACATCCCCTTGCACCAAACGATTCATCGGTGCGGGTTTTTGCAAGTCATTGAGAATTTCGTTAATGACTCGTTGCTGTGCGTTAGTCAGTTTAAACGGCAGTATCTCGGAGAATTTTTCCAGTAATTGACCTTTTGGGGCTAGAAGCGCACTGGTTTGAGTTTCCCTGGCTTTCTGTTGACGTTGGAGTAACCCAAGTTGCAGGTAGAAAAATTCATCGAAGACGAGGCGGCGACGGGCAGCTTGGAGGCTAGCGCTGTCTGGGGGAAAGTGTATATTATTAACAGCTTCCTTCAATTCCATCAAATTATACTTATCTCGCAGACCGCTAGGCAGTGGATCTTTAAGATGGACAGTCGCAGGTAAAGCAGCAATAACTGCCTGTCGTACCAAATCCGCCCCCACTCCCTCTGTCAGCGGATAAATAGGCACTATCCTACCAATCATTAAAGACTCAATTGTATCTCCTGGATGTCCCAAAACTTCTAGTTCTGGGTCTTCCAACGTTAGACCATATTTACTTTCTTTGACCAACCCGCATGCCGCCACAATACTACCATTCGGGTAGCGGCGCTTGAAACTTTCCTGCCAAGCACGACTGCTATAACGTGTACCAGCAAAAAATCGGCTGATTTTGATCTGACCTGTCTGATCACGTAGCAGCACTTCTAAAATCGTCAATTTGTTGTTTTTGGGAGTCGTAAAGCAGTTACAGCGCTTCACTGTTGCCACTATTGTCACCGTCTCCCCCGCCACCAAGTCTTGAATATTTACCTGACGAGCATAGTCAATATGGTCACGGGGATAATAGTAAAGTAAGTCACGCACGATGTATAAACCAAGACGTGCTAAATTAGCAGCTTTTCTAATGCCTATTTCTGCTAAATCACTCAACTTTTGGTCTAAGTTAGGAGCAAGTCTCCGACTCACCTCAGCAACAATTTGAGATTTTGGATTTTGGATTTTGGATTTCGAGAATGAGGAGTAGGAAGATGAGGAAGGTATTGCTGCGTTATCTGCCTTATCTGCCTCATCTCCCCTTGCTTCCCCTCCCCCTTCAACCACTTGCTGAACTTGGTACAGATATCTGCGAGTTTCTGCTACTAAGTGTTGTCTATCTTCCAGTTCCAGATTGGGATAATCAGCAAATTCAGTTGCCAACTGTTGCCAGCGACGACGTTCAATACCAGGTAAGCCTGTGGGGAATTTGCCAAAAGTCAGGGTAAGAAACTCACTGAAGCGGTATTGTTTGCCCAGCAAATCAGTAAAGCCTTTTTCTGCTTCTATTGCCAAAGCTTTCTGTAATCGTATCCAATCTGGTTTGTCAGTAGTCATTAGTCATTAGTCAGTAGTCATTAGTCATTAGTCAGTAGTCATTAGACTTCGGACAAAAAACAGATCACTAATCCTCAGACCAAATTGCACGCCATGCTGCTTCAGCTTGGGCAACTGAACGTTCCCGCTGTTTTTTTTGATACTCTTGCCCTCGTCTACGAAGCTGCAGTAAGACACTGTGAATCTGCTTGCGATTAGACGAGAGTGTCGGATCAGCAAACTCAATTTCCCCAAGCCGCAGATTAATAGCCATGATTTGTGTCAAGTTAGAGTCTTCTGATTGCAGATCATTATCAATTTCAACAACCAAGTTTAGTAGATTGGGTGGTCCTGGCATCACTTCAGCAGAAGCTTCTGAAGCAGCTGCTGCAGCTGCTTCTAAAATCGGTTCTGGTAATTTTTTTGGTAAGATCCCTGCTTTTTGTAAGCGAAGATTAGCCTCACGAGAAACTCTTTTGAGCTTTTCTTGTGTCAGTCTTTCTATATTCTGTTGCCATTTTACTAGTTCTACAGGGTTAGAGGTGTTTGGAAAAGACGACACGCTTTGTAGCGAGGATAAAGAGAATAAAGTTGAGGAGGTTAGAGAAGTTGGAGGAGTTGAGGAGGATAGGGAAGTTGGGGGAGTTAAGGAGGATAGGGAAGTTGGGGGAGTTGGGGCAGTTGGTGAAGTGGTTAGGGGAGTTAGGGAAGTGGGAGAAGTGGGTAGAGTTACGGGAGTAAAAGACGAAGGTTGATCTGTTTGCTTATCCTCATCAATTTCCTCATCTTCGTTGTGTTGTTCCTGTTCTTCCTTATGCTGCTCTTGTTCAGTCTTGATAAGAGATTGTAACTGCTGGGCTGTTTGTTGACCCAACTTACGAATAGCTTGTTGCAATTGTTGTCGCTGATTCAATGACAAACTCAAAAAGGTTTCAGGATACCCTTGAGTACACAGGTGATAAGTCGCTAGAATCAGTTGCCTTTGTACGGTTTGCCCCAATGCGGTTAAATAATTTGTGTAGGCGCTTCGGAGTTCTTTTGCGATCGCCTGTATTGCTTCTTCTAATGCTAATATCTCTCGTTCAATTTGCTCGATTGCTTTCGCCATATCTTCTTGCTATCATGCATCTGAACCTTATTATGGTACAAATGTATTTATTGTTTTTCAATAATCACCCAAAGAATTTTGGAATCTTGGGTTTTTGGATATGAATTTTGGATTGAGACAAAGATACACACTTTCATCTATAGTAACGTTGACTCAATGTGTTAAAAACCTGATATTTCGTTGAGTTTGAATGAAAAACAGGTCAGCTAAACTTGCCTGACCTGTTAAGTTAAATAGTCTTGTGTCACCTATCTTTTACCGATAACTAATGACAAATGACTCAATTACTTGCTACCCATTTGTGCAGCAACTTCTTCTGCAAAGTTACTTTCTTGCTTTTCAATGCCCTCCCCGAGGATATAGCGAATGAAGCGACGAACTTGGATACTGTCGCCCAGTTTTGAAGCGTTTTGCTTAATCAATTCTTCTACTGTGATACTCTGATCGCGAATATAAGGTTGATCTAACAAACTCATTTCTTGTAGACGTTTTTCAATCCGTCCTTGAACAATCTTTTCTTTGATGTTCTGTGGCTTGTTTGCCAAGTCATCCCGCCCCATTTCAATATCCTTTTCTTTTTGGGCAACTTGATCAGGAATTTCGCCTACGTTCACGTACTCAACGTTTGGACAAGCCGCAACTTGCATGGCTATACTCCGTGTTAGAGTTTGAAACTCGCTACGATCACTCACTGAATCGTTTTGATTGTTTAGTTCGACTAACACACCAACTCGACCACCAGTATGGATATAGCTGTCTACTATCCCTTTTGTATCTTTGGAGAGTGCGAATTTGGTAAAGCGACGCAGTTGGATATTTTCACCAAGTTGACCACTCATTTGCTTGATGAAATCTTCTACGTTAACACTTTCATCTTCAATGTAAGGTTGAGCAAGCATTGTCTCAACATTTTCAGCAGTCGTTGCTTGCTTCGCCAGATTTTGAACTAGGGCTTTGAAAGCTTCGTTACGGGCAACAAAATCAGTTTGGCAGTTGACTTCTATGAGCACACCAACCTCACCTCCGGGTTGAATGTATGTATCCACCAGACCTTCTGCCGCAATACGTCCTGCGCCCTTATCGGCTTTGGCGATGCCCTTTTGTCGCAGCCACTCGATGGCCTTTTCTATGTCACCGTCACTTTCTTTTAGCGCCTTCTTGCAGTCCATCATACCAGCACCAGTTTTCTGACGTAGCTCTTGGACTAGTTTCGCAGATATTTCCGCCATGTTGCCTCAATTCCTACTTCATTGACAGTTTTAATTATTCTCAAATAAAATTTTGAGTTCTGAATTTTAACAAAGTCCTGAGTTATGAGTTGTGAGTACTCAATCAAAAGAACTCACCCTCCGGGTTCGGCAGTTTGCTTATGCCGACGACGGCAGTTCCTTCAAGTCGGGCATTGGCCGCTCAACGCACTGCATTGGGAACCCTTTCAGCAAAGCTGGCACAAAGGACTAGTACTTGATGAGGCTCTCCCTCAAGGTTGTTCCAGAGTTGGAAACCCTCATTCGAGCGCTACTTCACCCCCGCACTGCCTTACCATTTAGGACTAAACTTGGGATTTTACCTGCGGCTGTTTACTCAGAAATAGAAAGTACCACTAAGTACCGAGTATTACTATTTTACTCGGCACTCGGCACTCAACACTCAAGACTTAGCAGGCAATTATTCTTCTTCTTCGTCGTTGGGAATCGCCAAGCCAGAGTAATCGGCTTCACCTTCCTCGTAGTCGTAGTCTTCCTCTGCGCCGTCGTAATCTTCGTAATCTTCTGCATCCAATTGACCGTGACGACCTTCATAAATGGCGTCTGCCAATTTGCCTACTATCAACTTAATTGACCGAATGGCGTCATCATTTGCTGGGATGGGAATATCTACGACATCTGGGTCACAGTTAGTATCCAGCATGGACACAATGGGAATTGACAACTTTTGGCATTCTTGTACTGCGTTATACTCCCGCCGTTGATCTACAATCACAACCACATCGGGAACTTTCCGCATAGCTTTTATTCCACCCAGATATTTCTGAAGCTTCGCCATTTCCCGACGTAACATTGAGGCTTCTTTTTTTGGCAGCAAATCAAGAGCGCCATTTTCTTCCCGACGTTCCAAATCTTTGAGGCGATCTACGCGGGTTTTGATAGTCGCCCAGTTAGTGAGCATTCCACCCAACCAACGCTGGTTAATGTAGTGAGAACCACAACGGGCAGCTTCTTGAGCAATGATTCCTGCTGCTTGGCGCTTCGTACCAACAAACAAGAATTTCTTGCCTGCCTCAGCTTGTGACCTCATGTACGCATAAGCTTCTTCCATCAACTGGGCAGTCTGCACCAAGTCGATGATGTGTACTCCATTACGAGAAGTGTAAATGTATGGAGACATTTTTGGATTCCATCTACGGGTTTGATGCCCAAAGTGAACCCCAGACTCCATCATTTGAGCCAATGAAACAACAGGCATGTTTTTTACTCCTATTCGGGTTAAACCTCCATTCAGGCGTATTTCCAAAACCAGGAAACACCCGAACTCCTGAATGTGCGAGATTAATTAACCATACTAAGGTAACATAGTTGTGCCAACTATTGGGGAATTAGAAATGTTGAGAAAATACGACATTTAAAAGAGGAAATTACTACATCTGTACAAGGACAAAGCCAATCCCCCAGAGTTTCTTTTCAAGTTGCCTTTTGCATTTGGGAGTAAGCTTGATAAACACCCTTGACGTTATACCAGTTCAGAAAAATTCGAGCAGCTTCTAACGCTAACTGTGGTTTTCCCAAATCAATTAGCCATTGCAAAAATGGTGCCATTGTACGTTCGTTGAGGATGCCATTCAATGATAAAATTCCCCAAAGTAAGCGATGCAACCAAGTCATTTGAATCATCATTCGCACTTCCCAAGTAGGATGCTTTTGATAAAACAACACTCCCATACGTCCACGCTGAACTTCTTTATCGATCAAGCTTGGCACTTGTTGTAAGTTAAAGGGTGGATGCCAGTGATACCCAACAGCATCTGGACATTTGATAAGTTTTAACCCAAGATTTTTGAGTCTAACACCCAGTTCTAAATCTTCCCAACCATAAAGTTGAAAATGAGTGTCAAAAAGTCCAGCTTTCTCCAACCAGTGCTTGGGGATGGCTACATTTCCTGTAGCAAAAAAAGCTGCAGAAAAATCTGTTATTTTGTACGGTTCAGAAGTGGGGTTGTCAAAATTACAAGTATTAATGACTGCACCATATGTGAAGAAGCGATCGCCCCCCAATTTTTCCTTGCCTTGTATCAACGCATCAGCGTGGGCTTGCAGGAAATTCTCCGTCACAACTAAATCACTATCAATAAAAATAATAGTGTCCCCTAATGCCTTTTCTACTCCCAAATTTCGCGCTGCTGCTGGTCCTGCGTGGTTTTGATGAAACGTTTTCACATGGGGAAATTCGCCTTTATGCGCTTCCAACCATTCCAATGTGCCATCATCAGAACCATCGTCCACCAAGACAATTTCGTAACCAGTCATTGAACTTGACGGACTCAGTTGCTGCGTCTCCAAAGCTATAAGACACTTTTCTAAAATTGGCTTACGATTGTAAGTCGGAATAACAACACTAAAAAACACAGTCTCACCCACAACAGTAAATAATTCAAAATGGACTGCGTCCCGCTACGCTAACAAAATTCAAAATTCAAAAACGAGCGTGCTAGTCTACCTCCAGGATAGGACAATAAGGACTACAGCAGTGTTCCCTAAAGCTAAACCACCCCAGTCCTTCTCGGTTTTGAGGTGGTTAAAATGAATTTTATGGCGCTACGATTTGCAGCTTTTTTCAGTTGAAAGTCTTTTTACGATGGTGTTTGCGCAATAGAAAACCTGCTCCAAGTACACCCAAGCCGACTAGCGCTGGAGTAACTGTTGGTTCTGGAACTGCCCGAGGAGTCCGCAAGGAGAATTTCAGGATAGCGTTACCGGTAGAAGGAGTTCCTGGGGGAGCAAGTGCATCCTCCTCAGTAAAATCTATTTTGCCTGTAGCGTTTTGGAATATGCCCATTCCATTGGTAATAGTTATAGTACCACCACCTTTAATTGTGCCTGCGATGGGGTTAATTTCAGCGCTGTCATTCGCTGTTCCAAATAACTTATTGACACCATCACCGTAGTATATGTCGCCAAGTGTTTTGCCTTCTATGCCAAATACGGTTGGATCTGAATTGAATCTGGTAAATGTGTTGGCTCCACGAGACTCAGATTGTCCATAAGTATTGCTAGTAAATTTAGTCAATCCGTGAGGAGCATCAGCATTTTCTCCTGTGATGGTTGCCCTTAGAATGTTCTGTTCTGGTAGGAATGGGTTAATCTCGACTGATGTCTTATAGTTAGTAGTAAATTCATAGGTATTATAGGTAGCCTGGGCACTCGCGCTTTGTACATTTAACCCGAAACCACTGAAAGCTAAAGCTACTGGTATAAACCATTTGATGTGTAAACGGAGCATAATTTACCGTATATTCTATGTTAATTAGACACTGAGTATAAACACATAAATTGTCTTAATTAATAGTACGTAATAATTAGGAAAGTCGTAATAAATTTGTTATAAAGCAGTCGTAAAGTCATTGTGAAATTGAGTTAAACAAGATTTGTGCTATTTAATACACAATAGAAAACGTACTGCAATACAAAACGTCACTTGTCTAGTAATGCCCGCGGTAAGTTAATTTGTGGACATTATTAATGCTAAAAATCTCATTTACATGGAGTTATTTAAATCATGCTTTTAGAGCAAGATTGCAATTGTAGGTGTTCAGATAGTTTTGTTAATCAAAATCAAAACAGCCAAAAAACCCAGCATTTATCAATAACTGTTTGTTTACTTGCTGGGTTTTTTGTTGCTGAGTGGAGTGTCGGTTTGTGGAGTGGAAGTTTATCTCTACAGGCAGATGCAGAACATATTCTTTCTGACATCGCGGCTTTGGGAATATCGCTGTTTGCCAGTTGGTTAGTACAGCAACCTGCTGCTGCAAGGGCAACATTTGGATATCGCCATATTGAAATTATGGCGGCTTTGGTAAATGGCTTAAGTTTACTTGTGATTGCTATTTTCATTTGTTGGGAAGCAATTCACCGCTTTCAAAGTCCACAAGAAATTTCAGGCTTGCCCATGTTAGGGGTAGCCATGTTAGGTTTAATCGTCAATTTGCTCAATATAACTTTGCTGCATCCCCACTCTCACGATGATCTCAATCTACGGGGTGCTGTGCTTCATATTATCGCTGATACTGCTAGTTCTGTGGGTGTGATAATTGCTGCTATTGTGATTCACTTTTGGAATTGGTTATGGGCAGATACAGCTATTAGCTTAGTAGTTGCAGGCTTTATGATCTTAAGTGCTTTGCCACTTGTCCGAGAAAGTCTCTCAATTCTTTTGGAGTATGCACCAAAATCAATTAACCCTGCTGATGTAGAAGTTTTTCTGAGATCTTTTCCTCATGTTTTGCAGGTGGAAAAACTCTATATTTGGAGAATAAGCAGAGAACAGATCATGCTTTGTGCTCATCTGAGTGTGGATTGTGCGACTGTTGAACAACGCGATCGCCTACTTGGGCAACTACAAACTCATCTAGAGCAAACTTTTGCCATCAATCAGATAACTTTACAACTCACTCACCCCAAGTCTTTAGCAGTAATGCCAATTCATCCTTTGTTCAAGCAAGATTTAATTTCAATGCTATCCGTAGAAAAGAAATAATGACAATAAAGGATTTGGATCACATCACAGATTGATCTAAATTATTGAAAATATAGACACATTATGATAATGTCATTGAGTTGAAAAATAAACGTAAATAGGTTAGATAGTAATGACTCATTGTTGAGTTTTGCTATTGGAGAGACAAATGGGTCGCGCGAAGAAAGTTGTTTTGGCTTATTCTGGTGGTGTAGATACCTCTGTGTGCATTCCTTACCTCAAGCATGAATGGGGTGTGGAAGAGGTGATTACCTTAGCAGCAGATTTAGGACAGGGGGATGAATTAGAACCTGTCAGAGAAAAAGCCCTGAAATCGGGTGCCAGTGAATCGCTGGTGGTGGATGTTAAAGAAGACTTTGTGAAAGACTACGCTTTTCGCGCAATTCAAGCAAACGCTCTTTATGAAAATCGCTATCCATTGAGTACTGCCCTTGCTCGTCCGTTGATTGCTAAAGCTTTGGTAGAAGCGGCAGAAAAATATGGTGCGGATGCGATCGCTCACGGATGCACTGGTAAGGGAAATGACCAAGTACGTTTTGATGTCTCGGCTGCCGCACTTAACCCCAATCTCAAAATACTTGCCCCAGCGCGGGAATGGGGAATGAGTCGCGAGGAAACTATCGCCTACGGGGAACGGTATGGTATTCCCTCGCCAGTGAAGAAAAAGTCTCCCTACAGCATTGATCGTAACTTGCTCGGTCGCAGTATAGAAGCAGGTCCTCTGGAAGACCCCAATGTGGAACCACCAGAAGAAATTTATTTAATGACGAAGGCGATCGCCGACACTCCCGACAAACCAGAGTATGTTGAAATTGGCTTTTCCAGAGGAATTCCTACCACTTTGAATGGCGAACTCATCAACCCAGTTGATTTGATTCAACAACTGAACCAGGTGGTTGGGAATCACGGTGTTGGACGCATCGACATGGTAGAAAACCGCTTGGTAGGTATCAAATCGCGGGAAATTTATGAAACTCCCGCTTTGCTCGTGTTAATTCAGGCACATCGTGATTTAGAAAGCCTGACTCTGACAGCAGATATTAGCCACTATAAGCGTGGAATAGAGGAAACTTACAGCCAATTAATTTACAACGGTCTTTGGTACAGTCCCTTAAAAGGTGCACTGGATGCCTTTATTCAAAAGACACAAGAGCAAGTGTCTGGAACTGTGCGGGTGAAACTATTCAAAGGCAACGCTACCATAGTTGGGCGTAGTTCAGAAAATTCCCTCTACACCCCTGACTTGGCAACCTACGGTGCTGAAGATACATTTGATCATAAGGCAGCAGAAGGTTTTATTTACGTTTGGGGATTACCAACGCGCATTTGGTCACAGCAGCAAAACGCTAGATAAATTAGGCTTTGTAGCGAAAGCTAAGGGTGTAGGGGAATAAGAGAATAACAGAAGAAATGCATTTTCTCTATCCCAAGCGTAAATGCATTTCCCCTACACCCCTACACCCAAGCGTCTTGGTGCAAGTCTGGAGTTGATTTATCTGTGTTACCCTGTGTTCATCTGTGGTTCCAAATATTGGAATATCACTTTTGCAAAAGGTTGACTATTGACTAAGAACTAGTGACCAATGAATAAAAAGTGGTTTCGGATTGGCATCGTGGGTGTATTCTTGCTGTCACTCGCCTTGCGATTTTGGGGATTGGGAAGATTTAACACCTTTGTCTTTGATGAAGTTTATTACGCTAAATTTGGTAATAATTACCTTACCCATACACCATTTTTTGATGGTCATCCACCACTAGGTAAGTATATGATTGCACTGGGGATTTGGATTGGTAGCCATATTCCCTTTTGGCAAGATGAGGTGAATGGGTTTACTGGTTCAGTCATGTCACCCGTGACTTACCGTTGGATGAATGCCTTTTCTGGTTCATTTATCCCTATAATAGTCGCTGCCATTGCCTATCAGATAAGTTATCGTCGTGGTTTTGCTTTACTTGCTGGTTTGTTCACAGCTTGCGACGGTATATTTCTTGTAGAATCTCGCTATGCTCTGATCAACCAGTATATTGTCATCTTTGGATTGCTGGGACAGTGGTTTTTCTTATTGGCATTAGCAAAACAAAGACAACAACGCAGTTTTTGGTTAATACTTTCTGGCATAGCTTTTGGTGCATCAGCTGCTACCAAGTGGAATGGTTTGTGGTTTTTGCTAGGGACTTACCTAATCTGGATATTAGGTTGGGGAATTCGTTTATGGCAATCTTTTAGCTTTGTTGACAACGAAACTTACTCTGAAGTCCAAGAAGCATTTGTTTCTCATCCTCCCGACACAATCAGTGGAAGAAAACGTCAGAAAAGATTTTCTTCTTTATCTTCCTTCGCTTCCTTAAGCGAGTCTAACTCTGGCTTATCTGGGAAAAGAACATATAGAATTTCTCCTGATAATGCTAGCTTAAAATCTTCCAATAATAGTGGAAAGGTCAATCTAACACCATTACAAAAATTAACTCAACTTAATCTAATTCACATTGTTATTTATTTCGGTTTACTCCCTTTAATAATTTACAGTTTGATTTGGATACCTCATTTACTCTTAAATACAAAATTTGGATTTATAGAACTACACAGACAAATTTTACTGTTTCATGAACGTCTTGGTGGTAACACTCCTAAAGTCCATCCTTACTGTGCTGCTTGGTATAAATGGCCCTTGATGACTCGACCAATGGCGTATTTTTACCAAACAGCACAAAACCTTAAGGAACCACCACCTGTTATCGGACCTCCTTTGCCTGCAGGTGCTGGTAAAATTATTTACGATGTCCATGCAATGGGCAATCCGTTTTTATGGTGGTTTGGTGTTGCAGCACTTTTGTTTTTACTTGGAATGCTGGTGTGGCGATTCCTCATTCCTTTGGTCAGGCAAAAACGCTTTTCTCCTCCAAGGACACTGAGTGTTGATACTTGGATTGCCTTATATATAGTGATCAATTATATTGCTAATTTACTGCCTTGGGTGGGAGTAAATCGTTGCGTTTTTATCTACCATTACATGACGGCTGTAGTGTTCGCATTTTTAGCGATCGCTTGGCTTGTTGATCAGTGCTTACGTAGTTATCATATTCCACTCCGCGCTGTTGGTGTTACCATTACCTTTATTATTGTGAGTGCTTTTGTTTTTTGGATGCCTATTTATTTAGGTTTACCTCTTTCAAATTTTGAATATAGACCAATGCGGATGTGGTTTAATTCTTGGATTTAGAATTAGAAATTTAACAACAACTCAGTGAAAGCCACAGATCCCCGACTCCTTTAAAAGTTGTAGGGGATCAAGTTTGCTTACAAATAATTTACAGCGGTTTTCATATCAATAGACCACAAATCGTAGGGGAGCCAGTGCGTTGGACGGGTTTCCCGGCTTGTAGACGCCCGGAGGGCGGCTTCCCGCAGGGTAGCATCTGGCGTTGGGCATTGCTCACAAAAGCCTACGTGATAGACATTTGAGATATTGGTGAGCAATGCCCACCTTACAGAAAACTGCTGTAAGATCACTCCCCAAAAAGTGGACGCTATAGTGCGGAATTCAACCCGCGATCAAGAGTGTTGACCACATCTTTTTGATGCCTACTTGTATCAACATTAAAGTGAAAGGGTATAAGAAGGTAACAAATGGAAAATATATCTTACTCATCTAACTCTTCAGTAACGTCACCTGTTTTTCCTAAGTGCGTACGTGTTTGCCAAAATCGCACTTGTCGCAAGCAAGGTGCAGCCAAGGTGTTAGAGGCTTTTGAAGCGTTACCAACTCCTGAAGTGACTGTCACTGGTAGTACCTGTTTGGGACAATGCGGTAATGGACCAATGGTGTTAGTGCTACCTGAGATGGTTTGGTACAGTGGTGTTCGCCCAAGTGAAGTACCTCTACTGGTAGAACAGCACTTACGCGGTGGTCAAAGAGTGACAAAAATGCTCTATCATCGGTTTCATCCGCAGGGATAATGTTAATTTTTAACAATTTATAGCGATTATAGAGATCTGTACTTTTTTTGACCGAACCAGGACATCTGATTATGAATATTCAGCAACTACGCCAGTCTTTGAAACTTAAGTGGGTAAGTTACTACTACAACAATCGTTCGTGGCTGGGAAAAATGCGAGTTTGGGGAACTTACGATGGCCAACGTCGCCCTTCCTCTGGTTTTATTTTGGCAGCTTTGTCTGCTTTAGAGCCACAGCTTGAAGAAGTTTTGCCTTTGATTTGCGAACTCAACAACGATCCTGATCAGATTGTTGTTGCTTTGGGTCTTAACTTTAATCCTGAGGAGGAATTACACCTAATAGAATCGGCTGATTCTGTAAGTGAAAGCGAGGTTAACTGTGAGTCTGTTCTCCAGAAGTTGCCTGAGTATGAGCTTGTGAGTCCCAGTGTAGTTGCCACAGCAAAAGAAGACGACAGCAAATTTGTACCATCTGTTGCAGTGAGTACCGCAGTTCCTTTTCAAACACTCAACGAGTGTAAATATTTGACTTTTGCTGGAATTGCTAATGATGAGAAAAGTCACAGTTATACCAAGTTGCAATCAAAGGTAGCACCTGTGATTGCAAGCAGAACGAGGTTGCGGGAAGCAATCTTTCTTGACGAGGTACTACAACAGAGTGCTACTTGGCATCAACCAGTACAATCTGTTGAAGTTGCTAGCACTCAAAAGGAAAGCAACTCTGTGGCTTTGATGACAGCTGCTAGCACTGCGGTGGAAACCAAAAGTCAGTTCATACCTTTGGTTGCATTTCCTGAAAACGAAATTGAAAGCAAAAGTCAATCCGTGCCAGATGTTAGCCTTACTGCACGGGAAAAAAGTAAAAACAAACCTAGGTCATCGCTTGCTGTTCCTTCTGATGGAGAAAGTAAAAGTAGACTTGTGTCATCGGCTGCTGTCATTCCTAGGGAAATGGAAAACAAAGCTGTTTCATCTGCTGTTTCATCTATTGCCCTGGCTACCAAGGTGGAAAGCAAAAGTAGGCTTGTGACAACTCCACACAAAAATCCTGGTCATCAAGTTAACCCACCACCTGCTAAAATTACTCGTTTGGCTAATTGGATAGATGACTCTTGCCAAGGAATCGGATGGGATAGAGAGTAGACGCGTTGCGTTCCATGAAATGACTCATCAAAACTCTGGGTAGTCGTGAGAAACGAACGGGATTTCTACGACTTCGCCCTCAACGTCTCCTACATGGACTTTCAAACCTGCACCACCAGCTTTGGTGCGGATGTAGCCAAGCCCAAAGTCACCATCAAGGGTTTTGGTGTAACTCGTCAGTTTGCCAACTTTTTCATCCCCAATGGTGATCACACTTCCTGGTTCAGCACAACCACTTAATTTAATACCATATAAGTGCTGTTTAACACCTTTGTAGGTGTTGAGTCGGGCGATGGTTTCTTGTCCGATATAACATCCCTTATTAAAGGAAATAGTCTGCCATAAACCCGCTTCCAAGGGATTATATTCCTCGGTAAGTTCCTGCTCTGGAGCCGGACGTCCTTGTAATATTCGTAACTTATCCCAAGTAGAATCGCTGATTGGAACTGCGCCAGCTTCCAGAATTTTGCTCCAAACTTCTTGTTTACTAGAAGCTGGCAAAATCAGAGTATAGCCAGGGGAAGCCAAACCACTACCAACGCCTATCAAACCTCCATTAACTGAAGGGATGGAAATGTGATTACCATAAGCTTGACCGATAATTGCTGCAGCCCCCAGCTTTTCTACAACAGCATCACTTTGTGGTCCAATAAGGCTAATGGTGGCAGTTTCGTCAGTGACATCCGTGAGTTGCACCTTGTCAGCAAAGAAGATGTAGCGATCTAGCCATTGCATGAGAAACTCGCGACGGTTTGGCGAAACCAGCAACAACACGGCATCTTCCAGGATGTATACTGTTGCCAAGTCAAGAGTCCGGGCGGTAGAATTCACAAAAACTGTATCACAGCCTTGTCCTGGCTTGAGGGTTTGGATATCGTTTGTGCTTTGGTTGTGCAAGAAGCGGAGGCGATCGCCATCAGAAACTTTGATCCGTCCCCAAAAAGAGCGATCGCACACAGCAACTCCCTCTTGTACTGCTTGGATTGCTGCTGCGTCGTTGGTGTCAATGGCAGATGTAGACATAGTTATATCTTCACAGTTTGCCGCTAGGTTGTGAGCATTGAAAATCTTAGCAAATATGGGTGAGATACTGTAACTTAATTTATAGCGCTTCTGACTTCCTTGCAATACACCACCGAACCCCACCCCCAAACGCTTCGGATAAGATCCCCCCGCCTGCGGCGACCCCCTTAAAAAGGGGGTAAAAGGCTAAAAAAGCTCCTTTTTAGGGGGTAAAAGGCTAAAAAAGCCCCCCTTTTTAAGGGGGGTTGGGGGGATCTACGACAATTTTGTGTACTCAATGAGACTTTCCAAACATCCTCTCAGAGAATACTTTAGCTAAATCTTGCCGTAAACCTTGTCCGATATAAAACTTCATTAAAGCTTCAGGTGACATATCTTTACTATGAGCTACTTTTTTGAGTGATTCCAACGTGTCTGTTGGTATTCTTATCGATACTGTTTCTGCTGCACGCGATCGCAAATGTAGTTCTAGTTCTTCTTCAGAATTTTTCATATAACTTTCTTTCGATACGAGTGATTGGACGAGGATAAATTGGGAGACAGTATAAAATTTCTATTATTCGGCAAATCCAAGCTAAAATATGTGCACTAAAATAAAAAGGCTATGGCGAAATTTTATTAATGATAAATAAGTTATGAAACGAAATTTTACTGCAAGCGTATGGCAGGAAGGTAACTGGTTCGTAGCACAATGTTTAGAAGTTGATATTGCCAGCCAAGGAGAGACTGAAGCTGAGGCATTAGCTAATTTAGGTGAAGCTTTGTCACTGCATTTTGAACCACCAGTAGCCACTAGAACTCCCCAAATTAAGACACTTGAGGTAGAAGTCGGTGCCGCTTAAGCCACTACCTTATCGTGATGTTAAACGTAAATTAGAAGCAGCTGGCTTTGAGGAAGTTACCCAAAAGGGTAGTCACGTAAAATTTGCCAAATCTACAGATGAAGGAACTCGTACTGCGATTGCGCAAAGCGCAGACGCCAAGGGCGTATCGTACCTCGCCATCGGGAAATCACTATTGGTACACTCGGAAGTATTTTACGACAAGCTGGGATAAGTGTTGAAGAGTTTGAGGTTTTGTAATTGTTATAGCGTAGAATGGCGCTGATTTTTGGATTTTTAGTGCAAGTGAAACTAATACCTGTGATTTGTGGCACTTTATATATAAGGTTATATACTATCGTCTATCCGCTTGAGCAAGCGTTTATAAAATTGAGCAACTGCTTGAAAACACCACCCCGTCCCTCGTGCCAAAGCTGATAAAACTTTGGGTAGGGCATATTTTCGGCACAGCCCCATAAAATTTCTGTTGCTTGCTTACGGGTATATTCAGACTGAGAGTTTTGGATTAACTCAACTAAAGCCTTGATTGCAGTTGGGTTATCCTTGTCAATTTTTCTTAAGCTTTCTGCCGCTTGCCTACGGGTAGATTCAGACTGAGAGTTTTGGATTAACTCAACTAAAGCCTTGATTGTAGTTGGGTTATTTTTGCCAATTTGCCCTAAGCTTTCTGCCGCTTGCCTACGGGTAGATTCAGACTGAGAGTTTTGGATTAACTCAACTAAAGCTTTGATTGCAGTTGGGTTATCTTTGCCAATTTGCCCTAAGTTATATGCGGCTTGCCAACGGGTAAATTCAGACTGAGAGTTTTGGATTGACTCAACTAAAGCCTTGATTGCAGTTGCGTTATTTTCGCCAGTTTCTTCTAAGCTAGATACTGCTTGCCTACGGATAGATTCAGATTGAAAGTTTTGAATTAAATCAACTAAAGCGTTGGTTGCAGTTGGGTTATCCTTACCAATTTCCTCTAAGCTATATGCGGCTTGCCTACGGATAGATTCAGACTGAGAGTTTTGGATTAACTCAATTAAAGCCTTGATTGCAGTTGGGTTATTGTTGCCAATTTCTCCTAAGCTATATGTGGCTTGCCTACGGGTAAATTCATCCTGAGAGTTCTCTATTAACTCAACTAAAGCCTTAATTGAAGTTGAGTTATCTTTGCCAATTTTCCCTAAGCTTTCTACCGCTTGCCTACGGGCATATTCATCTTGAGACTTCTCGATTAACTCAACTAAAGCCTTGATTGCAGTTGGGTTATCCTTGTCAATTTTCCCTAAGCTTTCTGCCGCTTGCCTACGGGCATATTCATCCTGAGAGTTTTCGATGAACTTAACTAAAGCCTTGATTGCAGTTGGGTTATCTTTGCCAATTTGCCCTAAGCTTTCTGCGGCTTCCCTACAACTTTCTTCATGTTGAGACTTCTCAATTAACTCAACTAAAGCTTTGATTGCAGTTGGATTACCTTTGTCAATTTCTCCTAAGCTATCTGCCGCTCGCCAACGGATATATTCATCTTGAGACTTCTCGATTAACTCAACTAAAGCCTTGATTGCTTTTGTGCGATCCGTCTGTTGTATTGCTGTTTTGGCTTCTTCTTTTTTTGCAAAATAAAAATCAAAGCTCCACTCAATGATTTGTGCCACTATTGCATCTGCTTGGGGATAATCCTTAAACTCAGCAATCCCCGCTGCTGCTAAAAAGTAGGCTCGATAAGCATAAACTTTGTTGTTTGCACATCCATCCTTAAACTTTCTCAACCGTTGGATAAACTGCTCTTTCTGCTGGCTTTCCACATCCTCTCGCCCCAACCACAGCAAAATTACCTCTTTCCACTGCGGTTCAAAAATGCGGTAAGGCTTGTATCGGAGATTCTTCACACCGCTGTGGCTCCGTCTTTCCTGCGCAGGAGCTACGCTAACAGAATCACATACAGGTTTATTTTTGTGTTCGCGGGGTAGGAAAAAGTCCCAATCCTGAATTGCACACGCTGCGAAATATTCTTGAAACGTAGGATAGAAGAAAGCATAAACGGCTTCGTCAGTTTGAGAATCTCGATCTACTAAATTTAGCCAACCCAAATCACAAGCTAATTTGAACAGCTTTTCGTCCATTTCCTTTGCAAGACTCTCCCGCAAGCGAAATATTGCTGGGCTGTCTATTCCTTCTTGGGCTAATTTCCCCAGATACCAGTGCAATTCCTTTAGATTCTTGACATCATTGTGTTTCCACTCATAAAAATAGCGGCGGAACCTGTCGTATAATCCTGCTTTGGTTTTTGGCAATTCTGCTTGCTTATCGAGATAAAAAATTTGACACAACAGCGCCAACCTCAGCGGATTTTTGACTAACTCGCAGATGCGTTCTCTTCCAGTTTCTTTTAATTTCGTTTGTAGTTGTTCGCCTCGCTGTGGATTTTTGGCATCAGCAAACCACTTGTGAATAAATTCGTCAATTTGCTCTGGCTGAAAATCCTGAGTGCGATACGTGTCAAACCCACTCAGCGGATTGTTAACGCTAGCATCCCAGACATTTAGCCGACAAGTTAGCACCACCCGCGCCTGAGTCAGCCAAGAAGTGAGTTGTTTTTGAATTGTATCTAACGCCCGAACAGGTGAATCAAAACCCATCTCATCCACAGCATCCAACAGCAGCCACACCCCACCCTGCTGGAACCGTTTGATAAACTCTTGCTGAATCTGCGGCTCAATTTGCGACGTGACAACAACTTCAGGATGAGATAATCTCATCGCTTCTGGGAGCCATGTCTTGAGGAGATATTCTTCTAACGTCCTTTTTTCCAGACTAGCCAAAGAAATAAAGATGGGGAAGTTTTCAGTTTGTGACTTGATGAAAGATGCTATCGCCCCTAACAAAGTCGTTTTTCCTGCTCCCGGTTCGCCAATAATCGCAACATGCTTGTTTTTCCCTGTGGGAGTTTGCTCAATCACCTGTTGGAGAAACTCGTCATGTTGATAAATTTGGGCGATGGCTTCTTTCTCTACCTCGTACACCTCATTTAGGTGACAAGTTTCATCCCTACCCCGGCGAGACTGTTGTTTGCGTTCCACTAATCCCAGTGGTACATGAACATTCACCTCACATCCCATCTCAGTGACTTTCCGTCTTAGCCTTTGGGATTCTTGCTGATGTTCCAGCATCGCATCGCAAACTTTGCGCCAGTCAATGGGAGGTATTTTTTCAGACTCTAGCGAATCTTTGCCGATATTTATTGTATCGGCGTTATATATATTACCTTTATTATCTTTTTGCTCGTACCCTTTACCACCAGAAACATTCATATTTCATATTCTATTCAGGTGAGTTTTTATAACTGAGAGCTTGCACGATCACGAGGAAATCACGCTTTGCTTATATGAAATGGTGTTTAAAGTTACTCAAAAATCAGGTCTAGTTTTTCAGTCCATTTTAATGGACTTTGTCTATTAGCCTGGAACTTCAAGTCCTAGGCGGACGAGAACAAAGTCAAATAATATCTAAGAACCTTAACATGTCTTTGACAGGTGCAAGATGTCAGATAAAAAATAGGGAAGCTGATTCTTTGGCTTCCCAGAAACCTAAACTGACTGTTAAGAGGTTGTTTGAAAAGTATAGTTTTTGTCATGCTGAACCCTTCACTTCGTTCGAGGGTAAACTCCGCGGTAGCGGAGTGAAGCATCTGAGCCTCAACGAAAAATTGGGATTCTTCGCTCCATTTCATTTCGCTCAGAATGACAAATTATACTTATCTTGGACTTTCCAAACATCCTCATTAAGAATGCTCGTGAACGTTTATTGTATCAGCGTTATAAAATTTTCCTTTGTTGTGATTTTGCTGATAAGCTTTGCCACCATAAACGTTCATAATGTTGGAACCTTTACCCTCAGCTTCAAGTTCTTGGTTTATTTCATCGGCGAGATGTGAAACTTCTTCTTGAAATTGCGAATCTTCTTCCATCGCTAAATTAAGGTAAGTCTCAAGTCGCTTCAAATCTGGTTGCAAACCCTGCGCT
This sequence comes from Brasilonema angustatum HA4187-MV1, assembly GCA_019359695.1. Classification (GTDB taxonomy): domain Bacteria; phylum Cyanobacteriota; class Cyanobacteriia; order Cyanobacteriales; family Nostocaceae; genus Brasilonema; species Brasilonema angustatum. The sequence continues at coordinate 82,001 of JAHHGV010000025.1, forward strand.
TCTTTATCTATCTCGGCTTTCGCCTTGTGATAAATTCCTAATTTGGAAACGATTTTCTGGCGTAGTTCATTAATTTTAGGAATGACTACCGCTTCAGTTGCTTTCCCAATCAGGGTTTCTGAAACTTTTGTAAAAATGAAACCGATAATTGCAGCCGCTGACAAGGTGACTGGTTCCATAAGTGTAACTCTAAAAAATTTATACACATATGACTTCAATGATAACCAGTACAATTCCGCAAAAGGTTTGCTTAATTTTCTTTCCCCTCTTCTCTTAGCCTGTTAGTCACAGGGCATTATTAGGGTGGGCATTGCAATGCCCACCCTACACCTTTTTTTATAGATTCAGATCTTGGAACCTGAGGACATTTTTTACCGTCTTTTGTCTCAGATGGCAAAGAAAGTCCTCAGAACTGTTTTAGCAAAGTTACTCTGGTAAATTTGCAAACACCTGTTCAACTAATTCCTGCGCTTTAGTATCCAAGTTTTGCCAGTCTACATCACCGTTTTCGTCAATTAAATCAGTATCAATGTCAACTGTCTCATCCCCGGAAATGTAGTTGCGAAAACAGACTCGGTAACACAATTCCCATAAATCGATACTGATTTGTTGCTCTTGACGGTGTAGATACAAATGATATCCTGGATGGGGAATTGGCAAACGGGAGAGTGTTTCTCTGATTTCCAAAGCCTGCTCCGGTGTCGCGGCTTCTAGCTCTTGCAGGAGGTTGGTTACTATTGCTTTCGTCTCATCAGTAGTGCCAGTAGGCCAAATCAGGACATCTTGATAAGTTCCCGTCCAAGAAGATACATCAAGCAGCTTGCGAATATTATCGACAACGCGAATGAAAGCAGGTTGCATGAGCAGTTCCGCCTGATCCCATGCTACTGAGTTGTTAATTTTAGGTGGCATTGGAATTGACAAGAGGTATTGAAAGAAAAATTAACAATGTGTATTTATTAAAAAACTGTGTTTTACATTTAAATCTTTTCTCAAGATAGCGGATTTCATTGAGAAATTATTGGAGATATTTATTACCATCTCTAAAATTGGGTGTTATCGCTGGGGAGTGAATATGATAGGCAAGCTACTAGATCATCGTTACCGACTGAATAAAGTCCTGGCTACAGGAGGATTTGGTGAAACTTACATCGCCCAAGATACAAAACGACCAGGCAATCCGATTTGCGTTGTCAAACACCTTAAGCCTGCCAATTCTGAAGCGAAAATGTTTGATACCGCCAAGCGTCTGTTCCAAGGTGAAGCTGAAACCTTAGAATATTTGGGCAATCATGACCAAATCCCTCGGCTTTTGGCTTATTTCGACGAAAATCACGAATTTTATTTAGTACAAGAATTTATTGAAGGGCATCCTCTGGGTGACGAATTAATTCCCAATCAACGGTGGAGTGAAAGCCAAGTTATTGAATTGCTGGTGGAAGTTCTGGGCATCCTGAAATTTGTCCACGGACAAGGCGTGATTCATCGCGATATCAAGCCAGATAATATCATCCGTCGCGCTTCCAATAGAAAACTCGTTCTCGTGGATTTTGGAGCTGTCAAACAATTGCGAGGATCTGGTGGATATGGTGGGCGATCGCAAATGTTTACGGTTCATCACTCTGCCACTGTAGCCATTGGGACTCCTGGCTATATGCCCACGGAACAAGGTCAAGGCAAACCCCGTCCCAACAGTGATATGTACGCTCTAGGCATTATTGCTATTCAGGCGTTAACAGGAATAGCGCCAGTAGATTTCCAGGAAGATCCTAACACTGGGGAAATCCTCTGGCAGCATTTAGTATCCATAAGTGATGCTTTGGAAGCCGTGTTAAGCAAAATGGTACATTATCATTTTAAAGACCGTTTCCAAAGTGCATCAGAAGCACTACAAGCATTACAGCCACTTTCCTCAACCAGCTACACGCCCAAGGAATATACAAATACAACTTCTAGCCATCAACCAATTAAGTCCTCATCTGCCTTATCTCCACTGTCTCGACAAAAAACGATCGCCGTTGCGCCAGCAAATCCTGTCGTTGCTCAATTAGCACCAGCAACTCCCAAATCTCTCCCCAAAAGTTCTAGTGGACCAGATCTATTACAGTTTGTGATTATAGGAATTTTGGTTGCTGGCGCGGCTGCTGTCAGCCCAAGTGTATTTAAAAATGTTCAAAGTTTTGCTTCTACTTTTGCTATTAATAATGACACGACCTCAGCACAAAACTGTTTAGCTGTTGTTCAAGAAAATTCTAATATCCGTTCTGAGCCAAGTCCTATTAATGATGATTCTATTGTCAAAACTGTTCATAAAGATACCAATTTTGAAGTAACAGGCAAGCGAACAAAACGCGATTGGGTACAGATAAAACTTGACCCTACAAAAACAGCTTGGGCAAACTCAGAAGTTATCAAAAATAACGAACAATGGGTTTCTTGCCTGCGAGACAAGGGGACTGCAATCAAAATAGTTGATGATGATGACCTGATTGCAGCTCGCCCTAAACCCAAGCCAAAAGCAGAATCAACAGTTGATGCAGCAACGTTATCATCACCCGAGTCAGAACAATCACAAACATCAAAAAGTTTATCAGCAGATAAATTAACAGATAAATCAACGCCCGCCACTGTACAAGGCGGTTCCACCAAGGTAGTGGAAGAAGCAAAACAGAAGTACGAATCAGGAGATTTACAAGGTGCGATCGCCTTGTTAAAGACAATGACTGCAAATCCTACTGCTGTTAAACAGACAACAGAAATGATATCCCAATGGCAGCAAGATTGGTCTAAAGCGGAAGGTTTATTCAAAGACCTTGACACAGCCCTTGGTAATGGGCAATGGGATAAGGTCTTAGCTTATAAAGACCATCCAGAAAAACTACCCAATATTCAGTACTGGCGAAACAAAGTAGAGCCATTATTTCAAGAAGCTGCTGCCAATTTAGCAAAACAACAGCTTCTTCCTCAACTAGGCAATCCTACCAACCTATACAAAGCCAAACTGGAACCTCAAAATTCCAGTGAGAATTATGGACTTAACATGATGGATGATTTCGATAACATCGAAACTCCAGAACTACAGGAAACTCCCCAAAATCATCAGTAATCAAATTTATCAATAAACTTTGATTTGTTACTGATAGTTCTTGGTTAGCAGTTAGTTATTAGTTATTAGCAAAAAACTAATAACTAACTACTAACATTTAACAATTAGCAATTAACACTCAATCTATTTGTAGATGTATTGCAGGTTGTCAACCTATTTTTTCGTTGGTGTGGGAGCTATTGGTGCGGGAGGAATTGGCCGCTCTAGACCTGCGTTGAAGAAGTAAACTCGGTCACAGTATTGAGTTGGACTACTACAAACAGCCTCTATGGCAACGTTGCTGGCATTATTAACATCAAGCGTTAATGAAGCTTGCTGTGTAGGACCAACAGCACGTGTTTGTGCTGGGTTGCCATCTAAGTAAACCCGAACGTCAACACTTGGACTTTTTGTATCATTGTCACGCATTCCAAAACCCAAATTCAAAGTTTGAAACCCAGGTTTAGTGCTTTTTTCTGGCTTAATGTTACAAGTTATTGAGGCAGAGCGGTTGCCAGGTCCGAGGTAAAACCTGCTAGTATAAACTGCTCTCCCTATAGAAACATCAAGATCCTGCTTATTAACGCTGCCAAGTCCACTGTTTACGCATTTAGTATTCAGCAGAGAGACAGGACGTGGCACTCGTTGTGCTTGAGCGATTTTTTCTCCAAAGGATAAAAAAGAGGACAATAGTAAGGCACCAGTGAGCACCGAACTGATAAGCTGAGTTGTTTGCATTGGGATTTAAGAATCTAGTTTTCAGGCAGAAGACGAAAACAAAATAAAATCAAAATAAAATAATAATAGCTAATTAAGCGTACAAACACGGGATGAAGTCTGAATCCCTAAAAGAAGGCAACGCCTCCTTCGGTGTTCCCGTGGAAAAAAGCTGTAGTAGTATTTTTTACTTTAAGTATTTATATTGTAAAGATTTTACGTATATTTGAATAACTTTATTAAATTTTTTGCATGGAAAATATCAATCTTAAATCTTTCATGAACAGATATTAAAGAGAATAACAATAACAGACTTTTTAAGTGTTATTACTGGGTTTAAATCGCATATAAGTTTTCTTAAATAAGTATGTACTGGTATTAGCTGCTCATGATCACTTGTATGACTTTTTGTACAAAAGTTAGCAAAATCACGTGTCTCCCTAACGTAAACCCTTTGACAATAAACAGCTAAATTTTACAGATATGTCACACTATCAAGGTAAATTTGATACCAATCACCCGACAGTGACTCATGGTAAGTTTTTGACAATGTTTCAATGCAAACTTTTGCAAAAAAGTCTACAGCAAGATTTACCTGAGTTATACCGCCAGCGTATCCAGATTATGTTGCTGGTAGATGAGGGGAAATCCCAAACGGAAATTTGTCGAACTTTGGGGTGTTCTCCAGCAACAGCAAGGCATTGGACGCATATAGCCCGTACTGGTATGGCGCACCAATGGCAGGATTGTCCAATTGGTCGTCCAATGGCTGTGAATGACGAATATTTGCAGCGTTTGCAGCAACTAGTCAACGATAGTCCTCGTGATTACGGCTATTCTTTTCAACGTTGGACAGCAAACTGGCTGAGAAAACATTTGGCAAAAGAATTTGGAGTTGAGATAAGCGATCGCCATATTCTTCGCCTACTTAAACAGATGGGGTTATCTACTAAACCACAACCGAAAAATGCTGACAAAGACACGGATAAGAGTGACTTTGCTAAGAGTTCAAAAATTTTAATTCGTGACCTCAATTCGGCTAATCCACCGGATAGCACTGAATTATTGCCTCTTAATCTCACAAAATTAGGGACTGATTCAGATATCTATGGCGCACAATCCAACACAAGCGCACTTGCTTGTCTTACAACAGTTGAACAATGCTCTAGGATATCCTCTTTCTCAACAAGAGTTTCAACGTTGTCTTCAGGCGGCTAAAATTCTCAATCCAAAAGTCGGAAAATTCTGGCAAGGAAACCACGTTGAACCTGGCATCTACATTGTTGTTGCTGGGAAGGTAAGGTTGCTAAACGACGCAGAAGAATTGATCGTCTCCTTGGAGGTGGGTGCGTCGTTTGGCGAATTTACTTTATTTCCTGAGTCTGATTGTCAGCCTTACAAAGCTAGGGCTGCGTTGAATTTACAGGTGTGCTTTATCCCAAAAGAGGTGCTGCTACCACTTATGGCTAAACACCCACAAATTCGGGAACACTTGCAGAATGAGGCGCAAACGCGCAACTCCGTACTTTTGGGGAGAAATGATTCTCAAACAACAAATGTAGACAAACCATATCCTAAGATAAATGTTTCCTCAACATCAGCAGTACAACCAAAGCAAGGGAAAAGGATAAGCAAAGCTTATTTCCCCAATCCTACGCAACGAGTTGGGCATTTTTGGCAACGGATGATTCGGCGCTATCCGTTTTTTGCCCAGCAAAGTGCATCTGACTGCGGTGCAGCTTGTTTGGTCATGGTATCTCGTTATTGGGGGAAACGCTTCAGTATCAACCGCGTCCGGGATATTGCTAATGTTGACCGCAGTGGCGCGTCTTTGCGCGGGTTATCGGCGGCTGCGGAAAGTCTTGGATTTGGCACTCGACCAGTAAAAGCGAGTCTTGACCAGTTGGGGAAGCAAAAATTACCTGCCATTGTCCACTGGGAAGGTAAGCATTACATCGTTCTTTATGAAATTGGTCCAAGAAAAGTCATAGTCGCAGATCCCGCTATTGGTCAACGTACTCTCAGCCATGCGGAATTTAAAGCAAAATGGACTGGCTACACACTGCTGCTGCAACCCACAGTCTTATTAAAGGATGCCAAAGAAACGACAACTGCTTTTTGGCAATTCTTTGAGTTGATCAAGCCCCACTCTGTTGTCATGCTAGAAGTGGTTATCGCTTCAGTTTTTATCCAGATATTTGGACTTGTTACTCCGTTATTTACCCAGTTAATTTTAGACCGAGTGGTGGTGCAGCGATCGCAAGTCACGTTAACGGCGGTGGGGTTGGGGTTGCTGATTTTTAGCCTGTTTCGTGTCGCGATTGTGGGTTTGCGGCAATATCTGCTATTTCATACGGCAAACAAGCTGGATGTGGCATTAATTGTGGGGTTTATTCGCCACACTTTGCGACTTCCTCTCTCGTTTTTTGAATCTCGTTATGTTGGGGATATTATCTCTCGTGTACAAGAAAACCGCAAAATTCAACGCTTCCTTTCCGGTGACGCTTTGTCTATCCTACTGGACTTCCTCACAGTTTTTATCTATGTAGGATTGATGTTCTGGTATAGCTGGAAAATGGCATTGCTGGCGTTGGTGATCATACCGCCTTTTTTCTTGCTGGCGTTGATTGCGACACCTTTTTTACAAAAGATTTCCAGAGAAATCTTTCATGCCGTGACCAATGAAAGTAGTTACCTGATTGAAGTGCTGACTGGTGTGCGGACGGTGAAATCCATCGCAGTGGAACAAACAGTGCGTTGGCATTGGGAGGAACTATTACATAAGGAGGTAAAAACTAACTTCTCCGGGCAAGTTATCAGCAATGCTTTGCAACTATTTAGCAATACAATTCAAGCTGTCGCAACTACCGTATTGCTATGGTTTGGAGCATCTTTGGTGATTCAAAACCAATTAACCATTGGGCAATTGGTAGCATTTAATATGTTATTGGGAAATATTATTTCACCCTTCCAACGATTAACAGTGTTATGGAATCAATTGCAGGAAGTGGTAATTGCAACCGAACGCATTAATGATGTGTTGGATGCAGAACCGGAAGAAGATTTGCAGCATGAACTGCGGCAATCACTATCAGAACTTCATGGACAAATTTACTTTGATCATGTAACTTTTCGCTATCACAAAGAAAGTGATACTAATATTTTAGAAAACCTCAACTTTGAAATACAACCAGGGCAAATGGTGGCGCTGGTGGGACGTAGTGGTTCAGGAAAGACGACGATTTCCAAGTTGGTTTTAGGGTTGTATCCTCCAACAGATGGTCGCATCTTGATTGATGGACTAGATATTACGAGTATTTCACTACGTTCCTTACGTTCCTGTGTGGGAGTTGTTGATCAAGACACTTTTTTGTTTGGCAGCACGATTCGAGAAAATATCAGTTTAGGACATTCAGGAGCAACTTTAGAAGAGGTTATAAAAGCAGCAAATTTGGCAGGTGCTGATGAGTTTATTAAAAAATTGCCAATGGGCTATGAAACCCAAATTGGTGAAGGTGGAGGTTTGTTGTCTGGTGGACAGCGCCAGCGGATTGCGATCGCCAGAGCATTATTAGGTAATCCCCGCTTATTAATTTTCGACGAGGCGACTTCCCATCTAGATACAGAATCAGAACGGGTTATTCAGAGGAATTTGAACACAATCCTCAAAGGACGAACCGCTTTAGTCATAGCCCATCGCCTCTCAACTATACGAAATGCAGATTTGATTTTGGTTTTAGATAAGGGTGTGTTGATTGAAAGTGGAACTCACGAAGCATTAATGGCAAAGCGGGGACATTATTTTTATCTCAATCAACAACAGCAGCTAAATATGGCGGCGTGAGGGGACAAGAAGAGTAGGGGAAGTAGGGGAAGTAGGGGAAGCAGGGGGAAAAATTTTTTCATCTTGCTCATCCCCCTCACTTCCATTTCCATCTGCCAAAATCCAACATTTTGTAAGGAGAAATCATGACAAATACGTTAAATGGAAAGGTTCACACTCACAACATCCAGGAGAGTAAAAAGTATCAGGAAATTCTCAATTCTCAAACATCAGTTCAGCCAACTGATAAGGTAACTGATAAACCAAAGGATGATTGGTCTGATGTCACTCAGGATTTACTTGATAGCTTACCTCATGTTTGGACGAGAGGATTACTATATTTACTTTTAAGTTTTTCGGCGATCGTTTTGCCTTGGACGATGTTGTTTAAAGTTGATGAAACAGGCACTGCTAGAGGAAGACTTGAGCCGAAGGGTAAGACAGTTAACTTAGATACTCTTGTTACTGGAACTGTTGCTAAAATTCCGGTGAAAGAAGGTGAATTAGTCAAACCTGGGGAACCTGTGTTGATATTGGATTCTGAACTAGTTAAAACAGAGTTACATCAAGGAAAAGATAAATTAGAAGGTCAGTTAAATCGGCTTTCACAGTTGAATGTTTTGAAAAAGCAGTTAGTAGTCGCTTTGACAACTCAGCAACAACAAAATCAAGCACAAGAGTTAGAAAAACAGGCTCAAGTTGAGCAGGTGCAGCAGAATTTGACTGCTTTGCAAAACTCTTACGAACTACAAAAACAAGAAAAATTGACACAAGTCAACCAGGCAAAACAAACTGTTGAGTCTAGTCAAACAGCTAGTAAATTTGTAGAGAGTAGTTTAAGCAGTGCCCAGCAGGAAATTGAACGCTATAAACAGTTAAGTAAAGAAGGGATTGTTGCAGAAGTTAATGTTGTACAAAAACAAGACATGATAAATGAAAAGCAAAAGTTGCTTGCACAAAGTCAATCAGACATTGAGCAAGCGAAACTACGCTTGGCAGAACAACAAAGTAATTATCAGCAGACTATTCGCAAGGCAAAAGCTGAGATTGAGCAGGCTCACTTACGTCTGAAGGAACAGCAAAGAAGTTATCAGACTTTGACTCATTCTGGTAAGCTAGCTGTCTTAAAAAGTGAAGAACAAGTCAAGAATCTAGAAACAGAAATAACTACTTTGAAGTCAGATATTGCTCAAAGTAAAAGTCAAATTCAAACTTTACAGCTAGAGTTAGGGCAAAGAGTCTTAAAATCACCTGTTGCAGGTAGAGTGTTTCAGTTACCAATACAAAGGGCTGGGGCTGTTGTGCAGTCAGGAACAATGGTTGCAGAAATTGCTCCAGAAGGTGCACCTTTAGTTATTCGGGCACAGATAACAACAGCCGAGAGTGGTTCATTACAGAAAAAAATGCCAGTCAAACTAAAGTTTGATGCTTATCCATTCCAGGATTATGGAGTTGTAGAAGGAGAATTGGTAGAAATTTCTCCTACGACAATAGAGGTGGAAACAGCTAATGGAAAAATAGCAGCATATAACTTAGAAATTGCCCTAAAACAAAATTGTATTCCCAAAGCAAATAAATGTATTCCCTTGCGTCCAGGCGATACAGCGACAGCTGAGGTAATTGTACGAGAACGTCGAATTATTGATTTCTTGCTCGATCCTTTCCAGCAGTTACAGAAAGGCAATTTAAAATTTTAGAGAGTGCTAGATTTAAGTTCGTTTATTTAACTGAAATAAATATTATGTTAAAGACTGTCACTATTACTCGTGAAGATATTCTTCAACAAGTCAAGCTATCTTGTAAAATTCCTGAGATTATCCAAGAAATTATCACCTCTAAAATTATTGCACTAGCTACTGAGGAGATTGGCATTGAGGTAGAAGATCAAGCACTCCAGAAAACGGCAGATACATTGCGATTAATTAATAACCTTATAAGTGCTGAACAGACATGGCTATGGCTACAAAAGCATCACCTTTCTATAGATGATTTTGAAAAAATAGCATATAACAACTTAATTTATGGAGAGTTGGCAAAACATCTCTTTACAGATAACATTGAACCCTATTTCTTTGAAAACCAACTAGACTATCTTGGTGCAGTCATCTACGAAGTTGTCTTAGATGACGAAGATTTGGCAATCGAGCTTTATTACACCATAAAAGAAGGTGAAATGAGTTTTTATGATGTTGCTCACACATATATCCAAGACATAGAGTTACGCCGAAAATGCGGATATCGGGGGATAGTACATCGTAAAGATTTAAAGCCAGAAACATCTACCGCTATCTTTGCTGCTAAGCCGCCTCAGCTTCTCAAGCCAATTGTGACATCTTCAGGGATACATTTAATTCTTGTTGAAGAAATCGTTAAACCAGAATTAGATGAGAAGCTACGTAACCAAATCATTGCAGATTATTTTTCACAGTGGGTTAAACAACAAATATATCAGATGGAAATAATTCCAGATTTTTAATAAACAAAGTAATTTATGATTTTGGCGGCTGACAAATTTTAATTTGATAAAGTTCCTGCATCTTTTTTTATTAAGATGCAGGATATTCTCTGTTATAGGTTTGACTTTATCTTGCCTTCTCTTGTTTTCTATACTCTACTATTTATTCTGGTTTTTCAAGGTTGGAATGATTACTAAAAAGACAAAAAGGATACAGTTAGATTTTCTATATAGGAATCCGCTTAGATTTCTGTTAGCTTACGTGGCTTCCCTTGCGCGTATCCAGAGGACTCAGCCATACTAACTTGTGGGGGCGCTTAACACTTAACACTTAACAGAAAAAATACTGTTGGGGGTATACCTAGTTTCATAAAAATTAAATAGGAGTTTTATAGATTTTTGAACAAAATACTTATCTGACAACGACATAATTAAAACATTTATGTCTGTTTTTTGGAAGCATCCCGATCTTTCAAAAACAGAATGACAGATATAGGGCTGCGAATTTGTGCAATGTGGTTTAGATAAGTAGGTACAAAATATCAGTTCGGCAATAACTGCATCAGTTATGTCAGTTCTATCTATACTTTGCAGTTGATTTACATCTTAATTTTATATACATGTATAACTTGTTATGACTCAAACTCTTCTAATTTGGCGTTTTTTGACTAGTTAGTCCATAGCTAATTAAATTATTGCTAATTTGAATCCGATAAAAGATGTAACTATTCTGTCCAAAAGCCTAGTTAAAAATACTTGAATCATATGAGTTTATTACTTAAGCTGGTAATCAGCAATAAAACATTTCTGTTTTGTTGAAAAAGACAAACAATTCTTACTTAGAGGTAAACTAAAATGGCTCACATTACTTTTGGAAATCTAGAATCTGCTAATGCTGATTTGTTTTTTGAGAATCCTGAAAGTTTCATCACCGAATTAGGTGCTGACGAAACTGGTAAAATTCAAGGTGGATTACTAGATAATCTACTAAATGGTAATACTATAGGACTTTCCATACCAGTTAACGTATTGGGTAACCAGGGCGGTGATAATGATGGCATTGACAACAAAGGACAATACCCTGTCAGATGTTGAAAACCAAAGGAATTACTCAACACGTAACACTTGACAACATACATACAAGCTGAATCTAAGCTAATTGCAAATTTCATTACTGAACTTAGTTGCTTGTAGTCTGTCCAATTCTCTAACAAATTGTGTCAAAAAAACTGTATTCAGTTAAGTACGAATACTTGCTCGGCTCTAAAACATCAATTCAATTATTCAGACTAGTAATCGGAAGATGGAGATTTTAGTACTCCCTTTTCTAATATCTACTGGCTGAAGTCTATAAACTTGGCATTATTAAATTGATGTTTCAGACGACACAAACAATGCTTGTGACGACTATGTAAGCGAACTTTTTGCTAGAGTTGGGAGTCAGATCATCGATATCTTTACTCCCACTTCTTACTTCCGAATGAATTGTCACCATAACTGCCATTAGCCAAACTACCAGATAATAGCCAAAGTCATTTTTAGATTGACTTTGGCTATTATCTGTGATTTTTTCGGTAATTACTATCAAAGAATTTTTGGCATCAAGTTGTAATTTTTATCTTTTCATATATGGCTAACTATGAACATATTGAATAAGTTCCAAGATGGAATAGCCTTGAAGCCTAGTATATATTTATCATTTCCGTCAGAACAGAAAACATTACTAACCAATGGTCAAACATCTTTGGTACTATCTAATATTCCTCAAGAGGTAGTGCAAGCATTAAAGCAAATGGTTGTAGGTACACAACTTAATACATTAGCATCTTTACTACCAGGGGATAAACTTGAAAAAGTTATTTCACTTTTGGATTCTAAGGGTGTAGTAAGACCTTTCTATAAAAACGAATTTAAGGAAACACCTTTTGAAAAGCAAGTAGAGTTCTTTTCAGATTTCGTTGACGATCCCAATGCTGCACAACAAAAGCTTTCAAAACAGTCTGTCTGTATCATCGGTTGTGGTGGAACTGGAAATATCGCCGCTCAACATCTGGTAGCTGCTGGTATTAAAAACTTTATATTGCTCGATGATGATACTGTTAATATAACAAACTTTAACCGTCAGTTTTGTTTTAGTCAGACTGACCTTAGTACACCGAAGGTTGAAGCACTACGCAACTATATTTTAGCGAGAAACTCTGATACAAAAATCCATACTCGTCAAATCAGGATTAATTCTATCGAAGATTTGTACACAGGTTTAAAAAACTTAGAAAAGCCGGATTTTCTTCTGTGTTGTGCTGACACACCACCAATTACTATTAAGTCATGGATAGCACAGTATTGCATACAGGAAAATGTACCATGTATGTTCTCAGGTGTGGGAGTTTATCATGGTATAGTCGGTCCATTATTGACTCACAAGAGCCATATGGAAAAGTTTCTTAAGCACAATCAAGAACTGGAAAAGGGACTGGATGATAATTCTTCAACAGTTGTATCATCGTCAATTTCATATCTCAATACTTTGATTGGAACTCTGATGATTTCAGATGTGATCAAGTTTCTTTCAAGTATTAGTCAGCCGCTCTCTCTGAATGCGACTTTACAATATAATTCTAATAAAGGTAACCTGGTCAAGATTGCTGAATGGTAGAAACAAGCATAGGAATCCGGTTTTATTTCTGAACTAACTCGTAGGGGAAGGCAACAGGGAACAGGGAAGAAGAAATAAAAGTGTACCTAGCTTCGTCAAAAATCAAATAGAAATCTTATAGCACAAGTAAGTGCTACTTACTTCCTGATATCTTATAGTGGCTCGTGGCTCAAGTTGATTACAATCAACTTGAGCCGTTAACTAAGAGTTTCAAGTCATAACACTCTCTCTACTTATCCGCGATCGCTTTCCCAATCACCAATGACTTTCTGCAAGTACCACTCTTCAGACATTCCAGGATAGTCATACTCCGCTTGATCAATCAATCTTTGGGCTATTTCCCAATATCCCCCAACCAATCTTAAAAGGCGTTGTCGTAGCAAGTTAGATTTTGCTTCTTTGGAGTTAGAAGTGGGAGAGTTAATTTTTTTGAGACTATCTAAAACTTGTTGGTAATTTTCCCAGTCTTCTTTTTCACAAAACATACTTGCTGCACGCTGATAATCTTCAACAGCACGTTCCATTTCTTCTAAGCAAGTGTAGGCAATGCCACGATTGTAGTAAGCTGTTGCATCATCGGGATTTATTTGCAATGCTTGGCTATAGTCGTTAATTGCACCAAGATAATTGCCCATGACTCGATAGGCATTGCCTCTAGCAACATACAGCATTGCATCTTGGGGTTGCATTTGGAGTGCTTGATTGAAATCAGTGATCGCCCCTTGATGATCTCCTAAACAAGAACGCGCTTTTCCTCGATTGCGGTAGACGATTGCATCCTCAAAATTCAGTCGCAGCGCTTGGTTGAAATCAGAGATAGCTTCCCGATAGTTACCCAACTTGCAACGCACCACCCCTCGACAGCAATAAGCTTGTGCATCCTGTGAATCAACCCGTAAAGCCCAGCTTAAATCCTCCATTGCTTGACGGGTATCGCCTTTTTCTGCTTTTTCTAGTAACTGGGTGAAATATTCTTTTTCAGATTTGAGTGGCGCAATTATCGGACTTGGTTGTACAAAAGCAGGTTTTTGCTTTGGTTGGAGTTGTTTAATTTTTTCTAGACACTGGCGACAATTCTCTGTGTCGTTTTGTTGCAAATATAATTCTGCCGCTTTTTTAAAGCTGGCGATCGCATCTTGAATATACCCTTGTTTACGGTGCACGATTCCCCGTAAATTATAAGCAGCCGCATAATTTACATTTAGACGAATAGCTTGCTCTACATCCGCAAGCGCCCCTGGCAGATTTTTCAACGCCACTCGTGCTAAGGCGCGACAGTAATGAGCTTCTACACTTTGAGGGTTAAGTTTCAGCGCTTCTGTGAAGTCAGAAACAGCATTCAACATTTCTCCTAAATCATAGTATGCTAAACCCCGTTGATAGTAAGCTTCGGCAAAGTAAGGTGATAGCTGCAAAGCACGGGTAAATTCCTCAATGGCTTCAGCATAGTCTTTTTGCTTGGCTCTTTCCAATCCTTTATTGTAAAATTCGTCATTCATGGCGTTTATTTGAACAATGAAGTCAGGATACAGGTTGAAAAGTGAATAACTAGGGGTGTAAGGGGAGCCAGTGCCGTGGGCGGGTTCCCCTACACCCTTACACCCCTATACCCCTATACCCCTAGCTTTGGTGAAATACTTTAATCTTTACACTTCATACTTAAATCTTCCGTTGACTCATTTCAAATTGTTAATACAAATCACCAAATGACTAACGACTACCTTTACCGCTACCCACCTTTGTATCCTGGTGTCTTGCTCAGACGCTACAAGCGATTTTTTGCCGATGTTGAACTTGCTTCTGGAGAAATTGTAACAGCACACTGCCCCAATACAGGACCAATGACAGGAGTTTCTACTCCTGGTAGTGTGGTGCAGCTATCTTACAGTGATAATCCTAACCGCAAGCTTGCTTATACCTGGGAAATGATCCAGGTACACGACAATGAACCAACATGGGTAGGTATAAATACAAATCTCCCCAACAAAATCATCAAATTAGCTTTAGAAACATACCTTTTTCCAGAATTGGGAAACTATAGCCAAATTCGCCCTGAAGTTTCCTATGGAGAAAATAAATCAAGTCGCGTAGATTTCTTGTTATTTCCACATACAAACATCAACCTTCCATCTAGCGATTTGTTTTTAGAAAGTGATAATTTACTTTTAACAAAAAATACTTGTCCTATATATCTTGAAGTCAAAAATACAACTTGGGCGCAGGGGAAATTAGCACTTTTTCCAGACACAGAAACAACACGAGGACAAAAGCATTTACGAGAACTAACAGCACTCTTACCTCAAAATCGTGCTGTCATGCTTTACTTTATAAATCGAAGCGATTGCACTGAATTTGCCCCTGGCGATAGTACTGATCCTGTATATGGTAAATTATTCAGGCTTGGTATCGACCTTGGTTTAGAAATTTTGCCTTGCCGTTTTGAAGTTAACCCAGAAGGTGTGCGTTATTTAGGTTTAGCAGAATCTAAGTTTTGAGTGGCTGTCTGTATTTTTACTGAAGAACCTGCTGTAAAGCGTGCAATAATTCCTTAACTGTGTAAGGCTTTGGTAGAAATGATTTGACATTATTGCCCACTGTTGCCAGTTTAGTGGTGAACATGAGTCCACTAGTAGCAAGAATTTTAACTTGTGGATTGATTTTTTGCAAAGTACGTATGACGGTTAAACCATCTAGCGCAGGTAGCATCATATCAATCAACACAGCACTTATTTCGTTCTTATGTTGAGCATATGCGGCGATCGCCTCAATACCATCGCTCGCAGTCAGAATTTGATAGTTGTATGCTTCTAATGAAGCTTTGGTAATTTCTTGAATTGAGGGTTCATCATCTACAATCAGAATAACTTCTCCATGTCCTGCAAGCACTTCTACCTCTTCAAGCGGTAGTGTTTCCGTTCCCTGCACTGCTGGTAAGTAAACCTTAAAGTGTGTACCAGATCCCACTTCACTGCACACGTTGACAAAACCACCGTGACTTTTGACAATACCTATAACAGTGGAAAGACCTAGTCCTGTTCCTTTACCTTGTTCTTTGGTTGTGAAAAATGGCTCGAAAATTCTATCGATGATTTCACAAGCAATACCAACTCCAGTATCCGAAACAGTTATGACTGTGTAACATCCAGTTTTTGCCTCCAAAAGCATTTGAGCATAGTTTTCATCAATAAACAAATTTTCGGCACAGATAGTTAAAGTACCCCCATTAGGCATAGCATCGCGGGCGTTGACGCAAAGGTTCATTAGCACCTGATGAAGTTGTGTTCCATCTCCAGAAACCATCCACAAATCTTTTGCTATTTCTATGTAGACTTCGATGGATTTTGGAAATGTTTCTCTAAGAATTTTTGCCACTTCCCTGATCAGGTGTTTGGGTTGTAAAGTCATGCGCTTTCCTTCCACACCTCGCGCGAATGACAAAACCTGCTTGACGAGTTCAGCTCCTCGTTTAGCACTATTTTCTAGGATTTCCAGCAAGTGCTTATCTTGCTCGTAGACATGAGGGAATTTTAGCGGTAATAATTGAGCCACTGCTAAAATTGGCGTGAGAATATTGTTCAAGTCATGGGCAATACCACTAGCCAAGGTACCAATACTTTCTAAGCGTTGCGCCCGGAACAATTGCGCTTCCAAAAGTTTTTTCTCGGTAATATCTGTGTCAACAGTCAGAATAGACTTGGGGTTTCCGTTTTCATTACATACTAACGTCCGGCGGCTGGCTACAAGAACTTCCTTGCCATTTTTAGTCACTTTAGTAATCTCGCCTTGCCACTTTCCTTTACTCATAACAATCGAAAGAGCAGCGTCTATTTCTGATGACTGTTCTTTGTACAAAAGCTGATTAGCATTTTTACCAATTACCTCTTGAGCCTGCCATCCGTAAAGATTTTCTGCACCTTGACTCCAGAATATAATACAGTTATTTAAATCTCGGACAAAAATTGCATCAGTCGTGACATTAAGCAAAGCCGCTTGTTGGCGAATTTGCTCTTCAGCAAGTTTACGTTCACTAATGTCAATGCTTGCGCCGGTAATACCTATGATTTCTTGTGATTCATTGTGTAATGGCTCTACAGTTAAATCGTAATATTTCACCCCTTGGGCAGTTGTGATATAAACTTCCTCTCTGGTTCCTACACCTGTGATTAGTACATTACGTTTAATAGTCGTTAAACGTTCAGCATCTTCTGCACAAATCAACTCGGAATCTTGTTTGCCTATCATTTCCTCAGGTGTAGAGGCAAGATTGGCATTGTAAACCCACGTGTAGCGTAACTCTCTATCCTGGTTAAAAACAATAATTGGCGAATTTTTTAGGGCGACTCGAAATCGCTCCTCACTCTGTCGCAATGCTTCCTCTGTTCGCTGACGCTCAATAGCATAGCGCATTGAGCGCACCAGTAAGTCACCATTAACTTGTCCCTTGACCAAATAATCTTGCGCTCCCTGCTGCATAGCTTTAATTGCCAAGGTTTCATCATTAAAACCTGTCAATACAATAATGGGAATGACTGGTGCCTGATGATGGATTTTAATAAATGTTTCTAATCCTTGACTATCCGGAAGTAAAAGGTCTAGCAAAATAACATCAAAGCTTTCTTGCTCCAAAAAGCGCAGCGCTTCGTCCAATTGTTCTGCCTGCTTCAGGTAGAATTTCACAGAAGTGACATCTTGTAAAAACTCTTCTAAAAGAACGACATCACCAGGATTGTCTTCTACTAATAAAATTTTCATTATTTTTTAGTTATTTGTTATTTGTTATTAGTCGTTAGTCATCTCCCGTGTACCCTTGTCTAGGGACACTTTGCAAAGGCGAAAATTCTGAATTTTGAATTTTGAACGTTAGCGCAGCGTGCCGCAGGCAGGGAATTTTGAATTGATTCGTCTCGTCACTCCGGTGGTAGCTTGACAACAGTGAACCAAAAATTTTCTATTGAATGTACTATTTTGACAAAGTGATCAAAATCAACAGGTTTAGTAATATAGCAGTTAGCACAGAGGTTGTAAGCCTTTAAGACATCTTCCTCAGCTCTAGATGTTGTCAAAACAACTACGGGAATACGTTTAAGGGTATGATCTGCTTTAATTTCTGCTAGCACCTCCCTTCCATCTTTTCTAGGCAGGTTTAAATCAAGCAGGATTATGCCAGGAGTGGGTACCTGAGTATAGTTTTCCTGTTTGCGTAAGAATGCTATGGCTTCTACGCCATCCACCACGACATTCAAGTTCACGGAAATTTTGCTGTCTTCGAGAGCTATCTGGGTTAATCGCACATCGCCAGGGTTGTCTTCCACTAGCAAAATTTCAATGGGCATGATTCATTCAAAGCTCACAATTTGTTTCCTGCTCTATCAGGAATTGTAAACAAGAAAGTTGTACCATGTTGCGGTTGTGACTTCACCCAGATATTTCCACCGTGGCGTTCTACAATTTTTTTACATATTGCAAGTCCAATGCCAGTACCAGGATACTTATTTCTAGTGTGTAAACGCTGAAAAATCACAAAAATGCGCTCTAAATATTGAGCTTCCATGCCAATTCCATTATCACGCACTGCAAACTGCCACTTTTGTTCTATGCGTTCAACCCCAATATGAATTTGAGGTGGCTGTTGGCTGCGGAACTTAATTGCATTGCCAATGAGGTTTTGAAACAACTGCGACAGTTGTGTAGCATCCACCATGACTTCGGGTAAAGTATCGTAGGTGACGACTGCGTTACTTTCTTCAACAGCAACTTTAAGATTTGCGAGAACGCAATTCACAACAAAACGACAATCAACTGGCTCAAAGGGCTGACTACGTGTGCTCACACGGGAATAACTCAACAAGTCATTGATCAGTGTCTGCATCCGAAGTGCTCCGTCTACAGCGTAACCAATGAACTCATTCGCCCTAGCATCGAGATTATCTTTGTATCGTCGCTCTAAAAGCTGCAAGTAACTCCCCACCATTCGCAACGGCTCTTGCAAATCATGAGAAGCAACGTAGGCAAATTGTTCTAATTCGGCATTGGAACGAGCCAGTTCTTGGCGTTGGTGGGTTTCTTGTTCCAAATGTTGTGCTTGAGATAGGGCAATGCCTATTTGGTCTGCGAGCTGTTGCAACAATTCAATTTCTACATTATTCCATTGTCGAGGACACTCACACTGATGAGCAATGAGTAAACCCCAGAGGTTTTCTCTTTGAAGAATTGGGACAACGAGGTTCGCTTTGACAGCAAATTGGGAGAGAAATTCTTTATGGCAAGGTTGGAGGTTTGCTGTTTCAATGTTGGCGATCGCACTGATTCTGCCCTGACGATATGGTTCTTGATAGTCTTGCGCAAAGCACGGATCAAGAAGATTTTGTCCTAGTACAACAGGAAAACCAGGTAAGACAGCCTCTTGCATCACCGTTCCTGAACCATCTCCCCATAAGCGAAAGATAATGACTCTGTCTGCTTGTAGCAGTTTTTGAACTTCAATAACCGTGGTTTGTAGAATTGCCTCAATTTGTAAAGATTGACGAATTTTGAGGGTGATTTCGGCAAATAGTTGAGAACGCTTGGTTTGACGTTTGAATTCCTCTTCAGCTTGTTTACGAGCAGTTATGTCAAGTGTGACACCAATCATGCGAGTGGGATTACCATCAGCATCATAAATTCCAGTACCTCGTGCCAATACCCAGTGGATGCTATTATCAGACCAGATATTGCGGTACTCTGCCTCATAATCTTGGCGTTCCTCTAAAGCTTGTCTGACAGCTTCCTGCCTATAGGCGCGGTCTTCAGGATGAACGCGTTGCTGTAGCGTATCATAACAAAGCTCAATTTCAAGCGGCAAACCAAAATTTGCCTTGCATTGGTTGGAGCAAGATAAGTCGCCCGTTTTCAAATCTTGCTCCCAAGAACCGAGTTTAGCAATCTGCAATGCTAGCTTCAGATGTTGTTCGCGATCGCGTAAGGAAGCCTCAGTTCGCTTACCTTCAGTGATGTCCCGTGTCACTGCTAACAAGGCAATGATGTCTTTCTCAGAATTACGCAGCGGAACGGCGTGGGTTTCCAACCACCGATGAGTACCTTTGAGACCAATAATTTCAAACTCCAGTATTCCTGATTCGCCTTGAAAAACCAGATCTGTCAATGTTCTGAAGGCTTGACGATACTCAGGGGCAATGAGGGGATAAATGCAGCTTCCCTGCACTTGATTGAGGGAATCAGCTTCAATCATCGCCAATCCAGCCGGATTCATTTCCAGTAGTGTCCCATCTTTGGCTAACAATTTGACACACTCTGGTTCTGACTCAATGATTGTACGGAGAAGATTTTCGCTGTGTGCCAGTTTTTCCTTCGTGCGTTTAAGTTCCTCAGCAAAATGGGATACCTCAGCCAAATGACGCCTTAACTCCAATTCGCTAATCACCTGGCGACCAAGTACCACAAGTGCTTCTACTTGTTTTTGGCTTAGTTTCCGTGGTACTTGGTCAATCACGCAAAGAGTCCCCACCATATCTCCCTTTGGAGTCATTAAGGGGACACCTGCATAAAACCGTACGTAAGGATAGGATATGACTACTGAATTCTTTACTAACTTTTCATCAGCCCAAGTATCAGAAACGACCACCACATCTCGTCGCTCTTGGCAAAGGTAAGATAATCCGACGCTACGAGGCATTTCTGGCACATCCAAACCTATTTTTGCTTTAAACCACTGGCGGTTTTCATCAATAAAATTGACAAGGACTATAGGAGCATCACAAATGAAGGCAGCTAACTGAGCAATATTGTCGTAAGCTTCTTCTGGTTCAGTGTCAAGAATTTGATATTGGCGCAGGGCTTCAAGTCTTGCTGTTTCGTTATCAATCATTACAAGCATAAATTTTTATTAAATTTTTTTGAAATTTAATGCTTTGAGCCTTTTATAGCAGGGAGCAGAGAACAGGGAACAAACTTGAAAGTCTCTTGGTGACCGTGTTTTCTCATTAGTTCGTGTCCTAATCTACCTGGTGACTGCTATATCACTTAAAAAAAGTAGCTTATTTCGATGAATGTGTGTTCAACATTATTGTATTTTATGCTACTTTTGATAGATGTGATATAGAAAGCGCATAGATACAATGACAAAACTGCATGAATCCCTGGTAAAGAGATACTAGGTTAAACTGTAGCCAGAGCGATCGCTCGCAGTTTCTCAATCAATCCAAGCAAATCATCTGCATTCAAACGATAACTCAAAGGATGAGCAATCAATCTTGCGGTACTTTCATACAAAGTTTCAATTTCAACCAAACCATTTTCGCGTAAGGTTCGTCCTGTCGAAACCAAATCCACAATTGCTTCTGACATCCCTGTAATCGGACCTAGTTCCACAGAACCATACAGCGGTACAATTTCCACAGGTAAATCCAAACCGTGGAAATACTCTCGCGCACTATTGACATACTTTGAAGCAACTCGACCATGAGGTGGTAATTCCAACACGGAACGGTAAGCACTTAATTGTTTCACCGCCACCGACATTCGACAATGACCAAACTGCAAGTCAACTAAGTGGGCTACTTGTGGCTTTTTCTCGCGCAACACGTCATATCCAACTATACCAAGTTGCGCCTGACCATATTCTACATATACTGGCACATCCTGCGCTCGCACCAGCAACCCTTTGGCTTTGCCACTAGAATCAGGAATCTGAAGTTGGCGGTTACTTGAATCCAAAAAAGCACTAAAATCCAATCCCACATCTTGCAGAATCCGGATGCTATTTTTAAGAAGTTCCCCTTTCGGCAATGCAATAGTCAGCATAAGTAGCACTCAGCGTTCAGCAATCAGCAAAATAATAATATCTGATAGCTAAGTACAATAGCTTGCCATGCGAATTTTGCTTGTTGATGATGAAGTTGAATTAACTGATCCTTTGAGTCGTATGTTAACTCGTGAGGGGTATAGCGTTGATGCGGCTTATGATGGGGCAAGTGGTAGCCAACTTGCACAAAGCGGTAGTTATAACTTACTGATTCTAGATTGGATGCTACCAGGAAAAACAGGGTTGGAGATTTGTCAAGAATTACGACGCCAAGGCGAAACTACGCCCGTGTTGTTTCTCACGGCTAAAGATACTCTCGATGATCGAGTTGAAGGTTTGGATGCAGGTGCTGACGACTATTTGGTTAAACCTTTTGAGTTGCGGGAGTTGCTAGCACGAGTTCGGGCTTTATTGCGTCGTTCCGGTTCACAAAGCCACGGTACAACAACCCAAAAGCTTGTAGTAGCTGACTTAGAACTCGATACCGAAAACCAAGTCGCCTATCGTCAAGGCAGAATCATCGACTTATCCGAAAAAGAAAGTCAGCTGCTGCAATATTTTATGGAAAATACGGGACAACTGCTCACTCACGCCCAGATTCTCCAATATCTCTGGAAAGATGAGCAACTACCTAGTAGCAATGTTATTGCTGCATTAATTCGCTTACTACGGCGCAAGATTGAACAACCTGGAGAAACACAATTAATTCATACAGTCTATGCTAAAGGATATCGCTTTGGTACTTC
This sequence comes from Brasilonema angustatum HA4187-MV1, assembly GCA_019359695.1. Taxonomy (GTDB): domain Bacteria; phylum Cyanobacteriota; class Cyanobacteriia; order Cyanobacteriales; family Nostocaceae; genus Brasilonema; species Brasilonema angustatum. Next base: position 104,283 of record JAHHGV010000025.1, read on the forward strand.
TGCACCGGGAACTGGAGAATAAAAGTAGAGTGCGTTATGCTTTTTGAATTTTTTCATCACCCTGCGTTTACATCTGTTTCATCTGCGGAGTAAAAAGACATCATTGCAGATTTTTAACTTTTGTCAGTCAATCAGAATTTTTCTTTGTCAGGACTTAGGCAACTGGCACATTTTTCTTCAAACTGTCACACGGATAGAATTTGGCTATAACCTTTATAAATCGATGCTTACGAGCATTTACTCAATTTGAAATATATATGCCAGTTGACCTTATACTGTCACGCTTGCGTAAGTCCTAGTAATTTAGCCGAATACTGAACATCATCTCTATATACGCTCACACCCTATTAGTGTTGTGGCTTTTCCACATGCCGTGAAAAGTCACATGAAATAGTAGAGTGCGTTAACTAGGGTTGCAAAATGCGAGTGTCTTAATTCAAGGTCTTAATAATTAACTTTTTCCAACACTCCAGAAATATTCGTACCAGAATCTGTTTCTAGAATCAAAACTTTTTTCCCATTATTAACAATTACACCAAAGTATTTAAATTTTTGATTTTGAAAGGATAGAGTAACAGTGCAGTCACTATTTACCTGGTAAGTACTAGTATCAGATAAATCTTGTGCAACCTCTCCACCAGTACTGGTAGCACCCTTAATCCCTTGTATGTTGCCATTTCCATCAAATCTGTCTAGAAAGAGTAAATTAAAAGGAGTGGCTCCAGGATTTTGAAAACCAGAAACTTGAGATGCGTAGTCACCCTGTAACGTTTTGTTTGTGCAAGACAATTTTCGCGGTGCGTCTTCTGCTTTGACAAATGTTCCTGTACTGACAAAACCTAAAGCAAAGATAGTTGAAAAAACAGTTGTGAGTACTCTATTTTTCAAGAACATATTTTTTGTCTCCTACTGTAAATTTTGGATAGTTTTCCTAAAGGCTTAATTTTGTAATTATTTGTTGATAACAAATAATTACAAAATTGTTTTAAATTCTAAAATACTTAATTTTGATTATTTTTTAGTAAAATAATATCAAATTATTAATTTTGTCAGAGTTTAAGTCTTCGTATTTAATTACAATGAGCGTCAGAAAACTTTCTTCTAAATGATATACATATAGTAAAAATCTATTTTGTAAATTTTTGATGAAGAATGGAACAAAAGAATGAGAATGGGGTGTTGCCAAATGACAGTCCATCCCGTTTCACTCTGATCAATTAGTTGTTGGACAAGCTCACACAGATATGCCATGCCATTGCTTGTGACAGTTGCAGCGATACGCGTAGCGTCAAGCCTCCGGCTTATCGCCCTGTACCAGTTGCGTCAGTCTTGCCAATACACATGTACTAAAATTTAACGCTTGCCTGTGCCAGTTGCGTAAGTCCTGTTTGTGATCGCTTCTTAGTCATATTTTTGCTAACGCTAGTCTTACTCTAGTCATATTTTCTTGCTATTAATTAAATGCCACTCTCATAGATATACCCGTAATACCAATTCAAAATTCAAAATTCAAAATTCAAAATTAAGAAAGCCAGACATCACAAGGGTTTGGGAGTGTGTATCTGTCGCATTCTTTTTTAAATTTTGTATAAATTCTATCTAGACTCTTTGGAGACTCCTAAGATGCACATTTTATAATCCTGATACAGCAAGGGTTTTAGAGATACTGAAAAATATGCTTCTTCCATATATTGCTACTGGCGTAAGCCGCTAGTTGGGCGCTGAGAGCTTGCACCTCTGCGTATAAGCCTAGGGTTAGTCAAAACCCGCGCGAGAAAGTTACATCACTTTTTTTGGCTTTTTCACTAAAATAAAGGCTTTAGATATTGTACTGGCTTTTATAAAGTATTAATTATCAGTAGTGCAAGATGTCAAAATATGAAGAAATAAAGACCTTTGTATGGCTGTTGTCTTAGTAATCGAAGATGAAGTGAATGTTGCTGCGATGATTCGCCTCTGTGTAGAGAGCGAAGGACACATTTGTGATATTGCATACAATGGAAATGAAGGGTTAGACAAATTTAGTAAACTCCAACCAGATGTCGTCATTCTCGACTTGATGCTGCCAGGGAGAAATGGCTTAGATATTTGCGCCCATATTCGTCAGTTCATTAAATCAAAGCAGAAAGATCCCTACATCATGATGTTGACGAGCAAAATCGAGGAAATTGATCGCATCATTGGATTTTCTACTGGGGCTGATGACTATATGCCGAAGCCCTTTAGTCCGGTAGAACTTGCCGTGCGGCTTAGAGCATTGCTCAGACGAGAGCAGCGACAGCAAGTCAATTCAGAAAACATGATCGAAACACGCCATTTACTAATAGATCAAGAACGTAGGACTGTCCATCTCAAAGACACCAATGGCACAACAGAGACGATTAAATTCACGACATTAGAGTTTAATTTGCTGGTGGTATTAGCTAGCCGACCAGGACGAGTTTGGAGCCGTTCACAGTTGCTCGATACTGTTTGGGGAATGGATTATGTTGGTGACATTCGCATCGTGGATTCTTACGTTAAGCGTCTACGACAAAAGCTATGCAGCACCAATGCTACTGGTGAAAAACTAGATAAGACTCAGTTTATTTGCACGGTACCTGGGATTGGCTATAGCTTTACGGACTCAAATGGCAAAGTGTAACATGTTTCTGGTAAATCATTGGACACTCAGTCTCAAGCTACGATTACTTTTGTCTCACCTGAGTGTGATGCTGTTGGGAATTAGCATCGTCAATCTGGTGAGTCACTTATCTGGTCAAAATTTTCAGGACGGAGTGGTAGCAGCCCTCGTTAGTCTCTTGAGTGTCAGCGCTGTTAGCATACTGACTTCACGCATTATTATACGTCCGCTACTAACGATGGAAAAGGCAATGCAGGCATTTGCCGGTGGAGATTTAACAGCACGGGCACCTCACATTTCGATTCCTGAAATTAATCGTTTAGCCAGCAGTTTTAACCATCTTGCTATTAGCTTACAAGGAATCGAAGAGCGGCGGCAAGAATTGACGAGTGATATGGCTCACGAGTTGCGATCGCCCATTACTGTGATTCATGGCTATCTAGAAATGCTCAATACTGGGATGACCCAAATGACCGCCGAGATCCAAAGGCAAATGAGTGAGGAAGCTGAGCGATTGATTCGTTTGGTGGATGATTTGCTCGAACTCTCCAAGGTCGAAACGGGCTATTTGCCCTTGCGACTTCAGCCGTTGCCCCTCGCACCGATTTTCAAGAAAATTGTCACAACCTTTCGGGCAGCAAGCTTACAGGCAAATTGTCAACTGCAATTGCGGATACCAAATCATTTACCTCCTGTCTATGCTGATCGCGATCGCATCAAGCAAATTCTGATTAATCTGATCGGCAATGCAATTACCTACACCCCTAATGGAATAGTGACTATTCGCGCTTGGTTACAGGGCGATTATGTATGGATCGCAGTCACAGACACAGGTATTGGAATTGCTCAAGAAGATTTACCTAAAGTTTTTGAGCGCTTTTGGCGGGCAGATCCGTCACGCAATGCCAGAACAGGAGGAAATGGCATCGGACTGGCGATTACCAAACGATTGGTGCAACTGCATAACGGAAAAATTGAAGTGGAAAGTGAATTAGGCAAAGGATCGATGTTTAGATTTTCAATACCGAGGGCTGTTTAGTCATATTTTTACTGATGCTAGTCTTACTCTAGTCATATTTGCTTGTTACTCTTTAAATGCTCTTTTTAATATTACGTAATACTACCGTTATCAATATTCTTCTCTATCCTGTCCAAAGCCCAACGGGAGAAATGACATATTTTAACGCAACTTGGTATGATTCATCTTTTCGAGTTTTGACGAGAAAAAATGCCTAAACCTTGAACAAATCTGAATTTTCAAACTATCCTATGATTTTTCTGTTCTGCCTTGTGATGTCCGAGTGAAAAAACACCTTAACAAAGCGAAGGTTAATGGTCTTGAATCCTTTTACCTGCTTGTTGTGCCCCCTGCCATAAGCCCTTGTGTCTTCTTATAACTTTTTTGAAAGCTGGAACATTGGAAAACCAAGGAACCTGGACCGTAAAGCTTTTTGCTTTTGGCTTAGTATGGTTCGGTTTTAAAAGACTACCCCAATTACTAGCTTAGTTGAAACCTACACCCAAATCTAGATTGAGCGTCGTGAATAAACTCATCGATAAACTCATCTCCATTGCTTTCCGAAACCGCTATATTACCTTGGCAATTGCTATTTTGCTGTTGGTAGTGGGTTACGGAGCCTTCCAAACGCTAGAAATTGAAGCATATCCCGACTTCACCAATCCCCAAGTCAGGGTAATCACTATTTTGCCAGGGAAGGCGGCAGAGGAAATGGAACGACTAGTGACGGTACCACTGGAGAAGGAATTAAACGGTATTCCTGGTGAGATTAGCTTGCGATCTACCTCCTTCCTTAACTTATCGGTTATCGTTCTTACTTTCGAGGACGGCACACCGAGTCAACTTGCCCGGCAGCAGGTACTTCAGCGAACTGCTCAAGCAGATCTACCTAGCGATGCCAAACCCCAACTTGATGCAGATGCTAGTAGCGTAGGTGAAATTTATCGCTATACGGTGGAATCAAAATACTACTCGGCGATGGAGCGTAAAGCCATTGAAGATTGGGATTTAGAGAAGGCATTTCGGCAAATCCCTGGCGTTATTGATGTAACGAGTTGGGGTGGTCCAATTAAGAACTACCAGGTAAATGTAGATCCCTTACGCTTGAAAGCCTTGGGCTTGAGTATGGATCAAGTTTCTCAGGCTTTAACCAACTCCAATGGTACTACAGGTGGCAACTACATTGAGAAAAACGGTCAGGCTTTCGTTATTCGCAGTCTCGGACTGCTCAAAAATATTGACGATATTAATAAAGTAGTGATTACGGCGACTCAAGGTGGGACACCTATCCGTATCCAGGACATAGCAACTGTTGAGATTGGTACAGGCGTACGCTTGGGGCAATTTGGCAAAAACAGGGATGATGATGATGTCATGGGCATTGTATTGATGCGTCGGGGCGAGAATCCTTCCCGAGTTATTGAGCGCCTTTACAAAAAGTTTCCAGAAATTCAAAAATCCTTGCCTAAGGGAGTGCGTCTCGTACCACTCTATGATCGTCTCCAGCTGGTACGGGAAACTCTCCACACTGTCTTACACAACTTGGGAGAGGGAATTATGCTGGTGATAATTGTACTCATTGTGTTTTTATTTGACTTTACCAGTGGTTTGATAGCTGCGACTGTTATTCCATTGGCGTTGCTGTTTTCCTTTATCTGCCTCAACCTTTTTCACATTCCGGCGAATTTGCTCAGTTTGGGAGCAATAGACTTTGGAATCATCGTTGATGGGGCAGTCGTGATGGTGGAGAATGCTTTTAGCCGTCTGAGTGAAGAGGGCCATCATTTGAAGGATCGCAAGAGTCGCAACAATCTGGTGTTAGAAGCAGCCCAGCAGGTGGGACGACCAATTTTGTTTGCCACAAGTATCATCTGTTGTTGCTTTATTGTTCTGTTTACCTTTGATGGGGTAGCGGGTAAGCTCTTCCGCCCTCTCGCTTTCACGATGAACTTCCAGCTTTTGGGAGCAATGCTAATTGCTTTGACCATCATCCCAGTGCTGATCTCATTTTTTATGACCCGTAAGCCTGTCATCGAACGTGAAAGCCCAGTAGTCACTGTCGTTCGGTCAATATATAAGCCGATTTTGCGCTGGACAATAAATCATCCGTGGCCGATAATTGCAGGATCTGTGACGGCATTGGCGCTTGCAGTATTCATCTTCTTACATATCGGCTCAGAGTTCTTACCTGCTCTGGAAGAGGGCAACATTTGGTTACGGGCAACAGTGCTACCTCCATCAATCTCGCTAGAAGAGGGAACCTTAATTGCCAAGCGCATTCGTGAGATTATTGTCAAGTATCCAGAGATTAAAAACGTCACCAGTCAGACGGGTAGCCCTGATGATGCAACTGACCCCAACTTATTTAGCAATATTGAGTTTCTAGTAGACCTCAAACCAGCACAAGAGTGGCGTTCTCAGTTCCACGGTACAAAAGAGGAACTGGTTAGCGCCATGAACAAGGAGCTTTCAGTCATTCCTAATGTAGAATACAATTTTTCACAGTACATCCAGGACAATGTTGATGAAGCCATTTCTGGGGCAAAAGGAAATCTGGGAATCAAGATATTTGGCCCCGACCTGAACGTACTCCAAAAGTTAGGAGACCAAATAACTACCATCGTCAGTCAAATTTCTGGCATGGTAGATGTTGCAGGGGATCATATCCTTGGTCAGCCCCAGTATCAAGTCGTTGTAGACCGTGATGCTGCTAGCCGCTACGGTCTGAATGTCTCTGATATTCAGAATTTAGTTGCCACATCCGTGGGAGGCAAGACAGTGACCCAGCTTGTGGAAGGAGAGCGACGCTTTAACGTATTGGTACGTTTAGCCAAACCCTATCGCAACACCAAAGAAGCAATAGATAACTTACTCATTAATCCACCAGGATCAATAAGTTCAATTCCTATTTCTCAAGTGGCTCATACTCAGGCTGTATCGGGAGCTTTAGTCATTAATCGCGAAGAGAACAAACGTCGCATGGTTGTCAAAGCTAATGTACGAGGGCGCGATTTGGGTTCAGCCGTGGCAGAAGCACAAAGCAAAGTTGCTCAACAAGTTCATCTACCTGAGGGATATACACTCGAATGGAGCGGACAGTTTGAGTACCAACAAGAGTCAAATAAGCGTCTGATGGTAGTTGTGCCGCTTACTCTGTGTCTGATTTTTGTGATTTTACTTTTGGCTTTTGGTTCGGCACGCTATGCCTTACTGATTCTGGTGGCAGTTCCCCTTGCAGCTATTGGTGGGATAGTGAGTTTGTTTGTTACCCACACTTATTTCAGTATCTCCGCAGGGGTAGGATTCATTGCCCTGACTGGGGTAGCAGTACAGAATGGCGTGATTCTAATAAGCTACATTAATCAGTTGTCCCAAGACTATATTGCTCGGTTATCAAAAGAAGCGGACGTTGATTGTGTCGTCATATTTCCCCCCGGCATAAAATCTCAAGCTGCCTACATCGCCCTAATTCAACTAGGAACGCAGAAGAATAGCCTCAAAATGATTAGGTATACAAAACTGTCATATAAAGAATCGAAAATCATACCCTTCTTGATAAGCAAGGCAGTTTATGAGGGGGCGCTGGCGCGGATGCGTCCAGTACTGATGACAGCAACTGTGGCTATCTTAGGTTTACTTCCTGTGGCATCATCAAACGGCATTGGTTCCCAAAGTCAGAAACCTTTTGCCGTAGTCATTATCGGCGGATTAATATCAGCAACTTTTCTTACACTGATAGTGCTGCCAACACTATATAACCTAGTGGAAAAACAGACAAAAAAACCTTACAAAAACAGACCTCAGAAAAATAATTATCCTGCCGTTGAACCGACTTTGGAGAAAGTGAGGCAGGCATGAATATCAGACTGAGGATATTTATTTTTTGTGAGCAATAAACTTTTAAGAAATACAGGGAACGCTTAACAGGCAAACAATATTTCTTTTATTCATAACGGGCGGTGTGCCTAAGAATGGGGTGCTGACATTTTGTACCAAGAAAAATTGATTAAAGTTAGCGACTCAGTATGAAAGGCAAAGTCATTTACACCCACACACCCCCAATACGGTTCGGTTAAAGGGGAAAGGGAAAGGGGGAAAGGGTAAGAAAAAACCTTTAACCCAAACCCAATTCGCAAAGTGAGAAATGCTTATCACCAAGCGTATTGCCCACACCCCTATCCCAAGCGCTCTTAGCCCTTTGCGGTCTGGTGCGCCAACGGGGCGTACTCAAAGGACAAAGCGCACTTTTGACTTGTTTTGCCCCTGTGTTTGTTGAAAGTATAGCAACGGACAGGAAGCTTAGGACAACAATAAATTCACAATATACGCGCTTTGAAGGTGTCTACCGCCGACTTGTCCTAACGGCTTTGGCGACTGCTATAAAACTACTTTGTTGCGACGATCTTAATTATGAGGATGCAACTCAACTACTTTTGGATCTTGAGTTTTTGTACTCTGAGTTTTCTCACTAGCTGTGCTCAGCAAAACAAGAGTGCTACTGAAGTTCCTTCAGTTTCCCCATATTCTTTGGGGAATCAATCTCAACAAAATGCACAGAGTTTCCCAGTTGCTGGGGTTGCTCCATCTGCTCAACAAAATGCACAGAATTTCCCAGTTACTGGGGTTGCTCCATCTGCCCAACAAAATGCACAGAGTTTCCCAGTTCCTGAAGTTCCTCCACCTCCCCAACAAAGTACGGGGAGCCAACCCCAAAAAAATGCACAGGGTTTCCCAAATTTTGAGGTTCCTGCAGAAAAATCCCAGCCTCAACAGTTGCCAACTCATTTTTCAGTTAACTCCAAAAGGATTACACAGACTAAACTGACCTCTAAGACTGGACAACAAAAGCCCTCCAAATTCACTGCTCAAACAACAAAACGAGTTCAGCCATCTGGGCAAAATCAAGTTCAAAAGAAGCAGTCTCAGGCACAGAAGATCCTCAACGACCAAATTTTAACGGAGGCAGATCTACTACCAGAAGTCGCCCACCGCAAGACTTCCCCCAATTCCAGCCTACGTCTTAGTCTGAGCGAGGCATTCCAGAGAGCAGATGCTAGAAACCCCCAACTGCTCGCAGCTCAGCGTAATCTCAACATCAGTGCTGCGGGCATTACCATCGCAGGAGTGCGTCCGAATCCTCAGATTGCCCTTCAATATGGTTTTGGCTCTGTATACGACAAAAGCGCTAACCCTCAACAGTTGAGCCTCAATCAAACCGTCGAACTAGGAGGCAAGCGGTCTAAGCGTATATCTGTTGCCAAATCTCAGTACGAATTGGCGGTTCTACAGTACAATTCCACCCGTTTTGATACTCACGGGCAAGTGCGTCGGGCATACGCCGAATTAGCTGCAGCTCAAGCAAGCTTTCGCTCACAGCAAGAACAGATCCAACTGCTCCAGAAATTGGTATACATCGCCCTTAAGCGCTTTGAGGCTGGAGCTGCTCCTGAGGCGGAATTGTTGCAAGCTCAACTGGCACTCAACCAGACAGTACCCCAACTCAGACAAGCCAGAGGACGCATTCAGCAAGCACGTATCCAGTTGAATGCACTGCTGGGAGATAGCCCCGCACAGAATATCGAGATTAACGACCCTGGAATGTTCAATATGGCAGTCAAAAACACACAACTAGTACCAACACCCGATGTTCAACTTCCTGCTGTGGAAAAATTGCTTGCACAAGCCTATGAGCAGCGTCCAGACTTCAAAAGCGCCAGACAGCAGACTGAAGTGGGACAGCAGCAGCTGCGCCTTGCCAAGGCTTTACGTATACCCGACTTGCAACTAAGCGGTGGATATCTTTTTACCACTGCGGATGCTCCCACCCAAAACACTAATGGCGTATTTTTTGGAGTAACAGTGAACCTGCCCATATTCTATAGACAACAAGGGGAAGTGGCACAAGCACAAGCAACAATGGACCAATCTGTGGAGCAGCAAAACGTGGTGCGATCGCAAATTGCTGTCGATGTACGTACTGCCTACGAAGCTTTGCTCATTGCTCGTGAAAAAATCCGCAAGTACCAGTCACAACTGCTACCCGACTCTAGAGAGGTATTGGGCTTGGCTCAGGAAAGTTATCAAGTAGGTAAGACAAACCTAGCGAGTGCGATCGCGGTTCAACAAGCAGATCAACAAATTCGCTCTGGTTATGTGGATGCAGTGACGGCTTACCAGAGTGCCTACGCTGATCTGGAAAAGGCTGTTGGTACCCCATTATCATTCTGAACAAATAATCTTTAATTAATGAATTTAAATATTGGGTTTTAATTTTTAATTCTTAATTTTTTATTGTCAAGCCAAGTTATAGTGATCAGCGCCGAATTCCGTAGAGTGATTTAATGATGATGATACAGTCCTGTCGCCTTTGGTTTTTTTATCTATTTGTTCTGAGTCTGCTCGCTGGCTGTAGTCAGAATCTTAAGACTCCCAAGTTTTTTTTATTAGCCTCAGCCTCAAAGGATACAGAAATTAAATCCCAACAAATTTCGGAACAGGATCCCAAGATTCCTGAGGTTCCAGCAGAAGCCGCTAAACCTGCTCAAGGACCGACCTATGTTTCATTGACTCCTCAACAGGAGCAGCAAATCGGACTGAAAGTCGAAGCTGTACAATTCAAACCTTTCCCGGTTACTATCCAATTAACAGGTCGGGTTCAGGCTGCTGCTGATTTGCTTACCCATATCGCCCCCCCAGTTCCTGGACGGGTTACTACCGTCTTTGTCAAATTAGGTCAACGTGTCACTCGCACCCAAACACTGGCTTTGATTAAGTCTGATACGGTTGGTCAACTTCAGTCGGATTTGTTGCAAGCTACTCTACAAACTAAAGCTGATATCAAGCAAGCTCAGGTACAATTGAACTTTTCCAAAGCTGCTTACCAACGCGAGCAAAAGCTCTTTAACGACCGAATCTCAGCTAAAGCTGACCTAGAAACGGCTCGTACCCAGTATGAGAAGGATAAAGCAAACCTACAAGCCCTATACTCCAAGTTCCAGTCAGCGATCACAGTTGCGGAAGAACGCTTATCTTTATCCGGAGTGTCCGTAGGAGTGGCAGATCAAGTTGTACGTACAGGGGAGATATACCCTTATGTTATTGTTAAGGCTGCAGCTGACGGTATTGTTATCAGCCGCACCATCAATACTGGCGAGCTAGCCGATCCCAGCAAGGAATTGTTTACCATAGCGGATCTTACTCGGGTGGGGTTAGTGGCGGATACGTATGAGAAAGACGTTAATAACGTACGTATTGGTCAACCTGTTGTTCTGACTTTCGATAGCCTGCCGAACAAGACCTTTTCTGGTCGGATTAGCTATGTTGCCAATGTACTCGACCCTCAAACTCGCACCCTGACTATTCGGGCAGATGTTCCCAATCCTGATTTGAATCTTAAACCGGATATGTTTGCACGCTTCAAAATCTTGGTGGAGAATAGGAGTCTACTCTCAGTACCTAAGAGCGCTATACAACGTAAGGGAGATTACAATTTCGCTTACGTAAAGGTGCAAGAACACCGCTATGAAGAACGCCGAGTGGAAGTAGGAGTTGATAATGGAGAATCTATCCAAGTTATCAACGGTCTAAAACCGGGTGAGAATGTGGTCTCCCAAGGGACATTGGCGTTGCAGGGAGCAGCTTTGAAGCTTAGTGATGGCGGCTAAAGTTAGGAGGCGATAAGCCCGCTTGCTGACTTGTTGTGCGTATCCCGTTATTTTTGTAAGATGCCTTAGTCATATTTTTACTAACGCTAGTCATACTCTAGTCATATTTACTTGCTATTAGTTAAACATCAACATTGTGTCTGAGGTAATACTAGCTTAATCAATGAATACAAAAGTTAATAGCATTGATTTGGAATATATATATTTCAAACTCTGAAAAAGTTGGACACCCTTTAACCCTTTCGCCTAGGTAAAAGTGCAAGATCACTGCTATGGGAAAGTGAGCAACAGTCTAAAACTCGGTTAAAATGTGGTTTTCCAACTCTTAAGAAACACATTTTTGAACGCATATATATCAAGGTTTTCAAAAAGTGAATAAAAAGTGTTTCTTTCATTTTTTGCGATCGCCTAGTGGCGCTGGTTAGGAGATCTCAATAAAAACCTTTTTTCTTCTCTACATTCATATGTTAATTGAAAACCAAGGAACTTTGGAGTTGTAGAGAGGAGCTTTGAAACTTAACGATTGCGGCTGAGGTTATGATGCACTCACGTTACCCGGCGTTGCAGGATTCTGCACTCAACTATTTAGTAAAAACAAATAATCCACATCCCGCAACAATTTCTGAAATTGCATGAAAACACTAATGTACTTAATTGCATTGAGTTTAGTAGCGACTACTTCTGTTCCTAGTGTCTATGCCAATTCCATCACAAACATTGAGAGTTTTCCATATATCGGAAGTACAACACAATTTCCTCATGGTCGTAAATGGGGAAATGTTCGCCAGACTTTCCAGTTACAAATCCCTCAAAATAGCAGCGCACTTTCTCAACTGGATATTGATGTTCCAGCAGGGTTGAGGGTCAAGAATGATATTAGTATCTCCAACAAATCTGGTAAAGAAATCCAAGCCAACACTTCTGTAAACGCCAACAAAATTACCATCGTTTTCTCTGAGGCAATTTCTCCAGGAAATACACTTACTATTGACTTAAACAAGGTGGACAGAGTTGGTACTTCTAATGCCTGGTTATACAGAGTATCCGCTAAACTTGTTGGACTCAATGCAGAGATACCCATCGGTATAGCTCAGTTTCGTCTCACCTATTAATGGTTCTTCAGTATCTGTTATGCCAAAGTATAGCAGTCCTTTAAAGATTTTGAGAATCACCCGTGGAGACAGGGAAGAGGAAACTCTTATTTTTAACTTAAGAGGCAGATCTAGAGCAATTTTCACTTCTGACTCAAGAATTCATGCTGTAAAAACTGATTTGTTTTACAGCAAGCCTTTAGCTTTTTAAAAAGTAGATTTATCATACTACGTACTGAATAATTCTACTAATGTTAAATTAATCAAAAAATGAATAGAATTCTAATTTATGCTACTGCATTTCTTCTTACGATTAGCGGAAGTTTAATTTCTACTAGCTATGCAAGTACTAAAACAGATGATAATGAGGTTCCTGCCACCAAGACCAATCTCCAATTCAATTTTACTCAGTGGCGAATTGTTAAACATTCTTTCTTATTACATATTCCTCAAAACAAAAAAACTCTTTCTCAATTAATTGTTGACGTTCCATCTACTGTAGCTGTGAGTAATGATATTGATGTGTTAGATGAAAATGGTCAAAAAATAAACATTAATGTTTCAGTCAATTCCAGAAGGATAATACTAGATATTCCTGAGCCAGAAACAATTTCTTCTAAAACTAAGCTGATTGTTGAACTTAACAAAGTGAAACAACCGATTCACGGTCAGGACTCTATCTATAGTTTATTCGCTAAATTAGTTGGTAGCGACGTGGAAATTCCTTTAGGTGTAGCAAGATTTCACACATTTTAAGTAGCTGTCGTCAAAAGTAGATTGCAATGCAGCCTCCCAAAGGAAGGAGCTAAGTCTGCTAGGCGCTCAGCATGAGCGTTTGCGCACAAATCGGGCGTTTTGCACATACCAAGAGCACTAATCGAATGTCTCTTCGTGAATATTTTTAAATAGAGAGAAAAAACGGACACCGGAGGAGTTGAGAAGAGCATCTCAATTACATGAATAATGAGAATTTTTCTGACTAGTATTCAATTTTTTTATCCTAAAAAGAACTTAGTTAGGACTAAGTTCTCGGTTATTTAATTTTCCGGCTGGAATGCTCCACTTTAAAGATTCCAGCCGACAAAAAGTGCAACTTAACAGATTATCTCAAAATATTTTTTTAATGTGAGGAGAAAATGAACAAGTCATGCCAATCTCTGCTAGCTAGCTCAACAGTTTTTACAACTATGTTATTTGTTAGTACTGCTGCATTTGCTCTTGAAACACCAGTTACATCAGAAATTATTGAGCCGCAAGTAATGCTCAGTCTAAAGAAAAGTCCTGGGAGTAATAGCCAAGACAATTTAATAGCACAAGAAACATCAGCATCGCCAGGGTCAGTACAACCCACAGACTGGGCATTTCAAGCATTGCAATCTCTCGTAGAACACTATAGCTGTGAAGGATACCCAAATGCAACATTTCCACCTAATCAAGCGATAACACGTAATGAATTTGCGATCGCTTTAAATGGTTGCTTGAATCGTATGAATAAATTGATAGCAACCACAGCTACAGTAAATACCCTAAAAAAAGAAGATTTAGTTAATATCCAAAAATTAAAACAAGCATTTAAGGTGGAATTAACACAACTTTGGGAGCGTAATGCTATGACAGCAAATACTCCTTCTGTGCCAGCAAATCAATCTTCTCCCACAACCAAACCTAATGCTGACAAGTCACCAGAGCTAAACCCCAAACCAGATGCAACTCAAAAACAGGTTTCCGATAACTCAAATGCTCACTTTCAGTCTCAGGTAACTAAACTCGCGACACAAATCCCCGAAAAAGAGACAACTGTCGCTCCCATGGGGATTCAGCAACTCACAGCCAAGAGGAAAACGGTGGCAGTACCAGCACCAGGTACAGCCGAGATCTCTGCTGATAAATTACAACCTAGTTTTCCAACTTCAGACTCACCAGTCTCTCAAACACCTGCTATTGTGCCGCCTGCAACCCCGACTCCGGCGAAAAAACCGAAATATAAGTTTAGCTATTTGGGGATAGGGGCGAACTTCGGAGCTGGTGGTCAGACTAGTGCTTTGGGCGCAACTAGCTTTGCCGCATTTAGCAAATTTGCTCTTAGTCGTTCTTTTTCCATCCGACCGACTCTTTTGGTCAACCAAGATACAACAGTTTTGTTACCCGTTACCTATGACTTTCCCATAGAAGGACCAGGACATGTTGCTCCCTATTTTGGTTTAGGATTGCAGTCATCATCGCCATTTTCCGCAGCGCGTACAAAGAGTGATTTGTTGCTCACAGCCGGTATCGACTATCCGATCAATTCTCACCTCGCGCTGACGGCGGGAGTGAATTTGGGAACATTCAACAGCTCTGGCGTTGGTGGTTTACTGGGGCTTGCCTATATCTTCAACACTGCGCCTGGTTCAGAGTCAAGTGCCCCTTCTGCTCCAGAGCCAGGTACAGGTACTACGATGCAGCAAGCAGAAAAGGATCCTGGTTCACGGCAAGATGCCACCTCTGCTCCAGAGCCAGGTACTAAACCGGATCAACCAGAAAAGGAACATCATATCACCGAAAACTCGAATGCCCACTTTCAGGGGACCTTTATCTACCAGTACAAGCCAGGGTTTTATGCCCTTTATTCAGGGGCGAATAGTTTATCGAAGACTGCTGAAGACTTAACCTATAGCTACAGTTTCACTGGCTTTTTTGGGGTGCGTCTGTGGCAGGACGGCGAGTTTTATTTAAACCCAGAAATATCCTCATCAATACCACCCAGTGGTTTGTTAGGGCTGGGATCTCTGTCAAATGGCGAGGATCAAAAATCGGGATCACTAGCGCCACTACTGTATCTGGCAAGAGCCTTTCTGCGCCAAACCTGGAATTTGGGGGGAGAAAAGACGTTTGTCGAGTCTGGGCAAAACCAACTGGCTAAGGATGTGACTAGCCGACGACTGGTCTTGACGGTGGGAAAACTGTCTGAAACCGATTTGTATGGTCCCAATCGATTTACCGGCAGCCCGCGCACTCAATTTTTCAACTATGCCTTTCTTAGCTATGGGGCGTTTGACTACGGTTCTAATGCTCGTGGCTATACTGTTGGAGCCGCTTTGGAGTATTTCCTGGATAAGTGGACGTTTCGGGTGGGGCGGTTTGCTCTGACGACTACATCCAATGGACCGACCATCGATTATGGTCTGTTCGACCATTACAACGATGCCATTGAGATCGAACGTTCCTACGTCCTTGCTGGACAACCGGGCAAGCTGCGTCTCTTGGGTTTTCGTGATCACGCCGTTATGGCTTCATTCGACGATGCTTTGAATCTGTGGCGAGCAAATGGAAAAGTTGGGGTACCCTCGATCACAGATGTCAGGAATAACGAAAAAGACCAGTATGGCTTCGGTATTGGGCTGGAACAAAGTCTCGGCAGTGATGTAGGACTGTTTGCGTTTGGCAGTTGGAACGATGGTCGCACTGAAAATTACAACTATACAGATATTCAAAGCTCATTTGCGACAGGCTTGAGCATTCAAGGCAACGGCTGGGGGCGACCACGGGATACCCTTGGTTTGGGATATGCGCTGGATGGCATCGGCTCATCGTTTCGTCAGTATCTAGCAGCTGGGGGACTCGGTACCTTTATTGGTGATGGAAAACTGAACTACAATCCAGAAAATATCTTTGAGGCTTATTACAATTTGAGTGTGACGAAATCCACCACACTGGGGTTCGATCTACAGTACATCATCAATCCTGGATATAATTCAGACCGTGGTCCAGCGACGTTTCTTGGGCTTCGCATACATACTGAGTTTTGAGGAGAGAATCTTTTTTTAATAGGCGTTGCATAATGATGTTTCTAAAGCTCCTTGTCAATAGCTTTTGAGATACGCTGCCCCTGACTTAACAACTGGTTTATTTGACTTTGCAACTTTTCTCGTAACTGTTGTGCTTTACGATAAATTTCTGCTCTTTTCCTCTCTTCACCATCTAACTCAGTTGTACACAAAGGCTGAATAAAGTAACGTAGGCGAGTTCTCATCGCCCAGACTCCCATTGATGGAAACAGAATAAATAATGGCATCAAAGGTGATATTGGTAAAAATGGTAAATTGAATAACCTCTGCAATTTTTTTATATTTAAAGTCCAAGGATGTAAATTTTCGTTTCCAATACAAATAACAGGTAATATCGGAATTTGATAACGTTGGCTTAATTGAATGAAACTCAAATCAAACCTTTCTAGTTGATAGCGTTTTACCCAACTTTTTCTTGGTCCGCGTAAACCTTCTGGTGCATACAAGAGAATTTTTCGTTCTTGTATTACAGTTTCAAAATCATTTAATTCTGCTTTCACACCACCCAAAATCTTTGACCATCCAGGTGGTAACCACCAAGTTATCCAAACATGGTCAAACAGAGAGACATCAGCCAGCGGTTGCACTAACCATCCTCGTGTTTTACTTAATAGATAACCTAACGTTAAAAAGTCCCAGGGAAAACACATTCCTGCATGGTTCATTGCTACAATCATTGGACCGGTTTGTGGTAAATTCTCAATTTTGTGTAACTCGCCTCGAAAATAATATTTAACAATAGGGGCAATAATGTCGTCTCGAAAAGCTTTTTGATAATTTGGATCAAATTCACCTATCTCGCGACGAGGTGAACGACAGCCAAGCCGTAACCAACGAATCAAAAGTGCTAAGTAAAACCCGCAGGGAATCAAAAATAACCCGTATTCTAACCAATTCCAACCATCTGGATCTTTGTGATAATGCTGCCAGTGTCGGTTGAATAAAATCAGCCAGCCAGGAGGATACCATAGACAAAACCAATCAAACCAGCTAAATTTATAACCCTCAACTGATGTTTTTTTTAGTTGAAGGTTTAACAGGTTATCAGAGTGTTGATTAATCACAATAGCTGAACAGCTTCCGAAAGAATTGGATTAATCGGTAATTTTAGCTTTAGAATTTTTAGTTGCCATCTTACTCTGGACTCATAGAGTTTGGATGATCAGTCTGTCAATGGAAGCGGATATTAGCTTGCTTTAAACGATGCAAAGCTTCACCCAAGCGATCGCACTCCGCAATTAAGCTAATTCGCACATACCCTTCACCCGCAACCCCGAAAGCATTACCTGGCGTAAACACAACCCCAGTTTGTTGCAAAATTTTGAGAGCAAATTCTGTAGAACTGATACCAACAGGGCAAGGAACCCACAAATACATCGTTGCTTTGGTTTTACTAAGATTCCAACCTAACTCCGTTAAGCCTTGAATCAGAAAATCACGGCGAGTACGGTAACGTTCTTGTACCTCATGTAAATAATCATCGCTCAGTTGCAATGCTGTTTCAGCTGCGGTTTGCAATGCTGCAAAAATGCCATAATCTAAATTCGTTTTTAGTGTCCGCAAACCTTGAATGATATGGCGGTTACCAACCACAAAACCAACGCGCCAACCCGCCATATTGTAGGTTTTGGAAAGGGTATGAAACTCAACGCCAATGTCTTTTGCACCAGGAATTTCTAACAAACTCGTTGGTTGATAGCCATCAAAAGCTAACTCGGCGTAACACAAGTCATGTACGAGCAGTATCTCATATTTACGGGCGAAAGCAACAATATCTTCAAAAAATTCGCGGGGTGCCGTAGCAGCTGTCGGATTACTCGGATAATTAAAATAGAGAATCTTTGCTTGTTCGGCAACACTATCAGGAATTGCAGCCAAATCAATCAGCCAGTCATTTTCGGGTTTGAGAATTAAGCTGTGAACTTTGCCTCCAGCAATAATTGGACCACGAAAATGGGCAGGATAGGCAGGAGAAGGTACTAAAATCAAGTCACCAGGATTAATATAGGCTATGGCAAGATGAGCCAATCCTTCTTTAGAACCAAGAAGGGGTAATGCTTCACTATCTGGATCTAAATCAACTCCATAACGACGACGATACCAGTTTGTAATAGCTTGACGGAAATTAGCTGTGCCTTCAAAAGGAGGGTAGCCATGATTTGCAGGATTTTGCAAAGCTTTGATCGCCGCGTCTATCACTGGTTGGGGTGTTGCACCGTCTGGGTTTCCCATGCCCAAATCAATCAAATCTAGCCCTTGCTCTCGTGCTTTGGCCTTGAGTTCATCTAGACGGGCAAACACGTAAGGTGGTAATTTCTGTATCCGTTCCGCTGGAGCAATCCAATCTGATATCATCGAAGGAATTATAGTTTACAAATTAGAATTTATAAAAGCTAAAAAACAAAGAGTAATAACTCGTAATTTATCTTTTGCCTTCTGGATTTGATGCCATTCAACAGTTAACAGTTATCAGTTAATCAGTTACCAGTATTTATTTCCCATAACCGTGTTCACTGTTCACTGATCCTCACTCATCCTTCTTCACAATTGGCGTCAAAGCTGTATGATTTCGTCCTTCAACTGGCGCAGTGGTGGAAACCATAGCCGCCATCAACTGTTCCAGTACAACTTTAAATGGAAGTCGGTGAATGTCAGAATCAGAAGCCAAGGCAATTTCTGCGGCTTTTTGTAATTCGTTTAAAGTAATATTGCCTAATCCTAAATCACTCAATTTTTGGGGTAATCCTATCTCTGCATAAAACTTTAATAATTGTTGCCGTGCAGCGGCTGCTAGCTGATTACCCTGTATTATTTCTTCTAAACGCAGTTGCACCAAAATACCATAGGCGACTTTTTCACCATGAATGCTGCCACTTTTAGAAATGTGAGTTAAACCATTGTGTACAGCATGAGCAGCAACAGTACGACACTGTGCGCCTCCTAATCCCCCGATAACTCCTGCAAGGAGAACTGTCGCATCTACCACTTGTTGCCAAGCTTCGCTACCAGGTTCTTTAAGAGCAGCAGCAGATTTTTGGAAAAGGATATCCCGTAAAACTCGCGCCTGTTGTACTGCAGCTATAATTAGGGTTTGTTCCGAGTGTCCGCTACTGACTGAAGCTTCATACCACTTGGCGATCGCATCCCCAATTCCCGCTACAAGTGTTCGTTGTGGTGCTGTTTTCACTAACTCGTAATCGAGTATCAGTACATCAGGACACTTTGCCAATCCGACATCATAGAGAAATGCCCCTTCATCAGAATAGACATTCGAGAGGGCTGTCCAAGCTGCACACGTAGAGGCTGACGTGGGAATTGTGACTACTGGTAACTGCAACTTATAACCAACTAACTTAGCTGTATCCAGTGCTTTACCCCCACCAACTCCAATTATCACATCCGCTTTGTGCTCTTTTGCCGCTTTGTGTAAAGCTTTCAAGCTGGCTTCACTACAATCAGGAGTATAACAGGCTTGGGCAACATGCAACCGTTGCTGTTTGAGAAGTTCTTGTAGACTCTCCTGGGTGACAGCAAGAGTGCGTTCACCTCCTATAATTAGAAGACGACTTCCTAACTGAGAAATTGCATCACTTGCCTGTGCCAATATATCGGAGCCACGGAGAACCTTTGCTGGAGCTACAGAAACAGTGAGTAACGGACTAGAGGTTTGAGTAGACAAAGTTTTAGTCGATTGATGATACATACACCTAATTAATAAATTAACACTACCACTTCTCTATGTGTCGGAGAACCTTTTTAGTTTCACTTTTCAAGAGGTGGTTTGTGGTAATTGAGCAAATTTCTCCTGGTAAATCTCGATAGTCATTTGAGAATCTTCACGACTAGAGAGCGATCGCTTCACTTGACCTAGGTAAAGTGGCACAGAAATTTCCGGTTCTGGGTGGATAATGGTGCGTGCTCGAATTGTCAACTGATTGTCTGTTAGTGCACCCAAACGACCATAAGAATATAAATCACTAGCCGCTTGACGCAAAGTAGCTTCTAATTCTGTGGTGGTAATTTGTTTTGGGATGGTTATAACTGTTTGAGTTCCTCCGTTGTCATAAACCAGATTATACCGTACTGCACCTGGAATCACAGTGCGAGACAAAGGAGCTAATGATAAAGCAAATAGACCACCTGTTAGTACTACCATAAAGCCAGTTGAACCAATAAGCCGAAAGCGAATGCCCCATTTGAAAACAAAACCCGCAATCGCCAAGGCAGCAAATACTAATGTTGCAATACCCGACCACTGGGTGTATTTTAGAAAGTCAGCAGGTGTGAACATAAAGGTTAGCTAGTAGGCGTGTTTTCTTTCTTCGTTTTTGCTACACCTATTTTAGCCTCTTCCCCCCCTAGCCCCGTACCTGTTCAAGTAAACTTGATGGTAACAAGCCTCTCAGGAGTGGAAACCAGTAATTAAATGTATCATTTGCAGTCGTTTCACTTACTCCAAACTGAATACCTAATAATTGGAATGTAGTCAAATGCCGCAGGTATATCAAAGTTAGAAGTATTTGTTCTTCGATTAGCAACAGAAGCTATAAAGCGCTGTCAAGTATTGATACACGAGTTAAAGCGTCAGTAGCTTTAAAGCTAAAAACTGGCTAACTTTGGGAGTCGCCAGTTTCTAGTTCTACGTATCAATACCTTCGCCAAAAAAAGAGGATAAATATCTCAATCCCAAAACCTCGACTACTCGTCCCAAGTGGCGAACCGGATGACGCTTCGCTCTAATGGGCGGTGTCAGGAACGGGCTAGAAAAATT
>JAHHGV010000026.1 GCA_019359695.1 Brasilonema angustatum HA4187-MV1
TTTACTTGCTCGTATTTCATAAGCAATACTTATTTTTTAGAGAGATTGCTCACCTGCACCTGGTTGGCGATCGCCTTTTACAAGTCCCCATTTTACTCTAACAAGGACTTTTGCAAGAGGTCTATTGAACAAGAAGATGCCAAACTCGGTAAAATCAGAATTCGGCTCTGGAGAAAAGCGCCCCCTCAGGGGCTAGCGGAACCGGAGGTTCTCCCTGAAGGGTATAGGGGTATAGAAGCATAGGGGTGTAGGGGAAATGTATTTACGCTTGGAATAGAGAAAATGTATTTCTTCTCTTCTCTCTTTTCTTGGCGTTCTTGGCGACGCCAGTCGCCTCTGTCGGGAAACCCTCTCCGAAGTTGCCACAACGCGGGGAACCCGCGCAAGGCACTTCTCTGTGCAGCGCTGGCTCGTCTTGACGGTTCGATATTTTTACAACTCAAATAGGATTGCTATATTCCCTTACACCCAGCCTACGGCGACCTACGGTCCACTCCGTTAACGCTGCGCTAACACACCCTTACACCTTTGATTGGCACTGCAAGATCACAATCAGTGTATACCTAAAATAAATAAAGTTAAATTAATATCATTAAATTTTATCCGGAAGAGTATTGAGTGTATAAGAATAATATACTTAAGTGCATTGCTGCGGTGTTATTAGTATTTTTTCGGGACTTCAGACAGGGTTAAAGTATCTATCACTTGGTTTAGGGTAAAACTTAAATTGCCTTAAGAGTATCAAAACTGTGCCATTAACTAATGGGTTCACCAACGTTGATGTTAATATCAAACAATTTGGTACTTGAGCACATTAGATAAATGTATACCAAGGTTTAGCTCGAAAGCGTGCAACTACGGAAAACCACAACTTAGAGAAGTTACTAAGGCTATGCTGAAGTCAGACAAATATCCTCACCCGTTGTCACAAGCCTACACAGCCCAGTTAAATGAAGAAGGTGGATTGAATCTTGGTCAAGTTGGAGCTACTCTGCGCCGCCGTGCATTATTAATTGCTGGTGTAACAGGCGTAGTAGCGACAGCAGCGGTTTTGAAGGCGGAAACAGATCCTCCAGTGTATCAAGGTCGATTTGAGATTTTAACAAAACCTGTGACTGGTGAGGGTCGGGCAGTAGCCAATATCCCTCAAAGCCTGAGTTCTCAACAAGGAATAGCATCTCCTGAGTCAGTAGAAGCAGTTACGACGACGATGCAAGTTTTAGAAAGTCGTAAAATGTTAGACAAAGTTGTCGAAGAGCTTCAGGATAAGTATAAAACTAAATATCCAAATCTGGATTACGACTCAATAGTTGGCGGCTTACAAATAGCATCCGGAAAACCAAACATCTTAGAAGTCACATACACATCTCCAGACAAAGAGCTAGTTCGCGATGTCTTAACTAAACTTCAAAAAACTTATGTGGAGTATAGTGTTAACGAGCGTCTAGACGATGTTAATCAGGCAATTAGCTTTGTTAGACAGCAAGAACAGCCTTTAGAGAATCGGGTTAGAGCCTGGCAAGAAAGACAGCGAATCATTCGACAAAGGCATGACTTGGTTGAACCAGCACAGAAAGCTCAAGAAATTTCTCAACAAATTGCTACTTTAACGCAACAGCAAGCAGAAAATCGCGTACAGCTAGAACAAATGCTAGCTACCTATGAAGATTTGAAACGGGAGTTAGCCCAACAGCCAGGTGAAAGGGCTGGAAATTCGGTGCTGAGCGAAAACGCTCGCTACCAAAAAATATTGGATCAAATCCAAACAGTAGACATTGAGATAAAAAAAACAGGAGCAAAATTCACAAATGAAAACCCCAGTTTGCAATATTTACAGGGGCAGAAAGCAAATCTGCTGCCAATGCTAGCTGGCGAAGAAAACCGGGTGAAAAGAGATTATGAAAGTCGTATCCGAGCCTTGCAAGCACGTGATAAATCTTTGGGAGACAAAATTGCTTATTTCAATAATTACCTCAGAAATTTAGCAGTTGTGATCCGTGAATACGATGATATTCAGCGGAACTTAAAGATTGCCACTGAAGGTCTGACTCAATTTTCAGCTAAAAAACAAGCATTGCAGATTGAGCAAGCTTTGAGGTCGCCCTCCTGGAAGTTACTCGATCCCAAACTAGAGGAAGTCAATGAACCAAAAACTGGCCCAGGCAGTGCCAAACGAAACTTAGCTTTGGGGACACTGTTAGGTTTGCTGTTGGGTACAGGTGCAGCTTTAGTTGCAGATAAGCTTAGTAACGTTCTATACTCTTCCAAAGACCTCAAGGAATCGACTGGATTACCGCTATTAGGAGTCGTTCCTTTAAGGAAAGAAATAGGAGCACTAGCTTGGCAAGAAACATCTGGTGGAATGCAACAAGCAGCCAAAGCATCCTTTTTTGAAGTTTTTCGCTCTCTTTACACCAACATTCTTCTTCTAAGCTCAGATACACCGATTCGTTCACTCGTCATCAGTTCGGCGGCAAAGGAAGATGGTAAGACGACTGTAGCAATACACCTAGCGCTCGCAGCCGCAGCAATGGGGCAGCGAGTACTACTGGTAGATGCAAATCTACGCTCTCCCACAATCCATAATCGTGTCGGTCTGATGAATATTCAGGGATTAACCGATGTCATTGCACAAGATCTAGACTGGAACAATGTGATTGAGCGATCGCCCTTAGAAGACAACCTGTTTGTTCTCAGTGCTGGTCCAATTCCGCCTGACTCAATTAGATTGCTCGCATCTCAGAAAATGCAGGATTTAATGAGTGAGTTACAAGCCTCTTTTGATTTGGTAATTTACGACACGCCACCTTTAGTGGGTTTTGCAGATGCTAACCTACTGGCTGCTAATACCAATGGACTGATACTAGTCGCAGGATTAGGAAAGCTAAAACGTACCATATTCCAGCAAGCTTTAGACGATCTGCAAATGTCTGGCACACCAATTTTAGGAGTGATAGCTAATAAGTCCAAAGATACCATGCCTGCCTCATACAGCTATTACCAACAGTATTACAAGCAAAGCATGAGTAGTGAAAGAATTGGAGATGATGATAGTATTGACTTCACTCATTCCAGGTCTAGTTCATCTTCTTTTAGAAACGGTAGAAGAAACTCATAAAGCCTCGTGGGATGTGTGAAAACTCAGGATGTTGTGTCTGACTCGGTCAAACACAACGGTTTTTTGCCGATGAGAAAAAACAAGGCGCGGCGGACGGAATTTGACTCGCAAACAGAGTACCGGATTTATGCCTGTAGCGCCTCCGCGCTTTAGGTACGCCAGTTCTCAAAGCGCGGGAAATTTTTCTGTTCCGACTGGCTTAACTTTGTTCAAAATTCTTTGTTTGCCGTTACATAACACCTGCCCAAAGCTACCCATTGCTGGAAATTTTTAGCTTGGGCTTGGTTTATTTCCTGCTTCATTCTGATAGTGTCGGCACTATCCAGTCCACAGGCTAACCTCGCCTAACTGGCGATTTTGGACACGCCACATGCTTCAAGCCGGGAGACCGGGACGCCAGGTACTTAGGTCGGGAGACCCTCATCAAGTACTGCCTCTCCAACGCAGTGGCTCAAATTGATTGCTGCGTTCAGATCACGGTCAATGACAAAACCGCAGTGATCCTGCGGGTTCGCAGTCGCCACAACGGGACGCCACATGCTACAAGTCGGCACAGCCGCCCAACGCAGTGGCTCGGGAACCCCAACGCTCTTATCCTGCGACGGGAAACCCGTCTATGTCCTGCGGACACGCTTTGCTATCAGCACTGGCTCCACAAGGCGCTGCGAACCACACTTCAAACACTCGCTCTTTTAGGTGAAGTGTTTCTTTGTTGGTTCCACAGTTTGAACAAGTCTTGGAACTAGGAAACCAACGCTCAACCACGACAAGTTTAGAACCGTGCAACTCGCACTTGTAGGTTAACTGGCGACGAAATTCATAAAATCCCATCTCAGCAATCGCTTTAGCTAGTTTGTGGTTAGCCAACATACCGGTTCAGAAAAACCATAAGCTTGGTGCTTTACCGTATGGTAGTGAACCTCTGGATACTAAACCAATAAGCTTTAAAGGTCGAAGAGGACAGCTAGAAAAACTTAAAGCTGTCCCCAATTGGCAAGAACAGCTTAGAGATTTTGTTGATCAACAAAATCTGTGATCTACCCAAAAATGAGTAGTAATGGGTAGCAATGTCGCAGAAAATAAGTTACAGTATCTAACCCCACCCTCTGGCAGATACTATAAAGCAGCGGTTGAACTGAAGCCTCCTGGTGCGACAATATAATCATGCCGATAGAATCCAACTCCAACTCATCCGAGTCTGGTAAACCAGAACCTGTTCTTGAAGACAACTCACAACCAGATGATTTCGAGGACGTAGGTGAAAATGGCTTTGTACCAGATGAACTCGCTACTCAACAAGCCCTTTCCGCAGTTTCTGCTCTCCAATCTCCGCGCAATACAGCAGTTTTTCAACAAGCACGTTCCATCTTGCAAGGGCGCACTCAACCTCTAACAGTGAAACCTAGGGCTTTGTTGTTTATCTTTGTGGCGATCGCCATCACCTTTCTCGGAATTGCCATTAATAACTGGTTGATTGGTATGTTGGGAACACTTCTAGCTTTGCTGATCTCATTAGCTGTGCTGTTACCAGCAGTCATAAATGGAATACGAAATTGGTTCTCGGCTGAAGAACGGGCCCTGTTTATTGCTTTTTTAGGACTTGTAGCAAGTCTGATTGGCTTCGTGAAGTTCAGCGGGTTGGGCGATCGCATCTTAGCTGTTGGACGCCGAATCAACTGGGAAGCCTCTGGAACACTGGCGGAATGGTTTGGCGCTTTAGGACAAATTCTCATCGCCATTATTGCTGTCTATGTTGCTTGGCGACAGTACGTTATTTCCAAAGACTTGACGATTCAGCAAAACCTGCTGACTGTTCAACAAAATATTATTACTCAGCAACAGACAATTGATTCTTATTTCCAAGGTGTTTCTGATTTAGTATTGGATGAAGAAGGATTGTTAGAAGATTGGCCCCAAGAGAGGATGATTGCTGAAGGACGCACAGCAGCAATTTTGAGTAGTGTGGATGGTAGTGGTAAAGCGAAAATTCTCCGTTTTCTCTCGCGTTCCAAATTGCTGACACCTCTAAAGCGCGATCGCCACCTTGGTCGAGCTATTCTTGATGGTAATGGTGGTTATGCAGAAGATCGAAAGGCGGGTTTGCGTGTCATCGATTTAGGGGTGATGCTTGCTGGGGCTGATCTTGGTGGTACTGATTTGCGTTGGACTGATCTTTCGGAAGCAAATCTTGTCCGCGCTGATCTCACTGGCTGTGACTTAGTAAAAGCCAACCTCTCGCGGACTATATTATATGAAGCAAAACTTGATGGTGCAGATTTGAACGGAATTCGCTTATTTTATGGTGTTGCTGAAACCGCCTCACCCCGCAGCCGCACTGAACCGCCCGATTATCAAACTGGCGAACACACAGGGGCTGTTGTAGAAAATGTTAATTTCACTGATGTCCAGCGAATGTCTGAGGCTGCGCGTTACTATTGCTGCGCTTGGGGAGGCGAAAAAACCAGAGGTACTATCCCCGGTGGTTGCGAAGAAATTCCTAATAAGTTGGGTAGATAATTACAAGTAACAAGCAAAACCTTTGGATAGAGACATCAAAAATTTCGATCAAGTTTCCTGTAAGAAATGTCAATACTTTAAAAATAATCCTTATCTCAAATGTGCGATACATCCTACGACTGCTTTAACTGAAGAAGCTATCAATTGCTCTGATTACTCTCCTAACACCATGTCCGCCTAATTAGTTATAATTTGGTGCATCTGTGCCTAAACCTGAAAACTCTTTCTCCGGTGCTCTCTACCCCCTGCTCCCCAAGAGCCTTAATGATAAGTCTTTAACCGGACACGATATAACAAGGGACATCATTGAAAACCCCAGCAATCTCACTCAAAACGAGTGGTGCTGCAGGCATACCCTATTGCCTGCAAGCAACAATCTCAACCTTCAATAAACTTCATTCCCACACCATTCATACAGTAGCGATTTCCTGTCGGGGCAGAACCGTCATCAAACACATGACCCAGATGTCCACCACAGCGACGACAATGTACTTCAACGCGAGTCATAGAAAATGACTCGTCTACGGTTGTGGCGATCGCCCCTTCAATGGGTGCGTAAAAACTGGGCCAGCCTGTGCCGCTGTTGAATTTGGTTTTAGATGAAAAAAGTGGTAAGTTGCAGGCAGCACACACATAAGTTCCCTTTGCATATTGCTTATCGAGAGGGCTGGTGTGAGCCATTTCAGTCCCATGTTCCCGCAGGACAGAAAACTGTTCCGGCGTTAAAATTTTGCGCCACTCTTGTTCGGTTTTGGTGATTTCAAACCCATTCTTTACAATTGCTATAAATTGTGACCTTCCTGAGAAATAATGTGATAACCATCCTGTGCCCAGCATTGCTGCGCCAGCTTGTAAAAAATACCGTTTTTTCATAATTTCAGTTGCTGCTAACCACTCGCTGAATAACTAGCATGAGCGATGTCTGACGACAAGCCGCTCCGCGTCTACGTTCTGAATTAGTCCTGATAGAATCATTAAAATTCGCTAAGAAGCATTGACATAAATACATCAACTTCTGTCATTGTCTACTTTCTCTCAATAGACTTCGTGGCAGTTGTAGGGAATAGGGAACGCTTAACAGAACCTCGTAAAATCTCACTTTTGCAAGAGATCAAACATTTCATTCGCTCAAGCAATAAGTGTCATTCAACTTTTTTTTGCATCCAAAATCACCTTATACCAATTCTATGTGAGGCTGCACATTATTTCGACCCCTGCAAACCTCCCCAAACCTGCGGGGAGGGCAGTTAACGGCGATGCGGTTATTTCTATGCATCTTCATATGAAAATGGTATTAATTGTTTCTATTCGAGAGCGTTCTAGGACTACGCTTGTCATACCAAAAGTCGTCTTGGCGGTATGCGCCAAGAGCGTTAGTTTTCAACCTGATTATTCTCTTAACTTCTGTGCGATAGCTAGCCCCTAAGGGGGCGCTGCGCAAACGCTGCTGCCTTCGGCAGATCGCTTTATGCTTGTGTAGTAGAGTCAGATTGATTCAAGACAGAACGAGCATTCAATGACAGCATCACCCGTGAAATACCAGTGGAGAGAACACTGATACCGACCAATGTCCCAATCACCCAGGCAGCATTGAAAGGCCATTGGAACCAAATCATTGCACCCAAGACTAAGGTAACGATACCATTACCTAGTGCCCAAGTCCAGTTTTGTTGTGGACGCAGTTGGAATGCCAAAATAAGCTCAAATACACCTTCTGTCAGCAAAAAGCTAGCCAACAATAAAGTCAGTGTGAGAACTCCTGTCAAAGGATAAACAAATAGCATCACGCCTGTTGCGACGTAGAGAATACTAAGTAAGATTTTCCAAACAAAGCCTCCCTGATTGCGGGTTTGAAATGCATAACCTAGCTTTGCTGCGCCCGAAGAAATGAGAATTAAAGCAATCCAAGTTTCAGCGAAGATTGTAGAGACAGAAGGTAAAGCGACTGCAACAATTCCTAAAACAGTCACAAGAATGCCAATTAAGAGCGACTTATTAATCTCTTTTTTGATATCACCCGAAATGTTAGTTGTCATAAAAATTTTTTCCTTATAGTTAATAGAACTATACAGTTTAGGCTATAAAATTTCTCAAGGATTTTGTAGACCCCTAAGATATATGCCCAACGAGGTTCTACCACGCAGCCTCACCCCGGCGCTGACTCCTTTTGACGTCGAGCACAGCCAAGACGTCAAAGCTGAGCGAAGTCGTTCGCGTAGTGTGTCCGGAGGACATAGCTTTGACTTTTGACTTACATTGAAGCGGCACTAGCCATATTTCTAGGATAATATCTCCCCATTCTTCTGATGTCATCTATATGGAAAAAACGGCACGATCGCAACATAAGGAAAAGTTACTCCTGTTTTATCCATCAAGAAGTAGAGGAAAAAAATGTCTTCACCTAATGCCTTACTGGCTTTGTCCAACAATATAGCTGACATTGTAGAGCAAGTTGGTGGTGCTGTTGTTGCCGTGAACGCTGGTAGGCGTATTTCTCCTAGTGCTATTCACTGGCGCAAAGGAATTATCGTCACTTCTGATGAGTCACTCCGCCGCTATGACGAAATCACAGTTACTCTATCAAATGGTAGTACTCTACCCATCACACTCATAGGACGTGACTCTACCACTGATATCGCTGTTTTCAAGGTAGAAAACGCAGAAATCCCGGTGGCGAACATAGGCGACGCCAAAACACTAAAAGTTGGTCATCTGGTACTGGGGCTAGGAAGAAGTAGCGAAGGTGACATTCGAGCAGCTATAGGTGCAGTGAGTGTTGTCAGTGGTGCTTGGCGGAGTATGAACGGCGGTAATATAGACCAGTTCATCCGTCCAGACATCACACTTTATCCTGGTTTTGCTGGTGGACCACTTGTAGATGCTGCAGCTTCAGTGGTAGGAATGAACACATCGGGACGACGCGGTACTGCTCTGACTATCCCAGCTTCTACAGTTAATCGGGTGATTGACCAACTTTTGGCAAAAGGACATATTGCACGCGGTTACCTGGGTTTAGGAATGCAACCCGTACGTTTACCAAACAACCTGAGAACAGCACTCAATTTAACTTCTGTTGGTGGAGTGATTGTTGTTAATGTAGAGCCAAATGCACCTGCTGACAAGGCTGGTGTGTTGATTGGGGATGTGTTGGTCAGTTTTGATGGTACTCCAGTAGATGATACAGGTGATGTGTTGGCATTTTTGAATAGTGGCGATCGCGTTGGCAAAACTGTCAAAGTGCAAGTCATCCGAGGTGGCGCGTTAGTTGAGTTAGCAATAGCAATTGGCGAAAGATCCGCAAGCGAAGAGTGATACCAATTCAAAATTCACCCATTCAAAATTGAAAAGTAAAACATGAATCTCACAACAATCACACGCTTGACTGATGAATTCGCATCGGTGGCTGACAATCTACGCAAAGTGACTGTGAAAGTGCGTAGTAGTTCTTTTGGAAGTGGTTCTGGTGTTATCTGGCAAACCACAGAGGGAAGTAGTTTAATTATTACAAATGCCCATGTCGCTACCAACAACAGAGCAACTGTGGAACTCTGGGATGGACGAGTTTTTGAGGCTGTACGTACTAATATAGACCCAACAAAGGATTTAGCTGCTCTCAAAATTGACGCGACTGATTTACCCACTGCAACTATCGGTCATTCTGATGCTTTACGAGTAGGTGAATTGGTCTTAGCAGTTGGTAATCCTTTTGGTGATAGCGGTGCTGTCACAACCGGGATTATTCACGCCAATCATCAGCGTGTAGTTATGGCTGATATTGTGCTGTTTCCTGGTAATTCTGGTGGTCCACTTGCTGACAGTCTTGGGCGAGTCATCGGAATTAACACCATGATTGTCAACAATTTGGCTGTAGCAATACCAAGCCTTACTGTAGAACATTTTTTGCATGGAAATCGTCAAAAGCTTGGTGTGACGCTGCAACCTGTGCTGGTGAATCCAACCAACAAACGCAATTTGGGTTTATTGGTGTTGTCGGTGAATTCTGGAAGTGCTGCTGAAGCTGCTGGTGTGCTTGTTGGTGATGTCCTTATTGGAGTTTCCGGAAAATTGTTTACCAGTCCTCATGATTTAAGCAACTATCTTGAAAACACTAACAACAGCGAACCACTACCGTTACAAATTCTGCGCGGCGGACGGCAATTAGTTTGTCAGGTGGCGGAGGTGGTATGATTCGTGTGTTTGTAGTTGCTGCTTCCCCTGTGGTGCGAGCTGGGTTATCAGCTGTCGTGGCGACGAGTTCTAAACTCACAGTCGTAGGTACTGCATCAGATTTGGATGCATTGACAAGGGAATTTGAGCAACTACAACCCGATGTGCTGCTGTTGGATGTGAGTGGTCAGTTTCAAGAATTAGTCTGGGAAAAATTGCTCTCTTCACAACAGCAGCAATACTCTGCAATTGTTGTTCTAACTGATGAACTCGATAGTCTAGACTTGGAAGCAGCGCTACGTGCTGGTGTACGCAGCATATTGCCAAGTAGCAGTACAGAGTCGGAAATTGTCGCGGCTGTTGAGGCGATCGCCCTCGGACTTGTTGTGCTGCACTCTGATACTATCGAGTTTCTGCTTCCTTTAAAAGAGTCGAGTGTGCGGGACAAACAGACGACAAATCCTGTGCAAGCACTGACACCACGAGAAATAGAAGTTTTGCAGATGCTTGGTTCTGGATTGAGTAATAAGGCGATCGCCAAACGTCTCAATATCTCTGAGCATACTGTTAAGTTTCATGTCTCATCTATTTTTCAAAAGCTGAGTGTCTCTACACGTACAGAGGCAGTGACTGTTGGTGTGAGGCTGGGTTTAATCATGTTGTGACAAGTCCTCACTCATTTTCGCTTAGTTTCTTCGGCTTTTTGGCTGTTAATCCCCAATTATGTCTGTCTAATGGGGGATTTTCATATATATATGGTTAACATAAGGTTATACATACACCAAAAATTGGTTAACGCAAGGTTATAAATACATCGGTTTTCACTTGTTTAGAGTTCATTTTTGAAAGTTGTAGTTGAGGAGTGCCATAGCCCCCAAAATCGGAGATAAAGTGTTGATTTTACGTCCAGCATATGTGGCTGGACGAGTTGGAAAAGTCTGTGCCAAAGAAATATTATCAGGCGATTATCCTACTGAACGCTGGCTGATTCGGGTGGATTCAGAAGACATTGTTGTATCTTTGAATTCAAAAGAATTTGAGGTCGTCAACGATGATTTTGAAATATCTTAGGTGATGTCTGATCAACCGTTGCCAATTCCTAATTCTTTTTTGCTGCGTTTAAGCTGTTTCCAAAGTTCATCAATCTTTTGATAAGCTTCTTGTGGTGCTAGTTTCCCTGATGTTTCTAAACTACTGATGTAGCCAACCTTCTGGGAAAATTCTTGGAGATTGGCGTTAAACACGAGATTTTCTGGCTTGATTTGACCGTAGTAGCGAGCGCGAGGGTAGAGAAGTTTTTCTTTGTCTGTTCGATCAGAATGTTCCATGAGTCTACCTCCTATTCATAATTTACTTTAATAGTATTTAATTTAAATTTAACCACTGTAATTTTTATTACAATTGAGTCAGTTTTATTGACATATTCTCTTCCGAATTTTATATTATACCAACAAAGTTAGTTAAACAGAGCGAAATTAGAGCTGGTTGCCTTGATTAATCTATGCGCTAGATTGATTTTTGCTTCACAAGTTTTTTCAACAATTCCATCAAATATGTGTTTTTTACAGCGGTTTTCATATGAATAGACCACAAATCGTAGGGTGGGCATTGCTCACAAAAGCCTACGTGATAGACATTTGAGATATTGGTGAGCAATGCCCACCTTACAGAAAACCGCTGTAACGTGAACTTCATCCTTAAGTACGATAAATCGAGCTAAAAACCGTATTTAATGAAGGTTCTTAAAACTATAACATGACAGTGTCAAACACAATCCAGCTATCTTTAGCTTGTTCTCACTTAAGACGGTGGAGGGTAAGTAGATGCTTGGGTATTGGATTTTGGTGCTTGAAAACCTTACTAGGTCTACGTTTTAGAAAATACCTAAATTTCTGAATTAACCTGCGGAATATAAGTAAAGTTCTGGGCAAAAAATTTGCTCACACTGAATTATTTATTGTTATTTTTAATATTATTTTAACCTAAACTTAATTTACAGCAAATCTTTCAAATTGCCGTAGGTTACAGCACTATGGTCAAAACCAACGATCCCACCATTGTTTTGCTGCTGCTTTTCGGTGGTGTGATGTTACTTTTATATGGAGTGCGGCTAGTCACAGATGCTATGGAACGGGCTTTGGGGGCACGTTTGCGCCTTGCGATGATGACGCTTGCTGAGCGCCCCTTTGCAGCTTTTGTGACGGGTGTTATAACAACTGTGCTTACTCAAAGTTCTTCAGCAACTGCCTCTGTGCTCGTTGGATTGGTGAGTACTCAGTTAGTGCCGTTAGCAGCGGCAGCAATCATGCTACAGGGAGCTGCGGTTGGTTCTACATTGGTTGTGCAACTGCTGGCGTTTCATATCACTGACTACGCCTTAGAACTCTTAGGACTGGGTGCGGCAGTAGCCATATTCACTGACCGCAGCACAGCCTTACGTCCAATAGGTAGGGGGATTTTCAGCTTTGGACTCGTGTTGGTAGGGTTGGCGATGATTGATGCAAGTAGTGCTCCCATCACCGCTAGTCCTATTACCAAAGCAGTTCTTGAGACGCTTTCTAGTTCACCTGTGATATTGACATTGACAGGCACAATTCTTGCGATCGTTTTTGTCTCAAGCACAGCCACTATTGGTCTAGTGTTGGTGCTAGCAGCAGGTGGGGCACTACCACTGTCTGCTGCACTGGCGATGACACTAGGTGCCAATGTAGGGACGACAATTGCACCATTGTTAACAGCCTTGAATCGAGGCAGTATCACTGGGCGTAGACTGGCGTTCATATATGTAGGTACTAGACTACTAGGGGCTACCCTAGCGCTGTTTGCGCTCAATCCGTTGACAGCACTACTGCATAGCCTGCCACTTTCAATTGCCGCTGTCATTTCGCTTTTCCACCTGGGATTTAACCTCCTGCTGGCACTTCTGTTCGCTCCACTGGTCAATCAGATAGCACAGCTAGCGACTACGCTATTACCTGAACCAACTAGTACCCAGAAGTCAGGGGCACGTTACCTTGACTCCGCTGCTTTGTCTGTTCCTGCTGTGGCACTCGGGCAAGCAATGCGTGAAATCCTCAGGATGGCTGATTTGGCAGCACAGATGTTGCAGTTGAGCATCCACGCTTTTGAAGATGCGGGCAAAGACATACCCAAACGCATTGCCCAGTTAGATGATCATCTCGACGAGATAGAAATAGCAATTAAGCGCTACTTAACACAGCTTGATACAAATTTAATGACTCAGGAACAGGCACGTCGGGAGATTGTATTACTTTATATTTGCACTGACTTAGAAGCTATTGGCGATATCATTGACAAGCAACTCATGCGACTCGTTAAGCGACAGCGTCGCAAACAAATTGCTTTTTCCAACGAAGAGTGGAATGACCTAGCAACTTATCATGGTGAAACAATGTCGCTCCTGCAACAAGCACTAGCAGGGCTGGCGTCCTTCGACTCAATGGTTGCTAATGATGTTTTATCCCGTAGAACATCACTGACTCAAACTAAGCGTGAACTTCATCTACAACATCTCTACCGCTTGCGTTCTGGGGCTGCATCTAGTTTAGATGCGTCCGCCATCCATCTCGAAGTCGTCAACGCTATCAGTAGTGTCATCTCACACACTTGCAGTATCGCCCGTGCTGTCATCGGAGAGTTCTAGATTTTGACCAAAAGTAGGGGTGTAGGGGTGTAGGGGTGTAGGGGTCAGGCTCCCACAAATCATAGATGTTGATGGTTCTAACTGCTAGTGGTCTCAAGCCCCTACTAACTCATTAATTCCCCCTACACACGCCAGATACCTACGGAGGGAAACCCTCCTTCAGTACTGGCTCCCCTATTCCCTTACCCCCTTACACCCCTTTTTCTGCCTCTGGGCAGCAGGATTCTTAACGGTGTTATTTTGTACTAGTAACGCTACACTAGAACAACTAAAGTGTTCAAAAAATTTACAACAAATAAAAGAAAAATAAGAACCCTTAGTTTTTAGGTTATTGGGTAGTAAAGGTGAGTAATTAAGTGGAAATATTAAGAAGATACGAAGTGATTAGTCCTCAATCTAATAACTAACGACTAATGACTGATAATTAATGACTAATGACTGATAACAAATATGCGTAATTTTCTCAAACAAACTTTTGCCAGCCTAGTCGGAAGCCTATTGGGACTGTTCATTTTCTGCGGTGTGGGAACGACTGGACTGTTGTTTCTACTGTTTGCAGCAGCCTCATCCAAAGATGTCGGTCCTGTTGTGAAAGATAAATCAGTGCTGGTTTTTGACTTGTCTACAAACATAACTGATGGCAAGCCAAGTTCTAGTGAATTGCTTCAACAAGTATTATCCACTGAGGATAATAAAAGGATGTCACTGCGCACAGTTCTAGAGGCTTTGGACAAAGCACAGCGTGACAAACGAATTGTTGGTATATATTTAGATGGAACTGACGCCACACAAGCTAAAGTTACAGGCTTTGCCAGCCTCAAAGAAATTCGTCAGGCGTTGGAGAAGTGTCGCGCTGCTGGCAAGAAGATCATAGCATATGGCATGGATTGGGGGGAAAAAGAATATTACTTAAGTTCTGTGGCTGATAGCATTGTGGTTAACCCCTTAGGAGGAATGGAAATCAATGGTTTGAGCACTCAGCCAATGTTCTATGCTGGGGCTTTGGAGAAATACGGCGTTGGTGTTCAAATTGTACGGGTAGGGAAGTTCAAAGGAGCAGTTGAACCATTCATACTCAAAAAGCTGAGTCCAGAAAACCGCGCACAAACTCAGGAATTGTTGGATGATGTTTGGGGAGAGTGGCGTGCTACGGTAGGAGCAAGTCGCAAAATAAATCCGCAACAGTTGCAGGCGATCGCAGATAATCAAGCTTTGTTGTTGGCAGATCAAGCCAAAGCTAATCGCTTGGTGGATAAAGTAGGATATTTCGATCAGGTGGTTGCTGACCTTAAGCAGT
The DNA here is from genome assembly GCA_019359695.1 of Brasilonema angustatum HA4187-MV1. Taxonomy (GTDB): domain Bacteria; phylum Cyanobacteriota; class Cyanobacteriia; order Cyanobacteriales; family Nostocaceae; genus Brasilonema; species Brasilonema angustatum. Next base: position 14,764 of record JAHHGV010000026.1, read on the forward strand.
TGACCAACAGCGATAAAGAAGATAAGACATTCCGTCAAATCAGCCTGAAAGAGTATGCGGAAGTTTCCGGAAAGTCCTTGGGTGTCGAACGCGACTCGCAAAATAAAATTGCGGTGGTTTATGCTGAAGGTGAGATTGTCGATGGACAAGGAGATGATGGAGATGTGGGGGGCGATCGCTTTGCCAAAATTTTCCGCCGGCTGCGCCAAGATAAAAATGTCAAAGCTGTTGTCCTGCGGATAAACAGTCCAGGTGGGAGCGTTTCAGGTTCTGACGTGATACAAAGGGAAGTGCGGCTGACTGGTCAAGACAAACCTGTTATCGTATCGATGGGTAATGTCGCCGCCTCTGGTGGCTACTGGATTGCTACAGACTCTAAACGCATTTTTGCTGAACCTAACACAGTTACAGGTTCGATAGGTGTGTTTGCACAGATTTTTAATTTCCAAAAACTGGCAAATGACAATGGTGTGACCTGGGATTCAGTGAAAACTGCCCGCTATGCTGATACTCAAAGTGTTGGTCGCCCTAAATCTCCCGGGGAATTGGCAATATACCAGCGTAGTGTTAACCGAATTTACGATACGTTTCTTGATAAAGTCGCACAAGGTCGCAAACTTCCTAAGCAAAAAGTCGCTGAAATTGCTCAAGGACGAGTTTGGTCCGGTGCTGCAGCGAAAAAAATAGGTTTAGTGGATGACATTGGCGGTTTGGATGCTGCTGTTAAATACGCAGCGACTGCCGCAAATCTGGGAGATAACTGGCAATTACAAGAATATCCCAAAGGAGGCAATCTTAGAGAACGCTTCTTTGGACAGGTGAGTGAACAAGCACGAACTGTTTTAGGCGTGGATAAAGTGCAACTCAAAGCACCAGATCCGTTGATGAGTGAATTCCAAAAACTGCAACAGGAATTAGCAATTTTGCGGAAAATGAACGATCCACAGGGTATTTATGCTCGCTTACCCTTTAACTTGAAGATTGAGTGATACAGCAGGGAACGCTTAACAGGCTTGATGCTCTACATGAACTAATGAGAAAATGTGGTATCTGTATTTTCTCATTAGTTCATGTCCTAATCTACCTGGCAACAGCTATATCAGGAGAGTGGAGAGCGACGAGGGGACAAATCAATTCAAAATCACCCAAGATTGGAGCGGAGGAAACTTCCGCTCCAACTTCTCTCAAAATTAGAAGTCTCTCCCTCCTCTCCCTCACTCCCTCACTCCCTCACTCCCTCACTCCCAGCCTACGGCTCGCTTCGCTAACACTCCCTCCTCTACCAACCTCCTCATTTGTGCAAAAAGAGTTAACATCTGAGCTGGTGACAAGAGCAGTATGGATGTGTAAAGTAGTTATGGACTACTTACCATTCATGAGATTTTATGCAACTGCCTAAGGACATAAAAACCAAACGTCTTTTGCTTCTTGTCTTTTCCTGTAGTTTGGCTGGTGTAATTGTCGGAGGTACCGCAAATTGGGCAGAGAGCAATTCCTGTTTGCAAGCCAGCACAGTTACGAATGAATGTCTAACCCAGGATCAAACTACTAAAACTATTGAGGGAATGAGCACTGGTTTGATAGTTGGGGCTGGGGCGGCTTTTGGTGCAGCATGGCAACATCGGCATGAAGATTGAAATTTGCTGACATAATTATCCCATAGCTGCCTTTAAGCGCAGCTGCAAACCCATTACTTATACTTAATTGAATCAAGAAACAGATTTCAACTTAAAATAATAGCGATGAATAAACCCGGTTTTTTGGAGAAGCCGGGTTTTTGAGTGTTGAACATATTTACATTGATAGGACTTACGCATGGAAACGAGAAATCAAGGGTTTGGGCAAGGGGTATAGGGGTATAGGGGTGTAGGGGCAAAACAAGTAAAAACCATAAGGTAAGAACAAATAAATTTTTCTTTTGCCTTTTAGCTTTTAACTTTTAACTTCTATACACCCACGCGTTTTCCCCTTACACCCAGCCTACGGCTCGCTGCGCTAACACACCCTTACACCCTTGGTTGTTGACATACTTATTCACTTCACAAAATTTTATGGAAAAGGCTTCTAATTTATTACTTAAACTTTCACGCCGTTTATTTAACAACTTAGATGAACAAGAGGTATTTGTTGAAACTTTAATTCATCCTAAACCTTTTCATCCCTGTATTCTTTGGTGTCAAGAAAAGCCTAAAGATTATCCCTTTTCTGTAGAAATACCAACAGTTTGGCAACCACAATTCATAGACCGTTTATCACTTGGAGAAAAACCAGGTCAACATCCCCTGCATGAACAAGGATATTTTTATTGTCTAGATTTTTCTTCTGTGTTCGCCGCTTCTACTTTGTTAACAATTCCTAGCCCGGTTAAGTCAGTTTTTGATATGTGTGCTGCGCCAGGAGGTAAGAGTATCTTTGCTTGGAAAAGTTTACAACCGGAATTGTTAATCAGTAACGAAGTCATTGGCAAACGCTTGGGAATGTTAATTTCTAACTTAAAGCGTTGTCAGATTAACTCTTCTGTCGTCGTTAGTAAAGACTCTACTTTTTTTGCTGAAAGAATACCTTTATCTAGTCATTTAGTTATAGTGGATGCCCCTTGTACTGGACAATCTTTACTTGCTAAAGGGGGTAAAGCACCTGGATGTTTTCATCCCACTGCTATTAATAAAAGTGCTAATAGACAAAAGAGAATTATAGCAAACTCTGCTAAAATAGTAGCACCACAAGGATATCTTAGTTATATGACTTGCACTTACTCTCCAGAGGAGAATGAGGAAGTTTGTGAATGGTTTTTGGAAAGATTTCCTCAATTTAAGGCAGTTGAAATTAGTCATTTACAAAGCTATCAGTCGCATTTTACTTCTGTGCCTTGTTATCGGATGTTTCCTCAAGATAGATTGGGTGCAGGTGCATTTACAGTTTTGTTTAAAAATACTGACGAGGGTGAGACAAACAAGGTAGATATGGAGGCTTTATCTGCAGTTTGGATGAATATAGCAATAACATCCCCGACTTCTCAATAAGATCCCCGACTTGGTAAAAGTTGTCGGGGATCTGTGGCTTTCAATTCTCACAAATAAAATAGGATAGTTTTAGCATATTTATGCTAGCCTGTCTAGGCTCGTCAGTTGTACTGTTGATACGCGCGTTGCATTCTGTTGTAGTAGCTTGAAGTTGGGTGAGATTGCTTCCTTCCGCTTTGCTACAGTCGCAATGACAGAATACTATCTTTGACAGCAACTTGGTATGATTAGCCTCCTCATTAGTGTATACCGAATCTTTTTTCGTGGTATCTGCAATAACTTTTATTTTGGTTTTGTGTAAAACTAAATATTGTGAGAACTTTACCAGGTAGATAAGTTGTTTACCAATCAAGCTGGTGAGAGTTAAGTGAAGTCCTAAATCAGGCACTTACGACATGGCTCAGATACAACATTTTCAGAAAACATAACAGCATTCAATAGCTATTTTAAGTCATTTCTCAGCGCTAGTTTAAGAATAAAACTCATTCTAGTAAATAGGGTATGTCTTCATTTAATAACTTGATGAGAGAGTTCTTTAGCAACTGAACGACACCAACCACACGATACAAGACAAATTTTAGCAATTATGACAACTTCAAACAGCAACTCACAAATCAACAAAACTGAGCAAGAATGGCGTGAAGAGTTGACACAGGAACAGTTTTGTGTATTGCGTCAACATGCTACAGAACGTCCTCACACCAGCCCACTCAATAAGCAGTATGCTGAAGGCACTTACGTGTGTGCTGCGTGTGGTCAGCCACTGTTTACATCTGGAACTAAATTTGACAGCGGTACTGGCTGGCCTAGCTTTTTTAACCCAATTGAGAGTGCAATTGGCACATCTGTAGATAAGTCGTTGTTTATGACCAGAGTTGAAGTGCATTGCGATAACTGTGGTGGACATTTGGGTCATGTGTTTGACGATGGTCCTGGACCCACTCGTAAACGCTACTGCATTAATGGTGTAGCTCTAAAGTTTATCCCACAAGAGTAATATAGCGGTTCTCACTTGAGTCACATACACCACCACGAATAATGTAGAGACGTTGCGTGCAACGTCTCTACAGTTCATAACACAACGTTGTGCACGATGCTCCCTTTGGATTAGATCCATTGGGAGCATCATCGTTGATGAAATTTTCAAGTTTTTTGTTGGTATTATTTTACTAATCTTGTTGGTAATTGTGGAGTTATCTTGGTACGATCCTACCTATCACAATTTCGTTAAAACAAGGTCTCTGTAAGTCCCGCTGTGTTATGAAAAGAAGACAACTTTTTCCCTTTATCAGTATAGTAGTTGCTAGCTTGTTGTTGGTAGTTGGTTTGCGATTGTTTGATCCATCTGCTGTGATTGCACAATCCAAGGTTAACCTCCTTGTATCTGCAGCCGCCAGTCTTAAAGATGGGATGGAGGAAATCAAGACTTCGTACCAACAAAGTAAACCAAATGTCAACCTGAGTTACAACTTTGGTGCTTCCGGTGCTTTACAGCAACAGATAGAGCAAGGTGCACCCGCAGATATCTTTATCTCAGCTGGGAAAAAGCAAATGGATGCCTTGGAACAAAAGGGGTTATTAGTTCAAGGAACCCGTAGTAACTTGGTAAACAACAGTCTGGTCTTAATTGTGCCTAGTAACTCTACAGGTGTCACCAGCTTCAATACCCTCACAGACGCCAAAGTCAAGAAAATTGCGATCGGCGAACCCAGAAGCGTTCCAGCAGGTCAATACGGTGAGCAAGTTCTGGAGAAATTGAACCTTTTGCAGCAAGTCAAACCCAAACTTGTTTACGCCAACAACGTGCGTCAAGTGCTGGCATCTGTGGAAAGCGGTAACGCTGATGCTGGTCTTGTTTATGCAACGGATGCCAAAATCTCTAATAAGGTAAAAGTGGCAGTTGTCGCTGATGACAAGTCCCACTCCCCGATTGTTTATCCAATGGCAGTGCTCAAAAGCAGTAAGAATGTTGATGCTGCCAAGGAATTCGTCCAGTTTTTAACCACCGAGCCATCTCAGACTGTACTGAAGAAATATGGGTTTATTGTGCAACCATCAAAAGTACCAGCAATGAGCCGTTAAACCCTGGAGTTTAGTTATTTGGTTTTAAAAACGTAAGAATTCAGCACTTCTTGAATCAGAAGTGAGCCAGCGCGGACGCCACATGCCTAGGGAGGGTTTCCCTCCTGTAGCAGTGGCTCGTCTTGGGGAGGACAGTGCCGTGGGCGGCGGGTCTCCCGACTTGTAGACGCCCGGAGGGCGGTGAGCTTTCAAGGGTAGGTATTTTGTATTTGGTCTTTTTTTGACTATTTCAGCCAATTTAAAAATCCTGAAACGACCAAACCACCTTAAACACTTGAGAATTTTCTCAACTATTTGTGAGATTCTAAAAAACCTACCCTTGAAAGCTTGTCATTACCAACATTTTTTCAAAACAGGCGATAAGCCGGAGGCTTGACGCTACGCGTATCGCCCTAAAAATTAGATTTCAAAACCCTGATTCTTCCGTTGCCATTCTCAATAAAGATCAAAAAATGGAAATGAAAGGAGGAGCTTTAAAAGCTTCTGTTGTAAGGTTTTCAGGAGATGTTGGTAATGACAAGTTAGGTTAACGGAGTGTCAAATTGCTCAAGTAAATTTGGCAGTAATCTCATAGAACTAAAAACAACTGATGCGCCTGCTGCTTGCAATTTTTGTGGATGACTGTATTCTGCATAACCAAAAACTTTCATCCCAGCGCTAAATCCGGCTTGCACACCGATTGGAGTATCTTCAACTACCACACATCGCTGTGGATGAACTTTCATTTTCTCGGCTGCATATAAGAATAGATCTGGATGTGGTTTACCGCGTGCGACATCTGTAACACTAAATATTTTTTTCTCAAAATATGGCATTAACCCTGTGACACCTAACTTTGTTTGAACCATTTCATGTGTGCTATTTGAAGCTACACAATAAGAAGTTTTAATTTGAGATAAAACATCATGTATGCCCTTAATTGGCTTTAATTTTTCTGATAAACTCTTCTTGTTGCGTTGCCTAAATTCGGTGACAAAATTATCTGGAATAGGTTTTCCAAGGGACTTTTGAATAATTTCTACACATGCTGTCATAGGTTGACCGACGAATGTGTTAGATATATATTCCAAGGTGACCGGTAACCCGATTTCACTAAGCATTGCCGCAAAAACCGAGTTAGTGATTTGTTCACTATCTACAAGTACACCATCACAATCAAAGATAACTAAGTCAAATGGACTCATTGATTTTCCTACTTCAACCCGAAACTCATTTTCTCATGGCTGAAGTTAGAGTTGAGTTTGATTTTAAAGTGGAAGTCGCCATTTAATAAGGGACTTCCAGAAAATAAAATACAGAGCAATCGCGCTTCACAAACCCTTGACATTATGAGCCTTTGAGGGAATGAAACAGCCCTGCTTTTTAAGGGGGTTGCCGCAGGCGGGGGGATCTTAACCGAACCGTGTTGAAGAAGTTTAGGCGCGTCGCCTTGCTCAATTCCCCATAAGGGTGGTGCGATCTACGCAATTTTTATTTAGTTTCTTTATACTAAAAAATAAAAAATTATACTATTACAGAATACTTGAACTGTTGCAGTTAGGAATATTATAAGTCATTGATGAATCAATAAAAAGTAAAAAATTATCCTAGATGTTACCAACTGAATCAGCAGGGAGCAAAAAAATTTTCCACAAGCAAAAAAATTAGCGATATCCATGCTAAGGTTATTTTAAGGAATCAAAAAAGGAATCAAAAAAGCGCTCATTGCAATAATCTTAAGGGGAAATTAAGATTATTTCAATCTTGGTCTATTACTCTGGTAAATCCGCATCAACTTGCTACGCTTTTTGTCACCAAGAGATAGAGCCAAATGAAGACGGATAATGACCTTCGTAACAACTTGAAGTCCATTAGAACCCGCTTAGGCATGAGTCAGCAAGAATTGGCTAGCTTAGCAGGCGTGACACGTCAGGCAATTAGTGGTGTAGAGTCAGGACAATGTACTCCTTCTGTCGCTACGACAATTCGTCTAGCAAAGGCGCTGGGTTGCAAGGTCGAAGATCTATTCTGGCTAGAGCAGGATTTGCCGCAAGTCCAAGCAGTTTTGGCGAAATCTATCCCTTGCAGTCAACAACAGCGAGTTAGTTTGGCGCGGATTGGGGGGCAATGGATTGCATATCCCCTGGTTGGGAATGATGCTTTTCGTATGGAGATGATTTCGGCTGATGCCCAAATCGATAGTCAGACAGATACAAATACCTGCCTAGTCAGACTTCTTGACGATATAGACAGATTTGAAAATACAGTTGTGATTGCTGGTTGTGCGCCTGTGCTTTCCCTGTGGGCAAGAGCCACCGAACGCTGGTATCCTCAACTGCGAGTCCAGTATAAATTCGCTAACAGCATGGCTGCGTTAGAGAGTTTGTGCCGAGGTGAGACTCATATTGCTGGGATGCACCTATATGACTCCCAAACAGGGGAGCATAATATTCCCTTTGTTCGTGAAGTCTTAGCAGGAAAAGAAGCAGTTTTAATCACTCTTGGAATTTGGGAAGAGGGATTATTAGTACAGTCTGGCAATCCGATGCAAATCACAACAGTGACTGACTTAGTAGAAGCAAAAGCAAAGATTATTAACCGCGAAAAAGGAGCTGGCATTCGGTTGCTTTTGGAACGTAAACTGCAAGAGGAGCAACTGCCATGTGATTCTGTTAAAGGATTTGACAGTATCGCCAGAAGCCATCATAGTGTTGCTGATGCTGTCGTCTCAGGATTTGCGGATGCAGGAATTTCTACAGCGTCTGTGGCTACAGCTTTTGGATTGGAATTCATCCCTTGGCATTCCTCACGCTACGACTTAGTGATTCTCAAGGAATACTTGCAAGAACCACCAGTACAGCAGTTACTCAATACCTTAGAGCGTCGGTCTGTTCATTCACAACTAGAAATCATCGGTGGTTGTGATACTAGCAAAACTGGGGACTTAGTCGCAACAATTTAGAGTGGATTGCTATTGATTAAATAGTCATTATATAAGAATGAACAGGCAACAGGGAAATCCCCTTGACACAAAAGTAGGGGATTTGACAAGGACACCTTGTTTCATTCCACGGTTTTCTCGTTGAGTGCAAGCGGCGTTCATTAATTATTAGCTTGTTGGTACATACCTTGCCTCATCATAGACAAAAAAATAGATAAGAATTCTGACTTCAAAGAGCACTTTTTTGTAGATGAGGGAAAAACCTCAACAAAATGCCCAATTCTTGATAAAAATGCCTTCAAGTAACTTCTTGTAGGCTAGGACAAATAATCACCAACTAAAGACTCACATGAGATTTCTTCCTCGTATGTATGCGGTAGAGCGATCGCCCCCCGTAGGCGCTGCTGTTTGCCAATGGCCTCCTGTTGGCAGAAGTACTACAGCAAGGCGCGACGTTCTACATACGGTCACAGCTGTAACTCCACAGTGTGAACACCTCATAAACTAGCAGACCCAATCACTAATTTCTCAATTGCAGGAGAAAACTCATCATGTCCGTTGACCAAAAAATTAGACAAATAGCATTCTACGGTAAAGGCGGTATCGGTAAGTCCACCACCTCTCAAAACACCCTCGCTGCTATGGCAGAAAAGGGTCAGCGCATTTTGATTGTGGGATGCGACCCAAAAGCTGATTCCACCCGTTTGATGCTCCACAGCAAAGCCCAAACGACCGTACTTCACCTCGCCGCTGAGCGGGGCGCAGTAGAAGATTTGGAACTCGAAGAAGTGATGCTCACCGGCTTCCGTGGTGTACGTTGCGTAGAATCTGGTGGTCCCGAACCTGGTGTTGGTTGCGCTGGTCGTGGTATTATCACCGCCATCAACTTCTTAGAAGAAAACGGTGCTTACCAAGACGTGGATTTCGTTAGCTACGACGTGTTGGGTGACGTTGTCTGCGGTGGTTTCGCTATGCCTATCCGTGAAGGTAAAGCACAAGAAATCTACATTGTGACCTCTGGTGAAATGATGGCGATGTACGCTGCTAACAACATCGCTCGCGGTATTCTCAAGTATGCTCACTCTGGTGGTGTGCGCTTGGCTGGTCTGATTTGTAATAGCCGCAAAACTGACCGGGAAGACGAACTGATTAGCACACTAGCATCCCGGTTAAGCACCCAGATGATTCACTTCGTCCCCCGTGACAACATCGTGCAACACGCTGAGTTACGCCGGATGACTGTGAACGAGTACGCACCTGATAGCAATCAAGGTAACGAATACCGTGCATTAGCAGACAAGGTTATCAACAATAAAATGCTTGCCATTCCTACACCCATTGAAATGGAGGAGTTAGAAGAGTTGTTGATTGAATTCGGTATTCTCGAAAGCGAAGAAAATGCCGCAAAACTGATTGGCGTCGCCCAAGCTGAACAAGATGCCGAGAAAAAGCAAGAAGATCTTGAAGGCGAAGCGTTAGAAGCATTGAAAAAAGGCAACGTAGAAGTTGTTAAGAAGTAAGTCAGTGCGCTACGGAACGCTGGTAAAGATGATGTGGAGGTAGTCTGATGGCTGATGTATAGTTCTACTATTTCTAGGTTTTCCGTGTCAGCATGAATCTGTAAATGTTCGCGCGGTAAAACGATTAGTTTAATTTTTTGTTTTCTCCTTTTATTGGTTGGTTACATTTTGGGGAATGGGAAATCGCTCTTTTCCATTCCTTTTTTTTACCGATGTTTCTAGAGAATTTCTACTTGCATGAAAAGTGAAGACGTATTTAATAAAAACCCAGATCACAAAACGCAGAATCGAGAATCTATCCTGAGAGAAGGTCAAGAAGATTGTGCTTTTGATGGTGCAATGCTTACTTTAGTACCGATTACCGATGCTGCTCATTTAATTCACGGACCAAGCGGTTGCATCAACAATTGTTGGGGAAATCGCAGCAGTCTCTCTTCTAGTTCCATGCTATATAAAGCTCGTTTTACCACTGAGATGGATGAAAACGATATCATCTTCGGTGGAGCAAAAAAGTTATACAACGCCATTATAGAAACGCAAAGACGCTACAAACCTGCTGCGGTATTTGTCTATTCTACCTGCGTTTCTGCCCTTATCGGTGATGACCTTAATGGAGCCTGCACAGACGCTGCTGTGCAAACAGGAACTCCGATTATTCCTGTAGACTGTCCCGGATTTGTTGGTCGTAAAAATCGCGGTATGCGCATCGCTGGTGAAGCTTTGTTGGAACACGTTATAGGCACAGCGGAACCAGACTTTACTACACCTTATGATATTAATCTTATCGGTGAATCCAACATTGCTGCAATGTGGAACATTCTACCGCTATTTGAAAAATTAGGTATCCGAGTCCTCTCCAAAATTACGGGTGATACTCGCTACAAGGAAGTTTGTTATGCCCATCGTGCCAAGCTGAATGTGATCACCTCTTCCAAAGCACTGCTTAAAATGGCAAAAAAGATGGAAGAACGCTTTGGTATTCCATACATTCAAGAGTCTTTCTACGGTATAGAAAACATCAATCAAAGCTTACGGAATATTGCTGCTAAGTTGGGAGACTCCGACTTACAAGAACGTACAGAAAAATTTATTGCCTTAGAAACTAGTGCTTTAGAAGAGAAACTTGCTTTTTATCGCACTTCTGTGCAAGGCAAACGTATTGTTATTGATACACAAGAACTGAAAAGTTGGTCAATTATCTCGGCAGCTCAAAAATTAGGGATAGAACTTATCCCTATCAGCGCTGTTAAAAGTAGTCAGGAGGATAAAGCAAGAATTCAAAAGTTGCTGGGTAAGGATTGCATTATTCTCCAACAAAATACTCCAGAGGAAATTCTACAGATAATTAACGACAATAAAGCAGATATGTTAATTACAGCAGAACGCTATCAATACACCTCTGTTAAAGGTGAGATTCCTTCATTAGATATAAAGGCAGAACAAAATCATTCTTATGCAGGCTATGCAGGAATTTTAGAAGCGGCACAAAAACTGTATGCAACTCTTACCAGCCCTGTATGGAAACTAGTACACAAACCCACCCCGTGGGAAAACAGATAAAATTTTTCAACTGTGGTTCCCTGAATGAAGAACAGAGGAATTGAATCGATAGCGATCGCCTACGGCAGAGCTACGCTTAACGCCTGGTAACGTCCCTTGACATCCTCCCCTGACTTTTGAATCTATTACGCTCCCATGAATGACGCGCCCTCTGCCACTCATTGCTAGCTTGCCGCGCTGCTTACAGCACCCTTAAGGGCTGCAATTCCCTGTTCAATGCTAGCCCACAGACCCATGTCAGGTTCCTTACCGGCTATCTCTCGCGTTCCGACGAAGTAAAGAACGCCTTTAAGAATCTCTTGGTGAGCGCGATTTTCAAAATTAACTCGGTTGAGCGGTTCCATCAGATTTTGAAGGTCATCATTCAAGGACTGGGCAACCTTGTGTAGAACCAGCCCGGTCATTGTCTGTTGATGTTTTAGCAACTCAAGCTGTAAGTACTTGTCATACAGAGTTAGCTCGGAGCCGCTCATCATTTGGCTTACCTTCTCAGCATGTTTTTGAGTAATGTCGCGAGGTTCTGAAGCGTTGCCGTATTTAGAAATAGCTGCTTCGATGATGCCGAGATTTTCGCGATCGCTCTTAATCATTCCTTCGAGCCGCTCGCAAATCGTCTTGTCGTCCGTCTGTGCTATTAACTTTTGCTCACTTTCCAACAGAACATTCTGAATAAGCTTTAGATCAGCAAGCTTAGTCGCTATATTTGTCACATCGGCCATTATTATTAACTCCAGACTACAGGTTTTATCGGTTATGAGAAGCAAACTCACTTTTTCCATATTCTCGTGAGGTTTGAGTAAGTCCGTCCCTCTTCAGAAAGATTTCTATCAAGTTCTGCATAGATTTAGGAATAATAACTAATCAACCGGACTTGATATAGGACTCCTATTTGATTTTTGAAAAAAACTCCGTACACCTTTATTGCTTCTTAAGCGTTCCCTGTTAAGCGTTCCCTGTTAAGCGCCCTGACTTTGTTAGTTCACCCTATGGCTAACGCCACGCCTTACGGCTATCGGGTTCGCCAGATGCCTACGGAGGGAAACCCTCCTGCAGCACTGGTCTCACCAAATCAAACCGGATTCCTATATAATTTGTCAACGCAAACAAATAATCTGGCAATTAACAACACTGCCCACCCTACGCTCAACTGTTCATTGTTAATCTAAATCCCGTGACTTTTCCCAATCACCCAATGACGTTTGAAAAAACGCGCCAAAGCTGACTCTTCCAAAGATAAATAAATTGGACGTCCGTGGGGACAGGTACGAGGGTTGCGCGTGCGTTGCCATTCATCCAAAAGTGTTTGCATTTGTTGTAAACTGAGGGGAGTACCGTTGCGAATAGCACTACGACAGGCGACAGCAACTTGTGCTGCTTGTAAGTCACCTCCCCAACTCAGTTCTAAAATGGCGTCTGCACAGTCGTCTCGCTGTTGTAAAAGTGTGGGAACCGTACGAACTGCCCAAAGTTGCTCACCAAAGGGTTCTATATCTAAATCAATTCGTTGTAGTTGCGATACTTGCGCCGGAGATAATTGATAGAGAATGATTGGAGGTTCAATTGGAATAATTTTCCAATTGTCGCACAATTGCTCGTACAAAACTCGTTCATGGGCAATGTGCTGTTCAACTAACCACACTCCAGTAGGATGTTCTGCCACGATATAAGTGTTATTTACTTGAGCAACAGCTTTTAGTTGTAGAGACGTTGCTAGCAACTTCTGTTGATGCGTTTTGTGTTCTTCACTAGGAACCGAACGATTGACATTGTATCCGCCTTTTTCTTCTGCAGCTTTGAGTAATTTACCAACTCGCGTTGTGTGAACAGCGTCTTTAACAGATGTAGAATTGATGCGGAGTGCTTGTGCGATCGCCGTACTAATTTGTTCTTGCCAGTAACTGAGTTGGTTAAGATAAATTTCTGTTTTTGCTGGGTTACGGTTCCAGTTGATATGCTCTGGAGAAATCAATAGATGCACAAAAGTGATTGGATAGCGATCGCGCGGTAATGTCCGATGAAATCCTGACAAGATAGTCTGCTCTAATTCCGATGACTTCACCATCCTTCCATTCACAGCAACTCGCACCCAGTCTGGACGATGGCGATGACAACGATCAGGTAATCCTACTACTAAATGGAGTGCACAGTGCTCAGTGCTGAGTGCAGAGTTTTGAGGTGGTGGTACTTCTAGTTTTAACTCTTGTAAATCAGCTTCTTTAACTTGATGTATAATCTGGGGCAACAGTTGTCCTATTGAGGCAGTCCGACAAAGGGTGAACCACTCTTTATCATTTTGCCAGACTTGCCAAGTGATATTCGGATGACATAAAGCGATTTGGTGAATTGTTGCTTGCACTGCTTTCATTTGCTGTGCTAAGGTTGGTAACCCCTGACGACGACCTGAACAATTTCCAAATAGATTTGAGACTGTCACAATGGTACCGGGGGCGATCGCACAAGCTTCCACATACAATGCTTCTCCACCGTAGCCATAGACGAATCGCCAACCACAATCTCCTCGTTGTGGACGACTTAATATTTCTAAATCTGCCAGCGTCGTCAAACTATGCAACGCCTCTCCACGAAACCCCAAACTTGTAATTTTCCACAAATCTGCACAACTGCAAATTTTACTGGTACTATGGGCGGTTGCTGCTTTGTGCAAGTCATATTCGGTCATTCCGCAACCATTATCTGCCACACGTACACGCCATTGCCCGGGCCATAAGGAAACAACAATTCGTGTTGCACCTGCATCAAGGGAATTTTCTACCAATTCTCGCACTACAGAGGCTAAGGAGTCGATAACCTCTCCGGCTGTAATCAGATGTACGACTTCTGCTGGTAAAGCATAAATAGTTGACGCCATAAATTACAGTGTAGAGGATGGATCGCAACTTGCTCCAAAATATTTCGACCAATTGCATCATCTTTCATAGAAATTCTGGTTGCTCTGACAAAGGTAGTAGTCTGCCAAGGTAACAATGCTTGGTTAATAGCAGCAAGAAAAATCTCTTTCTCCCCCTGCTTCCTCTGCTTCCCCTGCCTCCCCTGCTTGCCTTAACCCGGCAATTTTGGGTTGGTCGAGTAGTAGGATGATTAAATCCTGCGAGCGAATAATTTGCTACTATATCGATGAAAACCCAGAGCCGAAAGGCATTGTATTTAAAATTATCCTTAATCCTATGTCTCAAATAACATCACCCCTTAAGCACCACCAAACTCCTTTGAGGGTTAACCAGGCCACTCTCCAAAGTCTGGATCTATCTTGGTTAGGGTTTTCTGAGGAATTTACCCAGGTGATGGGGAACTGTGACTGGGGAACAGAACCGGAAGTGTTTATTACCAAAGCCCATTGGTTAGTCCATAAACAGATGACGGTAGAAGTCTTGAGGGCGATCGAGGAATTTTGTTTCGCTCCCAACGCCCCTAGTGCCTTACTCTTCAAAAATCTACCTGTGGACAACTTGTTACCCCTAACCCCAAAAACCTCTGGGGCGAGTGCAGCTAAATGTCCCATCAGTGAAGGGCTAATCCTAGGCATTGGTAGATGTTTTGGCCAGCCTTTTACTTATCCCTATCTCAAGGAGAGAGGCGGATTAATCCAAGATTTGGTTCCTATGGAAGCAGAAAAAAACTTGGCTTCAACGGGGGGTAGCTTAGTAGAACTAAAAATGCATCGGGACTTCCCCTTCCACCCAGAGACAACGTCCCCAGACTTGTTATTTTTACTTTGTTTACGGGGCGATTCTACCCAAAAAGCTTACACTATGCTATGTGATGCACGGACTCTGTGCAATGCGTTAGAACCTGAGGATGTTGAGTTACTGCGTCTTCACCCTATTGAATGGCGATTTCCCAACGCCGACCAATTTTTCCAAAAACCAGCCATTACCGGTACAATAGAAAATCCTTGTGTGAATCTGACTGATGAAAATGTTGCCCCAGGATCTACTATAGGTAGTCCCATAGAAGAGGTACAATCGGCTTATGAAAGACTGCGTGAGAAAGCAGCAGAGTTAGCGGCTGGAGTTTTTCTAACTAAAGGAGATTTGCTTATTATTAATAATAAGCGCACTGTACACGCCAGGACATCATTTACGCCTCGATTCGATGGTAGCGATCGCTGGCTTAAGAAGATTTTTGTCTCTTTCAACCTTTGGAATAGTGGTAAATGTCAGTGGCCAAGCCGTGAAATGCCTTTAGGTTAACGTGAGTTCAAAGGCTTGATTTAGGCACAAAAAAGCTGAGACTGCAATAAAAGCAAAAATTAAGCATATAGAACCTGGGTTTGCGTGTTTTGGTGAGCCTTGAGCCTGATGTATATAAACTTTCCATCACTCATGAATAAACAATATATTGCTAAAGGATTTGGAATTTTGCTGGGACTTTTATTTCTATGCGCTCCCGTCCTGGCACAGGAATACCGCATTGACCTGATTCGCGGCAACATTTATCGCGTGAGTGCTGGAAATCCCGTCCTGGCACAGGAATACCGCATTGACCTGATTCGCGACAACATTTATCGTCTGACTGCTGGAAATTATTGCTCCGTCTTCATGGTGACAGAGGCGGGAATCGTAGTGACCGATCCGATTAATAAAGCAGCGGCTACCTGGCTCAAGCGCGAATTGGCGCAACGATTTGGCAAGCCGATTCGCTATGTAATCTACAGCCACAATCATCCAGATCACACCTATGGGGGCGAAGTTCTCGATGGCGTAGGCATCGACTTTATCTCCCATCAACTGGCGCGCGAGGATTTGATTCACACCAAAGCGCAGACTCGCATTCCTAACCTCGTCTTCAAGGACGACATGACGCTTTTTCTTGGCGATAGTCGGGTGCACCTGCGCTATCACGGAACAAACAACGGGCGTGGCTCCATTTCAATGTTGTTTGAACCCGCCTCCGTTTTATATGTGGTGGACTGGATTGTGCTGGGCCGCATGCCCTACAAAGATCTTCAAGGTTACGATATCCAAGGGATGATCGATTCCACACGCGCGGTGCTGAACATGGATTTTGAAGTGTTTGTGGGCGGACATGCTAAGGCTGGTCAGAAAAAAGACGTGCGACGGTATCTCGAATATCTGGAAACTCTTTATGACGCCGTGCGCGATGGCATTCTCGCAGGGCAAGACCTCCCTACTCTTCAGAAAGAAATCCGGCTCGACACATACCGTGA
Source organism: Brasilonema angustatum HA4187-MV1 (assembly GCA_019359695.1). Taxonomy (GTDB): domain Bacteria; phylum Cyanobacteriota; class Cyanobacteriia; order Cyanobacteriales; family Nostocaceae; genus Brasilonema; species Brasilonema angustatum. The sequence goes on from JAHHGV010000026.1 coordinate 31,057, forward strand.
TCTGGCGATGTATGAGGAGTGGCTGCCGCTCAATATCAAAGGTGTTTACCGAACTTTAGTGGACGAATCTTATCTACTTATGCGTCCTTTGAGTGCGCGTCCCACGAAACTCCAGTAAGGGTTGACACTATTGGAACTAAATGTTCACTCAAACACATCGCTCTTCAAACAAAACTTTTCTATCTACTGACTTTATAAATTACCTCTAAAGGTCATTAATCCTTTGTCTTCGCTCTACTCAAGTTTGGAATTATACAACTTCATAAAATTTTACATCTATATCCTCAGTAAGACGTATATACATCAACCAATCGTTAATTTAAGTAAGAGTCTTTAAGGAGTTTCTATTTCAGTTTTCACTACCTTAAAGACTCATTTTTGTAGAACTTGAAAGGTAATTATGACACAATATACTCAGTCACCACCAGCAGAATATGCTGAGCTTTTTAGAAACCTGTCCATAGATAACCAACTTGCCGTCCTGTGGTATGTCTATATCAAAATCGGTGGTTCGACCAGACCCGGAGATCCTGAAGGAACAGCACCCGATACTTCTGATGAACTTTTTAATAAAGTAAAAGAAAAGTCCCATGAAGAGCAACTTCAAATCATGCGAGATTTGTTGACACCTTCTAGCACAGATATCAGGCGGGAATATGATTCGTTAAGCAACAATACTAAACTGGCTTTTTGGTATCGCTTGGCTCAAGGCATGGAAAATTCCACGATTGTTCCAGTACCATCTGACTATCAACTTTCTGCTCAAGCAAAAGAGTTGTTGTCTAGGCTTGAGCCGATTGACTTTGAACTACAATACGTTTTTCTCCGTGATGCATTGTTAGCAGGATACTAAGAGGACAAATTCACTGCTTGCAACTGCTTGTTGTAGGCTTCTGGTGTTTTTTCTGCTTGGAAGGCAGCAGGTAATTCCACAGAAAAAGTTTATCAGTTATCAGCTAACTGCTAATTGTTAACTGATAACTGATTTTGATCAAACTCCTACGGAAGTTCATCATTCAGTCATGGCTAGGGCTTTAGTGGGTTGCGGGTTTAGCAGCCCATTCAACAGGGAAACTGGGCGTTGTCCATAGGGCCAAGCAAAAGCATGACGGAATGCTGCATCCTGACAAGCTTGTAACTGTTCAAAATTAATAATGTTGTAAGTTAAGAGGTTCTCGTACTCGAAAGGTAGACGCACATTGTGCAAGCCAGCATTATCAGTACAAATTGCAATATCTACCCCAGCATCAAAGCAACGGTCAAATACTAACTTGAGTTGACGTATATCCTGCAAAGTACCAGTTTTGAGATAGGTTGTGGGGCAAACCTCCAAACACTGACCTCGCAAAGCTACATCTTTGAGCAATTCGGGATATAGCAGAGGAATTTGGATGCCGTGACCAATCCGCATCAGATACGGTAAAAGTTGGGGATCACATCCGGCAGTTGTTTCATAAAGGTGTCCTGTGGTGTTGAGTCCAAGCGATCGCGCATAATCATACAACTTTATCCATTCATCTATGCGCTCTCTTGAGTAACTATCTCCCCCAGCTACATCTATCCCACAAACATACTGCCTGTTTTGCGCTGCTAAATCAACAATCGCCTTATTCACCTCAAAGGGTAGGCGCGAGTGCATACAAAGAATTTGGCTGGTAACAATCGGATATTCTGGGAGAATGCTCGCTTTACCGACAACTTCCACAATTTCCGTCATCATGTCAATTCTCTGTGATTGACTCAGATGGTCTGGTGTTCGTAGATAAGGAGTATAGCGCAACTCCAGATATGCCAAATTTTCAAAAATATAAGCACCCCTGAGCAAGCGGTAGATAAAATAAGGCAAAGTCTCCACAGTTTGCACGCTTTCCACCAAAGTATGCAACTCCAGATACTCATCTAAAGTGTTGCGTGGACGCGTGTAGAAATCTTCAAATGCTGAATAGTCAGCAAAGCGAGAAATCAATTCAGGCGAGTGGCGCTCAAAGTACCGCCATAAAATACGAGGTACAACCGAACCCCCCAGATGCCTATGTAATTCTGCGTATAGAGTCATAGTAGTGTTTTTACAAAACTAAAAATTTTAATTATTATTAACAGTAACAAATTAAAAAACAAGTTGTGGGTTCACGCATATTCCGCAGGTGCGATACTTTAACATTTGGTTAAAAAGTGTTTGCGATCATATTTATCCAAGTTGTGAGGAAAAATATTGATGATATAAATTGCAACTCGGATTCCAATTATCGCCTTGTGTCTTAATTAACCCCATGCTTTGTAATTTAAACGCCTCATGGGATCTTAGTCTCACAGGAGCATTTGCCGTGACTACGTTGCGGAAAGTAGCAGCTAGTTCTGGATGTTGTTGTAAATTTCACAAATGCTGTCGCAAATGGTTGCGGAATGGACTAACTTCCGTCGATGCTATTTGCGAAAGTTTCTCCAAGGAAACTTGCAGACATTTAAGATAATAAAGAGCCAAACGCACCAGATGAGGATGATCGCAGCAAGAGGTGGCGTGTTCGCGCAGCGTGCCGTCAGGCATACGACAGCGAGAGCCGGAATGCGCTCTCCTGCGCCCGTGTGTCCATACAGTGGGTGCGAGGGGGAGGCGCGTTTGCGTAGCGTGCCGTCAGGCATACGTAGCCAGAGCCTACGGGCTGCTACCGCAACCTGAATGCTCAACGCGTAGGCGTAGGGAATAGCGGTGGCTGCGACTATACAAATACTTTCAGGCATATTAGTGGCAAAAGGCTCAATTCTTTTTATCCAAAGTCTAATAGTTTAAATTCCGTGAAGTGTATAAGTTGATTAAGCTTACTCCTATATTCAGAAGTAGAAAGGAGCTTATGTTCTTTAGGTTCAAAACTCTACTAAATGGAGATTTCTAATTATGGAAAGTGAAGATTCAACATTCGGCTGCGAGGAAGCAGTAGAATCTGTTAGTTTTTGGGTAAGCTAATCATCATTGATTTTTCCAAACTGATTCGCTTGTAGTAAGGGCTTCAGCCGTGGTTTAATGCAACTTAAATCTTAGGTAATGGAGGTTTTCAGTATGGCGGAAATAGAAATCAATGAACAAATACATCAGGTGCAACATCAGTCTCATTTGACTGGTTCGGTTGGAGTATCTACTGTTATTTTTGTAGGTCTGGCGGCGATCGCTGCGATGCAGGCTAATTTCTTAGGCGAAGAAGCTGTGGTGGCTCAAGTCCAAGCTGCCAATCATTGGGCTTGGTATCAGTCGAAATCTATGAAGTATGAGACTCAGCAATCATCACAAGCAATTTTAAAATCCCTAGGAAAGCCTCTTCCTACATCTTTAGAACAAAAAGCCGACACGCTTGAGCAAGAGAAGGAAAACCTTAAAGCTAAAGCCGAACACTTGGAAGCAGAATCTAAGTCACACCTAGATCGCCATCAATCTTTTCTCTACAGTGTGGTGTTTCTACAAGTAGCAATTGCTCTAGCCTCTTTAGCTAGCCTGCTGAAACTTCCAAAATTGTGGTATACAAGTTTGGGAGTTGCAGTGCTGGGTACTGGCTTTATGCTTTGGGGATCAATTCCCGTAAGTCATGGCTCAAGCGTGCCAACATCTGTCGAAGTTAAACAGTCAGTTGACAATTGAAATACAGTGTAAATAAAACGATAAGTGCAAACCAATTAGTTATACCAATAGGGGTAGATGTGGCGAAGCTGACATGAAGTGCAAGATAGGCTGAAAGTACGTTGTGAAGTGTTAGACGCCGTTTTGTGGTGTGTAGGTTAAAACGCGTAAAAAAAAATTTTGATCTTGTTTGTTGTTTTGTGCGATCGTTTTATAGTATTTTGGGCGCTCAAGCAGCAACAGAAGTGTTGAGAGAACTTGTTCGTAGACTGTCAATCAAAGGGACATTGAGTCCCCTTGATTGACCGCGCAACCTCGCCCACCGCACTCAGGGATAAGGAATTCCGTCGAAATGCGTTAAAGTGCGGCAGCTTAATGGCAAATTATTTTATTTCCCTTACACCCTTACACCCTTACACCCCTAGTTCTTGACACCTTGACCAAGTGCATAAAAATTGCTAATATTAGTTTTTTGTGCAAACTTTAGCATTTTAATAAACACTTGGCTAACGTAATTGTTATAGGTGCCCAGTGGGGCGACGAAGGAAAAGGTAAAATAACAGACTTACTCAGCCGCTCCGCAGATGTTGTTGTACGTTACCAAGGGGGCGTCAATGCTGGACACACAATTGTAGTCAACGGTCAAACCTTCAAGCTGCACTTGATTCCCTCTGGTATTTTGTATCCAAATACCGAGTGCATGATCGGCTGTGGGACAGTCATAGATCCACAAGTTTTGATAAAAGAACTTGACCAATTAGAAGCACTTGGTATTTCCACTCGTAATCTGCTCATTTCTGAGACGGCTCATGTTACGATGCCTTATCACCGATTGATTGACCAGGCATCGGAGGAGCGAAGAGGAAGTTATAAAATTGGCACAACTGGTCGTGGAATTGGTCCAACCTATGCTGACAAATCAGAGCGGACTGGTATCAGGGTATTAGATTTGATGAACCCTGAGGGACTGCGTGAACAGTTGGAGTGGACAATCAATTATAAAAACGTCATTTTAGAAAAACTTTACAACTTGCCACTATTAGACCCCAAACAAGTGATTGACGAGTACTTGGGGTATGCAGAACGCCTGCGACCGTACGTTGTTGATACGTCCTTAAAAATATACGATGCAATTCAGAGGCGGCGCAACATTTTGTTTGAAGGGGCGCAAGGTACCCTCCTCGACTTGGATCATGGAACGTACCCGTATGTCACCTCTTCTAACCCAGTGGCGGGGGGGGCTTGTGTTGGTACAGGGTTAGGACCGACAATGATAGACCGAGTGATTGGCATAGCAAAAGCTTACACCACTCGGGTAGGCGAGGGACCTTTCCCCACAGAAATAGGTGGGGAAATGGGAGAAGTGTTATGCACGCGCGGTGCTGAATTTGGTACAACGACTGGACGTAGGCGGCGTTGTGGTTGGTTTGATGCAGTTATCGGTCGCTATGCTGTCCGGATCAACGGTATGGATTGTTTAGCAATTACTAAACTCGATGTCCTCGACGAATTGGAGGAAATTCAAGTTTGTGTTGCCTATGAAATCGATGGGGAACGCAGCGAACACTTTCCTAGCAATGCCCGTAAATTTGCGCGGTGTCGCCCTATCTACAAAACCATGCCAGGATGGCAAACTTCAACCAATGATTGCCGTACTTTAGAAGACTTGCCCAAGCAAGCGCTAGACTATTTAAAATTTTTGGCAGAATTGACAGAAGTGCCGATCGCAATTGTCTCCCTAGGAGCTAGCCGCGACCAAACTATCATTGTAGAAGACCCCATCCACGGTCCAAAACGTGGTTTATTGCACCAGGATGGTACACCTGCTTCGTTGCTGAGTGCTTAGAGCGAATACCGCCCAATGCCTTGTGCCCGTACTAAGTGATACTATCAAAATCTCAAATCTAAAATCTAAAATCAGAAAATGCAGCTAACAGTCGATTGTCAGAAGCGACCAGAAGGCACTAAGCCCAATGCTTTGCGCCGTTCTGGAAAAATCCCCGCGCATTTGTACGGTCATAAAGGTACCGAAGCGATTTCTCTCGTCCTTGATGCTAAGGTTGTTGAACGCCTGCTTATCAAAGCTTCGGTTAATAATACTTTGATTGACCTTAATGTTACTGATATTCCTTGGCGGGGAAAAACCTTGCTACGGGAAGTTCAATCTCATCCTGCAAAACGTACAACTTACCACCTGAGCTTTTTTGCCGTTGCAGGTCATGGTGACACAGATGTGGAAGTACCTGTGCTTTTTGTCGGAGAACCAGTCGGTGTGAAGCAAGAAAACGGTGTATTGGATACACCAATTACAGTCGTGTCGCTGCGTTGTGCACCGGAAAATATCCCGGAAGCGATTTCGGTTGATGTCTCCAACCTGCACGTCGGAGATAGTTTGTCTGTTGACGCACTCAATTTGCCTGCAAATGTGACATATCTGGGTGATTCTGAGCAGATTATCGCTACAATCTTACCCCCACAAGTTGATGCTAAGGCTGAGGATGAGGCTGAGGCTGAGGCTGCGGCGGCTGAGGCGGCTGAGACTGAGACTGAGGGTGAGGGTGAAGCTGAGACTGAGGAACAGTCAGAATCGGCGACATCAGAACAAGCCTAAATTTGATATAGTTACGAAGAACACCAGGGGTTTACCTCTGGTTTTTTTGTATCTTAATTTTAACCGCGTTAGCGCAGCGTGCGCATAGCGCTTAGACGCCAAGGACGCTAAGAGAAAATGACAGAAGCTTCTATTCCCCCTTTGATTCAGCAAATGTTGCAGCCTGAGTTTTATCCGCATCAGGTGAAGGAACCAATTGAATTGGTTCAGACGCATATTTCTTATGTGCTGTTGACTGGAGATTATGCATACAAAGTGAAAAAGCCGATGAATTTTGGCTTTTTGGATTATTCAACTTTAGAGAAGCGGGAACATTTTTGTCAGGAGGAGTTGCGTTTAAATCAGCGGGGTGCTGCGGAACTTTATTTGGAGGTGTTCCCGGTGACTCAAGTAGGGGAAAAGTACCAACTTGGAGGAACGGGAGAACCTGTGGAATATGTGCTGAAAATGCTCCAGTTCCCTCAGGAGACGCTGTTTAGCAAAATGTTTGAGCAGAATCACTTAGATGAAGAACTTGTACAAGAGTTAGGACGAGTCGTCGCTGAATATCATGACACCAAAACTGTAACGAATGATTACATTCGCTCTTTTGGTGAGGTGCAGCAAGTTCGAGCTGCGTTTGACGAGAATTACGAGCAAACAGAAAAATATATTGGTGGTCCCCAGACACAGCAGCAGTTTGAGGAAACAAAGCAAGATACAGAGAAATTTTTTGCTGAACGTGGCGAACTCTTTAAGAGCAGAATAAAAAACAACTACATCCGAGAATGTCACGGGGATTTGCACTTAGGCAATATTTGTTTGTGGCGTGATAAAATTTGGCTGTTTGACTGCATCGAGTTTAATGAGCCGTTTCGCTTTGTCGATGTGATGTTTGACGTTGCTTATGCTGTGATGGATTTGGAAGGTCAGCAACGCCCAGATTTGAGTAATGCTTATTTAAATACTTACCTTGAGGTGACTGGCGATTGGGAAGGTTTGCAGGTGTTGCCCATTTACTTAAGCCGTCAATCTTATGTTCGGGCAAAGGTGACTTCATTCTTATTAGATGATCCAAGTGTACCTACTTCTGTTAAGGAAGAGGCGACAAAAAAAGCAGCTAATTATTACAAGCTGGCGAGTGAGTACACAAAACCACGTCAGGGGCGACTGATTTTGATGTCGGGTTTGTCGGGTTCAGGTAAAAGTACAACAGCGCGATATTTAGCTCGTCAATTGGGGGCGATTCACGTTCGTTCGGATGCAGTGCGAAAACATTTGGCGGGAATTCCGTTGATGGAACGCGGTGGTGATGATTTGTACACACCCGCGATGACTGAGAAAACTTACGCGCGGCTGTTGGAGTTAGGAGTTTTGTTGGCAAAAGAAGGTTATGTGGTGATTTTGGATGCCAAGTATGACAAACAGCAATTACGTGAACAGGCGATCGCCGCTACTGTCCCGCATCAACTTCCCCTGGAAATTATCTCTTGCATAGCACCACCATCCGTTTTGGAACAACGACTGAATAACCGTACTAGTGATATTGCTGATGCAACTGCTGATTTATTAGCGTCTCAACTTCAGCAAGCTGAACCCTTGACAGAAAAAGAAAAACCACTGGCTAAAATTGTGGATACAACTCAACCAATAGAGGCACAATTAAAGAATGTCATTCGCCAATAGGTAGGCTACATCTTATGGCACCACCAAAACTCAACTTTTCGCCAAACTTCGTCACTCAAATCTTATTAGGGTTATTTTTTACACTTGTATTTTTGAGTACAGGTTATGACCCCGCCCTCAGTATTTTTCTGGGTGTATTGGGTGGTTTCGCCTTGGGCTGGGTGACAGCATCAACCAAAAGTGGACCCCAGTCATCTACAGTAGCGACCTCTGAGGGCGTTGACGCGGGCTTGAAGTATTGGTTATTTTTCTTACTTGGCTTTGTGTTCGCAGGGTATCAACCACCAATGAGTATTTTCTTGGGTGCGATCGCCGGTATAGGCGGCGGCTGGACGATTGCTTGGTGGCAAAGTAAGGAAGAATCAAGAACTCAACTACCACAAGAAGATCTAGAACAAACTGACGAAGCTGAAGTAAGTAGTGAAAAATCAAGCAGACGCCAAGTTAGGAAAACCACTCGACGTTACCGTCGTCGTCCTGGAAGTTTTAATTTCAACTTTTGGCGAAGATAGTCAGAAACTCCCGACTGTAAGTCGGGATTGCTGACAAGCCAAGTATTTTCTTGATTTCTTTGATGAATTGGCTCAGAATTTGAGGTAAGTTGCTGATCTCTCGCATCAGATCTTGAGGACTGAAACCAAAAAACATCAAGATAACGACGATAACTAAAATGGCGATCGCCGTACTGATCGCTGTTTGCAATAAACTAAGCAAAGCCCGGAAGACTATATACGCGACAAACAGTGCACCAATGAGAACTATGAGGTTTGTTGGCATGTTTTTGCCTGAATAAATCACAATTTTATACTATGGAAGCAATTGTTAACTTTGCACCTGATTCCTGCATAAGTTAACTTTGGTTTTATTTATACATTATAAAATTTTATTTTGTTGATTTTACTTTTTATACATACTTTCATAGATTTGTCAATCTTTTAATATTAGCCCATTATCCATGCTCGTTGATGAGTCAATACCGTTCAGTTAAGACGTTTATTCGTAGAGACAGCAGAGGGGATGGTTCGCTAGTGGGAGCAGAGGAGAAAAGAGTCAATGGGCGTTAACTCTTCTTCCCCCCTGCCCCTGTGCCCCTCTGCCCCTCTGCCTGCCGAAACAGATTAATTTCCTTAACTGAACTGTATTGGTTGATGAGTAGGAATACGTGTGTCAATGCCGCAACGGGTGCGGGTGTAAGGGGCTTGGGGAAACTTAGACAAAATTGGACAACCTTCCCCCACGAGTACTCGTGTTAGCGTTTGCGCAGCGCCCCCTATGCCTAACGGCACGCTTGGGCTATCGGGGCTAGCGTGCCGTAGGCTTGCCTCCACAAGTATCTGTGGAGGGGGCGAAAAAGGCGGTGATTCTCAATTATTCCTACTTGTTAACAGATAAAACCGCCTTTTTCGCCTTAGCGTAGCGTTGCCGTTAGGCAATAGGTTGTCCAATTTTGTCCAGGAAAATGAAGCGCCACAGGTGTAGGTGTTCAAACCCTTACACACTTACACCCTCCCAAACTGCTGGATCTCGTTGCGTAAGTCCTGGCTATTTCCCAGAAGACTCTCCATCCCTTCGCCCTAATTCATACACGCCACAACCCATACAAGCAAGTATCCCCATGCTAATTGCCCAGCTAGAACCTAAACTAATTCCCACTGCCCAATTCAGTAGGGCACCAATGATAAGAAAGGGCAGGATACTGAAAACTGAAGCGTAAAAAGCATTTTGTGATTCTCTTGCCTTTCTTGTTTTTTCAAATTCTGATTGACTGATGTAGAGCGATCGCTCAGCAAAGTTAAACCAACGGTTCAATTGCAGTATCACCCATTCCCTGACTGGGGAAAAACCAAGATACAGCGCCAAAGACCACAAAGTTGCTCCGGCGATCGCGATTGTGTCTAACTCAAAGCCCAAAGGCAATATTTCAGTCAGCATGGCTTGATGGAGGTCTTGTGGAGGGTGCGTTTGGAAAGCTAAGTCAATAAGCTAAACCAATAATAATAACGATAAACTTAACAGCATTTTCTTTGCAACTTTTTCGCTATGACATTTCATTGTGGATAAGTTGACATCTTTTTGCCTCAGTATATACGTAATAAAAAATGTCATTATCAATACTTTTATTTTCTGGTTGATGATAACTAGCTACTTGAGCACTGAACTATCAACAAATCATAACTGCTCAAAGGTATCTAAATGCTAATGAAATTAAAAAATATTTTATGTTTTTGATTATCAAAGAAATCAGGTAATTTTGATACCTGAAAAAATACTATTTTTGAAAATGACTTGACAGAGCAACATTTTCAAGGTAAATATATTGCGATGAATCTGTAAAAAATATACACTTTTTCTCGTCGTGCTGCACAGGGTGAATGCACTCCAAAGCAAATGTCAATTCCTAATCGAAATTTCAATCTTTGATCTGGCTGAAATGTACATCAATTTACGGATATGTAGTAAGAGCTAGAGGATTAAAAAATGAGTAAGTGGCAACAAACAGTAGCACTTTCCGTAGTCAGCCTATCTATACTAGGATTAGGTGTTGTTAGCTTTATCACTCTATTGACAAAATTAAACTCAGTAGAAGCTGTAGAATTGAACTCCAAGCAGATAACAACAGTCAAAAATCGGTTAGCAGCCTCAATTGCCGTCGAAAATTTTCAGACGCCCAAGACAAAACCATCTGTGGAATTGAACTCCAAGAAGATCGCAAGAGCTAACAATTGGTTAGCAGCCTCAATTACCGTAGAACATTCTCAGACGCCCAAGACAAAACCACCTGTGGAATTGAACTCCAAGAAGATCGCAAGAGCTAACAATTGGTTAGCAGCGTCTTTTCCAGTAGAAAATTTTCAGGGATACACATCTGCGTTTGGCTACCGTCGTTCTGCAACTGGCGGTTCTAATTCAGAATTTCACAGTGGCTTAGATATCGCCGCGCCACAAGGGAGTTACATTCGCAATTGGTGGACAGGTACGGTGATTAAGGTTGGCGATCGCGATGCTTGCGGAACTCATATAGTCATTCAATCTGGCGAATGGGAACACACCTACTGTCATATGGAAGGACAAGTTGAAACTGTAGATAATCGCCGTTATTTAGTAGATAGAACAGGTGGAATTCAAATTGCGGAAGGTCAGCAACTAAGCGCCGGTATGAGAATTGGTCGAGTAGGAATGACTGGACGAACCACAGGTCCTCACGTTCATTGGGGACTCAAGTATGCTAAACAATATGTCGATCCAGCAATGGTTCTTCGAGAAATGTTCTCCCAGCAGCAAATTGCTAGGAGTTCATCGCAGGGTTGGACTTCTCAACAGTCACAAGTCATCATTCAGGAATCAAAAGCTGTAGGAGACTCAGGATATTAATTTAGTGAACAGTTATTGGTTGTCAGTGAACAGGCTACTGATAACTATACTGGTATCTTGCACCCTCCGGGTTCGCCCTTCGGGTTCGCAGTCGCCTACGGAGGGAGACCCTCCTGCAGCGCTGTCTCACCAGTCGCTCATGGGGGAAACCCCCAAGACCGCGCTGGCTCACCATTCTCAACAAGACCCAAAAAACCGGGTTTCTGAACCATAAATTAAGGTTTATACGAGCAGGTATTCTCAAGAAACCCGGTTTTTAACTCAGTACGTCAAGTTGTAATAGAGTTTGCGATAGCTATACGATCGCAAACTCAGTTAATGCCCTTTTACTAGGGTGATGGAAACCCAAAATAATATCGGTTTTGGGGATGCCTGCTGCCAATAAGTCATCAACAATCCCCAAATCGGTGTTGTCTTCTTCCACCCAGATTTTACCGTTTTGAATCTGGAGGTATAAGATAATGTGCTGCACTCGTTTTTTGTCATCCCAGCCGCAACGCAGCCACAGGTATTGGTGGCGTTGTTCATCTAAAATCAGGCGATCACTAATTTTACTTTCTGTAGTGTTAACGGGTTGAGAATTGGTCAAATCATAGTATTTTTTAATGGTTTCTTGGATAATACTGCGATACTGGCTTAATATATCCATTGCACGATTTGCTCCTGTTGGATATCTACAATAATTAATTGCAGATTGTTTTGGCGGGTAATGAGTTGATGTGTAGTGCGGGCATCTTGCCCGCTTTGGTAATAAAGTAGGGAGCAAGATGCTCCCCCTACGGTGTTTTTGCAAAATTGGGATGCTCCCGTCAAATCATTGTAGAGACTGTACTGTACGGTCTCTACATTGTTTTCCACCAGACGTCTATTTAGAACTCAAGACTTCATTTAACCAGATACAACTAATTGCTGCTTCTTTGGCAGTTGAGTATATTCAGAGACAATCTTACGAAATTGCTCGCCCTCTATTGTTTCCTGTTCCACAAGCAAATCCACAAGGCGATCTAGCAAAGCTCTATTTTCACGAATAATTTGACGAGCTTTTCTATAGCAAGCAACTGCCATTTCTCGCACTTGTCGGTCAATCTTAGTCGCCATTTCTTCTGAATATTCAGAGCGATTCATCCAATCTCGGCCAAGAAAAACATCACTACTCTGATTTTCCAGAGCTACTAACCCTAGCTCAGACATACCATACATAGTCACCATCTTACGAGCAAGGTTTGTCACAACTTTTAGGTCGTTGCTAGCCCCGCCTGTGACTTCAGCTTCGCCAAATACCTCTATTTCTGCTGCCTTTCCTCCTAAAGTCATGATGATGTTATCGTGCAGCCAAGCTTTAGTATAAAGCCCACTGTCAATCATTTCTTCGTTGAGAATTTGCTGAGAAAAACCACCCACTCCACCAGAACGGGGAATAATTGTCACCTTATTTAAAGGATCAGCATTTTCCAGAAGTGTAGACAATAAAGCGTGTCCAATTTCATGATAGGCAATCAACCGCTTTTTCTTGCTATCGAGTAGTGGGTTAAGGGTCAACCCAATTGTCAATCTGTCAATAGCATCGTCAATTTCTAACGGTGTGATACCATCTTTACGTCTACGTGCTGTCAGAATTGCTGCTTCATTGAGTAAGTTTGCTAAATCTGCTCCTGTAAAACCAGGGGTGCGGCGCGCAATAATTTCCAAGGAAACGGATGGGTCAACTTTCTTATTACGGGCATGGACTTTTAAAATTTCCAGACGACCTTTGCGGTCTGGTGCATCTACAATCACTTGTCGGTCAAATCGTCCGGGTCGAAGCAATGCGGTATCTAGGACATCTGGACGGTTGGTAGCGGCGATTATAATAATACCAGTGTTACCTTCAAAACCATCCATTTCGGTGAGCAGTTGATTGAGGGTTTGTTCCCGTTCATCATTTCCACCACCGATACCTGCACCTCTTTGCCGTCCTACAGCGTCGATTTCATCGATAAATATCAGACAGGGAGCATTTTCTTTTGCTTTTTTGAATAAATCACGCACACGGGATGCGCCCACACCCACAAACATTTCTACAAACTCTGAGCCGGAAATACTGAAGAACGGTACGCCTGCTTCACCGGCGATCGCTTTTGCAAGCAGTGTTTTACCTGTTCCCGGAGGTCCCACTAACAGCACTCCTTTGGGAATGCGTGCGCCCACAGCAGTGAATTTTTCTGGTTGTTTGAGGAAAGTCACGACTTCTTGCAGTTCTTCCTTGGCTTCTTCAATACCTGCAACATCGTCAAATTTGATTCCAGTCTTTGCCTCCATCTGGAAACGAGCTCTGGTTTTACCAAAGTTCATTGCTTGGCTAGAGGCATTACTAGAGCGGCGAAGGAACAATAACATTAAAGCAACTAGTGGTAAGATCCACATGAGGTTGATCAAAAGTCCTACAGCCGCTTTACTATTGGCAGAGGGAGCTTCGCCAAAGTCAACGTTCTTTTCTCTTAGTTTGTTAATTAGCTCGCTATTTTGTTCTAAAAGCCGCACCTGTATCGGTTGGTCACCTTGCTTTTGTCCGTTGAGATAAACCCTTGCTAGCTGGTCAGTTTCGTCAAGCTCTACTCTTTTGACTTCTTTATTATCTATTTTCTCAATTAATTTACCATAAGATAGAGACTCTTGCTCTGCTTTTTGTGCTAACGCAGGAGTCCCCCCTAAGATTCCTGGCAACATGATTAAACCGGCTGCTAGCGCTCCAGTCAAGGCTGTATGCTTTGCAGGCTGCTGTTTTCTCGATGTCTTTTTCTCAAAATTTTTCATAATAATTACCCTTTGCTTGCTGCTCTTAATTTCGAGCACTCGTTTTTATGCCTTTTCCTCTACCAAGAGTAGATATCAGGGGTGTCTAATTTTCTAGTGTAGCTTCCAAAAAAAGCAAACAATAAGTTTTTCCTTGCAACACCCATAACTGCGTCTGTTTATGGATGTTTCTCTATGTTAGACGCCTAATTAGATGCTCGTTGTTTCCTTACAGGTTAGACTCTTTGTTCTAAAGCCTTTTGAAGTAGTACTTTTAGGTTTAGATTTTATCTTTATTATTTTCTGGTTCTTTAGCATGGAATTGTCTGCCTATTGGAATTTGGCATATTACGTCACAAATCGTTATAATAAAATCATACTCGTAATGATTACATTTTGCAAACTAATCAGTGTTTGAATGTCAATATACACCCAGACAAAATTTGTAAATTAAAACACAATTTGAGGATTCAGTTATGGTAAGGATAGTAGGCATTGCTGGTAGCTTACGACCAGATTCTTATAGCCAATTAGCTTTAGAATTAGCAGCGCAAAAAACACAGGAACTAGGTGCAGAAGTAGAAGTTCTTGATTTGCGCAAAATGAACCTACCATTTTGTGATGGAGGGGACGATTATCCAGATTACCCAGATGTGAAAAGGCTACAAGATGCTTTTACACGTGCTGATGGTTTAATTTTGGTTACACCTGAATATCACGGTAGTGTAAGCGGTGTCCTGAAAAATGCTCTTGATTTAATGAGCTTTGACCATTTAGCAAATAAAGTCGCAGGATTTATCAGCATTTTGGGTGGTCAATCTAATAACAATGCACTCAATGATTTGAGAGTCATCCTTAGATGGGTGCACGCATGGTCTATCCCTGAACAGGTAGCAATTGGGCAAGCCTGGAAAGCATTTAGTCCTGAAGGTAAACTTGTAGACGAAAAACTTTCCCAAAGGTTAGACCAATTTGCCCAGAGTTTGGTTGAGAACACACGGAAGTTACGAGGTGTTAATTAGCTTATTTTTCACCAGAAGGCGACTTCGGTTGCCCCGTTCGTTCTAGAGTGGGGAGGAATTGTCGCCTTGTCGCCTTAGTCATTAGTTATTGGTCATTAGTCATTAGTATGATTAAATACGAAAAATCATGTAGCGCAGCGGTTCCTCTTAGGAACTAAAACTACTAAGACTCGCGACTAAGGACTAATGACTTCGATTTCCCCCCGGCTTTTTATGAAATTAAACGGAGTGAAAATTTCATAGCCGGGGGATGAGTTAACTACAAGCCTTGTTAACCCTATGCCTAACGGCACGCTTCCGCTATGGGGGCTAGCGTGTCCGCAGGACATAGACGGGTTTCCCGTCGCAGGATAAGAGCGTTAGAAACCGTTCGACTGAGCGCTCACGGCCGAAGCCCTCCAAAGAGCGCTGGTCTCACCAAGCAAGGGTGAGGTGACGATTGTGTGGAATATTTGGATTTTTGAGTGGTGATAGCGTCACCAAGCACTGAATTTATTCGTTAGATATTCACTCTTTTTTATACATTTAGTCAGATTTACCATACGTACAAAAGTACGCCCTGGTCTTGGTCAACTTTTTGAACTATTTATGACTGACCTGAGGGATCTGCTGCGTTAACAAATTCTGGGTGTTCACTCTCTGAACACTGAATGACTTGGTCTGAGTTTGGTCTGTGTTGTCGCTTGAATTCACCCAATTGCACAGGCTGACCTGTTTGTGCTGATTGGTTGATTGCACGAATAATGCGAACATCAGCTAACCCTTCTTCTCCAGAAGGTTCTGGATCTTTATCTTTGATCACGCAATCTGAAAAGTAAATAATTTCTGCTGCAAACTGGTCTCCAGCAGGAAAAGATTGTTCCTGCGTTTCATCATTGATGGTAATTTGTTGCTTCAATTCGCCTTGATAAGAGTATGCAGAATCCATCCGCAAGTCGCCTTTTGTACCTACAACCTGAAAAGTAGAAACTGGTGCCCCGCCAAAGCTAGAGATAAATATTGCCAGTCTCTCTCCAGGAAAACGCACTAGGGCGCTGGTCATTTCCTCAGCTTTCTCAAAACGCTTTTCTCCAATGCTTGCGCTTAGGGCAACAACTTCAGTGGGTTCATCTTGAAATAGATAGCGGGCAGCATTGATGCAGTATGTCCCCATGTCGTAAACAGAACCACCACCATTGGAGATTGGTTCTTTTAACCGCACGTTATCTCCAACAACCTGTTGAGAAAATACGGAGTTAAAGATGCGGGGGTTACCAATTTTGCCTGAATTAACAATTTCTACTGCCAGCATGTTTGCTTTATCAAAATGCAGACGGTAGGCAATCATTAGTTTTACCTTGTTTTCAAGGCAAGCGCGAATCATCTCCTCACACTCTTGTTCTGTCACAGCCATTGGCTTTTCACAAAGCACATGAACACCAGCTTTTGCCGCCCGCACAGTATAATCACAGTGGAGATGGTTAGGCAAGGCGATGTAAACTGCATCTATTTCACCACTTTTAAGGTAGTTGTCATACTCTTCGTAAGAGTAAGTTTTTACTCCATAATGCTTGCCGAGTTTTTGACGCTTGATTGGATCTCCTGAAAACAAGGCAACCAGTTGTGAATTTTCGGTGTGAGCAAAAGCAGGTAAGACGTCTTCTTGGGCAATCCAACCCAGTCCTACAACCGCGTAGCGAATTTTACTCTTGCCGTTTGTCACTGTCATTTATCAACCTCCTAATGTAGTTATTTTTTCTAGAGTGTAGGGATCTGAATTCCCTTTACTTTTGTACAGTGCAAGGAAGTGCGCCTGTGCATCCTTACACCTCTTATTTTTTCAACAATCTTGAATTATTTGTCCTGCAATCCAACCTGTTCTCTATGACTTTGAGGATAGAAATTAATGATTTTTGCTCCATCCTTCTAGCGACACAGAGGTAGCAGATTTTTTCTAAGCAGGGCATAGGTCATCCCCAAAGGGGGAGCGTAGACCCCAGAGGAGGCTTCCCGATAGCCGTAAGGCGTGGCGTCAGCCATAAAGTAGCAATTGCAAGAATCGTAGTTTTATGTTTTTTTATATTGATCTACTTACAAATAAAAAACAACATAAGATATAATGTTTGACTATAGGATTTCTACTTAATTTTTGAAGGTAATTCAGTACAGTTTATGTTAAGCGTTCCTTACCTCAACGAGTTCGTGTGGCTAGCGGGTGCTGTCACGGCTAGCACCGCTATCGAGCGCGTCTGGTGTAGGAGATACGCCACGAAGTGCGAACAGAAACCAAACCGGATTCCTATATATAAGTTTGATCATTAAACACTTATATTTTATTTGTAAGAATGAAAAAAGCTTTTAGTTTCTACGGGATTATTCTAGGATCAGTTTTGCTAAGTATCGTCTTGAGTTTTACGTCAGGGAAAATTTTGGCACAAACTGAAAACTCTGAAGTTAGTGGAAGTAAGGCGGTTATCGAAAATTCTGGCTCTACGAATACCTGCCCTTACACAATTTCTGTTTTACCTGGTGGAGCAGCAACTTACACTGTTTGCAACAAAACGGGGAAGGGTGAAGTTTCATCTGGGCTAAGTAAGAGATTTTTTGAGGATATAAAAACTGCCCAGCCATTAGAAAATGTACCATTTACCCCTTGTGTGAAAAGCGCGTCGTTCGGTACAACGACTAAAGTGAAGTATAAAGAACAAACGTCTCCTGATATTAGTTGTCCTAGTTCTGATTCTAGAGTTACAGACTTATATGAGGATACAGTCAAAATTCAGCAACAGTTAGGTTTTTCAACAAAGAGAAGTAGCTCAACCTAATTAAACTTAAAATGTCATTCGCGCAAAGAGCAGCAGTAGGGTGGGCAACATGTTGCCCACCCTACACCTTAATGATGATGGTGATGATGATGTGCAACGGCTAACTGCGGATTAATTGCCACAGTTTCTTCTGACAACAACTCGTTAATATGAGCATTTGCCCACTGGGCTGCCATGTATAAGAACTCAGGATCGTCGTTAACGCAAGGCATCTGCACGTAGTTTACATCAGAATGCTTTTTCTCTAAGGCATGAATGATGTGGTGTACATCCAGTAGAGTTTCATGGTTTTCTGTCGCAAAACCAATCGGCATAAATACAATTGCTTTGGCACCTAATTGAATCAGGTTTTTCGCTGCTTGTTGAGCATTTGGCAGCGTCCATTCAATTAAGGGTGTGTCATGGTTGAGCCATCCGACAGAAATCAGAGGGTAGCGGTGGATTAACTTGTCGCGAACTAAGTCGTAGAGTATTTGACTTTCGGTAATTCCAGAGGTGAATCCTTTGGCTTTATGGGGACAACCGTGGTTCATCAGCACAATGCCAATTTGAGAAGGTAGGTAAGCACTGGCTAAGTCAGCTGTAATTTTCTCTTCGACTAGATGCGCCATCAAGTCGATGTAAGCTGGTTCATTATAGAACGAGGGGATGTAGCGCAGTCCTTTCACCCAATGCTCATCACCCTCTGCTATCTCGGATAAAGCGTTGTTGACTTGTTCTATGGCGATACCGCTGGTGAAGATGGAATCTACAACAAGCAGCGGGTAGATGAGTATTTTGTCAAAACCTTGATTTTTGATTTCTGTCAAGACTTGTTTGGGTAGGAAGGGAGCGCAAAAGTTGAAGGCTTTAAAAACTTGAACAGCTTCACCCCACTTGGCTTGTAGGTCTTTTTCAATGCCAGCGCGTTGTTTTTCAAAAATAGCGTTGTGTGGGGAAATAAAATCATGGTGCTGATGTCCCCACTCATGACGGTCAAATAACGCCAAAAGCTTTGCCAAGGGAGGATACACCCAAGTAGGGACGGGTGCAAATTTTGCTGTCAGCAGATTTAAGGCTTGTTCATTATAGTTAGCGAAATCTTCGTAGCTTTCGACTTCACCGTAACCCATGAGCAATACTGCTACTCGTTGTTGACTGGGCGATCGCTCATGCGTTGAATCTAGTTTTTCTGGTGTGGCAACCACAATAGTTCCTCAATACAACTTCAAAAGTTCTGAGTACCTAAGCAATGAGTCCTTTGATCATTTCCACTTCAATGTCGGTACTCATGGTTCAGCACTGTTTGGGTTTTGTTGTTTTCCATACTCGTAAAATTCTATCCTATCCAGGGGGATAGGATGAAAAAGGAAATATAAGTCGTATCTCTCATGATTACCCTCTATTTACTACCTAAGATAGAAACACAACAATGACTAAAAATAACTTTTGAGGCTTGACATATACTTGTTTACCGCAATTGTGCGACGCTTGATAGACTGGAATTGATATGTTGAGTTGGTAATTACAAGGACAAGTCACCACTTTGCTGAATTCAAACAGATTGAACTTTTTTGAAGATTGCAAGCCGTTCTGTGTCCGGAAAAGTATGGAAAATTATGTTGTATATGTAACTAACATACATACATGACTTGAAGAATAAGCTGCTAAAACAAGAAGAGATGAGTATAATTATTTGCCCTGGAATTCATGAGTCAGTTTTAACTCAATCTTTTGTATCAGGGTGGATAGAGCAAGTTATAGATAAAGCCAAAAGCAAAAAGCCAGTAGATGTACTGATATTTTCGGGTGAGAGTGGTTTAGCTTTATCAGGATTTCATTTATGGCAATTTTTACACAAACACTTGCAGAATAGGATAGAATCGCCGGTTGTATTCATTAGCTTTAGTGCTGGTGTTGTTGGGGCAATACTCGCTGCTCATAAATGGCAACAAATTGGCGGTTATGTCAAAGCTTTTATTGCTATAGATGGATGGGGAGTACCGATGTGGGGAAATTTTCCTATCCATCGGATGAGTCATGATTATTTCACCCACTGGAGTTCTTCTATGCTGGGAAGCGGGCAGAATAACTTTTGTGCAGATCCACCTGTTGACCATTTAGAAATGTGGCGATCGCCCCAAACTGTGCAGGGCTACTGTTTAGACTCTTGTTTTGGGGAATCACCGCCGAAACAGCGTCTGAGCGCAGCTGAATTTTTGCACTTGCTTTTAAAGCATTATGAAGATAACTAGTCCGGAAAACAGATTTGCCAACCAGGAGTGAGTAAAAGAAGATCAGGGAATAAAGAGGAGGCAGTGCTCCCTTGGGGGGGATCTTCCCCGTTGTAGCACCTACCGTGGAGATGAGGGAGATCTCGTAAGCCCTATATCCTATGCCCAGTGAGTACGGCCACGGCTTACGCCCCCAAGTCCTCCGGAGGCTTGCGCCAACAAAGCAGCGTTTTGTGGAGGAGATACGGCACTTGGCTTGGGCGTAAACGCAAAGCGTGCCACTAGGCATACAAAGCAGCCTGTCCCTTTGCGACTCAGCTTCCCCTGCTTCTGTTACTCGTTCACTCCGTCCGTTCCCTAATCGCTATCTCAAAAGATTCTAATGTTTCCAACTGAACCTGCTGCTGTGAATAAAGGGTTTACTGCGATTCTCAAAAACCGTGGTTTTATGCTGCTGTGGATTGGGCAATTGGTATCCCAATTAGCAGATAAAGTCTTTTTTGTTTTGATAATTGCTCTGCTTGAGAACTACCCAGCCCCTGCTGGATTAGCCCAAAACTCAATGTACTCGACGTTGATGGTGGCGTTTACAGTACCAGCAGTGTTGTTTGGTTCTGCGGGTGGTATCTTTGTTGACCGCTTCCCAAAAAAACTTATTATGGTTGGCTCTGATATCCTGCGCGGGCTATTAACCCTGTGTATTCCTTTTTTGCCACGAGAGTTTGTTATTCTGCTTATAATAGCTTTTGCCATCTCCACTGTGACGCAGTTTTTTGCACCCGCTGAGCAAGCTGCTATTCCGCAGTTGGTTAAAAAAGAAAATCTGATGGCAGCCAATGCGCTGTTTAGCAGCACAATGATGGGAGCTTTAATTGTTGGCTTTGCCGTGGGGGAGCCAATCTTGAGTTGGGCGAAAAACTCAATAGGACCAAGATATGGTCAAGAACTGATCGTGGCAGGATTGTACCTGTTGTCTGCGGGCGTTATGCAACCCATTAACTTTAGAGACAACGTATCGGTTGACAACACTCACTCAGTCATCAATCCTTGGGCGGAGTTTAAAGAGGGTTTGCGTTATCTCAAGAAAAACCGTCTTGTGCTGAATGCTATGCTGCAACTGACGACATTATACTGTGTGTTTGCAGCATTAACAGTACTCGCTATTAGATTAGCAAAAAAGTTTGGCTTAGAAGAAAAACAATTTGGCTTTTTCTTGGCAGCCGCTGGGATAGGTATGGTTTTGGGAGCAGCGATTTTAGGTAACTGGGGTGAAAAAGTTCAGCGCAAGCCCTTACCCCTGATTGGGTTTTTAATTATGGCGCTGGTTTTAGGAGTGTTCAGTTTTACTAACAACTTGCTCTTAGCTTTAGCACTTTGTGCATTGTTGGGTATAGGCGCTGCTTTCATTGGCGTACCAATGCAAACTCTGATTCAACAGCAAACACCACCGACAATGCATGGTAAAGTATTTGGGTTTCAAAATCATGCCGTGAACATAGCCCTCTCAGCACCACTGGCAATCACTGGTCCACTCACTGATGCTCTTGGGTTGCGAATTGTGCTTGTGAGCATGAGTATTGTCGTAGTGACTGTAGGCGTTTGGGCTTGGCAAAACACTCGTCGAGTATTGCGAGATATTTTTCTAAAATGAATTTTCTATTTTTTACAGGAAATTTCGTCGCTATTGTACTAAGCTTTTCAATTAAAATGAAGTTTTAACTACAAAAAGTCAGCATTAACTTAGCTATTGCGTGAGGTTTGACTGTGCGTTCGCCTTCTCAAATTAGTCTCCCACAAACAGAAAATCAGAGCATCTCCAATATTTCTATCTCGCCAGCCGTGACGCCCAGGCGTGCATCAGGTGGTTTTGCTTTGCTTGATAGTCTCAAGCGGCACGGCGTTGAGTATATTTTTGGTTATCCTGGTGGTGCAATCCTGCCGATTTACGATGACTTGTATAAAGTAGAAGCTGCTGGTAATGGCATTAAGCACATCTTGGTGAGACACGAACAAGGTGCCGCACACGCCGCCGATGGTTATGCCCGTGCTACGGGGAAGGTAGGAGTGTGCTTTGGAACTTCAGGTCCTGGGGCGACGAATTTAGTGACGGGCATCGCCACTGCCTATATGGACTCAATCCCGATGGTTATTGTCACCGGACAGGTATCACGGGCGGTAATTGGTACCGATGCGTTTCAAGAAACTGATATTTACGGAATCACGCTACCAATTGTCAAGCACTCCTATGTCGTGCGCGATCCCAAAGATATGGCGCGAATAGTTGCTGAAGCCTTCCATATTGCCAGCACTGGACGTCCGGGACCAGTTTTGATTGATGTTCCCAAGGATGTGGCGCTTGAAGAATTTGACTATATGCCTGTGGAACCGGGAAAAGTGAAGTTACCAGGGTATCGTCCCACGGTGAAGGGTAATCCACGTCAGGTTTGTGCAGCAATACAATTAATTCGTGAAAGTCGCCGTCCGTTGTTGTATGTGGGTGGAGGTGCCATCGCCTCTAATGCCCACGAAGAAGTAAAACAACTGGCAGAAATGTTTAATATCCCCGTCAGCACAACGTTGATGGGTATTGGTGCTTTTGACGAACATCATCCCCTGTCTTTAGGAATGTTGGGAATGCACGGCACCGCTTACGCTAACTTTGCTGTCACAGATTGTGATTTGCTGATTTGTGTCGGTGCAAGATTTGATGACCGCGTTACAAGTAAGTTAGATGAATTCGCTACCCGTGCTAAGGTCATTCACATTGATATCGATCCGGCAGAGGTAGGTAAGAACCGCATTCCAGATGTACCGATCGTTGGTGATGTACGGAAAGTGCTGACTGATTTGTTACGTCGCTGTCAGCAAACAGGTATCAACACCATACCGAGCCAAACCCAAGAATGGCTGAACCTGATCAACCGCTGGAAGGAAGAATATCCTTTGGAGGTGCCACACCATGCTGACAGTATCTCACCGCAAGAGGTGATTGTAGAACTTGGTCGCCAAGCACCCGACGCCTATTACACAACAGATGTTGGTCAACATCAAATGTGGGCGGCACAATTCCTCAAGAATGGTCCACGGCGGTGGATTTCCAGTGCTGGTTTGGGAACGATGGGTTTCGGTTTACCCGCAGCAATCGGCGCTAAGGTGGGTTTGCCCAATGAAGAAGTCATCTGTATTAGCGGTGATGCCAGTTTCCAAATGAATTTACAGGAACTGGGAACAGCAGCACAATATGGTATCAATGTCAAGACAGTTATCCTAAACAACGGCTGGCAGGGAATGGTGCGCCAATGGCAACAAGCCTTCTATGGCGAGCGTTATTCATCCTCGAATATGGAAGTGGGAATGCCAGACATTGAGTTCCTGGCAAAGGCGTATGGCATCAAGGGGATGGTGATTAAAAACCGGGAGGAGTTGAAAGATGCGATCGCCGAAATACTAGCACACGACGGTCCAGTTATCGTCAATGTCCACGTGACCAGAGACGAAAACTGTTACCCAATGGTCGCTCCTGGAAAGAGCAACGCTCAGATGATTGGCTTACCACGTCAGCCAAAGAAAGCTTCGCTAGAGCCAGTTTTCTGTACCAACTGCGGTGCGAAAAACGTGCCCAATAACAACTTCTGCCCTGAGTGTGGTACGAAGTTGTAGAGCGATTGTGGTTCAAGAATAATAATGTAGGGTGGGCAATGCTCACCCTTAATATTTGCAACGTCTTGACTTTTCAATGAGCAGTGATTGCTACATCATACGAAGTTGCGTTCAAAGAAATAATTTCATAAACGAACCACAAAGACGCGAACGCGAGTGCGTGCGCCTTAGCGCATAGAGCGCTAAGGAAGAAAAAAGAAGATTACCTCTATGAATGTAACTTGGTATCATCATGTGATTTTAAAGCAGTAGACAACCTACAGGAGCTTTCCGCCCAGTTCCCCAGATGTTCAAAGCCGAACTTCAACAATTTATCAGTGCCGAAAGCAACAGCACCTGTACCACCCACAAGAAGTGCGCCCATAACAAGTGGATCTCCAACTGCTGATGTGACAACTGCAGTTGCGGCTGCTCCCGTAACGCTACTACCCATCATTCCAGCTAATGCAGTTGTTAGACCGCCTAATCCCAACTGAGAAACGGCTGATGCGGTTCCGGCATAACCAGCCAACGCCCCCGCACCTGCGGTAGAAGCAGATGCAACCGCCTTAGTAATTGTGAAGGCTGAGGTTGCTCCTTTCTCAATCACTTTCCAAGTCGAATCATCAGTGCCCGTTAACTTATCGGAGTAAGCCCTACAAATCGTTTCCGGCGTTATTTCCAGAAACTTTTTTGCATCTTTAACAAGCTGCTTATTGAATAGGAGCTTGTTAATATAATTTGGTGATATAAAGTCCAAAGGAGTAGAAGCAAATGCAGGTGCTGCTGAAGTAAAGCTCAGATGAAGTGTGATTATCAGAGCAATCAGGAATACAGATAAGATTCTTTTTAACCAATTAAACATAGTTCATTACACTTTGAGTAATATCGATAACCTTCGTACAGTACCCATAAATGGGGATCGTAAATATTGAGGATTGACGTTGAGTTTCCTTGCGTCAAACGGACACTTTCTACCCTGCAGGAAGCTGTCCTCCGGGCGTCTACAATGGGGGAAACGGAACCCCGCACAGAAGTGTCCTCCCTAACCTACGATTAATTCTCACTGTCTAATCGGTTACCTCCACAACCCTTCTCATGACGTATACAGTGTACGTTTTGTTGCTTAATAGCCTAAGTAAAAGTTTGCGTATGAGCTCAAAGATATTTAATGTAGAGCATGTAAATGTAATGTCTCTACAACGTAGGTGGGTATTAACAGGGGATTTAGTATTACAACTGAGGATTCATCACTTACAGCGGTTTTCTCTAAGGTGGGTAATGCTCACCCTTGTATCTTTTTGACTTTCCGTAGAATTTTCCCCAAGGGGGCGATCGCCTACCGGGACTTAGACAAAAAACACAGGTAAAATAGCCTCAAACGCATATCCCAAAAGACTTGGACATCGTTTGGCTTAGTTTGTTGATATATCTGGGTTCTGTGGCTTTTTGGGCATTTGGTGTATTTTCCTTGCCCTGCATGGGTTTGAGGCTTGTTTTGTCCTCAAAAATGTTTAAGTCCCACTACTTAGGATTATTTAGTGTTGCGTTGAGGCGGTTTAGAGCGGCTAATTAATACCGCCCCGTACTTGGACGAGAAGATCGCTATTCGATGAAGTAAAACTACTGAGTTTCCATTCCTGAGTTGTGAGTATCTACGTCTTACAACTCAGGACTGATTACTTAAGACTCAGGACTAATTAGAAACCGGCACATTTTTAAATGCCGCAGTATCTGGAACAAAAACGTCTATGCTGTTAACACCCTCAGGAATCCTTAACCAGACATAAGCATCAGCTGAAGCTTGAGGACGCAAAGAAAATAATTCAACACTACCAGTTGAGCGCTTGAGGTTAATTCCTTTATAGGTTTCGCTTGTGTCAGGATTACGTGCTGTTGTGTTGTAAACTCCTACAGATTCACCAGGATTAATTCCATCCGTAGCCACGCGACGGATACGCATCTGTAGATTCACGACATCACGGTTTCCTGTTTCTGGATCTTTAATCCGCTTTAGCGAGAGTAACTCTACTTCTGCTTTCCTTCCAAAGGAAGGTTGTACAAATTCACCAGGTTTAATAGCACTACCAGTGGAGGTTGTTGATTGTGCTGTTGTGGTTGAAGATGAAAACGCAGGCGTTTCCTGTGAACTAGGCTTGTTTTCAGGAGGAGCAGTACTGGTTTCTGAACTGGGAGTTTTTTGGGTAGAAGTGGTGGCGTTCCTATTACCAACACTTGCAACATTCAACGTCTGTTGTAGGGTGAAAACTTGGTAAGCCGTATAGCCACTGCATAATAAAGCCAAAGTCGAGAGTAAGACAGCGACACTAGATAAGAATGTACTCACACCAAAACCTCTATTTTGTATTTCTACATATACAAGTTTGTCAATCTATCGATTTTGTCATGCTGTGAGTAAATTTGGGTAATGAGTTGCTAATCTTTAAAAATTTAGTAAAGTACAAAACCTCACCCCCAACCCCTCTCCTTATTAAGGAGAGGGGAGACTTTAACGATAGTTAAAGGCGGGGTGAGGTTAAACGAGTGATTTGGATGTTATTCAATCCGCTATCCTTAAGTTGCTTTCGCTGACACTCAGAATTTTGACCTCATCTCCTTGATGTAATATTTTTCCTGCTTCTGATGCAGGTATATTTGTATTCACGCTTAACTTGTAGAAATGATTGAAACGGGTTGGCGTTGTCCAAGATGGTAGAGAATCCTTGCGCTTAGCCACAAACACCTTCTGAAAATGAGTTGTCACCTTTGCTGTTTGAGAATCTCGCGAGGGAACGACGCAACGCTGACAAGGATTCACTCCTTCAAACAAGACTTCTCCTATTTGAAAGTGAACATACTTTCCTGCTTCAGTAAATAATTGATCTTCCCAAAACGCTGGAACTCCACCAATTTCTATATTCGCTCGCATACGCAGTCGCATTTCATCAACACTTCCTACAGGAAACCAGGAAGCGACTTCTTCAAGTGTGGCTGTACTAACCACGGTGGGTCCTTTGGCATTAAGATCGTCTGGAAAGCCAGTTATTGTGTTTTGCATTAACTTAACTGGAAAACCAAAGTAATCACTGAACCAGGCTTCTAAAGAGGGCTGCTCATCATCAAGGTGAAAAATAGCTTTTTGGTCAGTTCCCTGAATGTGTAGGGAGAGTGTTTTTAAGTTATGATCAAAGGCTGATCGCAGCAAGTGAATCTTGGCATTGCGCTTTGCATTGACAAAATGACCTTGTTCATCAAATAAGGCAAACTCTCTGTCATGCTGAAGTGCGCCACTCTCAAGAATTCTTGCTAGATTTAGATCAATCTTGTCGAGAGATTTAATTGGGTAAATAGAAATCGCTTCGAGGTAAGGTGACATAATAAAATTGCTTTCACGAGGCTTGCAAAACTCGCTACTCAAATTTTAAATGTTACTTGTATAAACTCCTGTATTCCCAAGGCTTGACAAATTTCGCATCACTCCAGACTCCTCGCCGACTATTTTGCGCCTGAACTTCAGCTTGTTCAATGATATTTCTGCTGGGACACTTGTTTAAATAAGGACGGTAAACAAGCGCTAATCCCTCTCGTACTAATACTTCTTGGATAAAAGTCCCATTGGGCAAACGAATTTCAGCGACTTTACGTCCATATCTATCGCTATCGGTAATATTTAGTTTGACGCGATCGCCTCCTTGATTCACCAGTTGCTGCACTCGTTCTTGCGCCTTTGCTCCCCAATCAAATTGGTTGAGAAAAACAGAACTTTTACTTTGCTTTTCTTTCTTAGAGTGCGGGATTTCCGGTGCATCCACACATGCAAACCGCACATTGATTTTGCTCCCCTTGGCGTCTTTCACCGCGATAGTATCGCCATCACTGACTCGTTGGACTAAGTCACCAGAGGGAAAAATGCGGTCACAGCTCATCAAACCAAAAATGAGGGTAGCTGCACAAAGCCAAATCAACGCCTGTTTCATAAGACCTCACGGGATGCGGCAAACTCAGAGTCTTTAGACCTGAGAGGGAAGCGACGCGGCGGTTTTAACCGCAGTGATAATTAGCCCGACTGAGCGTCTAATTAATCGGACTTTGTTTCTTGAGAATTGACCTAACCGTTTCCAATTAGCATCGCTAACAGAGACTTGTCTTTCGGTGTCACCGCTTACCCAACCTTTATAAGTTTTGTTACCTTGAACAGCTTCAACGTAATCACCTTTCCTGAAACCATGCCTGGTTACAGTACCGCCATATTTGCGTCTCACGCCGCCTTTAGAAGGAACCATAAGGTGCAATTGACGGCGACAAATAGGAGGGCGACGAATAACGGCAAAAGGTGCGGGTGTTACAGTAACAGAACCCATCCAGCCTTGATAGTGACGGTTGATCTTGCCGTAACGAATGAATGCACTACAAGCTAAAGCAATTCCATCAACCGCGTGAGTTGCGGGGATAGCATCACCTTTTGAATGTTTTTGCTTTTGTAGCTTTAAATGTTGCCTGATGTTGGCAGTTTGCCATCCCTCGACCGACTTTGTGTAAACCCAGTCTTTTAGGTTCTTTAACTGCCAATATTGACCAACCATAACAGGACTAAATCCTTTGTCGCCTTGCGCTTTAACTACTTCGTAAGCGCAAGAAGTGATCGGGTAAACGGTAAACAGTTCCTCAAAAACTCTTAGCTCTAATTGACGATTAGCTTTAACACTTGGAGGTATTTTTTTACCTCTGCGATTATCAAACCGCTTTTGACGATGAGCACGTTGTGAAAATTCAACTTTGCGGCGGCACGTTTGCACAGGGTACTTCCCCCGCAAAGCTGCCTTGTTAATCCGTCTACCTCTTCTACCACGTCGCATCATTCGGCGCTGGTCCATTCGGTCTTTTACCGTTTGAAAAGGTAATTGTAGATGAGCCATCCATAAAGTAAATCTTTTGCATTGTACACCTACACCTGTGTAAAGTTTGCCTGGATCAATGCCTACTGCAATGGGTTGAGTTTTTGTGGTCAAAGTGTTGGCTAACAATTCAATTTGAAAGATGCCTAAGTCGTTATAAACGACTTTTGCTTTTCCTTCTTTTAGCCAGCGACGCGCTCTGCTCGCTTTTGTTGGCATTAATGGTTTACCGTCTGGTGATAGTACCGCTACTCGTAACATGGAGATAATCCTTCGAGTAAAGTAATTGGTTTCCTCGCTCACCTAATCCAAGATGTCTTAGCTTTACCTAACAACTGACTAAACAGTTTTGCAGTGTGTCCGGGCTGGAAAAGCACCCAGAAGTGCGTACCAAGATCAGGCTTAATGAGCTAGTCAAACACGTAAAGTTTAGTCTTTACAAGCCCAGCGTCTTTAGACCTGGGTTATTGACTTGTCTCACAATATATCTTCATATAAAATCATATATTTTCTGTTGTATGACTGTTTTTCACTTTTTCTAACCCTCAAAGTCTAAGTTCTTATAGTTCAAATGAAAGAGTTTGACTTGATTTCACTTTCTCATAACTGAGATCTTGTACCATTACGAGAAAACCACCAAGACTTGTACTAAACAGTGTCTAAATTGACTTAAAAATTATATCTCTTTTTAGTCCATTTTAATGGACTTTGTCTATGAGCCTGGGACTTCAAGTCCTAGGCGGGCGAGAACTGAGTCAAAAAATATGTAATAAGTTTGACATCTGTGTTTTTTGGTGCAAGATGTAAGATACCCAAAATTATCGCAAAACCTCACCCTGCCCTGTCGGGCATCCCTCACGCCAGGTGCTACAACGGGGGGAACCCCAACGCCAGATGCCTACGGAGGGAAACCCTCCTGCAGCACTGGCTCCGCAACGCACTGGCTCTCCTTATAAAGGAGAGGGTTAGGGTGAGGCGCTAAAAGCGAATCGGTAAGAGTCTTAGCCCAACTGACTTAACCAAGTACTCACTTCTACCCCTAATTTTTGCCCCAGCTTCAACAACTGACGGTACTGAGCGCTATCCTGACTTTGAGCAGTTTTAGCCATAAAGAGTGGCACAATCTGACTGTGCAAACAACTGAAGTATAGTTCTTGAGAGGGCTCAAGAGAGATACCAACATTTAACTGATTTGCCACATCAATTAATCGTTCTAGCCGTTGCAAATCTGCATCAAAAGTCCCGTTGGGATCGTGCAAGAATTGCCAGAGAGAACGCAATATCAACTGCTCTAACATCTGCTTGCCTTCGGGTATACTCAAATGACAATGCAGGTGCTTGGCTTCTGTAGCGATCGCCTCTAACTCGACGATGTGATTCCAACTTGATAGCGGTTCAGCGATGTCTTGTTCAAGTAAGCGTAAAGTTATCATACACCGATATCCCAAGGCAATTTCTGCTGCTACCTGCAACTCTTGCGGTGCTGGGACTTCATCACGGTGGAATGCCATCAGAACACCGTAATTCTCACGGTATTCTTGGGTATAAAGTTGGTCTAATCGTGACAGGGTTTCTTGACTCAACAGGTGCATGAGTCGATGGCGTTCTTCTGCGAATAGATTCCGCAAGCTGAAAGACTCTTCGCCAAACAACTGCGTCATCGCCAAGATTGTATGAGCTGCACTACCTTCTTGCAGCGCCCCAAACAGCTTTTCTTTTAACTCAGTGTAAGCCAGTCGTCCCTCGAAGGGTTGAATGCAACAATGGAAATCCCAACCACCCAGATGCAGAACAGCAAACACTAAATGTTCGCTTTCCCAGGTAATCTCTGAGACGAGGTTCAAATTTCCCACAGCCAGAGTCAATGATCCCATTCGTTGCAATTGGTAATCGAGTTCGTTGGCGGTGTAGCAATAAACCCGCTTTAGATGTGGATGAGAATGCTTGGTGGAACCATTGTGCCCATTTTGTGAAGACGCTGTCTGCGACGTCTCTACAGGTTTGTGGTTGGTAAAGAGTGATGTTATGGCATATTGAGCTGCAACTTGTTTAAAGCCAACTTGAGCCGTTAGCACCAACTGGCGATAAACTTCACCACCATGTTTGAACGAATCAACATTGCTCGGTGCTTGAGTTAAGCGTTTGAGGAAGCCTTTTTCCAACTGTACGCCAGAGACATCCCCTGCGAGTTCTAACGCACGGGCGGCGTAACGCAGAATTTGCGTTCCTTCTGGACGCGAAAGTTCTTCAAAAAACCACCCACAACTGGTGAACATGAGCAAAGCATGACGTTGCATTTCCAATAGACGCAAAGCGTCTACTTGTTCACTAGCCGTGAGTTTACGAGTTTGATGACGCGACAGAAAGCGACTTACGTTTTCTGGAGAGCGATCGCGTATCACTTTGATGTATTCATCTCGTGCCTGCCAGGGATCAAGGAAAAAGTGTCTGCCATGCTCTTCATACACCACAACGAGGCGATCCCGCAGCCAATTCAACGCATCCCTTAAGGGGCGACGCCATTTTAGGTGCCATGTGCCGCCACCACCGCAACCACAATCATCTTGCCATCTATCAACGCCGTGAGCGCAACTCCATGCTGTGACTGACTTAATTTCCACTTCCCATGTGGGAGTATTTAAGCTGAGGTAGTGAGCAAAGTTGCTGACTGTCCAACCCCAATGGGGAAACTCTTTTTTAAAGGCGTAGGCTAATGTTTTTTCGGTTCCTGCCTTGTGATGTCCAAAGGTTTCCCCATCTGTGGCGACAGAAATTAACTGTGCAGGGCGATGATCCCCACGCACTGCTGAACCGATGCGTCCGGCTAAATGATTGGAATTGAATAGGACATCACTAAAACCCATATCCCGCGAGATGGGACCATCGTAGAAGAAGATGTCGATGTAGGGACGGGACTGGAGAGATGAGTTATCTGATTCTCCTTCTACAACTTCCTGACTCTCTTTCAAAAAGCAACGATAGGGGCGTGTGGGATCAATCTGACTCCCACCAACTTCGTACCATTCAGGGTTGGGATTATCCTGGGTGGGCAAAAAACGACAACGTTGTGCTTGTGATGGTGCAAGCACAATAAAGCGAATCCCCTCATCAACTAAAGCTTTCAATGTGGCGTAGTCTACAGCAGTCTCTGCCAGCCACATTCCTTCGGGATCACGTCCAAAGCGGGAGCGGAAGTCTTCTTTGCCCCAGCGAATCTGGGTGTATTTATCACGCTCATTTGCCAATGGCATGATGATGTGGTTATATACTTGCGCGATCGCATTGCCATGTCCGTTGAGGCGATAGCAACTTTTAGCGTCTGCTTCCAAAATTCGCTGATAAACCTCTACATCGTGGCGTTCTAGCCACGACATCAGCGTTGGTCCTATATTAAAGCTCAAATACTCATAATTATTTACGATCCCCACCACTTCGCCGCGCTCATTTAACACTCTGGCAAAGGCATTGGGGCGATAACATTCATGGTGAATTCGTTCGTTCCAATCATGGAAAGGCGCTGCACCAGATTGGCGCTCAATCGCGTCTAGATAAGGGTTTTCGCGTGGTGGTTGATAAAAATGCCCATGAACGGTGACGTAAACACCAGTAGCCTGTCTCAGGGGATCGGGCATTTCGGTGTTTTTGATATTTTCAGGTGGCGTCAAATTTAAACCAGCACTAGCTGGTAGTTCAGCAGCAGAAGTCATGAAGTTATTCCAAAAAATAAACAGTCCTTGCAGTTGCTTTCTTTGATAATGCTGATAAACCTTCCTACAGCGGCATTTCAACAACAGTTAGTTTCAACAGCAACTATGAGATCAAACCAAATTCCGAGGTAGTGGTGTTCGTGTTGGGGGTAATCTGCATTATCAAGCAGCGCTTTGCCCGATGCAGTCAATCATTGACACAAGCCATGTTAGCAGGCTTTGTCGTTGGTACTGCTAAAAATTTAATTGTCTTTTAATATATTAAACCGCATCCTTGGTGTAAAATCGTAGGTTTATTGGAAACTTTTGCAACGAAACATTTCAAATTGTACTTATATCGCAATCTTATTTTACAAATCTCTGTCGAGAAAGCAAATAGTTAAATCTGAGAACTCCTTAATTAGAGGACTGGGGGTATCCTAGAGTTTGATCTATGGGAGTGCTCGGTGTTGTAGTGTAATATATTCAAAACTTAGGATTTTGTTGTACAGAAAACTCATTGCTCAGGACTTGCGGAGGAGTTCTAAGCTTACACATCTGTTTCTAATACTTTCACCTTAAAATGACAAATGTCAGCTAAAAACATTGTATTTTTGGTTTTGTTACTGTTTATTCCGGTTTCCATAGCGGCTCATTACTTAGAGTGGGGAGAGTTAACAGTTTTCATTACTGCTGGTTTAGCTATTTTGCCCTTAGCAGCTTGGATGGGGACAGCTACAGAAGAAGTGGCTGTCGTGGTTGGTCCAACAGTAGGGGGGTTGCTAAACGCCACCTTTGGCAACGCCACAGAATTGATTATCGCCTTAATTGCCCTAAAAGCTGGACTTGTGAATGTCGTCAAAGCCAGTATCACGGGATCAATCATCAGTAACTTACTGCTGGTAATGGGTCTTTCCATGTTTTTGGGTGGAGTGCGTTACAAAGAACAGACGTTTCAGCCAGTTGTAGCGCGAGTCAACGCTTCTTCTATGAATTTGGCAGTGATTGCGATTCTACTGCCCACAGCGATGAAATTTACCTCTCAAGCAATAGAGGAAAAAACCCTGCAAGATCTCTCCCTTGCGGTTGCTGTGGTACTAATTATCGTCTACGCCCTAACTTTGTTATTTTCTATGAAAACCCACACTTATCTTTACGATGTGGGTATGGCAGAAACAGCCGAAGAGGAAACACATCAAGAGAAACCAAATATTTGGTTGTGGACTGGGGTTTTACTAGTATGTACCCTCTTAGTTGCATTCGAATCAGAATTGCTAGTTGATTCTTTAGAAGTAGCTACATCACAGTTAGGTTTGACAGCACTTTTTACAGGGGTAATCGTCGTACCTATTATTGGCAACGCTGCTGAACACGCAACAGCTGTGACAGTAGCTATGAAAAATAAAATGGATCTTTCTGTTTCTGTGGCGGTGGGATCAAGTATGCAGATTGCCCTGTTTGTTGCTCCCTTTTTAGTTTTAGCAGGGTGGGTACTTGGTCAACCGATGGATTTAAATTTCAATCCCTTTGAATTAGTAGCTGTGGTTGTAGCGGTGTTGATTGCTAATAGCATCAGTTCCGACGGTAAGTCAAATTGGTTAGAAGGTGTACTACTCTTAGCAGCGTATGCTGTATTGGGGTTTGCTTTCTACTTCCTTCCGTTTGTTGATGGTATGGCTTGAGAATAGCTTAGCTGCAATCATGGATGATCCCCTGAGCCACCCTTAGTAGGATAGGTCAGGGGCTTCGCTTTTATTAGCAAAAAAATTGATACTTATGAAGTTTATGTCCTACATTCCGCCCTTTCAACTGGCACATCAAATATTTACAATGGAAAAGACAATTTTCCCCTATCTTCCTATTTTTCTCTACTTCCTCATGTTTTTCAATTAAAATTAGCAAAAAAATGCGGAAACAAAGTTCCTGAATATGAATAATATCCATAGAAGAATACTGAGTAACTCATGCCGACTGCTGTCCTAGGTACGCATTACCAAGAAGCGAAAACCACTTCTTCTGAATGAGTGATTTCTTTGGCATTGTAGATACGGTTGAAACTTAAGAAAAATAGTTTTATAAATTAATTGATATGGCAAATCAAGAACAACCATTAGCAAAGCCTGAGTCACAGCCTAAAGCACAACCTACATCTCATCACGCGATACAACCATTAGCACAATCTGTCAAGATGAAAGCTGTCTCTAGTTCAGGTCTACCTACTCTACGGTTTGGTAACACAGGAAGCACTGTAAGAACCTTACAGCGACTTTTAATATCTAATGGCTACTTTGTTCAAATTGATGGAGTTTTTGGGGCGCTGACAGAAGTTGCTGTTAAAGCTTTCCAGAGTTCACGCGGTTTAGGAGCGGACGGAGTCGTTGGTCCTAGAACTTGGGCTCTATTGTCAGGTTAGTCAAAAATTGAGTCAATATGCTATAGAATTATGGATTGTGAAACTTTTGAGCACTCATAATTCGTATTTTTTTATAATTAATTTTTCCGGGCTTCTGGAAGAAAAGTTTTAGATTTGATGAGTCTTCTATATTTGATGTATTTTGTACAGACCTTGACAAGTAAGCTGTTGCGCCTATAATTTGCATATTGCGATACGCGTAGCGTCAAGCCTATGACTAACGTCACGCTAGTCCCTAAGAGGGACGCTGCGCAAACGCTATCGGCTTATCGCCACATGAAGGCTCCTATGGCTACGCCACGCCTTCGGCGAACGGAGCATCGCAAGACTTTCTTTTGTTCAAAATAGTACAAATGACAAATGACTTTTGACAAAGGACAACCTTCACAAGTCCGCAGTCCATTTTGAATGCATTACGACTTAACAGATACTGGGAAATCATATTTTGCTGATTCTTTTCAAAGAATTTATTAGATTTTTTTATTTTCCAGTACTGTCTATTCCGGAACACCAGCAATTTTTCTTGTGAAAGGAAACATGGGTGTTAGTAAAATGAAATACAATGACAGATATTGCCCTGCTGATGACGAGCGTGTTAACAACAGGACAACTGTCTCCGACCATTGCACCGGAACTGCGATTAGTTCATCGAGACAATAACAAGGAGAAGTTAACACAAAGGCAGCTATCTCAGATAGTTTCAACTGCTCAAATTACACCACCTGAATTTGTGCAGCCTGAGATGGCTGCTCATGCTGCTACGTCAATCATAAGTGTAGAAAATAAAAGTATACTTAATCCAGCAGAAATCAATATTGGTTATCAAAGTTCTCCTAACATAGCTAGAGCAAAGAATTTTCCTGTTGCAGCAAAGGATACAACAGAAGATGTCATTACAGATACTCAATGCTTTCATCTATGTGCAGAGCCAGAAATACTTTTGCCCTTTGATGCTATTCCTCAATTAGTCGCAGAGTGGGAACACACTGTCCGAAATTTTCAAAAAAGTCCGCTTAAAGAAAGTCAGAAGATTATACTTGCTTCTACTTATTTTTTCGGGCTCCAAGTAGCTTCAGAATCTTCAGCTAAAACAGTTATTGGGCAAAGAAAGCAAAGAGCTATTGATAAACGTAATGATCAAATAGTTCCTCAAATAGATACTAGCCAATCTTTGCCAATTTTGCGTTTTAGTAGCTCGGGTGTTGCTGTCAAAGTTCTGCAACAGTTATTATCGTCTAATGGTTATACTATTCGATCTGATGGGGTTTTTGGTGCCTTGACAGAAGCTGCTGTTAAAGCTTTCCAAAACAAACGGAATTTAGCAGTGGATGGCATAGTTGGTCAAAGAACTTGGTATGAATTGACCAAATAGCCAGTAGTGATTTGTCATTTGTCCTTTGGAAAGAACAAATGACAAATCACTGAAACATTAACGATACTTATGCTGCTCTAATAATTGTTGTGCTCTTGGCTTGTAAATTAAATAGAACAAAGCCTCGATGTAGCGCAGCAAATCCTCCCGATTCTCTTTTGAGATAAAGTTCCAAAAGCCATAAATGCGTGCTAAAGATAGCAGCTTGGAAGTGTGAATTTTCCATGTATAAGTGCTATAAACTCGGTCAATGGCTTGTTTGGAAATTTGATTCCAATAATTGGGATTTTGTCCGCAGTTCTGGACAAACTCAAGAAGTTTTTCGGCTGTTTCTTCTACATTTGTTGGGTTGATGTAAAAACCGTTTACCTTATCTTGGATGATTTCTAATGGGCCACCAAATTGCGTAGCAAAAGTTGGTAATCCCGAAATCATCGATTCTAAAATTGTCAAACCAAATGCTTCAAACAAAGCTGGTTGTACAAAGATTCCTTGGTGATCAGCAATGACCCGATAGATTTCGCCAGAGTCAGATTTTGTCAAACGCACACCCAACCAGCGAATTTTACCATAGAGATTGTACTGCTCTATGATTTGGTAAAGTTTGACAATCTCATCGCGTTCTTCGTTGTCGCCTGATTCTTCTACACGCAACTTACCCGCTACCAAAATCAGGTTACATTGTTCCTGCAACTGTTGACTGCGACCAAAGCATTCGGCTAAACCAGTGAGGTTCTTAATGCGGTCAAGACGCGCCATTGAGAAAAGTGGGCGCTTGGTTGGATCATCAAGTCTACCAAAAATTTGAGAGTCGTCTTCCAGAGTGAAGAGTATTTCTTCTAATCTGGCGCGATCGCTCTCAACTCTGTCTTGGGTACGAGTATATGGGAAATAAGCATTCTCGTTGACTCCAGGCGGTACTACGTTAAATTTGGGACTAAACAGTTCAACCCCATTGACAACGTGGTATAGTTCTGGCATTGTAAAGCACTTGAGTGACTCGTACTGTCCTACACTATCCGGCGTGCCCACAATTTCTTGGTAAGTGCTGCTGATGATAAAGTTGGCTGCATTCATCGCCAACAAGTCAGCGCTGAATTGTAACGAAAAGTGATATTTCTCCTCCAAATCTTGCCAATAGAGGTTACTGAACAAATATTTGGACTTTTCTAAGGCATGGGCAACGTTACACTGTGTGACACGCAGTCTGCGTGCCAGCAAAAACGCTACCAAATTCCCATCAGTGTAGTTACCAACAATTAAATCTGGTTTACCCTGAAACTCTGCCAGCAGTTCTTTTTCGGAATCTATGGCAAAGGTTTCCAGATAGGGCCAAAATTCAAACCGCGAAATCCAGTTTTGTGTCATGTTGGGATTGAATTCCCGCAAAGGCACTCGCAAAATCCAGGCGTTCTCAGTATCGTGGACTTTTTCTAGGCGCTGGTTACAAAGGGTGCCATCACTGTTGGGGATAAGGCGGGTGAGAATAATCACCTTCGGCTGAACATTCAATCCTTCTAAACCAGCCAGCATCACATCTTCTTGCAGCTGCTTCTCCAAGTTCTTTGCTTGGTCGAGGACGTAAACGACTTGACCCCCAGTGTCAGGACGTCCCAAAACTCCCTCTTGCCCAAACCAACCGTGGGCAGAAACCAAGACGATTCTAAAAATCATCGGGATGCGAGAGATGAAAGCTTCCAAGGTCTGGGGGTCGGGAGAGTCAATCAATTCATCTAGAATACTCAAGCTTTCTTGGACTCGCTGGGCAGTATGCCCCCAACCCGGTTCAAAGCCCATCACTTGCATCTCAAATCGGAATTCTTCGTAGGGTTCCTCACTGGGACGAGAACTGACGAAAGAGATAGCTTGTTTGACTTGATCAGACAGTTGCTGCTGTGACTGAATTCGCCGGTTGATCAGCAATTGAACGCCGTTGTATTGGTGTAGGCGCAAGAAGTTAAACAAGCCTTCTAGCCATTGCTTGGGGTCAGCAAACAGCTTACTGGATAGGTAGCGGTTGAGAAACTGCACCCCCTTACCAATATTTTTTGGATCGCGAATCACCGGGGTGTAATCGTAAAATGGACCAAAATCCAATTCCAAGAGGTCGCCTTCGTTGGGATTATACCGATTGACCAGGCGATCGCGCAAATCCAACAGTTCCTGAACCGTCATCGGCTGTACACTCAAGTCGCCTGTCAGTCGGTAAACCTCTTGACTAGCAATCTTTGGTCGTATGATGAAGCAGAGGCTTGATTCCTCTTGAATGATTTCTTGAGTGTAGTAAACAAGTTTTGCTAAATGAGAAGCAGTGTAAAATTGCTCAGGTTTTTCGTACTTGGAGCAATATTCACTATATAAATTGAGTATGTCGTTCCGCAGCAAGTACTTTTTTTCTTGCTGACGTAACTCGCTGATCAGGGAACGCAAATCACTTTTTTCTTCACTATCTAGTACAGCTTGAAGTAATTCAGACATGGCAACTTGTGAGATAATTGTAGGTTTTGGATTCAGGATTTGACTGAGCAATAGCTAATAATCAACTGCCCATGGGTAATCGTATAAACAAATACTATACCTTGGCAATTAGCAATTATTACTACTCTGAGTATCTTTAAAGCTCTCTACCTTTTTACGCTTATCTTATATACGAGTATTTTACACTCTAACTAAAGGCGTACTCTTTTGTTGTTTTTGTTAAAGACAAAACGGCAAACATCAAGTTATTCTCAAATTTATGTGATTATAAATACTAAGCATTTTACTCGAAAAACCCACTCTCATTTAAAGAATAGACTCTTATTTACTGCTATATAACTTTCGGTTAGCTTGCCAGGGGAAATATATTGGGAAGTAGCAATCAAACGTCCTTTTGTCCTATCCTGTTTGAACCTGATAATGACTCAAAGAACTGAAACAAATTATTTTATAGTTAGCGAAGAAGATAAATTTAATTTAATTATTTAGAGTTACTTCTTATACTATAAAAATTTATATCCTGGTATTTATAATTTCAGCATATTCTTTAAAAGCAAGGTCAATTTTTCTGGCCGAGCATCCATAACACTCAATAGTACAAGACTACAGTGTAGGCAACACTATGATTTTCTCTTGACTTGCCTTATGTGGGTTGACTTTCATTTTTCTGCTTGGCATCTTCTAGATAGAATAAGTTCTCAGTAGAAAGCCAAGAACCTTTCGTTCGAGAATGAAGAGAAAAAATTTATCTGACCTTAAAAATTTTATTAACGAAAAACCCAAAACTTGAGTTGGGGATTTCGCTTTTATTACTGAGTCAGCTTCTTGTCAACAGCTAACAATCACCTCAGGGCGAACGATGGGAGTCGAACCCACCAGTGGAGGTACCACAAACCTCTGCCTTAACCGCTTGGCTACGCTCGCCATTACTATCCATACTATAACACTAGCTGCTGAATCGATCAAGTGCTTTTGCCAAAGGAACGGACTCAGTTAATCTGGAGTCAAAATATCTATGGCAAATAGCAGTTGAAACAAATGAGAGCTATCACTATTATTACATGCCTGGGAGTGGTCGGAGTAGCAGTCTTGGGTATAGCAATGGCGAATACAAATCCCAGTCAGGGCAAATATGAAGAGTATGCAGTAGAAACCCTAAGCGAGTACTTGAAAAGCAATGTCTGTAAGAAAAGCCCAAATATATTAGAAAATTTAATACGAATGAACTGCGATAAACTGCTAGAAGCAGCAAACCCGCGTATGAGGGAAATTATCTCCATTAGTACTGAAAAACAAGATTTTCTCATTTTTAGTGTTTACCGCACAGATTTTAAACTTAATAATTGGGTACCTTCTTATAAATTTGAAACGGTGGGGGCTTTTGAAAATTTCTACACATACAACGCTCAAAAGCAGTAACTTAGCCAAAAATAATAATAACTTTGGATAGAGCTACTTAGATAGCAAGTCTTCCCCAGGATCAACGTTTCAGCAAGCTGCCGCCATTAACATTTTGTAAAGAGAGTAGGAATTTTTCCGATTTTCTTGAGTCTGATTCACGATACTCAGAAGAAATTGGCATAAATACCTAAAACAAAGGAGAACTATTGTGTTTTTTCATAAAAAAGAAACAATTCGACCTGTTAACATTGCCGATCCAAATCCACGTTTTGCTCAGCTGCTTCTAGAGCAGTTTGGTGGCGCGACAGGTGAATTAACAGCGGCTTTGCAATACTGGACGCAATCCTTACACTGCGAACATGCTGGAATTAAGGATATGTTGCAAGATATTGCTATCGAAGAGTTTAGCCACTTAGAAATGATTGGTAAGCTCATCGACTCTCATACTAAAAATGTTGACCAAACTGAAGCTTACAAAAGTACCTTGTTTGCTGTGCGGGGTGTAGGACCTCACTTGCTAGATAGTCAAGGTCAAGCTTGGTCAGCAGCTTATATTAATGAAGGTGGTGATGTAGTGCGTGATTTGCGGGCAGACATTGCTGCTGAAGCTGGTGCACGTCAAACTTACGAAGCATTGATTAAGCTAGCTCCTGATGATGGAACCAAAGAGGCACTTGTTCATCTTCTGACTCGGGAAATTTCTCATACTCAAATGTTCATGAAGGCGTTGGACTCTTTGGGTAAGTTAACAGACCCATTCTTTGGTAATATCCAACCTGATAGCACTGTAGACATTTATTACAACTTGTCTACCAATGGTAAGGATGAGCGCGGTCCTTGGAACGAGGAACCTACTTTCCGTTACATTGCTGACCCCGTTGCAGAACAAAAGTAAGCTGAGAAATCAGCAGCTATCTAACAATATTCTCAATTAATCCCTACAGCAGCCAGGAACTAACAGCCCCTGGCAATACTCATTTTCTATCTATTGCCATATAGTGATCCAATTGAACTTAAGTTATATTTAATCAATCGAAACATTTGACGTAACGTCTTTGCTAATGGCATCTGCATATCTGCTGGTATCCCACGGAAGTCACGATCCGCGTCCGGAAATTGCTATCCAACATCTGGTAGAACTGTTATGTCATAAGATACAAAGCGATTTACTGACTATGACAACTGGAGGTATAACTTCTAAGTTGAAAAGTGAAACCTTGGTCGGTACAGCGTACTTGGAACTAAATCCCGAACCCTTGTATAAGCAAATCATAAAATTTGGTAAGAATGCTTTAGATTCTGGATGTTATAGTCTCAAAATCCAACCACTATTTCTGTTGCCAGGAGTTCATGTGATGGAAGATATTCCAGCAGAAGTTGCACTGGCACAGCAGGCTCTGAGTCAAAATATTAAGATATTTTTACAACCATACTTAGGCTCTCACCCTGGTTTAGAGTGCTTACTAACGCAGCAGTTGATTGCTACAAAAGCAGAAGCAAAAATTCTTTTGGCTCATGGTAGTCGTCGCTGTGAAGGTAATGTTCCAGTGGAAGCAATGGCGGCGAAGATTGGAGCAGTAGCTGCATACTTGGGTGTGTCTCCTAGCTTGGAAGCACGGGTACAAGAGTTGGTGGCAACTGGCTATAAGAATTTAGTTATAATACCATACTTTCTATTTCCAGGTGGAATGACAGACGCTGTTGCTCAAAAGCAACAAGAGTTAAAATTACAGTTTCCTGAGGTGAACTTTCAACTGACTGAGCCTTTGGGAGCAAGTGCAGAATTAGTGGAATTGATTTGGGATTTGTTAAAATAATGAACCGCGAAGACACGTTCGGCGCAAGCCCTCTCCAAGAGAAGGACGCGTTCGGCGCAAGCCCTCTCCAAGAGAAGCAACAGGAAAAGAAGTGTTTGGGTAAGGTGTACCTAGTAGGCGCGGGGCCGGGAGATCCGGGGTTGATAACTCTCAAAGGTAAGAGTTTGTTAGAGTGTGCGGATGTGGTCATTTATGATGCCTTGATCAGTCCAGCAATTTTGGCGATGATTAATCCTCATGCTGAGAAGATTGATGCTGGCAAGCGGCGGGGGCGTCACTCAATTATACAAAAACAAACAACGCACTTGCTCATTGCTAAGGCACAGGATAATGCCATTGTTGTCAGACTTAAAGGAGGCGACCCGTTTATATTTGGTCGCGGTGGCGAGGAGATGGAAGAATTGGTAGAAGCTGGAATTCCTGTGGAAGTTGTGCCTGGTGTGACATCGGGAATTGCTGCTCCAGCTTATGCAAGTATACCTTTGACCCATCGCTTATATAGTTCATCTGTCACTTTTGTGACAGGACATGAGGCAGCAGGTAAGTATCGCCCCGCTGTAAATTGGCATGCGATCGCCCACGGTTCAGAAACAATCGTAATATACATGGGTATCCACAATTTGTCTCACATTGTCGAACAGTTAACCGAAGCCGGGTTGAATTCAGAAACGCCTATAGCTCTGGTACGGTGGGGTACGCGACCGGATCAGGAAGAATTGGTTGGTCAGCTGGGAACAATTGTAGAGCAAGTTGAGGCATCTGGGTTTGAAGCGCCAGCAATTGTTGTCATTGGTTCAGTAGTCAAGATGCACGCTAGATTTCGTAATTTATCATAAGTCAACCCCCTTGGGGTCATTCAAAGTATAGTTTACGAGCATACTTTGAGAAGTGAACCGAGGATCAACAGTCTCAAGTGATTTGTTGAAATGCAACTTGATAGAAATGACAACTTTTTTGGGTATTATGGGTAATCTCTGTTGGTAAACTATCAATTTGATTTGTTAGTATTAGGGATTGTGAGTGTCGCCATGCTTGCAAGGCTGAGTGTGCAATTTCTTCGACTTTTTCTGCTGCTTCTAATTTCTCGGTTATGGATTTACAAAGCTGAGTAAAAGCTTGTAGCTGGAGCATTTCGCCCAAACCACCCAACTCTATTGCCATCAGATTAGCTTCGTGTCGCAAAACA
This sequence comes from Brasilonema angustatum HA4187-MV1, assembly GCA_019359695.1. Classification (GTDB taxonomy): domain Bacteria; phylum Cyanobacteriota; class Cyanobacteriia; order Cyanobacteriales; family Nostocaceae; genus Brasilonema; species Brasilonema angustatum. Next base: position 74,010 of record JAHHGV010000026.1, read on the forward strand.
GACTGTTCACGATTTAAAATTAATGATTCTAGGCGTTGTAGACAGTCTTCTACTTCAGTTTGAAACAGTAAGCGAATAATGTCTTGTAACGCACTCTCTGGTGAGAGAACTGTTATGGTATCCTCAGAAATCAAACAGCCCAAACGATCTTGTAACTCTTCAAAAACTGGATAACAAAAAGTTGCTAACCATTGTTCATCGATAGTATAACCTTCTGAATGTAGTTTTACTATTTGGCGTAACCAATCTACTCCAGCTAAAAGTAGGCTTTGCAAATCAGCATCAAGTTCTAAAGGGTCTTTCTGAGTTGTCAAAACTTTAAAGTAATCTTCTAATCGGTGAGCTAAAGCACTTAAAGTCCGAAATCCCATCATGCCTGCGCTACCTTTGATGGAATGAGCAGCTCTTACTCCAGCATTTATTTTTGATAGAGCAATCTCACGATTAAATTTGACTTCTAATAATACAGTTTCTAGAGTATTGAGAGAGTCAGTTACTTCCTCTAAAAACTGTAACTGGGTTTCTAGTTCCTTGTCTCGTAACATAGTTTTTATTCGTTAATAGTCATTAGTGAGACCAGTGCTGTGCAAGGATTGTCTCCGCAGGCATCTGGCGTTATCGCAGCGAAACCGGAGGTCTTCCCTGAAGGGTTATTCGTCATTAGTCATCTCCAATTACCAAAGAAAAAATGACTAATTCTTGTCGCTATTTAGCAACTTTCCTGGGTGCTGTTAGCAATCTAATCAAATGAGATAATTTATAATAGCAAATCTTAGATTCTGTCAATCGTTGAAGAATATAAAATCGCTTTCACATCCTTAGAACTGTAAAAAGCAGATACTTTACTTGTGATGACCCTGATATATTTTGAAGCTAATATAAAAAGGAAAACTGCTCATTATGAGCATTCCTACAAAAGTGATTGTCAAGTTTTGTTTTTATTATAAGAACTGATTGATAAAGTAAACATTAAGATATTATAGCTTGGAGCCAGTCCGCTCTTTGGGAGTTATCATTAGCGGAGCGGAACGAAGTTCGCCACTGCGTTGGGGAGGCAGTGCGTTGGAGAGCCAGCGCTGCAGGAGCGGAGCAAGTGCGTTGCGGAGGACAGTGCCGGGGTGAGGCAGCACGATCGCGGTCTTGGGGGTTTCCACGCCAGGTGCTACAACGGGGGTTCTCTCGACCTAGGCGTCTGGCGTTCAGGTTTCCCGGCTTGTAGACGCCCGGAGGGCGGCTTCCCGATAGCCGTAAGGCGTGGCGTCAGCCATAGGGTAGCATCTGCTGTCGGCTGTGCCGACTTGTAGCATGTGGCGTCCCGTTATAGACGCCTTTGTTAGGAACTGATGTTTTCCCTAGTAAGACTAAATCCTCTGAATGTACAACCAACTAACTAACTAAGCTAGTTAACTCATCCCCCGGCTATGAAATTTTCACTCCGTTTAATTTCATAAAAAGCCGGGGGGAAATCGAACTCATTAGTCCTTAGTCGCGAGTCTTAGTAGTTTTAGTTCCTAAGAGGAACCGCTGCGCTACATGATTTTTTGTATTTAATCATACTAATGACTAATGACCAATAACTAATGACTAAGGCGACAAGGCGACAATTCCTCCCCGCTCTAGAACGAACGGGGCAACCGAAGTCGCCTTCTGGTGAGTTGAGCGCTAACCTGACATGACCAGCCCCTCCGGGGCGGGAACAGGGAATAGGGAACAGGCAACAGCAAAAAATTAGCCCCGGATATTGGATTCAAGCCCCTTAATTTATTAATGGAAGAATTCAAAAAAATTGTTGACAGATGCGTAGCACGATTCAACAAGACGTCCTTGTTTAAATCCCCTAATTTTAATTATGGGGATTCCCCTGTTGCCTGTTGCCCGTTCCCTGTTCCCTTTTTAAATAACTTATAAATTACTCAATGTGTTGAAAGATAACTTTCAGCAAATCTACTTGTGTAAAAGGCTTGATGAGATAGCCTGTAGCTCTAACCATCTTTGCTTTTGCTCTGTCTATCAATCCTGCTCTGCCCGTAACCATAATCACTGGGGTGTTCTGAAAGTATGAATGTTTTCGTAACAAGGTACACAATTCATAACCATCTAAGTTTGGCATTTCGATATCTAATAAAATGAGGTCGGGTCTAATACGGATAATTTGCATTAAAGCTTTTAAAGAGTCATCTATTCCAATTACAGAAAATATTTGATTATCTAGGAATTTTGTGATTGAATTGATAATAAGAGGACTATCATCAACGCAGATTATTGTATAAGTCTTTTTGTTAAATTGTTTTTGGAAGTTCTGTTGGTGTTGACCATCGTTATTATTAATATTTACTGTTTGAATGTTGGTTAAATTTGTAAACTTTTGTTCAATTTTTGCTTTTGACTGCCTGATTTTTGATGAAAAAGATTGGAATCGACGTTGTATCCTGTGTGATGTAGTATTTTCCTGTTCTTGTGTTCTATTCTGACAATTTTCGACTATTAAACGTAAATCAAGATGACAGAACTTTGGCATATCATCTAGAACACTTTCCGAAGCAAATTCATAACTCCCCTCTTTTATCTTCAGAAATTGTTCAATAATTTCTATCGCCAATTGCTCTATTAACATTCCAGCTTGAGCAGGAGTCATATACTTTTGATTCACGAGCCAGCAAATAGCTAAATAATCTGGATTTTGTATTGCTTGATTGTCAAGTCCAGTTTCAAATAGCGTCTGTAACTGTTTATCAATTCCACTATTGAGAGTAGGAATTTCCTCACTTAAACGGTGTAAATGCCTGTAAATGACATCAAACATTTTATCTGTATAACAGGCATAAATCAGTTTACCTTCATCTAAATAGATTGACCAAGAAGCGGATGGGCTAAACACTTGCCAACAACCACTCAGAGGTTTACTAGTCATTTTTCCTAGTAAAGATAATGGCTGTAATGCCTGAAAAAATCTGTATCTACCAATAGGAAGGGTCGTCATATTCATAAAGAAAGATTTTTTATTGAAAGAACAACAACGATATGAAGATAGGTACTCGTGGCTAGAGACTAGAAGAATGATGCTATTAGTGACTAGCAACTTAGATCTGTATTGACTCTATATTATTGCCACAAACTTGTACTTTGTCTTGTTGAGAAGTTGGTGAAGCATGACTTACACCTGTTTAGACAAAGCAATAACAGATGTGAGATTACAGTACTCAATTCCTGAAAACAAAGATCCCTCACCAAAAGCAGAGCAATGCTTGGAGAAGTCTAGTTCCTGGTTCGGTAGCTGTGCGGATTTAAGGTTTTACTTAGTTTTACTGCTCCTTAATGGAAAATCGGGAGAAATTACAGATAGCTTGTACACAGAATTTAAGCTACTTATCTACATTCATTGTACTGAGGAGTACACTTAGTACATTCATCATTAATAGGGTTCGGAAATCAAATTTATGCCAAAACAGGGAAATGAATTATCTCTTAAGCCAATTCCGAACCCGTTTTATGGTGACGTGTACTTAGCAGGAGAGTTTACAGCATCATTGGGTATCACAAGAAATTTAGAAAGTGGATAACTATTTATCAAATACATCTTTATAGAGTATTTTTCCATACCAAAACTATTGGATTTTACTAAAATTTCCGCAAACAAGGAGAGGTATATTCCCGCCTCTACCTATTATTCCCATATGGCTGTCCGCCAAGTTTTACCTAGCTTAAGTAGATGCCTATTTGAATTATAAGAATAGCAAACTCATATGAGTTGTGACTGTGGTCATAAGTCATACACCTACGTTGCGTCATGAGGCGCAAAGGCAACTGTTTCATTAAAAGGTATTTTCATCATACGTACTGGTAACAGTATGTGACATTGTTTCGTAACGAATCGTCACCCTGGAGAGTTTTGAGTGCCACCTTCAATAATTTCCAGTGAAACTCAAAAAATTGAGTAAATAACCTCAAATAAATAGAAAACTTTAGTTAATGGGTAGATGGTAAGTAATATGCTCACTATTATTTAGATTACTATAATTTTAACAAAAAAGTTAAAACACGTATTAAAACTACTATGAGCCAGTCAAGAAAACGTTAATAATCACTTTGTTTACAGTGTGCTTTTTTAGAGAATATTACATTATTGTTTTTTCAGTGCTAGTACTTAACTCATTTAAGTACAAATATAGAATTCATGAAATATTTATGTATAGAAGTGTATAAAATCAAATAAAAATAAGTAATAAAGAAATAATAGTTTTTTAAACTACATACCAACAAACTAAAATTGGGAGACTATAAATACTAATACTATACTTATATCTACATATGAGGCTACTTACACTCAGATGCAAGCGCCTTTACATTGAGCAAAGAGTACATAACTTGAGTGAAAAAGCAAGCAAGAATGACAATGTATTTATAAACAGTCAGTACGAATTAAACCACAATAAAAAAATATACTGCCACAACATCTAGTTTTTCCAAGAGTTTTGGCAAATTTTATGTAACTTTGATAAAGGTTATATAATTTAGGAACATCTAAGATGAAAAAATCGTCTCTAGTGAGAATAGAAAAAAACTAAGAACACTATTGAGTGTTCTGTTTGTTAGTGATTTGTTGAATTAAAAGGTCTAAGTAAGGCTAGGTAAAAATTATATTGTTTGACTATTTGTTGCGAATTTTGACTTTCGAGAAAATCGAATATTCTTAGCTTGACTTTAGCCATGTAGGGCGGTGTAGCTCAAGGTATTGGTCAACCATTCCTTAGATAGTTTGCAAATACTCGCGAAGACTTTAACTATTGTAAATATGAAGCATCTTCTTATTCTTGGCGGAACAGGTGACGCGACAGAATTGGCAGCTAAAGCCTGCGCTATTCCAGAGGTAGAAGTTATCACATCTTTAGCTGGTCGCACCAGTCAACCACAAGCGCCAGCCGGAATACTACGTATTGGGGGTTTTGGTGGTGAAGCGGGGCTGGTAGAATACTTAGTTGAAGCGAAAATAGATGTAGTGATCGATGCGACTCACCCCTTCGCTAAACAGATATCTTTTCATGCAGCTGCTGCCGCTGCTACTTGTAAAATACCCCATCTGATGCTCATCCGTCCTGCTTGGGAGCGTCTTCCTAATGATCAGTGGGTTGAAGTTGATAGCGTGGAAGCAGCTGCTGCTGTATTACCTGAATTTGCCAAACGGGTATTCCTGACTATCGGTAGGCAGCAACTTGCACCCTTTGCCAGTTTGGAGGATATTTGGTTTTTGATGCGACTGATTGAGCCTCCTGCAACTGAAGCATTGGTGCCATCAGGGGTGATATTGTGCGATCGCGGTCCGTTTGCCCTAGACAATGAGCAAAAACTCTTAATTGACCATCAAATCGATACAGTCGTCAGTAAGAATAGCGGCGGTGATGCTACCTATGCGAAAATTATTGCAGCGCGATCGCTTGGGGTGAGGGTAGTGATGGTGAAACGTCCAGCAACTCCACCAGGAGAAGAAGTCAGCGATGTGGAGAGTGCTGTGGCGTGGTTAGTGAATCAGCTACTATAAATTTGAGAGATTGTTTCCTATGGTGGAAATTATTCCTGCTTTAGGTCTTGATCTTATAATGCCAGTTTTGAAGAGTTGGCATAGGGTAGGGCTATGGTGGGTAGAGTAGATCAAAGGTTAGAGTAAGGTAGGGTAAGCTGATAGCTAAATGGAAGAGCTGGGTCTGCGAAAGAGAATAGACGATGGCGAGAGTAAGAAACGACTTATTAACACGTGTAGTGATGTTGCTCTGTTTTGGTACAGCACTGCTATCTCTGGCTGTCCGCTGGCACATGACGAGTTCTACGACTGCTGATACAAAGTTAAAAACAGGTGGAAACGTTATTTTATCTGAGAAAGCCTCTGCAGCAGAAAAACCGTGGCAACTGATACAGGGAAGACAAAATGCAATTGCGTCCAATATCTCAAATTTGCTATCGGCTAAAAGTTCGGATCAAGAAAAATCATCTCTTGGGTTGGGATCTGGAAAGACTTTATTGGTAGTTGCTTTGAGCGATCGCCGCGTTTACGTTTATCGTGGGGATATTGTTGTTGCAAGCTACCCACTTGGTGTGGGGAAGAAAGGCTGGGAAACCCCCACTGGTACCTTCCAGATTATACACAAGCAACTAAATCCTATGTGGCGTCACCCAATTACTGGCAGAGTCTTTCCGTCAGGTGAAGATAGTCCTTTAGGAGACAGGTGGATTGGTTTTTGGTCAGATGGACGCAATCAAATTGGCTTTCACGGCACACCAGATGAGGAAGTTGTGGGCAGTGCAATATCCCACGGGTGCTTGCGGATGCGTAATCCCGATGTGCGCCTACTTTACAAGCAGGTGAGTTTAGGCACACCAGTGGAAGTCCGTCAATAATAATGAGTTATGAGTTATTCGTCATTTGTCATTTATTTTTAATGAATGACAAATAACGAATGACCACTCTCATTTTTGCTCAAAATGAGGTGCGTATGCTTGGAGTAAGGTACTAACTTGGCGCAGAACTTCGTTGCCAGTATTTTTTGTTCCAACTGGCGTCCTGTCATCATTCGGTCGGTCTAAGTTTCTAACGATCGCCTCGGCGACGCGCTGGGCAATCAATTTCTGGAGTTCTTTTTTAGCACGTTGGCGCTGGTAGTTGGCACCTTCTTCTGTGGTGGCATACAAAGGTGGTAGGCGGTTGAGGGCGTAGGCGGCAATATCCCCAACATCGAGAGAACTTTCGCTAGTTGCCTCAATTTCTGCTACACGGGATATAGCTTCTGTGAGTACCAACTCTTCCATAACGTTGATAAATTGTTTGCGTGGTACCGCCACCACTTCCCCAGTCAATAGCGCGCCCATCAGCTGATCCAACGCCATGTACTCTTGTCTTGAGAGTTCACTATCGCTATCACAGATTCGCCCGACTTCTGCTTCCATTGCTGGTGTAAGATAACCATCCAGGAGAGCTTGTTCCACAATTTTTTCAATACTCATAACGCTCATCATTTTTTAGCCATCCAAGCAACGGGGGGCACGGTACCAATCAATCCTATTTATTTTGCCCACATATGAGCAAATAATACGCAAATAGTTACTATTTTACTGCTTGATCTCTCCAAGGTACAGGGTCAATAGATTTTCCATTCACATAAAGTCCCCAATGTAAATGCGGACCTGTGGCAGCACCTGTTGAACCCACTGCGCCAATTACTTGACCAGGTTTGACAATATCACCTTCTTTAACATTAATACGACTCAGATGCATAAAAATACTTGCCACTCCCTGCCCGTGGTCAATCCCAACAACATTACCATGAACTCGGAACCCTTGAGATACCTTACCTACTAAGACAACGCGTCCAGCGGCTGGAGCGACAACAGGCGAACCAGCAGCGCCAGCATAATCAATGCCGCGATGATAATAATCATTTGCAAATTTACCATTATAGTAGCGACGTACACCATAAATTGTTGTGATCGGTCCTTTATTGGGTGCCAAAAAAGCACCATCCCAAAGCTTTTCTGGTGTTCGTACTCCCCTGAATTCTTTTGCACGATTGAGTTCATACTCGGTCGCTTCTACCCCGGCTTTTCCTGGGGGTAGATTAATGCGCTGTACGGGGAATTTGCGATCGCGCACTTGTATGGATAAATTCTGCACTTGACCTTCAAAAGAAACCCGAACATTTCTGGTTCCAGCTTTTTCCAAAGGCGTCGTGGGGATAAAAGCCCGATACTGTTGTGGTGCTATTTCATATGCTGGATAAGTCTCATCACCATTAGTGACTGTCACGTTGCCACCGTTTGCTGGATTATCTAAATTTACGACAACTGATATAGTATCACCAAGTTTAGGAGTCGCTGGACTGACTTGTACTTGTAACGCTTTTGCGGGGGAAGCTAAAGCAATGGGCAAAGCAGCGAATATTCCTAGGACAACACTGATTGCACCGAAGTTAGCAATTCTTGCTGGAACGCCTAAACTTAGGACTTTGTTATTAAAGTTACTGGTGTGATATTCAACAGTCATAAAGATGGTACAAAAATTTTCAATCCTTCTGTTGAACAACAGACTACCGTATTGTTTCAGGTGTTTCCCAATCTTGACCAAAACGTAAATACACTTTCCTCCCCACTTCTTTTAAAAGTGGAGAGGAAAGCCGATGTTGTTTAAACAACTCATTATTATGCAGGATTCGCTTGTACTCTCCTTTGAAGGAGGCTGATAATTGAAGCTTTTTCTAGAAGTCCGACGAGTACGCCATTGTCACAAATTACGGCAAGTGCAGATAACTTCTGTTGTTCTAAAACCTGCATCACTTCCAACAAGGGTTTGTCAGATTGGACAGTGACGACCTGTTGGACTGGTCGCATAACTTCTGTGACTGGAGTTTCTGACCAAAGTGCTGTGGAGACAGTTCGCAAATCTTGAACGGATATTGCTCCTACCAATTGTCCACTTTCATCAGTGACCAAGAAGCGATGCCAGTTTTGACCATTCAAAATACGCTCGTCAGCAAACTCTCTGAGGGTTAGACTCGCAGACACAGTTGGACTATCTAGTGTGACTGCATCGGCTGCTGTTAAACCAGTCAATTGTTCTTGTACTTTAGCAAACTGAGCTGTATTCCCAGCATTTTGCAGTAAGAAGAAACCAATTAACAAATTCCAGATGTTAGCAAAGCTACCAAACAATAGTACTGGAAGTAAACCAGAGGCTACAGCTACCCAACCAAAGATTTGCCCAACTCGACTGGCAAAAACGATGCCTTTATATGGATTACCTGTTACTTTCCAAACAAGAGCTTTCAGTATATTTCCACCATCTAGAGGCAAGCCTGGAATAAGGTTAAATAGAGCTAATGCCAAGTTAATAGAAGCCAGTAGTCCAATGATTGCTGCCAATGGTCCTGTTGGAGTCGCCACAAAACCGATAGCTGTCAGTATCCCGAATAGCACTAGGCTAACTAAAGGACCTGCAACTGCAACCCAAAAAGCTTCCGCTGGAGTTTTCGATTCTCTTTCTAAGCTTGCCAACCCACCAAATATGAATAGTGTAATTGATTTTACATCTATTCCTTGACGAATAGCGACAAAGCTATGTCCTAATTCATGGGCGACAACCGAAGAAAATAACAATACTGCTGTCAGCAATCCCAGTGGTAAAGCTAATCCACCACCTAATTGAGGAAATTGTGCTGCTAGTCCACCGCTGTAGCTTAAAGTCACTAGGAACAGGATTAAAAACCAAGACGGATGGATATAGAAGGGAATCCCGAAGAGATTGCCAACGCGAATAGTCCCATTCATACCTTTCACCTTTGATTTCAACTTGCAGAGGTTTTATTTTACCTCTGTTGATGTGATGTTTATATCGTAACGAAATGTTAAGCATTTTTAATCTTTATAACTGTCGTGATCTCCGTCTGTTAAGATGCGGTGATCCTACTTAATCGTTGGTGAAAGATAAGTAAATATTAAATTTTGTTGGAAACCATCTGGTGATTTCACCTTGGTGTCATACAGTGAGCTTGCGAAGAGGGTATGTGTTATAGTTCCGTTTTACGCTTGGGTCTAATACAAATGATGGGTTTTTAATTCTTTCCCCCTGCTCCCCGCTCCCTGCTCACGCCAGGTGCTACAACGGGGGGGACCCCAACGCCAGACGCCTCAAGTCGGGAAACCCGCCCACGGCGCTGGCTCCGCAACGCACTGGCTCCCCTGCTTGCCTATTTGTATCAACCTTAAAGTGAAACGGTATTAGCCCTCCTCGCTTGCTCTAGGACTGCTCGCTTCTAATTTTTAATTGGTGGTGCCAAAGGTTGGCGTGGTGTACCACCTCCACCAATGCTGTTCGGTTCGTTATTGTCCACTACCTTCACCGCAGCGATAATTTTGGCGAAGTCCGCTTGGAAATCTGTATCTTCATCAATCTGATGTCCGGTGACTGCTTGGTACTGTTGCTCGGCACTTCGCTCAACGCAAAGGTAATTGTAGTCCCAACCCGCATCATCAACGACGTAAGCGCCGTAGTCTTGCATGGCTTGGAAGATTTTCTTACCTGCTTTAGAGGTCAGTCCTAGGTTATCGGCTGTGATATCAGGTGGAATTGCTAGCAACGAACCCAGGACCAGCGCGGGATTAGACCCCTGATATTGGTTTGCTGCATTACTATCAGCCAGACGAGCCGGCCAGCGGTAACCAGGAGTTGACGATGAAGGATTATAATGCAGCCACTTACCCCAGATATCAATCTTGAGTGCGTGACGGATAGGCTTGTTGTTCAACAACTCACTTTTGCGAATGCTACCACCAATGCTCGACATCCCTGAGCCACCATGCCCACCATAAATGCCATCGCCGTAAATGTCTTGCTCTCCAAACCAAACGCCGTAAAGTGGAGCACCCTCCTGACAACGGGTGGTCACGTTAAAAGACACTAATGTCCTGCCATCCGGCTTTAGGAACGCTGAGGAGTTATTTGGAGTAAAGTATTCCTTTGCATCCTCAATGATCAGATTGTAAGGAACTTTCAACGGCTCACCCGCTTCGGGATGCCACTGTGCTTGCTGTTGCACCTGAGTGCCAGTGCAGCGACCTGGACCCCACGAATCAGGCATATAAGTTGGCACAACTGGATCACTTTCTTGGGTGATGATGAACCAATCTGTATCAACTCCAACGTCCGTTGAGCTGATGTCAGCATCAACATATTGCGCGTTCGCTCCAATTGGCATATTCCAGATGCTGTCGCAGGCAAACGGCTGTGTGTACTTATCGCGTAGTTGACCACGACCGCATTTGCTCCTATCTGAGGTGGTGGTTTGGGCTGTGAGAATAGGGGTAATCGTTTTTGTCAGATGTGGAAACTTTCTTGAGCTATTTGCTAACTCCAACTTGGTCTTTTGACTTAGACTCAAGCTTGATTGATTTTGATTGCTAAGACTGATCACAGAAGTGGTATTAAGAATATGGTTAATACCACTCAGGGTTACAGGATCGAAAATGATCATTTGCCTATTTTGTTTTGTTAAATATTGGTGAATCTCATATATGGTCATTTTTTCTGCTCTAAACAAATACAGGAAAAACCCTGAAACTTTGTTGAAGTTTCCTTGGAAGAGATTTCACGCCCAGAGTGAAGCGAAGTTGACGCAAATGAGATTTCCTCGAACTTTTATTAAAGCTATGTCATCAACGCAAACTTGTTAACAATATGTGAAAATATTTGAATAGCTCAATCTCTATAAAAAGAAAAATTGTTCTAAAATTTCAGCCTTCAGGTAAAAGTTCTCACTGAAATTTCGCGGCTTTTGTCGTCAGAAAACACAATACTAGGCATCGCTATTGGATACCCCGACGAATCCAAATCACTACCAGAACAATACCAACAGCGCGAGTTTTCTCCACGCCAGCGCAAGTCCATTGAGACGTTTGTCTTCACTGGAAGCTGGGGACAAACTTCCCCTGTGGTCAAATATTAGTTATTAAAAAAGAGGGATTTTCCCTCTTCATCCAGTATTTTTTTTTAAGCTTTATTTATAAGCTTTACTAAATAGCCGCTGTATCCAACCACAACGGCAAATTCATTACTCTTGAATAGCTGCTGGTATTTCCTCTTCAACTGGTTCAACTGCTTCAACTGGTTCAACTGCTTCAACTGGTTCAACTGCTTCAACTGGTTCAACTGCTTGAACTGCTTCAACTGGTTCAACTGGTTCAACTGCTTGAACTGCTTCAACTTCAACTGGTTCAACTGCTGGTGGTATTTCTTCAGCGCTAGTTTCAGCGGCTTCATCTGATGGAGCAATCACAGTAGTTGCACCTTGCTGTTTGGCTAGCAACTGTTCGCGATACCTAGCAGCCATTTCTTCTGCCTTGTCATAAACCAAATCGCGATTTTTGATCATGTCACCTGGTTCAGGTTCCAGTTGTTTGGTAGACAAGGAAATACGACCACGTTCTGCATCCAAGTCAATGATCATGACTTTGACTTCATCATTGACATTAAAGACACTATGAGGTGTATCTATATGCTCGTGGGAAATTTCGCTAATGTGGAGTAGACCGCTCACACCGCCAATATCAATAAAGGCACCGTAGGGCTTGATACCGCGTACAGTACCAATCACGACCTCACCAACTTCTAGGCGGTTCATCTTACGCTCAACCAGCGCACGACGGTGAGATAAAACAAGGCGGTTACGCTCTTCGTCTACCTCTAAGAACTTCAATGGTAGTTCTTCGCCAACCAACTCTTCTTTTGGTTTGCGCGTGCTAATATGAGATCCGGGAATAAATCCACGTAAGCCTTCTATCCGCACCAAAGCTCCACCACGATTGGTGGCAAAAACACCAGAACGAACAGTTGCATCTTCTGCTTGCAACTGTCGTACGCGTTCCCAAGCCCGCATGTATTCAATACGGCGAATGGATAGCGTCAGTTGACCATCTTCGTTTTCATCGGTCAGGATGAAAAATTCTCTTGTTTCGTTGGATTGTAGTACTTCTTCCGGGCTATCTACCCGGTTGATAGACATTTCTTGTATAGGTATATATGCAGCTGTTTTTGCACCTATGTCAATCAGAGCGCCGCGCGGCTCTATGCTGAATACTGTTCCTGGTACTATATCACCTGGGCTAAAATGATAATCGTACTTGTCCAAAAGAGCAGCGAAATCATCGTGAGTAAATCCAATTTCAGGAGCCATTAATTTCTGATTGACCATGCTGATTGTTTCCCGGTTATTTTTCTCCGTAAAGGTTTTGCCTCCTAGCGATGTAATGCAAGAGCCGAATAGGCATTCCACACCTACATCATTTTTCATCCTAGCGCAGAAAAGTGGATCTGAACACATTACCTTCCAGATCGTACATCATATCATAAATGCTCTACTCTTTTGTTTTTGTTAATAATTAATTATCAATAATAATAGTTGCATGCACTCTTTGTTGTCCACAAAGGGCGCAATCCTAAGATGCGCCCTCAGACTTACACCATCTTACACCTTATAGGTGGATGGATAGTGGTGATTTATTTGTCTTCTTTCTTTTGAATGCGAGGAGGTTCGCGGAAGGCGATCGCAAAGAAGAGAGTTCCGAGCGCCAAGGTTAAAACTAGGATGTACGCAACGCTTTCCATAGCTGTAGTTCCTGCCTATTTTCCCACCATATATTAGTGTACCAAGTTACAACAAAGAATGGTCTAGGGAATTGGGGCTTAGGGATTGGGGATGAGGAAAAATTTTTCCCGTTCCCAGTCACCAGTCCATAGTCCCTCTGATTAGACCATTCTTAACTTTTCATTACAAAGTTTAGAGAGGTTCCGCACGGCGGGTTGTTTTGTCACCCACTTTCTGGAACAGACCCCATTCAACTTGCTCTTCAAGATCCGCATCAACACCAGCAAATACATCTCGGTAGATAGTTCGAGAGCCATGCCAGATGTGACCAAAGAAGAACAACAACGCAAAGACTGCGTGTCCAAAAGTAAACCAACCTCTAGGACTGGTGCGGAACACACCATCAGAGTTTAGGGTTTCTCTGTCAAATTCAAAGATTTCCCCGCCTTGAGCCTTACGGGCATATTTCTTCACATCAGCTGGGTCTGTGAAGGTTTGACCGTTTAAGTCACCACCGTAGAAACTAGCGGTAACACCTGTTTGTTCAAAGCTATATTTGGATTCTGCTCGACGGAAAGGAATATCAGCACGGATAATACCATCACTGTCGGTCAAAATCACTGGGAAGGTTTCAAAGAAGTTGGGGAGACGACGCACGGTCAACTCACGACCTTCAGCATCTTTGAATACCGCGTGACCTTGCCAAGATTGGGCAATACCATCACCCTTATCCATTGCACCTGTACGGAATAGACCGCCTTTTGCAGGGCTATTGCCGACGTAATCGTAGAACGCGAGTTTTTCCGGAATTTGCGACCAAGCATCAGAAAGGCTTGCACCTTCAGCAAGACTACCTTGCACGCGGCGATCAATCTCGTGCTGGAAGTAATATTGATCCCACTGATAGCGGGTAGGTCCAAACAGTTCGATTGGTGTGGCTGCGTTTCCGTACCACATGGTGCCAGCAACAACAAACGCTGCAAAGAATACAGCAGCGATACTGCTGGACAGCACTGTTTCGATATTACCCATCCGCAGAGCTTTATAGAGTCTTTCGGGGGGTCTGACTGATAGGTGAAATAAACCAGCAATAATACCTACTATTCCGGCGGCAATGTGGTGAGCAGCTATACCACCAGGGTTAAACGGGTTAAAACCATCTGGTCCCCACTCTGGTGCGACTCCTTGGACATGCCCTGTTAAGCCGTAGGCATCAGAGACCCATATTCCAGGTCCAAATAATCCTGTGACGTGGAAAGCACCAAAACCAAAGCACAGTAAACCAGACAAGAACAGGTGAATGCCAAACATCTTTGGCAGATCAAGAGCGGGTTCACCAGTGCGGGAGTCTTGGAACAACTCCAAATCCCAGAAAACCCAGTGCCAAACGGCAGCTAAGAACAGTAAACCGGAAAGAACGATGTGGGCAGCGGCGACGCCTTCAAACGACCAAAAACCAGGGTCACTTGATGGACCGCCGGTAACGTTCCAACCGCCCCAAGATTGGGTGACGCCCAAGCGTGCCAAAAAGGGCAGCACGAACATACCTTGACGCCACATCGGGTTGAGTACTGCGTCGCTAGGGTCATAAATGGCTAGTTCGTACAAAGCCATTGAACCAGCCCAGCCTGCCACCAAGGCTGTATGCATCAAATGTACAGAAATCAGTCGCCCTGGGTCATTCAGAACAACTGTATGTACTCGGTACCAGGGTAGTCCCATCGACTACGCTCCTCCTCGATGATTTATGTTTACAAAGTAATGCAATTTTTCAGTTTTTGTTATTGCCACAGCTGGAATTATCCCACAGCTTTGTCTTATAAATGAGACAGTGTGGTTGATTTGGCAATGCTTACACATTTGGGGAGTTTTCATCCCAAAGAGTCGCGATGCCAAGTGAAAAATGAGAATGTTTAAAAAAGTGTAACGTTTGATGGAGCTGTTTGCAAGCGTGTCAACATAAGCATATACGTAGCTTGAGGGTGTCTCAAACTACGTACGTTTTGAAGATAAAAAGAGCTGGGGATAAGAAAATTCACGCATTAGCTCATTTTCATCCCCTTGATCCGGTGTAACCTTCGTGATCGCTGAAACTAAACCATAGATTTAATATCTTGCAGATGACATCTAGCCGAGGCTGTTCCCAAGCGTTCAATAACCTGTTCAGCACTCATCAACCGCTTGAGGACAACTTGACCTATGGCTTGACCAGATTTACTGACTTGTAGTTGTGTTGTCGGCTTCACTTCCACAGTTAAAACGACATCTTCAACCTGATAAAGCCATAACACTTCGTTTTGTTCTACTAAACAGATATTCATGCGCTGAATGTCTGGTTGGCGTCGCCATGCAGCCATCTGCCAAAGTCCATCAGATGCCCACACTCTGCCAACTGTCCAACCGTCAGATAGGAAGAAGTATTTCACACTTTTTAGTCTCGCTATTAGACTCGAAATCTACTTATTCTCGATTGGCATTTTGGGTGCCAGTCGGTTTTCCCGAAGCTAAGTATTTTTTTCCTGCATTGGGATGCACGTAGACAAAACCCTATGTTAAGCTTTTAAGCTACGAGAAAAGCTTAACAAATGTTTGCCCTGGTATAGTTTAAATTTAAAACAAATTTAGGCACTGTTTATATGTTTAATCAAATAATTTTTTTTCTGTTATTCAGGAACATGAAATTCTATATATTGGTCTAATTTTTTTTATTTTGATGGTAGGACTTAAATAAACTTATTAAAGTTGACTGGCAAGAACTCAAAACTCACAAGATGAAAAGGTCTTATCCTAAACTTTTAATTCTTTTTAGGAAGTTTGAGAAAAAATATAGTATAATGCGTGACCACTAAGCTTCAAAATATTTAATCTTATGATCAGGTTTTCCTTGTCCGTGAGACAGTGGAGTCAAATTACTAAATTCTTTTGTTTACTTTGTTTGTGTCTACTTTTGGTGGCTAGTTGTTCGCGAAGCCAACAGGCGACGACAACATCTGGTGCAGTTAATGCCTCAACAGGAGATGGTCGCATTACTATAGGTACGACGCTTAATCCTCGTACTTTAGATCCAGCAGATGCTTATGAATTGGCAGCTAATGGATTAGTTTCCAACATGAGCGATCGCCTTTACGCTTATGAACCAGGAAGCACAGAAGTTAAACCTCAGTTAGCCACCGCTTTACCCAAAGTGAGTCAAGATGGTTTAACCTACACAATTCCTCTGCGTCAAGGAGTCGTGTTTCATGATGGAACTCCTTTTGACGCCAAAGCAATGGCGTTTAGTCTGGAACGCTTTATCAAAAACGGGGGTAAACCTTCTTTCTTATTAGCAGATGTGGTGGCTTCAGTCAAAGCGACGAGTGAGTATGAGTTAACAATACAACTGAAAAAACCGTTTGCGGCGTTTCCGTCTTTGCTGGCGTTCTCAGGTGTTTGTCCAGTTTCTCCCAAAGCTTATGAAATTGGTGCAGAGAAATTTAAGCCAAATATTTTTATTGGTACGGGTCCATATAAATTAGTACGGTATGGCACAGATTCCTTACAATTTGATGTCTTTGATAAATATTGGGGAGAAAAACCAGCGAATAAAGGCATTAATTTGCAAATTCTAAGTAGTCCAGCGAATTTATATAATTCCTTTCGCACGGGTGCAGTTGATGTTGCTTACCTATCTTTACAACCAGACCAAGTTCGCAGCTTGGAAGAAAGTGCTAAAAAAGGAGATTGGCAAGCGATATCAGCTCAAGGTAGCGTAGTCACTTATCTGGTGTTAAACCTGAATCAAAAACCGTTGGATAAACCAGAGGTTAGACAAGCGATCGCCACGATGATCGACCGTCCACTGATAAATCAGCGCGTCTTGTTAGGTCAAGCAACTCCTTTGTACAGCATGATACCAAAAACGTTTGATGTTTCCCAGCCATTATTTAAAGAAAAATATGGTGAAGCCAATGTAGACAAAGCAAAACAATTGTTAACTTCTGCTGGCTTCTCCAAAGAAAATCCAGTCAAGCTACAAGTTTGGTATCCTTCGAGTTCTGCTCCTCGCAGTTTAGCAGCACAGCTACTCAAAGCATATGCCGATAAATATATGGATGGAATGTTGCAATTTGAAATCAACACTGTAGATGGTGCTACCTTTTATAAAGCTATAGCTAAGAGTTTTTACCCAACTGCTTTGTTAGATTGGTATCCAGACTTTTTAGATGCAGATAATTACATTCAACCATTTTTAGGTTGCGATAAAGGCTCAGATGCGAAGGGATGTGAACAGGGAGGAAGTCAGACTCAGGGTTCATTTTACTACAGCGAAACCATGAACAAACTGATTACAGAACAACGCCGAGAGCAAAACCCCCAAGCACGTAAGAACATTTTTGCAACGATTCAAGCACAGATAACCACTGATGTGCCTTATGTTCCCTTATGGCAAAGCAAAGACTATGTGTTTGCTCGCAAGGGAGTCAGCGGCGTGCAACTTGATCCAACTCAAAATCTGATTTACAAAACAATTAAAAAATAGTCATTAGTCATTAGCTATTAACTCTTGATTGTTGAGTGTTGACTATTGACTCCTAATTCCTAACTCTTGATTAATAATGTCTAGATCCAAAGCCTTACAATATTACATTGTCGCCCGTGTACTTTTAGCTCCATTGATGCTTTTGACTGTAACTACAGTCGTGTTTCTCCTGTTACGTGCAACTCCAGGAGATCCAGTCGATGCAATTCTTGGTGGACGTGCGCCAGAAAGTGCGAAGGAAGAATTGCGAGCTAAACTGGGTTTAAACCTTCCTATATGGTTACAGTATTTGAATTACATAGGAAAATTGCTGAGTCTGGATTTAGGAACTTCTATAGCGAGTCGTGGACAATCTGTTTGGGAAGTGATTGGGCAATATTTTCCTGCAACTGTGGAATTGGCGGTTTGTAGTATGGCGATCGCACTCATAGTTGGAATTGGAATTGGTGTGATTTCTGCATCTCGTCCTGGAAGTTATCTAGATATTGGAGGGCGATTATTTGGGATTATCACATATTCTTTACCCATGTTTTGGGCTGGGATGATTTTGCAATTGATTTTCGCAGTCCAGTTAAATTGGTTTCCTTTAGGAACGCGCTTTCCGACAACTACGCCAGCCCCTCATGGTATAACTGGTTTATATACGCTTGATAGTTTATTGAGTGGAAACTTGAATCAATTTTTTACTGCTTTACATTATCTTGCACTTCCTAGTCTCACTTTAGGTCTTTTGCTGAGTGGAATTTTTGAGCGAATTGTGCGAGTGAACTTAAAGCAAACTATGAAAGCAGATTATGTGGAAGCAGCAAGAGCAAGGGGTATTCCTGAAAGAAAGATTTTGTTTTCTCACGCTTTAAAAAATGCGCTGATTCCTGTAATTACTGTTATGGGTTTGACGTTTGCTTCACTATTAGGTGGGGCGATTTTAACTGAGGTTACCTTCTCTTGGCCTGGATTGGCGAATAAATTATATGATGCCATTAACGCGCGAGATTATCCTTTGATACAAGGAGTGTTGGTATTTTTTGCGGCAATTGTGGTTGTTGCTAGTATTGTGATTGATATTATCAATGCTTATATAGATCCAAGGATTAAGTATTAGGGATTGGTTCTGGGTGCGATTTGGAGAAGATCAGAACGCCTGCGGCAATCTCCTTAAAAAGCGGGTAAATGGGTAAGATAGCCCCCCTTTTTAAGGGGGGTTGGGGGGATCTCCTTTGAGATAACCTCTTTAACTGAACCTATTGATACCAATTCTCCATGATAGCTTGCGTGGCGTAGCCATAGATAAGTAGGTCGGCGTAAATAATTCTTGTTGGAATAAAGCAGGGAGCAGGGAGCAGGGAGTAGGGAGAGAAAGAGTTTGAGCTTTATTTACTTTTCTTTACACAGTTTGATTTTTTTGCACCGACTTACTTAGACATAAACGAACCGCCAAGACGCCAAGAACGCCAAGAATGAAAGAGTAAGTATTAAGTGCAAGTTTACAGAGAATTAGTATGACTTTTTATAAAATATTTTACAGCTTACAAATAGCTTTGAGAACTTGTAGTAATTGAATTGCACTTTCAGGTTCTATTAAATATAGCTTCGGCATTAAATGATAAGTTGGATGATTTCCCTGTAGGATGTAAACAAATTGGTAATCTTGTCCATTGGAAACGAGTCCCCAAACTGATTTTTCATGCTTCAAACTGTCATGGGCATAAGTAAGCAGTTGAGGTAAACCTTCAGAAACGGAAATACTACTGTTTTTAGATTCGATCACTAAAATCCAAAAATATGCTTGAGCTGTTGTGTTTTGAGCTTTGGTGACAGCTAAAATATCCATTCGCCCTGTAATTTTAGTATCTTCATCTGTAATATCAATATCTGCTATTTATTCTTCCAAGCTAATCTTGATAGGGTAGCGATAAAATCCAGCTAATCGTAATAATGGGAAGATTGTTAAAGCTTTAACGAGTCCTTCTGAAACTCTTCCTTCTATTAAGTAATTATCAAAATCATTGCGAATTTGAATGAGTTCTTGTTGTTCAGACTCTGTTAAAGGTTCGAGAGATAAGATAGGAGTGAATGAATTGTTGTACTGTCTTTGGAAGTCGAAAAGACGGTGAATGTCTGCTAGTGATAAGTTTTTGGCTTGGAGAAGTGTCATAATTGTATAGTTTTAAAAGTTATTTATTAATTTTATTGTGCTGTGCGATACGCCTCTGGCGTCTGCCCTTTGGGCAATCGCCCCGAAAGAAAGCCGCCTAAGAGGCGATCGCACTTTTGATGCTGGTAAATTCCCTCGATAAGCTTGATCCAGTCATTATAGTGTTATATTCTTCAGTAACTGAACTCTTATAATTACCTAAATGAGCGGTGCTATTTCTATAAAAATTCTATTTTTAGCAGCCGATCCGAGTGATGCTTCTCGGTTACGTTTAGGGCAAGAGTTACGAGATATTAAAGAAAGATTGCGAATAGCCAAAGCGCCAGAAAAATATCAGTTGGAACAGCGAGAGTCAGTTCGTGTTGCGGATATTACTCAAGCTATATTTGATATTGAGCCAAATATCATACATTTTTCTGGACATGGTACGAGTCAAGGAGAGCTTTGCTTTGAGAATGGACTGGGCAAAGTCCAATCTGTGAAGGCTGACGCTTTGGCAGCAATGTTTGAGTTTTTTGCACAGCACGTAAATTGTGTGGTGCTAAATGCTTGCTACTCTGAAATTCAGGCAAAGGCGATCGCCCAACATATACCCTTTGTTATTGGGATGAATGACGCAATTGGTGATCAAGCGGCGATTTCTTTTGCTGTTGGTTTTTACAAAGCATTAGCAGCAAATCGTTCGATTGAAGATGCTTATAAGTTTGGCTGTTTAGAAATTCGATTACAAGGTATTCCAGAACATATCAAACCAGTTATTTTTGTAAAAAAAAAGATTTAGTTCTTGTTCCAAAAGCGGTAACTCCCAATCCTTTCATTCCCCAGCATGGCAGAGTAGAAGATACACAACGGTTCTTTGGACGAGAAAGGGAAATGCAGCGGGTGTTTGAGGTGCTTAACAGCGGAAGTAGTGTTGCTTTGATAGGAGAAGAAGGAATTGGCAAGTCATCTTTACTATGGGCGATTTGCCAACAGGCGGAAAATCGCCTGCAACCGTCGCGTCAGTCAGTTTTTCTAGATTTGAATTATATAGATAATGAAGATGACTTTTACAGGGCGTTGTGTGATGAGGTGGGTATCGTGGAATGTACAGGATATCTATTAACCCGAAATTTGAAAGCGCATAAAAATAAAGTGCTGCTGGCTTTAGACAATGTAGGAAAGATGACTTGGCAGGGGTTTACCCGTGGAGTCAGGGATAAGTTGCGCGGTTTAGCTGAGGGGAGTAATGCGCCGCTGAAGTTGATTTTAGCTGCGACTGAACCACTCAACAATTTGTTTAATGATAGTCATGATGATGGTAGAACATCACCGCTGGCGGGTATTTGCCAGGAGGAACATATTCAGCCTTGGGATGAAACTACCATGCGTGATTTTTTTGCTAGTCGTCTGGCTGGGACTTCTGTGAGGTTTACTGAGGAGGAGATTGTGCAACTGGTGGAAGAAAGTAGCGGACATCCTCGGAAACTCATGCAGCGATGCTATAAAACTTATGCGCGGTATACCGGAGGTGGGGAATGAATTTAGTTCTTGCACAATTATCGTATATCGTCCACGACCGCCTAGGATTAAAATCCCAGGCTCATAGAGAAAGTCCACTCAAGTGGACTCTCACAATCGTTATGCTTTGTAGTCCTCTTCAGAGGACTTTGGCTATTAGCCCGGAAATTTATTTCCGGGCGGGTAGTGTTCGTAGCTTAATGAATTCAGTTCTTGCACTATTATCGTATATTGTCCACGACCGCCTAGGATTAAAATCCCAGGCTCATAGAGAAAGTCCACTCAAGTGGACTCTCATAATCGTTATGCTTTGTAGTCCTCTGAAGAGGACTTTGCCTATGAACCAGGAAATTTATTTCCTGGCGGATTGTGCGGCTGAGTGAGAATGGCGGAGAACCTGTAATGAACCAACACCCACCCGTACCCCGCCTAGACTTAGCCCCCAAACTCAAGCGCCCCCTCTCGCTGTGGAACCCACTGGATTATCTGCGCCTATTGTACTGGGTGTTTTACTTCCCCCAAGCTTTGCGGTGGTATGTGGACACCTTCGGGGGTGAGTATATTCCTGAAGGGGAAATGAATTGGCGAAAGGGATGGAAGTTGCTGCGTCAAAATCGCATTCAACGGAATTTACTTTGCCAAGGGTTGGTGTTGACAGTTGTTACACCTCTAGCTTTGAGTAGACTTCTTAAACAAATAGGCGTTCCTGTTGATTGGTTAGGCGTGGCGTTAAGCGTGGCGTTAGGCGTGGCGTTTGGCGTGGCGTTTGGCGTGATGGGCAGTGTGGCATTTGGCGTGGCGTTAGGCATGGCGTTAGGCGTGGCGTTAGGCGTGGCGTTAGGCGTGGCGTTAGGCGTGGCGGGCGGCGTGGCATTTGGCGTGGCGGGCGGCGTGGCGTTAGGCGTGGCGTTAGGCGTGGCGTTAGGCGTGGCGGGCGGCGTGGCGGGCGGCGTGGCGGGCGGCGTGGCGTTAGGCGTGGCGGGCGGCGTGGCATTAGGCGTGGCGTTTGGGGCGTTTGGGGCGTTTGGCGTGGCGTTAGGCGTGGCGTTTGGCGTGGCGTTTGGCGTGGCGTTTGGCGTGGCGTTAGGCGTGGCGGGCGGCGTGGCGTTTGGCGTGGCGTTTGGCGTGGCGTTTGGCGTGGCGTTTGGCGTGGCGTTTGGCGTGGCGGGCTGCGTGGCGGGCTGCGTGGCGGGCTGCGTGGCGTTAGGCGTGGCGTTTGGCGTGGCGACACTCCGTCCGGAAAATTGGCTTTTGGGCTTACCTCTTGTTATGTGGTTTCCCCACAATAGACAATTGCAAATCCCCCGTGTTACCATACTCCCCCTTCACTCCCTGTCTTCACGGTTGAAAAATTGGCTGTGTCAAGACTGGGAGACTGGTTTGCATAACACCAACCAACTGCTGGCTTACACTCTTCAGTTCATCCCCGTGATTCAAGCTGTTAATCAGGTGCTGGCAGAAATCCCTTCAGAGCAAGTCGTCTTTCGTATCGTTCAGCTAGCTGAAGCCCCTTTCGATTGGCAACTCGTGCGTTTTACCTCAGCTTCTCTCAATGAAACGCTCAAGTCAAAATTTGTCGAAGATTTCTTTGTGTTAACTCATCGTTGGCAAGAACAACTCCAAGCTCGTTTTTTCACAGACATTCGCTTAGACACTCCCGCCCGTGCTACAGCAGCTGGTTTCTGGTATCTGCACGAAAAAGAACCAGCCAAAGCAATGCAGGCTTTTGCACAAGTCCGTTCTCTTCCCTACGGTGAAGAAATGTTCACCCTCGCCCAAACTCTAGCAGCTTTTAACCAAGCAAAGGGACCAGACGCGATCGCTACAGTTAAAATTCCTCGCTTTCCACAAGAACCTCTGCTGCGTCCAGTCACCTGGCAAACTCTCACATCTCTACGTTCTGTCGTTGAAAATGCCAAAATTGTACGGCGCAGTCGGTCTTTTTCTCAACGCTCCTTAGCCCTCAACCGTGCCTTAGGGGAACTCACAGAAATTCTAGATAATGCCGAGACTCTGCCGCAAGCAGAACACGAGTTAATTGTGGACATTGCCCAGACTTGGAGAAAAGCCTTGGAGAGGATAGCCAAGGAAGTCGGGGAAATTTCCATCACCAAGCCTGTGAGTAATCCTTACATCATTGGTGATCCAGTTGTAGGCGATCGCTTCGTTGGACGGGAAGATGTGATCAGACTGTTGCAGGAGTTGTGGATCAGGGGTTCTCAACTCCAATCTGTCGTTATCTACGGACACAGGCGGATGGGCAAAACTTCCATTCTGCGGAATGTCGCCAGTTTTGTAAAAGCAGGTGTACAAGTAGCTTATGTCAACCTTTTAGAAGTTGCAGATGCTCCCCAAGGAGTTGTAGAAGTGCTGATGGCGATTTCTGATGCCATTTCTGAAGTGATGCAAATTCCACCTCCAAGCAATGATGATTTGCTGAGTTTTCCGCAACCAACATTTAGAAGATACTTGACACAGGTGGAGAAAGAACTAGGAACTAAGAATTTAATTATCGCCTTAGACGAGTTCGAGAAAATCGAGGAACTGATGTCGGCAGGAAAAATCCCTGTAGATTTTATGGGGTATCTCCGGGGGTTGACGCAGAAAAGCTCTAAAATCGCTTTTGTCCTAGCAGGTTTGCACACCTTGGAGGAGATGACAGCCGATTACTTTCAACCTTTCTACGCCAGTGTGATCACAATCAAAGTTGGTTTCATGAAAGCTGGGGCTACTGACCAAATTCTTGCAAATCCATCTATCGAAGACTTTCCCCTGGACTACACGCCGGAAGCCCTTGATAAAATCTACGAACTCACCCACGGACAACCTTATTTAGTACAACTTGTCGCTTTCCAACTCGTCCGCCGTTACAATGACCAAGTTTTCAACACAGGACGCGCCCGAGATAATAATCTCAGAATAGGGGATGTGGAGGCAGTTGTCAACGACTCTGAGTTTTTCCAGCGGGGACGCTACTATTTTGATGGCGTTTGGGGTCAGGCGGCGCGGGGTGCTGCTGGTCAGCAGGCGATACTTCGGGCGTTAGCGTCATCACCACAAGGATTAAGTATTACAGCGTTATCTGATTGTACAAATATAGAAATTGCCGCTTTACAAGAAGCGCTCAATACATTAAAGCGTCATGATGTTGTTGAAGAAATTGAGGGACGCTGGCGCATTATCGTAGAACTCTTTCGTCGCTGGGTTTCCCAATTGTAAAATATAGGACTTCTATTTGATTTTTGCTCAGCTAGGTACTTTTTATTTCTTCTTCCCTGTTCCCTGTTCCCTGTTCCCTGTTCCCTGTTCTCCAACACGATATAAATAATAATTCATCCACAAGACATATGGAATAATTAAGCAGAATTACATCTTGGACAGAAGAAATAGCATTCCTATACTTCCTAAGATGTAACGAGTGTTAAATACGGAGTTTTATCATGTCTTATCCAGAAAACGAAAAACAAGAACAAAGCACTAACACTTCCGGTGGTTATGAAACCACTGTTGACGAAGAAACCCGCAAGACAGGGGCTGCTACTAAAAGTGGTGGTAAAGACTCTGCAGCACCAGAATCTGGTAGCAGCGAGTCTGTTGTAGAGGGCGGTGGTAATCAAGGAACCGAAAAGCGTTAAGTTTCAATGGGCAAGGGGTATAGGGGTGTAAGGGTGTAGGTGTTCAAACCTGTGACACCCTCACCCCCTTACATCCTCCCATAATTGCTGGATCTCGTTGCGTAAGTTCTGTTCTACTTAATTCAATCGTGAAATCAAGTGTTCGCCAACTCGCAGGGCATTGGCGATAATCGTTAGCGTAGGACTCACAGCAGCACTAGATGGGAAGAAACTGCCATCTACAACATAAAGATTATCTACATCATGGGTGCGACAATTAAGGTCAAGAACAGATGTTGCCGGGTCTTCTCCAAAACGGAGAGTACCACACTGATGCCCCACGACTCGAATCGTGGTATTGCTATAAGGATAAATGTCCAGCGGTAACCCCGATTTGTTTTCAGTTCTTTCTACTGCCTTGAGTATTTCTGTCCAATGATAAATCAGGCGGTCATGAGCCTCAAAATTATTGGTCGTGTAATCCAAATACAGCTTAGAACCGTCCACGCGCACTCTATTGTTGGGGTCGGGTAAATCTTCCGTTTGCAGCCACCAACCAATTGTACGCGATGCCAACTGCCGCAGCCCAAGTCCTGGCATTAATTTTGACAAAAGAGCCAACAAAGGTGGTGCTTCAGTAAGAATCATTTCCTGAAGAAGACTACCCGTATTCTGGATATGACCCATCGGATATTCATAATCCGAGTATCCCCAGTAAAAATCGTTGACGCAAATCGTCTTTTGGAACACGGTATGGTTAGGTTTAGGACTGAGTTGCACCAGTGCTGTCATCAGGTGTTTCATGAAGTTGCGTCCCACCTGATCAGAACTATTGGCAAGTCCGAGAGGGTGCTGTTCATTTGCCGATCGCAACAACAACGCCGCTGAGTTCACCGCCCCACACGCCAGCACTACAATATCGCCGAAAAACAGATGCGATCGCCCACCAATTTCCGCTTCAACAGCTTTAATTTCTCGACCAGACGGACTAGTGTGTAAACAGACAACTTTAGCTTCTGTCTTTAGTGTGACATTGGGCAATTCCAGGGCTGGGACAATTCCTATCACCTCAGCATCACCTTTGCCATCAACCTTACAAGGAAACCCATCACAAGTTTTACAACGGATACAATCACTGTCATCGGCATCGGTTTCATTTAGCCTTAAGCCCAAAGGCAGATGCGATGGATGCAGCCCCTGCTTAAGGATAGCATCGCAAAGTTGCTGCATTCGGGGTTCGTGGCTTA
The DNA here is from genome assembly GCA_019359695.1 of Brasilonema angustatum HA4187-MV1. Classification (GTDB taxonomy): domain Bacteria; phylum Cyanobacteriota; class Cyanobacteriia; order Cyanobacteriales; family Nostocaceae; genus Brasilonema; species Brasilonema angustatum. Next base: position 100,166 of record JAHHGV010000026.1, read on the forward strand.
CCGGAGCAGAAGGGTAATCTTCGCTGTGAGGAGGTTCTGTTGGATCGTCTCCCTGTTTACCGTGGACAGAGTAAAGCTTTTCTGCTTCGGTGTAGTAAGGTTCAAAGTCCTGGTATTTGACAGACCATTCTGGAGAAATACCATCTTGATGTTGAACCTTCTCAAAATCCTTTTCTCGCATCCGTAGCAAAGCCGCACCATAAACCTTGGTGTTACCTCCTACCCAATAATTGGTTTGGGGACGAAAAGGATCTCCTGAGATATCGTACCACTCTTCACGAGCGTTATAGCGTGCTTTTCCAAAGACCTCAAGGGGACTCCAATTTTCTTTTTCTTTTGGTAGGAAATCGCCTCTTTCCAGAATAAGAATTTTCTTACCTGTTGGTGCAAGTTTGTGTAATAATGTACCTCCACCTGCACCTGTACCAACGATAATCAAGTCATAGTGTTGATCATCAACAATCATAGGATTTCTCCTCCTTTAAGGTTATAGAAAAACAAGTCAAAATGCAAAATTGAAAACTCAAAATAAAAGCGATCGCCTTAATACGTGTGAATGGCATTTTGTTTCATTTTGAATATTCTGGATGCTCCCAAATCAAATTCATTTTTTTCAAACTTTGTTCACTGCCAGATATAAATAAGGATAAACAAAATAATCCAAATCACATCAACAAAGTGCCAAAATAAAGATGTTGCATTCACACCATAGTGACCAGACTCATAATTGCTCGGAAGAAACGAACGAGCAAAAATAATCATTTGCAAGATAATCCCAGTGAGAACGTGCAAACCGTGAAAACCAGTCAACAAGTAGAACGTCCCACCAAAAACACCACTGGTAAAGCCAAAAGCAAGGTGATTCCACTCAATCGCCTGTCCAACAAGGAAGTAAGTTCCCATTGCGATTGTTGCTAAAAGAAACAGGCGAAATTGATTCAAATTATGACGTATTAAGGCGCGTTCTGCGAAATAAATCACAAAGCTACTAGAAACAAGAATCACCGTATTAATAGCGGGGTCTTTAATTTCTAATCCAGAAACACCAGACGGTAACCAATCGGGAGTTGTTGTTTTGTAGACAATATAGCCTGCAAAAAAACTTAAGAAAATGACACTCTCTGAAAGTAAGAACACAACAAAACCGAACATTTTGTTGCCTTCTTCGTCGTGGGTATGCTCATGCAAAGGTTCCTGTATCTGTTCTGAAATGATAGAACTATCCATTGATTAAATTCTCCTTTACGTTTAACTTGTGAAAATCGATAGGTTCAGATTCCCGACAACTTTTAAAGTTGTCGGGAATCTTGTTATTTACGTTTACGTAGCGTCCAAGATAGGGCTTATGATTTAGCAAATTTTGTAGGGTGGGCACTGTTTACTGTTCGCGCTCGACTCCTATTTTTACATTGTGGGCAGTGCCCACCTTGCAGTTATTGAGAATGGTGAGCCAGCGCGGTCTTGGGGGTTTCCCCCATGAGCGACTGGCGAACCCGGAGGGTGCAAGATTTCAGTAAAAGAAATTTACACATTTGGGATGCTCCCTTAAACCTAAGGTGGGCATTGCCCAGTAAAAATTTTTCATTTCACCAGAAAACCTATTTTGGGCAATGCCCACCCTACAGAATTGTTTCTTATAATTTAGGATTGCTATGTGAACAATCAACAGTGATTACAAGAAATACGTTTATTTATACCCAACCTATTTGTGATTATGAACTTGACCAGCAGCAGCGACTAATGGTTCAGATTTACCATACCCATAGGGTTCAGAAATAACCACAGGAATTTCCTCAAAATTCTCTACAGGTGGTGGTGAAGAAACCAACCATTCTAATCCAATTGCCCGCCAAGGATTTTCAGGAGCCTGCGTTCCATGCATCCAGGAAGCTATCATGTTGAGAATGAAAGGTAAAGTGGACATTCCTAGTAAAAACCCTCCAATACTGGCAACAATATTCCAGAATTCATACTCAGGAGCGTAGGAAGAAACGCGACGCAACATTCCTTGTAATCCTAATGGATGCATAGGGAAAAAGTTAAGATTGGTGCCAATAAATGCCAGCCAAAAGTGCAACTGACCCCAACCCTCGTTGTACATACGTCCAGTCATCTTGGGGAACCAGTGGTATATGGCAGCAAACATCCCCATCGTCACCGTGCCATAAAGAACGTAGTGGAAATGACCCACCACATAGTATGTATTGTTAACGTGAATATCAATTGGAACAGAGGAGAGCGTGATGCCAGTAATACCGGCAAACACGAACAATATCAATCCACCCAAAGCAAATAGCATCGGCGTATTCAGGCGCAGCTTACCTCCCCAGATAGTTGCAACCCAAGCAAAGACTTTAATACCAGTAGGCACAGAAACGAACATTGTCGAGAGCATGAAAATCAGCCGCATCCAGCCTGGAGTACCGCTGACGTACATATGGTGTACCCAAACTAGAGCACTCACTCCAGCAATCAACAGCGATGAAATTGCCACGACTCTGTAGCCAAACAGAGGTTTACGAGAATACACAGGAAAGATTTCCGAAAAAATCCCGAAGACTGGCAGAATGATCACGTAAACTGCAGGGTGTGAGTAGAACCAGAAAAAGTGTTGGAAAAGAACTGCATTACCTCCCTTGGCGGGGTCAAAAAAGCTGGTTCCAACTGTTAAGTCAAAAAGGAGCATGACTGCACCTGCAGTTAAGGCAGGGAGTCCAAACAGTTGAATAATCTGAGCGCTAAAGACTGCCCAGACAAACAAAGGCATCCGGAAGAATGTCATGCCTGGTGCCCGCATCTTGACAATTGTTGTCACAAAGTTGACTGCTCCCATAATCGAGGAAACCCCCGATATTGCCACAGCTAAAAGCCAGAGAAATTGACCATTTATCAATTGACCTGAGGGGTTTTGCAAACTGACGGGAGGGTAAGACCACCAGCCCGCTTGTGCTGGACCACCTGGCAGAAAGAAACTCGCCATCAGCAAAGCTCCAGCCACAGGAACCATCCAGAACGCAACCGCATTCAAGCGGGGAAATGCCATATCTCGCGCCCCAATCATTAACGGCACAAGGTAGTTGGCAAAACCTACCAGTATTGGAAATGTCCAACCGAATAACATGACTGTGCCATGCATAGTAAACATGGCATTGTAGACTGTGCGGTCAACAAGGTCTGATTCTGGGGTAATCAATTCCCCCCGAATCACCATTGCAAATATACCGCCAACAAGAAAGAAAATGAAAGCGGTGACGATATACTGGATACCAATGACTTTGTGGTCAGTGCTAAAGCTGAAGTATCGCTTCCAGCCTGTTCCAGCTTCGTGATGAGGGTTTGCACCACCGGTTATATTGATGTCTTTAACGGAAATATTGGTCATGTGTCATTTGTCCTTTGAATGGGTGCTTTATTTCCGCGCCCCGTCTACTAGTCTCACCACTAACTAATTGCTGTAATTGACCATCGGAGGTTGCGCAGGCTTAACTGCAGGCCAGCCAGTTTTGATAAGTCCTTTTGTTTGCTGGGTATACTCAGCAGCTGCCTGATTAGGTGCAGGGGATGGTTTGTGAGTTGCTACTTCGGCAAGCCATTTATCATAGTCTTCGGGAGACTCAACAACTACATTCGCCTGCATTGTAGCGAAGTAAGCACCGCTGAATTGGGAATCGGTTAATCGATATTTGCCCACGCGGATGGGGGTGAATTCAAAGTCAATTGTGCGTTTAGGAATAACGTCTTGCTTAAGTCGAAAAGCGGGAATATAAAAGCCGTGGATCACGTCTTCTGATTGCATTGCTAAATGAACGCGGTGATTGCTCGGTAAATGCAATTCGGTGCTGGTGACACCTTGATTTGGGTAGCGGAATACCCAAGCCCACTGCTTGGCATTGACTTCAATGTTTTCCAGAGGTTCAGTTGAGGAGTCCATAGGTGCTGCATAAGCCGATTCCATCCCCATTGGTGTATGCAGGTGGACAACTTCCATTGGACCGCGAATTGCCATTTGGTCGTAGACTTGGTAACTATAGCCTGCAATCCATAACACTAGCAAAATTGGGATAACTGTCCAGACAACTTCGACTGTGATATTCCCTTCAATCGGTGGACCATCTTTAAAGTCATACTTGCCAGCTCGATAAAAAGTCACAGAGTATATGACAGTTGCAGTCACTCCAAGAAAGATGAATGCGCCCAGTGTCACGAGAAAGCTAAACAAATTATCTATCAGTTGTGATTCTGCGGCGGCTTGCGGAGGAAGCCAAGAATATGCCTGCTGCCCGATCCAGAGACTGACAAGAGTCAGGGCGATCGCACTTACAATTATGATCGAAACATTCCAGATTTTCATAGTCATTAGTCATTGGTCATGAGTCATTAGTCATTAGTCATTAGCAAGGAACAAATGACTAAGGACTAGAATTATTTACTTGAGCAGTACATTGGGGTTTTGACCCAATCGCAACAACATATCAGCGGTATTATGTACACCAAACTCAGCAGCCAGTTGCGCTCCTAGTGTTCCATGAAGGTACATCACAAACATGATTGCGAACCCAGAAATCAGGTAACCCCACTGCACTTGTTGGCTTTTATCCTTACACCAAACGTAGCGCTGCAATCCTCGCCAAACAGTCATGCCAACAATCAATGCTAATAATAAGACACCACCGATACCATGCCAGAGCATTGTTTCCATTGGTTGTAATCCCCAGGCACTCTTCACATCAGATGGTGGATTTGCCAGCATGATTTCGTAAAAGCCTGCTGCTACCGTAAAAAAGCTAATCACGGCTGAACCCAGCAAATTGTACCAGCCAACATCAAAGAAGTTGGAACGAACGGCGTTAATTGCTAAAAATTTGAAGACTGGAGTTTGTAAGGGGAACAGGACACCAACGACATCAAACAGAATTCCAAGAATAAATAAACCAAGGGTGAGATGAACTAAGTTTGGATGAATTGGTATTGCATAGGGCAATCCGTTTGCGCCAACATGTGTTTTTAATTGGTCAATAATTTCAGTATTCATTGCAACAACCCCTCTTTTAGTGCTTCAATAACTGGTACTGTATGCAGTCCATAGACCCAAACCAGTTTGTCTCCGAGATACACTTGTACGCCAACCAGAAGAGTTAAAATCAGCCCTAGTGTAAGATAAGAAAACGGTACTTTATGTGGGGTTCGGCTACGAATGACATAGCGCCAAGCTGTTATAGATGCAAGGATTCCTGAAAGCGACCAGCCAAGCAGTGTATGTATGTTCAATGTTGACTCAACAGCATTATAAGGTTCTGCCAAACCTGCTTCAAACTGACCAAAAATGATCGCGACGAAGATAGAAATGGTGGCAAAAAATAGATTCCACCAACTCACTTCAAAAAGACGGGATTTCCCTGTGAAATAACCAATGACATCGCAAACAAAGGCAAACAATACCATCGCAATGACGAAGTGTACAACAATGGGATGAACTGTATCTGGATACGGTAGATTATGATCATTCAAGGCCGGAAAATACTCAAACATATTCTACTCCTAGATATATCTTCTGAATTATTTGTCACTGCAAAGCCTGTATTCAGTAAATATTTGTGACCTAACATTTTTCATACGGAATTAAATTAAAAATTTACGACATTTTATGTTTGTCAATTATTGACAAAATCAATCTTTAGAACTTTCTCTAAGATGTTAGAGTGTAACAGTTATCAGTTATCAGTTATCAGTTATCAATCTTCACTGTTTACTGTTCACTGTTCACTGTTTACTTCACACGCACAATGATTCGATACCTACTTTGAGGGTCAGATACTCAATCATTAAGTCAGAAAATAGCCACAGGTTTTAACGAAAAACCTGGTTCAATAGCAGCCCTATGCCCAATCTAATTGCATTTTTGTGGTAATTTATTCCCTAGGACTGTTTACCACTGTTACCTATCTTAAACTTCTGTAAATAAAATTTATGTATGCTTTGATAGTTTTATATTTTTTTTATTTTGTTAAAATAGAACAGTAAAATTAACTTTTTTTCTATTTTTTATATTTTAGAAGATAGCACAAAAAATCGTAGAATCAAGCATAGCAACAAGGGTTATACAAACGCTCACAGATATAGCAATCTTATTTGATAGGTGAACAGTTCGTTTGCGCTGTTGAACGCCAGACGCCTCTGTCGGCAAACCCTTCTGTAGCGCTGGCTCCTGTTAACAGTTGACAGTCAACAGTCTTAAATCAATATTTACAAATCATTTAGGACTGCTATAGTTTGTTCCAACATTATTGAATGGTATATTTATTTACGCACCCACTGTACTAGTACTCCAAGGCGTAAATTCGGTTAGGGTGTAAATATAGACTTTTAAGGGGAAGCGTTTGGCAGTATAACCCTATCTAAACTTACGCCGCACTGTACTAGTCAATTCTGAATCATCTTGAAGAGTCCTGGGTAAACCATCAAATATTGTCAAATATTGTAAGATACAGAAGTTGTGTGCAAAATCTTTACCTGATACATAAGCATAGTGGGAAAGAACTAGCTATCACGTGAAAAATCCTATGATTAAGCTTTATCATGTCGAATTATCCGGAAATTCTTATAAAGTACGATTAATGCTATCGCTGCTTGGGATTAAGCATGAGCAGGTGTTGGTTGATCTTCGCGGTGGCGAACACAAATCTCCCCAATTCCTCAAACTAAATCCCTTTGGTCAAATTCCTGTACTGGTGGATGGGGACGTTGTGGTACGAGATTCTCATGCGATTCTGGTTTATCTAGCACGACGTTACGGTGATGAGGATTGGTTACCCACAGAAGCACAAAGCATGAGCAAAGTCATGGGGTGGTTGTTCACTGCTGCAAATGAAATTCATCAGGGACCGGAATCTGCCAGACGATACCACCTGTTTCAAATTCCGTTAGATGTGCAACTGGCAACACAAAGAGCTTATGCAATCCTGAAAATACTGGATGAGCATTTGACTGGGCGACAATGGCTGGAACTGAACCGCCCCACTATCGCAGATGTTGCGTGTTTTCCATACATTGCACTAGCCCCAGATGGCAAAGTCTCTTTAGATGCTTACCCCAACATAATTGCTTGGATTAAGCAGATGAAACAATTACCAGGATACGTTGGAATGCCAGGGCTGTAGTATCAATCCAAAATCCAAAGTAGAGTTTGATGTTAACTCATCTCCCGGCTATGAAATTTTCACTCCGTTTAATTTCATAAAAAGCCGGGAGAAATCGAAGTCATTAGTCATTAGTCTTTAGTCATTAGTAGCTTCTCGCGAAAATCGTCATTAATTATACTAATGACTAGTGACTAATGACTAAGACGGGGCAAGGAGACAATTCCTCCCCGTTTTAGAAAAAGCGGGGATTCCTTGCCTCGTCTTCTTGAGCAAGTATTGGAAACCAGGAGGTTTGGGGAATATTCACCTGTGAATCTAGATGAGAACAAAGCTTGTTCTTGTGTTTGTTCTGCCTGTTGGGGTAAGCACGCCTTGAAGTCTCGAACACGTAACTCGAACATCTGCTAAAATTCTTCTGGATTGAAATATTGAATAATAATTTCGCTACTGTTGCACAAGAGCGAAATCAGATTAATCCAAGCTTTAACACCAAAGCTAGTGTCTATTTTCCAAAGCTTGATTTTTTTGTAGCTTTTCTTGTCTGGTAGCTTTGAGGTTTTTCGTGTAAAGTAATTATCTTGTAGATAAACACGATTCTGCTCCGTCCAGATGACGGAATATTTTGCATTGACTCTCTGGCTCACTATGCACATATTTATTGAAATAGTAGTGCTCAAAGCAATTATCAGGAATTTCCTCTATCTCCAATATCTTGATGCTGTCAGGATAGCTCTAAAAAAACTCTGTGCGCACACCATGAATTTGGATAATTTTTTTTGCCAAATTGGATTGATAGAGGTGGTGAGATCTACATCAAATCCAAGGGCTTATCGACAGCAACGGCTATGGCTCGGCGGTGCTGGTGCCGAAAGTAACTGCGTGACTTTGCCCCGTTACAGAGGAACGCTTAAGTCTGTTTTTGTGTGAACTTTCTTTAGCACAAGAAAGGCGATCGCACACCCCATCCCAAAAAACTTGGGAAAATATCCTAAGTTTTTTATAATAGAATCAAAAATTATGAAACCTAAAAAAGTAGAAATTGTCACCATTAAAACTCCCCCAGAGCCATCTCTGAGTGGCGTTGAAGGAGTATCACCTGAATCGGAACAAACCACTGATTCAGAACAAACTGCAGCCCAAGCGCAAGAACACAAAGACGATCCCGAAGAAACCACTGCTTCTGATCACGAGCATAAGCCGGAAATAGAAGAACCTGGTGCCATCTTTCAAGCTGTTGGAGTTATTACTGGAAAAGTCGCTTTCAGCGAAGAGAACAAAAGTACTATCATGATTGGGAACAAAGAGTATCCTCTCTTTTACGCGCCCAAGAAACAGCGAGCATTTGAAGCACTGAAGAAAGAAGTACAGGCAACGGGCGAAGCCACTCAACGGTTGGTTGTTTACCCGCGTTTTACGCACTTTCCTAGACGCGATCAACCCGCCCAGGTTTCGTTTCAAGTCGTCGGGTTTGACAAAGGACGTGAAACAAAGGGGGCGGCATCCGAGGAACTTTCTGACATGGAGTTCAAACTCTGTGGATTATGGCAGTTCATCCCCGTTTGCCCTACTCCCTGCATCTCTATATTCCGAAATTTTACCAAAGAGCGGTTAGATCATGTTAAAAAATCGGAACCAGCAAAAAAGGTAAAATTCATGAAAGCTAGCCACCTGCCACTATTTTGGAGGGATGCGCCAGTTCCGCCGTTCAGATTCAATCCCAAGGCTGAAAAAGAACAGCAAGGCAAGCCGGTTTTCGTGCAGATCAAAGCTAAATTTCTGCCTGGGCGTGATGCTTTTGCATTTGATTCGTTGCTGGGGCTGCCGTTGGAGAAGCCACCCAAGTTCCTAAAAGTGAGCAAGGAAGATAAGGCGACAGCGTTAAAGGCGAAGAGGGATGCTGAAAGAGCTGCTGGCAAGGATGTTGGGGGATACGAACGTAAGCCACCGTATACAGTCAGGCCCAAAGGTAATTTTAGTGAAAAACCAATGAGCGAAAAACCAATGAGCGAAAAACCAATGTTCGAAAAACCAAAGCCGAAACCAAAGCCACAAGAGTAGTCAAAAAGAAACTCCCTTGTATACCAAGGGAGTTTCTGCATCTGCGTGACTACACTCAAGAATTGCTCCCAGCTTGAAAAATCTGTTGGGCAGTTAAGCTAAGTTCTGGAAATGTTGGGGATTGGATGCGATCATCTCCCCTAAACTGAGTAACTTGGTATTCACCTTCCACCAAATAGTAAACAGAAACAGTAGGTTGTTTGGGGTTACCGATGAACTTATGAGCGCCAAGAGCAAGATAATCTACAATCCAGTATTCAGGAATTCCAATTCCTTCATACTCACCAAATTTTTTGTAGTAATCATCTCGCCAATTAGTACTAACAACTTCAATCACCAGAGGAATTGATGCACCAAGAGTTACAGTAGATTCCTTTTTCCAAAGTGGTTCCGTTGCCAAATTAGGACGATTTAGTATCAACACATCTGGCGAGTAACCTGATTCACTTTCAGGTGGTTTAACTAGTGCTGTTTTGGGTATGGAATAAGGAAGCTTTAATCGTTTAATTTCCACTGCTATCTCTAGCGTTAAAAAACCTGTGATGTCTTCATGATCTCCCAAAGGTTGCGACATTTCAACGATTACCCCATCATGCAGTTCATAGCGTTTTCCATCTGGTTTCCACTCCACAAATTCTTGAAATGTCACTAGTTTGCGTAAGGTTTGAGTCATCTATTTTCCTCCTTTTGTTCTTGCTGCTTTCTACCTCACTTATAAATGACTCTTACTGGGCACCAAAATCATCGAAAAATAAGGCACTTGGGATGGATCCATATCATCCAAGGAAACAACTCGCTGGTTTGCCATCGTCCCTCGTTCAATGTAACGCGCCCGTGATGCCAGTCCTAATTTATGCAACACATCACGAACTTTTGTAAAATGCCGTCGCAGTTTAATAATGACAGCAGCATCAGCATTTAACAATTGTGCTTCTAAAACTTCCGCTGGCAAGGGGGCTGGTAGAACGCTGAAAACATCGTTACGATAACTCAGAGGAACTGCTAGTGCTGAAGCACATCCCATTGGTGAAGACACTCCTGGCACGACTTCTGTTTCAAAATAGTCAGACAATCGTGTAAATACGTACATAAACGAACCGTAAAATAACGGGTCTCCCTCGCACAGTACCACCACATCCCGTCCAGCGGCAAGATGTTCTTGTATAGGAATGACAACCTGATCATAAACTGGTTGTGCTGCATACGGATCAAGAGCGCGGGGAAGATGATACTGTACTTCGATTTGATTACCAGGGAGATATTGGGCTACGATACCTCTAGCAATACTCTCCTTATCGTCTGCAGATTGATAGGCGACCACTGGGCAAGAACGTAATAGCCGCAGTGCTTTCAGTGTTAAAAGTTCTGGCTCGCCAGGACCTACACCAACTCCATAAAGACGACCTTTGTTCATCATTCTTCCTCCGTTGCTAAGGCGTTAACTGCGGCGGCGGCGATCGCACTTCCACCCCGCCGACCATGTAATGTCATAAATGGCACACCAAAACTATCTGCTGCTAGTGCTGCTTTCGATTCTGCCGCACCCACAAACCCAACAGGAAAACCCAGAATCAGCGCTGGTTTTGGTGCCCCAGCGCTCAACATTTCTAGTAGCCGAAACAAAACAGTCGGTGCGTTGCCAATCGTAACCACAGCCCCTTCTAACACTGGTAGCCACAATTCCAAAGCAGCAGCAGAACGGGTGGTTCCCAGTTTTTGAGCAAGTTCTGGCACATCAGGATGATTGAGGGTGCAAATCACTGAATTGTCTGCTGGTAGTCGTCGCCGCGTAATACCTTCTGCTACCATCCGACAATCACACAAAATCGGTGCCCCTGCTGCTAAGGCTGTACGCCCAGATTCGACAGCTGTTGGTGAAGCTGCTAAGTCATAAACAATATCTGTCATCCCACAAGCATGAATCAGACGCACGGCAACATTCGCGACATCTGGGGCAAGTACAGACAGATTTGCCTCTGAGCGAATTATGGCAAAGGATTTACGATATATTTTGTTACCATCTTTTATGTAGTCAATAGTCATTTGTTAGTTATTAGTTTTTAATTGTTAAACGAACCGCCAAGAATAAAAATACTTACATCTTGCACCTGGTAAAACAAATGGCAAAGTCATTACATATTATTTGACGCACTATTCTCGTCCACCTAGGACTGTGAGTCCCAGGCTAATAGTGGAAGTCCATTAAAATGGACTGAAACTGGAACTGATTTTTGAGTCGATTTCAACACTATTTCATATAAGCATTAGTGATTTACAAAGTAATGGTGCAAGATATCAAGATAGGTAATTTTGTAGCGGAAAGGGAGTAGTTGTTAGTTGTTTGTTTATTTACTAACCACTAACCACTCTCCTTTCAAAAAACAATTGTTGTAAGTCTGCAATTACATATTGGTTGACAAATTCACCAAATGATTTATTGGAAGTATCACGTTCTGCCATATATATTTGCAACATTCGCTCTAGCAGTGAAGGTAATTCTGTAAAGGACACCCAACCGTAAAGTTCTCGTCCAAATTTTTCGTGACTATCACCATCACCTACGCAGACTTTATAACCTTCCACCACTTCCCCTTTATCTTCAATATTGAAACCAACAAGAGCAATATCGCTCCTGCTATGCTGAGCACAGGATTTTTCGCAACCTGTGAAGTGAATGTTGACTGGTTGGTCAAGAATAACGCGATCATCCAGGTATTGCGCTAATGCTAGGGCATGATTTTTAGTATCTGTTGCTGAAGACGCACATCCGGTGTTACCAGCGCAAGCAACTAGGGCACTGCGAATATTAGTTGCAGACCAATGCAATCCTAAGTTTTCAATTTTACTTTGTATCTTGGGAATCCACTGTTGAGGAATATCTGATATCAAAAGATTTTGCCAAGGTGTCAGCCTAAGTGTACCACTAGCGTAGGTTTCAGCTATATCCGCTAACCCACGTATTTGTAAAGTATTTAATCTACCAACTGGTACGACAACACCAATGTAGGACAATCCTTTGTGTCGTTGGGGATGGACACCTATGTGTTGGTATTTAGAATAGACATTGCATCCAATATCTCTATATTCCTCCTTAATTTGTGTATGACTGCTTTTCACAGAAAAACGCCGTAGTGGATAGGGAAGATGACGTTCAACTTCTTGAAGAAATCTTTCTATACCTAAGTTGTTCAAAATCTCCCAAAAACGTGGCTGACGTGACTTGCGATGAGGAATTGTGTTTCCAGTCTCTAGTGTGAGATGCTGCAAATAGACTTGTGCCAATGCAGCCACAACCTCAACACACTCCTCTGGTTTTAGCAGGATGTCTGTATCAATAAATGGTTCAAACAGCGATGTACCCAAGTTCAGTTTGAGCCGGAAGTAAACGTTATTATCAACCATAACCGCAGTCAGGGCGATATCGTTCGAGCGATCGCCAATCGACACAGAACCACCGCCATCAAAAGCAACGCTGAATTTCGGTGAAAGTGGCGCTAACTCGGGGTGAGTAGTAATGTAATGATCTAATTCGCGGATGAGTGGTCGAGTATCAATGAGTTCGTAGAAATCAATGCCAGATGTGGGACTACCCATGATATTGCGGAGATGATCAACCTCTGGAATAGCTGAAGCAATACCAATCTCCTGTAGAACTCTTAAAACATTACCGGGAATCTGTGTACGAATTGCACGGATTTGGAGGTTAGCACGATTAGTTATGTTGGTGTAACCTTCTCCAAACTCATCAGCTAAATCAGCTATGACACGACACTGCTGACTCGTCAGTATTCCTCCGGGCAAGCGTATGCGAGATAAAATACCGTCTCGTGCGGATGTTCGATAAAAAAGACCAGGACAAGTAGACACGCCTACAACTCCTTCTCCGTGCGACGCAGAGAGCAGATAATAACTGTGTGTACAAGACACCCTTGGAGTTGGTATTCTGACTAGGGTTTACCCATTACAGCTGCGGCACAGTCCCGGAATTTCACCGGACTTTCCCGACTCCAAGTTTGTGTAGTTTAGCATGGGATAATAGCCTTACCTCTTTTTGCCAAATCTTTTTAATTCTTCCATCAGTCGCTAGATGCACAAATGGTTATCAGTTGTCGGTATTGGTGAGGATGGGCTATCGGGATTGAGTGCGTTCGCCTCTGGCGGGGCTTTGCCCATCGCCCGTTCTCTCCTTGAGCATGCACAAGTAATAGTCGGTGGAAAACGCCATCTCGCCATGCTACCACCAGACGATTCACGAGAAAAACTCCTCTGGACTTCCCCCATCAGTCATTCTATAGAAGAAATTCTCCGTCGCCGGGGTCAATCTGTGTGCGTTTTGGCAAGTGGCGATCCCATGTGCTTTGGTATCGGTGTCACTCTCTCGCGCCATATACCCATTTCTGAGATGACTATCATCCCCGCACCTTCATCTTTCAGTCTTGCTTGTGCCAGACTAGGATGGTCACTCACTGAAGTAGAGACATTAAGCTTAAACGCTCGTCCCCCTGCTCTCATCCAAGCGGCTATCTACCCAGGAGCACGTCTTCTAATTTTAAGCGAAGGCAAGGAAACCCCAGCAATTGTCGCTGAAATATTGACAAAACGTGGTTTTAGTGATAGTAAAATTACCGTCTTAGAACATATGGGCGGTTCTCAGGAGAGAATTATCGCAGGCACAGCCGCTTCATGGACGACAACAGAACTAGCTGATTTGAATACGATCGCTGTAGAGTGTATTGCCGATGCTGGAGTTATCCCCTTACCTCGGTTAGCAGGATTACCAGATGATGCGTATCATCATGATGGACAGTTGACTAAGCGCGAGGTGCGAGCAATAACACTTTCTGCTTTAGCTCCCACACCGGGACAGTTGTTGTGGGATGTGGGTGCGGGGTGTGGTTCGATTGGTATTGAGTGGATGCGGAGTCATTCTCGGTGTCGGGCGATCGCCATTGAACAAAACTCCACCCGACTACAATATATTGCTGATAACGCCGCCGCTCTTGGTACACCTTATTTACAAATTATTGCAGGCAAAGCTCCCGCTGCATTGAAAGACTTACCTCAACCCGACGCCATCTTTCTTGGTGGTGGTGCAACAGCAGAAGGTTTATTTGAGGTGTGTTGGGATGCTTTGCGTCCGGGTGGGCGTTTTGTTGCCAATGCTGTGACAGTTGAAAGCGAGCAGAAGCTGTTGCAATGGCACAATCAGGTAGGCGGGGAGTTGATTCGTGTTGCTGTTCAACGGGCTGCTCCCATTGGCGGGTTTTTGGGGTGGAAGCCGATGGTGCCGGTGACACAGTGGGTGGTGGTGAAGTAGTTGGAAGCAAACATCTATACCACTATTAGCAGTTAGTATCCGTAGGATATTTTAGACTAGAATTTATGGCGACAAGAAGAATCAGGAGATAACGTGTCTGACAACTCACTAATATGTATAGGCGATGGTGACAATATAGGTGACGTAATTGATTTTTATTTACTTTCACAAAATCTTGAGGAAGCTAGCAAGTTTTCATTTCAAGTAAAAGCAGCTATTGAACATATAGCAGAGCTAGCCAAGAATGAAATTGATGCTTCTGTAGTTTACGTAGCTGGTGATGATATATGTTTCGTGGTTCCAGTTAATTTGAATATTATGGATAGTCTAGTTTCCTATTCAGAATTTTTTCTGAAAAGTACTGGAAAAACTATGTCGTTTGGTGTCGGTAAAACATCTGTTGAAGCATTAATTGGTCTAAGAAAAGCAAAAGTTTCAGGCAAAGGTCGCGTAATTACTTTTGGAGATAATTAAAATTGAATACTTTATATATTTTTGTTACTACTGATAGACCTGATCAGTACCTTAATTCAGTTGTTCATTGTATTGAACGAGGTACTAACCGTATAGTATTTATCCAGGTTGAAGATAGCAAGACTCAGCAAGTTCAACTTAACCTACTTCGTACAAATGTTTATGACTTGCTTCAAAACCTTTCTAAAGGATTTTACAAGTACTACACTGGTCTTTTTAAAGATAAGGTAGTTCCATTATACACTGAATACAGTCCTGATGAGCTTTCTAGACTCAAAGCAAAATATACTTTTTGCCTAACAGACTATATTAAGTGGGAGGTTGAAAGAATTCAATACCTTGAATTAAAACAGTACATCTCCTCTTTATATAGAAAGAACAAAAATGCAATTATTGATGTTACATCTGTATCCAAAGTTTATATAGGAGATATCTTTGCGTGTTCCCTACTTGAGAATGTTAGCAAATTATGTACATTTGAATTATTAATAAAGCCAGATTTTGATAAACCCTGGAACACTCTTATTCATGAGTTAGAGGAAGGTAAACAATACAGATACACTAATTTGGTTGAAACACCAATTTTCAAAGAAAGTACTAAAGCTATTTTGGTTAGGACAATGCCCTTATTAGTTTCAGTGATTGGTACTGTTTTATTTGTAGCTTTAGCTCTTGTCGCAACTTCCATTTTCGGTTTCGATAGTCGATTTGCCCAAGCTATGAGTACTGTTGGAACGGCATTAGGAATTATTTCTTTTTTTCTCATATACTTTCCTGTACGCGGTAGATAGAGAGCCTTGAAGCAGGTGATTCGCTTGATGAGTTTCTAGACCATTTTCCTAGTACAGTGCGGCGTAAGTTTAGATAGGGTTATACTGCCAAACGCTTCCCCTTAAAAGTCTATATTTACACCCTAACCGAATTTACGCCTTGGAGTACTAGTGTCAGTCATGAGCAGGCGATAGCTTCGCTGCTGCGCTGAGCGCAGATCGCAGTCTTGGAATTAGCAAATGAAACGGTTATTTAATCGGACATGATGATATGAATCAAGGTTGAGTTTGGTCTGTGGGCTAGGATCAATAAGTTAACAGTTCTTCTATACCTCCCAACAGCCCATCGTTGTTACACTGTGAGCATGATTCAACATTCTACATATTGACGATGCGTTCAATTGAGCAACTGACAGAAGAAGTCCTATCTTTGCCCAGTGCATCAAGGGCACTCCTAGCTGAGAAGCTGGTTGAAAGCTTGGAATTCAACACTGATCCAGCAATTCAAGCAGTTTGGACTACAGAGGCAAAAAGACGGCGAGATGAAGTCCGAAGTGGTTCTGTTCAACCAATTCCTGGGGAAGAAGCGTTAGCTCAGGTAAGACAACTGCTTGAGCAATGAAGTATGTATTTCATCCTGAAGCGCTTACTGAATATGCTGAGGCTGTCCAATATTATACAGAGCGCCGTGCAGAGGTTGCGCAGGCTTTTATTGATGCGGTTGAGGATGCAATCTATCGAATAAGAGAGTCTCCAACTCGATGGCGTGCTATTGATGAGGATATTCGGCGATGTCTGACGCGAAAATTCCCGTATGGAATTCTTTATACAATTGAGCAAGACTACATCCTCATTTTGGCTGTGATGCATTGCAGTCGAGAGCCTGGATATTGGAAAAGTCGCAGCGAATAGAAGCAGATCGCTCCTCTAATGCTTACAGTAGTTCAACAAACTCGTCCACGCTCAAACCCACTTGGCGGATAATAGCACGTAAAGTCCCTCGATCTAACTCCTTGTGATCTGGTACAGTAACTGTCGTTTTAGGTTCTTCGCGAACTAAAATGATGTGGCTTCCACGCTGCCGATTTACGACAAAGCCGATTTGCTCTAGTGCTTTAACACATTCTGCACCTGAAATGACAGGCAACTTACTCATACCAGTACAACTTCTACTCTATCTTCTGGAATAGGCTGACCTTGCTCTTGCAGAATTTCGATGTAGAGAGCGATCGCTTCTTCAATATTGGCTAAAGCTTCCTCACGAGTTTTCCCCTGGCTAATGCAACCTGGTAAACTCGGTACCTCGACAACAAAATAACCATCTTCACCAGGATACAGCAGTACTTTGCGCTTAGATTCGGCTTGAGGTTTTGTCACTGTCATTGCTCAACACTTGCTTGGTGACTTCATCCAAATGCTAACACTCATTACAGGAAGCAATAAGGCTTTAGTTATGACGGTCGTAGGCTAGGATCAATAAGTTCTCCGCTCAATCTCTTCTTGACAACTTTAGCACAAGCCAGTTGATGTGCTTGATATATTCAATCACCTGAGTCATAAGCGCACAACTTCAACTTTATCGTCTGGAACAAATTCACCCTGCTCTTGCAGAACTTCAATGTAGAGAGCGATCTTATATCCCACACCAAGCCAATGGCGATCGCTTCGATGTGGGCGCTCAGCCCAACGGTGCGGGGCTTACGGTGCAACAGCTAAAAATAGTTATACTGGTATTTTTTTTATCTTCTCATCATTTAGTTACCAAAAATTCATCAATAATTATCAGTTTCCTCATGAATTTGTCAATACTCCCAGGCAAACTAGGTCTATAGACATTTCGTTACTGCTTTGACATGAACAAAATTCAGATCATAAACTTTCCTTGGAGTGGAACTCTTCACTAAATGTAGCAATCATTAATTGGCGTGGGTGAGAGAAAAATTATGTTGGAAAAACTATTGTTAGCAGTTACGATTACTTTTTCTTTAAATCTGTTTTCGCAAGTTCACATACCCAAGCAAACGAATACAAATCTCAATAATTACCAACAACAAGCTGAAAGAGCAGCAAATCTTGTGGTAGCATTGCCACGGCAGGAGATTTTTTTTAAAGAAAGCAAATGACCAACAAAGAATTCAAAACTCACAGAACACAAAACGCTGTATTAGTCTCGTGGATTTTTGAATCTTACTGAGTTGATTTCGTTTTAACTTGTTTTGTTTTCAAATTTGTCAAGTGTAGGTGGTCAGTTCTCAAGATCGCACAAACATAACTAACATTGCCCTAGATCTGTTACCTCATAACAAAGAGGTGCACCAAGGCGAGTATCTTTGTAAAAGACGTATGAAGTCTTTTTTTGTTCCATTATCTTTGTGTTTCGTTTAGTATACCAAGAGTGTTCCAGTCAAAAATCCGTCACTCTATCAAGGAACTTCCAACTCATTAACAGGTCTAATAGATAGGGATGATTTAAAGCCAGTGCGATCTATGAGTCAATCGATTACTGTATCCTGGTCAACAGTTGATACAAGGCTTCCAGAAACCTCAGTACAAGTTGATAAACTCTCAAATCATGACCTAATTTTGCGTTGTCAAGCAGGATTACGCCCTGATCGTGCTGGGTTTGCTGAGTTGTTACGTAGATATCAATCCCAGGTAGATAGAGTCTTATACCATCTAGCTCCTGATTGGCCTGACAGAGCTGATTTGGCTCAAGAGGTTTGGATTCGTGTATATCGGAATATTAACCGATTACAAGAACCATCCAAATTCCGAGGCTGGTTAAGCCGTATTGCCACCAACTTGTTTTACGATGAGTTGCGTAAGCGCAAGCGGGTTGTCAGTCCTTTGTCACTGGATGCTCCCCGTTCGGTAGACGATGGCGAGATGGATTGGGAAATTGCAGGAGATACTCCGGGACCAGAGGAAGAACTGACGACTAGAGAGTTTTATGAGCAACTACGTGAGGCGATCGCTGATTTGCCAGAAGTATTCCGCACAACAATAGTTCTACGAGAAATCGAAGGATTGGCATATGAAGAAATTGCCGAAATCACTGGTGTTTCTCTAGGAACAGTTAAGTCGAGAATAGCTAGAGCAAGAGCGAGATTGCAATCTCAGTTGCAAAATTATTTAGATTCGTAATAACAGTTTCCATCCTTTGGTTAATGGCAGATTATGATAATTCGTTAGTATTATGAAAGAGATAGCAGAGTGCTTCTGCCAACAGGAAAAGAATTGATTCATTTCTCATCTTAGTCCGCTGTGTTTACCCGTGTAGGAATTGGTAATAATGTTAAAATGACTACTGATTCTCAGTTTGATGACCGTTCTGCCTTGCAACATCACAAAGATTTGCGAGGTGGGAATACTGAGCATACCAATGAATCAACGGGTGCTATGGATATGGTGAAGCGCGATCGCTTCGAGTTATTGAGTGCTTACCTCGATGGTGAGGTGACGGCTGCTGAACGCAAGCAAGTCGATAAATGGCTTGCAGAGGATGCGACAGTTAAGCGTTTGCATGCGCGACTCTTAAAGTTGCGACAAGGTGTACGGGCTATTCCAGTACCTGAACCACAACAGTCAGTAGAAGAAACAGTCGAGCAAGTGATGGCACGTTTGCGCCGTCGCCCTAGGCTAGTATTGATGGCTGGAGGGGCTGCTATTGCAGCTTGCATGATTAGCGCCTTTTCTGGTCTACTGACAGGTGGTGAGTCTAGGCTACCTCAGCTGGCTCAGAACCAACCAATGCAGACACAATCAGTAACGTCTACTCCTGTTGTCGCCTCACCGCTTAGGGTTGCTATAAATAATCCGGTGATCCCAATTCCAAAAACAGCAGAAGCCTCTCCTGAAAATTTAGATGATAAAAAAGTAGAGCCTCAATCGCACGATATCGAGCACAACTTCAATGTTGAATACAATGTAAATTAAAAAGTTATGAATGATGAATTTTAAGTAAAAAATTAAGTTAAAAAAAATTAGAATTCATCATTTGTGTTTATTAAAACTATTCCACCAACCCAATGGTTGGTGGATACCTTGTAATTGAATGGCTAGCTTTTCTGTCATTATGTAGACCCAGGCATCACCAAGCAAGTGTCCTTGTAGATCCTGGGTTTCTATTTGCTTTCTGTTGTAAAGGTTTTCTGATGCGTCTCGATCAGGATGGTAACCTTCCAACTCGTCCAAAGCCGTCAACACATCTGGGTTCGCAAATGAGAGTAAATATCCGTATACGGCGCTATCTCCTGGTGTCATCGCGGGATAACCCATTGGTAGGGCAAACAATTTTCCCTGCGCAACGGCTCTAGTAGTATTGACTACCTTAGCAGCACAGTATCTTTGATAATTTTCTTCACCTGGTTTAAGAGTCCCGTAGACAAAAACTTTTATCACCAAGAATCCTTAATAAGTCCTGAAGTTGCTAGTTACAAAAATGCGTGTTTCAAGGGTATTGGCAAAGACCGAGATTCAAACCTTGAGCAGAAATATTTTCTTCGTCGCTACATGAATCGATTTTGCACACTTGTCTCGTAATCAAGCTGAAAACCCTTTCAATGTAAGTCTTTTACTCATATTCTGCTTGAAATACAATACTACATTTTATTTACAATGTAAAAGATGTAATGTATTCTGCACAAGCTGTAAAATTTTGCGAATTCTCCCAATATTATAAATGTAACGATTTAAATTGGGGGAGTGAATGTGCCAAAAGCTGGCATGAGAATCAGACAACTAGCCCACGAACGTAGAAGTAAAGCTTTAGCACGCTTTGGAGGAGCATTTAGTTTAGTTGTCTCTCCCTTTTTGATTTTGTTACTGATACCAATCCCGTCGCGATTGGGAATATTGGTTGTGCTTGGCTGCTGGGTTGGTGCAGCTTTGCTTTACCAACAAGGGCAACAGTTGTGGATCAAAGCCAATCAAGCAGACCAAGGTGCCCACGGAGAAGAAGAGGTAGCGCGACTGTTAGAACCTCTGGAACGCCAAGGCTGGATAATTGAATACAATGTTCCGCTTAAGCGCTGGGGTGATGCGGATGTATTTTTGTGTTCCCCTAAAAGCAATTATTTTGTAATAGATGTCAAAAGTAATAAAGGCAGAGTATTTTTTGATGGTGCGATGCTGAAGCGACGCTACGGCAAGCAGGTTCATGATTTTAATAATGGGAAAAACTTGTTACAAGCAGTTAAGGGTCAGGCAAGCGCTTTAAAAGAGATGAAGCGCGTGAGTTTTGTGCAACCAATCATTTGTTTTACCCAGGCAAATCTAGAGAAAATCAAGCAGAACAAGCAAATTAATGGTGTATATGTAGTTAATGCAGTAAATTTATTAAGTTTATTGACGTCAGGATCAAAGAAATTGACAAAATATAGCTAGCTTAGTTTTGATGGTAGTATAGTTACTTCAATACTTAAAAAATAAGTATCTATAATAAAACAAATACAAAAAATCCTAATGTAGTATGACTAACAAAATGAAGTAACTTATAATACAGAAAAATATTTTGAAGAATTCCCTTAAGTATCTGTAGACGATGACAACTCTTATATTTGTACATGGTACAGGGATACGAGCAACTCAATATGAGGAAACTTTTGTACTAATTCAACAAAAGGTTGGTGTCCAACGTCCCGATATCAAGGTTGTCCCTTGCTTGTGGGGTGAGATGTTTGGAACCAAGTTAAATGCCCAAGGGGCATCTATACCTTTGTATGATGCAACACTAGCATTGTCGGAAGAAGAGGAAGATAAAGAAATTTTGCTGTGGGAACAGCTATACCGCGATCCCCTGTATGAATTGCGGTTATTGTCACTAAAACCGAATTCGGAAGATACTGCTAATCCTTTTGCAGAACAACCCAGCGATGAATTAAATTCTCGCTTGCAAAGCCTGAACCCTTCACCTGAATTACAAGCTCTTTTGGTAAAGGCAGGAATTGCTTTGGTGTTTGATGAAGCACTACAAGCAGTTATTCGCAGTCAAGCTTACCAACAAGCCTTGCAAAAGGCATCAGAATCTTTAGGTGAGTATTGTGATGCTGTAGCAAGAGCGATTGTGGCTCAGGCTATGTTTGACTGTGAACAACAGGAAAAATATCCACCAATTCTCACTAATGCTGAATTACGGGATGAAGTGGTAGAAAAGCTAAGTTGTGCCTTGGGAGAAGCAGAGTTGGGATTGGGAGGCTGGGTGTGGAAGCCTCTTTCTCTGC
The DNA here is from genome assembly GCA_019359695.1 of Brasilonema angustatum HA4187-MV1. GTDB lineage: Bacteria > Cyanobacteriota > Cyanobacteriia > Cyanobacteriales > Nostocaceae > Brasilonema > Brasilonema angustatum. The sequence continues at coordinate 122,145 of JAHHGV010000026.1, forward strand.
TGACGCATCCAACTACGTTTGCGATGAAGCGCAAGCGCGGTAGTATTACAGACGCAATTTCACCCTTTCCTTGCGATATCTTGCTTTATCAGAGTCGAGGAGAACGAATTCGGCAATTTATCCGAGAAATTATTGAGCAAGCTGAACCACCAGTAGTTTTACTAACTCATAGCTTGGGAGGTATTGCCTGCGTTGACTTGCTTGTTAAAGAATCGTTGGAACAGGTGGCGCTATTAGTAACGGTTGGTTCCCAAGCACCATTTTTATACGAGATTAATGCACTACACAGTTTAGAATATAGTGATCCACTGCCAGAGCATTTCCCAACTTGGTTGAATATATACGATTTGCGGGATTTTCTCAGTTACATTGGGGCTAATGTTTTCCCCGATAAAGTGCAGGATGTCTTAGTAGATAACAAACAACCATTTCCGCGATCGCACGGCGCTTACTGGGAAAATCCAGCCACATGGAAAGCGATCGTCTCCAGATTACCATGAGTGAGATAGTTGCCAAACCAGAGGAGACTTATGGGCTAGTTGTAGGTATCGAGAAATACTACGAGACTTCTTGGAATGTAAAGGGCGGTGGTCCTGTTAATGACGCTTTGAAGTTCACGGACTGGCTGTGTAAGCGAGGCGTACTGAAAGAAAATATCCGGCTTTGCTTGTCGCCGTTAGAGGAAAATCGTTACTTAGTCGAGCAATCACAGTTAGAAGTAGAAGCAGCAACCGAGAATAATCTGTCCGACATAATTGAGAATTTTTTATCCAAAAAGAAAGGAGATTTGCTCTTTATTTTTTGGGTGGGACATGGCTTGCTTACTTCAGAACGAGAACGCAGGCTATTTTGTGCTGATGCCACATCTCAAAATTGGCGAAACCTAGATTTGAATTCTTTGCTCCTTTTATTAGCTTCCGATTGGTTTCAGATTCGGAATCATATTTGCATGGTTGATGCCTGTGCCAATTATGTTTTGGAGTCGAAAGGAAGACCAACGAACTTCAAGGGTAAAGAATTTTCTAGTGGTAGCCCCAGGCAAGACATTCAACAGTTTGTATTGCTTGCCACCAGAGAAGGAGAAACAGCAAAGGTTAACACTAAAAGTCAAACAGGATATTTCTCTCAAGCAGTCAGAGAGGTACTTGAACAGGAAGCTTTGGAATCTTGGCCTCCAAATATGGAGGTAATTGCTGAAAAAGTTAAACGGCAATTTGCCAGTTTAGATAAAAAACAATTACCAACTTATTTTTATCGTCGCAGTTGGGATGGAGATTTTGATATTTATCGTCCAACCAACTTAAATCTGCCAGAGAAATTTCATCAGTTAAACGATGAATCGGGAAAAAATGCTTCAGGTAAGTCACCAACTTTGTTCATTCCAAACACCACAACTTTCGATTTTGAAGTGGTGACTGTGAATGCACAAGGTAGAGAAACCAAACGGTGGAGGGAACAGGCAAAGTACTTTATAGAAAGTTTGGACAATGAAGTTTGCCTAGAAATGGTTTGCATCCCAGATGGAAAATTTTCAATGGGAGCACCCAAAGAAGAATTTGAATCTGATGAGGATGAGCGTCCCCAACATTTAGTCACTGTAAAATCTTTCTTTATGAGTCGTTATCCTATCACTCAGGCGCAGTGGAGAGTAGTTGCAAACTTTCAAAAAATCCAACGTGAACTTGATTTAGAACCATCCTCTTTTAAAGGAGATAACCTACCTGTAGAGCTAGTTTCTTGGCGTGATGCACAAGAGTTTTGTGCGCGACTATCGCAGAAAACACAACGAATATATCGCTTACCAAGTGAAGCCGAATGGGAATATGCTTGTCGCGCTAGAACAAAAACCCCATTCCATTTTGGTGCAACAATCACAACACATTTGGCAAACTATTGTGGAGAAGACGCCAATCAAGTTTATAAACAACAGACAACCGAGGTTGGTATTTTTCCAGCTAATACCTTCGGACTATGCGATATGCACGGGTTAGTCTGGGAATGGTGTGAGGACTATCAACACGAAGACTATCAAGGCGCACCATTAGATGGAAGTTCATGGATGAATGATGGAAATTCTGAATATCGAATATTGCGGGGTGGTTCTTGGGATTCTTCTCCTCGTTTCTGTCGCTCTACATCTCGGTTTTTTGAAAACCCAAACGTTCCGGACAAAGAATTTGGGTTTCGAGTTGTCTGCTCTTCTTAAGAAAGTTTTATGATTAATGTGATATTAATTTAGCTATTCTTTCTTGTATTGACAAAATGGACAAAGAATCGGATATTTGTAAGCTAGTTTCTTGACGGATTTGAACCTTCTTATTTATCAGCGATTTCCTACAAGCATCTCTATAAGGATGAGAAAGCCAGTTCCAACTTCCTACAACAGCAAATTTGGTGTCGCAAACTAAAATTTTTTCGTTTGTTCCCCTGCTTGCTACTTGTGTTTCTTTGCCTAATCTAATTAAAAGTGAACCTGGATATTCAGAAAATAGTTCTGCCAATTTTTCTTCATATTGAGCTTCATTATTATCATTCTCTTCGTCTCCTTGAAAACCATAAATGACTTTTACGTTTACTCCTCTTTCCAAAGCAGAAATGTCCTTTGAATCATAATGTGGGAAAAATTTTGAACCATAAATTGGAAAAAAGTTAACGCAAATTTAGGCTTTTCGCGCCAATCACAAAATAAAACTTTGAATCAAATCATGAGATAGAGTTGAAATTCTGAAGCATAACTAGAGAATGAGTTGA
>JAHHGV010000029.1 GCA_019359695.1 Brasilonema angustatum HA4187-MV1
CATTATTTTTCTGGTTTGAAGCTTGCTGTAATGGTGAAACTTCTTCTTGAAGTGGTATCGTTTGCTCAGAAACTAATGCGGTTGTTTCTAAATTCGGTGTTGTCGGGTTAAATGTCTGGTTTGAAGCTTGCTGTAATGGTGAAACTTCCGAAGTTTGAGGTGATGCTATAGGCTCAAAAACAGGTGCAGTTGTTTGTGTATTTGGTGTTGTTGGGTTAAATGTCTGGTTTGAAGCTTGCTGTAATGCTGAAACTTCTTCTTGAAGTGGTATCGTTTGCTCAGAAACTGATGCGGTTGTTTCTAAATTCGGTGTTGTCGGGTTAGATGTCTGGTTTGAAGCTTGCTGTAATGGTGAAACTTCCGAAGTTTGAGGTGATGCTATAGGCTCAAAAACAGGTGCAGTTGTTTGTGTATTTGGTGTTGTTGGGTTAAATGTCTGGTTTGAAGCTTGCTGTAATAGTGAAACTTCTTCTTGAAGTGGTATCGTTTGCTCAGAAACTAATGCGGTTGTTTCTAAATTCGGTGTTGTCGGGTTAAATGTCTGGTTTGAAGCTTGCTGTAATGGTGAAACTTCTTCTTGAAGTGGTATCGTTTGCTCAGAAACTGATGCGGTTGTTTCTAAATTCGGTGTTGTCGGGTTAAATGTCTGGTTTGAAGCTTGCTGTAATGGTGAAACTTCTGAAGTTTGAGGTGATGCTGTAAGCTCAGAAACATCCACCGTTGTTTCTGTATTTGGTGTTGTTGGGTTAAATGTTTGAGTTGAAGCTTGCTGTAATGGTGAAACTTCCGAAGTTTGAGATAATGCTGTAGGCTCAGAAACATCCACCGTTGTTTCTGTATTTGGTGCGATAGCATTATTTTTCTGGTTTGAAGCTTGCTGTAATGGTGAAACTTCTTCTTGAAGTGGTATCGTTTGCTCAGAAACTAATGCGGTTGTTTCTAAATTCGGTGTTGTCGGGTTAAATGTCTGGTTTGAAGCTTGCTGTAATGGTGAAACTTCATGTTTACCCTTCTTATTAGTCTTGGAGGATTTGGTTGTTTTTTTTGGTTGAGGTTTAGAATCTGATGTCGGTTTGGATTTTGTTTTTCTCTGAGATTTGGGTTTATTGTTTGCTTTTTTACCCAGAGGTGTATCTAAATCACCTAAATTATTTGAACTTAATGTCTCCGCTAGTTCATTGTTATTAACACTACTTTGATGACGAACTGATAATACATCATCACTATTAGTACTTATGTCCTCATTTTGAGAGTAGCTTTCTAGTTCGGGAAATAAATCAATATTTCCATCACTATCATTCCAATAATTCAAATTTGCTAAAGAATCGGTGTTTAAAAATTTATTGTTTTGATGACTTGGCAATAAAAATTTTGATATAGTTAGCGGTGTATACTTAGCAATAGGAGAAGCGGAATTACTGAGACGATGATTAGATTCTTGCGTCAAAGTTAATCTATTGGGTTGGCATAAAGATTCAGCTAAGCCGAGTCTATTGACTTTACTTGCCAATGGTTGAATATCCATATAGTTCTATTTTGGTATTACTTAGACTCAAAGAATCCTGATTTCATTATCCGTGTTGTCTTATTACCTCCACCTTTTTCTTTCCCGAATTGTAAACCTTCATAAGCTAAAGTTAATTCCTCAATTGCTGCTGCATTTCCATCTGCTTGCAATGCAGGCGCCTTCCATCCAATAGGAACAGCACCAATAAGTGTCCAACTCATCATCGTTTCACCTGCTTGATTAAAAACCAAAATATTTACATTGCGTCGAGATGTTTTTCCCTGTTCATCAAAAACTTCACTTATCCAATTCCAAAAACCTGGATGGTCAGTAACACCCCGCTTCAATGTCACGTCATTAAACTGGACTTGTCCCAAATACACCCTCTGTTGGTCGTTAACACCTCCCTCGTGGATAACCTTTTTCTGAATTTGGGCGCCTAGTCCTGAACATTCAGTGAAAGACGCTGCTATAGCGCTTTCGATCTCGATATAAAACCGATTGGTTGTAACATAATTTAGTTCATGAGTAATGTTGCTATTATTACTACCTGCCATCAGAACCACCTTTTTTGACCGTAGTTACTTACTCTCTCTCGCTGATTACGAATATCTTCAAGTAACAGTTCATACACTCTGCGGGTGAGTGTATTTAACAAAAGCGAGTCTTTAAGACATCGTTCTGCATATGAGGATACTCTGCTTGGATTAGATACTGCTGAAATACCAACATATCCTCCGGTTCCACCAACGTCCCCAAGAGGTGTGTAAAAGACTTCTGTTTTCTCTAAGTCCATAATTGTTATGTTTATTTCTAACGCGATGTTCAGATTCCCGACTTCGTAAAAGTTGTCGGGAATCTAATGTACCGCATCTGCTATTAAATCTAGGCTAAAGGCAGAGCATCAGAATCAAAAGTAGCCAAAGGTCTAACTTGTAGATACTCGGATTTTAATTCTCAATTATCAACAAAACCAGATATTTAGGTTGCGATCGCGTAGCCTGTATTGTAAAACCTAATAAATTAAGTCTCTACATGTGGGGTATAATTACATCACTGCGATCGTAAAAGTCACTAGACCATCTTGACCAAGCTGTAAAGAATCACCGTTGAGTATGCGGTAAGATACACCGGAATTAAGAAGATTACCGTTTAAATAAACACCATTTGTACTGGTATCAACAATCATATAAGCATTTTGCGACCAGTCCCAAAATATACGGGCATGGCGTCGAGAAACAATTCCTTCGTGAGAAATACCAGTTAGGTCAATTTCTGGTGGAGTTGGCATATTTTGACTTCTACGCCCTATCGAACCACCTTCACTCCTCAATTGAAACTCTCTACCGGTAGAGTGGACAAGTTTCAAAACTGGCAGTCTTGGAGGAGTTGCGTTGTAAACAGGGGGTGTTGGGGGTGAGTATTCGCGCTGCTGGTATTGTGTTGCGTAAGGAGGAGGTTGATAGCTTGGTTGTTCCTGTATTGGTGCTTGTGGTTGAGCTGGTTGTGAGTTGATTGGGTTACTTGGTGTAGAAGGAATGACATTACCCAAAGGAGTCGAACACCAAGGACATACCTTGGCATTGTTTGGCAAAGCACGATTAAAATATTCGCAGTTAGGGTTAGGGCACCGATTTGCAGGCATCATTTCTTATATCATTAGGCATAGGTTGTAAGGGGACAAGACCTACCTTATTAAGTAAACACTGACCTTGAAGGGTTTGTAGCAGTTGAGCAAAAATAAAACCTCCTAACTGACGAGTATTGTCTTTAGGATACACTACATACAAAGGATATCCCAAAGGATACAAAGGATAATTTGGTGTTTCATTTGGCTTAAATCTTGTAGGATCAAAATCTGGTCGAGCGCACAACCAATCTGAAGGTTCAATTGGTTGTTTCGTAGCGTGATTTAACAGCGGTTGAATCGTTTGGTTGCGATCATTGACTATTGCTAAGGGATAAACCGAACACTGATGCCAAGTTTTACTAAAGATACCGAAACTTATAATACCAGTCTGTGACTTAGAGTTTGCAGTACTAATCTGTCTTTGGGTATCACCTGTTTCTTTGGTTCGAGTTTTGGTAATTTTATCAAATAAAGCTATGTCCTCTGAATTGTTTTCAAGAACTAGCTTTTTGAATTGCTGTATCGCTTCTGGTTCAGTTGGGACATAAGGTTCAATTGCAAGAGGAGGAGCATTTTTGTTAATTTGATCCCAATTTATAATTTTGCCTGTATATATGCCACGCAGGTCTTTAAGAGAGATTTTACCATCCAATTTTTTATGGAGACTAAAGTCGCCATTACTATATGCAATAAACACCAATAAACCATCATAAGCAACTTGTTCTGAATTCATATCATGTGTAATGTTGTTGTCGAATAAAGTTGTTATTGCAAAGTCTATTGTACCTTTTTCTTTTTGCACTTCTTCTATAGGTTGACTAACTTTTGTGATATCGTTAGACGGAATTTTTTTATAGGTAAATGTTACTTTTGCATCTGGTTTTGGATTGGTTAAGATATTCTTTAATTTCGTTTCGTCATTTTCAGCGTTCTGTTCCAAAATATAACTCCAAGTACCATCCTTTTCTCCTGCGTAAGTAAATTTTCCTGAAGGTACGTTATCTACTTCAGAGAAATTTTGTACAAGTCTTTGCCATTCTGCATTCTGACCTTCGTCTAGTTTGAAACTCTGCCAAAAGTAATACCATATAGTGCCTCCCAGCAATAAAAAAGCCAGCACTCCCAGCCATAACCAATATTTTTTAGGAAAGCGCTTTTTCTGTTCTTGAGAGTCCGAAGATGGGCGTAGATTATCACTTTCATCGGGTTGAGGAAGTTTTAGCAGTTCCTGTCGCGCAATTTCTGCACTTCCGTAAGGAGTATTGAAAGAAAGCAGACGATAGATAAACTGTTTTAAATAATTATCATTATCGGGCCATGTTTGATTGTTTTTGGGGTCAAGCTGCGTTTGCCCAACCCATAACTGGAACGCTACTAACCCTAGAGATTCTAAATCCTGCACCCGAGTTTTAGCTGCAGGTTGAAGAATGCTAGGGGGAATAAATAGGTTTTCCCAGATAGCGAGATCACATAGATACACTACAAATCTTTGTTTATTTTCGACTTTAATTAATACGCTATCTAAATTAATATTGCCATGCTCTAAACCCCGCTGTACTTGATTCGAGGAAAAACGCAGCTTTTGGGAGTGAAGAAATTCTAGAGTTTGTAGCACCTCACTCAACAACTCACGGACTTGTTCCGGCGTCATTGCACCATTTTGCTTTAAGTACTGTCTCAGCGTTTGGGATGGTTGTACATCTTTAGTAATTAAATAACAGCTTTCTCCTCTTTCGGGGCTAATAGCTTCCCAGGTTTGAATCAAGCGAAAGTTTTGAACTCGATTATCTGCTAAATCTATCCCTCCTACACGTTTAAAAGCTTCCTTACGTTTGAATGTTTCATCTTGGTTAAAAGTACGACTAGGTAACAAGTACTCTTTAATAATTACTGGCTGTTTGTCTTTTAGCTGTATACCCGAATATAAACGTCCAAAACCCCGTACGCCGAGAAACTTTGTTACCCGATAGCTACCCCTATACCCTTTAATCTCAGCTTCCTCTGGTAAAATTGTCGGAAAACCACACTCAAAACAAAACTTGGCGCCCTTGACTTCCTGCAAAGTTTCTATTATTTTCTCGCAATCCAAGTGAGCATTGTGAGAACAGGAGTACTCTTTGTAAAATAATTCGGTAGAAGACATAATATAAATTCACTCAATTAATACTAAGCTTGAACCAGTCCTAATTTGATAGCAGCAACAATTGCTTGAGTCCTACTACTGACTTTCAATTTATCAAAAATATTCGTCAGATGAGCTTTGACCGTGGCGACAGTCACATATAGATTTTTCGCTATTTCTTCGTTTGAGGCGCCTTGAGTCAATAATTGTAAAACTTCTTGTTCTCTTTCGGTTAGATGTAACTGCGAAGACGCTTTATAAACGGAACTAGCATTTTCTTGAAAACAGCGGAAAAAACCACTTGCCGCTTCCGGTGGCAAATAAATTTCTGACTTAAGTACCGTATTAATTGCATCACAAAGCTGATTTGCCACACGACTTTTAAAAACATAGCCAGCGGCGCCTTTTTGCATAGCTTGAAAAATCCACTTATCTTCTTGGTGGGCAGATAAAACCAAAACCCGACCCGAGTAAGAAATATCTTTCAAGCGTTCCATAGCTGTTATTCCATCACTATTTACCAATTCTAAATCGAGCAAAATTAGATCGGGACTCTTTTGAATCGCTAATTTCACAACTTGCTCAACACAATCTGCTTCACCTACAACATTCACAGGTAATGAACCACTAGTGCTATAAAAACCCAAAAGACTTCGCAAGCCTTGACGAAAACGCTCTTCATCATCAACTAGTAAAATCGAAATTTGTTTATTGTTCATAATCTTTTCCATATTGTGAGATGCCCATCGAAACCCGTCTTAGTCATATTTCTTTTTAGTAGGTAATATCAAACAAAACTGTGCCCCTCCTGCGGATAAACTATCTGCCCAAAGATTTCCACAATGGTCTAATACGATTTTTTTGGCTATAGTTAGACCCAATCCTGTACCACCAGGGCGCCGTGAATAAAACGGGGTGAAAATTTTTTGCATGTCCAAGAGTGAAATTCCTAGCCCTTGGTCTGAAATTTTAATTAATACTTCGTCGTAAAAAACCTGCCAACTAAAGGTGATGATGCCAGAATTAGGGCTAAAATGAATTGCATTACTAAGTAAATTATCAAACACTTGCTTCATCTGTAACTTATCTAAAGGTAAAGTAGCAGATGTATCAGGAATGTTAACTTTTAATTGTTTTTGATTAATTAACGGTTGTAAGTACTTTATACTTTCGTCTACTATACTTCTGAGGTCTTGAGGAATTATTTTTAAATTAGACTGTTGACCACAGGATATTATATCGGTGAGATTAGTATCTAAATCATTCACGCTCTCGCAAATGATTGTTGCTTGCTCGCGCCAAGAATTATCTTTTAAGCCCAAAAATAAATTGTGTGCGTAAAGTTTGACTAAAGCAATGTTATTCCGCAATTGATGACCGACTTTATGAAGCACCTGTTCTAGTATCTCAGTCTTAGACTTTTGCTGCAAATTATCTGAGCATACATCTATATGTTTACTTAGCATTTGGGCTGCATTTGTGACGTAATACCGCGATTTCTCCGCAAGAGGTGTGTGAGTGATTATTTGAACATATTCTGGTTTTTGATTTGTATAGCGGATAGGACAAATGTAAGAAAAATATTTTGGAAACAGAGCAAGTTGAAATTCATGTACATTCCAAACATGAGGAAAATCTGTTAACCAAGCTTCCGAGCGTAAATATGCTATTTCTTGTTGAGAAAAGCTAGGTTGATTATCTGCGTATTCGATTCTTTCTTTAAATGCTTTTAACGAAGGGTTATAGTAAAATATACGGACAAAGCAAATTGGCTCATGAAAGGTAAGTTGTTCTGCTTGTAACCCAATAAAAGTTTCTGTATCAAATGCGTGTAAATCATGGCAGTTACTTTTTTGTTTTTTAGGAGAGAAGCTGATATTCATAGCTTTACTCACTTTGATAGTAAATTCTGGTTTTCCTTTACTTCTACTTAGGAGATGCTTAAATTTCCTTATGCAGCCAAAAACAATATTTTTAGGCTTTATTAATATTTCTTAACAATTTTTAATATTACGTTATTATTACTTGTAACAAATAAATGATTTTGAGTTTGGACGAAATCTCGACAAAAGTCTAATTACCAGAAGAGTTTGCATTCATATAACCTAGACATATCAATAGAAGCGTTAGTAGCAAGTATGGACATCATGCTTACATGATTATTTATATTCTTCAAACCCTAGCAGAAATTATCGCTGGAGGAACATCGCTTTCTAGTACGGAGCAAATTGAGTTTAGTCATCCAAGTAATCGTAAAGAAGAAGGTGGAGGACCGATTCTCAATTTGTACGTTTATGACATTCGTCAGAGTAAGCAAATCCAACATTCGGGAAGGCAAGTTGAACGCAAGCTGACAGAAGCTAGGCAGGTTGAAAGCAAGCTGGAAAAATCTACGCAAACTGCTTCTTTGAATTGGTCTGCGACCTGGTTTGATGTTTCTATGCTACTAACGGCTTGGGATCGGACGGCTTTAGGTGAGCATTACCTGCTTTCGCAAGCTTTAGGTGTACTACTACGCCACCGTGCCCTCAAGGAAGAGTTTCTGGTTCCCGAATTGCGCGGTTATGGAAATTTGAATATGACGGTTGCTGTAGAACCGCAAATTGAAGCTGGATCTTTGTGGAGTGCACTAACTATCGCTTTACGCCCAGCTTTGTATCTGATGGTGACAGTTCCTGTAGTGCCGCAAGTATCGCCAGTATATTTAGTTTGGCAACGAACTATCGGAGTAGACAATAATTTTCAACCTGAACTTGAACTGGAAAATGCAAGTGTTCATAGAAATGGAAGTATTGAAAGTTTCACCAAGCGGGTAGTAGTCGCAGGAATAGTCAAAAACGCTGTTACCAATTTACCGATGAAGGAAGCAAAAGTTGAGGTGATCGGAACTAAAGAATCAACTACTACCAATAAACAGGGGTTATTCTACTTTGAAGAACTTCGTAATGGTAACTATGTATTACAAATCAACAGTCCGGGATATTTGCCCCTTCAAGTCAATGCTTTGGTAGATGGTTCAAGCTGTACCTTCAAAGAAATCTCATTAAATCCCGCGTAGAGACGCGAAATTATGCGTAAAATCGCGATATATCGCGTTTAGACAGATGGTTGATTAAATTTTTACATTGGAGATATTTTTATGGCAAGAGTGGATTATTCTGCTCCGGGTGTCTATATCGAAGAAATAGACCGAGGTAGTCGTCCAATCGAAGGTGTTAGTACGGCAATTGCTGGATTTGTAGGCTTTACTGAAGATGTGCGCAATGGGGCTGAATTGTTTAAGCCGATGCTTGTTACTAACTGGACACAGTATTTAAATTATTTTTCTCGTCCCGATTCGGATGGTTTTACTGATTTCAATGCTTATTTGCCTTTTGCAGTTTATGGCTACTTTATGAATGGTGGTGGTCGCTGCTGGATTACCAGTATTGGTACGCAGTTACCCAATGCCCCCAAACCACCAGACCTGCAACCTGCTTCAGTTCGGATTACTGGTCGAGGCAATCGTCCTTCGCTACAGTTTAGTATGCGTCCGGAACAAGTCGCAGCAGGCACGATGACAATCGTGATTAGCGATAGTGGACCTCGTGCGTTACCAGAAGGAACAGAAGGGTCTACCCCACCGAATACAGGTGAATACTTCAAGGTACAAATTCGTCGAGGAGATGAAACTCTCGAAGAATACGATAACTTGACAATGAACCGCGAAGGCAATGCCCAATTTGCAACTTATGCAGTTACGGCATTGCGAAATTCAATGTTCATAACCATCGAAGACATTTCTCAAACTGGACAACCTTTAGCGCGTCGTCCTGGGAATGGTCAATATGAACTTGCAGCACCAATAGTTGTCGCGCCACCCGATAGATTTTCCAGCGATATCGAGGGTGTACGCGACGATCGCACAGGGGTACGCGGTTTATTTGAAATCGATGAAATCACGATGGTTGCTTGTCCTGACTTGATGCGTGCGTATCAATCAGAATTGATGAACTTAGACCAAGTTCACGGCATCATGGAATTGATGTTGAGCATGTGCGAAGGCGCCAACAGTGGGGATATTCCTAACCCGCCCAACCGCATGGTGGTTCTTGATTCTCCTCCTGACTGTCCCAAACCGCAGCAGGTTGTAGAATGGCTGGACCGATTTAATCGCCGTTCGATGTTCGGTGCCCTTTATTATCCTTGGATTAAAGTCGCTAACCCACGCGATCGCGGCAACCCGATCAGCGTTCCTCCTTGCGGTCATGTTATGGGTGTTTGGGGTCGCACCGATGAAACTCGCGGAGTTTACAAGGCACCTGCCAACGAAGTACCTAGAGGTGTTATTGGTTTAGACTACGATACTAATTTCCGCGAGCAAGAACTTTTAAACCCAAAGGGTATAAATTGTATCCGAAGATTTCCCAATCGAGGGATTCGTATTTGGGGTGCCCGTACACTGGTTGAACTCGATAAAACCGAATGGCGTTATATCAGCGTTCGTAGATTGATTAGCTACATCGAAAAATCATTAGAACTAGGTACTCAATGGGTAGTATTCGAGCCAAACGACGAAGATTTGTGGGCACGCGTGCGACGCACTGTCAGTAACTTCCTGGAAAGAATCTGGCGTGAAGGAGCATTATTTGGAGCTTCACCCGAACAAGCATTTTACGTTAAATGCGACGAAGAAATAAACCCACCAGATACCAGAATTTTAGGTCGTTTATACATCGAAGTCGGTGTATGTCCCGTTAGACCTGCAGAATTCGTCATCCTCCGTATCAGCCAGTGGAATGGAATTGAAGACGAAGAGTAACAAAATCCTCTCCTTTCTTTCTTTGCGTTCTTTGTGGTTCGTTTCCAATAAATTAAACAGGAGTTAAAAACAGTATGCCAGGAGAATTTCTTACTGCTTGTAAATTTTACTTTGAAGCAGACGGAATCACAGATAAATTTATCAAAGAAATTAGTGGCTTAGGTATAGAAAATACTCCTGCACAGGAAGTTCACGGCTCATCAAGGTCGGGAAAACTCATGCGCCAAGCAACACCTACCGTCGTAAAATTTACCAACATCACACTGAAAGTCATAGCTACAGAGGATATAGATCTTTATCAGTGGTATCAAAAGTGTAACGAAGACATGGGAGACCCACGACAGTGGACATCTAATCGTAAAACTGGTTCAGTAGTAGCTTACGATCAACAAAACAAAGAAAAAGCACGTTGGAACATTGTTAATTGCTATCCCTGTAAATACACAGGACCTACATTAACTGCATCTGGTGGCGATATGGCAAATGAAACTATTGAATTAGTTCACGAAGGTATTAAACGTGTTAAGTAAGAAGGGGGAAAAGAGAAAACAGTGGTACAAGCTGGACAAAATTCCGAAATTCTTACGGCACATCGTTTCTATTTAGGACTAGCGCTAGACGGGCAAAAAGATTCTGATGCTTACTTTTTAGAGTGTCAAGGTTTTACAAGAACACAGGATGTAATTGAAATTTGTGAGGTAACATCCCAAAGTTGGGGAACTGGACAATCTAAAGGTTTACCAGTCAGAACCAAAATTCCCGGCAATGTTAAGAGTGGCAATATTACTCTCCGTAGAGGGATGAGCAACTCAGTAGATTTTTGGAACTGGTTTGACAAAGTTCAAATAGGTGGGTGGGCAAAGCAGCGAAAAATGGTTTCTTTATCGATTTACAATCAGGCAAGTGTTGAAGTTGCCAGGTTTGAATTGGAAGGTGCTTGGCCCAGTCGTTACAAAATTGCCGATGTCAACGCGCGCAGCACAGAAATAGAAATTGAGGAAGTCGAAGTGGCTTTTGAGGAATTTAAACGAGTGAAATAATTGGAGGAGGTTGAATACAGACTATGTTTGCAACAGAGTTTGAGATTACATTGCCTAAAGGGTATATAGACTCCGACGGCAACCTCCATCGTAAAGGTACGATGCGTTTAGCAACAGCGATAGACGAAATTTCTCCTTTACGTGACCCGCGTGTTAAAGCTAATCCAGCTTATGCCACAATTATTATTTTGGCGCGTGTCATTACTCGTTTAGGCGCCTTATCTGAAGTTACCCCTGCAATAGTAGAAAACTTCTTTAGCCAGGATTTAAATTACCTCCAAGATTTTTACCGTCAAATCAACGGGTTGGAACCTGCAACTCCCCCAATTTCAGATTCCCAACTTCTTGAAGAAGTCGGGAATTCAAAAATCCCATAAAATTAAGAATTTACACGCGATATATCGCGTCCCTACATTATTTATGCGTCGTAAGGAACTTTGTACTGAATTCAATTTTACGCTTCCTAGAGGATTAATCGATTCCCAAGATCGGGTACATCGTCATGGTGTTATGCGTTTAGCTACTGCCAAAGATGAGCTTTGGGTGCAGCAAGAACGTAAAGTTCAGGAAAATCCAGCTTACGGCGCTTTAGTGATGCTTTCGCGGGTCATCTCGCGCTTAGGCAGTTTGAACTCTGTAACTCCCGAACAACTCGAAGAGTTAGTATTGCGTGATATTTCTTACCTCAGAGAATTTTACAACCGAATTAATCAGCAATCGAATGCATATATCCCAGCCCATTGCCCACACTGTGATACGCAATTTAACGTGAGGTTAGAGTTAGCGGGGGAGTCATGAGCTACCCCTCAGATACTTTATATGAGGAGGTAGCTTTTATTGCTTACCATTTTCACTGGTCGCAAGACGATATTTTAAACCTAGAACATATTACTCGTCAGCGATGGGTAACGGAAATAAATAAGATTAACCAGAAAATTAACTAGAACATCAATATGAAAGTCAAAGTTTCCACATCTCCAGCACAAAGCGAATTCGAGGAAGTTGATTTGACTCTAACAACCAGACGAGGCGCTGAATGTTTAATTGGTCGATCTTCTGATTCTGATTTGGTTCTCGATAGTACTGATGTTAGTCGATTACATGCTAAATTTTTTGCTCGATCAGGATATTATTATTTCTGCGACGTTGGTAGTCGCAATGGGTCAATACTCAACGGCAAATTGGCTGAAAAAGACCACTCATACATACTCAAGGATGGCGATATTATTCGCATCGGTGATTTTGTGTTGGTGATAGAAGATGAAATGCCAGATAGCCAGCAAGCGGAAACAGTAGTTAGAATTATTAATCCTTCGGAATTTTCTAACTGGCGCCAAAATCAAAATGAAAGTGCTACACCACAGGAATTACAACCTGTTAATAACGAATCAGTTAGTTCTGTTCCTGCTGCCGAAATTAGTCAAAAACATGAAGAAGCAGAAATTGTTAATACATCTGAAGAAGTAGAACAATCTAAAGAAATTTTTATTCAGCCTGGCGATATTGTCACACCTGATAACGCTATCCCCTCTCCGCATGGAACAAGCGCGTCAGATGTTCCCTTACAAGCCACAGCAGAATCTGACGCCAGCGAATCTGATCGCATTGTTCAAGCCGATGATACCGCCAATCCAGAACCGGAAACTGAGAATGTTTCAATCATAGAACACGATATTAAGGTGTCTGAGCATAGCATTGTTCAAGTCGATGATACCGCCAATCCAGAACCGGAAACTGAGAATGTTTCAATCATAGAACACGATATTGAGGTGTCTGAGCATAGCATTGTTCAAGCCCATGATACCGCTAGTCCAGAACCGGAAACTGAGAATATTCCTAGCGTAGAACATGAGGAAGAAATTGCGCCACATCCACAAGAACAAGAAAGAGAAATTATTGAAGCAATAAACAGCGATCGCGAAAATTTTGATCTAGATACACCATCTCAACAAACAGAGAAAGAATTGGTGCTTGAGGGCAATTCTATTTTAACACCACATGAAAGCGAATTAGTAGCAATAAGTCAACAGACTGAAGATATTCCATTAGAAAATCAAGAATCAGAAGAACCAGAAGAACTAGAAGAACAAGAAAAATCATCTATACAGCTTGCAAAAATTCTCGAAGAAAAACAGATCCTGCTTGTTGCTCACCAGAGCAAAAAATCTGAACTTACAGAATTAGTATCTGAATACAAAGAATTTTTATCGTACTGCTTAACGAGAACATGGCAAACTTTCAGCGATGATTTGTACAAACAAACAGGTCTAAGCGTCACCCAAGAAATTCCTCCAGCAAATTCGGGAGGGTATCAAGCAATTAACTCACTAGTTAACTCTGGAGAAATTATAGCAGTAATTTATCTCAGAGACTTAATGATGGCACCTCAACAAGGTCAAGCAAGTGAAGAAGCACTATTGAGGATATGTAATATCAACAATGTTTTACTTGCCACAAATTTACCAACAGCGAAAGCAGTTCTTTATTATCTCAAAAACTTGAAAGATTAGCAGTTCGTAGTAAACACTTCAGCGCTTATATTTAGAAAGACTGAAGTCCTTACTACGAACTAATAACGCTACTAATTATAATAAAATGAATAGTAATAGTGATAATCTTATCAGCGCTAGTCTTTCAACGCAAAGCTTAACTTATCGACCAAATCAAGGCGAGGTTTCTTTTGAAGTTACTGTTAATAATGACAGTGATAGCTTTGCCAATTTTCAATTAGAAATAATCGCTGCTGGTGAAATTCGCAATCCTAATTACCGTTGGTATCGTCTTGAACCAGAAGTTGCTGCTGCTCAACCTCACGGTAGTAGCACTAAATTCCAAGTATTTATTTTTAATACGCCAATTCCTGGATTCGTTGGTACAGTTAACCTGTCTGTAAAAATATTTTCTCCTCAGCTAGCACGAGAACGCAGACTCATACTGCGTTTAGAAATTGAGCGAGATAATCAACCAATTCTAATTAGTGTTGAACTACCAATACGCACGTTTCAAGTATATCCTGGCAACGCTATAGATATACCTGTACGAGTTAGAAATCAGGGACAAGTAGCTAGTAATGTACTGTTGCATTTAACAGGTATCGATGCTTTTTGGGTGACTAACAGTGCTGAACGGAGATTTACCTTAAATGCTAATAGTCAAACGGAACTGAGTTTTAGATGTGAACCACCTTCTGTAGTTCAAGCACCTAGCTTAAATTACTTGTTTATTGCTGAAGCGACAAGCAATAATAGTTACCCAGCTAATGCAGAAGGTAATTTGGAAGTATTGCCTGTTGGTTATATTAATTTTAGCACCCCACAAAACAAGCAAAGAATTCCTTCTCGGCGTCCGTGGTTGCCGGACTGGAAGTCTAATAGTGTTTCCTATGAATTGCTATTTAAAAACGTTAGCAATCTTTCTCAAGAAATTAATGTGCAAATCCAGGGTAAAGATTGGCGTAAATGTACATTTAAGAAGTCTCCTGAAATTGCGAATTTAAATTTAGGAGAGACAGTAAAAGTCATTTTAGATGTTAAAACAAAACGTCCTTGGATCGGAATCGGAAAAACTTTATTTTTAGAAGCAAAAGCAGAATTATCTGACCAAAGGTTAGGTAGTACGGATCCTGCTACTCAAAGTTTAGAATTAGAGGTTTTACCAATTATACCTTTGTGGTTACAATTAGCGATTATTGTGTTGATAGCAGCATTGCTAGCTTATATATTAAAACCGGAAGCAATTGCACATACAGCTCCTGTAAATTCAGTTCGTATTAACGATAACGGTACAGGCACATCGATTGTTAGTGCTTCTGATGATTGTACATTGAGATATTGGAGAATCAGATCTGATGATATAGAAGCAAATGAAGATGCAACACTAGATATAGAAGCAAATGAAGATGCAACACTAAAAGAACCCGAGGAACAAAATTTCAGATGTATTCGACCTAAACATCTCAAAGGGGTATTAGCATTTGCCAACAATCCAATTAAAGTTGTAAAATTTGAACCAGTCGAAAACCAAACTGTTGCACTCGGTTTAGAGAGTGGAGTAATTGAGATTAGAAAAGTATCTAGTGGTGATATAATTAGTACACTCCAAGAGTCTCCAGAACGCGACCAAATATTTGATTTAGCATTTACCACAAACTCGCTTAACTTATTTAGTGGTTCAGGTAAAGGCAAAATAAGAGTATGGTCGAGAGAATCGACTACTACAAAATTCCAGGAAAAACCAGTAGTCATTGACCTAGAAAAACAGCAAAAATTAAGAGATTTTCCAATCACGGCATTAGCTTTGAGTCCTGACGATAAAATGCTTGTGGTTTCGGCGGAGAAGCACAGTTTTATAATATTACATAGGAATGAAAATCAACCTAACAACCCATTCAAAAAAATATTAGTCGAAAGACTAGAAAATATAGATAAAAATGGAACAGGTGAACCAAATAACTCTGTTCTCTCGTTAGCTTTTCTTCCTCAATTACACAAAAACAAAAACTCGCAAGAAAACATTTTGGCAACATCCAACTCAGTTGGATTGATTGCAATTTGGAATTTAAAACGATGTGAACCTACAACCTATAATAATCAACAGCAAATCAATGACACTCATTGTGAGCTATTAGACTCTTGGCAAGAGTCAAAAAATCCTATACGAACTTTAGCATTTAGTGAAGATGGTAAATTCCTAGTTAGTGGTGGAGATGACGGACAAGTAGTTGTAAGGTATTTAACTTCGGATTATCGACGTGACAAAACAAAATCACCACAAGTTATAAATAATTTCTCAGATTCTAAAACAATTAGAAGCATTGACGTAAAAAGTAGTCAAAAAATCGTGGTTAGTGGCAGTGAAGATTTTCAAGTCAGACTCCACCATATTCCACCATATTAACTAAAATAATCTAAACAACTATGCAAGCTAGAACTAATCCACTATCCATTATTATCAACCCGCCTGGAATTCAATATGGAATGCCAGGAGACATTGTATCACTTTATATTGTCGTGATTAATGAAGGCGACCAAAGTGCTGTTATCGACTTATTTTTTACTTTTGACGAGATATTTCAAAAAATTAGTGGTTGGTCTGCTTCTCCAAGAGCTAGTTTAGCAGTGGCGCCGAAGGAAAGTAGCGATGAAGTTACGTTTGATTTTGAAATTCCAGTTGATGCTTTAGCGGGTACCTATAATTATACTTTTGTCGTTGATTCTCCAGAACATTATCCGCAAGATACTCCGATAAACTTTCCCGGTCAACTCAAAGTTCTACTCAAAGAACAAACTGTTATCCGCGCTTTTGACCCAACTTTTTCAATTATACCTGCCACAAATCCAAATAAACTTATAACTTACAGATTCGACCAACCTTTACAAGTGGTGGTAAAAGTCGAAAATCGCTCGAACCGTGTAGACAGATTCCGTTTGACTTGTCTAGATTTAGATGAAAGTTGGTTTAAAATATCTTACCCTGCTACTGGGTTGGAAGGAGCAGGCTTATTTGATGTCAGCGCGCTAGAACTCAACCCTCATTCTGAAGGCGAAATCTCTTTAGAATTTCGTCCTCCTATTGATACTCTCGCTGGTAGCTATTCTCCAACGATTCGCTTGCTTTCAGAAAATAATCCAGATTTGATACTGCTGGATTTAATATACATTAATCTACCGACAAATTATCAGCTAGGTATAGAACTTAATACCATTTTAGGAAAAGTTAGCTATAAAGATGGTGTCTATGAATTAGTAATTAATAATCAAGGCAACTTAATACGGGAACTATTTTTTAATGCGAAAACCAGGGATGAAGAAGAAATTTGCACTTACAAATTTGACCCTAGTGAATTTAAATTATTACCCAATACAACCGAAAAAGCAAGTCTCTTAGTTAAACCTGGTCCTTGGTGGCGCCGACCATTCTTCGGTCAACCTTTACCGATTAATTTTGAAGTTAATATTATAGATAAGCAAAGCTATCCTTTGGCTAATGCATCTCCTCAAGCCACTTTATTATGGAAAGCACGTCCTTGGTGGCAAATTTTACTATTAATTTTACTAGTATTGGGGTTATTTGCTGGCATGTCATATATGATTTGGAGACTTTTAAACCCCGAACCGTTAAGAATTGAATTTAGTACTGATAGCCCAAAAATAATTGAAGGTGATCAAGTTAAGTTAAAGTTGAAAATTTATAACTATAATCAAAACAAAATTAAGAAATTGGTAGTGGTCACTGATCAACCACTAAATAAAGACAATGTACTTTTTGATAAAAATAATAGTATTAATAAATTAATTCCAGATAAATCTAATCATAATCGTCTCTGTAACATCACACCCCAGGAAGAATTGATATGTAATCATATTCTAACCGGAACTACAAAACAAGGTAAATACGTTTTTAAACTGCAAGTATCTTATCAACACGGTTTATCGCTTTTTAACCGCAGAAGTCAAACCGTTACCAAAACTACTGAAGCTGAAATTACCAAAAAGCCAATAGCTGAAGTAGTAGACTTTAAAGTAGTAGATAAATCACATTATATAACTGGTGAAAGAGTATCTCTGTCCTGGACAATTAAGAATCCCCTATTACTTAACAGGGTAATAATTAACAATAAAAAAAACAACGTATCAGTAGATGATTCTGTCAATCTAGAATTTCAAAATGGGAATTTAAAAGACCCCAAACTCAAAATATGCAAAGAAGAAAATAAGCTACTCAAATGTACATTTCCTTTCCCTGCATCTAAGCCAGGTACATTTACTTATGAAATCAGCGCTGTTTCTGGCGATCGAGAAAGTAATAAGCAAGCTCAAAATCCAGTTGAAATCTTACCCAAACCGTTTCAAATTACCTATTTTAAAATTAATAATATCAACCACAGCGCAAAACCAAGTATAGTTTTAACTGAAGGAGATAAAGTCACGATCGCTTGGGACGTAAAGGGAGAAAACATTTTAGTTAACTTATCTCTCTTTGGTGACGTTGAACAAACTGGCAGCAGATCCCCAATTATTGTTGGCAGTCAATTTCCAAACCAAGTTAAACTCAAAGTCACTGACAAATTTGGTAAACGGATTCCTCAAGAAAAAATATTTTTTATTACTGTTAACCCGAAACCCACTCCGGCATCTGACTTAATTACACCTTCTCCCTCACCTACACAAAATATCTTTAAACCTCTTCCTGCTTCTCCACCTCCAAGAACACTATTTTAATACAAAACACATGACGTTATAAGTAGCTAGACATGATTAAATATAAAACGCTCAACAGAGTGATTTCCCTTGTTGGCTCAATGTTCAATTGCGGCAATTAGAGCGATTGCTTACGGCAGAGCTAAGCGCGGCTAGGCGCACGCACTCGCGTTCGCTTAACGCCAGTTCGTACTCATCTTCAAAAACCTGTGAGGAGAGTTCCGGAGCGTTTAAGGTGCAACCACTGATCACGGCACTTGCGTGACTGTGGGGCATTGCCTGCCCAACGCAGTGCCTCCTCAATGCGATTCATCTTATGTGAGTATGGTGGAAGGAAAAATAGGTACAAACGCAAGCTGAGTGCCAACGTTGCCAATGTGCTTGAACTTGTTTGCTGCGATGAAATCATGCTCCGTCTTGAATGATGACAGTAATTTTACCTGTTTGTTCCAGACGCTTGTGTGCGAAGTGTGCTTGCCATTCAAGCAATTGCAAATAACGTTCGCTATTAAAACCACCGACTACAGCTCCGTATTCAAAACTGTGTTGTGGCTCCCAAAATTCCAGGATACTAATCCGTTTGCCACGTTTGCGTGGCTGATGAATAGATTTCTGTTGTCCGCGCTTGGCATAAGTATAATGAGCTCTGAAAACATTCCCATTTCAAAGTCTTTTTGATTTCTTTCCATAATCTTTCAATTGGATTGACTTCCGGCGTATGGGGAGGTTGAAACAAGAGATTAGTGCGTCCCCCTGTTTGCCATCGACGTAATGTCGTTCGCACGCTCTTGTTCGTGAATATCTAAGTGACGTACAATCATTGGCACTGTCAAGCCATCAGCGTTTAGTCGTAATGCGTTAGCGAAGCTCCTCCCTTTGGGAGGCTCGCTCGTTGTTTGACTCGTCGAGGTACATTATCTGCAAGGCTCAATTCTTGCAAACTTTTGTCTTCTTCTTTAGTCAATTGAATCCGTAATGCGGCTGGCATTTTTAACCATCAGTTACTTGCCACTCTTAGCTAAAACCCTAACAATGCGCTCTGCTTCATCAACTTTTTTGTTATTCGAGCGAGTCAAAAGATAACGAATTTGCGGTTGTTGCTCTTGTGCGTAACGGTCAACCCGTCCATTACGCTGCTGCAAAGCCATTAAAGACCAAGGAATATCAAAATGTATGAGACGGTGCGAAAAATAATGTAAATTAATCCCTTCCGATGCCACATCCGTAGCAACCACCAACCACAGCGGAGATTTTTCACTACCAAATTTTTCGATAATTTCCTTCAAATCAACATCTGGCATTCCCCCATCAAGGGTAGCGATAGCTTCTTCTTTCAGCTTTAAGTCGCGCTTTAAACTCTCCCTAAGAAAGCGCATCGTCTCTAACCGTTCGCTAAAAATTACAATTCGGTCTTTTGGGTCTGTACCCTTCCAAGCAAACCCCCCAGTTTCGGTTGTACTGATTAGTTTTAATAACTTTTTATACTTTTAAATATTTCTATCATTAATAGTTTCCAAAGCTGATTCTAAAGCCCTTAACTCGGCAACATCAGTATTGAAATGCTGCGCATCAGTTTTTTTTACTTGCTTGATGCGATTACGTACTGTCTCCAAACAAGCCATCGGGCTGGACAGCATCGCTTTTAACAAAGTAGTTTTAAACAACTTACCTATGGAAGCTTTCGCGTCAATCCCAGCCAGCTTTAAGTTATTAAGAATTTAAAATGCTTCCTCTTCTTCTACAGAAGCATTAGTTTCCAGTGCTAAAACCTGACGTTCAGGGAATTTTTTGAGAAGTTGCCCAACAACATCTTTCTTAAACCGCCGGACGTACAAATCTCGAATATCTTCCTTGGTGTAGTTCGACTCGTTAGCGATCGCTGTTGGAGCGAGCATATTCATCAAGCTAGCAAAGCTTTCCGCACGCCCATCATGGGGTGTGGCTGATAGCATAATTAAACTATCGGAACGGCTTGCTAAACGGTCAGCCAACTTAGAACGCAACGAAGCTGGGATTTGATTTCTTGACAAGTGATTAATGTTTGTCGAATTTTAAAATACGACAAGTAAATTAAAAGATAAACGGTAAAATGAAAGCCCCACGGAGAAATCCGGGGCTTTAAATAAGTAGGATACTTCGTTTTTCTTTTTCTGGACTGATAAATCGACGGCTTCTACCGAGAATGAAGTTAATCGACTTTTATTTTTTCATCCTTTATCTTCTATCCTTCATCCTTTCTTCGGTTATCTATTGAATAAGGCAGGGAAGCGAGGGCAGAAGGCATTTATGTTTCGTACATATCGCAGTAGTACCTCTCATGAACAGGAGCTACCAAATTGAAAATTTAATGGGCGTTCTTAATAATAAAGCTTTGAGATTATTCCGGATTTTGTGAAACGCTATCTTTCATAGTTTTTTGGTGATTTTGATATGAAACAAATAGTTCTGGCAATTCTGTCAAATGCAGGTGGTGTGGGCAAAACCACCCTAGCCGTACACATTGCCTATTCTATGGGCAAGCGTGGTTTTAAAGTAGCACTGTTAGATTTAGACCCTCAGCGGTCGTTAGATGTATTTTGTGGATTGCAGCCAGCCGAAGTGGATAGTACATTAACTAAGGTACTATCTAAAGATTTTCAAGGCGATTGGACTAGTGTTCCAGTTTGGGAAGAATCAAAGATAGAAGTGGTTCAGGGGCATCCACAATTAGCTGAGATAGCAAATGAGTTAGTGATTAGAAAACGTGGTGAATATGCTTTGGCTGATAGGCTCAAAAGCTATCCTCTACCCCATCATTTTATTATCTTGGATTGTCCCGCCACCTTAGGTATGCTCAATACGAATGCTCTAGCAGCCGCCACCCACGTTCTCGTACCCGTGCAGTTGGAGATGAAAGCTATCTCAGGTTCAGCTGAGTTGATAGAATGGTGCATTACTACGGCTGATGAATTACAACTCGACCCCAAACCAACAATTCTGGGATTTGTTCCTAGTATGTATGATGAGAAGGTCGCCATGCACCGCCAGTATTTAGAGCAGTTACCAGAAATTGCGGAAAATCTTCAGGTTAAACTTTATCCGAAAGTCAGAAGCTCAAACGAATTCAAAAACGCCAGTGCCTACGGTCAACCCCTACAGAAGTACCGTCCGAAACACCCAGCAGCAAAGGACTTCAAACCAATCGTCGATGATTTAGCAGCTTTGCTCAAAGATAAGAAAACTAAGAAGGAGAAGTAACCGTGGCATTACCTAAAATTAAGAGTAAATTTGATGGAGCCGTACAAAAAAGTTCTCAAGAGCAGAAAATTGCCGAACTGCAAGCAGAAGTAGAACAGCTTAGAGCTTCTCAATCTCCAGAGTTGGAAGCAGAACTACAAAAACTGAGAGAACAACTGCAAAATCAATCAGGGGAACTTGAGATTTCGGTGGACTTAATTGACCCTAATCCCCATCAACCTCGGCAAACAATCACACCAGAACTCATCCAAACCAAGGCACGGTTGCTCAAAAAACACGGTCAAATCACACCCATCATATTGGTACCTCAAAACAACGGGCGCTATATGCTCTTAGATGGGCAACTCCGCACGGAAGCAGCAAAAGTCTTGGGTTGGCAAAAGATCCGTGCTTTAGTTGTCCCGATGCCAGAGGACTTAAGTTCAAGAGCACTCCTCACATTCCTGGGTTTTGAAGACCTCAATCCATTGGATAAAGCAGAAGCGATCGCCAATGAAGCAACAAAGTCTGTAGGTTTGTCAGTGGATGAAATTGTGACGATGCTCTCAACAGTACTCAAGCGTCTAGAGAGGGATGGAAAAAGTAAAGAACTCACCCAACTTGTTGCTGTCAGTACTGAAGATCAACAACAGAGTTTGTCAGAGTTGGGAGTAACGGGAACCGAATACAGTTTGCTGTTACTGTTACTGGAATTGGGATTGAATCCTGCCAGTGTTAAAGCAAACCTCATGCCCATGCTCTCCCTCCCTCAAGATTTAAAAGATGCCATCCGCCATAAGGGATTAAAGGGCGCTCACGCTCTAGCATTATCAACGCTGTCATCTAAGGCACTGGATGTGTCGGAGAAAGAAGCACAACTTGAGCGAGTGAAGGCAACAGATCAGGTACTAAAGAACAATTTGACAGTACCAGAAACCCGCGAGTTGACTAAACAAATTAAAGACAAGTATGTAAAATCCGAGAAATCGGAGTCGAAGAAGGTAAAACTAGTGATTCAAAAAGTCCGCGAACTGTCTTCCGAATCACTTACCGATGTCAGTCAAGAACAACTCATTGTGTTACGAGGACTTTTAGTGGAGAAGTTGACTCAGATAGAGAGACTGCTTTGACATTCCCACGGCTGTCCAAATATCGCCCTATTAAAGTTAGTAACAATAAAAAAAGTTAGCGAAGCGTGAATATTTAGAAGAGTTGATTAGAAAGCACTGTGTCACTGTACTTAAAGGTGCTACACATTCATGAGGACAGTACTGATGGCGTAAGTGCAAGCGCACGCAATCATGCTAAGGCGCAGCGTGTCCTCTTGGGACTTACGCCCAAGCGTGCCGTAGGCATAGGGCTTTCTGCTCTCAACGTTATAAGTTCATCCCAACAGATGGAATGGTATTCGTTATCTGACTATATGGGGTATACTTGGGTGTTATGTGTACCCCACGTGTTTTTTCTATAAATTAACCCCTATATATACCCTATGTAGGAGCTTTTTAGGGTATATTTAACTTACTGAGTCCGTGTACCCTATTTAGCCCCCATGAAAAAATAATTCGTAGTTCGTAATTAATAAATGTAGAGTGCAAGGCTCTTAATTTATTTATGCCATCTTTTACCTAGAGTACACTGCTTTGAACACGTATGGGATTGTAATTACGCTTTTGACAAATGACGAATTGGAGTATCGACATGAAGAACATTCACGCGAATCAAAAGATTTTTTGCGCAGGTTTTGATAACGGCTATGGCAGCGTCAAACTGTTAGTCGATGGTTTTGATGTCGTTAGAATTCCCAGTTACATCTCAAGAGAAGACATGGAAGATGTACCCGGTCGGGTGGTTTTTAACGGTAATGCCTACACTGTTGGTGAGTCGGCTTTCCGCACTGGGTATTATTTTGAACGGAATACAGATAGCAATATTAACAAAGTTAACAACGCCCTCATCACTTTATTAGGTGCATTAGCTCATTTGCCACACCGTAAAGTTTGGCAGCTAAAGCTAGTTGTCAGTTTGCATGATATGGCTTTGACTGATGACTTGCTAAGAGTGCTCAATGGTGAATATCAACCAATGCTCGCTGGCAAGCTCTCTGATGTCAAGGTAGAAGTTCTCAAAGTCGTACCTGAAGGTATAGGTGCTCTGTTCGGTCGAAAGCTCCCCAAAAAGTTAACTGTCGTAGATTTTGGGAATGGTACAACGCTTTATTCTCGTTACAACCAAGGTAAAAGAGAAGTCCATACCCCCTACGCTGCTGGAGTGGAAGTTCTCATCGGTGAAATCGCCAAGAAGATGAAATATCTCAACGGTGGTAAGCTTGGGGACTTATCAAAAATTCGCTTTTGTCTGGAAATGGGACATACTAAATACAGCCGTGATATTGATATCAAAGATGTTTACACCACTTGTCTTAAAGAGTGGTATGAAAGCTATTTGAAAAAACCAGTCAATCTCGCCCTTGACGCTAAACACCAAGGGGATGAAATTTGGGCTATTGGTGGCGGTTGCTTGCTTCCTGGTTTTAAAAAACTGCTCGTGCACAACGGGTTTGAAATTCTAGACAACCCCGTAGAGGCTAATTCTTACGGACTATTGCAAATGGCTAAAACCATTGTTAGCTCTTCCTCTGCTAACGGATCTACTGATGCTTAGTAGCCAAGAGGCGAACTTTCGTACACCCTATACCAAATAAAGTTAAAAGTTGAAAGGCACTTATAAAAAATTCTTTCTTTTTACTTTTTACTTGTTAATCCCCCACACCCTTTTTTCAATTTGACATGGTTTCTCAGCAAGACAAAACTCCGGAAAAAGTCCGAATCAAAGATAGCTACCGCGAGCGTATCTTTGCAGAATCGCAACGATTAGGTAAAAGTTACCTTGAGACGCTTTACTTTATTGTTGATTGCTACTTTGCGTTTAAGCAAGGTGTCTTACCAGTACAGTCTGCGGTAGTTAACACCTATACAACCCCCACACAACAAAATCAGCCTTCTGTTGATGAGTCAACTCATACCCCATATAACCCCCAATTTGAATCAGAAGACGATAACGAAACTTTCACACTTGATTGGGAGTTGTAAATAACTAGCTGATACAAATGCTAAATATTTAAAATAAATTAATTTTTATAATTTGGGGTGAAAAATCTCCAAATTATGAAAATCATGGCAAGAATCGAAATTTCCCATTCAACAACTGTACGCCTGCTTGAAAATAGCTTACTCACTACCTACTGTTTTGCAGATTCAGTTGGAATAATAATCCCAATCACTCCAGAGGAAAAGATTGAAATTCAGTTCACACCAAAGCAAATACCAATTTTAAAACGATTGCTTAACGAACTTTGCACGCTTGCAGAAAAACAAGAGCATCCTAAAAATGATGCCTTACAAAAAGAACTCCAAAGACATTGTGACTAGTCATAGAAAGGTAAAATTCTCAATTTTCAAGTTTGCTCAATAGTCAAATAAGTATTTGGGTGAACAACTAGGCATTAATAAAATGTGCAACGGAATTCAAGAAATCAATCGAGAAATAGCAGAATTATCCTCAACTAGAGAATACTTGATTATCCAATGGTTTGAGATGGGAGAAGCTGACCGCAATTTTAGTTTATCCCCTCAATACCCAGATAACCAGTGGTACATGTGTGGGTACAACGATAGGGATTACCAAATAGAAATTGGCTTTCAATTAGAAGCCACAAGCATTGAACAATTCTAAAACCTGTAGCGTCCCAGTCACAGCCGCTGGGACATTTTCCAACTATGTTTCGCAAAGCAACCAAATCTCAAGTTAAAATTCGTCTAGCCCTTAGCGGTGCCTCAGGTTCAGGCAAAACATATTCAGCACTATCTATTGCATCTCATCTAAGTCATAAAATTGCCGTCATAGATACTGAAAGAGGAAGTGCCAGCCGCTATGCAGATATCTTTAATTTTGATGTCTGTGAACTAGAGAACCATCACCCCGCTCATTATATAGAAGCCATCCAAACTGCTGAAAATGCAGGCTACCAAACAATAATTATTGATTCTCTGACTCACGCTTGGTTTAGCGAGTTAGAATTGGTAGACCGCGCTAAAAACTCATTCACTGCTTGGAAAGAAGTTCGTCCTCTAGAACGCAAACTGATAGATTGTATCACTAAATGCAGCAGCCATATAATTGCGACAATGCGATCTAAAACCGAATGGGATATAAGCCAAATTGACTCCAAAACAGGTAAAATGAAACCTGTAAAAATTGGTACTGCTCCTATTCAAACTAGCGGTATTGAATTTGAATTTGATATTGCTGGGGAAGTTTCAGCTGAGCATATTCTCTACATTTCCAAATCTCGTTGTCCAGCTTTACAGGATACCAGTTGGCTAAAACCAGGTAAAGACTTAGCTTATCAGCTAAGAGTATGGATGGGTGAGGTGTGGTTGCTATGGAAATCTGAGGAAGATGCGCTCTCATGGGGTGCGACTCAATTACCTGGAATGTCAGCCCAGCAGTTGCGGCAGGAATTTGATAAGTTATCTTCTAGTAACGGCAAAAAAGCTCCGGCTTGGGTAGCACAAGTAACAGAGCTTAAAGAGCAGTTTTGAGTAAAATTTCAACCACACTTCAGATACTGGCAAAGTTTCAAGTACAGCAGAGGGAAAATATTTTGTGCGCCATGGCGCACAAAATCTAATTGATGTTGAGCCAAGCGAGATACAGGCGAAAACGGAAATAGGCACTGACAAATGCTTGCTTTGATGATACCAGTCTTCTGAAAATCGAAATTTGCTCTTTTGGTGTTGCTGAGGAGTGCGTCAAAGAGTTCCTTAAGCGTAGCTTTGTAGTTAGCTCATTTGTTTAAGTCGTCCTATTCTCTCTAAAAATTTAAATATCTATTTTATCAAGTTAAAAATTAACATTTATCCCTTGAATTATTAATCCTCGCCTTGCTGTGGGTGAAAAAATCACGCCAAAGCAAGATATGACACAAAGTTATCAGTTATCCCTATTCGACTTACCCTTAAATACCTCTCTTCCTTTAACCACTGTTTCCAAAAACTACAGAATTACTCATCTAATAGGCAAAGGAGGTATAAAAACCAAAGCTGCTAACAACATCAAAGCAATCGAATTAAGTAAAACACTTGACCGAGAACACCGTCACCCCACACTCATAGAGCAAGCAATCATCGCCGAATATTTAGGTTGGGGAATTGCTCCAGAAATTTTTGAAGAACCTCTCAAATCTGATTGGCAATACCTCGGTATTCAATTAAGAGAATTGCTCACACCAACTGAGTATCAAGCTGCTAGAAGAAGCATCATTAATGCATATTATACCACACCAGAAATCATCAAAGAAATTTATCAAGGATTAAAGCACTTAGGCTTTCGTGGAGGTCGCATTCTTGAACCAAGTATGGGGACTGGTTTATTTCTTGGAGTCGCGCCTCAAGATATTAATGAAGTCTCTCACTGGACAGGAGTTGAACTTGACCCAATCACAGGTCGTATAGCCCAACAACTATACCCGAAAGCTAATATTTATATCCAGGGTTTTGAGGACGTTGTACTGCCACAAAACTACTTTGACTTAGCTATTGGGAACGTGCCTTTTAGCAATGTTGCTCCTCATGACCCACAGTACAACAAACTGCCAATTCATACACTACACGACTACTTCTTTATAAAATCACTTGACCTTATCCGTCCAGGCGGACTAATTGCCTTCATAACTTCAGTTGGAACATTACAATCCCGTAACAGCCTCAAAGTGCGAGAACTACTTTCAAAAACAGCCAATTTAGTAGGAGCAATTCGTTTGCCCAACACTGCTTTTTTAGCATTTACCAACACCCAAGTTACCACTGATTTAATCATCCTCCAAAAGCGCGAACATTCCGACCAGGAGCCATCTTCTGAATGGATAGAAATATGTGAAAGCGGACTCACATCTGTTGATGGTTCCCCACTTATGATGCCTTGTTACTATAAGCAGCACCCAGAAATGCTGCTAGGAAAACTAACTGTAGATAAACTCTACGGTGGGCGTAATCGGCTTGGACTTGAAACTGATGGACGCGATTTAAAGAAGGCATTATCAGAAGCATTCTCTCGCCTGACAACAGAAATTTATCGTCCCCAGGACACATCACTAAAAAACATAACTGTCTCATCCAAATCAAAATCAATTTTAATCCCCACTGAGCTGCAAGGAAAAACCAAACCTTATTCATATATCTGGTATAACAACGAACCTTGGCAAGTTATTGAAGGACGATTGCACCCAGTCAATTGTGTTGGGATACCTCGCCTACGCTTGTACTGGCTAATTCAACTACTCCAAGCAGTTAAGAAAGTTTTCACTCTTCAAATGAATGGCGGGAGCGATTCCCAACTATCCCAAGCACAAAAACACCTCAACCACATCTATGATACCTTGGTTAAGCGCTACGGATGGTTGCACTCTCCAGGTAATCGCCGGGTATTTGCTTGCGATCCAGAATATCCTCTATTGTTGGCACTGGAGAACTACGATCCTGATACGGAGACAGCCACCAAAACTGACATTTTCACAAAACGCACCATCCGTGAATATCAACCGAAAACAAGTGCTGCTACTGCTAAAGAAGCACTCATTTACAGCTTGAGCGAGAAAGGACGAGTTGACATTGATTTTATGACGATGCTGCTGTCACAACCCCCAGAAATTATCATTGAAGAATTGCACAAAGACAGACTGATTTATTTTGACCCTCAAAGTAAGCAGTGGGTAACAGCAGACGAATACCTTTCTGGTTATGTCAGGACTAAACTTGCGATCGCCCGTGTTAGCGATAGGCGCAACCGTACCGTAGGCATAGCGTGTTCGCAAGATATAACTGCACAAACCAATCCAGAACTAACAGTTAACGTTGAAGCCTTGGAGAAAGTTCAACCCAAAGACTTGCTACCTGGAGACATTTACGTCCGCTTGGGTTCTCCTTGGATTCCCACTCAAGATATTGCAGATTTTATCGCTCAAACACTGAACGTACCAGCACAGGATATCCATGTCTACCACTCCAAATCTACCGCCACTTGGGAGGTGGAAGTCCGTAAAAACGTCCTCACCTCGCAGAACAATTGCCAAATTTACGGTACTGAACGCGTGATGGCGCATCAACTGATTGAATTAGCACTCAACCTCCGCGTCCCGGTAGTTCGAGACAAAGTAGACGAGCAATATGTTGAGAACTTAGAAGCCACACGCATTGCCCAAACTAAACAGGAAAACCTCAAAGAACTCTTCAAAGGCTGGATTTGGAGCGACTTAGGGCGAACTGAGCGATTAACAAAAATTTACAACGAGCAGTACAATAGCCTTGTGCCACGACACTTTGACGGTTCCCATCTAGAACTACCGGGAATGAATCCAGAATGGCGCAACAAATTACGTCCTCATCAACTCAACGCTATCTGGCGCATCGTCGCCTCTGGTAACACATTACTCGGTCATGCTGTGGGAGCAGGTAAGACAAGTGAAGCGATCGCCGCAAGTCAAGAACTCAAACGTCTGGGAATTTGTTACAAACCCTGCCTGGTTGTCATGGATCACTTACCTGAACAAATGGCAAGCGAAGCTATACAAATGTATCCCCAGATGCGGCTTCTCATTGCTGGTAGTGCAGAAATGTCAGCCAACAAACGACGTGAGTTAGCTTCCCGCATTGCCACAGGAGATTGGGATTTGATTATCCTCAGTCAAGGTGCTTTTAGCAAATTACCTTTGCATCCAGACACTATTGGGCAATTTTTGTCAGAAGAATCAGATATGGTAGAAGCAGACTACCTTGCAGCTAAAAGCAATGGTCAGCGAACCAAAAGGGTGATGAAAAACCTCGAAAAGAAACTGACGCGGTTAGAAGAAAATATTGACGCGGTAGCTAATGCCCAAACGAAAGACAATACGGTATTTTTTGATGAATTGGGTATTGATTGGATATTCTACGATGAATCGCAACAGGTCAAAAACCTTGACCTCAACACCAAACTCAATCGAGTTCTAGGCGTTCCTAGCACAGCCTCGTACCGTGCCAAGGACTTTCTCATGAAGACCCGCTACATGAGCTACAAACATGGTGCAGGTCGTGGCGTAACGCTGATGAGTGCCACTCCAATTACCAACACCTTAGCCGAAGCGTGGGTTAACCAGGTATATCTGCAATACGAAACTTTACAAGTTAAAGGTCTGTTGCACTTTGATGCCTGGGTATCCAACTTTGCTGAAGTCAAAGTGGGTGCAGAAATCACGCCTCAAGGAACCTTGGAAGTCAAAAGCAGACTGGCTGTATTCAACAATCTTCCGGAATGGCGGCAGTTATTTTGGCAAGTGGCTGACATCTTAACCGATGAAGACCTGGACTTGCCAAAACCAGAGAAAGAGTACATCACACAAGAAGTGCCAGCGACACCCGAACAACTCAAGTTCTTTAATTATGTCGCTCAACGTGCCGAAGCAATCATTGCAAGACAAGTCGAACCGACTGTTGACAATATGCCCCGCATCACGACACACATCCGCCAGGGTGTCGTTGATTTGCGTTGCTTACCTTTGGATGTGCTTTCTGAATTTCTTACCCCTGAAGAAATTCACGATTTAAATTATTCTCCTACCAAAGTTGATGCTGCAATTGACTACGTTTTTCGTATCTGGCAATCTACCCAAGCTGAACGCTTAACCCAACTAATATTCTGTGATGTGGGAACGCCAAAAGAAAATTCTCAAGGACGATTCACTGTTTACGACTATATTAAGAGTCAGTTGATAAAACGTGGCATTTCTCCAGAAGAAATTGCCTTTATCCATGATGCCAAGACTGACGAACAAAAATCAGCCTTATTTCGAGCCGTGCGTCAACGAAAAGTTAGGGTTTTTATAGGTTCCACAGCCAAAATGGGTGTAGGTACCAACGTTCAAAACTACGTCATAGCTGCCCATGATTTAGACTGTCCTTGGCGACCAACTGACCACACGCAACGCGCCGGACGTTCGGTTCGTCAAGGTAATCATAATCCCAAAGTGACAATATATCGTTACGTCACTCAAGGTAAACCATTACAAGATGCCCAAGGGAAAAAGGTTGCAGGGCTAAGTCCGGATGGCTACCTGTACCAAACTTCTAAAACCAAAGCTGAATTTATTGAAGCAGCCCTGGCTGGAAAAAACACAGCCCGTAGTATTGATGACTGCACCGACATAGTTCTGTCTTATGCTGAAGTCATGGCAACTGCCAGCGGTGACCCAAGGTTAATGCGAAAAGTTGAGTTAGATGCAACTGTTGCCAAACTGCTTCAGGAAGAACGCGACCATATCAATCAGCAAATTTCCATCCGACAAGAACTAGAACATCTGCCTGGTCGAATTGAACAAGCGAGTGTAAAAGTAGCTAATCATCAAGCTGACAAAGACCGCACAGTATCTACTGCTGGCAATAAGTTTATCATTAGACTCCGCGCCTGTGATGGTAAGACAGTGCAACTAGACAAGCGATCGCTTGCAGGTGAAATTATTAACGCAGTTGCACGCGACTTAGAAGCACAGGCAAACTATGGAACATTTCCACTCGGTAAGTTCGCTGGATTTGAATTGTTAATTCGGCATGATGTAGGAGGCAGCACAATCCATATAGTAGGAGATGTAACCTACAACGCTTCAGTCAGACAAACACCAATGGGAACAATCTCTGCTTTGGAACATTGCGTGACTGAGGGTATTGATAAAGAACTTAAACAAGCTGCAGCACAACTCCAAAAGCTGAAAACAGCTTTCCACGATTTATCAATTCAAAAAGAACAGCCATTCCCAAAAGCGGCAGAATTACAAACAGCAATACAGGAGCAACTTACTATTAATAAAGACCTTGGTTTGCACTCAGACGATACTCAAGTGATAGTCATGGAGAATAGCGAACAAAAAGCAGCGTTAAACTGCAATTGATGGAAAAATAAAATATTACATATGCCCATAAGTGCTGCTCGCTTAGGTTGCAAATCAATCAAAAGCAATGCAGATTATGGGCTTTGTTTATCTTCTCCACTTTTCAGATAAAATAGGAAACTTAGAAAATTCAAAAGGCTGCGCTCAACATTATTTAGGCTACACCAGCAAAAGTCTGAAAAAGCGTTTCTCAGAACACAAAAACGGTATCGGTGCAAAAATTACCCGCGCGGTTGTGCAAGATTATAAATACGAATTACAACTCGTCCGTCACTGGTCTGGTTGTACTCGTGAAACTGAGCGAGCATTGAAAAGACGGCATAGTCCTGTTAGCTTTTGTCCTTTATGTAATCCTCAAAAAGATACAGCACATTGCAAGTAAATGAAGTACAACGGTGTTGTTTAAAAGCCAGACTCTAAACCTTTTTTACTTCTGGCTCCTGACTCCTGAATCCTTAATGATACTGTATTACCAAGATTGATTGCAAGCAGCAACAATCAAAAGAAAGTAAATAAATGAAATAATTTGCTTTTGTTAGGGGTGAAAATATCACATATAGAGAAGAAAAATGACAAATTTTCAAGTTACCTGGAAATTCACTTACACTGAAAACATCATTCCACCTCGTTGTCGCAAGCCAAGACCAAAAAAATTTCAGGGTGAGTACACAGTTGAAATACCAGCATTAAGCGACAAAGAAGCACCTGTGGCTATTATTGAAACTGACAAAAATGCTGCTCCTGAGATGTTAGGAGGTGAGCGTCGTACTCGCATCCGTCAGTACCGTTGGTATAACAACCAGTTATGGTGTGATCATAAAATTGACCGTTTCAAAGATATTGAATTTGAGTCAATTCAGCCAGTTATTACAGGTTACGGTAGTGACTACCAATCTCTAGATCAACATCAAGAACAAGCACGTCTATGGGCGAAATCAAAAATTTTAGTCGATGGCATTGTTCATAAACCCCTAAGAGGAGAACCCCGATTATTAGTCAACCGCGACTACTTCAATCAAAAATTCTATGTGTCATTAGAGCGGCACTTTGATTACGATGTACCCAGATTTAAATTCAGTGACTTCTACCGATTAGACCAGATTAACGAAGCAATTGCAAAATGTCACCGCTGGTTTGAACGGTTTCAAAATGATAAGGATGAAGTAGAACTGATTATCCCTTACGAATTTGAAATTATAATACCACAAGCCATCCAACTGAATCCCCAAGCAGAACAAGCTGTTGCAGATGAAGAAAAGTTTCAAACCAACTTACAAAAACTGATTTCTGAAACGAAATCACTGTTTGCTGATCATTTACAGCGTTGTCGCGCCCTCAAAGAAGCTCTTGCTACATTTGAAATATAAACTATAACTCTCGTCAACGAAGAAGAATTCAGAAACCAGAATGCAATTAGTGGGGGCTTGATACCCCCAAGTCATCCGCCACTTGCACACAATACATTCTGTATTCTGGCTTCTGACTCCTGACTACTTCTTTGGTCAAATCAATTCACTTCATACCTGGAGTAAGTATGTACATATGCTATTACTCCAGGCGTATTTACCACGATGAACAGCCATGCCTTCTAATCAAGACAATGACAATCTTCTCACAGAAATGTTGAAATGGAGAATAAATATCTTTGCCAGTGCGCCAGAACACATTGAGGCAGTTGCAGATGAGTTTGAAATATTACTAAATACAGTAACACCCCTTATTTCTGTCTTTACAAAAGATAGAGATAAAAATCAACGTGGTGTTTTTCTGCTCCAAGAAGTCCAAAAAATAGATAAGATTGCACCTTGTGAATTCCTAAACCTCGAAATCATTGCTGCCTTGTCTGAAAACCATTTCTTCTTCGGTGAAGATAATTTTCAATATGGAGGTATCATTAAAAAACTTCTACTAACAAGAGCGCAAACTTATCATCCAGAAATTAGCGCCGTTGTATTTTGGACTGTTCCTAACAAAATCGGTGTAGCTTTGTTGGAATTCAACTAAAACACAACGCTAAATGTACTTCAGTAAGTCCCTTGACAGGTTTCAAACAATGGAAAACCCTACAGGTATTAGAATAATCGTCAAGTCCCAAGGAACTTACAAAGTCCTTGTTGATTCAGTAGTCGAAGATGCAGAACTCATCAGCATTCGGTTCTTTCTCAAGTCTCCTGATGGAACTGATAAAGTTCTTGTACAAACTTCAATTGAAAATACTAATCTCAGCTTTGAAATGCAAGACCAACTCGAAAATTTATTAGGTAAAGGGAACTTCTACATCAAGAATGGACAACTGAAAATGATACTTGCTTGCCCTAGCTACAAAGAAGAACTACAAGAAAAAGTGTTGTCCAACTTGTAAAGAAATGGTTGCGCTGACACGCAATAAAGCAATATGTGAGGGCGATCGCGCCACCCCTCACACTCCCCGGCGTGCTGCTGGGTTCTTCATTATACGGGGCGAAGCCTTGGTCATGAAAAATTGGGTAGGTGTCGTCTTGAACAAAAACACCTCACCCAATTTTTCAGACGGCAAGAGTCGTAGGGCGACTTTCGCGGCATAAACGCCCTGTAGGGCATTTATTCCACGTTCGCCTCACTCGCTTGCCGCGCAAAGTGCGGTACTCGAAATCTCTGTAGCGATTTCGACCGCACACTTGCGTCAAGGCTTCTCCCCGTAAACCCCCAGCGTCAGCAGCAGTAAGAAGCTGTGGCTAAAAGTTGCTGCTGTGGCACAACTGTTCAAGAAGAAAGAAGTGCAATCTCCTTACTGCTTTGGCTTGGAATGCACTGCTCTCTTGTAACCCATTCCACATAACTTACTGCCCTTGGAAGCATATAACTTCTGGGGGCTTTTTCATCCCATTAATTAGAAGAAAAAGTAAAAAAAATAAAAAGTAATAAATGGGGTGAAAAATCAATTGTTTCATTCGGTTGAAATATCAAGGAGAATTGAAATGCCTAAACCAAACCTGACACGCAAATATGATCCCAAATGTTTATTAGCCGCTAAGAAATCAAGAGAAATTGAAACGACTATCAAAAAGCTTCGCTATGAATTCAATGCCTACTATTACGGTGGATTAAAACTGTGGTGGGGCTTACGAAAGATGGAAATCAAAGCAGACCATTACGAATCAGGAGCTTATCAAGATTATCAAATCTGCAAAGGTAAGTTTAATGCCACTGGAGAATGGATGAGAGCTACCTATGACGAGGAACGCCGCTTTGCTGAAGTCTGGAAGCCCGAATGGGAAGAATTTATCAAAATGTACTGGGAGAGTTTTGGAAATGGGATTATCTCCATTCCGGAAGTAGAGATTGAATTAGACACTGAAATTAATGTCCGTGGGAAGGGAGAAATAGACTTATTGCTGGAACGGACACAAGAAATCTTGGAATTCTTTGCTGAACAGTTTGCTGACTTACTAGTGAACAAATCCTCTCGAATGAAAGCAACTGAACAGGTTAAGGAAGCATTGCGAAACTGGAACCGTAAGGAGAAGGAAGATGTTGCAGATGCTATTGAGGAAAGAGTTAGTCTGGAACACGCAGAAACGCTGATATCCAAACAATATGTAAAGGACACAGATGAAGACTCTTTTGACGATCAAGATAACGAATTAACTGACTTAGATATTAAATTTAAAGCTCCTATAGGCAACTCAGAAATTGTTCAAATCATCCACAAGCAAACTGAAAAATTGACTGAATCGAACTCAGTATCAAAAGAAGTAAAAGTGAGTTCACATCCCACAACTGGTAGTTCTCAAAAGCGTCATCAGCAGTCCCGCTTTGCAAAAGAAACTGAAAGAGAAGCTTTTTTCAAGGAATATGGTCTCGACTCAGATGGTGAAATTGAAGGAGTAAAAGTTGTAAATATCACTAAAAAGTCCCAAGATGTAACTGAATTGAATTCAATAGCACAAAATCCCTTCTAATACTAACGTAAGTTGCTAGTTAGTGACCCTAAACCGTATCTAATTGATACATAAAGTACCTTCTTAAGTACTTAAAAATACCATTTTTTTGAATTTCGTACTTAAAATAAGGCGCTTTTTGATAACTAGCAACTTGGGTTACTAAAGACAACCAAAAATGTAGCACTAGAGTTGGGAAGCACACCCGACTCTAGCTTTATAAGCAAAGCCGACCAAACCTGGGGGAAGATTGGGCAGAAAAAATATATTCTCATTTATCGAAGCTTATTGACATCAAATGAAATGGACGTGTGTTGCTTAATCGCTTACTATATCTAGTTTTTAGACCTTTTCTTACATCGAACTCAGGTTTCAAGAAGTAGTACGTTTCTTGTCAAGAAGAAGACACACCACTTGAGCATCCTTTTTACTGGGGAGCGTGAATTTGCCAGGATTATACCACACCTGTGGTGAATAAACAAGTGCTGAATTGAACTACCATCTTGGTGCGCCCTTACCACACCAACTAGTTAATCAGCTGAGGGATAGATGAGTGCGTCCTCCTTCTACATCATTTGCTCAAACAATGCACAAAGCTCGGTATTATTCTGAATTAACAACATAATTTTCGCTCCAACATTTAGAATCACTATAGAGAAACGCCTATTATTATCATGACCGATTCTCTTGCTGATATCCCACAACAACAAACGCAACTTGCCCAAGTCTATCGTCAGCTACCACCCCTAGACCAAAAGATTGTGCAATTATTTTCGGTGATTTATGAACCGATAAACAGAACTTCGTTCATGAATTGCCTCAATCAAACTGGCACATTAGATGAAAATAATAAACCTTTTGTTAGCAAAACTTTAAGTCGCCATATTGATAAATTGATTTCAGCAGGTTTGCTCATTCAAGAAAGCGGGCAAAGTCCTCAGTGTCGTCCGCTACTCACAGAGATTGCCACTCGTGACGCGGTAAAAGCTGGACGCTTTGAAATATTAGCAATAGCCGTAGAAGAAAAGCTACCCATACGTACTCATTGGCACAACGGACCCCGAATTTTCCAGAACACGAGCCAATTGATTCGGGAAGTCCGCATTGGTCTTTACCGCCACAACCTCAATTATATTAACAAACAGTTTGAAGACTACTATAAATATAATAGCCAAGACAAAATATCTATAGAGAACATATTCGAGCAGGTGTGCAATAACCCATTCGATGCAGATTGGCTTCGCACCCTACCACAAGGTTTGTATGAAAGCGCCATATCTATCATCCTGTTGAATGCAGCGTTAAAATGTTCTCTCGCCGAAGAACCGTTTGCCCTGCTAGAAGAAGAATGCTCTACTCCTTCTGGACATTCCTCAGATTATCTACACCTGATTTTGAGCGAACAATTCCTTCTAAGAGGTTGCATACAAGAAGCACAACAAAGTTTAGAGCGTATATCTGACGACTATCGAGATAACGCCGCCGTCTTTTGGGGTTGGCTGAATTTTCTGCGTGGTGAAAACGAACAAGCTATCAAGTATTACACACACGCCCTCAAAGCCCTCAAGAAAG
Organism: Brasilonema angustatum HA4187-MV1; assembly: GCA_019359695.1. Taxonomy (GTDB): domain Bacteria; phylum Cyanobacteriota; class Cyanobacteriia; order Cyanobacteriales; family Nostocaceae; genus Brasilonema; species Brasilonema angustatum. The sequence continues at coordinate 36,987 of JAHHGV010000029.1, forward strand.
CCAAGGGTAAGCAAAAGGTCTATTTCAACACTATGGGCGGCTTGTTTTTTATCTTGGCATTATTAAAAGATGGTTCCCCTAATCGCCTCCGGGAAGCAGAGGAATGCGCCAGTCTAACTTCCCGCCCAGATCATTGGCTTAGGACTATTTATGAGAGATTGAAAATCGTGCTGCAAGTCCAGCAAGGTAATATCGCCCAAAAAGAATTTATAGTCAGCGCCTACATTGCTTCCACCGAAGAGCATAACAGCTTAGAAACACTCTTTTGTGCCCTCTGTCTCTACTGGGTAGATGTTGAGAAAGCCAAAAAGCGCTTGCCCAAGTTGTTAGAACCACTCTATCAGCAAGCTGTTGCATCTGGTTACCACTGGCTAGCAATGGAAAGTGCAGAACTCCTCTCCCGGCTCAAAGGACGCAGCACCTATGATACACAAGCAGCGATATTGCGGGAAGATAGCGGTATACACACCATAGTAGACCTGGTTCGACCACAGGAACATTGGGAGCTTTGTTTAAATGCACTCGCAAATCTACAGAAGGAACCGCACTCACCGACAAAAACAGAGGCTCAACTGCGCTTAGCATGGTTTATTACCTTCTACCCTAGCAAATGTATCTTGCAACCACGCGAGCAGAAAGTTAACGCCCAAGGTGTTTGGAGTAAAGGTCGTCCAATTGCCCTCAAGCGCCTGAGTGATAACCTGGGTGAGTTTAATTACCTCACACCTCAGGATATCCGAGTATGTGGCTGCATTGAAACATTTACTTCCTATAATTATGGGTATCACGGCAAAACCGAGTATACATTCAATGAAAAAGCAATATCTGCATTAATTGGACACCCACTAGTCTTCTGGGAAGATTCCCCGACCACTCGCGTGGAAATTGTCAAGGGAGAACCAGAACTCATTGTCAAAAAAGGAAATCTTGGTCGCTTAACTTTAGAATTTTCTCCCAAACTGGCAGAATCACAGAATATTCTAAATGTCAAGGAAACTCCAACCCGCATCAAGGTCATTGAAATTAGTGCTGAACACCGACGCATAGCAGAGATTATTGGCAAGGAGAATCGGCTCAACGTACCTGCTACTGCCGACAAGCAAGTCTTGGCAGCCATCAATGCTGTCTCTGGAATCGTCACTGTGCATTCTGATATCGGTGGTGGGCTTTCTGGATGTGAAGAAGTACCAGCACAGACGATACCCCATATTCACCTGTTGCCTGCTGGTGTAGGATTGAAAGTATCCCTTCTATCTTGCCCTTTTACCCAAGGTGGTCCCTACTATCGCCCTGGTACAGGGGGCGAAACTGTGATTGCTGAAATCGATGGCAAGCGACTGCAAACCACACGAAATCTGCAAAAAGAAAAGCAACTTGCCAATGCTGCTGTAGCAGCTTGCCCCACCTTGACTCGTACTGAAGAACAAGATAATGAATGGCTTATAGAACAGCCAGAGGACTGTTTGGAACTGTTGTTGTCACTGCAAGCATTGGGGAACACCGTGGTGCTAGAATGGCCCCAAGGAGAAAAACTGCGTGTCAAATACCATGCAGACCTTAAAGATTTCCAGTTGACAATTCAACGCCAGCAGGACTGGTTTGCTGCTACTGGTGAGTTGAAACTGGATGACGACCTTGTGCTAGATATGGAGCAGCTGCTGGAACTACTCAAGCAAACCCCAAGTCGTTTTATCCCCCTTGGTGATGGTCAATTCCTGGCTTTAACTCAAGCGTTTCGCAAACGCCTGGACGAATTGCAGACGTTTTCAGAAAAACATAGTAAAGGTATACGCTTTCACCCACTGGCAACATTAGGGTTGGAAGATTTGGTAGATGAAGTGGGCAAACTGAAAGCAGACAAGCACTGGAAGGCACATATCCAGCGTCTAAAGGAAGTGCAAAACCTGCAACCGGAACTTCCCTCTACCTTCCAAGCAGAACTACGTGACTACCAAATGGAGGGATTTACATGGTTGGCGCGTTTGGCACACTGGGGTGTTGGGGCTTGCTTGGCAGACCAAATGGGACTGGGTAAGACCGTGCAGGCATTAGCTGTTATTCTTACCCGTGCCAACTCTGGACCAACTCTGATTGTTGCCCCCACTTCGGTGTGCATGAATTGGGTGAGTGAAGCGCAGCGGTTTGCTCCTACTCTTAATATTGTTCAATTTGGCAGTGGCGATCGCTCAGTTCTCCGTTCGCTTCGCGTTCCGAAGGAAAGGAATCGCCAACAATTGCTCTCTGGGTTACAACCGTTTGATATGCTAGTGTGCAGCTACAGTCTTCTACAGCAGGAAGAAGTTTCTCAAATGCTGTCGCAAGTGCAGTGGCAAACAATTGTGCTTGACGAAGCCCAGGCAATCAAAAATATGACCACCAAACGTTCCCAGGCGGCGATGAACCTCAAAGGTGGTTTCAAACTGATGACAACTGGAACTCCGATTGAAAACCATCTCGGCGAATTGTGGAATTTGTTCCGCTTTATCAATCCTGGGTTACTCGGTTCGTTTGAAAGTTTCAATCAACGCTTTGCGATTCCAATTGAAAAATCTCAGGATAAACAAGTACGCGCCAAACTGAAAAAACTCATTCAACCATTCCTGTTGCGTCGCACGAAAAATCAAGTACTCGAAGAGTTGCCGAACCGTACCGAAATCCTCTTGCATGTGGAGTTGAGTCGCGAGGAAATGGCTTTCTATGAAGCGTTGCGTCGTTCGGCAATATCCAAACTGAGCGAAACTGAGGCAACTGCTGGGCACAAACACCTACAAGTACTGGCAGAAATCATGAAATTGCGTCGTGCCTGTTGCAATGCTCGTTTGGTGATGTCTGACACTGAACTACCCAGCGCTAAGTTGCAACTCTTCGCTGAGGTGCTTTCTGAGCTACTGGAGAATCGTCACAAGGCTTTGGTGTTTAGTCAGTTTGTTGACCATTTGCATCTTATCCGAGATTATCTGGATAAGCAAGGTATTAATTATCAATATCTAGATGGCAGTACTCCAGCTCCAGAGCGTAAAAAACGGGTGGATGCTTTCCAGGCGGGAGTTGGGGATGTCTTTTTAATCAGCCTCAAGGCAGGCGGTACTGGTCTTAATCTTACTGCTGCTGATTACGTTATTCACATGGACCCTTGGTGGAATCCAGCGGTAGAAGACCAAGCCTCAGATCGTGCCCATCGTATCGGACAACAACGTCCGGTGACTATCTATCGCTTAGTAGCAAAGGATACTATCGAAGATAAGATTGTGGATTTGCATCACCATAAGCGAGATTTGGCAGACAGTCTGCTCGAAGGTGCTGATGTGAGTGGCAAGATATCAACAGAAGCGTTACTACAGTTGATTAGTGAAAGATAGGTAAAAAATATCTTTGGCAGGTAGCAATCCGTTGTGCAGATAGTGCTTTAGTGGAAAGGGCAGAATTTAAAGAAATGGGAAATGGGAAATATCGATTAATCGCGTCATCGTTAACTCTTCACCTCTGATTGTTCTGTTTAAAAGTCAGCAAAATAAAATTAAGCAATTTGGCGAATACCGCACGCAAAGATTAGTCCTAGAGGCATGGGATAGAATGTTTAAATAATTCGTAACTCGTAAGTATGAAAACAGATGCAATTTTCTACGAGATATTTAAAGAATTTCCCAACATCTTCTTTGAAATCATTGGCAAACCTGATACTAACATCAATACTTATGAGTTTACCGCACCAGAAATTAAACAAAAAAGCTTCCGATTAGATGGAGTATTTTCTCCTATTGGAGAATTCACCAATGAACCACTGTATTTTGTAGAGATTCAGTTTTACAAAGATGAAGAATTTTATGACCGACTGTTTACAAGTATTTTCCTTTACTTTACCCAATATCAGCCACCACTACCTGACTGGTTCGCAATAGTTATTTACGATAAACGCAGTAATGAACGTAGCTATCCCCTACGTTATCGTTCCTTGTTGGAACCTCATCTACGTCGCTTTTACCTAGACGAACTGGAAGATGTACCAGATGATTCTTTGGGAGTAGGAATTGTACGCTTAGTTGTAGAGAGTGAGAATAAAACTGGAGAATTTGCCAAAACGCTCATTAGCAAAGCTAAGGAGGAATTGACAGATACTCTCATCCAAAGAAAAGTTCTAGAATTTATAGAGACAATCGTAGTCTACAAATTTCCTAACCTAAGCCGCGAGGAAGTAGAAACCATGCTGAATTTAAACTTGCTGAAAGAGACTAGAGTTTATCAAGAAGCAAAAGCAGAAGGTGAAATGAAGACTAAGTTAAAAATTTTACCAAAGCTTGTGCAACGAGGGATGAGCATTCAAGAGATAGCAGAACTATTAGAATTGGACACTGACACTATTAGAAATGCTTTGCAAGAATAGTCTTATAATTTACTATTACTTAAGCGTAATCCAGTATCCAACCACGGCAGTACGAATAAATTAATATAGTTCATCTTTGCACCGAACTTCTCCTCAAACTTCCGCAACAGAAGTGTTAACAAAAGTACAGATGGATGTGCTGCTTGCAAGTACTTCACCGAAACTAAAAAAAGACGTATAATTTACGATTGAATGGACGATTAGAGCAATTGCACGCCTAGGAGGATACTTAGAACACAGAAAAAGCTGGTAGTAAAGCTTACTTAGATGCTGTTGAGCAAATTCTTAAGAGAGCCAAAGACGCCAGACGCTAACTCCTGTGCTCCAGACGCTACGTGTAAGCGCAGAGCGTCCGTAAGGACTCAGGGCTGATAAATTTCAAACCAAATCTTCCAATAGAGCTGTAATTTTACCTTGCGCTTTGGTGCGATTGTCATCATAAATCATTAAAGTATTCAAATTTGCATGCCGACTCAACTTTTGCACGCTTCTGACATCTCCTCCACTCACATCCAGCGCCGCAGTTACCGACGAATGTCTGACTCTGTGCGGACTGACGGTTTTAGAAATTCCAGCTTCCTTTGCAATAGCAACAACAATCTTACGAATTCCATCTCCCGTCAGCCGATGTCCATAATGAGGTCGCAACGAAATAAACAGTGGTTGCTTAATATCAAGTTCCTTCCTCGCCAACAACCAATCCTGGAGCGCATCGCAGGTTTTGGGTTTTAAGTCAATGTTTTCTTTCTGAGTTCCTCTTCCCTTCCCTAGAATACTCAACGTCCGCGCTTCTAAATCCAAATCCTCAATATTACAGTGAGAAATCTCCTCCCGGCGCAAGGCATTTGCCCACAACAGTCGCAGCAGCGCATAATCACGCTTCCCTTTTAAAATTTCCCGGTCTGGCACCAAAAGCATTTTCTTAAACGCTTCCGGGCTAATTCCTGTCGTATCCCGGTAAGGAGTAACCTTCTCGCTCTTGATATCAGCCAAAGTCCAGTCACACTTACCCACTTTATAAGCGTAGTTAACCAACGACTTAATCGCTGCCAACCGTCGGTTAACAGTCGCTTCCTTCAACCCTTGATCAACCAACTGTGCCTTGTAACGTAAAACGAGGGTAACAGCAGAGTATCGGTCCATCTGCAAAAATTGTGCCACCAGAGTGGGTGTTGGTTCCTGACCACACACTGTCACAAAAAAGTTCTTCAAATCTTTCGCGTACTCATGACGGGTACTTTTATTGCGCTTGCCAAAGAGCAACTCTTCCAAAAGGTTACGTTCAGCAGCAATGGCGAACGGATTAGTTAAGGAGAGCGAGTGCGACCCATCATTAGGCGACATAATAACTATCGAAAATAAACCTTTTCGATAATTAATTTATCACATATCTAAGGCGTATTAACGCAACTCGGTATAGCATTGGACAACTTCAGTCCGCTGCTGAAGTACGACAACGAATCGCACTTATCTGACTGGATAGTACAGTTCTGAGGAGGCATTCCATTCCCATCCCACACTCATTGGGTCGCGGTTACGGGACCAACTCAAAAATTCTTTGACGCTCTTGTTTTTTCTTTCAGCAACAAGACCTTGAGGGGTGACACCAAGTCTTTGAGCGAGACTTTCGTTTGTCCTGGGCTGTAGTTCAACTTGTGTTTGTTGGTACGGATACGCGAATCTTCGCGGTTTAGTGTTGTGACCTAATTTCCCAGAGGCGATAGACCGTTCGATTAACTCTAGTTTCAACGTGATAACTTCTAGTTTTTTTTCTACTGAAGAGCCAAGAGCTGCAAGATGGGATTCCAGTTTCAAGAGCTTCTCCTCTAACTGTTTGACTGATTTATCGCCTGCTGTCACATCGATATCATTATTGATATCGAAATTTGATATTAGTTCCTCTAAGGCTTGCAGCAAGGCAATTGTATGACCCTGCCTGTGTAGTTTTGAGAGTCGCCGAACCACCCCAATGAGTGGAACGGGCACACGAATCATCTCGCTTGGTGGGGATTTTTGATCTGGCATTTGATATCAATTTTGATATCGACAAGCTGATTGTAACATGGTACACGCTGGCTGAGATATGCCAAACTTGCGGAGATTCTACACAATATATTCAATAAGATAAAATTAATCAAGTTTCCACAAGATTATTTGTATATAATTTGACACAACAATGAGCAGGAGTCGGTATCCATCTAATTGGAAAGAAATAGCCACCCAACTGAAGGAATCAGTCGGGTGGTGTTGTCAAAAATGCGGTAGACTTTGCTTAAAACCAGGAGAAAAAACTCCTGATTGGACTTTATCTCAACGCAGAGCTTACACTCTTCAAGTTCATCATTGGAACTTAAATCCAGCCGATAATCGAATAGAGAATCTTGCGCCTTTGTGCAGTAGTTGTCACCTCTACTATCATCGATTTAGACGGGGAAATATCTCTCCAGGTCAGTTGGAAATTGAATTGTCAATTAAAAATTAAAGTTTTAAAAGTGCTTATCGCGCCCAGCATTTCGGTATAGGGCGCACACTTGTTGACTTGGTTTGTTAACCTTAACTAGCGGTGAGACATCTGTACGGGGAATACTCAAATATTGGTTGGCAACCAAGAAAATATGTTGGTAAAGCACATTCCTTAAAGATGTCCCAAGCAACCAAAATATATAATGAGCAATCCTGGGAAGCAGAGTGGTCCGAAGAATGGCAACAACAGGAGTCACGCCGCCTTTGATGGCAAGGCAGCTATACCTTCAGGGAGCGGCTCATAATGCTCATGACCTCTCCCGGATTAGGGGTTGGTACCAGGGGACTCCACGCCACAGCATCAGCATAACCAATGAGTTGCAAGTAGTGAATTGTACTTTTCACAGCTTTGGGCGAACCAATCAGCATATGTTTGATGGGTTCTCTGTCTGGGGGTAGGTTTTCACCAGCTTGGTTAGGAATGGGTGTACTGGGGCTGTCAGCACTGGATAGAAAGCTTTGGATCATCATAGTTCACCTGTGTTGAGCGGGAATAACTGTAAACAAAATAAAGCCACTGTTGTCACTGGTGCAACTAAATAATGCACCAGTGACAACTAATCGTTACATTTTGTATCGTGTCGAATTTGCCGCAAAAAATTGGGCAGGCTTCATACCCCACGAATTAATTAGGGCTGTGATTCGTTGGTCGAAATGAATAAAAATATTCAGGGATGACCGCAAGAAAAAAAAGAAAGGAGTAATCCTAACTGAACCTTGACAACTTGACAACCATGAGGGTGACTCAAATTATTATGAGAAGTCCCTTCCCGCAGGTGCAGCGGTGACAGCGAGTCCCCCACACTTGAGAGTAGCAACCTCAAGTGACCATTGTAACGGGGAATCATGGCGGTATCTGGAAGCCGAATCTGGAAACCCGTCTAGCAAGAACCCATGAGTAAAGGCAACGCCCTTGAAGATGCGCTTGAACCATCGTGAAAATCAACCAGCTTAAAGGCTAACTCGAAAAGGGAAAGCAGGATTTAAGGCAATGCCTGAAAACTGTTGAGGCTGGAGCCAAAAGGCAAAGGATATGGAGTTGGCGGTTCCCGTGCCGACCAACAAGCACTTCCCATAAACCCGGTGGACAGCATCACTCTAAAGGTTATAACCAATGGTTGTCAGGAACGAAGTAACCCCCTTAATGCTCTCAGTTGGTCGATACTGAGTAGGTGCTAACCGTATGCATTGAGGGAGAGGGATTGAGTCAGAAGCCAACGCTCTGTTGTAATGACACAGATATGCTGACGGACTCACGGGGAAGGATGGGTCTTTTCCAGTAGGAAAGAAGGTAAAAAGATGCGCCTTATTAAGCACTCTGAAACACCGATTGTTAGACACATAAAAGTGCGAGGGGAATGCAGCCCTTATGACGGAGATTGGATATATTGGAGTACCAGAATGGGAATGCATCCAGAAGCGACAACAAGGGTATCAAAACTCTTGAAAAAGCAAAAAGGTAAATGCGCCCATTGCGAATTGTTCTTTAAAAATGGAGATTTACTGGAGATAGACCACAAAAAACCGCGTGCAAAAGGCGGAAAAAATACCCAAGATAATCTCCAATTACTCCATCGACATTGCCACGATACAAAAACAGCTAATGATGATAAAGCTGTCAGAGGTACTAATGAAAATAGCCAAATCATTGAGGAGCCGTGTGAGGTGAAAATCTCACGCACGGTTTTGTAGCCGAGACAGGGGGGCGACTCCCTGATCTTAGGCAGCGGTGACACGATCAACCAAAAAAGCCTGCCCAATTTTTCAGGATTAGGCTCCGTGTTTGCGATTGCGTTTTCTCGCCCAGATTTCTCTGAGGTGAGCAGGTTCGTTTTCAAATTGAGTCCAGAGTGCGTGAATCTCTGCCAAGCGGCGTTTGTCAGCCTCAGTTGGTTCTCTGCGATGTAAGCCGCTTGAAAACCAATGAGCTACCGTGCTTTTAGAGCGTCCGCACAATTCGGCAAGTTCTTCATAACTCACTGACCAGTGTTTCAGGAACTCTTCGGGTTCCATCTTTTCAGCAACCTTAGCCTTATAAACCTCAAACAGTTCCCAGTGTCTTCTAGTAGGCGTTTTAGCTGCAATCATCTCGACCACTCCAACGATGCACGGGTGACAACATCTTGAGTGATCATACTGGAAAAAATTGATCCTTACGACGCTAGATCCAAAAATGCTAGCTACGGCTAGACCGATGCCCTATCTATAGCAATCCTATTCAGAACTTACGACGCTAGATCCAAAAATGCTAGCTGCGGCACTATACTCTGAAGTAGCCAAACAAGATAGGACAGAACTGCTGCAAAAGGTAATGCTGTTGAAACTTTTGTTTGATCTTTGACATAACAAACCCAGGAACCATCTGACAGAACTGCTGCAAAAGGTAATGCTGTTGAAACTCTGGCAAATTATTTACGGCGCTTCTACGCAAAATGGGATTGAAGTCTATCACTGATGACCATCAAAACATAGCTTGTTAGGGTAGCTGATTTTTACTGGTCTTTTTGACCAGGCTGAACAATATACACGACGCGATACGCGCTCGTCCCTTTGGGACACGCGCAAGGGACGCGTCAAGCTAGAGGCTTATCGCCATGCGGGGCGGCTCCAGAGGAGTATCGCATTCGTGGCGAGCACTACGAATGCGATTGCAAAGAAGCAACAGACGCCTTCACGCGTATCGTTCACCACCTTTATCTCCCCATTTCCATGCCTACTGATTGTTTCTGCAATTGCCCAGAGCGCTCTGCTCTTAGCTGCTGCACAACCGCATAACGTGCCTGAAAGTCCTTAACCTGCTCCCTTGTGAACGGCTTTTCCACTTTATCACCGTAAGCCTTCATCTGGAGGTTGCCTTCAATATCTCGAACTTGCAAATGTTTGGCAGATTCAATAATTTGTATACCTGCCTTCTCGGAAATAAAAGCGCGACCTTGCATTTTCTCAATCTTTGCATTCTCTTTAGTGCCACCCACCCACGTCTCAATTGGCACCTTCCCTTCTTTACCGTACACATTTACCATGTCACGTAAAGGAGCAAGACTGTCCCGCGTCAGTTGCTTGCGCTCAATGTAATCAAAGTTGTCCAAATCTTTGGTCAACAGACGGTTATGAGTCACTTCGTTTCCTTTTGCCTTGAAAACTCCATCAGGGCGGTAACTCTGCTCAATCTTTCCTGTATCGTGTCGCAGAAACGTTTGATTCGATTTGTCGATTGATAAATCACCCGTCGCCTCATTCTGGGTAATAGTATAGCCAGTTACTGTCGCTGTCCTGACACCAGGGACAAGTTCTTTACCTTTTTGTTGGAGTGCCTTATGAGCAACCTGGATCACAAACTGCTCCGCTTTTTGAACTGCACCATCCCGTTCTGAACGCAGATTTTCTGGTACTGGAGCTTTACTTACCGCCAAATCCTGAATTGCCTCAACTGAGACTGAACCAGAGTAGACACCTTGCTTCTCCTCAATTTTGGACATCTGGAACCACTGCCAATTTTTCGAGTTCTCCTCTCGTTGAAGTTGAGCTTGCTGCTCCTTGTGTTCGATAAATTGTTTGGTGGAGGCACGAACATGACTTTCTTCTCTTAATTGAGATGCTTCTACTTCCTTTTTTATTACCTCAAAAGGAGTTATGGACTCGAATGCCACGACTGCACTTTTCTCTTGGGAAACAACCTCCACTCCCTCTATTTGTGCTGGCTGTAAATTTGTGATTTCTGGTTCAATTAATTTACTCGAAAGGACTTGACCTTTCTCAAATCTAAACATTTCTTGGTCGTTCTTTTCAATTACAATCGCCTGTTTAATATTGGACGGTTCACCCTTTTGTCCAAGTGCAGGAGTATCCATATCAATTGCTGAGCGCAGCACTCCTACACGAGTATCTGTGAGCTTACTCATCTCTGGTTCCTGTCCAACAATACCCTCATAAACTGAGTTTTTACCCATCTGGATATTAATCTTCTCTCCAGATTTAGCATCCATTCGGCTTGCCAACTCTTTAATAAAATTATGGGTTTGCTCTATCGATAAAAGCGCTCTTGTTGCAGCCATATGTCACTCCTACATGAAATATTTTTAGGGACTGTAAATTGTCTTGGTGCTTACGCAGTCGCTTCAAAATCAACCAGCCATAATTCGTGACCGGAAATCTTTTCAATACGATTGAGAACTTCCACACCTTGCACTAAAATTAGCCCTGGTTCACCATCTACCTCAATTTCCACTACTTCAGGACGTGCAGTAGCTGTCAATAACAAATTGGGTATTGCATCAACTTGACCGTTGGATTTCCAACCAGCAACCCAGCAATCGTCAAAGTAAACATTGACTTGTTGAGGATGGTACGAAGTTTCAAACTTAGAAAAGTCCCGATAAGTGTCAACAGATTCTCTTATTGAGGGATAGTCTTTTAAAACTTCCTGCACAACTTCGGGAAACAAATTATCTGCGGTAATGAGTAGATTTTTATTCATTATTTAACTCCCAGTAACTAATGGTTTCCAACTTCTGAACTGTTATTCAGTTACGAATTATTTACATCCAGACTGCTTCTATCAAAGAATTAGCTAGCCCGAAATGTTATAATTATTAAAATAATGGACTACAGAAAACATACAGGTCTGCCACAAGTCAGCACCAAATTAACATCTACCTTTTGACGTATTAGACATTCAAAAATTTAGACACGACAAATAAGGTTGAGGATTTCGCCGGGGAATGTGATCTGAACCTTTCATTATTAGACATTCAAAAATTTAGACACGACAAATAACCTAGGGCAAACGCATCTTGTCAATAAGAAGAAATGAATCTTAATAAGCTCTCAAATAATCGCATTAAGACGTGCTTATTGAGAAGGTTTTCGGCGTTCGCTTTGACACGCGCGAAAATAAATTAAACGACCAATTATTTTTGCAGGAATGCATCAACCCAGGTTTGTGTCAAGAGTAATTTAGATGCGTTCGCCCTGACAAATAACCTTCGCGGACACGAGCCTTCCTCATTCGTAATGCTTGCCGATAAGTCCACATCGGTGTTGCTTTGAGGTTGGGAATATTAGCAAACTGTTTGTCAAACCGCTTTAATCCTGTGATAGAGCGAATAACCTTAGCAATGGTTTTGCAGCAGGAATCAGGATACAGAACAATTTGTGCTTCACTAAACCGAATAACTATCCAATTTCCCTCGATAAAATACTGATTCCGAATCATATCGTTGGGCTGGTCAACACAATGAGTGGGTTTTTTAGATTTATAATCATAAGGCTCGTCAATTTCAACATCAATCGATAATCCAATCTCTTCAAAAATGATTGCAAAGTCAGTGCTGTAGGCGTATTCTTTACCATTAATTGTGACAGGGAATTTAAGTTGAGTTTGTACGCGTAGACAGCAAAAGTGCTGCTCTAAAACCGCCTTGAATTTCCGCTCACTCGCACCAACCGGAGCATCGCTTACCCCCACAGGTTGTCTTACTTTTTGGTAAAGCTTGAGTTTAAGTTGTTTGAGTCGATGGAGTTTTTGATTCTTATCATTTAGCGGTAAACTCTCTTTTTTTTGAAGATGACTGAAGCTTTCAGGTAATGTTGATTGAATGAATTTCTGTCCCTTTTGAGTCAAATGACTGTTAGGGACTTGACCGACTTGAGAATGAAAAACTAACCACAGTAGTATCGCTCCTCCCAACCCAAAAATAATTAGCACGAGCCATCCGTAATCACCAAAAATTCCTAAAATTACAAATCCTTTAATGACAGCCAATAACAAAATGATGCCAGGAAGTAATACCAGGGCGTGACGCACCTTTGTCCATGCTGGGATGGTCACAAATCCATCAATAAATTTATACAATTGCTTCCACAAATGTTGTGAATTGGGTTTGTCAGCAACTTGTAGGAATTGCTCTTTTATTTGAACCCTATCCCCTACGTTGAAGTCACACGTTTCCCCTTGCTCCGACATAAAATTAAGCAATAGCGCAGGGTACAAAACATAGGGATAGCTACTCATATGCGTCAATTCACAAACTTGCGCTCATTGGGAGGAACTGTCCATAGAATGCAAAACCCTGAAGATGCTTTCCTACTCCCTTGAGTCAGTGTCACCTTTAAACTTTGAGCGTCCTTCTGACACTCAAAGTTGTCCAAGTATCCAGCATTCCATTTCATCAGGTTACGGGCAAACTCACCTTCATTTGACTCTGCCCAACGCAACGCCTCCAGTTGATTTATGGTGAGACGCTGCGGTTTGGAAAGTCCACCCTCTAACCAAGGAGGAATGCTCATACCAAGAATAATCCCCAAACCCAATATTGCTATGACAAGTCCTGTAGCGGGGACAATGGAGGTGAACAAGCGTTGTGCTTCTTGTTGTTCTGCTTTTTTTATTAAGTCAGCAACAGCACGAGCGATCGCTAACTTCTGACGTTCAATTGTTGCAGATTCAACCAACTCCAAATTCCGCGATATCTCTTTACTCCAGTTCTTAAACAATTGCTCTAGAGTATCTGGCGCATCTTCTAGCAGAACCTCCAACCTGCCCGTTGCTACCAGAACCAAAAACAACGGATCATCAGGCGTTAACCCAGATTTATCCACATAATCCCAAACTCGTTTTTTAAACTCCTCGCTCTTCCCCACCAAGGCTACAGCTAATAACTCATCTATTGCAGTTACCTTTTTTTCACTTGTGCCATTCATTGTACCAACCCTGTACCTTCAAATGTCTTATACGCCTCCTTCAAAAAGTTTTTGACTTTCTGTTTAGAAACAACGCCAAAATCCGAGTGACTGCAAGCTGATTCAAACTTGATTTGCAGCCTATCTACCATATTCTTTTCCCAATGAGCCAGCTTGGGAAAGTCCATCACCACAAAGTCATACTTGTTTTTGTTATCTTTGTATTGATCCAAATTCTCTATATAACTCCATTCATCACACAAACCTTTATTTCTCACGAAAACATGAGTCAGACGATTCTCAAAGTGTTCCACAGATTGTAAGAAAAACTGCACTGAGTCATGTCCTCCCGTACACACGAACCACTTCACAAATCTAATTGCGTTTTGTTTACCCAAATCAATCAATCCATTATCGTCAATCCAATTTGTTACTTTTTCATACACTTGAGCCGGTAAATTTACCAAAACTGACTTCTTTAATGCCAACTCAAAAATCTGATCTGCCTCTTTGTATTTTTTTTCATCATCACTGAAAAATGCCTCAATGCATCCTGGATAAATCTTTGAGATATCCTTGTTGGAAGGGTCAGCATCCACAAGAGCAAAATTCAATCCTTTGTACTGACAATACTCAATAAATGCTCTTGAAACAAAACTCTTACCTGCCCCACCTTTTTCACCATCTACTAAGTGAATTGTATGTGTTTCTAACGTTTGACATGTGGTATTTATGGCTTCTAATCTCCTACCTTCTTGATTGCTAATTTCATCATTCTTATCGGCAGTTGCATCACCTTTAAGAGACGGAGGATTCTCTTTTATAACAACTGACAGGGTAAGAGTTTTATCAGGACTACTTTTTCTATCTTCCTCAAGCTCGGAATTTTGTCCTGCTGTATTTGAAGCATCCGTGTTTGAGGCATTTGCAACATTTGATTCTTCCAGCGCCAAATCACTATCAACATGAACTGTTACGATTTGAGCATCATTGTTTTCTGCTGCTTGCAATTCTGATTCCAATTCGCCTTCTGAACAGTCAACTTCCTTTGATTCGCTTCCAACTGAAGATGGTGGTTTGGGTGTTTTGCGGGGTCGTCCAGGTCCACGCTTTGTTGGTTCAGTTGGAGTTTGTGTCTTCAAGTTTTGCATGTCTGTTGTTGTCATAAAAATCCTCCGGAAAGTTTGGAAACCATGAACTTATATAGCTCAAAAGTTTTTTCTTACCACCCAGCTAGCCCTGAATCATCAAAATCGCCATCACCTGCAGCAGCAGATAGTTGCGATGCAGTTATTGGAACGCTTGACTGAATTTCCTTCAACGGAGTCGGCTGCTTTAGAAGCGCTAACGATGATGAACAGTGGTAAGCTCTTGGAGGTAACTCTAAACCCACTGCTACACACAAATTGTCTGCCTGTCGCAGCAGCGCATCTACACAACCTTGCGCTATCCGTTGTTTGTCCGCTTCCTCGTGATTGGGAGAATGTGCGATCGCCATTGGCAACCAAAACGAACGCAGTGCCGTTAGCATCACTTCTGTCACCGATAAAGCAGGATGCTGCTTGATGTATTTGAGCAACGCTTTATCTAACTCATTATTTGGCTGATACCGCCAACGGAAATTTGCCTGAGTCTTAGACGGCATACCTAATTCCCTCCTTACCAGACTTTGGCAGCGTTCTTAACTGTGCCTCTACAACCCCGTGAAAGTACAAAAACAAACTGTACACATCACAAAGCCTGCTTCCTAAACCTGAAATATCCACACTGGCAGGAATTTCTATTGAAGCATTCCACGATAAAGGGGTTCTTGGATAATGCTCGTTCAATTCTTTCATCAAGTAATCTGCTGTTCCTCCACAGAACACGATTTCATCTACAAAGTTGGGAAGAACATTGTCTAGCCATGAAGTTAGCATTGCTGTGTATTCTGCTCTTGCTTTACGAATTGCATTCCCTAGCTTCTGTATCTCTGAAGCTTGTCCTTCCTGAGTTTTCGAGCGCGTCAATTGTCGCAATATTCTTTGCTCTATGTCTACTCCCGCCGCTGCGATCGCAGGAGTTAACCGTTCCAACGTCTGACCTGACGTAGCAGCAACCACCTTCTCCACCATCCGTACCATCCCTAAATCTGAGGTTTTTCCTTCTTTGACCATCCCCCGATTGGAAATTAAGACAGAGGCATTTCGGTATCCAATCATAGTCAACGCACATACCCTTTGTTTGAGCGCGGCTCCTACTTTCTTTTCATGCATCAGGTAAATTCCTGCTCCTTCTGGCAAGCATCTAAACATTGCTAACTCCACGTTCATCTGCCCTGTTGGAGTTAAATAGTTCAACAGTGTGTTCCGCAATACTGCTTCAAACTGCTCTTTGTCCTCAAACTCTCCTGGTGGCAGTAAAACTGCGAGTGCGACTTGCAATCTTGGTGGTAACTGTAACTTCTCTTTAATTGCCCATACTGCCGCTAACGTTTTGTACACTCCTCGCTCGTACTTTAGTTCTTCTAACCCTGCGTTTGCGTAATACCTATCTTTTGCTAAATACCCGACCACTTGGACAACTGGAGTTTTAGGCAGGTGTATCCAGGCTCGATTTTCTGGCTCTGTCCAACCCAGTGAATTTTTTCCGTAATTCTTTATCGACTCTACTGGTACAGTAGCTACCTCCGGCTCCATAACCAGTGATTTCACCTCTCCATCAGTATTTTCATAAATGACTTTTGTCGCACTTCCCCCAAAATCTAGTGCTGCTGTAATTAATGGTCTTTTAATTTTCTGAGCTTTTTGAGTAACTTTACTCATGACTTTTTCAAGACAATATACATCAGATCAAGATTTAACAAGCTAACCTAAGCCTATTGATAAGTTGACTTTAGTGGTTTCCTTGCTTACTTTTGGCTTGTGATGGCTTACGGAACATTGATTCAATAAAAAAATGCTAATCGTCCTTGTAAAATCCATCTACAGCCTTTTTCACTTTATCTTTGTCCCCACTACCCTTGTCTCATACTCTTAGTCAGAATTACTTCTAACTCAAACTTTTGGTAGATTAGTTGAATAATTGTCATTACCTGTAACTTCTACTGCAAATATTTTTTCGTGTAGTTCGTTGGTTTAATGAGGAACTCACTCCGCAATTTTTCCCCTGAAGGGTCGGCTGATGCCTAAAAATTGCTGCGTTCGCCCACAGGGAACTGGCTTGGGAAATGCCAGGAAACAATAACACTTGTATGATTAATAAAACTTATAACACTAACAATTATCTAACTAGACGAGCGCTATCTGTCGCTAGATTGAAAATAGCGGTAGTCCCCATGCAGAGGTGTAGATGGCTTACGCAGTTTGTAGAATTGAAAAAATTAAGAGTTGGGCACAACTAGGCAGTAGTGCTCTGCACAGCACCAGAGAGCGAGAAACACCGAACGCCAATCCCTCAGTAAATAACATTCGACTGATTGACAGTGCTGGTGAAAAAGACCTTTTGGCACTTTTCAAAGAAAGAATTGGTAACCAAAAGATTCGCTCCAATGCAGTTTTGGGAGTAGAAATGCTATTGAGCGCTAGTGCAGAATACTTCCGTCCAGACAATCCAACCGCCGCTGGAGTATATGAGCAAAAGCGTTTGGAAGACTTCACAACCGCTGCCACCCAATGGTTACTAGCACAGCATAAAAACCTTGTAGTCAGAGCAGAGTTGCACTTAGATGAAGCGACTCCACACATCCACGCTTATATCGTGCCACTGGACAAGAAGGGTAAACTTAACTATCGGGCGCTGTATGGTGGCAGCAAAACCAGATTATCAGAACTCCAAACTAGCTTTGCTGCTGCTGTTCAACATTTGGGCATAGAACGAGGTATCAAAGGCAGTAAGGCTACTCATACAGATATTCAAGATTATTACACTGATGTCAACCGCGACTCCCTCAATCTCAACTTGGAACAAACTCTGCCCATACCAAAAACCCAAGAGCCAGTACAATTATATCGGGAACGGGTAAAGGAAACTTTACAACCCCAGCTTGACATCATCAACCATCAGTTAAGCGATCGCCAATGGGCAATTAGAGCTTATCAGCAGATGGAGCAAAAGGCTCTTGCTTCCGAACAAGAAAGACAGAAGCAAGAGCAGCGCGTGCAAAATCTAGAATGGTCACAACAGTTGTGGAAAGCAGAAGTTAACCTGCTGCGAGACTTGCCTTTAGAAGATGTGGCTTACCATCTAGGACTCTATCTAGATGATAAAGGCAAACACAGGTGGAAAGGTCATGGTCACATCATCAACATCAAAGGTTCTAAATTCTACGACTTTGCAGGTGAAGAACGTGGAGGCGGTGGTGCCATTGATTTGGTAATGCACGTACTAGACTCCAACTTTCGACAAGCTGTAGCTTGGCTATACGACCAATTTGGGGAATCAGGAATGCAAAGAGCTGTTACTCATCATGCTCGCACTCAAGCGCAAGAGATTGCACAAAAAGAACCGACACCCCGGTTCGTTCCACCACAAGCAGATGAAAGTCGATGGCTTGCTGTACAGCAATACCTAACAGTAACACGGAAACTACCACTCAATTTGGTTAATACTCTGCACTCATTAGGATTAATTTATGCCGACAACAGACAAAATGCCACATTCATAATGCGCTCTCTCAAGGGTGAAGTAACAGGTGCGTTTCTACGTGGAACTTATGACCAGGATAACTCCTTTATTGGATTTGCCAGAGGTACTAAGCGTACGAAAGGTTGGTTTCACTTGACTATAGGTGGAAATGTTAGTGACTCAATTGGAAAAGCAGTGCTGGTTAAGTCTCCTATAGATGCACTATCCTTAGCAGTGTTAGACCAGTCAAAATCAGAAAGAACGCTGTACCTAGCAGCGGATAGCCCCCGCTGTCTACCTGTGGGATTTTTGAGTAAAATTCCAAGAGTAATTGCTGCTTACGATAACGACGCTGCTGGCAACGACACTTCTGTTGCAATCAAAGAAATTTTACCCCACACAACTAGACTCAAACCAAAAGCTAAAGATTGGAATGAACAGTTAACTCAGCATGGGTTTTATAATAGAAAACTGCAACACGATCAAGCCGAACCCTGACAGAAACACTCTCTCTTGAAAGAAAAATAATGTAGCTTATGAGCGCATATTTTTAGCTTGTGCGGTTTTCTACGGAGATGTGCCAGATATGAAAATAGAAATATCAAACATAATAAACAACAATTATTATCACTTCTTAAATTATTTGTCTGAAGTATTTTATAAAATTTGAGATGAATGAAGTTTTGTATTTAGTATAGAAAAATTCTCTTAAAAGCTTTATGCTGAAAAAAAATGCATTCCGAAAAATGATTTGCTGCGCAAATCAAATGCAACATTTTAAGGGATGCATATCTACCGCAAGTTAAGCAACACCAAATAGTAATGTGCAGTAATTCTAATAACTGTAACTCAAAAAAATTATAACGATTACACCTTAAATTCAAACACACACTAAATAGTTTTGAGTGCAGCGTGAATTACTCAAATTATTAAGCAACACGTGCTCCGACAAAAACACCAGAGTGCAGAAATCCTAAAGACAGGATAGCATTTCTTCATTCACAGTTGTCAAATATTAGTAGAATCCGATAAACCAGAATCTTGTTTTTAGCCAGTTAATAAACTTTGTGTTGCACAGCAAGGAAGCGGTTGTTGCCGATTTTTAATACAGGCAAGCTAATGCAAACGACTACCGCGCACCAGGATGCAAATACATTCAAATTATCAATGATGGACTTCTGTTTGATGGAGGGCGCGTTTCCTTGCATCGCCTTTGAATACGGCTCTTTGAATACGGCTTTTATCTCAACGTGCATACAGACTATGACACAAATATTTCCGCAAAATATAAATGAAACTGAAATACCAAAAGCTTTACTAACCCGCTGGAAGTGGAAGCACTTCTCTTGTGCTGCTTACCAACTTCCAAACGGAGAGTTTGTGATGAGCGATCGCCAAATGGCATTACCAATGAGACGAACAAGAAAAAAAGCAAAAGATTTTCTCCAATTACACCAGTTACCCAGTACTCGCATCCAAGTACTCAATCGACAGGTAATTGTTGCATATCCGCTGCCGAGTGTTGCGGCTTATTGGCAATATCTTGTGGAATACAATTTGATTCCACCCAACCTTTACTATTCAATCAATTGGCAAGAGCTGATTGCATCTATAACAGACACAAGTTTACTCCGTCTGAAAATTGATGCAAAACCAACCAAAACAGCGTCGTCAACCTGGTTTCCACCGAGCAATCCAATAGCTACCCCTGTAGTTTTCAAGCTTGAGAACAAGGTATTCCTAGAAGTGCTTGCGCTCCCAAACTCAGAGTACCGCATTAGCATTGAATCAGGACTAAGTTTGATTGGACTACCCATCAATTGGTTGTTGCAACTTCCTTTGTCTCCAAGAAAACGGAAAAAGCTAGAGAAACAAGGTTTTTGTGGAGCAACTAAACAGTGCGAAATTCAAACACAAGAAGGAGTACAAATGGTAGACACCCTCAGCATAAAAGATTGGCTGATTATCTGGGAGTTTTTCGCTTGTCGTGGTAATAGCAAAGCTGCTGCTATTTTAAGAGCCTGTGCTGAAGAAAATATTCCAACTCGTGTGGAAAGGATGAAAGTGGCTTGAGTAGTGCAACTGAACTTTTAGATATTTGCAATACTCTTAGGTAGGCAATTTACGCGAAGAGCGCACTGTTACTGTGGGGAAGGAGTGAAGCAATTCAATTTTCTCCTCAAAACAGTACGCTCTAGCTACCTTTAAAAGATAAGATTGTTTTGGATGGGATGAAAGTGATACACACGGAGGTATGCCAATTATGGCTAGAAAATCCAAATAATTTGGTGATTTACTAAAGTCGAAAAGCTATCAACTACTTAAGGCTACTTACATAGTCTTGTTCCGATGCGGTTAATGGTCGGTCTAATGCCTGAAATTCATAGTATTGATATTCACTCACGACACTCTTTCCATTCTCTGTGATAAGAAAGCATATTCAGTAGATCACAAACTTTTGGAAACTGACGTAGTAGTGAGGGTAAGAGCCATTATGAATTAGAGGGAAAACAGCGTTCGTTTCAGGCGTTAAGCGTAGCTCTGCCGTAGGCAATCGCTTTACTGGTAACTAACGGTATCGCCCGAAACCCCAATGAATCCGTTCTTTTCTGCTATGTGGGTGTTTTGTTGAAATGTCCATGTGACAAGGGTTCTAAAAAACTTTGTGATCTACTGATATTGCCACAAATCATATTTCTTACGGCTGTAGCACAGGATTGATTTTTAATTCCAACAAACACTCTTCAAGCGACAACCCTTGTAAAATCTCCCACCATTGTTCTGTATGCCTCATGTAAGCAACATTAAAACAATCTCTTCCTACATATTCCAATCGAGCGAATCTTGATTCAAATGAAGGAGAAATGGCTCTAGGACTGGGACAATTAAAAATAGAACAGAAGTAAAAATAATTGCGATACCACTTGCCAAAGATATCTACTCGATAATTCCAATCATTATCTGTAGGTGGAGATTCGATATATTTCGGCTTGAATTCAGTTTCAATTAACTCATTACATTTTTGCAAAACGAATTGCTTCTCATCTTCTGGAACTTGGGGCTTTGGCTTTTTAGTTGTAGAAGGAAGCCAGATTTTTTTGGCTTTTTTGGCCATGAGATTCACCTCATCGAAGATTATCAAAAGTTATTTTAGTTTTTGTTATTCGTTCACCTTACCATCAATTAATATTTCTATAGGAGCTAAAAGCAGCAATGCAATGACAAGGTAACGATCTGGTTGCCACACGAACTGCTCAGAATGCATTCATATTATGGACTTATTTGACCACCACTACCAACAACAAATACTAACAGAAGCCCCCCTGGCTGCGAGAATGCGTCCCCGCACCTTAGATGAATTTGTAGGACAAGATCACATCATTGCACCAGGACGCTTACTCCGTCGTGCCATTGCTGCTGACCAATTATCCTCATTAATCTTCTTTGGTCCCCCTGGCACAGGTAAAACAACCTTAGCTCGCATTATTGCCAATACGACTGTTGCACATTTTATCGCTATCAATGCTGTTCTTGCAGGTGTCAAAGATATTCGAGATGCCATCTCTACAGCAACTGAGAAACGAAAATACCACAATCAGCGCACGATTTTGTTTGTAGATGAAGTACACCGCTTCAACAAATCTCAACAGGATGCTCTGTTACCTTGGGTGGAAAATGGTACAGTGATTTTGATTGGTGCTACCACTGAAAATCCTTACTTCGAGGTCAACAAAGCTTTAGTGAGTCGTTCGCGGATTTTTCAACTCAAACCACTTGAGGAAAAAGACTTACGCCAGATTGTTACCCAGACACTGACAGACACCGAACGCGGTTATGGTCAATTGGCTGTGCAAATAGAACCAGACGCACTGGAACACCTGGTTAATGTTGCAAATGGAGATGCGCGATCGCTCCTCAATGCCTTAGAGTTAGCTGTAGAAACTACACCACCAGATGCAGCTGGAGTCATCCACATCACTTTAAATGTAGCTGAAGAATCCATCCAACAAAGAGCAGTTCTCTATGACAAAGAAGGTGATGCTCACTTTGACACCATCAGTGCATATATCAAAAGTATACGTGGTTCTGACCCTGATGCTGCTCTGTACTGGCTGGCACGTATGCTTTATGCTGGAGAAGACCCACGCTTTATTCTGCGCCGCCTGTTAATTCAAGCAAGTGAAGATATTGGACTAGCAGACCCCCAGGCTGTAGTAGTAATTAATGCCTGCGCTCAAGCCTTTGACCGCGTAGGAATGCCGGAGGGACGGTATCATCTTGCTCAAGCGACTCTTTATTTAGCTAATGCTCCTAAATCTAACAGTGTTATGGGTTTCTTTGATGCCTTAGCTACAGTTGAACGGGAGTTCCAAGCAGATATTCCCAATCATCTCAAAGATGCCAACCGAGATAAACAAGGCTTTGGACACGGCGCAGGCTACTTGTATCCCCACGCCTACCGGGATCATTGGGTAGAGCAGCAATATTTACCCAAAAGTTTGCAGGGACAGGTATTTTACCAGCCCTCAGAGATGGGCAAAGAAGCAGAAATTAAAACGGCTGTGGCTCGTCGCCGCGAAGCACAACTCGCAGCTGCAGTGGAAGGACTAGAAGTTGCTGCCCAAGAAATGCTAACTTACGGCGAAACCAATCAAAGTACAGACGGATGGTTACAAAGAACCTTGGGACAAGTAGGGCAGCATCTTGCTTTATTACGCGATACAGTATTTCACATTGCTGCACCAGCGCGTCATCATATAATTTTGGATTTGAATGCAGCAAGCGGTTTATTAACTTGGGAAGCAGTGCGTCGAGTCCCTGAAGGAAGTGTTTATGCTTGCGTGCATAACCAAGCTGACGCCCAAGCTTTGGCACAACAAGCTATAGTGCTTCCTGAACTGGTACGTCCAATTATTCTGAACACTTCTTTAAGCGAATTACCCAATTGTTTAGCAAATCTGACAGAATAAGTAAAGTTTGACCGGATGATTGGACGCAATGTCTTAATGAAAGAAGTAGATAAATCTAGCCTTGTTCAAGCCTTAGTTAAATGGCTAAATCAGGATGGAATGATTGTGTTGGCAGAAACTGTCTCTCGCCACAGTCAAAGACTTTATGATTTACTTAATCGAGCTTGGGTTAAACCAAATCTATATGAAAAGTTAGTCGCAGCAGAGGAAGCAATTTACTCTGTTGCTTCCGACTCTATGGTTAATTGGGATGTTGAGGATTTGAGGACAGCTTTTGAGAAAGCAGGTTTAGCGGTGGAGATAACACAGGAGCGAACTCAAACTCAAATGTACATCACATCCAACTTACTAAATCGCTGGTTTACAACTTCGGAGACGACTGTTCGCCCCAGTTATGCTACTTGGTTAGCCAAGAATTTGAAACAAGAGGAAGTGGAAACTGTCAAAAATTTATTTCATCGTTACTTACTTAATCAAACTGTCAATTGGAACAACACAATTGCTATTGTGAAAGGGAATTTAGTCTAACAATTAGAGGAGTATGACAAACTGGAGTGTACAGCAAACGCACTTTGTGTAAGATGATATCCCTACTCGCTTAAGGAGTTTAGCAACTCATCTTGCCAGAATTCAGTCATTTTCTATTGATTCAACACATTATAATTTAGTCATCAACGTTATTAGAGAAAGTCACTATTTTCTTGAATGGACAGCCCCAGAAATGGATATTGACACCGCAGGAGAATTGGTGAATTTAGGGCGCACTTTATCTAGATGGAAATTTAACTGGGACAAAATCTGGTCTGATGCTATCACAAGAATGAATGTTGCTCAAATTGCCGGTGCTTGGTCAGAACGGGTACAAACTATGTCCGGAAAATATCCTCCCCAATCAAGTAAGGGTCAAGCGTGAGGCGTATTTTAGAGTAAAAATTGAATAAGCGTCATCCAACTTTTGAGCGTTGCTCTCCGTAAGTTCACAGCCAAGATTCAACAGACAATGCTCTAACTTGTTGAATTCGGTTAAAGTCGCTATCAGCCGAGACAACCGTTAGATTGTGTTGCACAGCAATAGCAGCAATCCAGAGGTCATTCTCATCGAATCCTAAATCAGTAATTTTGGTTTTTCTCCGCTTACTTTTCTCTCGTGGACCAAACTGATTAAACAAAGCTGCTTTAAGTTTTCCGTATGTTTCTGCTGTAACTTCATCAATTCTGTAAACATATAAACCTTGAAGAAAACGCCTCACCAAAGCTAAGTTGCTTGAACTACGTTGTGAGCGCTCTGCCATGTCAATCAATTCTCCTTGGACAACAACACAAGTTGTCACTAAAGCATTTTCAGCTTCAGCAAGGCGACGTAAAATGTTCTCATCTGTTTGGATTGCACGACTACAATGATTTGTGTCCAATAAATACATTATTCAAAATGGTTATCATAGTTAAATTTGGCTTTGCCACGAGTTTCATAAACTACCTGGAGACATTCTTCCAAGTCATCTCCTTCCCAGCTACCAACAGTCTTCAAATGTTCCAAAAGCGAGCGACCTGTTGACTGCACTGTTGTTTGCTGTTCAGGTGCAGGGGTTTCTGTTACATCCACTACTGGCTGCGATTCACGCTGTTTAGTTTTGATAAACTGTAAGAAATCAAGTGTTTGTGCTAAGAGCGATTCTGGAGCGGATTCAATTTCTCGAAAAAGTTGTTCTTTAATAGTCATTGTTTTTGTTAAGCTAACACTTTTTTAATAAAAATATATTTTTATATATTACTGTTTTTACTTTAACTTATCCAGAAAAATAGAAAATCACTCTAATTTCTGGGACGACACTTGTACTAATTAAGATAAAAGAGATTTGAAACGAAAATTAAAATTATATGACATATTTTTTGATATAATAGTGTTCAATCTCCCCAATAACTCTTAATCGGCGGAGCATACTCGCTACAATCGGGAGAGCTAGCAGGCTGTGCAAATCCCCGTGCGCGATTTTCAATTGCTAAGATGCGGTCAGTATCTCGCATGTACAAAGGAACTATTGCATCTCGCTGTTGCAACAATATGGGTAAATCTATTACCATCGGTTTACCTGAATGGAAAAGCGATCGCGCTGCTTTCTCCACCATTCGCGCCAATTCTGCACCAGTGCAATTTACCGTCTTATTGAGAATAATCTTCCACTCTTGTTGGGTAAGGCTATCGCCACCATCCCTGTAACGCTCGTCAAATCGTGCAGCATGAAGCGAAATAATCTGCTTGCGCTCAAAAGCATTAGGAAAACCCACATAAAAGATTTCGTCAAATCTTCCCACTCTGGTTAATTCTGGTGGAAGCACATCCAACCTGTTGAGGGTGGCGACGACAAACACAGCGCTGCGCTTGTCTTGCAACCAAGTGAGCAGAATTCCCAGAATGTGTCTGCTACCGCTATCTTCGCCTGAAACAGTTAGCGCAGTAAAAAGTTTATCCAATTCGTCAAAGTAAAGCACCACAGGAGCGCAAGCTTCTACCCTATTCAACAGGCGCTTTAAATACATTACTCCTCCCGCGACAATAGCACCTGTATCAATACTAACAAGGGGAAATCCCAATTCCCGCGCCGAGACGTTAGCTGCTAAGGTTTTACCCGTCCCTGGTGATCCCACAAGCAAACACCCTTTTGGCAGGGGAATATTTGCAGCGCGTGCATCTGTTTGGAAATCACGTTTTGCATCTTGAATAAAACGCTTGAGGTTATCCAGTCCACCGAAGTCATGCACGTTCGGTTCTGGGACAAAGTTGAGATTGAAGGAACGAAACCGATTGATTTTGTAATCAAGAAGGGAACGCACCAAGGAGACATCATTCCCAGGAAAACCATCGCTGTCTAGCACCGCCTGCCGCAACCCTGCTTTGATATCCTCAGTATGTAGTCCAGCTGCCGCAGTTGCAAGACTTTGTACCAAATCAGCACCCACTGTAGCACCAATTAGGGTAGGCAGGTATGTTGAGATTAAATTCTCTAGCTCACTGACATCAGGGTAAGGTAATTCTAAACTTTCAATTAACCCACTCAGGCTTGCAGGCAATTCTACTTCATCAGTCACAAGCAGAATCAAGAATTTAGAAGTTTTTTGTGCCGTAATATCTGAAGAAATATTAATTAATAACTGTCTCAGAATTGCCCCCTCTCGTTCCTGCATACAAGAGGGTATATTCTCCAGAATGAAGACACCATTAGTGTCAGAGTTTTTAATGGATTTTAAAGCTGCAAGTGCATTACTACCAGGAGTAACCTCTGCTGCTGCTCCTACTTCAAAGCCATCCAGTAGAACAACTCGTTCCTCATCACTTGCTCCACATTCAATTATTCTAAAATGTTCAGGGTCTCCCAAATTCCACAAGTATACTGGTAATGTTAAATGAAAAGTTAATGTGTCGTATAACGACCTAAGAACGTTTTGGCGTTCTCGCACAGGAACAACAATAGAAATCACTGCTTCTCCAGAGTCAAGCAGCTTGTTTAATTTTGATAAATGATTCATCTTTCCCATTCAGATGAGTTTTGACTTTGAACAACACCCAACTGAGATTTAGCACTAGCTTTTTTGGTTTCCACAGGTGATTGAATCGATGATTGAACTGCTTCTAATTTGGGTAATATCTGCTCGAAATAAGCTAAATCCCGCTCACTCATTCGGCATTGTTGCAAGCCATTACCCACTGCTAGCAAAGCCCCACGCCCATCTTTCGCTGCTATCAAGACTCGACCATCAGGGGCAGCTCTCCATTTATAAGAAAATTGACCATCAATACTAACAGTTTTACCTTGTCTTTTGGCATAATCACTTAATGATCGTGTGATTTTTTGAATTCTGGAAAACTCCTCGCTTTCTCTAGCACCCACAGGGCTAAATGCTCCTCTTAAATGTTCCCCTGAACACACTTGCTCACAGAGTGCAGTTAATTCTTTTTTGTGACGCTCATCAACCACTGGACTATTTTTTGGCAGCCTCACACCAAAGGGCGTATCCTGAAACTGCAAGATAGATTTACCACTAGCATCTTGCAACTGATAAGACCTACCAGAACGAGTAATAGTGTATCCCACAGCATGATAAACGTTTGAGCCTGGAACAGCATGGCTGGTGAATACTTGTTTAAGTGCCGCCGCTGCTTCACGGGTATGTAATCGCTCTCTAAATTCATTCCAAATCTGACTGGCAGTATTCCTGCATGATTGCCACCAACTTGGGTTATTCGGTTCTTGCAATCTTTGTTGAATCAGCTCTTCAAATTGCCGCTGTTGCAAAGCTAACTGTTGTTGATGCAACTGTCGCATCTCAGAAATTTGTGCCATGAGGTACGCTTTCAATTCACCTTCAGGCAATACATCCACGGCTTCACTCACACGTTTCATACCCGAATTTGTGTTCTTATCCGTAGGAGTCAAATGTGACTCTTGCTCTTGTTGAATCTGCTGTGAAAGTTGATGAGGAAGCACAACTTTAATCGGTAATTCAGCTTGTTCTTCTAGTTGCTCAACTAACTTTTCTAGCTTGGAGTTATCAAAAATTTCTTCTTTTGTAAAAATTTGCTCTCCTGCCAATTCCAAATCTTTTTTCAAATATTCATTAACTACCACACTGCCATCAGCCTCAGATTGCAAAACAACTTTTCCATCCACTTTTAATGTTGAACTTTGCACTCCATCAACTTTGTCACCAACAGACGTATTTTGAATTTGTCCTAATTTTTTGACAATATCTGGGGTTAAGGAAGCAACAAGTTGGTTATCAACCCTTCCATAAACAAGCTTATTATCCACTCTAATCTCAACTTGCAAATTATTATCTTTGTTAACGTTATTTTGCTCCCTTTGTTTATCCAAAAACTTCCTTAACCAAGCTTCAATCACTTGCAGATACTGCTCGGTAAACGAAGATGAATCTCCAGGAGACACACCGGAAATAGACATTGTAATTCACCTAATTTTGATTAAAAATTGGTATGCGATTGACAATTACTTCACTTTCGATAGCAAATACGACCAACTCACCATCATATAACCACGCCATAAACTCACTTCTTACCCCAGCCTTTCTAGCAGCTGAATACACCGTTTCTCCCAACAAAACACCAAGCAGTAATCCCGATTGGTCAAAAATTTCCACTGATGAAGGAGCAAAGTCCAAGCGCACGGGGGGTTTGTGCAGCGCTTCATGCACTTGAACTAACCATCTGGGGTATTTTTGAAACACTTGCTGACAACGTTCACTCATCGATTCTTGTAGAGGCATAAATTTCCTTTAAAAAACACCTGCTAGTTCTTCCGCTGTTACCTTTTAATGCAAATACTAAAGCTGCTGTTATCAAGTTTTAAAAAACACCTGCTAATTCTTCCGCTGTTACCTCTAGAGGCTGGGTTGGTATCGGAAATAATTCTTCAGCCAATGCCAATCGCTCGCTGAATTGACGAGAGCGTTCTGCATCGGTGACAATACCTCCAGAGTTTTGAGCAACGAGTCGTAAGCGAATCACATCCCACTTACTCTCTGCCCAGTTCATTTCCTCAATGTCGGCTTTTGGAACTTTCACCGCTTGCAACAACGGTATGTAAGCTTCATTGGCACGAGTATAAGCTGGGTTGATAATGACAGCACGACCAGTTCCCAACTTCGCAAACTCCGCCGCCTCGAACAAATGCCGCTTTTGGTTTTGCTCTGCAAGTGAAGTAGACACCCCACCCTTACCCGTACTCCGAGACTTGGATTTAAAGTTAACCTCCATCTCACCTAAGTAGTCTGAGAATAATTTGGCACTCTCCGGGTCTTGCGGGTTAAATATAAACTTCGTCGCCGTACCTCCCAAAATTGCCCGCGCTAACTCTTTGCCGTAGGCTTTCTCCAACTGTGAAATGTTTTGGTAGCCCAAAATCCCCACAAATCCGTCTTCTCGGTTCTCGTTGAGCCAATTTACTAACGCTGGCAAATACAGGGTGGGTAATTCATCCAGTGACACCACCAGAGGGTCTTTACGAGGCACGGTGCGCGACACATTGCGCGATACTATCATGTGCAAGATTGCTGCTAAGAGTGGTCCTACGATATCGCGGTTATTCCGGTCTAGCCCAAATACAATCAGCTGCTTGCCATCCAAGTCTAAAGGGAGGGTTGTCTTGCCGCAGAATGCTCCAACAAAATCGCGTTTGAGGAAGCGCTGAAACATCCGTTGGGCAGTACCGATAATGGACGCAGCAGTTTTTTCCGAATCTTTTACACTGATTAGTTGAGAAAGCGGGCGAGTGGTCCACACCTTCAGCTTAGACTTTGATGCAGCTTCTAAGCGAGCTGGCAACTTCGGTAAGCTGAGAATGGCTTGGGCTGTCATCAAGTCGCAGTATTTGTCATCTCCGGTGAGGGTGGCGATCGCTTTCGTTACCAGCAAAATACCTTCCACAAGGGAATCGCCTGCTTCCTCAAAGAACTTGTCGCCACCACCGTCTGCGCCACCTTTGTTAAAATTTTTAGATACCACCTGCGCTAATTGAGCAGCCGAAATTGCATCCTCTTCGTCTTTAATTAAGTCCAGGGGATTGCATACTTCTGACTCTGGAAATCCCGGCGCAAATACGCGCACCGTATAGCCTCGCTTCATTGCATAGGCAACGGCTCGTTTTGTTTGGGCAGGATATTTAAAGTCGTACAAACACACGGGAAAACCCTGGTCAAAGGCACTTCTGATTAAGGGGTCAATGACGCTGAAAGTCTTACCCGAACCTGCTGCACCGATAGCAGCAATTCCTCTTTGGGCATCAGGGACGTACAGTGTAGGGCAAGCACTGAGTGAGGGCAATGCTTTAGTCCACCAGGTAGGAAAAGGGGTTTTAAGCAACCCTTGAGAACGCCACTCTGACTCCAACTTTGAGCGCATTTGTTGAGGTATACCTACATACAGCGCTACGTTGTTGCGAGTCGTCTTTTTCATCTGCTTTTTAGCTTTCTTTAAAGCAGCCGTTCGTTCTTTTGCACCACCCCAGTAACTCGTAGCAATCTTGCCTTTCTTTCTGGCACTGCTCATGGCAGAAAAAACACCTACCACTACCAAACTGCTTAGCAACATTAATCCAGACTGGGTTTTGAGCACGCTTTTTAAGTGGTCGGTAATGCGAGATAAAGATTGTGAAGATGTTGGGGCGATGGCAACATATTGATATTTTGATGTGCTATTCATAACGTCATTAATTTTAATTGAAACTCTGTTTCATTAGACCTCTCCATAAATTAAGCATTATCCCTGACAGATCAGGGTTTGAGATTAGTTTTCGGAGATGTTTCTTGGAGTTAGCTCCTCATAAACACGTACAAAAGCTGTGCCTTGATAGCAATATTGGGTACGCGATACCATCAGAGGGGTTGTCGTTGTCTGCGTGATAACCAAACAAGAAAAACCATTGCGCACCACGTCATCTACCTTAAACAATGCTTCTCCTTTAGGCAATTTGGGGTTAGCGATCGCATTTAGCAACAGGCTACCTGACTCCTGGTAAACCGCATATAAGCAACCACCAGCGCCGCACAACTGCGGCGACTGAAAGTCAAAGATGTATAATGCTCCTTTGCCCTGATTGGGAATTTGCAAAACTTTCACCTTATTCGCATCGACACCACCAGTTGAGTTCTGAATGATAGTCTTTTGAATAAGTGATGCGGGTACAATATCTTGAGCTGCTTTCCAAGTAAGCGCTATGTCACGATTCCTTGATGAAGTCACCCTAACGAACAAGGCAGGAACCACAAACAAACCCACACACGCCAACGCCAGTAGTACTCGATGGTATGGGGATTTAACAAGGGGAAAACGATTGATTATTGACTGCATAATTGCTCCTAACTGCATCCCATAAGTTGCATCGCACCCTGATAGGATGCAGCCGCCTTTTCGCCGTAACCCTTAACACTGAGCTTGCCTTGAATGTCGCTCATCCCGCCATCAATGGATATTGCAGAGCCTCCAAAGTGCATCTGTGCGGCTCGTTGAACTAATCGCTCTCCAGTAAAGGGTTGTCCCGTCGTTGGGTCAATTTCAGAAGCAGCAAGATCAAGCAAAGTAGTAGCATCCTTTGCAAACAACTCCTCCTGGTCACTGGGAGAGATATACTGCACCATTTCTTCACCCGTTACCAATTCACCCTTCTCCACACGAGCTAAAAATTCTGCACCACCATTTTTGGAGGTGATGATACTTCGCACATCTGGGCGGTAGGACATAAATTGCATTGTACCGAGTCCCCGACCACAATTACCAAAGGAGTCGCACACGTAGTTACCCACCGAATCATAGTTTCCCTCGATGCTTGATAAAGCAGCACTCAAAGCATTGATATTTGTACCCGATGAATGAAGCTTCTTACAATCTCCTTTAATTGCTGGCAGTAAATTAGATAACTTATTCACCGATGCATTAGTGGAATTTTTAAACCTAAATCCACTACTCTTCAACCCTGTAGGCGTGGAAACTGAACTTTCATCACCTCCGGTTATTAACCCTAAAAAGATGGGTTCTTTTTCTTTATAAGTCATAAAGGGAACGGGACCAATGAAATAGGGTGTACACCCCAAATCAACAAACTGGTTACGCATACAAACCCTGAAAAACAAAGCTTGGCTCATGATGCCATCCACTTCCGAAACATCCCACACCACAACCTTAAAAGCAGAACCAAAAGGATGACGACCTGTAGGTTCTTTGCCGCTATTAACTGAACCGAGAAACCCTTTACCACCATTCACCAATTGATACTTACCACTGACCCATGCTTTACCCAAAACATTCGCCCCACCAGATAATTCGACGTGAGCGCAATCTTTATGACATGGGACAGCAAAGCCTTCTTTATGGCTGCCTGAAATAGTGTATTCGCGTTGCTGTTCGTCTGTTCCAAAAGCAATATCCACCTTGCCAACTGTTCCTCCAACAGCATTAATGGGGTTGGGAAATTCATTGAATGGCACTTTATTCAATCCAGGGATATTTGAAATTTTTACTCCTTGCCAATCTTTAAAGGCAGCAATGGGGGTTTGTTCTAAACCTGGAATTGCATCAAGTCCATAACTATCCATTGGTAGAGACTTAAACTCTAAGTTTTGTAAATGGGGAGATTGCTTTAGTAATTGACCAATATTAATTGCAGGGTCAACCGGGCTTATTAATTGAGATTTTAGCAGGTCAAATACAGGTGTAATATCGGCGATTGGTACTTTATTAAGTGATGGAATTGCCTTAACTAAACTGCCTAAATTTTGCAATTTTATCACTCCAAAACTATCTAACTTTACTTTACTTAAATCCAATCCAGTCAGACTGGAAATCTCACTCAAGCTAAAATTTTGAAGCTTGAAACTGTCTTGGAAGTCTCCTAACATCATGTACTGATCTGGGGTTTGACCAACACTCCAGGTGCGTGAGGGGTCGTAGCCCAGTTGGTCTTGCACTCCTTCTGGAGCAATGAAACTGCCATTCTCACTAATTCCTGGCATTTCATTAAAAGTAATGTTTACCCAATTTGGTAATTTTGCGCCGTTCCAAGTAGTGGTGGGAATAGAATCTAAAAGAGTTGGTTGACTTTTACTGTTGAGAATGGGTACAGTATTTGGTTGAGATAGGACGTTTTCTGGTATTATCCCAATCAAAACAAGGATTGAAATCGGTAGACAAAGACCAATTGCATTAAGAAATTTTAAACGTTTCATCTTAACAGAATATCTGTTCTTTGTACTGAGGTATTGTTAACAGTTGAATTAAGGTTAGAGTTAGAGATATTACCGAATTCTTGCAACTTCGCTACCAGCTGCAGAGAAATTCCACTTGTTTGTGCTGCTTGTGAAAGTGGTTCACCTAAACGTACCTTTCCCAAAAAACTAACAATGCGATTCCACAGCACCGAGTTCTCATTGATTAAACGTCGGTTTAAAGCAACCATTAGCCCACGACGGATCTGATGAAAATCTCCTTGGGCATCAATCACTGAAGGTAATGGCGTTGGTGTTGATGGTGAGGATGCAGCGTCTGGGAAAACTTCGACCGTATGGACGTGATTTCTTGCAGAAGCGGTGTTAGCCACGACGACTCGAAACAAGTACACCCTGCGCCCATCTGAACCGTTAGTAATTACCGTGAGCAGTGAGCTATTTGTCTTGCGTAAACCTGGAATATTCATAGGTTTTATCGAGCGCAGGTGTAGCACGCTTGCTCCTTCTTGTTCGCACTCACGCCCTAACCCCTCAAGACAACCTTCAACATCAAGTGAGGCGATGGCTGGATTATCAAACCACACCTTCTGCACTGTTTCTCCAGTGGGGATGAAAGATAAGTTAACGCCATACCCCGGCAATAATTCAATCGTGGTTAGCTTTTCACCTGTTTGACCCGTTGCTACCGATACCGATACCCGCCGCACCATTCCCGGTTCTTGAGTGTCAGCTGCCATAGACACCAGATCAGCAGTGCCTCCAGCAATTAGAATAGTGAAAATAAAAGCGCCAAAAGTAAATCGTCTAAAGGAATTTTTCATAAGCCTCTCGCTCCTTTTTGTACGTACATACACAGAGGTTATTTACAATTCAAATGATTGGTTAACCACAATTTGAACATCAGTACCTGCGCGGATGAACCAAACATCTTCTCGCTTGGTAATCTCTGCCAGCGCTGCCTGATTACGAGCTAATATCTCCTGTGTCAGTGGAGTAAACCCACCTTCCAACACTGCACCCAACAAGTTAGATTTGTTACCTTTAATTGAAGTTGTGCTGGTAGAGCCGCCAATTCCCACACTCGCAAAAGAGGACGTTTCATCAGGTTCATTTAGGACTTTACCGACTTTGGCAAGGGAACCAAAGACAAACGCCGTAGCATCTCTAGAAGCAATCTCCGCGCCTTTATCGCCGTAACGAGATGCTATGAGGGGATTACCACCTTTTCCAGTAATAGCGATCGCGCCCTTTGGCAGGACATACTCTCGACCATCCACCACCAGGCGGGTTGCTTGCACAGTTGTATAACCCGATTGATGAACACCTTGCACGGTGCAAACAATCTCGCTACCAGCTGGGAAAATTTCGTACCCTTCATCGTCAACGATAGGTTGGGTTAAACGCACCACGAAATTTTCTTCTCCTTGACTGCGTCCATCGGATTTAGTTTGAGTAGTACCAGGGTTAGCCCACACCATTGGGGTAGCGATTTTACCTATTGCAGTCATCCCCACTCTTAACTGCTGCACCGTCGTTCTTTCATCTAATATTTGAGATTCTGAATCATTTATTGCGGTCATTCCTACTCTTAACTGCTGCACCGTCGTTCTTTTATCTAATATTTGAGATTCCGAATCATTTATTGCGGTCATCCCCACTCTTAACTGCTGCACAGGGTTACCAGTCAAAATGTTTTTTTCTAGATTTGGATCTGGAAGCAATGGGGGAGCAGAGGGACTTTGAGGAGCAACTACATCCCTAGCACCCTCACTAGCGAACACCACAGGCGTTGCTTTAGGCGCAACGACAACAAGTTCCTGGGGGAACGACTGTGCATTTGATGCAGAGGGAAGTTCACTTTGTGGTCGTGTTGCAGTTGCAAGGCTTGTCTGCAACTGCTTCTTACCAGTACCGTAACTCCCTAAGCGGCTCATCGCCACCCACTGTTCTAATAGCCCTTCGGGCATATGCTTCGCAAACGGGTCAGCTTGTTGCACATTTGGAGATTTTTTACTTGAAGTTATAGATAGCTCATTGTTAAAAGCAGAACGAACTGGTTTCAAGGCAACGTTTTCCACTGGAGGAAGCAACCGGCGAACTGGAAAACTACGCTCTGATACATCATGTGAAGGTGGGTTACGAGGGGGTATGAATTGAACTGCTGGATCTGGACGTTGGAGGTGCGGAGTTGGACTGGGTTTGTTGATAGGGATAGTGCGTTTGGGCAGTGTCTCCTTCGGAGACTCGTTTATTGTAGACTTCGGTGACTTTGCAGCCTCCACCGCTTTAATTTGTTCCGCTTGCTTGCCTAGAGCAAGTTGTGCCTTTAGTTTCCCAGTTTCTGCTTTCTCTTCTTTTTTCTCTAGTGCAACAATTTCAGGTTTCGGCGTAGTCTTCACCATTTCTGGCGCAGCCTTCGGTTTTCCCTTCATCACTGTGTTGAGAAAAAACGCAGCCGTGACAAACACTACCCCCAAACCCAAACCCACCGTGCCAAACTTGGCAAAAGGATTACCCGCCAAAGTAGGCTGTGTTTTACCTGCATGAGGATCATCAAATAACTCAGATTGAGTGATGACGTTAGTGTTCGCATTCGCTGTTTGAGTTTGTAGGGACTGCGCTACTTCAGCAGTAACGACTGTCGAACCAGGATTACTATCGTCGTCGTGAAAATCCAATAACTTGGCAAGTGTCCCTTCATCCCAATCAATTTCGGACTCCGCATCACTTTCGCTGAATCTACGCCAAACCTCATCATCCAATTCAGATTCATCAATTTTGACTGCACCATTCAGTTGTTCACTCATTACAAATTCTCCTCACTTGTATCCCGAATCGCATAAATTTCTAACCCAGAACTTCGCACTCCATAAATTACTGCTGTCAATCCCGTCATTTGCACTGGTGGATCGGGAGCTTCAACTGCCTGGACAAAAATTTCTTTATTGAATGGGATAATTTCACCTAAATTATTTCTCCGGTCAAACACAGTTAAATTTGCAACCATTTTGACCTTCCACTTGCCTTCAGCAATTTTTACAGGGGGTTGAATCGAAAGGGGCGTTAACACCATTTGAGTTGTACCTTTGAACACCCCTTGAGGAGTCGTATCAGCAAGCAGTTTCAAGAATTCTTTCCTAAAGTCTTCGGATAAAGCGGCAGAAGCTTGCCACGCAGCAGTCGTAACTTTACTTCGTCCATTTCCTACGGCACGGATATCAACACCTGAATCTATCTTGGGTTCACGCGCTTCTTCTGGTGTAGTCGCTGGCAAGCTTCCACTCGCATTCATCATTAAGATCATAGTGTCATTTATAAAACGCGTCACGACTTGAGGAGTGCGCTCCCGACTTCCTAAGGGAATTGCTTTGATTGATTTACCGTCTTGTAATTGCACTAATGAGGGAGGTTCTTTTTTACTCAGCGTGGAGTACGCACCATACAACAACACCAACAGAAAAAAGGTGAGAAGGTGCAAAGCGAATGTCCCTAATGCAAATAAAGCTAAAGCATCAGGTGTAGAAAATTTGAGTTGGTGTCTGTTGAGAAATTTTAACCGTTTTTGAGTAGCTGAGTCCGTCATACATTGTTATTTATTAAGAGATTAATAGACCTCTCCAGAAATTCAACTTTAGTCCAGACAGTGCAAGAGTTTGAGATGAATTTTCACCAGATGTCTAATATTCATCAATTCTTGCTTATGAAGAGATTAGACAATCCGAATGTAGCAACTCTAGACAAGCTGTTAAGAACCGCCATTCCTCCACCAGCAGCTAAAGCTAAGGATAAAATCGGGGCGATTAGTCCAGTGGCGAAGGCGAAAATGAGCGGGTCATTTGCTTCAGCATTTAATACAAGTGTTGCGACTAAACCGCAAATAATATTGAAACAAAGCTTGACCATACCTACACTAAAAAAGCCCGTTAGCCACGCAAATATTGCTTTTTGACCAACGGGCAGCAATGACCCACCTATTGCTAAGGGACCGAGTAAACCCGTGAGCAATAATGAAATTTCAGTCAGCCATTGAAAGGCGATGCTAAAAGCAATTAACCAGCCTCTTACCGCCAGCTGAAGAGGGTTTGTACTGAAAAATTCAGTCAGCCCAAAGTCAGGAAACCACCCACCTTTTTTCTCACCATTGGTTTGATCTGCAATTTCTTGCGCTTGATCTGCGGCATTTTTCAGACATTCCGTTTGTTGTTGGGGATCTGCGATCGCATTACACTGAGTCATCAAGCCACGCACGGCACTTTCGGCACCACTCTGCTGCATCACCTGTTGATACGCTTCTTGCAACCGAATTGAACTGGAGGTGGAAGTTAGCAAGGTTTGATTCGTTTGGTTAATCATTTCCCTAAGTCCTCTGGTACATTCAGCTAGAACAGTCGCGTTGTTGGCTAAGAGGACAATCACAATGATGGGCCAGATAAGTTCAGTGAAAGGTTTGGAATTGTCACCATCCACCATGTCTTTCGTCCACTGCACGATAAACACAAGCAAGGTGCCAATGGCAAAAAACATCCCTAGTCGTGCGATCGCAGCATATAAACCACTACTGAGTACGTCATCCCAAAGTCCATCCATTGCAGATGCAATAGCAACGCTAGCAGCAGCGCCATCTTCCGTAATCTTGGAAACCGCTTCACCAACTTTTTGAGTTTGGGCAAGAATTAATCTAGTAGACAGCAGTGCAAAGTACATCATGGCGGCGCACTCCTCTTTTCCTCAAAACAACCACGCTCTCGCAGCAGTGCGATAATTCTCAAAACCTTGACCCACTGTTTCGCGGACTTTGGCTTGATTTTGACCGTCAACAGCACGAGAAATATTGGTTAGATTGGTGTTTGCCAAATCTTGGGATTGTTGCAGCCGCAAGCCATCCGCCCGCATCGCTCCTAAAATTGCAGCAGTTTGGGCGTTCTGAGCAGCAATTTGCTTCATGACATTCTGCGTCACCACTTCTCCTTGAGCAGCTTGAGCGTGTACCACGACTTGTTGAATTGAACTTTGTGTTTTCTCCACTTGCTCTTTGGTACGCTGCTGACCTACCTTGCCAAGTGTCGCATCAGCCACAGCACGAGTAATCTGGCGGTCTACCTCGTTTGTCGCTCGTTCAGCACCATTGATGGGCGTAGTGGAACCTGCTGCAATCTTTTCCACTTCTTTCCTCGTCTGGGTAGGGTCGGGTAAACCCAATGCGCCCATCGCCTCATTAATCGCAGCTTGCAAATCTCCTCCTAAAGATTTAGTAAGAGGTTCAAGTTTGTCAGAAAGAATTGAGGATACATAAGCATTCCAAGAGTTCAATTGCTGTTGCAATGGTTCAAAAACTTTTGCTAGAGGGCTATCCCCAATGAGTGGTAATTCTACTGCACCAGCTTGCGCCAGTCCAATTACAGAGATAGCAATCGTACCTAAACCTCCAGCAATCATCTGTTTAACTTTCTTCATAAATCAGTCCTGTTCATCGTTGTTTAGCTTTCTTCATAAATCAGTCCTGTTCATCGTTGTTTAACTTTCTTCATAAATCAGTCCTGTTCATCGTTGTTTAACTTTCTTCATAAATCAGTCCTATTCACCGTTCAAAAATTACCTCGTTGCGTTGGCAACAAGTTGTTTAGAAAACTCAGTTAAGCCAACAAACTTATCGCAGTGTTGCTGCATTGCTGCTGTGCGTTGTGCTTGTTCGTCCGGATTATTCGCTACAGCTGCCAACAAATTAAAGGCGGGATAATACCGACAAAAAGTGAATATACCGTTGTCGTCCAGAAGCCACTGGGAGTAGAAACCTGACTTTTTGGGAAAAAAACTCTCAGTCGCATTGCAATCGATAATCTCTCTAGGGTACTTGAGAATTTGCACGAAACTATCAACTGCCGAGGGTTGAATGCGACCGATGAGGCGAGTCGTTAAGTTTTGAAAAATCTTTGCCCCACTTGGAGAAGCTGCAATGGTGTTAGGGTCTTGTGCTGATAAAATGACTCGTATCCCAGCTTTAGCACCGTTGGCACATAGTCTGCCGACAAGCGCTGCAATCGAATCGTATTCAAAAAGGATTGGACTTTCATCAATAAAAAATATACTTGCTGGGACAGCTAGCGCCCGACGGAGCGCTGCACTGTACGCACTCAAACTCAAGATTGCGGCATCTTCATCATTGGATAGGTTACGCAGTGCAAAAATAAGTAACCTGGCATCGCTGTTAAAAGTTGAGGGTTGGGAAATTGCCTTGCCCACTCGCGAAGAGAGCCAGAAGCGCAAGCGCAACTTCACTTGCTCTAAGCTAGCAATAGTCGCTGCGGTAAGTGGTTCAAGTCTGAGTCGTTCATAAGAGCAATAGCTCAAGAAGTCTGTGAGGGTAGGCATATTCTGCCATTCTGGTGAGCCAAAGCCACAAGTGAATGCTGCGGCGTAGCGATCGCGTATTTGGTCGTCACTGAAGAATGCTTTAATTGCCAATGCCAGGATTGACCGCACTGTATCGGTCATCATCCTTTCTTGCAGTCCCGACTCCCCACGTTTGGAGCCGACAACCATTGCCAATAGTGCAGTCTGCAAGAAATCTTTATAATCTTCAAAGCGTTCTTGCTGTAATTTCGGATCTAGGCGTGCAAGGTTTGGTAGCTCAAACAAGTTTGAACTTTCCCGTCCAATGTCGAAGTAAGCGCCATCACTACCCAGAAATTGGGTATAGTCTGTAAACGTGCTACTACCATCAGGTTTCGGATAATCCATTGCCACAACGGGCATTCCATGAGCTAGTGCATAAGTGAGAATCCCCGCTGCTGCTACCGATTTTCCACTCCGAGTCGTGCCGAATAATCCCAAATTCTTGTGCTGGGTGTAGAGATTGAGAAATGTAGGTGTCCCGCCTTCTGAGGCAATGAGTTCAAAACCCGTATTGTCACCGCTTTTGGTGCGTACTAGAGGCATCAGTCCGGGTACTTCAGGACTGAGGTAAACCAGCCGTCGATTATAGGGAACTGCCATTAGGCGTTCCCAGGTAATTGGGAAAGTCTGTAACCACACTCGCCACTGGTATTCAATCTCCCGCACTACCCAGGCAGGACGCAAAAAACAAGATTGCAGATAGCGACAAGCTTCATCCAGTTGTTCCCTGGTAGAGCGATACACCAAAAATACAACAGATGTGTGGATGGGAACTGCTCCCTCGTACAATTCCTCCTGAGCGGCAACACTTTTCTTAATGTTGAGCATTGCCTTGACATCAATCGAGTTCCCCTGCGCTGCAATCTGGGATGCCGTTTGCGATTGTTTGGTAAGGCGCTGCATGTTAGTTTTAACGAGTGTCTCGTTCGCTCGCGTTAACTGTGCGTAAATCTCGGTGTCATAAATCCGCTCTCTGCTGATAACTTCCCAGAGGTAACGCAACTGACGTTCTTTGTCTGTCCAACCACCAGGCTTATCCGCAAAAGTGAGCGCTCCAATGTACTTCCCTTTGATGTGTACCCAACGCCTGTCAGCAACGGGAATTGATGACTCGCTCTCCATCAGCAAAGAGGTAGGATGAACTTCTGAGTATACCTCCTCACGCAACCCATCTTCATCTAGAACCAGCAGTTGGGGGACTGGGCGTGGTGGCGTGTCATTGAACCGCTGCCAAAGAATTGCCCAAAGTTCCTCAGCCGTTAAGGGGCGGATATCCAAGCCCATTTTGTTCGTGAGTAACTGTTCCCACAGCTGATAGCCATCGGTAAAAGATGTGTACAGTAGGTGTTCAATTTGGGTAAATTGAATTTCGTCGAGTTCGCCGATAAAAGACTTCCAAGTACGTTCGAGCTTGGTGATGAGCTTTTCTATTGCGTCGGTTGTACCCTGAGTTTCCGGCTCTAGTGTGTAGGAGCAGTAAAGCCTCAATTGTTTGGGTTTGCGAATGCCTTGAAGCGTTAATTGTTTTACGCGCAAGCGATCGCCCATCAGAAGATATTGCAATTCTTTGTTAGGTGATTGTTTTATGAGTTCTTTCAACTGTTTTTGGCGTACAGCGTCGTCAGTGAAGGAACTTAAATGAATGGTGAGGCGCTCAAATTGTGGTAAATCTTTTAGCCCCGACTCGATAGCATCAAAAACGGGGTCAATCTGGTCGCTCTGCAAGGTTGAATGAATTCCTCGGCACTCAAACCCAAAGTGAATTAGGTAGTTATTAACGCCTTTGCGAAGTACATATGCACCTACCAAACGTCCTTGCAGTTTAATTTGCAGCATCGACACCAAACTAAAGGCATCTTCTAAAGGAGTAAGCCGTACTTTGCGCTCTCCGTTGTCAACTATTCGCTTACCTTGTTTGTTGGGTTGGCGAGTCGTGCTCATGAGGATTTGCGTCTCCTTGATTTAGATGGAGAAATATAAATTCGTTGGTAAGGTACTCGTACTCGTGTCCAATTGGGGGTAATAATAAACTTGGATAAAATGCGCCAATGTCCATTTGCGGTTAGTACCCACCAAGTAGAAATTAACCAGATCGCGATCGCACCCGTCCAAATCCAATTGAGTCGGAACAAGCCGTGACACAAGTAGTAAGAAATCCCTGCAATGATTGCCCACGGTACAAGTTGGTCGGCGGGAAACGGTCCAATATTGGGTTGCTTTCCTAGAGTGCTATTGACGGGGCGTGAGCGTGACATAGTAATTTTGATTGAAGTTCAGTCATGGTGGTTGATGATCAGAGTTGAAGACAAGACTGCAACGCACTGCCTCCCCTGCATCCATTGCTAAAGAACTGCTGCCATAATGCGTAATCTTTAGGTGGAAAGGGAGTAAGACACTGTGGTTCGTGAAAAATCCTTAACCACCAGTTCCCCCAATAATCAAGTTTGCTAGAATATCGCCCATCGTCATTGCAATCAAAATAATCATTGGTGTCCGAGCTAAATTCTGCCAATCTTCATCCTGACGAGCTGCTTGGATGACTTTAACCAAAGAAATCCCTAAGTAAAGCAAAAACAATCCCCGCAACACGTTGAATACTAAAGTAATC
Organism: Brasilonema angustatum HA4187-MV1; assembly: GCA_019359695.1. Classification (GTDB taxonomy): domain Bacteria; phylum Cyanobacteriota; class Cyanobacteriia; order Cyanobacteriales; family Nostocaceae; genus Brasilonema; species Brasilonema angustatum. The sequence goes on from JAHHGV010000029.1 coordinate 78,880, forward strand.
GCCTCCCCAGTACCTGAAAATTGCGAAGTCATCCATGTTTCCGCATTTTTGAAAAACTGAGCATCAGCTCTTTGTGATAGGGCATCGATTATGAAAAAACTTCCGACTAAAGCAAATAAAACAGTCGCAAATTTATAGCGATGATTAAACCTTGAAATCCACTTGAATACCAGGTCTAATTCAGAACGCCATAGAAACGCACTAAAACCTAAAACACAGAAACCAAAAGTTGCAAAATTCACTAAGCTGCCATTTAATCTTATATCCAGCAACATTGCGGCTGTTGCTCCAATCATTAAGGGACTTATGCCAGTTATAAGCTTTTGCTGACGGGGTTGATAACGAAAAGACCGGCAATCATAAACTCCAAATTTTCTGTGTAAAAAGCTCCTGATTTTCATGTCTCGATCACTTAATTGTCAAAATTTGCATCTCAATTACTACTTGATAGCGAACATATTAAAAAAGCGACTATCCCTCAAGAGCAAGAAAAAAACTCGTTTCTGACTAAAGGATGATTATAAATATTTCATTAACTTCATAAAGAGAATTTTGATGACTTTAAATTTTCAAATGTAACAAAGATTACTAAATAAAATTGAAAATATATAGTCGGCAAACTTTGTTTATGTGACTACAGTAATTTTATCGGAAAATTACTGTCACAATTTACGTATATTTATTTAATATAGTGTATACATAGTAGGATAAAAAAGCGAAGTAATACATAAATTTGATATCAAACTAAAGTAAGATAAAGATAAAAAAGCTAGACCAATGGCTTACGCCAAAAGCCAAAATAGTTTGAATCATCAAACATTAGTTGTATCTACTATAAGCCAGTGCAAACGCCGATTGTCAACAACTACCTCTCAATGTCAATAAATGAGAAAGTAATCGCATTAATGCCCGCTTATTGACAAGTATGTTTCCTCTTTTCTTACTACTGGGAGAGTATAATCAGAAATGAAACCGGAAACAGTAAGTAATTAGGATGGTTACGGCACGCAGAACGGCAGTTAACACAGTCACTTTTATAGATAACTATTGCCAGCACTATTCTCAATTATTCGAGGATATGAGACATTTTGAAGCTTTAAAATTTTTACATTTGGGAATGCTGTCATAAATATCAAATAAATCTTTTTTTTGCCGTTCTGTACTAGGTTTTCGTTAATAAAGGAAATTTATATTCTAAATTTTATTCTCACTAAATTTAAGTTGAATTAAAAATACACAATTGTTTTTAACAAAACAATTCTTATATGCTTTGAAAACTTATTTATCTAATAAGTGTAACTATTATTAGCTCACGCTCGCTTAGCTAAAAACGCTACACTTATAGAAATTACCTCTGCAATATCTACTGGATCAAGTGAATAAATCTTTGCCAAAACCTCTTTTTTAATCATATCAGAAGTCAAGGTTTTGCTGATTTTTACTTTCTCTACTAGTGTTCTCTCCAAACCTTCACGGTATGCTGATAGAGAAATTTCTCCATCCAAATAAAGTTGCAGCGTTTTGCTGTCGCCACCACTTAGCTGTGCCAACTGCTGAAAGTTTTTGGAGTCAATTTCGGGAATAGTTTTACCCTTCAACCACCGATACACAGTTGAGAAATCTACACCAATAACTTCGGATAAAGTAGTTCGAGTCCAACCGTCTTTTAGTAGCTGCTCAATCAAATGAATCAGCCGCTCTTGGCGTTTCTGGATGGTAGAAGACCCAGAATCATCATTCATCAAAGTTACTTTACGGGTCATATTTGGGTGAACTACTTTAGTCTTTAATTCCATTGTGTCTTAACCTTCGCCAAAAGATCCGGTTAGGGTCTGACGTTGTGGAGTTTAATAATTGGCCATATGGTACTACTTTATAACCAAAACTCTTACATTTACAAGGGTTTTAGGAACTTTTCACAAGATGTTTTACTATATATATCTATAATTTTATGTTATTTAAGTAACGAAATTAAATAATTAAGAAATTTTAAGCATTGATGTCATCGGCATTGCATTGTGCAAGGCTTAATATTGCATGGTGCAAATCTTGTTGGTGTGTACAAAAGCATCAGTCAAGCATGGAACATTTAGGTAACTTTCATAGGACAAAAGACTTTTAACCTTGTCTAGGGAGAAAACATATCAATGTCATTCTCTGACTCTACTGTTGATTTAGATACACTTAACCCTACTCTCACTCACGATATTGAGCAAGTAGAGTTAAATAGAGACTGTAAGCAAAACAAGGCTAATGGTCAAAACCTGTCGAGTATAGAAAATACGCTCAGCGAGGCTGAGGCACAAGAACTAAGGAGGTTGGAAGCCACAGTTGAACGTTGTTTAAAAGCTTTTTGGCAGATAGGACAAGCCCTAAGAGAGATTCGAGATAAACGTCTGTATCGAGAATACTACAGTACTTTTGAGGAATATTGTATGACTCGCTGGGAGATGTCTCGGCGTTCGGCTTATCAGTTGATTTCGGCAGCCTCGGTTTATGAAAATGTGCGCCATGGCGCACAAATTCTTCCGGCCAATGAGCGCCAAGCTCGTCCTCTGGTTGCACTCCCTCCCGAACAACAACGAGAAGCATGGGCGAAAGCGGTTTCTACAGCTCCAAGTGGCAAAGTCACAGCTGTTCACATTACCCAAGTTGCTAAAGAGTATCAGCAAGGGAGTGTAGCAACCAAATTCAGGAAGAAGAAAACTCCTGACAAACAACAATCAACTAACAACTCTATACAGTCAGTTGCCCGCAGCTGCTGGAACTGCACTCATTGCAGCCGAGAGTTTGTTGATGATCCCCAAAGCTTTTATTGCTACCAGTTGGGGAAATTAAGCTTTATCGAAAAGGACGGTAATCAACGGGGGCAAAGCTGCGAATTCTGGACTTATCGAGGGGAAGAGTCAGATGAAATCAAAAAGGCTCGGCCACCATTACAAGAAACCTTTACCTTAACTCTACAACTGCCTGCATACTTACAACCATTGATACAAGACGCTGCCAAAGAGTCTGGTTTGGTTGCAGTAGACTGGGCGGCAAAGCTTTTGCAAGAGGCGGTTTCCAAAAGGAATGCATCTAAAAATACGCAGATTCATCAGGATTTTATCGATATTTCAGTGTCAGAAGTTGCCTGAGAAGAGGTAAATGCTGACGAAAGAACTATTGCTTGAGAAAGGCGATCGCCATGCATGGCGACTCCAGAGGAGCATCACAAGCACGTCTTCGCTTGCTGTAGTGCAAACCAGAAATTGTTGCCGTAGATCCTTAAATACCCGAAAGCTAGCTTCTGGTAGAGTAACGGCTTCGGTACCCGTAGGGTAAGCTTAGCGGCTTCCCTAGACGTGCAGAGTGCAGCTTCTAGAAGAATCAGGTATTGGGACTTAAACATTTTTGAGGACAAAACAAGCCTCAAACTCATGCAGAACAAGGAAAATACACTAAATACTCAAAAAGCCCTGGAACCGAGATATATCAACAAACCAAGCTAAATGATGTCAAAGTCTTTTGGGATAGGCATTTGAGGCTATTTTATCTGTATTTTTTGTCTAAGTCCTGGTATTCGATTAGTGTTACACAAACTAAGTAATTACCGTCATGTGACGGCACAAACTTTGGTGTCTGCTTTTTTTTTGACAAATCACTTTATTTTGGCTTCGTCTATGAGCAAACAACTAGAAATTTCTAAATACAACTCAAACAATTTACAACCGTTGGCATTAACAGCAGTCTGGCTCAATGCTTCAGATAATGCCCAAAAAATTATTATCCCGACATTCACCCTTCACCACAACACTAAGTCGCATATTCCGCGTCATGGGAGAGAGCAACCCTGATGTCGGTCAAACAGAATAGAATAGAGTATGCTAACCCGCAATCACCAGTCTATCAACAGGTAATTTCCGGGTTAGAAATATCGCAAACAGCAAAAACTTACAAGCGTCTTAGGAAACCGAAAAACCTTCCTTTCACAAAACCACCGCTGTTTACAAGCAAAAACTACGAGATGACGGCAACATGCGCACCAATTGTCAGTGCTACTCAAGCATACCTTAAGCATCCAGACTGGAGTGAGTACAGTAATGGCAGCCTTTACTTCCAAAAATCATTTGGGAAGGGTCGTTATATTGAGTTTTACATACTTCACAAACAAGAGCATCAACCACAATACATCTCAGACAGCGCCGAACATCAAATCCTTGAGCAATATGGTGTGATGGCAGCAAGACTCCATGCTGTGTTCGCCACATATGCAGCTCAGCAAACAGAACCTTGGAAGCAACCATTCGTTCTGCGAGGTTCGGAACTCACAAAAACACTAAAAGTATACAAAAGTAAAAAACTAACAAAATCGCAAAAACTGAAAGCTATAGCAGACTTAGCTCTCGTTGTTGGGACTCTCGGTGCTGTCATCCACTGGTACGAAGGAGAGTTAAACCTTTGCATCAAAGAACGCTGCCTGCTTTGGATGGTGAGTGTACAAGAATATAGTCAGCCAAATTTATTCGAGGAAGAAGATGAACTTTGCGAAGTTATCATCCGGGTACAACCAGGTCTTTGGACTTATAACTTCCTTAATTCCCAAGGTGAACAGTCCAAAACTGCTCTGTATCAGTACGGGTTTATGCCCAAGCAAATTTTCGATCTACATCCACGTCAGCATAAACTCGCTACTAGCTTAGCATTGTACATAATTCAGAATAGTCGCGCTCACAAGAATGGCATTTACACAGTTCATAGCCTATTGAGTAAAGTTTTGCCGTCTTCTCAAATAGAACAGGCAGTCAATGATTATCGTTATGGCTGGAGACTGAAAGAAAATCTAGAAGAGGCATTACTAGTTTTAAAAGATAAAGTTGGTATCAAAATAGAGTTTGATGATGAAAGTTACCCACTGTGGCTCAGACCTTTGTGGGCAATGCCAGATGAACTGAGTAGTTTGTCTGCGAAAGAACGAAATCAGGCGCTTGTTGGAACTAAGAGGCTGCCAGATAACTACATTCAACACATTTTGTTACCTGCAAAGTTGATTTTGAAAGTGCCAGTTCAAATCCAAAGGCATTTGAGTAAATTTGAGACTCGGAAAAACCGAACTGCTAAAAAAACTTCTCAACGCCAAACAAAAAATCACGATGCACGCACCACAGTCAGCACCCCTGAAGTGGTGAAAACACATTCCCAAGCAGAGGCTACGCCACAAATCGTTGAATTAACTCAAACAAGCGAACTTACTGGGGCTATTTTAAAGCAAATTAGAACTGCTAAGTGTATGAGTCAAAGGGAGATTGCTGGTGCTATAGGGATGAGTCAGAGTTGGGTGCGAGATATTGAAAATGAGGGCAAAGACCAGCCAATTCCGCAGAAGTACGTTGTGAAGTTGAAGGAAGTCTTGGGTAGCGTCATCTAACTTTCCTGAGAAATTTCGGAAGCCATTGCACTCTCAAGTGTTAGCCCAATTTTTGCTGCTTTGTACTCAACCCTCCTTACTCACCTCAAATTACCTCCTCGTGTGATAGATAGCCCCCTAATGTGAGTGTTATTTTGTTTGAAACCCTTATATAGCAAAACTTTGAAATGAGTACTCAACCCGCTAAAATTAACGCCCCCTCATGTGATAGCCCCCTAATATGAGTGTTATTTTGTTTGAAACCCTTATATAGCAAAACTTTGAAATGAGTACTCAACCCACTAAAATTAACGCCCCCTCATGTGATAGTTACTTTTTTGAAATGCTTATATAACAAGAGTTTTGGCTAAAAGTACTCATCTGATCTATATATATAGAGGAGTACTCAATTAGCAAAAAAAGGCAAAATGGTATTTTACAGACGCACGTAAATCTAATGCATGGGAGATTCAAACTCCCACTTAAGTAAATTGCGTCTATGAAACGTCAATACACTAGCAAACGTAATCCCTGTCCCATCTGCGCTAACAATCACGGCTGCGCCATTAGAGACGACAACTTAATTGAGTGCCTGCGGAGTTTCAATCAACAAGACGCACCAGCTGGCTATCGCTTCCTGGCGCTGCTGCGTAACGACATGGGCGGTTTGTTTGTAAAGGACGACGACAGCGGCAGTAACCACCAACAAGAAAAACCTCTGTACTCGCAACAGCAGCGCCATTCTATTAATATTCAAAAACATTTGAGCGTAGAAAAATGCGCAGACATGGAGGGGCTTATCGCCCAGCGACATCGCCAATTTCAGTTACTGTTACAAAAAACCGTAACAACTGTGAGTACTCAACACTCCTCACACCTCCAGCAAAGAAGACAGCTCAGTACTGAAGAAATTAACTGGTTAAAAGTATTAGGTTGGCTAAGAACCTGGGAACCAGGTTTGTATGCCCCAATTGGGATAACCGCTGACCTCCCCGGTATATCTCCTGATAGTAAACTATTAGGAACAGAGGGGATAACTATAGCAGCTCTTGACCCCGATTTTCACATCACTGGCTTTCAAATTGCCACTTTACGTACTAGCCCCAAATACATCTGGCTAAGTGGTAACAACCAAGGAGGAACTGGACCACAATTACCAAATGGAGAACTACCGCTATTTTGCTGGAAACACCCCGATGCCAAAAAGGTGAAAATAGTAATTCTCTGCGAAGGAGCACTCAAATCACTACTAACAGCTGTTTTCTTATGGCGTTCTGGGCAAACTGATATCACTGTCATCGGTACAGCAAGTGCTGCTCACTACGGTGAGAAAACCCTTCAAGATTACCTGAAACGATTACGTCCCAAAGAAATTCGGCTTATGCCCGATGCAGGGACACTACTCAATCCCCATATTGCTAAAGCATCGGAGCAAACCCTACAACGCTGCTGTAAATGGAAATATAAGTTGAGTGTGGGTGATTGGGGACAACTAGAAACCAAAGAACACTTGGACATCGACGAATTACTAGCTGCTGGTCGTCAAAATGAAATTAAACTGATTACCAGTGCTGCTTACTTTAACCATTGCCATATCCATAACCAAATCAGGAAGCTACTCAAACAAAGTTCGTTCCATCAAGTAGAGGACAAGGTAATTGAGTTACAGCCGGTGGAACACTCCATAGACAACCTGGATTTCATTCGCCAGTATGCCACAGGTATTGAGTACTGTCGCAAAGGTGGACATCAGGTAGTCGTAGTTTGGAACAATACAACCATCACACCAGAAGATTTCTTTGCTCTGTGTTCAGAAAAAGTTCAAAAAGCTCTTGCTGACATAGATTTTGAGTGGGGAATGCTCTACAAACTTAAGCTTTGGTTCGGGCGGATGGTAGAACGTTATCGACCGAAAAACGGTTTTGGTAACTCATATTCTGCACAACGAACCGCTGACAAAACTGTGGACGAAGGAGTTACTCTCCATACAATTGAGTACAAACCAGGAAAGTTACCCAGATGGGGTGATTTTAAACATCCACCCAGAATTGTCTTTAAGAAAGGTCAACGCTTACAAGTTTACTCTGAAGCGATCGCTGCTGGATGGAAACATATTTTAGACAAAAGTCCCACTGGAACATTCAAAAGCCATGATGTAGGAATTGCTACTCCAGACGCTTTAGGAGTTGACAAACTATGGTATTTTACAAATCATGCAAGAAACATTACCACAGATACTGTCGAGCACAATTATAAATATTTGGATGTTCGCAATTGCGGGATGGTGTGGGACTCTACACCCAACGGAAAACAATATCTCAGATGGCCCAAAAATAAAGAAATTCCTGACACAACTGGTAACTGCCATCGCAGTTCTGTGTTTACAGCCTTACAGAACAAGAATATCTCAATTTATTCAGGTGTAGACAATCCTGTTTGCAGTACATGCCATTTACTCGAAGCTTGTCGTTCGAGTGCGGGTGGTGGGTTTGGATATCGGTTTTTACGACGAGAGACTTTAAAGTACGACCGTATCCGCGCACATCCTGATAGTGCTCCTGATGCCAGTAGCTTTGACTGGTCAAGTTGTGGTATCATCTGGGACGAAGCAATGCGGACAGTGCAACCAGTTAGTGCGATCGCTGCCAGCGTTAAAGACCTAGACCAGGTCATAGCACAATTAACTGTTCACTATCCCGAAATTAATATAAAGTTACAGTCAGTGTGGATGGTACTACGGCAGTGCCTGACAGGAGAAATTAAACAACCTCACTATGGCTGGAATGATGCTGCAGTTCGGGAGATGCTTGGTGAACCACCAGACAATTTGGGTGAAATCATTGCTGTAGCAATGAAGGTTTTACATCCCGACTTGGAATCACTTTTTAATACAACCAAGGAGTATTCGGTAAACCTCAGTGATTTGCCTGGGATATTGCGAAAACGTTTTAACAATAAAACCTTTGAACTGATACAGAAAATTCAACAAAACTTCCCTTTGTGTTGGTTTATACCATTTATGCAAGTATGGGCTCAACGAATTCCTGGTGCTTTGCGCCTTTATCAAGGTCAGTTGCTCATTTCAACTCGTAATGAAAGACACCCATTAATAGCATCAGCTGCTGCATGGAACATTTATTTGGATGCAACAGCTGATGCTGAGTATTTATCTTGGTGGATGAATATTTCAGCCGAAGAAATTTTAACAATTGAACAAGAAGTACCAGTTAGCAGTAATCTCAAGATAGTTCAAGTCACAGGACTAGGACAAGTTTCTAAAAATCGCAGTTCATATTGCCAAAGCAGAGTCAATGCACTTCGCCAGGAGTTGCTAGTACGTCACCCGAATATAAAATTCATTGATTTTGTGAAGTTTTGTGAAGAAGGTGACGGTGGATGGTTCAGAGATAGTCGAGGGTCGAATGATTTTCAACAGGTGACTACCTTAGTCACCTTTGGTATTCCCTACCAAAATATCGGCTGTTTAGAAGCGCTTTATCTAACCTTATGTAAAAAAAATCTCATTTCCAAAGAAATTTGTGATTCGTCAGAGTTTCATTGCTTTGTAAATTGGGCAACACAGGCTGAGATTAAGCAGGGTATAGGACGTTTACGAGCGCACAATCGAACCCAAGAACAACTTTGCTTCTACTTTTGTGCTGACTATGACCTTAGCTTTCTAGAGCAGGAAGTAGAGTGTGTTAATGCTGCTGATATGACTATTGAAGCAGGTTCATTAGATGAAAAATCTTGGTGGAAAATCAAGGAGTCTGTTAAAGAGCTTTGGGAGATGCGACAAAAAGTTACTCAATCAACGGTTTCGGCTGTTTCTGGTATTAGCCAGGGCTACATCTCTAAGTTAGCGAGTGAATTTGGTGGGAGTTGGAAACAGTGGCTAAAAATATTCCTATCGTTATTAGAGACTGATAATAGCGATAGGAATAATTTGGAATCTGAGTTATGTAGTTTAAGGGAAGAAGTCCCAAAGGTTGGATGTGATGTTATATCGTTCTTGACGAATGCCAAATCTCATGTTGCTTTATTGTCAGAGATATGTAGCTGGTATAAGAATTTAGATAAGCAGTATTGGAAATCCAGTAAAAATATTTTAAAGAGTGTGAAGACTATGACATAACACATCCAAGTCATTTTCAATTATTAGCAATAAGAAGGAAATACTGCCGCCAGCACATGAGTTGAATCAGTGCGCTGTTTTCCTTTGTATTTTATAATACCTTTTTCTTGAAACTGCTTTAAGTAGAACGAGGTGAAAAAACCAAACTGTGTAAAGATAAGTAAATACGTACAATGGTCTACCAAGGTAACAGGGATATGGGCAGCCGTTTAAGGGTATTTCTGACTTTTGAGCAAGATAAAACTTTGTTCAATCTGAGAACGGCAGATGTACCCCAGAAAGTAAAAGACCGAGCAGAAGTAGTCAGGTTGAGCGCACATGGTTGGTACGTGGAGAAGATAGCCGCTCACTTTAACTGGACAGCCCAAACAGTAAGAGAAGTTTTGCATAGATGGAAAAAGCTAGGGGTGGAGGGGCTGTGGTCTAAACCAGGGCGAGGAGGAAAACCAAGGTGGACGGAAGCTGACATGGTGTTCTTGGAAGAATGTTTGGAAAAAGAACCACGCACATATAACAGCGTTCAGTTAGCCCAAAAATTAGAAAAAGAACGCTCAGTAAAGTTAAGTCCTGACTGGCTAAGGCAGGTACTAAAAAAAAGGGATTATCTGGAAGCGAACAATGAAATTGCCACAAGGGAAAACAAGATCTGCTAGTACAGCAACTCAAACAGGCAGACCTAGAAATGCTGAAATTGTCTGCGGCGGCTGGGGAAATAGACTTAAAGTATTTGGATGAATCAGGATTTTGCGCACAGGGAGAACCGAGTTACAGTTACTACTTTCTCGCTGTGCAAAAACGCTTGGAGCAGAGTCAACGCCGGGGACGAAGGTTGAGCATTATTGGTTTTCTTCAGCCTCTAATTAGCTTTGTGTACGGACTGGTGATTGGCGGTGTTTCACGCAAAACTTATATCCAGATGATGGAGCAGGAAGCCGCAATTGCCCAAAAAACAGGACGCATCAGAGTCATCGTCCAGGACAACGGGCCGATACATCGGTGTAAAGAAGTTCAGCAATTATGGTCAAAGTGGGAAGACATGGGTTTGTACATCTTTTTTCTACCCAAATATTGCTCAGAGATGAACCCGATTGAATTGGAATGGCAACACCTGAAAAAAGATCAACTAGCTTCTAAAAGTTTTGACGACGAGTTAGATCTTGCCTATGCCGTCATTGATGGAGTTCAAACAAGAGGAGAAAAAGGAAATTACAGTACACACCGTGTAAGATTTCACTCTAATTCTTCTGCTTAATTTTTTGTTACATACTTATAAAATTTCACCACGACTTACTTAATAAAATATCCAGTAATTTTTGTTCAACACCCCCCGCTATTAGTCGCCCTTTAAATTCGCATAGCACGCTAAAATCAAAGCCGGGGTCGGTTAGTTCTAGAGAAAGTGGGTACTTCCAATCAATTCGACCGCGCACTGCATCTGCTGCTTGCCTGTCAGTCATGTCGTTATCTCACTTCAGGGACTTCCAAAAAATAAATTAATCAACAAAAACTAAGAAGCCAAGTATAGAAAATAATGAGAATTATTTTTAGGGGGAGGAGAAAGGGGTTGCCAACCCCTTTCTCCTCCTTAAATATTCATGAAAAGCTTTGCACTCTTTAATAAATGTAAGGTGCATGGTAATAATTAATATTGATAATTAAAGAGTCAAAATATTCTAGTAATGATGATTTAAATTAGGTGCTTCCACAACAGATATCAACAAACCACTTACCTAAATTGGGAAACTTTTCATGTGTAGAATTAGTGAGACGGGCTACTTGTTTTTCAATAGCAGACATAGCTTGATTGGTAAGCTTAACTCCAGTTTCATAAGTTTGAGTTACTAATTTAACTACAGGATGCTTTCCTTTCCATGTCATATTTTGAGCAAATTTTAAAGCTGTCTCTACTTCATCCAAAATACTACCATTCCAATATTTCTCTAGTATCCCCCATGTTCTCTCAATTGGGTTATATTTACTGTGATAGGGTGGATAGTAGGCTAAAGTATATTAAGTTGGTTAGATTGAGCGAATTCCACTATACGCTTCATGAACTGGGTACGTCTAGAATTATTCTCTCCTCCATTATCTTGATTAAGAATAAGTGTTTTTATATCTGAAAATCGCCAACTTTCACTTTCCCAAAAATCCTCCAATATATCAACAATAAAATCACTCGTTACCTGAGACTCTGTAAAGTATAAAAATAGTTCATCTAACTCTGGAAGAAATATCCCATAAGGAGTTACAGTTGTTTTTAGGTTATAATCATGGTCTTCAGTCTCGGTAAAAGCTCTATTTCTGCCCCCTCTATCAAAAGACCCAATGTTCACACGAGCTTTGGCATCAAGGCTAAGACGTAAAATGCTTTTATCATCTAAAGCTGATTGATTAACTACCGCTAGTTGCTCAAAGATTGCTAAGTTTGCTGGAATTTTTTTTGAGGAAGAACTTTTGCTACTCGTTTGAGTCGATAACCTAAATAATTCAATTTAACGCGAATTGTTTCTTCGGTCGGTAACTGTTCATCACTATAATCGAACTTCTCAATTAATAGCTTTCTCACTTGACTTGCAGTTAGTCGCGTATACAGCCTTTGACTTTTAAAGCTTGGATCGGTTTGGCTTTGTGAATCAACCAATTTCTTGATATCCTCTAAAAGGGTTGGTAAGTGTTCTTCTGCTTTCCAGCGCCCTTTTAGAGAATAATTATCTACACAAGTAATCCCAGTTGTTAGTTCTTTGATTCCTTTACGGATAGTATTTCTATCCCACCCCAATTCTTTTTGAGCCAGCAGTTGGCCTCCGTAACCTAATTCCATCACGACTTGTGCTTGAAACCGCCGTCGTGCTGCTCCTTTGAGTTGGCTTGCTGTTTCGTTAAACAATTTTTTGGCTGAATCAGTTAATTCTATCAACACTCGCAACACCCAAAAATTCCGTTCCAAATTGAATTTACTACAAAAAGGAGAAGTAGAAGCAGCCGACCGCTGCTTCTACTTCTCCAGCCTAACAATGATTATCATTCTTGCAGTTGGTGATTTTATTGCTTGGAAGTTCCTCGGGCTACGGCTTTCCGGCTATTTGCAGTAAATCAGTGTTTGTTTGCAAATAATGTGGTTTGGTTGCAGCGATTGTGGTTTCATATCATGTTCGCATAATCGCTTATGATAAAATTAAGAAATGCAACTATGAAATATGCCAAAACGGATAAGTATAACCACACATTTAAAGATTTCTGAGTTAGAACAACTCTACCGTCAAGCGAAAACCGGGGTAGAAAGTCGTAAAGCTCGCCGGGGGAAGCTTCCCCCGGCAGACTTTACGTCAATATCAAGTTATATGGTTATTAGCACAAGGGAAAAAAACGGAAGAAATTGAGGAACTCACAGGCTATAGCAGAACATGGATATACGCACTGGTAAAAAGGTATAACGAATTTGGCGTTGAAGGATTAGGCGATTGCCTACGGCAGAGCTACGCTTAACGCCGTTGTGAAAATCAAGGAGCAACTCCCTTAATAGATGACATTCACCAAGCACAGCTATGGCAAGCTTTGCAGTCAAACGCCCCAGATGGGGGATTCTGGAATGGGCGAAAAGTTGCGGATTGGTTGAGTGAAGTCATTGGGAAAAAGATTAGTAGATACAGGGGATGGGAGATATTACGACAGATGACTTTTAGGCTACGAGTACCTCGCCCATCTCACATAGAAAGTGACCATTTTGAGCAAGAAGCTTGGAAAAAAAACTAGCCGAAGAAGTTACTCAAAGCGGCTTACCCAGAAGCGGAAGTTGAACGAGGCGTGCGAAGATGAACATCGTTTAGGACTCAAGCCAATAAAACGACTACGTCTATGTTCCTGAAGGCGAAACACCAATTGCCAATGTTAACTGGAGATACAAGTGGTTATGGTTGTATGCATTTGTACATCCCCAAACTGGAGAAACTTATTGGTGGATTCTTCCTTATGTAAATACAGAACTTTTTAATCAGGTTTTAGCAGATTTTGCTCGTGAATTCAGTTTAGGTGCGAACAAACACATTCTTTTAGCTGTTGACCAAGCTGGATGGCATACCAGTAAAGAACTAGAACTTCCGTCCGGGCTGCATTTGACATTTTTGCCCTCCCATTCACCCGAGTTACAACTCTTCAGTTAGATTGTGGACTTTGGTAAACGAACCAATCGCTAATCGAACATTTGAGACACTTGATGATTTGGAGGAAATTTTATTTCATCGGTGTCAATCTTTACTTCAGCAGCAAGATTTGATTCAAGGGTTAACAGGCTTTCATTGGTGGATTCAAATTGGAGCTTAATCGTAAGTGATTTACCGAACATGATATCATTTGCAGATAATGTGGTTTTGAGACCCCTCTTATTTGCAGTTAATGTGGTTTCAATTTTGACTTGTTTGCAGTTTCATCTCCCGATGTTTGCAGTTCGCTACACCTACTTAACTGCTCAGATTTACCTTCAATATAATAGATGTCGGTGTCCTTTTATCATTATTGCTAATTCTACTAAAAATAAAGTAAAAAATAATACCTAATATTATTACGCTCGCTAAAGTAATACCTGCAATCAGCAAGGTGTTGAGAGATTTTTTTTGAGGTGTTGCTTGATCTTTTTTTGGCTGAAAGATTGTTTGTTTTGGTATCTGCTGTTGCCCTTGATTAGAAACAGGTCGTTGTTGATATATTGTACTTTCAGGTGTATTCTGGGGTATATTTGTCGAATGCTGACTATTAGTAGCACGAGGTTGCTGTTGCATAATCGTGTTATCGACAACCTGTTGTCCACTAGGATTGGTATCGGGTCGCGGTTGAAATAAGGTTTTATCTGGTGGTTGTCTGTCACCGCTACTAGCACGCGGTTGAAAAATAGTACCTTCGGGTGTCGGCTGTGGAGTATTAGAAGGTCGGACTTGGGCAATAGTACCTTCGGGTGCCTGGTGTGGGGTATTAGAAGGTCGGATCTGGGCAATAGTACCTTCGGGTGTCGGCTGTGGAGTATTAGAAGGTCGCATCTGTGCAATAGTACCTTCGGGTGCCTGCTGTGGAGGTGGATTAGATACAGGTTGGTGCGGTGGTGGTTGCAATGGTTTGTTAATTGTTTCCTCATTGGAACCGGGTTGAGGTGTTTGTAATAACGGCGGTTGCAATGGTTTATTAATTGTTATATCTTGAGAACCTGGTTGAGGTTTGTTTTGCGGTGATGATTGTGGTGTTCTATCAACTGTCTCATCGTTTGATGCTTGAATTGGTTTGGCAGCAGTTTCGCCATCCGAACTACCAGGCAGTTGCTGTGATACTGGTTGAACAATTGTTGTATTTTTAATAGTAATTTTCGTTACGGGTTTAATAGCCGCTTCCAATGCTTGACCGAGTTCTTGCACTGATTGAAAGCGGTTGATTGGATTTTTTTGCAGACATTTAATCACCACAGCTTCTAATTCTGAAGGTAATTGCTCACACCCTGGTTGTTCGCTTAATGGTCTAGGTGGTTCGTAGCTATGAGCCAGTAACCATGAAGATTCACTGATATTATTACCTTGAATGCTTAACCCAAAAGGGTCTGCGGTACTAAGCATTTCATAAAGAATGATTCCCAAACTGTAAATATCAGCAGTTACATCTATATTTTTTTGGTTCTGAATTTGTTCGGGTGACGAATAGCGAAGCGTGCCAATAAAAGTTTTAGTGATATTTGTTAACTCGGAAGACTCATTGTAAATTTTAGCAATCCCAAAATCTAAAATCTTTACCAACTCACCAAAATCTGTAGGAACTAAAAAAATATTATCTGGTTTCAAGTCGCGATGAATAACCTTGATGCGCTCTGTGGTCTTACCATTGCGTTGCATGACTACCCCTCGGTGGGCAAGCTGCAAACCCTTGCACACCTGTGTCATAATTGTTACCACACGTTCCGGTGGTAATTGTCTTTCGCGCATCAGCAGTTGACGTAGTGTTTGCCCCTGCAGGTACTCCATGACATAAAATGGATAACCTTCTGTAGTCACACCACAGTCGCTAATTTCGATGATATGGTCGCTTTGTAGGGCAGCACAAATTGCAATTTCCCGCTCAAAGCGTTTTCTCATTTCGCCAGATGCAACCAATTTGTCTTTAAGCAGTTTAAGGGCTACATCTTTACCAACCCGCGTATCTGTGGCAAGGAAGACTTCTCCCATACCACCTCCACCTAACCGTTTCTCTAAACGATAACGCTGGTTATCACCAATCAAGCGATTTATCCAAGAATTATTTGATGGTGGTGAGTTCATTGAGGGAAACCCATCCTGTCTTTTAATAAAGTTTTTTGATCAACCTAAATGTATTAACATAGTTAGATAATTAATAAACTATACTAATAATAATTTAGAATTTAGTTAATACGATACTAATATATTCTATATAGATTTGACATTATACTATCGTCTAAATCACAAAATGTGTCCAAAATGCGTGGCCAATCTACAATTATTCTTAAAATAAGTCTATTTTTGTAAGAAAAATTAAACTGAATGCCGAGAAACCCGGTTTCTTTAAGAAACCGGGTTTCTGATAGCTAGCATTTGGAACTCAAATAGGATTGCTATAGTCTCAGGTATGATGAATTGGGGGATTGCCATGAGGAAGCAGGATGAGTAATGCGCTCTCTATAGCCACCGTCACAGCAGTGATAAAAAACCTGCTGGAAAATGGTTTAGTAAGTGACGCGATCGCAGCGAGTGTTGGTGATGTACTTGTAACGGCGTTGCCACCAGATAAAATTCAAGTGGGAACTGACGAGCGTGCGCAAATCAACCTTTTTTTATATCACGTCACGCAAAATCGTAACGTAGATTGGATATCTCAAGAATACCGCAGTCCTTATAGCACCAGCAACACATACTCGACCAATCCACCCTTAGCTCTTGACCTACACTATGTATTAACGGCTTACGGTCCCAAAGATTTTCAAGCGGAGATTTTACTGGGGTATGCAATGCAAATGTTGCATAAATTACCTACTATTACATCTGAAACTATAGAAAATGCTTTGAAAAATGCAGCCGAGACAAGTACGTCTGGTGTATTTTCACAAGCTATTACAGGTTTGTCTGTATCTAATCTAGCTCTTAAAGTTGGGCAAATCAAAGTTAGTCCAGCATTCTTGAATATGGAAGAAACTTCCAGAATTTGGTCTGCCCTGCAAACGAATTATCGCCCTTCGGCTACTTATCAGGTGTCAATGGTTCTGATAGAGAGTGATAGTACCGATAAATCAGAGGTTCTTAACTTGGTGTTATCAGAACCAAGTATCGAACAAATAACAACGCCTTCTTCACAAGCAGGAGCTAATATTACTGTAGGCAGTACACTATTAATTCGGGGTAAGCGACTGCGCGGTGATATTACCAAAGTTCGACTGAGTAATATAGATAAATTATTTACACCTTTTGATGTTCAAGATACACAAGTAAGTCTACAAGTACCTCCATTACGCGCAGGTGTGCACACTGTACAAATTATACATGAAACGATGAGAAGTACAGAGCAACATAATCTCGTCGAATCAAATGTTATGGCATTTGTGCTACATCCAAAAATTACCGTAGAGACACGTACAGTACAGTCTCTACAGAGTAATAATGGGGATTTACGCTCAATAGACATCAGCGTTAAATTTAGTCCAAAAGTTGGTAAAGACCAAAGAGTTATATTACAACTAAATCGAATATCAAATAATGAGGCGATCGCGTACTCTTTATTAGCACCAGCACAAACAGAAGATACTGACACTATCACAGTACCTCTTAAAAACATCAAACCAGGAGAGTACTTAGTGCGGGTAAAGGTAGATGGAGCAGAGAGTGCACTATCCAAAAACCCAAGCGGGGAATATGACTCACCAAGAATCACAATTAAATAATAGACATCGACCGAATTTAAACGTGTAGAGACGTTCCATGGAACGTCTCTACATTATTTTTCACGCACCAAAAACAAATTTGTAATTACATCATTTCTTCCTGTTGGCCACCACCGCCACCACCCATAAAGCTATCTGCAACACCACCTAACATACTGCCAGCCATTCCTCCAAGCGGACCAAGCATTCCGCCAAGCGCTCCACCGAGACCTGACATCATACCTCCACCACCTTGTTGACCACCGCCACCGCCCATCATTCCTCCTAAGGCGCTTAACCCACCCATTAACAAGGGTAAGAAACACTGAACGGGTTCGGTGCTATTTTGGATTGGCGGGATAGTTTTGAAGCTGCTAGTTGCGCCAGGAACTTGTACCTGCTCACCCTTGGCAGCTCTTGCTCCAATTTGGTCAGCTTCTGTTTCTAAACTGGGGTCAGCATTGATAGGGGCACCTTTACTTTGGTGTGGTACAGCGACTCTTCCGGCTCTTTGTTGTACGACATGCGTAAGTTCATGTCCTAACAAAGCTTGCCCTGAAGAACTTTGCGGGTTATATTGTCCAGGGGCAAAGTGAACATTATTGCCTTGAGTAAAAGCTAAAGCACCCATTGATTTGGCTTGAGGGCTGTCTGTATGGATACTGACATCGCCAAAACTTGTTCCAAAAGAATTTTCCATCTTTGACTTAACTGGTGCAGGCATCGAACCACGAGCACCAGAGGATGAATTTTGATTAGTTTGGTTTTGTTTTGAAGGTTGAGCAGATTCTGACTTCATTTGGGTGATACTGTGACCAAAACGTTTTGCCTGTTTTAGTTGAGTATTTAAGTCTGAGTGCTGAGCATCTGACTTACTTTGCACGGCAAACCCACGACCTTCAAATTGATTATCTGAGGTTGCAGTGTCTGTTGAGGTAGACTTTTTCTGAAGAAGTTTTTGAGTATTCATTGTTGATTATAGGTATAATATTGAACAATAAATATATTAATCGGAGCGACCTGCTTACATAAGCGATAAATTGCTTACTACCAAGTATCCAAAACTAGTGAGATGAAATTCTAAATTATAATTGAATTGCAATACCCGAAATTATAGCTCAATTGATTTGCTGAAAATCCTGCAAAAGATTAGACTTAAGTCTAATCTTTTGTGTTGACTTACTTAATAATGGTTTTAAGATAGAAGAAATAGAGTATTAATGATTAAAGCTTAGTCAAAGTATCTGTATATATAGCCGAGTGTACCAGCGCAAGGAAAGAAATAAGAAAAAAACGCTGCATTCCCTAACTAATCTTAATTCGGGAATGCTTCAAGGTCGCCCGTTTATTATGCAATTAAAGACGACTTCCCAGCAACCAGACTTAAAAACATCTTTAAGTCAGGCAGAACGTTACGGTCATCACCTTGATGCAATTCAGTGTGCAGGTCTTACTACGATGGCGCCAATACAAATGCTCTCGGTGGAAGAGGAGGAAGAAAAGCTAACGTCGGGTATAAATTTAGAATTAAGCAAGTTGAATGAGAATAATTCTGTACCTAACTTATCACAGGTTGCTAAAAACCCCTCTCCAAACCTCTCCCCTCATAGAGAAAAGGCTTTAAATTCTCCCCCCTCTCTTGAAAGAAAGGGGGCTAAGGGGTTAGGTTTTACTCCCTCGTTTCCACATGACGGGAAAAGTCATAATTCAGAATTAAAACAGGTTTTGGGTGTTGCTAGTTCGTTAAAAAGCTTTAATAAAAAACATCAAAAAGATCCAAAGATTGAGACTGAACCAAAAGAACACTTTAATGAAGAAATGAAAAGTGCAACGGAAACTTCCCAATCAAAAGATAAAGAGAAAAAGCAAAATTTGGATGAGCATTTAACATCACCTGCAAAAAGTAAGATTTCGGACAATCAAGCAAAAGAAGAATCATCGCAATCTCAAGACCCCGAAGTTAGTAGATTGTTAAATAAACCAACTCAGAGTAATTTAGCAGGTTCGGGTGGTGGTATCCAACAGAACAATCAAGAGAAACAGTTTGTTGCTCCTCCTTCTACTTACAATGAAAATAAAAGCGCTCCAAGTCCGAAAGTGGGAACGCACGGTCAATCTTTAGCAAAGAGAGAAGCGATGGATATGTTGGGTAATAACAAAAGATTTGCCACTACCCAGCGTGCGGTTAAAATTCCTGTAAGCGAAACAGATAAATCTGAAAGTAGCAAAGGAGAAGATAGTAAGCAGCAAGTCAAATTAAAAGATGCAGCAGAGCTAGTTCGTGACCAAGTAGTTAACGAAGATAGACAAGTGAAGGAATACCTTCGAGGAAGGCTGAATTTAGACCCGGCAATAGTTGCTAAACAGGGTGGTGAACAATTGATTTTGCAAAAAATGCAATGATAAATTTAGATTTACGACAACGACTGCAAAGTCGGTAAACTGAGAATATGTAATTATTTTATTTTAAATATATGCAAAATAAACTTCTGACTCAAAGGAAAGATACGCAGGAGAAAGTCGAAAATATTATCTGCTTAAAGGGTAAAGATTTTAGCAATGCCTGAAGAGATTTCGAGTGAAACTAGGTAAAAAAACATAGGAAAAATGGATAGGAGTTCGCGATGAAAAGCCAGATGCACGCCCGCAACAAGACAACAAGGGAACAGACACCCGATACCACGGCAAAAGCAAAGCCGATGTACCAGTCGCGCCCGTTTGTTGTGCAGTCGGAATCGGCTCTCAAGTCACAGCCGCCAGATTTGAAGGCATCGTTGAAGGAAGCAGAGCGCTACGGTCATCACTTAAGTAAAAAGCAGTTTCCTACGGACGAAAAGGGCAAAAGCGCAGAAAACGAAGTGGATGCAGCCAAAAAACTCGGTAAAGAGAGAAATTTTGCGTCGGATGCGGGAAACCTTGGCAGGATGACACCGATTCAAAAGGCAGAGAATGGAGAGGAAAGGGACCCGGCAGTTTTACGGCAGAAGTATGCAGGGAGGTGGCAAGAAACAGGTCAACCATGGGACAAAGCGCAAAGCCATATCATAGACAAACATGGAGATGCGAGACACATAGATGCGAATAGGCAGGTCGCGGAATATATGAGAGGAACGCATAGGGCAGCGGAGCGGATGGAGTTGCCCCCTCAGGGGCAGAAAAACTCCAAAGGATATACGGATACACCAATCCGCAACAATAGGGAGATTTTGGCTGCAGGAGCCCGCCAAGTGAAAAATCAGAGTGGAAACGTGGAGAAAATGCAATTGTTAGACCAGGAAAACAAAAAGGTAGGAAAGGTCTATAGTTCACCATATAGTAATAATACACGCAGTGAAAATGCAGCCAGGAGCCCAAAAGGGCAGACACCTTTTTCGAGTATAATAGCTCACGGCGGACCAAATAAGAGTGATTACAGCAAAAAGGCTGATAATAATATATACGGGAACGCGCACTATAACAGCACAGACTCTAGCGCAAGGAACAAGCGAGCTGCTGTAAGTGTATCGGAAATGACCAGGGGGATGGGGGCAGGTGCAGGTCAGATAATGGCAGAAGAGAGCGGATATTTATTTGACTCAAATACCACCCGAGATGGAGCATATGGAAATAAAGATACGGCGGGCCGGATGCCAGCCGCATATAAAGGGTCACAAAAAGACATCATCACAACTGAGACAGCAGCACTCCAAAACGATGATGAGAAAATGATGGAGACGAGATTAGGAAAACAGTTAAACTATCAATTAGATTACGAGAGGAGACAAAGACATAAGCCATTAGAGAGGAGTGCGAGCGAACCGTTGCCAGCCACCCGGGCACAGCAAAGAGAGGAAACGAACGCAGCGTTGAAGAGGACTGGTTTTAATGAACAGGATGTTCGTCGAGCGGGATTAGAGCCAGGGAAAAACGACTTTGAAACAGCGGTCACGGGTAATTTAAGAAAAGAAGAGCTTAGTTTACCACAGGAAATCCAAGAAATTACAGACTTTAAAAAATTTTTTAAACAGAAAAAAGAAAGAGAGAAAAAATAAAGTTTGAAGAGAAAAAATAAAGCTTGAGCCACCAGTCGGGATGAGGCAGAAAATGGTGTAGAAACTGACGCTACCGTTGTAAACATGGAAGAGGAAGATAGGCGAAATTGCGGACTATACCAAGGACGCGATCAAAAAGAAAAATTGTGAGGAACATGTCGGAGCGATAAAAAGGAGATGGTGGGAAACTTGAGAGAAGAAACTAGAACTCGGTAGGAAGAAAAGGCACGAGTGAGGGGAGGTCGGAGCGAATAGCGCCCATACAAAGGGGTATATTGGGACGAAGAGTGGAAAAAAAGCGACAAACCAAAGCTCGTGAACAAACGGGAATGTGAGAGCTTGCAAATCGTGTAGTGCGATCGCCAAACTTGTATGGAGAGGAAAAAAAGTAACGCACATAGCCAACAGAAAAATAGATGTACGCTGAACTTTTTAAGTTAGTTGTTAATACAGAAAATCTTCGATAACTTTCCATACGCTGTAGTAAATAGTTTACCTCGACATTGGCGTGGCGCTCATGAGAATCTTTTACTTGACTACGTTTACCAAACAAAACATCTACCTCATCAAATAATAGTACTACACCTCCTAACTCTGCCGCATCAAATACCCTACCAAGATTTTTCTCTATTTCCCCAATATACTTACTAACTACTGCACTTAAATCAATCCGGTATAAATCTAATTGCAATTTTCGCGCGAGTACTTCAGCAGCCATTGTTTTACCAGTACCACTAAGACCAGCAAACAAAGCGCTTATCTCCAATCCTCGCTTGCTTTTACCTCCAAAACCCCAGCGCTCATAAACCTTTGCTCGTTGTTTAACTTGTACAGCAACATCTCTAAGAACTTGTATCTGAGATTCTGGCAATACTAAATCGGACCAGTTCGCTGCACAATCAATTCACTGTGCTAAATCATCTAATTTCGGACGAGCTTGCGTGCGGTACTGTTGTAGTATTCATTACCAAAAGTAAGTATCTTTATTTATAGCTAACGAAGAAACTAAATTACTTAAAATTAACTTTCACTCTTCCCAATTTTCTATCTTGAGGTTTGGAATTTGGGAAAAGTCTTTGTAATTGCGTGTGACTATCGTTGCGTCAAGAGCCAGAGCTATGGACGCAATACGTAAATCTTTTTCAATTTTCTTTTTTGCTAGAGCCTTGGAGTTTTGCCGTAAAACTTGATAGCAGTTTTCGGCATCTAGGTCAAAGTTTAAAACGGTTATCACCTTGAAAAACTCTGTAGTTTCCCACAGCTTGGTGTAAAGGTAAATAAGCTTTGGCGCTTGTGCAGGGTCATTTAATCTCCCAACCCAGGCATTAAATAGCTCTTGCACGGTAATTACGGTGATTGCTACATCATTAGAATATTTTGCAACAGAGGCAATTATTGGCTTATTTCCAGCTAGAAACAATGAGGCATGGTCAGTATCGAGAATCCAGAAGCTCATATATCGCTGTCTTGTTCGCGTTCTGCTCTTATTTCTTTGATGATTTCCATAAAATCTGGATCATCTTTAAAAATTCCAGCAAATTTCATCAAAGGGTGATCTGAGGTAGATGCTTGTACAGGCACCGGAATCTTAATAATTTCCGCTTTTGCTAGACGCTTCTGTAATAGCTGCTGAACTTTCTCAACTGCGCCCTGTTTAGTTTCATCTGTAGTTTGGCAATTAGGAATTTCTAGGACAGTAGCTACAGTAGAGCCATCGGCTGTACTTTCTAATAAAATGTTCCAATTATCCACAGTATTCACCTTTAGTAATGTTTTATTTGCATTTTCAGTTTATTTTAATTATATTTGGATTTTCATAAGAACTAGGTTGGGCAGATGCTGAGGGATTTTACCTGTGGATTCGGGAGAGTACTCTTGCATCAGGGACTTGCAAATAAAAAAATACCCAAACTAGAAGCTCAAACCCAACCTTTAACCTCAGTATCAGTAAGCGATCGCTCTAATTTGATATACTCGCTCTTAGCTGCCTGCAACATATAATACATTGTCACTGCCTCGTTAGCATCTGCTGCTAAAAATGCAGCATTCAATGCAATACTGCGAATATTACCTCCTGCGACATTCAATTGTCCCAACTTTTGATAATCTAAACCTTCAGTTGGTGTAGACTTTGGAAAAATCCGCCGCCAAATTTCTGCCCTTTGAGTCGAATCTGGGAAAGGAAACTGGGTAATAAAGCGAATACGACGAAGAAATGCTTGGTCTAATGAACTTTTTAAATTAGTTGTTAATACAGAAAGCCCTCGATAACTTTCCATACGCTGTAGTAAATAGCTTACCTCGACATTGGCGTGACGGTCATGAGAATCTTTAACTTCACTACGTTTACCAAATAAAGCATCGGCTTCATCAAATAGTAATACTACACCTCCCAACTCAGCTGCATCGAATACTCTACCGAGGTTTTTCTCTGTCTCCCCAATATACTTACTTACTACTGCACTTAAATCAATTCTATATAAATCTAATCGTAACTCCCGTGCGAGTACTTCTGCTGCCATTGTCTTACCTGTACCACTGACACCAGCAAACAATGCGCTAATCCCCAATCCTCGCTTGCTTTTGCCTCCAAAACCCCAGCGATCGTATACTTTTGCTCGTTGCTTAACCTGCATGGCAACATCTCTAAGAACTTGTATCTGAGATTCTGGCAATACCAAATCTTCCCAATTCGCCGCACAATCAATTCGCTGTGCTAAATCATCTAATTTCGGACGAGCTTGCGCACGGCAAGTATCCCAGAGAAGATAGTTAAAATCTGTTGTGGGTTCTATATTTTCTGCAACTTCTGACTCTTGCTGACGCCACTGAACGCTAGCTTGAGAACAAGCCGCTTGAATCACCGGAACACTGAGATTGAATTGAGATACTAAGTTATCGACTTGAACATTAATAGATTCAGACGTGCCATCCAATGCTTGTTCCCAAATAGTGTACTGCTCCTTTGTTGTCGGACGTTCGATGTCAAAAACTAGTAATGGTCTTAATCGCGATCGCTTGCGTTCGGTAGTAGTAAGAATTACCGGAGAACGCATCCACTCGCATAAATACGTAATCGTTCCTTCTTTTCCGGTATCTGCACCTTCCAAGTCATCGCAGTCAATTAACAGCGCACAATTAGCTAGTGACACTTCCCGCTCCCAAAGTAATTTAAATTGTTTGAGGTCACTGGGAGTTGTTGGCAAAGCATGAGCAGCAATTGCATATAAGTTTAATTCCAAATAGTGACAAGCTAGAGCTGCAATTGGACGTTTACTAGCTACCTCATTTCCACATAACTGTAATATTGGCAGCTTGAGAAAATCATGAATCTCTACCCACCAAGCAGCTACCATTTTTTCCGAGATTTGTGAGTGAGAGGGAACTAAATCAGAAGGCGCCCCTACAGGTTCGACTATTCCCAACAAACGGTCATCTAAATGCTGTACACCCATTAAATAATGCAGTATCCGTTCATCAATCCGCAAAGGGCTACTCATCAACTCACTTCCAGAACCCACTTCGATTAACTTCCACCTGCGTAATGAACCAGCCGGAGTAAAGGCGCCCCAGTGCATACCTTCCAATACCGTCATCGCCAAACCAAAAGTCGGATAAGTACGCTGTGCATTTCCACAAGCAGCAGCGCAAAGTATTGGAAAACTCGCATCAAGTTCTACACCAGCACATAACAGCAGTAAATTTCGTTCAAAATCACTTAAACCAAAAGTCGCACAAAGTCTATCTAACGCAGACGGTTCAGCGGATGTAATCGAATCTATTAAATCTTTCGCTACTGGACTTTCCCCATGTGTAATATCCTCCTCCAGCAAACTTGGATCAGCGTGGTTCAGCAAAGTCTCCCTAAGCTGGCTTAAGGCGATCGTCATATACGCATGATTATCAACGTTCTGATTGCTGGTAGTCGTTGCGCTCATCGTTATATATCAAGCATTTAAGTATCAAAAAATACTATTTCCAAATTATAAATTGTTGTAGAGACTTTGACATGTAACGTCTACGTAAGCGTGAAATTAATTACACATACCACTAGTTTTGATGGATTATTGTACTGTGCTTTAAGATAAGCATAAGAGAAAATACATTCCAGACTTATTCGACTTTCGTCTATAATTGTCATTTTGATGCGATTTCGCTACTAAGGATTCCAGATACAGTTAAGTACAAACGCTCTTAAAAGTGGTATCCAATTCCTAACACTAACCCAACATCTGTTTGATCGAAGAAGCCAACATTTAATCCAGCAGTTGCAGTAAATTCACGTGATAATGGTACATCTACACCACCGGTGAGAAGAAATCCGACGGAATCACCTCCACTTGTAGAAATTGCTGCTCCCCCTCCAATATAAGGAACTGCTATTATTTTGGATTCTCCAAGTTCTGTGAATGATTCCACTGGAAAGTCAATTGTTACAGGTAGAAGAAATACAGCTTTGTCACTGACCGCAACAGCAGGTCGAAAAGAGAAGTTTTTTGTTAAACCAATTTTACCGAAGACAGTAAAGGCATTTTCACCTAAAGCAGTATCTCCACTCAATCCAAAATTACCACCTATCCCAACATAGTTAGGTATTAACTGATATTGAGTTTGTTGCTGTGTAGGCGGAGTTATTTGTTGCTGTGTAGGCGGAGTTATTTGTTGCTGTGTAGGCGGAGTTATTTGTTGTTGTGTAGGCGGAGTTATTTGTTGTTGTGTAGGCGGAGTTATTTGTTGTTGTGTAGGCGGAGTTATTTGTTGTTGTGTAGGCGGAGTTATTTGTTGTTGTGTAGGCGGAGTTATTTGTTGCTGTGTAGGCGGAGTTATTTGTTGCTGTGTAGGCGGAGTTATTTGTTGTTGTGTAGGCGGAGTTATTTGTTGTTGTGTAGGCGGAGTTATTTGTTGTTGTGTAGGCGGAGTTATTTGTTGTTGTGTAGGCGGAGTTATTTGTTGTTGTGTAGGCGGAGTTATTTGTTGTTGTGTGGGCGGAGTTATTTGTTGCTGTGTGGGCGGAGTTATTTGTTGCTGTGTGGGCGGAGTTATTTGTTGCTGTGTGGGTTTAGTTGGTTGTTGCTGTGTGGGTTTAGTTGGTTGTTGCTGTGTGGGCGGAGTTGGTTGTTGCTGTGTGGGTTTAGTTGGTTGTTGCTGTGTGGGTTTAGTTGGTTGTTGCTGTGTGGGCGGAGTTGGTTGTTGCTGTGTGGGTTTAGTTGGTTGTTGCTGTGTGGGTTTAGTTGGTTGTTGTTGTGTGGGCGGAGTTGGTTGTTGCTGTGTGGGCGGAGTTATTTGTTGTTGTGTGGGCGGAGTTTGTTGTTGTTGTGTGGGCGGAGTTTGTTGTTGTTGTGTGGGCGGAGTTTGTTGTTGTTGTGTGGGCGGAGTTTGTTGTTGTTGTGTGGGCGGAGTTTGTTGTTGTTGTGTGGGCGGAGTTGGGCTTATTGGATTATATGGACGTGTTGGACTTGGGCTTACGGAATCTTCTGGAGGTGTTGAACTTGGGCTTATTGGATTATATGGACGTGTTGGACTTGGGCTTACGGAATCTTCTGGAGGTGTTGAACTTGGGTTTTGGCTTATGAGATTTTTTTTAGGTGGTGAAGTTGAGGCAGTTGGCAATGAATGAATAGCAGTAAGTTGCGCTAGAGATGGTCGCACAAAAATGAATAAACTTGTAATAGAAAGTAACGAAGCTTTGGATAAAAAAATTATCAGCTTTGCAAGTGATTGATTCATTTTGTACTCCTGTAAATATCAAAAATTAGGAAAAAATAGTCTTTACTCATGTTAGTTTTCAAATAAATTAATTTCTTATAATTTAGCTTTTATCTATAGCAATCCGGATTGTAACATGAGAAAATATGGAAATGAAAAGTACATTTTTATAAGCATTTCCAAAATTTTATTGATCGCAAACAATTTAAGATTACTATATGTAATTTATTAAATTTAATTAAATAAAAAAATTATAGTTTGGAAAAATATTAACAATTCCAAGTTTTAAAATTAGGAGTTTTCAAAATTACTTGCAGGTGCAAGTCTGATTGCTTCCTTGAAGTGTATTATCATGCCAAATTCCACGCAAAGGCAAGCCATGTTTCAATTTACAAGTTCCTTGACCATTAGGCTCGCTTCTTTCAAAATACCCAGAATATTCACAACCATTATGATATGTTATTTTACCAACGCCTTGACGTTCACCCTTAACAAACTGACCTACATAGCGATCTCCATTACCATATCTATAGCTTCCACAACCGTGAAAATCTCCATCTTTTAGTTCTCCATCAAATCGACTAGTTCCACCATGCTCTGTATCAGGAAAGACCATGATTCCTTTGCCACTAGGATATTTTTCATCTGAAAAACCATACAGTGTTGCAGTACCGTATTTCCTACCTCCCGTACTCGGTAAAGGTGGTAAAGGTGTTTCTGGGCAAACTAGTTTCACATCAATTGCGGGTTGTCTCGACGAAAAAGTCATAAATAATAACCCCATTCCCAAAAGTAAACTCACTATGACTCCAGCACCAATCAAAAATCTCTGCTTTGCTACAAAAAAATGTGATGGTGGTGAAATTGATGATGAAGACGGTGGTGGTAGCTGTATGGGTTCGGATGATGGAGGCGGTGGTGGTGTCCGTATAGTAGATTCCAGTGATAGTGTTGTTAGTGCTTGCAGTGCTTCACCTGCGGTTTGATAACGTTCATTGAAGTTAAGACGCACCATTTTATCTAACACATTTGCGAGATCGGGGCTAACCGAAACCTTATCTCGCCAAATTATTTCAAAAGTGTTTGGGTCTTTCTTTTCCGATAGTTCCTGTGGTCTAATCCCAGTTAAAGCATAAATTCCCAACATTCCCACAGCATAAATATCGCTGGATAAGTTGGGATATCCATGTAACTGTTCCATAGGCATATAACCATGAGTACCAACAATAAAATGGCTGTTGGTTAGCTCTTGAGGATTGTTTTTTAATTGACTAATTTCTTTGACAGTTCCAAAGTCTATTAATACTATCTTGCCGTCACTATTACGGCGCATTAGGTTTTGTGCTTTTATGTCTCGATGAATGATATTTTTGTTATGAGTAATTGTTAATACTTCTAAAACTTCTTTTAAAAGCTGCCTTACTTGAACTTCACTTAACTTATTGCCAGAGAAAATTTCATGACTCAAATCGTATCCATCAATATATTCCTGCACTAAATAAAATTCACCCCCTTCTTCAAAGTGGGCAAAAAGTTGTGGAATTTGACTGTATTCACGACCTAAGCGATATAAAGCTTTTGCTTCTTTATTAAAATAATTAATAAAGGCTTGTAACTCTTCTTGATTTTGGCTTTGCCGAAGATTTTTGACAACACATTGAGGATGGTCGGGTAGATCTAAATCTTCAGCTAAATAGGTGATTCCGAAGCTACCACTTCCTAACGGCTTGATAATTTTATAGCGATTGCGCAGAATTTGACCAGGGAGCATTGGATTTAACCATAAGTAAATATAGATTATTTTTTCATTCTGCCATATTTAGGCTAAATAAGGAAACAGCACTCAGGAGTCAGGAGTTAACACTTAATATAGGAATCCGGTTTAATTTCTGAATTAACAAAGTCAGCGCAGGGAACAAGGAACAGGAAAGAAGCAATGATGTACCTAGCTTCGCCAGAAATCAAATATGAATCCTATAGGATTAGGGCTAAATTACAGTAATCATAAATGTAAGTAATATTTTTTCAAATTAAATGTTCGGGACGCCTATCCCACAATATATAAACAGCTACCACTTTCCAGAATCATCCTCTTGTTGCAAACCTATTAACTGGCGTCGCTTCCAAGCAAAAGCGAGAATATTAATGCCTAATTCTTGCGCGGTGCGAATTGCCAGTCTAGGTAGGGTAAGGTCTTTATCTAATCCCCAAGCGGATGCTAAATCACCAATGATTAAAATAATTCCTCCGCTAGTTAATATTTCTATTGGTTGTTGATTTACTATTGGTAAAGCTGCAAATAAAAAAGGTTGCGTTCTTAAGGGGTGGTCGCGTCGTAATTCAACTAAAGGTTTTAAAGGATTTTTTAACTGTTCTGCTAGAGAATAAGTACTTTCTATTAAAGGAGTTGCATCTCTAGGTGCATCGACTAAAAGTACTCCACCTGATTTGAAATATTTTTTCAGAGAATTCAACTCCAGATTGTTGAAGGATAATGCTTGTTGCCCAGTCAGATAAAGTAAATCATACTCTTGAATATTCTCAGATAAAGTCACCTGCCCAGCTTCTTCAGTTCCTTGTAAATAAGAGTACAAAGGCTCTATTGATTGTAACAAGTAAGATAAGTTAAAAAAATTGCGATCGCATCCAGAATCACTGTGATTAACTTGTGCCAGTCTTACAATTGCTTGAGGTTGGGCTTGTGCCTGACGTCGGTAACGTAAATTGATATTATTATAACCGGGAAAAAATGCATCAGCAGGTTGAGTAATATCTTTTTGTCCTGGCTGTAAAAGAATACGACAAATTTCTATTTCGGAAATATCAAGTGTTGAGTTTCTTTGGTCAAATCGATAAGTTTCGTGGACAGTATCTCTCGATTCGCGCAAGCGCAGTTCTTCCGGGTCAATATAACTAACAGTTAAATAAATCATAAGCGGTTCACTACTTGCCACCTCCAAATCAATCGGAAAGTCATAAGGTGTCGGAACAACAATTAAATTCCCAGCCAAATCTATAGCTATTCCAGGTTGAATTTGCACCCAGCGTCCATCTCGGTATTTAGCTTCGACGTTACTCGGTGCCTCAATATCTCGCACACCCAAACCGCAAACAATTCCCGGTTGGTTTAAACATTGATAATGAGTGTTTTGTCGCTTGCGGTGGTAATTATGTGCTTTCCGCCAGCGTTCAGCATTTATAAGTAAACCGTCGGAAGCTTGTAAACGCTCAAAAGGTTGAATTGGTGGAGGTGGAAAAGGGTGAGACATAATGAGTTAGGAGTTAGGAGTTAGGAGTTAAATAGCTTTAGTTACTGTTTTCTATAGATAATTCGTAGGTACAAAAAGCGGGTTTTTCTTGTTCAATTATTCTTCTGATTAGCGCTTCGTGTATAGTATTTGATTCTTTTGGTCGCAAACGCACTACAAAATGGTACGCTCTTCCTCCTCCTAATACTGCATTTCCGAGTACTGCTTCATTCAGAGTAAAACTATTACCAAAAGGTTCTGTAATGCTAATGTGCTTATCATTTTCGTTTGGGATATTTTCATCTAGTGGTAAACCTGTATATAAATGTAAATAAAGACGCAACCCTTTACGAGTTCCTCGCCATCGATATAAATCAACCGCTCTACGAATTAACCGCCGCTGCTGTTGGAGTTCCCATACAGAGTCAAATTGCCAACCAACCCAGTGAGCCAAAAATGGTAACAATGCTTGCGGCGCTGTTAAAGGATCTAGGTTTGCCCACATGGTATTAAAGCTATCAATAGCTGGTTGATAAGCTTGTTCAAATATATTCATGAAGCGACCAATAAAGTCTACTTCGCGATATAGAAGCGGTAACAATTCCATGTACGTAGACCAAGGACGTATACATATACTAAATTCGTCGCTAGTTTCGATTTTTTGTTGTTCTGTACCTGGGTCTAGATATAAATCAACTGAACAGCGAAAGTTAAGATTTAATCTATCTTTTCTTCCAGGAACGATCGCTTCCTGGTCTTCAAAAAAGGTGACAGGGACTTGAAAATAAAGCACGGCTTGCATAGTATCTCTAGATGCAATTTCCGAGCCTTCTGTTCCAATTTGACACCACTCTTGAGGAAAGTCACCTTTTACTTTCAACTCCAACCGTAAAGGATTTACCGTCAAGTTATGCACTTGCACAATCATTTCGCTTGGTTGTCCGGGATGTAGTAACAAACTGTGTCCAGCAATTTCATCAAGATTTTCTACCCCTGTAAATGCCAAAGCTACTCCCGGTAGCGCTTCGGGAATTTGCATTGGGATTAAGTCTATTTTGACTTTAGAAGTAGAGCGACTTTGAATCATAGTAATACTAAATGTATGAACGCTATATCGCGTCTTGATGTATTTTTGATATATCGCATCTTTATTAACGATTAAGAATGTTAACTACGTGATTGGAGCGCAAGTTATTATCAGCCCAGGAACAGATAAGACCTTGTACTCCAGGGTCAATTACGCGCTCCGGTGATGGCTGACGCCTCCATGTGTCACCTTGCTTACGTATAGGAAATAATAGAACCGGACCGAGGTAACGGACACCACGCGCTTGTTGGAGTAGTACCACAATATCTGATTCGTAAAGTGGGCGTCCGAATGCCCAGCCTTTTTGTTCAATTCCTCCAGTTAAGGGATTTAAAAATTTATACAGCGATATTCGGATATAACGCAGAATTTCTTCACGTGCGAGAGGATTATCATAAGCTGGTTCTAAACCGATTTCGGTTTGGACAGAAACACCCATATATTCTGGTTGTTGTAGTTGAACTTGCACTCCTAATAACCTTCTTTCGTCTAGATAACCCAAAACTTGTTCAGTGAGTGCTGGACTAAGGTCGAATTTCTCAGGAGATAAACCTTGTCCTTGAGCGATCGCATCTGTATTGAAATTCGGGACTATCAGTAAAGTGACTGTACCAGCTTGTCGATTTGCATCGGCTGGTAAACAGCGGACGCGAGCAATTGCTCCTTGACCTGCTTGTTCGGCTAATACTTCAAAATCTTCAACTGTAACTGCGCGATCGCGCGATCGTAGAATTCGCGGCGCTTTAATCACTGCTTGTTCGAGTGACTCCCCATCTGCTCCATTAATAGCGCCTTTATGATTGATGACACTGGCAACATAGGGAACAGCAGATTTTAAAAATTGCAGTGAATGAGCTTGAACATTGCCTTGTCTACCTCCTCCTGTACGGTAACTAACCATTTTGATTTCTGCACCGCGTTGAGGGATAGCACCATACTGATGTTCAAGAGTACTTTTGTTTGTATCACTAACTTGAACAAATGTATCTTCGGGTCTTGGGTGTTGGATACGCGATCGAACTTCTGTTTGACTTTTGAGTTGACTGGGTTCGCGAATTAACGGACCAAACTGAACTTTACCGTCAATTGAATCTATTACGTAGTGAAAGCTTTCTGAAGTGGAATCGGCAAAGTCTCGAACTTCTTGCCATTTTTGAGGTAAACCACCAGGAGGAATAACTATAATATACTCGTTCTCTCGACGTTCCAATATTGGTGGTTGCAGAAGTTGAAAAATTTGTCCTGGTTTGCCATTACTAAGACCCAAACGTTCATCTTCAATGAAATTATTTTGACTTGCGCTAACTGTACCACCAACTGCACGCACTCCCAAACCAGCAATTCGTGGAGGACGATTATAACCAGAATCATTTGTGCCTAATTGAGTGAGTACACAGCGAATCCAACGACCCCGATATGATGTAAAGTTGGTTATAGGCCAGTTTGAAGGTAGATGTAGCCTGACTTCTGTTCCCTGCTCAGGATTATTACCCTGTTGAGCCATTTCGTAAAAACTAAAACCTTGTGTTTTGTCATCAGCTTCTTTTGATAAAATAGGTTGCCATTTCTCCCCATCCCAAGCTTCCCAACGACGTGGTGGTTTGTTAGGATTAATACCTGTAGGCGTA
The DNA here is from genome assembly GCA_019359695.1 of Brasilonema angustatum HA4187-MV1. Taxonomy (GTDB): domain Bacteria; phylum Cyanobacteriota; class Cyanobacteriia; order Cyanobacteriales; family Nostocaceae; genus Brasilonema; species Brasilonema angustatum. Next base: position 112,001 of record JAHHGV010000029.1, read on the forward strand.
GCTGAGGCACCTTGAAAAGTAATTTCTAAAACATTACCGTCCTGATGATCATTGGAATTAATAACTAAGTAAAAACAGTTTCCCGGTAATGGTTCCTCTTCAAATATTGGTTGTTCACTACCTTCCCAGAAAGCATCAGATTGACGGTTCCAGGTATTAGTTACTCTTTCTCTTAAAGATTGGGGAATTTCTTCTGCAGTCAACGCTGTTAAAACATGTTGTAAACGAGGTTTTGCAATAACTAAAGGAAAATCAGTACTAAAAGTAATAGCTTCAGTAATTTCAGTTCGTACCGTTGAAACCTCTATTCCTTCTGGAATTGTGTAAGTCTCCGGCAAATCGGAACTTAAATAAAAAGTTAAATCCGTGCGTGCTGGGGCAGGAGGTTGAAGTCTAATACCTAATAATTCTAAAAAAGCAACATAACTTTTACGCGGTACTTGATTAAACCTAAGTAGCATTTGGTCGGTTAACCAAGCAAAAAGCTCAACCAGCGTAATTCCAGGGTCACTCAGATTATGGTCTGTCCATTCGGGGCAGTAGCGAGGAATACGCATAATACACTCTTCCACCAAATCGTCGAAGGTGCGGTCATCCAAATTTGAAGAAGGTAATTTTGGTAAAAAGTCGAATTCCACAGTTTTATTTTAGAGTTTGGATATTAGTTGCGCGATTTTAGATTATTTATCTTGTGGGGTGGGCATCCTTGCCCGCCCCTACTCCGCCGAAGTTAAATAAAAAGGATAAACAAAGCTGAAAAAGTCAGGATAATCTTTGAGTTTGTATTTGATAATAATGTCTACTCTGCCGCGTATTGGGTCAGGATCAGTGCGAACATCATCAAGAATGATACGCGGTTCCCAAACTTCCAAAGCTTCTGTAACATACATGCGAATTTGCAACAAAGTATCGCTATTTAAAGGAGCAAATGCCAATTCTGACAAGCGACACCCAAAGTTCGGTCGGTAAACTCGTTCTCCTAAACTCGTGCGAAGAATAATCCATATCGACTCTTTGACTTTCTCGTCCTCACTGCTAAACTTTATCCCACCCTGCAAATTTAATTGCAGTGGAAAAGCCCAACCTTTCCCTAAATATTCTCGCTCCTGACCATAAACGGGATTTGGCATTTAGGCGCCCTCCGCAGTAGATATCACATATATATCCAAAATATTGGGGTAGAAGATATAAACCTATTCGCCAAAGGTCGAGTTTCACTGAAAGGGTAAAGGAAATTATGGAATTGGTTTAGGACCTGTTATTGGTGTAGTCATTGTAATTGGTCCCAAAGTACTAGTTAGTGTCATAGTTCCAGCAGTTATCGATAAAAGACCAGGTGTAGTAATTGCGATCGCACCACCTGCGGTCATAGTTATAGCGGCACCTGCTGACATACTCATCTCACCACCAGAATTCATATTCATAGCGGCACCTGCTGTTGAGCTAATGGATGATGCTTCGGAGGAAATAGAAGCTGCAGCAGTATTACTAATAGTGGAGTTTGCTTGAATACTGATATTGCCAGTCGGGTCATTAATCAGTATTGTCTGTCCTGCTGATGTTTGTATTTCTATAAACTTTTTAGTATCGTTAAGACTAATTTTATGTCCACCTTTTGTCTCTATATATACACCCGTATTACTAGTAGCTTTATCTTCATCTACAAATTGTAATTGATGTCCAACACGGGTTTTGAAGGTTCGCAGACGAACTCGACCACTAACTACACTATCTTTTACAGAAGTTGGTGGTGCATCTTGTCCGTTCCAGACTGCACCGATAATATAAGGTCGATGAATATCACCATGTTCAAAACCAACCAAAACTTCATCGTTAATTTCTGGTAGCCAATCTGTACCGCGACCAGAACCTGCACCAGTTGATACCATTCTTGCCCAGTAACTCTCATGTTCTTCTGTAAGGGTGGGGAATTTAACTTTCACTCGACTCAATCCTTTAGGGTCTTGATTATTGGTGACAACTCCCACTAAAAAAGTTTGACCTGGTTGTAATCGTGTTTGTGGTGATATTGAGGTGTATAAATTACCTGAACGTAAACCTCGGACGCTAAATTCTGTCGTGTAAATTCGCTGGTTGTAGAAGTGGCGTGTTTCCGTAATATAGTACTTACCGCTAAAGCGATCGCCCATCTTTTGTAGATTGACAAACTTACCCGGTCGAATCAGAGGATTACCTTCTGCTTTTGCATCTGCATAGACAAATTCTCCCCCTAATTCATCACATAAAGCTTGAGCCATTACCTCTGCTTCTTTGGCACTAAAAACGGGTTTATCTACAACAGTCATTAACGGAGGTTTGCTAATGTTGAACTTGTTACTGCTATTACTTCCTTTTTGATTGCCAGTATCAGTTATTACGTTTTCTGAATTAGCCTTGGATGTAATTAACTTTTTCTGAGTGTAGTCCCAACTACGCACTTCAACCGCACTCACTTGTTCTGCACTAGTAACGCGAGTACTGAAACTACTGATTTCGTCTAGCCATTTCAGTTCTACAACTTCTTGAGCTTCTGGTTTACGAAAGTTTATTTTACCTTTTTCAATAAAAAGTTCAAAACCAATACGAGCAGATCTTTCTCGCAAGAACTCCATATTAGTTTGATTTTCTTGAAAAATATACTCATGAGCTTCGCCACTTTCATCTATTCTTCCAAGTTGTATACCTACTTCTTGAGCAATTTTGCGTACTATATCGCTATCAGTATTATTCAAAAAAGAGCGATTTTGTCGTCCTCTATGCAGGCGATGCGAGATATCATAACCACGAACAATTATCGGCGCCTCAGATTTATCATTAAAATGAACTTCAATTGCTGTAATTTCACCTTCAATTAATAAATTGTCTTCTTTAGGCGTTTTAAAATTTTCGTCTTGAGTATTACTAGAAATAAACCCTAATTTGACTTTTGTACCGATTTCAAACACCTTTTCATGGCGCCAGGGTTGGTATTCCGATTTATTATTAGTAGGCAGATAGCTGTTGTGAATTACCAATGTAAACATAGCTGGCAAATGCAAACTTTCTTCAATAGTAATTTGCATTAAATCTTTGATTAATTTAGCATCTGCTGGAACTCCTCCTATTTCGACTATAGGTTGAGCTAAATAAAGACTTTGTTGTGCCATAATTAACTCTATAATTCTAAAGAATGTTCAAAAATAACGATGTTTAGATGACTCCATCGAGATATTTTTTGTAGTTTATTTCCCATTACCTTCTGATTTCTGACATCCACCTCCTGGTGTCTAGCTTTAATTGAAAAGGGTTGTACCTTGAGGGCTATTTTGTCGGTTCTGTCCCTGAGAAGCAGATTCAGTTCCTCCTGGGAGGTTATTTTTATCTACTTCTTGCAATGAAATATCTACCATTGCTCTGACTGGTGTCCCATCAGTGAGAAACATATTTAGGGTATAGGTTAGACTATTCATTACACAGTAAAAATATTCATCTTTCCATATAAATGTATAAACTGGAGGACGTTTATCTGCAGCTTGTTCAATTGTTTCAACGCCTTTTTTAATAATATTTATATATGTCATTACAGACTCTTTCGTTTCATAGGTATCGAAAATTAATTGTTTAAGTGTAAATTGATAAGGCTCAACACCTGAAAAGTTAATCTTAGGCAGTAAAGTTGTTCCTCTATTGCCTGGATGTTTTTGCCAGTTAACAGTTCGAGAAAAGCTGATTTCACTAGGATTAAACATTAACTCGATATCAGGCGCCTCCCCGTTGTAAGCTTTGAGTTTAGCTTTTTCAAGTTGAGGTTGGCGTTTTTGAGGAGTGATTACAGAAGGACTTGGCATATGAAAATTTTCTCCTAAAAATCAAAATTTAAAATCCAAAATCATATTACCAGGGTAAACGACCTGTAAAAATGCCTTGACGTTCTTTCTCTATTTCTAGCTGTTGTCGTAATCTAGCATAAACTTCACGAGCAAGCGCTTCGAGAGCAATTTCATCATCTTCTTTTGAATTAGCTAAATTTGAATTAGCTGAATTTGAATTAAATGACTCATCAAAAGGACTTTTTATAGTTTCTGTTATTAGCTTTAGATCGGGAGATATATCGCTGGCTAAAGTTTTCTCTAGATTATCATCAATTGCTTTATGCGAATATGCAGGTTTTTGTTGAATAGGAAAAGAGTTATTGCTTGTTTGGGAATTGTAACCACCTCCTGTTTCACTACTAAAGTTAGTAAAGCTAGCTTCTTCATTCCCTATATTTAGTAAAGTTTCAATACTTGACCATTGTGAAGGAGTATCTAAATTATTCTTAGAGGATGTATTATTTGAATTTGCTTTTATAAAAATTAAGGGTGGCGATGAATAATTATTTTGCTCGGCAGTTTTTCTTTGTACAATATCTTCTGCTATATCACGTTTGTTGAGATATTCTAGTAAATTAAGATTTTTTTGTGTATCTGCTTTGTTAATTACAGACTTCCCCGGTTTAAGCATAGCGGGTACTGTATTTGAAGCTGCTACAGGCTGATTATTGTCAACTTTTAACTGTGTTACTTGTCCGCCCTTCGCAGGCTGTAATGGTGAAACTTCTTCTTGAAGTGGTATCGTTTGCTCAGAAACTAATGCGGTTGTTTGTGTATTTGGTGTTGTCGGGTTAAATGTCTGGTTTGAAGCTTGCTGTAATGGTGAAACTTCTTCTTGAAGTGGTATCGTTTGCTCAGAAACTAATGCGGTTGTTTGTGTATTTGGTGTTGTCGGGTTAAATGTCTGGTTTGAAGCTTGTTGTAATGGTGAAACTTCCGAAGTTTGAGGTGATGCTATAGGCTCAGAAACATCCACCGTTGTTTCTGTATTTGGTGTTGTCGGGTTAAATGTCTGGTTTGAAGCTTGCTGTAATGGTGAAACTTCTTCTTGAAGTGGTATCGTTTGCTCAGAAACTAATGCGGTTGTTTGTGTATTTGGTGTTGTCGGGTTA
>JAHHGV010000030.1 GCA_019359695.1 Brasilonema angustatum HA4187-MV1
TTTCAACTCTATCTCATGATTTGATTCAAAGTTTTATTTTGTGATTGGCGCGAAAAGCCTAAATTTGCGTTAACTTTTTTCCAATTTATGGTTCAAAAATTTTCCCACATTATGATTCAAAGGACAGATCGCCCCGATATACAACCCGCTGGCGCGAGTTGCCTGTCTGCCGTTAAATAACGTGGGAACCATTTGAGGTAAATTCATTCGTCGAATGTTCTCCTGATTCTTTAACTATTCTGACTCCTGAATTCTTATTTTGTTTTCTTACAAGTTTTGCATTGACTCCTTTCTAAAAGGATACCCCAACCCTCCTGTTAAGGATGCTTCCCAAAGCTCTTTAAATGTCCTGTTTTGGGGGGTTAAGACGGGTGTCTGCTACTACCCTAGCCAGAACCTATTGAATTGCTTCTACGGGCTGAAAAAGGGCTATTACGGGCTTTTTATATCTAAAGGGTTACAGTTTAAAGTTAATATTTACTTATAGTTTTATGGTGTTTCTGACTTTTTATGTAAAGCACTTTTTTGTCCGCTGTGTTTTATATTAATTACTATATTTTCTTTGTGACGTGTATAGCCTTCATATCACTATATTTTCTTAAACTATATGTGTTATAGCGCCGTCAAATTGTTTGTTTCAGCCATTCTGCTTGGATTTCTTTGTAGAAAATCAGCGGTTTCTTTGTAGAAAATCAGCGGTCTAAGTCCGAATTCTTTGTAGAAAATCAGCGGTCATCTGAAAAAATCTTTTGTAGAAAATCAGCGGTCACATTTGTAGAAAATCAGCGGTCTACGGTATTTGAAACTTGTTGCTTTTTCGCGCTTTCATGTGAAACACAATCATAAAAATATTCTTTCTGGCTTGTTTTAAAGTGATTGCTAGCCAGTGATATCCGTAAGTGACACTTGTTCTTCGTGACACATGATTGAAGAAAAAGTCAGCATGGGATGCGCCCTTGCACTCTACAGGAATCAGAATCAATTAGTTGACGGTAGTACCCGCCAGTCGTACAGAACTCATACTGATGCCTCTATTCTTTCTTGTTAAGGCATAGAGTTTAAAGGAGTTTACGGCAACTTTAGAACCTTTTTACTGACAAAGCCCAGAAATGCCTTATCAACATTCCTTATCCGTTCGCCTTTGCTACGGGCGTACTCATAAAACTGTCGTTCCAGTTCGTATTGGCACCAGCCAGTTCCGGCATTAACAATTATATAAACGGCTGACTCAAATGCTTTACTGGATATTTGAATCTTTTTAGATGTGTCCCCTATTTTCGCTGAATTACCAGTATTTTCATGGGCTGGCATATTCAGTTTTTTAAGGGATTTTCTAACCGAAGGAACACTAGGTTTTATCGTGATACCTTTGGTATCAAAAGCGTAGTCAAACCAGGGATAGACGTTTTTCACCTTTTCAACGACTATCTTAAAATGCCTTCTAAATTCGTACATACTGCCATAGTCCGCTCCAAACTGGCTTTCTAGAATGCTCCATGACATAAACTGAGGTTTATCCTTCTGCTGGGCAGCATAGGTACGGAGAGTCGCCCAACTATAGACATCGAGGGCGAAAGAGGAGTTTTTGACTGCCTGCAACGCTCTCAGATCTAAGGGGATAGGGTTACTGGTTATTGCTTTAAAGAAGTTCTCAGTCAGTTCAACATAACTGCCATGATCGATGGGTAATTGTCGGTTATTACGCTCTGTCCAAAAGGTAAACTTGTCAGCGGCACTCAGGTTAATCCACGATTCGTAGTGCTTGCCGTTAATCTCTCCTGAATATTGAAAAGAAATTTTAGCGTTGAATAATCGCCGCCATTGTTCAAGAAGTCGGTTGTAGTCGCTGCGTTGTCCCCTGCGGTTGGGGTCTAGCCCCAATTCTCGCATGAAATCAGCCAGACTGTCTCCCATTTTGATGTTTCGGTTGCCCGTGCGAACAGCTTCCGCCGTGAGCCAGAAAATCAGAAGCCGGGGAATGCTGCCGTAAGGGTAGCCGCAGGATTTTTTTCGGTTAAAGTCCCATCCTGGCTGAATGCCAAGGGTATAGTTTCCGTTGCGCCGTTCCCAAGCGGGGACAGTATCACCAGGATTGCGGTGGGGTAATGTTGCCTGAACCAGTTCACGGGGGGTATAAGCAACTTCTTTCAATGAAGGCGGCGCGTTGACAATCAAAGAGGAGGCATCTTCTATACGGGTAATGATGGGAGTTTTCTTGATGACATGGTTCATCTGAATTATTTCCCCCGCAATCTTTTTTATTGATAGCCGCTTCATTTTGGGCTGCTCGATTGCTCTTTTTGTATGGTGCTTAATTTATATTCCTCTTCAGACATTTAAGGCAAGTTCTTCTTTCTTTCCAAGCATTATAAAAAGAATCATTCTATGTGTTGCAGTTATTCAAGGGCTGGAATGACGCTTTTAAAAGCCTGTCAAAAATAACTAATTCAATACATAAAACTAATTGAAATCAACTAAAAATTAGTGCAAAATCGAATTTAATCAGTCGCTTTGCGTACATCCGCTTCTTTTCAATCAGCGGATTTTTTTAAACATTTTACTGTTTTGAATATTGAGGATTAGAACTATGCAGTCTTTCGCACTTGCAGCAGAACTCTTCGTGGTTGTTTTTTCGTTTATTTGTTGGTTGACCTATGTTCCAACAGAAACAACAGATATGAGCCAAACAATCAATCAAGACATTTTCCAGGAACAAAGTAATGTTGTTGAGGAAATTTTTAATATCGTTTCATCTGAAATCAAAGAGTCAAATGAAACGTCTCTCGTAGAAGAAACGACTTCAAATGAAACGTATCTCGTAGAAAAAATTACTTCAAATGATTCTACCACAATCGATATTCCATCTCCGTGGGACGAAACATTAGTTATTGACTCGACTGTTCAGCCAACGCTTGTGTCTAATGAACAGGAACACGCATCAATTTATCAAAGAATTGAGAACCTTACACTTGTTCAGGCTCGACAAATCGCTTCCAAACTCAGAGAAATGAAGATGATTGCGCCTGACACAAAACTCAGTGGTAAGGGAATCGGTAAGAAGTATTTGGTGGAATTAATCAGCGAGCGCATCTTTGAACACAAAGAAGCTATCGCAGAAATTATAGACCAAATTATTGAGCAAACAGTTATTTCATGAGGTGAAATATTATCAAGCTCAAACTAGAAATAGTGCAGCTTGTTCTATGTCTTCCGCATTAGACAAGTTAGCTACTTTTGATGACACAGATCCATCTCTTGAATCTGCCAAAGCTTTTCTCTCGCAAGCAGTTTTTTTGATGGATGAATATTACCGAACTTGGCACTCGATTATCTGGATTAAATCTAATCGAAATACGAAGAATCGAGTGCAGTCACAATTGAATCACCTTGCCTTTGATGCCTACACAGCATTTTCAAAGGTTAAAGAACTTCTTGATGAATACGTCGATAGTCAAATTGAAAAGGAACGAAAAGGCGAGTTAGTTAAATCTCCCCCTCAATGGTGGAACGACATGTCAACCAGTTTAACACTCGCTGAAAGTTCTTTTCAAAAAGAATATCGCTACAGCATTTTAAGCAAGCAAATACGTTTATTTTAGTTGAGGTAAGTACGATGTTTGCAACAACTTTTGCATTCTCTGACAATGGGTTTACTCTCAAAGTAGATCCTAATCTTGGAAAAGCAACACAGATGTGGTTACATAATCAGAAATGTATTTTTCAAACACTTCCCTTAGAAAGTTATACTCTGTTTGAAATTGCATCTGCGCCTAACGGAGTTATCCAAAGATTAAGCAGCAATTATTTATCATCTGCCAATGATAATGATGAAGTTCAGCATCAAGTTGACTCTCTTCGTAACTGCGTTGAAAAATCTTGCTGGAAATCTATTCTGGAAGAAACGTCACAATGGTCAAACGATTTGAAAAAAAGAGTTTGGCTGAAACTTTCTACATCAGAAAAACAGACGATTCACCACATTGCGAAAATGCATAAATTTTCTGATACGCTGTCAGATCTTAAGCTTTCAGATATCAAGAAAGTTATCACGATTTTGAAAGAGGTAGAAATACTTCCCAAGAACGTAAAAGTCACTAAAGACTCTAAACAAGAAGATTTGGTCGATATGCTGAAAGAACTTCTGACTACACATGAGAAGTTTTTGTCAGCCGCTTTGACACTTGTTTCAAGTGATTGCGAATAATCTTTCTGTTTTAGCTTTCAATAGATACCCTAGAAATCTTGATGAAGAGTAACACGTAAGCACATTTAAGTTCTTCACTTGATTTTTAAGGGGTATCTTTTTCTTTATTTCAATATTGTCTCACAATTTGGACTCATAGATATGGAATTCAGTCAATTGAATGAAAGACAGATTGCAACTATTCTTGCTTCTCTGCGCTTGTTTCAAATTGAAGCAGAAAAGTACGATATGGTTGAAAAGTTTCCTGACCATTTTGAATCAGGTAACATTACGCCTTTATCTGTTGATGAAATTGATTTTCTGTGTGAGCAAATTAATGCTGGTATCCAGATAAAGTCTACGATGCAAAACTTTAATCCAGAAGATATAGCATATGTAACGCAGGAGTTTGTACGCCAAGATTGCGGTATTTATGGAGTTAAACTTGTCGATGCAGACTGTGATGTCATCATTGATGAAGTGAAAAAATTGGCTCAACAGGGAAACTTTCATCATACAGGGGTTTATTGGATTGCCAATTACCTAGCTGCTGAAGGGAGAATTCACCCTAACGTGCCTTATTAATTGACCTTTTATTGCAGTAAGTCACCTGACTTATCAGCTTTTTTGCAAGCCGCCCCTTACTTTAGGCGGCTTGCCTACTTTAGTAACTTGTTACAAACCTCCACGAGTCAATTCAGAAATCAAACCGGATTCCTATAACACTTGCTTACTTCAGTAAGTAAGCAAGTAAGCACTGAGCCGTACAATTCTAGCCGAATAACAAAAATAGGATTTACCACTCTAAAGAAATAGAAATTTATCACTTTAGCTAATAATTTAAGTTGACTATTATTAAAACTATTTCCTAATTGAAGAATACAAATCTTCAGTAGCAGGAAAATTTTATGAATAAAGGATTTAAAAAAGCTTTAGCAACAACAGGGGCGGCGCTTACCTTGTTTAGCTCAGGGGTATTGACAGGAAATATGTTATCTCAATCGAACAAACCATCAGAGGGAACAACAGATTCAAAAGAAGTTATGACACAGCAAGACTGGAAGACGTGGGAGGAAATCAAGCAAGATGCCTCGAATAATCTTCTATCGGATGCTTCTGTAGAAAAATTTCAGCAGACTTTTACGGTCGAAAAATTGCATGAGATGGGTGTTAAGGGTCAAAGAAACAGGCAGTTGAGAGATGAGTTAGAGTCTGTCAGTAATTCCGTTGCTGAACAAGTCTATAATATTGCATTCAACCGTAATGTCAGTTCTACGAATAGTAACTATGACAAGATTATAGAAATTGAAAATCTTATGGATCAGGGAGGCTTAATATCAAAAGATAAACAAGTTTCAGCTAAGGCTTATGTTGTATATTCTCAGCGTGATTCATACAACTTTTTAGAATCAGGAGACTCGGCAAAAAGGGCTGTCAAGATTTACAATAGTGTTGCTGATACTTCTCCGCAAAACACCGTAGATAATCAAGAAGTCGCAGAACGTCTTGTTAAGTCTTATGAAGAAGAAACTCTTCCTAAATTAATCCAAGTGCGTGACAGTATTTCATCAGCACGGAATAAGGCTGATGAAAACATTTTTCAAAAATTGGGAGCTTGGATAAATAACAGTATTTCAAATCCTCCTTTTAAAAGAGAAAAAAATGATAGTAGCTCACACACTAAAATACCATCAAATCAGTCTTTTGCAGATAGAACTAAACAAATTGTTTCTAATACAATGCAAAGAACCCCATTGACCGAACAATCCCTAGCTATGATGGTTCATGGAGGTGCAGGACGCTCATGAGTATTTTTTATATAAACAAAAAAGCCAGCGTGATGCTGGCTTTTTGTTTGAGATATTCAAGTCCTGATGAGTAAATTAACCGCTTTATGATGTTTCATTTTATCTCTTTCGTAAAGCCATTTTGGTACTTCCAAACTCAGCACCCATCCAGATGCTGTAAATACGGCAAGCCCTTCACAAACTGAGCGCTGAGGATGTCCTAAAAGTAATCCAGTTGTCAGGGTAAACAGAAAGATTCCAGTTGCACACCCTAAGCAACAACCAAGGACAGTTAATTTCAGGCGATCATTGGAATTATAGTAGCTTCGTTCGGGGACACCATTTATCAGAGTAGTGCCCTCTTTTAGAAACTTGTAAGCAAGATAAACAAGTATTCCTAGCGTAAGCACAAAGACGATTCCTAATATTGCGACAGGCAATATAGCCAGTAATGTAACGCAAACAATCCAAGTTATTGCAAGTACAGCAACGATACTAACTAAGCCCACCAAAAATTGGACATTACCGAAGATGATAATAATAACAATTGCCGCAATTAAAGCAAAGAACGCTCCGGCAGTGGTATCACTGTATAAGGGGGCACTTGCCTTTGCTAACAGTGTTATCATCCAACGCCAGTCTGTAAGTTTTCCTCCAATAGCATTAAAATCTTTTGTTTTGACAACAGCACCATAGGAGAAAAACATCACTGCACTGGCAAGCGATGCCAACTTGAACGGAAATTCTACTTTCCTGGCTACAGGTTCAATAATGCTAATTGTTTGGAAGGCTGTGTATGCTTCTTTTGCGTTACGAAAGCCATCTGTTATCATTCTTTCCAAGAGGTTTTCAAATTCAGGGGTTATATGTTTATGGAGAGATGAAAAACCCCGTTTGAATACATCCAGGTAGGTTGTGCTTCGTCTGGTAATGATTTGGATGATAATACTCCCTAAGCATTTTAGGTCGTAGCGCCAGCGTTCTTCGCGTGGTATATCAGGGTTTCTGGCAATTTTACCAAAATTGAGAACGCAAACTTTAATGCTGCCATCACCTACGTACTCAATGAGAACATCCCCGATATTTAAACTGTGATGAAACTGTGCGAGGGTTTGAGATTGGGCATATTGTAATATTTCTAAGACTTGTTTCAGCAAGGATTCTATCTGTAGAAGCGTTAGCGCGTATCCTTCTTCCGGGCTTTCTCCAGCCATATAATCTATCACTAAGAACAGGCTTCCACAGTCTGAGGCATCTACATCTTTACACGCAAAAAAATCATGAGAAGAGGGGATACCTGGATGAGAAAGATTTTTTAAAGTTTCATACTCTAAAGATAATTCTCTAAGCATTTTTTGTTCGTCCTCTGCACCATTGTAACGGTATTCTTTGAGGACAAACTGCTCACCAGTGTCAATTTTTTGAGCTAACCAGACAGCATATTCTGGATAATACGATTGGCTTAATTCTTCTTGGAGATTGTAGCCATGTCTAGAAATATCAATCATAAAAGCTCCTTACTTATGGCTTTTACTATTTTTTATGCCGTTATTTGAGTGTGTATCTTGATTGTTTACTGAAGACACATCATTGATATCGTCCACATCTAAAATGCTTTTTATCCTGTATTCCAAGTATCCCAGAATTTTCTCTTGGACATGCAGATGATATTTTGATGTGGTTGTTGGGGTAAAATTACTTGCAATGTCTTCAAGTTGGGTCAGCAATATTTTTTTGAGTTTATCGTTCATAATTCTGGATGTGGTATCTCGCAATAGCTGTTGTTCTTTAATACTGTTTTCGATTTCAACAATATCTGCATCAATAGAACGGTCATGTTCCCCAATATTTTTGATTTTATGACGCCGTTTCTTTGCATCATAGAGAGTACGTGGCATGAAAACCTTGATAGAGACTGGTACGATTTCCAGCATCCAGAACAGGCGGGGAATCCATTCCATTTTGGCTGCCACAACCTTATTACTGCTCTTAATTTGTTCTAAGAGATAGATTTGTTTTCCAATCGGGAGAACGTCAGGCATAGTGAAAGGTTTACCTTTTAAATCTCTTTGTGTCACATCTCCGTTTAAAAACTTTATATGTGCTTCCTTGTCTTTTATCTGATTCCTCATCTCTGTCGCATTGTCATTGGCGACTTGTACGCTTTTTCTTGCTTCGCTGATGAGTTCTTTGCTTGCCCCTTTACGTTCCCAGTATTCCTGGGTAAGCATTGCATCTTTTACAATTTTATCTGGATTTTTGGATGATTTTGGATTTTGAAAAAGCTGCTCTATTTTCTGCTTTTCGCTCTTGATATAGCTTGTTTCTATGGCGATTTGTGTTGTGCGAATATCGGTTTGAAAGATAATTAAGTCAAAGAAAATTGCAAACACATACCCTACGCAAACTGCAAAGGCGACTCTGATAGAAATACCAAGGAATGTCCCAGCAAAAGAACCCCAAGACAGAGGATTCTTGGGAAGTGTCATCAACAAGCCTCGCTCTAGAAGAAGTATTGCTATACCCCAAAATACTCCAAAGATTATGGCTCCCAACCAATTTTCTTTTACTAAGTAAAAGATTGAGCCGGAAGAGAATGCAGCAAAACTTGCTGTAACGATAACAGCGATGCCTTCAGTGATATAAGCATTTTCTGAGTCTGAATCATTGAGACTTTTGAGAAAATTAACATCGCACCCGGCACACCATAAAAATAAGTATTTCATAACGTATTACTTGTTTTGCGTTATTTCAGTTAGTCAAAAGCTTTTTGAGCTAAATAAAGAACGTTATGACTGCTTGTATTTAGTCACAGTCACCTAGCTTAATCACGAGTAGTTGATGGCAATTCTTTTGTTTTGGCGATGCTGGCTGGTTGTTACCCACAACCAGGCTGGCGAAGGGCGCAACGATGGGATTTTCACGCGCTTGATACCCCAGTTTGAAGACGTACCAATGGCTTCCAAGTAATAGAGCGATCGTTAAAACGGTTGAGGTTAAATTCCATACCAGTTTGAATGGATTCATAATTCATTAGGGGGATAGGTAGATGAGGTGCAGGGGACTATGCCCCTGCTAATGGATTAACGGTTAAAACCCTTTTCTTGGTTGGGTTTCTGGTTCTTTAGCTGTTGCTTAGGATTCTTCTTGATTTGCCTGCGCTTTAGCGCTTCTAAATTCATCTGGCGGTAGATGGTGGGTTGCTGTTCTTGGGCTGTGTTGTTCCCGGTGAATATTGTGTCGTCATCATCACTGTTGTTTTGAGCCTGACGCAGCATTTCGCGCAAGTCTATCAAGCGGCGGTTGACAGCATCAGGGTCGAATTCTGAGCTTGATGCTTCATTAGAGATATTTTCTTCAGCTTTAATGCCAGATTGCTTCTGGTTTTCTTGCTTTTCTAACCCTTTCATCACATCGTAAATATTAAGACGCCTCCAGTCATCCTCCGTCCATTGCGGTAAGCGCATTTTTGCTTCCTCTACCGGGATATAATCAGGCTCACTGGAAGGAGGAACCAGTTTTTGTTTTAATTCATCCCACGGATAGTAATTTTTCCAAGGCTGCGTTGTTTTGTAATATGCTGTCATCCCTTGCCCACGTGGGGGATCAATGCGTGGGAGAGTCATAAATTCGGAAGCCATAACCGCTGGGACAGTTGTTCTGTTTTCAACAGCCCCTTGTGGGTTTATGTGTCCAATAAATTTGCCAAAATCTGGCACGTACTCGTAACTATTAGTTAACTGGTTAAAAATCGCTTGTCCCATCTTTTGCGACAGCCATTCTGCGGTATCTGTTTCATTGACTCGCATCCCGCATAGATGATCGATCATACCAAAGATGATTTCGGTATTTTGTTTACCTGTTTCTTGATACATGGCGTTGATGGATTGCGTTCCCAAGACAACTGCTGCTCCTCTTTTACGTCCTTGCAGCAGCAAGTTCCTTAGAATATCCATTGGATTTAACTGACACTCATCCAGAAAGAAAAATGTTCGCGCGTCCCTAGTTTCGGGATCTGTTGCCAGGATTTCATCAACAGCGTGCTTGAGAACTAAACGATTAAGAACGGACATGAGGGGGGCAAAACGATGATCGTGTCCCAGTACAAGAATGCATCCTCCTTGCATCCACTCATCAATAGTGATTTCATCAGTTGCATGATAAAACAAGGCAGCTAAGACACGGTATTTGTTAAGCTCTACTTTTACCGATGCGTGGACATTATCAGCCGTTTTTTCGGTTGCCATGACATCAAGGTAATGGGCTGTGTCGGGATCACTACTAAGAATGGCGCGTAGACGTTGCTGGCTCTCTGCGATGAGCAAAATATCCCTTAATTGCCAATTCCGTGGCGCATGTTTGATGAGGTATAATGTTATTCCGGTGAAGATTTGAATGGCAGCATCTCGGAAGAATTTTTCTCCGTGTTGATTTTCTGCAATTGGAGAAAACACAATCTGGACAAAATTTTCAACATCTCCATCAGAAGTAATTGACTTACTGAAATCAACTCGACAGCATCGGGCATCTGTAGGGTCAACGATACAGAGTCGTCCACTGGATATGGCGGTTATTTTTGAGATAGCATCCCGACTGGCATTCAGGACAATCGCCCGTTTTTGGGAACCAAGATAGACGTGGGGTAGGCAGTCTTGCATGACTAATTGAATACTTAGGGATTTACCAGACCCCACAGCACCCATAAACAACATTCCCCCCATAACCATCTGCCGCATGGGGATTCGGTTACCCCCGAACTCAACCCTTAAATCAGGCGCTCTACGAAGGGATTGCTCGGATTCCCTTTGAGTTTCTCGTTGATTTTGCCCATTGTTGATACCCTCTATTACTGTACCCCTCTCGGTAAAAGGTTTTTTAGTACGGCTCTCTAACCAATCGCCGAGCATTTTCTGGGGTAAGATGAGAGACACAATGAAGCCCAGAGGGGCGAACATCAAGTAAGCCGTAGTGATGATAGCTAAACTGATGCCAAAGATGATGTAGAAATAGTTTAATTTTCTATTTTGATTTTGGTGTGTAAAGTATAAACGATGCCAGAAAATGCCGAGTAACCACAGAGACGATATCCATACAATGGTTGTTTTGTACGTCCATAGCGTAGCGTAGAGTACCGCTTCTTCAAGGTTCTTTGCTGGCGCGTCAGTTGGATCAGCGGATCGTACTAATCCACAAAACCCCAGCCAGAGCAAGAAAAGTACAATAATACCCCAATCCCAGGCGGTTGGTTTAAAACCTTCTCCATGCACGCCCAAGGTAGCGAGTATGAGCATGAAAACCAGTAGAAATATTCCCCAAACAGCAAAGTCTTCCCATTTATCAGTTCGGAAGTAGGGCTGGAAAACAATAAGAACTGGAAGAATGTTGCTCCACATAAATAGAGCAAAAATTAGAAGCCCAAAGTTTGCCCAAAAATTTTTGGTGTGGGCTTTCAAGTTGTCTTGCAGTTCTGCAATATGCCGCTTTAGTATTCTGATGCTCATAATTCAATGAAACCTCTTCCTCAGACCAATATTTGCGTTGCAGCACAAACCAGTCATCTCTGCGGAGATAACCGATGGTAGGAGCAATGCCACCTGGGCAGGTGACGCTTAGAAGGTCAGAACAGCGGAGGAGGGCGGGGAGAGAGATTTTTGTGGTTCATTTCACGTAACTTCCTACAGGTTAAATCGTTAGGCATAAGCAGTTTTTGTGTCTTCAGTCTCTAGCCAAATCCAGTCTTTTACCTTGGTATTTCTTGCTGTCCTTGGTTTCCCAGTAGATACAGAACGAAAGAACTTTTTCTTTTTACGTCCTTTTCCTCGCTTGTGTTTTCTGCCTTTTCGTCCATTGCTCCCTGATGGCTGCTGTGGTTGTTCCATTTTTGCCCCTTGTGAAAAAAAAATCGCAGCCACCAAAGCCTTTAAAAGCTCTAAGTTGACTGCGATCATGTCTATTAAGACAGTTCAGCGACGTCATTAAAGTGAAGCATCAACGCAACACTTTTCTATTGGATTTTCTTGATTGTTGGTTAGTCTTCTTCCAAAGCTGACGAGGTTAGCTCCGAGGCTACCGATGAAAGATTCGGCTCTTCAGTAACGTGTATCTGTATTTTTACAGACAACGCCTGTTAACAAGATGCGCCATTGTATTGATTTCCCCCGCTCCTGATGACAGGATTTAGCTGATTGAACATCTAGCAAATTCTACAGAGAGGAAGCTTTGAAAAGCCGTATCAGAGTATGTTTAGCTTGTATCTGTAGATACTTCTCTAAAAACCTGGCTTTTTCTCTTAGAACTAGCGCCAGCTTTTAGAGGCAAATTCGCTATATTTATCTACTGTCTGGAATTAAACCTTCAAAAAGTTTTTTGCTCTATACTAATTCTTTGAAGGCTTGTCTATAAATTCCTAGCCAAAATTATTGCCTGCCAGAGGTTTCAAGTATATTTATTATATCCTCTTTCTTGACATAACTACTACTTAAATACGCACTATTACAAAATGTAATATTTTACAATATTCTAATTTAAATAAATTATTATATACTAGTTTTAATAAAGCATTCTTATTTTTTATAAGTCATTCATTGACATTTGCGGTGTTACTGATGAGTTAGTCTAGGAAATCTCTGAAGGCAGCCTGTCATAAACCGACATTACTGTTCTCGATAACCCAATGAATACGAGAAGAACAACTTCAACAAAAGTACAGACAAAACAGGCGTAACGCGCTTTTCGGCGTACCTTATCTTACTATCTGCGTAAATCCCTATGGCAAACCTTCATGTTATTACAGGTTATAAAGGGGGAGTTGGGAAATCGTTGGTTACTTGCGTCCTCCTTGAGTTTCTCCTGGCAAAGAACATTGCCTTCAAATTGTTTGAAACAGACCGGGATAACCCGGATGTTAAAAGACGCTATGGTGATACCGTTAACTGTGATATCGGTTTGTTCAGTGAAGCACGACGACACCAGGATGCGGCGAATAATATCTTTACTTCGGCTACCGAGATTCTAACCATCGTCAACTCTCCCGCCCAACTGTTTGCGCCCTTTGCTCACTGGTTTGAGGCAAATGATTTGTTTACTTTGGGTGCGGAAGAAGGTGTTTCTTATTACTTCTGGTTCGTTTGTGACGGCGGCTTTGACAGTATTGATTTACTGAAAAAGACTTTTCAATTTTTCACCGATAATGTTCACTACGTTGTCGTGAAAAATCACGGACTCTGCGAGGACTGGAAATTGTTTGAATCGGATACTGCCTTACAAAAGCAGTTGAAGAAATACAAAGTGATTATCGTTGATTTCCCCTTACTACTTGGTCGAACATTGCCGCATGAAATCAATACTTTATCTTTGATGTTCTCGCAGGCGATCGCCCACCCAGGTTTCGATAAAATCAACCAACAACGAGTCAAAACCTTCCTCAGAAAAGCTTTTCAAGCGTTTGAAGCCACAGGTGTGTTTACCCATGAACAGCAGCAATTATCTGCCCAACAATAATGGCAATGGTTCAGATTTACTGGATCGGGTTCTGCGGGATTTAACACCAGAGCAACGGGTGCGAGTGCTCGATTTGACACTGCGTCTCGACATCCATAAAGACGACCCCTTGTGGCTAATTGCACTAGCAATTGGGCAGTTACAAATTTTACTTCAGGATAGTCCCCAGGATTTACGGTTATTGTTCGATAACGTACAGATGGAGTTGGAAGAATGGGCAGAAGCGACGACAACAGTGTTGGAGGCGACACTCCAAGACGCCAAGAACACGGAGGTACTGGCGCACGGACTGGAAAACTTACTCAGCGTGCTAGCCACATTAAGCAAGTTGTTGACCGAACTGGCAACTTCCTTGAATCAGCACGGCTCCCAGAACGTATCGAGCAGCTTATCAATGGAGTTCGGACACTTGAGGCAGGAGTTCGCCACACTTTTACAGACAAACTCCACCTCACTTCGGGACTCGATCACCAGCCAGGTCAGCAACCAGGTCGGGGGAATTCTCCGACATCACAGCAACACAACATCGAACACGAGCGATAAGCGTCTGCTGTGGGTGTCTTTGGGGGCGAATGCTTTGCTCCTAATGGGCGTTTTTTCTCTCTGGCGTACCCATGCACAGACAAGCCAAAGAATACAATGGATGTGGCAACATCAGCAGAAGATTGAGTGTGCTGTTGGCGTGATGCCCAAAAATAGCAAGCAGTGCAAAGCCCTACTGTAATTGTTTTCTCAGAAATCCGCTGTGAAACCGCCTCGCTGTAGGCGGTCAGTAAACCTTATTTTTTTCTCTTATGAATGAAGATGGAAAAGGGTGGAAGCCTCCGTTATCGGCAGAAAGATTGCGACAATTGCAAGAATTGGATGAAAATCAGCCTGACAATATAGACCTTCGACAGTTAACAGATGAGGAGCGTCCATCTTTCTGGAAAAAGATAGCTGACAAAGGTCGTACGATTGCTGTTAAGCGTGGGATGCGTCTTGCGGCTAGAGAAGCGCTGGTAGGTGAAATTCCTTTCGTTAACGTCGGGATTGCCGTGTATGAAGGATATATGTTTGGTAAAGATATGTATACACTCATCAAAGAAGAAAGAGAACTGGCGAAAATTGAAAATAAAGCTTCTACAAAACCGTTTTATGAATTAGTAGAAAAAGAAAGATCTAAACAAGTTAGAGAATTATCTGATAATGTTGAAAAGGTTTATAAGGCGGTAAATTCGAGGAAATCTAAAGGGCTTAGTTTGGGCACACACCGTGACGAAATTTCTTCGTACCAGAAAAGAGAGTCATTGAATAGATCTGTTGTTCCTGAAGTTCTATCAAAAGCGGCTAGTGAACCTCGCTTTAAGAACGAAGCAGATCAGTTATTTAATGAAGCCGCTCTAGTCAAGGGGTACGTAAAGCAGAACTTTCCGGCAGAAACAGCAGCGCATAAGTATCAATATATGCTTGCAACAGCAGTAGAAGGGTTAGGGCGTAGCCATTTTAATCAAGTTAATTTTCCAGGGCGGGGGATGCGATTTGATAAGTTTTTTGCAGAACGGGCATATATGGACGGTCATGACGTTCAGGAGATAGGTTTGACCATTCTAGAGAAAAGTCCCTTCGCTCTTGGCTTAAAAGATGTAGATCTCGTTAAACAGAATGAATACATTGAAAAGCTGACAAATTTTTCTCATCCTGAGCTTGATGAAGCACGTAATGCTATCAGTCAGTGGCGTCAGCGAAAGGGTTTGCCTGAACATCAGAAGTTATCACCCCTGGAATATGCTGAACATAAGACTTACACCAAAGCAGCAGCGGAAAGACGCGAAAAAAATGAAATTATAAAATTTGCTGAATTAGAACGGGAATATCATGAAATCCAATTAAACGATGCGAATCGTTTTCTGCATGAGTATCGTAAAGCTAATGATTTCAAAACAACAACAACACAGGAATATATGCTAGAGTTAGCACGAATGAATCAAAAAGGTGAAATTTTGAGCAATAGCGATAAGGGAATTGTATTCAAGCTTATCGCTGCGGGGCATGATGAAAAGGATATTATCAATGCTCTACATGAGTCCAGTCCCTTTGGACATCAACCTGGGTATGGGAAAGGTATTTACGACGAGACAATTGAGCAGATTAATAATAATCCAAAACAAAAAGATTTTATTACTGCTGTATATGAGATGAAGAATAAATACAATTTACCCGACGAAAATCGTTTGGATCGATTGGGAATCTCACATGAACAGCCGGGAAGAAGTGAATATTTAGGGCAAGGGCTAAAATCAGAAGTCAATCCAAGTGGCATTGAGAAAATTGACAGAAGTTTTGACCAGCTTGAATCGTCCAGAGATTATGAAATTCGTCGTTGACATTAGAGATAATTTATTCACTATTTGAAGAAATAAATTGAAAGTTCTTCAGATGTATTATGGTATTTATTTTAAATTACAAAAAGACAAGAAAGTTTATGAGTGGTATAGGAAACCCATTGATGAAGGTACGGCTATTCGATTTAAGGAACACACAAAAATTGCTAGATGGGTTGTTGCTCACCGCAATAAATGTTATGACGATTACGTCAAATTTAAGAAAACAACCACTGAACAGAGATTTCAACGGCTGACCGAAGAAGGTATCAATAGCTCAGATCCATTACTCAGAAATGTCTGCCGGAGCATTGCTGGTCTTCCTTTGCACGGCGAGGGTGTAGTTTCTGCACAAGAATACCACCAAGAAAAAGCTCGCCAGGAAGCTGAGAGCCGTGAAAGATATAACAAGCTTACTCCTGAAGAGAGGACACGATATGTTGAAAATCTGCAAAGACGTGTGGAGGAATTGCGGAAAAAGGTAAATGCATATGCAACCGCTAAAGAACGAGAACCCATTCCGGACTAATCATCGTCTTCATCCTTGTCACCATCTCCATCGTCCTCTTCATCCCAATCCCAGACGGAAAGCGGGGTTTCCTGTCTTGGCTCATATTCATAGTCGTAAGGTTCGCTGCTTGCTTCCTCATTTTCTTCGCCTGCTTTGGCAGACGAGTCAACCTTACCAGCAAAAAAGATAACCCAAAGAAATACCAGTCCAAAAAATATACCAATTAGCAGTGTCAGCATGGCGTGATATTTTTGGATACAGTATCTTCATCCTATCACCTACGGCACAGCCAGCTTTCGGGAAACATGGTGGCAAGCTGCTGTAACTGAATATCTGATGCACCGTACAAAGCAAGGGCAGAGGGGAAAGGGGCAGTGTTGTCGCTACCGCTGCCGCCAAACCGCAGCCGACCTTTGAGAAACAGAATGTCCGCTTTTTGGGCGATCGCCTGATGCCACCAGCGGGTATCAGTGCGGGCGGGGACAAGAACAACAATCAGCCTGGTGTTCCCGCTTTGATGTTCCGTCAATGCTTTGAGAATCCAGCGTTTCAAATCTTGCTGATTATACGGCGGATTTACAAATACCGCGCCGAACCAGGGCAGACTTAGCCCGTCATCGTCCTCCAGAAAGTGGACTTTTGCTTTGACAGGTTTATTGCGACCGGAGCAGGGGTCTAGGTCGAACGTGCCAAAAACCTGATAGAGTTTAGAAAGGAGTTCGAGCGGTGTCTGCCAGTAGTCTTGCCCCGTCGCATTGCCTGCATGGGTGTAAAAGGATTTCGCCTGGTTGACGGGCTTGAGGTATAATCCCGCCCCCAGAACACGCCCCACCTTATCGAGGATGGCAAGATGGTGAATTTTTTTCTTTTCTAAGGCGATTAATGCAGGTCTGCTGATATCTGCCAGTTCACAAAGTTTCCGCTGGCTGAGTTTCCGGCGTTGGCGTAGTTTCTTGAGTTGTTCGCCAAGGTGAGTGCCTTCGGGCAGGTTACGCCCTTCGATTTCCAACGCTAAAACTGTGATGGCTTTTAAAAATAAATCGAATCTGCCGCCCGTTTGCTCAAAATTCCAGATGGTGCGGTAGGCGAGATGCGTCTGGGTGGCGAGTGCCTGAATCGACAGCTTCGCTGCTTTGCGTTTTTTCCTCAATTCATCCCCTAACATGGGGATAGTTTATGCAGGAAAAATAACCAAATTATTAAAATATCTAAACTATTTTATATAAGCGTTTTGACCGAAACAATTTTAGATTTTAGATTTGAAATTTTAGATTGGGGCGGCACGTTTCGGGTTGTTGCTTCTTACCCGAAAGCTGCCTTGATTTTCGGTACAAGCCCCGTCCTAGAAGGACGGAATTAATCTAAAATCCGTTGGAACCTTCTGGCTCCTCATTTAATGGGGTGGAAGAGTCCATCAGAAGCAAACCGCCACCCTACTGAACCGGGATCGCGAGATCTACACCAACTTTCAAAATCTTTTGGGCTATTAGAATTTCGCTCTTGCTCTAGAGTACCCACATTAACTCCCAATCTTTTCGCCAAATTTTCCTGCGTATAGGCTTGAAGTTCTAGCTGTGGCGGGTGGTATTGGTAAGATTGTTTTCTATAAGGAGTATATGATCGCTGTCCAAGTAAGGAGATTACTCCTTCGATTTGTGTTAACCGCAAGGTGATTGCTGAGTATTGTTGCTCCAACAGTGAAAGTCGCTGTTTTAAGCTATCATCTACACCAGATTCTACACGCTCTTCTATACAAGCGACTCTTGTAAATTGGGTTTCAAGTTGGTTGAGACGAGTTTCTACGCTGCTTACTGTATCAGAAACTTCTCCCAGAACGTGATGCAAGCCTTGAATAACTAAATCGGTGGCGGTGGTATTGCGTTCTCGTGCGGCAGTGCGAAGTGCTTTGGTCAAGGTTTTAGGCAGTTTAAAATTAATCGATTCGCGTTCTGGGTTGGTCATATCTACACCGCGTATATACCAAGCGTACAGATAGTTTACCGTATAGTGCTACCGTCGTGTTGTCGGTTCAATCTCCTGTCACTGTAACCATAAGATGAGCAAGTTGCTTGCTTTATGCATTCATTGCGTGTTGCTCATTTTATCCTTACAGTGACATCTCCTGACATTTAAAAGGGCATCGAAACTGGCTTAAAATTCAGAGTAGCGATCGCATTTTCTTTATGGATATCCGTGACACCCAAATACCGCTCCAGCGCCGCTAAAGAGCGATGTCCACTGATAGACTGAATATGTCGCAAAGGAATCCCAGCATCGCTCATCATCGTCAAACACGTTCGCCGGAAAGAATGAGAGCTAAACCCACCTTCATGCAGCCCGATACGGTGTAGCGCTTGCCTCAAAATCCGGTCAGCACTGCCTTTTTGGATATGGCTCAGTCCGTGCCGTCCCGGAAATAGGTGCGGATTTTTACCACGCACCTTGATATGGGGGACATATGCTTCCAAATATTCCCGAAGCTGGGGATGTATCATAATTTCCCTAGTATCGCCTTTACCCTTCGTATTGTAGCTACGAATAATCAGCTTACTTCTGACGCCCATAGGAGTGACCACATCGCCTTTGAGGAGAGTACACGCCTCATTAATCCTGGCAGCCGCGTACAGACATATACCAAACAACGCCCGATCGCGTACATTGACAAAACCCTCGCAAAACAGTAACGATACTTGATCGGGATTGAGAATTTCTGATTGTCCGTAGCGGTTGATTTTCATCGCCCAAACTTATTGATTTCCATAGGGAATATCCTACGATCTCTTCCTTCACTTTGAGAACGTAAGGCACGAAAATCCTTGTTTTGCGTACATGAGAAAATATGCTCCTCCTCAGCTCAGAATTTCTTATTTGTTCAATTGCCCGAAACCCTGATTCTGTCGTGTAGCCATAAGCAAAGCTTAATTCTTCGGGTGAAACCGGAAGAGAATGGGCTGATTTCGACGAAAAAACAACGCTGTCGTGCTATAGAATCGGTTGACAAACTCACCGTTCCTTTAGGAGAGTATTTCAATCATTTCTTCTCCGCCGAGGGCTGGGCATGAGATAGGTGTGTCGGCAGGGGCGGGTTGGTGTATCGTGGATGTTTAGGGAAAATCTTTTTCCCGCCCCTGTCGCCACCTA
The DNA here is from genome assembly GCA_019359695.1 of Brasilonema angustatum HA4187-MV1. Taxonomy (GTDB): domain Bacteria; phylum Cyanobacteriota; class Cyanobacteriia; order Cyanobacteriales; family Nostocaceae; genus Brasilonema; species Brasilonema angustatum. The sequence goes on from JAHHGV010000030.1 coordinate 19,486, forward strand.
TCGAAAGCGATAGCGGTGCTCAGCCCGTTATGGCTGGACGAAGATATATTCCTTATTATGCGAATGAATGACAACCACATAGCTGTAATTGTCAAATGTACTTAGGTTATAAATATTCAATAATGCTAATTGGTAGGGGAGAAGTTCGCTCTAAATGGATTGACAATCTGTAAGGTATTTTCAAGTATTAAACCATCTTGCATATCTTCCGAGTAAAGAATACTTGCATCTCCTAAAATGGCACTCGCAACGATGAGGCTATCCCAAAATGAAAGTAAGTATCGAGAGCGTAATTTCACAGCAAGCTGAAGCGTTTCGAGAGAGACTGGTAAGATTTCACAACCTTGCTCTAATTCTTCCAGTAATATCTGAATTTGGGCGTTATTAAACCCTGCTTTACGGATTAAATTGGCACAAACCTCGTTAACCACCTGTGTACTGATTAAAATATTTTGGTAATTTGTAATAGCTGTAGCGATTTGTTGTTTGGAGATAGCATCAGTGTCACGAGGGTTGATGATAAAGCGATACAACCAAATATTAGAGTCAATAAAGCTCTGTTGAGATTTATCAACGTTCATTGGCTTCAATTCTTGTCAAAGGCTGAAAATCTTCAATTTTGATTGGATTGTCTGTTAATTGAGCAATAAGTCCTTTTTTTGGAAAGCGTTTTGTTTTGGGGCTTGAATGAGATTCTACAATAAGTTTGACGGATTCACCCTCAGCAAGTTGGAGATTTCCGATAGGGCGTAAAACGCCATTTTCAAACACGGCTTCACACTTTTGCTGCTGCATACTCAATCCTTTTAATTATCTCTCTCCAATTTTAATGGACAGAAACCGCACTGACAGCAGTATTATACATGGTGTGCTGGGGGTCTGCGCTACACAGAAGTACATTCGTGTCTACCAGATACGCCACTACAGTCGCTCATCTGAATAGATACTTTCCCGACTCAGGGCATAGTCGGAAAGCGGTGGGGCGTTATGATGATGATTTGCCGCCCATACCCGGAAAGCTTTTATCCATTCGGACGCTGTTGCCGTTTCATGAAAGGGGCGTTGTTCAACATTTTCTTTTACCAATTGTTTGAGCATACTGTCCACATGGGGTTTTACTTGCTCTGGTGAAAGGTTGGTAATATGTGCCAACGTGCTAATGACGCTTTCCATTTCCTCCTGGTGTTGCTCCTGTAAGAAATGGATATGCTGGGAAACCTGGGGTTCCTGGCTGCTGCTAAAAGAGGTATCTGTACTCATAGTCTTTCATCATAGCTGATGCTTTCTTTTTTATTATTAATAGTTTCACGAGTTTCATTTTGAAGGATGTCATTTCATTAAGCAAATGATTTTACATAAAAGTCATCGGTCGGAATTTCCTTCAGGAAATAATTAATCCAGATGCGCCACAGGACATCATGCCAGAATTGGGATAGTATTAGGGTTTGTCTGATAAAGGTCGATTGATTGACGGATGTGGTTACGGTACGGTGTCAGCGCGGATGGTGCGCTCATCTCGATTGAGGATGTGCCGAAAGGCAAAACAAGGGTAAGATGTCCTTATTGTCAAGAGTGTTTAACTGCCAAAAAAGGTAACATTAAAGAACATCATTTTGCTCATACCGAGAAAACCTGCCGTTCCGTTGAGCGTCCTTACAAGGAACTGCCTATCTTACCGCTTTATGACACGTTCAATCTGCAACTTTCAGGACAAGAGATTGAGCAGTTAAGAGGATTATGGCGGGAGTATGGCGCAAAGAATTATGGCATTCCGCAGTACGTTGTGCCAGCGCGTTTTATTTATCGGCGGTTACTTCAAGAAAGCCGAAATTCTGAGAGACAAGGGTATGAATTTACTCCGCTCGGAAAAATTCCACTGGGGGCATTATCGTTGAAGGGCTTTCAGGAAGTGCAACATCCCCTATTGCTGAAGAAGTTATCTGAATTGGAGCAAAAAGCGGAACGTGCCAAACTCCTTGGTCTTTCCACCTTCTCGGAATTATTTACTGACTTAGAGATTTATCGCGCTCATCTAAGCAGAATTTTCTTGCACTCATTGTACTTTTTGAGAACAGAAGTGGATGGACAGACGTTGTATAAAATTGGCATCACGACACGCTCTGTGGAAGAACGGGTGAAGGAAGTGCAGAGCGATTTACGCTCACATTTTACAAATATTAAAATTGAGGTTCTGGGAACCTGGTCGCATCGAGGAAATGTTGAGAAATATTTCAAATATCGCTACCGAAACTTTCATTATCCTCTTGGTCGTTTGACTGAGTATTTCACTTTTAAAGATGAAAATGCGCTGGTTGTTCTGCGGGACTTAGAGCGGATGAAACCTCAAGAATTTAGTCCCTTGGACATGGATCTTCTTGAGGGGCAAGAGCAAAACAGCAGTATCATTTAAATAAATATTAATGCCAAGCGATACAGAGCAAGATTACCCCTTAAAATCCTGAGAGGAGCAGTATCGGGCAGGGCAGCAGATGCTTGGGCGAATTTGGTGGTGGGTGAAAAGGTTGTTTCTGCGCTTGATAGGAAAGTCTTCTCGTTCTGCGTTGCCATTGAAGAATGTGCCTGTTGCCCCACCAGAAAGAGTGGAAACAAGGAAACCGCTGACCGATGCTGAGCATGAATCTTTATTTCTTGAACTGCTGGCGGGGGTGCATTCGGGCTGGAGTCGTGGCAGTGTAAAGGGTTTTCTGGCTGCAAAAAAAATTCATGAGGCGGCGTTATTGGTATGGTTGCGGGGCTTTGGCGAGCGGTTGTTAAGTTCACCTGCATCGCATCAAGAATTAGCCGCACGGATGGTGCAGTTGGGTGGCTTGGATGTTGGGGAAGTAGGAAGGGTCGCGGGTGATATTGGGTTGCGGTTGTTGCCAAGAAAAGAAGAAACGAAGGGCGAAGGGGCAAAGGAGACAAAGGGAGGAAAGGAAGGAAGAAATGAGAATGCATCGCCGGACAATGAAGCGGAGAAATGGTATAACCTGGGTTGTGAGAAATCTGAGGCAGGAGATTTTGAAGGGGCGATCGCATCCTACGACAAAGCGCTCACCATTCAACCTGACTACTACCAAGCTTGGTTTAACCGGGGCAATGCGCTGAGTTATTTGGAAAGAAAAGAAGAAGCTATCGCATCCTACGACAAAGCGCTCACCATTCAACCTGACGACTACTTAGCTTGGTTTAACCGGGGCAATGCGCTGAGTTATTTGGAAAGAAAAGAAGAAGCTATCGCATCCTACGACAAAGCGCTCACCATTCAACCTGACGACTACTTAGCTTGGTTTAACCGGGGCGTTGCGCTGAGTTATTTGGGAAGAAAAGAAGAAGCTATCGCATCCTACGACAAAGCGCTCACCATTCAACCTGACGACTACTTAGCTTGGTTTAACCGGGGCAATGCGCTGAGTGATTTGGGAAGAAAAGAAGAAGCTATCGCATCCTACGACAAAGCGCTCACCATTCAACCTGACGACTACTTAGCTTGGTTTAACCGGGGCAATGCGCTGAGTTATTTGGGAAGAAATGAAGAAGCTATCGCATCCTACGACAAAGCGCTCACCATTCAACCTGACGACTACTTAGCTTGGTTTAACCGGGGCAATGCGCTGAGTTATTTGGGAAGAAAAGAAGAAGCTATCGCATCCTACGACAAAGCGCTCACCATTCAACCTGACGACTACTTAGCTTGGTTTAACCGGGGCGTTGCGCTGAGTGATTTGGAAAGAAAAGAAGAAGCTATCGCATTTTACGACAAAGCGCTCACCATTCAACCTGACGACTACCAAGCTTGGTCTAACCGGGGCAGTGCGCTGAGTGATTTGGAAAGAAATGAAGAAGCTATAGCATCCTACGACAAAGCGCTCACCATTCAACCTGACGACTACCAAGCTTGGTTTAACCGGGGCGTTGCGCTGAGTTATTTGGAAAGAAATGAAGAAGCTATCGCATCCTACGACAAAGCGCTCACCATTCAACGTGGCTACTACCAAGCTTGGGGTAACCGGGGCAATGCGCTGAGTGATTTGGAAAGAAATGAAGAAGCTATAGCATCCTACGACAAAGCGCTCACCATTCAACGTGGCTACTACCAAGCTTGGTATGGCCGGGGCATTGCAGCAAGAAGTTCACCTAGTTGCGATCGCTTGCTATCTTTAATGAGTCCTATAGCCAAACAAAATCCCGATCTCAACGAACGCGACTATCATGGAGCATTAGTAAGCTATGAGGAAGGGTTAAAGTATTGCCCCCAGGACACTCACCCAGAAGGTTGGGGGAGGTTACATCAAGCAAAGGGGAATGCGCACTATTGGAAAGGGCATAGCATTTTATTCCCTGGCGACTATTGGAAAAAAGCGGCTAACAGCTACAACACAGCCCTAGAAACGCTCACCGCAACAGATTATCCTGAACAGCGACTGGATGTTTTGCAAGACTTAATCCGCGTCCGTTTGGATTTGGGGGAAACAGACAAAGCCGAAGAACTTCAGCGGCACGGTACAGATGTATTGCAAAACTTGCTAGATAGCTGCGAAAGCCCTGGCAAGAAACGACTACTGGCATTGAAGTTTGCAGGATTTCAACGGTTAAGCGTCGATATAGCTGTACAGTCAGGAAACTGGTGCGCGGCTTTGGAACTGGCAGAAAAGGGTAAAAATGCTTGCCTAAATTGGTTGTTAGATGAATGGTACAATATTATTTTATTTTTTAAATGGCAGAAAATTCTACAACTGCTAATTCATCCAAAAACAGTAAAGTTTTATTGGCATCTCAGCCCAACAGCCACACATACTTTCATTCTGAGTTTGCTCCTATATGAATTGAATAAGAATCATTGGCAGGAAATTCAAGATCATCTGCTTAATTCCACAACAGCCATCGTTTATTGGCATATCAGCCCAGCAGCACTCCATACTTTTATTTTGAAACATGGTGCTCATTCCCCTATCGTTATCACTACGCCTATAGAAACTCATCAACAAGAACGTCCTGCATCTCTAAGCGTAGATCAGATATTTGAAGCCGTGTTCGCAAAATGCAGTAAAGACCATGTCCCTGTCCCCTCCCCTATCGATCTCACAGCACTCTTAGAAAAACATCAAGAGGAGCGTCCTGCATCTTTGCGGCATTTGCAGTTATTTGAAGAGTGGCTCAAGGATTGGAATCAAAACTACACGAACTATCGCTCGAAAGTAAAAGAAGAGGAGAAAAAAAACCATCATTGGCGGGTACAAATGCCATCAAAGCTGGAAAATCTGAAGAATATCCTTAACATTCCGGCGATTGAGCAGCATTTACAAGGCATAACACAATTGATTCTTATTCCTCACCGCGACTTGCACCGATTCCCGCTTCATGCCTTATTTTCGCCGCAGTTTCGCATCACATATCTGCCCAGTGCCTACCTGGGGATTGCTTTGAAAAATATTGAAAGACCTGCCAATGGAAAGAATTCTTTTCTCAGTGTAGAAGCTCCCCAAAGTGAGGGAGTGCCTGTACAATCTTTTGCCGCCTTTGAATCAGAAACCATTAATCAACTCTTTGATCACTCTTGTCGTATTCCAGGAAATAAAGCGACTGATGAACGGGTAAAAACTGAATTATTCAGTGATTACACCATCTTTCATTTTACAGGGCATGGCAGTTACAATCTTCACAGTCCGAAACAATCCGCCTTGGCGTTGACAGGAGCACACAAGTTGACGTTGGAAGACATTTACGACACAAGCGCTAAACTGACGTTAAAAGATAACCGCCCAAGGAATTTTTCGTGCTACAAGCTGGTTAGCCTTGCTGCTTGTGAAACTGCCATCACGGGCAACCAAACTATCACCACTGAGTATGTTGGGTTGGTGAGCGGTTTTCTTAGCATGGGCGTTGCCCAAGTGGTCAGTACCCTGTGGATGGTGGAATCAGCCGCCAGCGCTCTAGTGATGATAGAATTCTACCGACGCTGGCAAGCAGGGGCATCCGCCGTAGACGCTTTAGCCCAAGCAACTACCTGGCTGAAAAATCTGACTGTCCGGCAACTCAAGGATTGGTACGACGATTTCCTACAAAAACTTCCAGAGGAAGACAGTAGTGTTAGTTTTATTGATACAGAAATTGACGAACTTGATACGATGGAGGCGGAGCAAAAGCTTTACGAACATCCTTATTACTGGGCAGCTTTCACTATTACTGGAACATTCTAATTAATGAACCCTCTCGATAAAATAACCCTTAAATCTTTTCTTGCTGCCTTACTGCATTTGGATCATCCCTTGCCAGAAGATTTACAACGACAAGTCAACGACATTGGGAAAGCTTTGCACTCGGATGTACCTAAACTTCATTCTCTCACTAAGAAATATTCCCCAGTACAGCAAGCATATAAAAATGCCCGTCGAATTTTGCAAAAGGATGGCGAACGCTTTCGCTCCGCTTCTTCCGTTGAAGAAAATAACCAAGTTGACATCAGTGACGAAAAGCTGATGAATCTTGCTTCTGACATCCTGAACGCTGAAGATTCGGTCAGTTTCGTGAAGAATGCTTATGCAGAATCTTTTGAACTGAAGTTACTGCTTTCCCAGCTACCATCAGGGGAAGGCGTGTATTCTGTTGAACTCAACGAACGCAGCGATAACAGTCCCCAGAAGGCATCTTCTCCCCTGCAACCACAGGAAAGCGCTTACAAAATCAACATCTTTGACCTAATAGGGGAATATTGTATAACAATTGAGGATGGTCAAACGGTGTACGATTTGATTTATCCGCAATTACTGGCGGATCGTCTTGTGGAATTAGATTTTGCAGGGGTTAGGATTTGTTTACCGCCATTTTTGAATTATGCCGTTGGTCAGCTACTAAGTGACATTTCAGGAGAAAAACTTGAGCGCCTTTTAACGACATCTCATCTTAGCGCGATTGCCGAACGAACCTACAACCGTGTTCTTGATACCAGCAAGAAGTATTACGCTAACCCTGAGTTTCATAGTACAGTAGATGCTATTAAAAATGAATTAGCCAATAATCCTTAATCAATGCGACCGAATTATAACGTTCAAGCTCAGGTAGTTAAAATTGATACTGACATTCCCCAAAATGATGAGAAATTCTTTGTAGATACAAATATTTGGTTGTGGACGCTATATGAGCCGCTGTCATGGAAACCTTTAATGAAAACGGAGTCTAAAAAAACTGGAGTAAGCGGTTATCAAATTAAAAAATATCCTCGATTTTTCTATGGAGCATCATCTCGACAAGCTAATTTTTTCTACTGTGGTACTTTAATGCCAGAAATTGCTCATTCCATTGAGAGGTGGGAAAAAGAACTTTTTTCTAATTCAAGACAGCCTCCAGAAATAATTGAGCTTAAAGATTTTCGTCACAACTATCCAGAACAAAGAATACAAGTTGTTGAAAAAATACAAGAAATTTGGAATCTGATAACAGAAATAGCTTTCTGTATTGATTTTACGATTGATGAAGCATTTACACACGCTGCGCTCACCCAATCTGAAACAATACAAGTTGATGGATATGATTTATTTATAGTAAAAGCTATGAAAAAAGGGAATATTGATAAAATTATCACCGACGATGGAGATTTCTTAACTGTTCCTGGTATTACTGTTTTTACCGCTAATGACTGGGCAATTAAAGTTGCAGAACAGCAAGGTAAGCTCTTATATAGGTAAAATTATAGCTGACTTTTTAAAATGACAGATTCATATTCTTGCTATCAACTATCTTTCTCTCATAAGTAATTCAAAAAACTCATACTAAGGTGACCTAAGTCTTTTGTCGTTCGCTAAAGCATAGTCTATCTTCTTTTCAATTTTTATCACTTTGGTGATTCTATGCTGTTAGTAGTTCGTGAAATTCTCGACAGTCCTTATGCTATGTGTGCAGAACAGGGTACACTTGTTTACGATAAAATCCTACCCGTTCTTCAACAAGGAGAAAAAGTTGAATTGGATTTTGATGGAATGAAATTCTGTACTGCTCCATTCTGGACAGTTGCCATAGGTCAACTTTTTAGTGAGTTTTCGGAGGCAGAAGTTAGAGAGAAAATTCAATTTCTCCACTTAAATGATTTAGGAACCAAAGCACTAAATCGCTCAATCGAATCAGCTTCGCGTTTTTATACAAACCCCAATTACCGTCGAGCTATAGAGTCGATAATTATACAAATGGAGGAAGAATCTAACCAATAAAACCACCATTACCGGAGCTTACGTTTTTTCAAAACTATTGAAAAGTTTGAAATTTTTTTTTCAACCGTAAGCTCCCCTCCTACCTTATTAGAAAATCCCACTCCATAGATAATCTCAAGCCATCAGATATCGTCATTTCTCTGCCCAATTATCAGCAATCGTAACTTCCACTTCCACAGGAACCCGCTTGAGAAATGTTTCTCCCGCCTGAATCATGACAGTTTTCAAAATACTTGCTGCCTGCGTTGCAGTGAGTTCAGGACATTCCAGTATAATCTCATCATGGACAACCGCAATAATGACAGCAGCGGTATGCTCTAGCGGTGCTTTCAGGTTGGCAAGAGCAAGCTTGGTAATGTCAGCCGAAGTCCCCTGTACCGGAAGATTCAGCATTTCATTCAAAGAAGGCTGGGTAGAGGGCAACCAGCAGCGGCGACGGTTTGCCAAGGTACGTGTTTCGTGTTGCTTTTGGTCATAGAGTGCTTTTCTCACTTGCTCATGCCATGCAGCCAGTCCTGTGTAACTGTCAAAGAATTTGAAGCGGAACCTTTTGGCATCAGCGACTGACATTTGTACGCCATAATTGACACTAGCATAATCTTGTAACCCTGGCGCACCCATTCCATAAATCAGACCAAAATTGATGGGCTTTGCCACCTGACGATCACTTTTCCCTACACTGTCCAACGCCTTACCCATGACCAGGGAAGCTGTTAGGCGATGCAGATCTTCCCCGTTCTGGTATGCTTGGATCATGGTTTCATCACCGCTGATTTCTGCGGCAATCCTCAGTTCAATCTGGCTATAATCGGCAATAATCAGTTTCTTGCCTGGGGCAGGGACAAAGCATTTGCGGACTTCTACACCACGGGGGACTTGCTGAAGATTGGGATTCGAGAAAGAAAATCGACCGGAGACAGCCCCTAACTGCCAGATTTCCGGGTGAATCCGTCCGGTGTGCGGTGAGATATGCGCCAGCAACGCTTTCCCAAACGCGGATAAGGATTTTGAATGCTTTCGGTATTCCAGCAAGGCTTGCAGCACAGGATACTTACCCACTAACGGGGCAATTTCCTTTTTGTTTGTACTTTTGATGGGTACGCCTTGGGCTTGCAAGGACTTGAGAACCTGACTGGGCGAATCCAAGTTGACGGCATTTGCTTCGGGTAGCAGTGCTAATTGGGGGTTATCAGACTGCAACATCTGTTGTAAGTTCTGGGCAGCACGCTGATGGTTGACTTTCATGTTCTGAACCAGGGTTGTCCATTGCGATACATCCAGCAGCATTCCATACCACTCCATCTCCGCCACAGCAGGGATGGCGCTGAATTCAATCCGGGCAACTTGCGCCAGTTCTGCTTTGATAAGCGCAGGCTTGAGGATTTCCCGTAACCGCAGCAGCAGATGAGCATCCAACGCTGCGTATTTCAACTGTTCTGTGCTTAACTGTTCGGCAGTCCACTTTGAAACTTGGTTTTCCTTATCTATCTCCAAATTCAGATACTTCCGTGCGATCGCTTGCAAAGACGATTTTTGATGTAACCCGGCAGTCAACAGTTGATGGGCAATCTGCGTATCAAACGGAGGGTTTTTGAGTCGCAAGCCTAGTTTGGTCAAAAATTTCAGGTCAAATTTGGCGTTATGGAATACTTTGACGACACTGGATTGGAACAGTCGGCGTAAGGAATCCCATATTTGTAGTTTCAGCGGGATTTTGAACAAATCGACCAGTACCACGGGATGATTAGGTGCAGCGATTTGAATCAGCCTGAGTTGATGACAATGGGGATTTAACCCCGTGGTTTCCGTGTCGATTCCTAAGACAGGGGCTTGGTATAACGGTTGTAACGCGGATGCCAGAATATCTTCCCTGTCTGCCAGCACAAAGTCGGGTATCGCTGGTGTCGCTACAGGGGATTGATTGGTTTCTGTTGTGCGCCCCAATACCACATGCTTTTGGTGCGTTGGAAAAAGCGGTGTGTCATTGGCCGAAACTATATCGTTCGCTATGCGACTCGAACCTTTCCTTTCTGGGAGCATAAGAATCCCTCACGTTTAACTAGGAAAACCGGAGTATATTCAAACGTTACTGGTTGTTCGTCTCCCACTTTTCGCGCAGCATGGTAGTACGCAAAGACAGCATTTGGGGGCGTAGAAAAATGTGTCCCGACGGCAAGCAACGAATTGTGCATTACACTGAAGACATTTAGCCATGCCGCTGCTGCGTCGTTACAGAAATGTAACGGCTGTTTGTAACGTTTATGAAACAATTTAGGCGTTTTCTCCCTTCAGCGAGAGAATAATGACAGGATCAATCGCTACACCACCTCTCCCACTCAGGAAATTGAGTGGTAAATTTCGCAAATCCAGCAGAATCCATATCATCAAGCGTCAACATCACACCCCAGCGCTCTTCTGATGTCAGCGAAGCTAACATTTCTTTCAGTTGCTCAATTCCGTCACCAAGCAACGTCCATGCTTGTTGGGCAACCGCTTTCACCTTATTCCACCAGGACTCACCATCATGCGTGGACGTTGATTCAGCATTGGTGTCCACAGTCGATAAAGGGGGAGCTGTATATACAATAGGGGGGGGTATGGACACGGGGTTATCCCTATATCGAACGTTCATAGCGTTCAACCGACGCTGGGCTGCTTCTGCATCCTGCTGGCGTTGATGTTCGCGTTCCTCCCGGCGCTGCTGACGCCAAGCCAGCACTTGATGGGCAAACGCCACGTCTTCTGGGTTGAGGGAATAAATCCTGATTCTGTCACCACGCTGTCCCAACCGTTGTGATATGGTAGTCAGTCCCAACTGGTTCAAGAACTGACTCAATATCCACATTGGGGATTTATTCGGGGCAATCGTGAGTCCCAAAATGGATTTGATATGCGGTGCTGCACGTAAAGCTTGCTCTGCAAGTACCTTTAATCTGGGGTCATTTGCGGCAATTTCCTTACCAGCCATCAGTTCTAGGAGTATTTCACGTAAGCCAAGCCGATACCGCATCATCCATTCGGTAGAACGGTTACTCCAGTCCATACAGATTTTCAACCGCTGTCGTTCTTGGCGATCGTACTCCGCCACGAACGTTGGTGGTGCAGGATATTCTCGTCCAATTTCATCAACCAGTGTTTCGTTATCTGGTTCTGCTAAAATCGCTTCTAGGGCAATCAACTGTCCAAGCAAGCGACCATCTGAGTGTTTTTCCACCAGTTCGGGTGTTACATTCATCCCGTAAGCTTCCTGAATTTGGAATCTCTGACATTCGAGAATTTCTTCCGGTTTGAGGTAATCCTGGTGTTGTCGATGTTCGTAGGTTGTACGGTCGATAGTTTTTGCTTTGGCAACATGAGCACAATGCTCGGATTTGATGGCATTTCGAGCATTTTTCATCCAGCGGGAGGTGTTTTCATCTTTATCCTCCCTGACAGGAATAATCGTATTCCCCATTTCTTCAAGCAACAAGCGTAAATCTGTCCGCAGATTGTTGACAGAAAAATTATGTTCTGATTGCATTTGACAGTAAGCATCCAGCATCCACTCGTCTTCGACTCCACGTCTTCCTGTTTTGGGGTCAATGCGAATCAAGAACGCTGCCATTTCATTTTTTTGCAGTATACTTTCTTTAATCCGACGGACATTGATTTCTTTGTAGCCGAATGACGGGCGGGGACGTACCCAAGCGTGCATCGGGACATTGGGACGATAGCGCCACAGTTGTTGTGCAGCGTCGGTTGCTGCTAAACTATCACCGTCAAAGACGCCGAAGATGACATCAAAATGATACTGGGAGATGTCAATTCCTGTGCCCAAACTGGGGGAAACGTTTAATACGTCCACCGTTTTGACGGCGTTGTTAATATCCTTAATAAAGTCAATGTTTTCTGGGGAACCGCTGTTTTCTCCGTGAATTGTCCATAACCGTAGTAAGGGCTGTGTATCGCTGTTGGTTTCACCAAAAGGCAGGGGAACAGGGGGACATTCAGATGGGGATTGTGATTCTTGTTGCGCAACGCTTGTTGGCAGAGAGGAATGTTTCCTTCCCCCTGCTTTCTGCCCCTTTCCCCCCTGCTTCTTCTGTTCATTGTCCTTTTTGTCGGAATTGGTGTTCAACAGCGCCCGTTCCAGGGTTTTGGGGAAACGCCTGCTGCTGGATACCACCAACACTTTCTTCCCAGCCATAATTTCAGCATGGAGACGGGCGACGATGGTGCTGTTGTCGTTACTTTCATACCAGAAGACTTGGCGACCACCTGAGCGGTAATCATTCTGTACAATATAAGGCTGTTCCGGTTGTGGGCGCATTTCCCGGAAGAAATTAATGGTAACATCATCTAAGTGCGCGTCTGCTAAGATTACCAGCGTGGCTTGGTAAACCAGATATTTCAGAACTTGGATGATTTCCACTCGGTGCTTCTGGCAGGTACTTGATGTCAACAGATGGCTGACAAACTGTCTGGCTTCATCAATTAACAAGCAGCCATACGCTTGCAAGTTATCTGCCAGTCTGTGAAGTGAATCTATGGTGATGGAAAGTGCTATTGCCTTAGTTAACCCAAGACTACCAAGGTCTGAGTACATATCAGTCTTCAAGCGAAGGGCAAGGTTTTTCAGCAGATTCACCCGATGCCCGATATTCAGGAACCGTTCGTTTGGATAATCCAACCGTCGTCTGGCTGCAAGTTCCGTCTTCCCTGTGCCCATATCGGATAGCAGGCACACCAGCCCTGATTTGGGGATAGTGACTTGATCTGATAAGTAGCGACAGTTGACTTTTACATCCGGCTTATAACGGATAAGTCCCCGGCGGCGATTGTAATGGAATGTAAAATGATATTCTTTGAGCGTTAGTGTGTCAGCAAAAAGAGCACTTAATGTTTCTTCCGCTTTTTCCCCCAGTGCCATTGCCCAGTCATCGACACCTTTTTCCGGTCCCGGTAGCAGTGCGACTTCGCATTGACAACCAGCGCGTTCAATTGCCCATCCTGTGCGGCGGGTTGCTTGTTCGACGTTATGGCGTGTTTCAGGTTTGGTTTCGTAATCGAACAGAATGATAAATTTTCTGTTGGGCTGGGCGACTGGAATTAAATCGGGATGGAGATATTCAATTTCACCTTCACTTTTCTTGCCAACTCGTCCGTTCCAGATTCCTGGGAGGGCGATCGCCACAAAACCCAAGGAGAGAAGACACGCAGCTTTTTTCTCTCCCTCAGTCAGTTTGATGGGAATTTCGGGGTGTTGTTGCACCCAAGCCCAGAATCCCGGCGCTTCTCCATCTTCGGTTATCTGAATGTGCTCCGGCATGGCGACTTTGTACCGGATGGCAATCATCAACCAAATAGATAGCGTGACCCGAAAATAGGTGACACGAGTGCGCGTTTTGGGCGGTGATTCGTATTTTACCTTCTTTTCGCTATATTGCTGCGTTTCTTTGTCCCATTCTTGCCGGGGATGGTCAGATTTGAAACGTCCCCACAGCATGGGCTGCCAATCGTTAAGGGGATCAAGTCCACTCACCCACCAGCCGCCTTTCATAAGGTGCGCGTACTGTTTGAGGATACCGTCGCGCAAGCGTCCATCATTGCGTCGGGCAGTATTGGGCAAGGCGTAGAGCATGTGTTCCAGGGCGGAATTGTCGGATAGGCTCTTGACGTTCAAACGAGTTAGGGCGGAATCGACGAGGCTATCTTCCCATTCACTGCGGTGTGATAATTCTAATTCGCTGGGGTTCAACTCCTGTGTTTCTTGAGAGGAAGAAGAAACTGTTTTCGGTACTGCTGCTGTTGCAGTCTGCTGCAGAATGCGATATAAAGCGCTGGGCAGTACACTAGAGTAGTAATAGTAGAGAAAAACCGATTGACCTGAAGAGATTTCAGATAACACCCAGAGGGGCTGTAAATATAGATTGTTGTTTGCTGCCATCTTGCTTCTCTGGAGAATTATTGTGCGTTTTTACTTTTATGGGCAGCAGCGTGTGATATACTCAAGATGTGTTTAGACAAACGACATCTGCGCGCTGCCTTAGTGCTGCTCGCTGTGTGTTAGACGATGACGACAAAGACAAATTAAACAAAAAGACCCTGCCAACTGCCATCATCTGGTAGTTGTCAATCTAAAGTTAGACAAAAGAGACTTCATAGACTCCTGTCTTGTCTTTTGCCGCTAAACATATTTAAAGCGTTTCAAATGTCCTTACAGCGTAAGCTGTGTAGCATTTGAGAGCTTTGACCCGTCGGTGTTAGCCGTCTTGGTCTTTTTAAGTAAGTTCAGGGAATGAATTCCCTTGTTACAAGTACTGCAGGAGAAGCATCGGGGCTTAGATCCGTCTTCCACAACATCACTAAGTCCCTGCTATCCCTGCCAGACTATCTAAACAAACAGGCGTTCTGATGGATTAGTCCATGCAGAACTAATTTGTTATTGATAGACAATAAGCATTGTATCACTGAAAATAACTTATCAATACACTAAGTTTTATGTAAATTGCCAGAGTCCTTAAAAATGGTTTTAAAAGTGTATTGTATGTTGCCGACTTTACGGTCAAGTCTGGATAGTTTTCCTTTGAAAACCCTTGGGCTGTATAAGCGGCTGCTTAGGAGTTGCACTTTATTGGTGAGATCATAAAAAATTTTCCTGATGAATAAGATTTATTGTTACCTTGTTTCTCGTAGGAAGCTGCAATCGGTTCAGAAGCAAGGCTCTCAGACAGATGGAAGGGGCACGCCTTTCTCGTGACCTATAAAAATTCTTTATAAGAAAGCAAAAAAACGCTACTATATCTCCTCACTATATAAGTCTTCTGCTTCATCTTGATCTATCGGCTTGTGGGTTCCATTCACAAGCTGTTTCCACATCTCATCACTGGGTATCCCCCGTTTTTTCGCAAGATGTTCTACCATCCTCTGCCGCTTTTCATCGCGTTGTTGCAGCATATCGCATAAAAGGCTGCTCGCTTCTTGCGGCAGAGTTCGGTTTTGCAATGCCGCTTCGACCTTCAACATATCTGAATAGTACTCACCTAGCTCTGGTATTTGCAGGCGTTTTGTTCTCACCATTAAAATGTCAATCATTTTCGACATAAGTGTATTAACAATTAATTTTAATGTGATTGAAATCCTATTCAAACGTGCATCGATTACTACCGATACTTTTTGTGGCATTCATCAAAAAAATGAATCATGTAGTGATTCGCTTTTGAATCAAAAAGGAATCGTATTGGATTCACATATGCTATAGTGATAGTATCACTTCCCGGAAGTGAGCAGAAACCACCAGAAATTAAAAGGAGGTGGCATCCCTGACTAGCGTATTGACCGGGACTACCCAAATTATTGTCGAACTGACCCGCTCTGAAGCGGGAAAGCAGTTAGTACCGCCTGTTACGGAAAGAACCGTTCGTACTTATCTCGACCTTGCCAGTCTTTTCCTTCCGCCCTTTTATGAATTTCGAGATGAAAATTTAGGCGGACTCAACAGATTTACCAAAATTTCAATTTGGCACTTACCCATTTTGCAAAGAATAAGAAACTACGCCCGAACTAAGGGCATGAAACAACTGAGAATTCGGCTGGCTAAAGATCCACAGTACTTTCTCATGGAAGAAAAGAATAATGACTCACAACACCAAACAGATGACGGTGAAGGAAGCAGCAGCGAAGTACAACCAACCACCGCGCAAGCTGCTTGATGCCCTCCGTAAGAAGTTCCCCGAAGATGATTGGACACTGGACTCCTTGCTACCAGATAACTTTGAAGACATGGTAGAGCAGCATAGGCAGGAGTACGTTGAAACATTTGATTCACCAGAATCTCAACTGCCCAAGGGCGAAATAACGACCACGGCTGAGGCAGTTAAAGACAACGCCCTGATGCTGGAAGCGATTGAGTACGGCGTTCTCGAAAGCCTTTCCCAAATTCGTCGGTCAGATGTGGCGTATATGGCGCAGGTTGATGCCATCACGGATATTCAGACATATGAAACAACGTATGCCAACGTCTGGACTGGCTACTACAACAATCAAGTTACAAAACGACAAGAACGGATAGAGCAGATCGGTGAACAGCTAAAAACCTCCATGATTTCACGAAATGAAACCTTGGGAAAACAGCAGGGAGCGTTGGTGGTGGGGAAGATGGAAGCCAACCTCAAGCAAACGAAACGGCAGATGGAACTCGATGGCGTAATAGAAGCCCTGAACCAACCCACAGCGGCGCAATAGAAGGAGATGAGGAAATGGCACATCTGGTACACCATGCAAGTATTGCCAGTATGAGTCTGGTTGGTTCATCCCTGCTGACAGCCGCAGCCCTGACCAATCCTGTAGGCTTGGCTATCACTATGACTGTAGGGGCGCTCGCTTGGATAACACGTCATGAATGGCATCGAAAATGACCGCAAAACCCTAGAACGAACTTACCAGGAGCCAATGCCCATAGGCACTTTTTTCAATGTTGTCCTATGTTGCTGTCTTGGTGCTTTCGGCATGACGCTCATGCTGCGGCATTTCAACCTTGTATCTTTCGGTCAACAACATAGCCAAGGTCTGCAACAATGCAATCCTTCAGGAGATTTACATAACCATTAAAGTGGATACGGAGGCGTAATGGGAAAACAAATTTTCGACTGGAATCAACAGCGGGACGGAATACTGGGAGACAAATTTATTCAGGAAATTGCCGCAACGCCTACCCACGTTGCATATGATGGGCATTGTAGCCAAGGCGCATTACCTCTGGTGTTTGATGCAGCTAATATCAACGAACGAACAGTCAGTTACCACGAAGAACCAGGACAGCCAAGGCATTACAGCTTTACCCTTTCATCCCCTAACTAGGAAAGTTGAAGAGAGATAAAGACTATGGAAACGCAACCATCACAACCTGCCATCTTGGAGCGGATTGCAGACCTTCGACAACAACTGGAAGAAATAGCGAAAGCACCGGAAGTATTGGATCTCTTGCTATCCGGTGATTACCACCCTGATCTTAATTTAGGGGATGCCATACAAGCCCTCAACGAACTGGATTGGGCAATAGATGAACATTTTCAGACCTGCGCTCAGAAATCACCACTCGTTACACTACCTTACTCAGCATGAAAACCAGACAGCGCCTGGATTGTTTGCCCACAAGAAGGCGCTGCTGATTCAACACGATAAAAAAGTATTATCACCATCATGGCACAGCAATTTCAACAGGAAGAAACCTTTGTCTTCGGGTCACAGCCCTTGGGCTATTACGGACTTGGGTCTGCTGGTAATAGCAAAGCTGATGATCCAGATAACATTATTGAGGACTTGCAAGAAAAGTACGGTGCAAGGTTAGAGCGGATGGAGCGCTTATCCAAGCTGGCGTTTCGGGCAGCATTGGTCAATTATCTCTATCTGCTGGAGCTTTCAGCAGCAAGCACAGAGGGGATTCCCGAAACGCTTATTGACATGGCGATAGATGCTGTTTGTCCCGCTTTATGGACAGATGAATCAAAGCTGTGTTCCGACATTCAAGAGATTGCCACACTCGATAAAGACAGCATTGAGGCATTTATCTCAGCGCTTACGGCTCAACTGCGCTACGATTTCAAGACTATGGAGGCAGCCTAATGGTACGCCCCTCTTGGCAGGAAAACGAAGGGTTATACGAAGCCGCTGCTACCCATTTCATAAATACAGGGATGCCAGAGACTATGGCAAAGACAGCCGCCTATGTTGTTGCCACTGATGCTACCGGAGGAACGCCGGAAAATCCAACCCAACGAACACCAGAAATGCAAGCAGCAGTTTGGGATGCGTGGCACTGGATGAACGAGCATGGCAAACTGGGCAGTCAACATGAAGAGGTGCCGTCATGAAGACAATTCATCACGCACAGCAGGAGGTTGCAACCATTCGGCAGGAAGTCAACGCTTCTTATATACGGATGGAACAGAAAATTGAGGCGCACTTATGCGAAGTGAAAACAGAACTGACCAAAGAAGCGGAGAAGAAAGGGGCAGGGTGCAACGGGGAAACTAGTTTACGTGGATTGGTTTTCTCCCTACTCTCTACTCCCTGCTCCGTTTCTTCTTTGACTGCCATTCGTGCGGCGATTCCAGGAGGTCAAGGGAATGGAAGCAAATCAAAAACTTAACTTAACTATCCCGCTTGCTTGTGCATCAGCGTTTCTACTGTTTCATCTATGGCAGATGCGTGACCAGGTGCAGACAGCCCATACAGACACCAATGTCTGTCAGTCAAAACTCGACCAAACGTATCTGACAATCGACAAGTTACGCGGTTTTAACCGCTAGAGCAGTACTGCTGCTGGATGCTCAAGAGATAATACCAATTTGAAAAAAGAATGCGACAGATACACAGTCTCAAACCCTCGTTATCTTAGGCTTTCTTAATTTTGCGAAAAGTTTGCGCGTCCGGTGAGACAGCGCGAATGACGGCTTTCCCGACAGAGGCGACTGCGTTAGCGCAGCGTGACCGAAGGTCATCCCCGATAGCCGTAAGGCGTGGCGTCAGCCATAGGGGTTTCCCGGCGCAAAACTTTTCAAGACGAATTTTGAATGAGCGAATGCGTGAATTGGTATAACGCTGCCAGCATCCGGCATTACCGCAATCACATCTTAAATAACCACAGGAAACCAGAGGAGCATGACTCATGGGATTAGTAAAATGGCAACCGAAACAGCGTAGAAAACAGCGTAGTAATTATCACCTTACAGAAACCCCAGCCGCCAGGGTGGTAGGAAACCACATCGAACGCTACACCGGGATAGATATTCTGGGAAAGCTGATGAATGGTCAACTGAAGGTGGAGGATGTGGCGAACCTGGCAGACATCCGCAAATTCATGAGCGAGCAGCGCGAGATGTTGGAATATGCTGCCAAGCACTTAGAAGAAATCTTCTCGGACGTTAGCCAGATTGAATTCCATCTCAAGGACATCATCACCAAGGGACTAAAGTCCAAGGAACAGATCAATAAATATCTCAAAGATATCCTGATTGCCGGACGTAAGCATGAGAACAGTGTACATCTGTTGAGTTCCCAGCTTCAAAACGAAATGGGCTACCATGAAGCCCAACAGTATGGTGAACTGTCCCTGGAAGCCCGTAAAGCGAAAAACAAGATATACCTGCTGCAAGCCGATTTTACCGCACGGGAAGATGAAATTGATGCCACGCATGATACCGCCTTGCAAGACCGTGACGTGCGCAAGGCGGAAGCAGAGCAGAAAGCCACCCGACGCTTGCTCATGACTCAAGGATTTGGTGCGTATGCCGGAGCCAAAAGCCCCCGTCCCGGCAGTACCAGCAATTTCAATTTCGGACGCATGGTTGCCAGTATCTTTGGCTTCAGGAGGTAACACCTGATGTTCGGCAGGCAGCGCAACAGTTTTGAGGATTATGCTGGTTTCTTCCGAGATGACCAGGATGAGCAGCAGCAAATAAGCGCGACACTGACAAGGATTCGCACAGCCAAAACAGGTATTGGCATAGCCGTGTGGTTTGCGATCTCCCTCAATGTCTCCCTGTGGAGTCGGGATAACGATAATAGGATGTGGGCTTGGCTGGTACTGACAGGGCTAAGAGCCTCAACCGTTGTTGCTTTGTTATCAAGGGGTAATCAGGGGAAAGCTGAGGCGATCGCCGGAAGTGTGGCAACCGTTGCCGGGATGATTGGTGGCTGCGCCTAGTAAAAGGGACTGGGGATTGGGGATTAGGGATTGGGGATTGGGTTCTCAAACGAAAAATTATGGAAGGGGCTTTAACCCCGTACCATTTTTGGGATGTTTCCCCAGTCGCCAGTCCCCAGTACCCAAACATCAGCGCGGCATTCCTCCCCCACCAACGAGTACGTATGGTGGAGGACTCCCTGCCGCTCCCAGTTGAAGAAACATAGGAGGTAATGACGCATGGAACTCCAGCAGCAGCGCGGCATTGTAGCAGGACTCTTGTTCACTGCTGGAGTGTTTTCTGGCATTGGCGCGAGTGGCGGGTACAACCTCAATTTCAACCCGATAACAGAATACTGCTTACCAGACACCCAATGCCAGAGACGAGATTTTGTAGACAGTCGCATTTTCCAAAGTTTTCAGGAACAGGCGGCAAGACGTGCAGAGGAATTGCACAAGCGGAGGCTTGCGCGTCAAAATGCCCAAAAACACAGGAGGAAGCATCAAAACCTGCCATTTTATGGTAGTGGGTTGCAATCAGAGTTGACCCACTTAGGCGAATCCGCCCAAGAAAGTTGGGAAAGCTTTGCCTACGGTACGGGACTGAACGCCCAGAAAGCAAAGCACATTTTCAGCAGCGCCAGCACCAAACGCTTTCTTGATGTCACGGCTCTTGCAAGATACCGGGGATGGCAATTGCAGTTGTGGAAACAGCGGGATGGTAATGCCACGTTACGCCGTGTCTTAGCAGCGTTGTGTGGTATGAGTTTCTTCGGTGCTTACTGGGTGTTGCAGCTTCTTGAAGAGGGACAACCCAAATTAGATATGGAAGCAGTGATTGACTTAGATTTTCATGAGAAACAGTACCGTGAGCAGAAGCAGGGAGCGTTCAATCTCTTCCTGGAAGGGATGGCGTGGAATCTGGCAGAAGCGGAACTGGTACTCAAGGAAACGTTCACCGGACTCACCAGGCGGCAGATTGCACGGTTGGATGCCCAGATTACGAACCCACACCTTTTACCCTCTGACCAAGAGAAGAAAACCGGGGAGACGACAAGTGACCCCGAACAGCCAGCCCTTACCGGACAAAGCTTAGATGACATCACTAGCCCGAAAAATAAGGTCAATTCATCTCAACAGCGCCCAGCCCCCAAGAAAGCAGGACAACATAGAACCATAGACCCCGTTAAAGAGACATGGGATTTTATTCGCAAGTGGGAAGGCGGCTGGATTGTCTTACTTCTGGAAAGTCCTGTCCTGATTTGGGGCGGACAAGGCAGTTTCAAAAGTTACTTTGCAGCGTACCTCGCTCTCCTGCGCTACTTTCTCAAGGGACATACCTTGGAAATTGCCGATCCACATCTAAGCCTGAACCAGCGCAAGGCGTGGAAAGCACTGTTAGAACTGGGTATTCCAGCAGTGGGCTATAAGAAGGATTATGCTGCTGTTGCTCAACGCATTCATTCCTATCTACGCCGTGTGGATGAGGCGGAAGATGACAAAGAATGGTATACGACGATTTTTGATGAAGTTACCCAATATGCCCTCAAAAAACCTACCAAGGTACTCGCACCAGAACTCATTTTGAGTTGCATCAGCGATGCCCGCAAAGGTAAGGAAGCACCTATCCTTATTAGTCACAACAACACCCAGGCACTCTTGGGTGGAGTGGAAGGAGCAAAGAAGGCACTGGAAGAAGGACTGATTCAGCTTCATTTGTTCAACACACGCGACACCGAGACTGGGGAGTTTAAACCTCAATTTCGTGGCGAGATAACAGGGTTGACCGATGACAGCATGGATTTTTCTCGCATCACTATTTATCCCGATAAGATGCATCCTGAGTATTTGTTACAGTTATTCAGTGGTGCAGATGACAGCACAGAGACTGAGGAACAAACTCTGGTAGAGCCAGCACCAGAGTCACCATCCAAAACAGAGTCGGGCAGGGAAGACGAGCCAGAGGACTTATGGCAAGAAGCAATTAAGCGTTTAAAGCGGAGCTTGGACGCCAGTCACCCATCGGAAGAACCATCCAAAACGCTATCGGAAGATGCTGAAATTCCGACGGAAACACCTGAGCCGACATCGGATTCCGAGAACTTATCGGAATCAACCGGAGGCATGGAACCCGTACCGCCTAAAGATTCCTTAGAGGTATGGACTTTCCGAAAGGTGCGGCAAGTTTTTCCAGAAATGAACCCAGAGAAGGTTTTTGACCGTATAGCGGAATCCGCCAAGTTAGGAGCTAAACCGAGTGACATGATTCGTGAAATTCTCAAATGTCGTGAGGGCAGGGAACATCCCACACGCTCCTACTCGCGGCACGGTAAAACGTTGTTTCGTTGGCTGATAGAAAACTTTGACGATGGCACTATTGCCAAAGAGCCACGCATTAAGGAGTTTTTGCACACACCGGAGTGAAAAGGAGAAAGGGAGATGAAGACCTATCAGAAAATAAGCAAACCCCTTGAGGCAATTCTCACTAAATTAAATACGATCAAAACATTACCGGAATGGCTGGAAATAATTCATGATCCAGCCGCACATCCAGACCTGATTACTGACTTTGCTACCTGTCTTGCCGCTGCCAAGGATTTGCGCTCGCATTTGGACGTGAGCGTGCATTCCATACAGCAGACAGCAGGCAGAAAACAAGAATTGTTGCAGGAAATTCAGGAAGAAGCAGCATGAGATTGGATTTACAGCATCTCTTAGGCAACTTGGGAACGCGGATAGAGCAGAATACTGCCAACTTCAAAAAGCACCAGGATGAGACGATAGCCCAAGGACGTATTCCGGATCATCGGAAAATGGAACTCCTCAAAGCGGAGATGTTCCGCAGAGTTATGATAGGGCAACCAACCCAGGCGGTGTTGGATGCTATTGATATTCTTCTAGAAATTCAAAAGCAGGAGGACACATATCGAAACAGTTTAAGCGGTCAGATTGACTCGCTGTTTACTCTAGTCCTCTGCCTGGGCATCACCGTAATTCCCCTAAGTTTTGTATCGACATGGACGTGTGGCAGCAGCCGTTCTCCCTTATGCCAGAAAGTAAGGGTGATACCGAATGCAATCTTGCACGAATTTCAGGAACCAAGACCTAATCCTGTGTCCGGGAAGTTCAACTAATGGCGATATGGATATGAGACGTATCAGACGAGTGTTACAGAAATCATCGGGTATTGTTGGAGGAATCGCAATCATTTTCGGAGGATATGCCATCGTTGTAGGAACGACAGCGCATCTGGTAAGTTGGAAGATACACAGACAGCAACCGCCAGAACCCTTGTTTTCTTGGATACAGGTAACTGGGATTGTCCTAGAAACTATTGGGTTAATAGGCTTAAGCATAAACGCATCGCTCACCTCATATGATGTACGCCAACAGCAGGCGCAACGCAAATCCACAGAAATTCCCGTTGCCTGTCAGGGGTGCAAACATTATCACGGTCAACGCTATGGCAAAAATTTCTTAGTGTGCGGGATGTATCCCAAAGGATGGGAAGGAGACTCATGCCCTGACTATGAAAGCAAGAAACCTATGGCAAGTCCACAGCATAAAGCCCCAACAATCATAGACCGCTGATACAACGGTGCTGCATGTCAGCGGCATTATCTCTGGAGTGCTCGAAAGTACACCCATCCCGATAAGACTTTTGATGAGAATTCAGCAGGAGGATATATGTTTCAAGAAGGAGAATACCTCGTCATCCAAACATATCCAACCAGTCGAAAACTTAAGGTAATAAAGAGAACCTTCAATTACCAGGAAGCAAGAAGTGACTGCGAATTAGAAAACCTAGCCCATGATTATTCCCATTACAGCCTGCGGATGTATCATGAAGGAAAACTTTGGGATCTAAATTCTGACGGAACACCTGATGAACTTTCAGAAGAGCAGTTTTGGGAGATTCATCCTGACTATGAGCAGGCAGCGCAAGATGACCATGCAGTAGGAGATATTGAAGTCCATCATTGTAGCTATCCTTATTATACGGTGCCGATGATTCGTACCAATCGCTGCGGAGAAGCGGTGGAATACACTGGGGCTATAACCTGTCTCAAAGACGACTACGGGCGGATAGTGAGAGAGTGCCCGAACTGCGCCGGTATGCTGGTTAGTTGGGATGAAGAGTGCGAGGAAGAAGAAGAAACCTCTTCCGTACCAACAGCTTGTCAAGGCTGCAAGAATTACCACGGACGCTATTACGGGGGCACTGTCTTAATCTGCGGCATCCATCCTTACGGCTGGAACGGCGACAACTGCCCCGATTATCGAACTAACTTTACCAAGGAACCGACAGAAATATCAGTATCAAGCGCTATCGTCCCACAATGCCAATCGCAAAATGAGCGATCATCTGAACCAGTTCTCCTTACAACAGATTTAACTTTTGTAACAATAAGAACTGAACCTTCAGAAAAGGTGATACCAAGGAAAGACGATGAGATTTTAGAAAGTTCTCAAACTGTTCCTGGAAATGTTATTAAGGAACGCCTGCGTCAACATCATACCCAAATGCGGCGTTTGCGCTTCTTTACCAGGATTGATAGCACTTTAAGCGCCATCGCTGGTCTATGCCTCCTCGGTGTCGGTATTTCCGCTGCTGCAACAATCACAGCTTATGGCATGGGTTTGATGGCTGAGGGCGGGGTAAAATCGCTGCAGGGCGTAAAGTGGAATAACACTGTGAAAGTTACGACAGGATTTGGACTTGTGGCAGGGGGAGGCGCACTCTTGTGTGGCGTCTTGGCTGCTGCGTCTTCGGTTATTGACCAGAGGACAAGACCATAAATAAGCTATAGTTCGTTTCTGCCTAAGTTTGCTCAAAATCTGAATGGCGTAATTGGCGAAGTGCATGACCGACAACTGTCTGAACCGACAGCTTCGCCATTTTACATTTTGTCAAAACTATACAACTATCTCTCGCTACAAGGGGACAATTTATGCAGGGAAAATAACCAAATTTATAATAAAGACTATTTACTTTATGCATGAAAAATGACTTCATCAAAAAGAACTCAGTCGTCATGAGTCAGAAAGAATGAGTATTACAAAAAAACAGGCTGCCCTCCGACGACTGAGTAGAAGGGCTAAGGCAAGAGTTGCTGTCATGAAGTGCCAAGTACCTTAAAGCATTGATCTGGCTAACTTTTAGCCGTTGTCCGCCAAAGTATATAAAAGTTTACATAGTACTGATTTTTAACATTAAATATAGGTGTATTTCTCTCATCCACAAAGTAAACAACAATAACAAAAACCAGCATTTCTTGACTTTGTAGAAATTTATCATGCAGCTTTTCTACAAACTCAACGCCGGTCGTTCAACTGGCTGCCACCCAAGGAAATTGGTTAGCGGATAGCAAAAACTTTGTCTTTGTAGAAAGCGTAAACAACATTGGAAGATTTGACTTATATAGGTTGCTGTTGTTTTACTGTAGATAATATTAAGTGTCGGAACATTTTCATAACTTTGGTCTTGAATTTTAGGATTTAAAGCACTAAAACGAGTGCCAAAAAGGGTAAAGTTCCGGCTCAAAAAATGATTTGGAACTTTCCAGCGGGATATGGCACTTCGTGACACTTTCTCTAGCATTACGCCTACTAGAGGCACGCGTTTGAAAAACAAGCTACCCCATCCAAAGTGATGGGGTAAATCTTCCTCAAACATAATGCGATAATGTCAATTTTGACAATATGCTTTGGGCATAGTGAACGGGCGACGGCAATAATGATAGCTGTCTGAAACCGTGGTTATTTTGTTGCAGCACAACTACTATTAGGCGCTGGCTGTTCACGCTGTGGACCAGTCTTAGTTGGATCATAACCAACCAGCACCACCTGACCTTTTTCGTTATATATCCAACCTTGAGCAGGTATTATCTGTTTAACAGGTGGCTTTTTAGATGGTTGCTTTTGTGTTGTACTTGTTAAACTTACTTTACTAGGAACAGGCTGAATTAAATCAACGCGCACATTATCACTACTGAGGATTTTATTTGGGTCAGTTGGCAATCCCCCGCGTCCGGTGACAGTGAAAGTGCTACCAAAACCTTTGACACAGGGATTTAAAGCAATCTGCTGTGCCGGATCAACCACAGTTTCTGTCAATTCAAATAACCCTTGGGTGGGGTCAATATCAACTACATTAATTAGCACATTACCACTCGACTGATTATTTACCCCTGTGGCAGTGATATCGCTTGTGTTTGGGGAAGCAGGATTGCGAGACTGAAAGCCAAAGATACCTTGGCTATTGATTTTGACATTACCGCCACGGGAATTAGTAGAGTTAGCAGTGATATCGCTATTGTCAAAGCCAACCAGGACACCAGTATTAATATTGATGTTGCCGCCAATAACGTTTTCTCCTGTGGCGTTGGTTCTGATGATGCTGTTGCGACTCATGATCAAATCTTTTGAGTTAATGTTAATTGTCGCTTGCTCTCTATTCGGGTTAACTTTAGCGTTTTGTGTATTGGCGGTGAGTAAACCATTGTTGTCTAAGCGGATAGAGCCAGCATTTAATGTCATGTTGCCTGCGGTTCCTGTTCCACGACTCTCCACGCTTACTTTAGCCCCATCTCGCACTAGCAAGGTATTGGTTCTGACCGTAAGATCACCAGCATCCCCTGTTGAGTTTGGCGTTGTAGAAGCAAACAAGCCACTGGAAAACTGACCATCAGCGCTTGTACCAATCAATTGTACATCTTGGGCATCAACCCTCAAAGAACCCCCCTTGCCCGCACCGAAAGTACCAGCGCCTACCTGTGCCCCATCTCGCACTAGCAAGGTATTGGTTTTGATTGTCAGATCACCCGCATCCCCTGTTGAGTTTGATCCTACGTCAGCAAACAAGCCACTGCCAAACTGACCATCAGCGCTTCTACCAATCAGTTGCACATCTTGGGCATCAACACTCAAATTTCCCCCCTTGCCCTTACCGAAAGTACTAGTAAGTACCCGTGCCCCATCTCGCACTAGCAAGGTGTTGGTTTTGATTGTAAGATCACCTGCATTCCCTGTTGAGTTTGCTTGTGCAAACAAGCCACTGGAAGCCTGACCATCAGCACTTCTACCAATCAATTGCACATCTTGGGCATCAAGGCTCAAAGAACCCCCCTTACCCGCACCGAAAGTACTTGCACTTACCTGTGCCCCATCTCGTACTAGCAAGGTATTGGTTTTGATTGTCAAATCACCCGCATTCCCTGTTGAGTTTTGATTTGCGTTAGCAAACAAGCCACTGGAAGCCTGACCATCAGCACTTCTACCAATCAATTGCACATCTTGGGCATCAAGGCTCAAAGAACCCCCCTTGCCCGTACCGAAAGTGCCAGTAAATACCTGTGCCCCATCTCGCACTAGCAAGGTATTGGTTTTGATTGTAAGATCACCCGCATCTCCTGTTGAGTTTCGATTTGCATTAGCAAACAAGCCACTGCCAGTCTGACCATCAGCGCTTCTACCAATTAATTGCACATCTTGGGCATCAAGGCTCAAAGAACCCCCCTTGCCCGCACCGGAAGTACCAGTAAATATCTGTGCCCCATCTCGCACTAGCAAGGTATTGGTTCTGACCGTAAGATCACCCGCATCTCCTGTTGAGTTTCGATTTGCATTAGCAAACAAGCCACTAAGAAACTGACCATCAGCGCTTGTACCAATTAATTGCACATCTTGGGCATCAACCCTCAAATTTCCCCCTTTGGCCGCAGCACTAGTACTAGTATTTACCTGTGCCCCATCTCGTACTAGCAAGGTGTTGGTTTTGATTGTAAGATCACCTGCATTCCCTGTTGAGTTTGCTTGTGCAAACAAGCCACTGGAAGCCTGACCATCAGCACTTCTACCAATCAATTGCACATCTTGGGCATCAAGGCTCAAAGAACCCCCCTTGCCCGCAGCACTAGTACTTGCACTTACCTGTGCCCCATCTCGTGCTAGCAAGGTATTGGTTTTGATTGTAAGATCACCCGCATTCCCTGTTGAGTTTCGATTTGCATTAGCAAACAAGCCACTGGAAGTCTGACCATCAGCGCTTCTACCAATCAATTGCACATCTTGGGCATCAACCCTCAAATTTCCCCCCTTGCCCGCAGCACTAGTACTAGTATTTACCCGTGCCCCATCTCGCACTAGCAAGGTATTGGTTTTGATTGTAAGATCACCCGCATTCCCTGTTGAGTTTCGCTGTACATTAGCAAACAAGCCACTAAGAAACTGACCATCAGCGCTTGTACCAATTAATTGCACATCTTGGGCATCAACGTTCAAAGAACCCCCCTTGCCCGCACCGAAAGTGCCAGTAAATACCTGTGCCCCATCTCGCACTAGCAAAGTATTGGTTCTGATTGTCAGATCACCCGCATCCCCTGTTGAATTTGGCTGTGCAGTAGCAGCCAAGCCACTGCCAGTCTGACCATCAGCGCTTGTACCAATCAGTTGCACATCTTGGGCATCAACCCTCAAATTTCCCCCCTTGCCCGCACCGTAAGTACTAGCATCTACCACTGCCCCACCCTCAAGCCGCAAGCTGCTAGCACTAACATTGAGATCACCTCCCTGTCCATTTGCTCCTGATAGCACCTGATTAAAAATAAAACTATTGTTAAGGTTTATTGCTTCGGTAGCATTAACCGAAATATTTCCTGCCTGAGTACCAACTGTCCCCAAACCTTCTCCTATTCCAGCGCGGAGGAAACTTCCTCCCGTCATCTCTAAATTCCGGGCATTAACAGCAATACTACCGCCACCGCCTGACCTAACATTTACTCCCGCACCATTCGTCAGCGATATATCACCTCTTTGAACTCCCACAGGAAAACTCAAACTTCCATCACCATTAAGTCCTATCGTCCCAGAAGCAGATAATCCCCCTAACTCAACTCGTCCTCCTGGTGCAAGTAAATCAGGACGATCTAAGATGACATTACCGCCTACCAGTGCTAAAGAGTTTCCTTCAGGTACTTCAAGAGTAGAAGAATTGTAACTAGAATCTTGATTGGTCGTGGATTGTGTGGTGATATTTCCCGGATTATTCCGAAATCCCAACCCAATCGGAACATTTATAGTTAACAATGGCGGTGCTTGGGGATTTGTCGCACTAAACTCGAATCCATTCTTAAATATCAAACTATTTGCCGTACTTCCCAAAAAAGAACCACCCACATCCAAGCGAGCATTTGGTCCAAAGAGAATTCCATTCGGGTTGATCAAAAACAGATTTGCATTGCCCAACACACCCAAAACACCCTGAATGTTTGAGACATTACCCCCAGTCACTCTGGTGAGTATGTTTGCAATTCCCGCTGGATTGGAAAAATAAGCTCCTCTACCTACATTGATATTAAATTGCTGAAAACTGTGGAACAGGTTGTCCCCACGAATTGCGCCCCCATCAATCCTGTCGCTAGGGATGCCCTTAATCTCAACATTGGGAGCAACAACAGAACTTTCTGCACCGAGACTGTTATCAGGAGTGATTTGTGCTGTTGCAACGGTGAAGCAGGTCAAGCTGAATACGGTTGCAAGGGGTAAGGTGAGAAGAAAGAGTGGGTGACGCACTTGTTCCATACTTAAAAAGTACTGTTATAAAGAATCGTCGTCAAATTACGGTTATTGAGTACTCATACCAGGTTTTGAGACAAAAGGGCTTGTTTGTAACTTTTTTTTGACAATAGGCGCAGATATGCTCCAAAAAGCAGCAAGTTACCGTTTAAAGGCAAGCGCAAAGGTAATCGTACCCCATTGACAATATTGCATCCTACCCCATTACCTATCACCCCAAAAGTGGGGGGTTTGAATTGATTTAACTACGCACTATTTTCTTTTCCCCTATTGACAATATTGCACTCTACTCCGCCCCAAAGTGGGGTCTTTAAAACTCTCTTAGAGTGCGGAAACGAGACATTTTAGCCCTCCATATTCCCCTGATCCAATGACTACAACTTTATTGATGAAGGTTTTCGGATAGGTTTTTAGCATTTTGTTTTAAAGTTCCGGTTCCCTATCCCGTTTGTCGTGTTCTGGTGCGCGAGGTGGTTTGGGGGTGGTATCTCGCGTTTGCTGTTTTGGCTGTTCCTTGGGGGGATGCCAGTCGGTAGCCAGTCCCAGTTTATCGAGGCGGGTTTCTTTAGCGAGATGGGGGTTTGTTTTGGCATGTTCCTGTCGCCATGCCTGCACTTTCGTCTCAACCTCCTGCATTTTTGGGGATTCAAGCATAGGACGAATCGCGGCATTGATGTACTTACCCCGGTTGGCGTGAGATTCAATGGCGGCGGTGATGGCTGATTCCCTAGCAATCGTCATGCGGATTTCCTGGGGCGTGAACCCGGCTGCCTTCAGTCGCATGGTGATGTTGACATCTGTTCCAGGGGTTAAGGTTTTCTCCTTACCCAAACTATGGTACTTGCGTCCTAGTTCGCGCAGATATTCCAGTTTGCATAAGTCGAGCCGCTTCCACTTGCTATAATCCTGCTTGGAATTGTGATGATGGTGCAAAGCCTTGAGCGCACGGTCTAATTGTTGCTGAGATAATTTTGATTGCAGCGCCATCTGTTGGAGTCGGGCAGCGTCAGCGGCAGTCAATTTTCCGACGGCGGCTGGTGTTGGTTGTTGCTTATTTTCATTGGTGGCAGTACGCTGGGGAACAGCTTTGATTTTCTGCCTCTGTTCTGCCGGATAGGTATATTCTTTCGGGATGGTGCGATTTTTTTTAATTTGTTCAACGGCGAATCTTGTCGTCTGCTGAAGATAGGTATTGAGTTCCTGCTGCTTCCGGGCAATTAGGTTGTGACTGCCGTGGCGAAGGGCGTAGCGGATAGCATCAAAACAGTGGTTACGTTGGGCAAGACGGAAGCAGATCAACCGATCTAAATCATCCTGGTGTTCTGCGCCATAGCGTTCGTATTCTACCTTATAAATGCGCCGGAAATCGCGGAGGGCATTGGCTCTTTCCTTGGCACTGGAGTTGCGCTCGATGTTGTCATCGTTGGCGTGATGGATTGGGGGCGGGGATTGTTCTGATTTCTCCTTGTGTTGCGGCTTCAGCTTTTCTGCCTGCTGGTGTGAATCTTTGATACCCTTTTGTATTTTGGCTTCGCGTTCCTGATTTTGTTTTTGCAGTTCTTTTTGGAGTTCGCGTTCAGCAAGGTAATTAAAAATAATTATCCACCCATCTTCGTTTTTGGGTGTAATTTTGGTAAAATCAAAATTCTTCCAGTCAATATTATCGTTGACAGGCGGTTCGCCCAACATAGCATCCTGTATTTTACTCCACTCCTCTCGCGTTCGGAATTTGCCATCATTCTGCCATTTCATAATTTCGATGAGCTTGCGCTGGTCTTCATCAGTAAATTCCCGCGCCTGGTGCTGCTCCCCTTTCTGCTCCTGGCTTTTTTGAATAGCTGAGGTAGTTTTATTCTCTCTTTTTTGCCGTTTTGATTGATTTTCTGCTATGGCTTGCAGCACTTCCTTACTCTCAAATACTTTCTTGAGGGTTACGCCCACGTAATAGGGGACATTGCTTTTCCGGTCGGCGAGGTTAGGGCTACCGTGGGTGAGCGCGTGAGCGAGGGCATCGGGATTCCAATTTCTTTTCGCCATGCGGCAGAGGACACCGTAATCAACGTTGCTGTAATCAAGCTTGCCGCCTTTTTTGATTTGCTCGTGGTAAAATCCGGTAAACATTTCCAGTGCTTTCGCCTTTTCCCTATCAGTGGCAGGACGCTGGCTAATGTGGGGAACCGGGAGGTTGGCGCGGTCGATTTTCTCCTGTTCCAGGATAGTGCGGGATTCAGAAATAAGGTGTTCGGCGTTGGGGGCGATCGCGCCACTGGAATCTTTATAAAAAAGACGAGCGAAGGGATATTTTCCGCTGTACACGTCCCGGTGTTCTTCCTTGCGATTGGAGAATCCTGCCAATCGTCCATAGTGTTGAAAACCTGCACTGCCTTTATCACCACCCCATTGTTTCGCCAGCAGTTTAGAAATGGTTCTGGCTTCATCGCGCTCTAATAATCCGTGGGACACTCTTACCCAGGCTTGCAGATTTTTCGGGGATGTTTCAACGACAGCAGCGGGGGAGAGTCCTGCTGCTTTCATTTCTTCTACGGTTACGCCATCGATATCATCGAGGAGAATGAGTCCTTGTTGCTTGCCGTCCAACTCTTTCAATCGAATATAAATATCCTTGCCTTGTTGGTTTTGCAGTTTGAGCCAGTTGACAATTTTGGCTTTTTGAGTATCGGGGTCGTATTGGAGAATTTCATCTTTTGACCAGGTGCGGTTGCGCATTTTGTCTTCAGCGCGGTCAAATATACCAATCTCAAATTCTGTACCACCCATTAAATCAAGCTGGCGTTTGACGATTTGATAAGTTGGATCACGGGGTTCTTTACCTTTCACCTTGGTTTGTTCTGGGGTTGGATCAGTTTGTTGAGCAGGAGATTTTTGCTGTGGTTGTGGCGAGTTATCGTTTCTGGCTAAAAGCGGGTCAAAGGTGGTTTGTTTCTGCTGGCGTTCCTGGAGATAGTTGTTATGTTCCTGGTTTCGCCATGCCTGCTTGAGGCGAATTTCCTGAATCTCTTCAATCCGCTCCTGCTTTTTCAGCTTCTCCCATTCTGCATTGATTTCTGCTTGGGAAAGGACTGGTTCAATATTTTGTAACTGGGCGACAGCGATAGCCGTTTCCTGGTGTTGTTTTTTGGGTTCCTGGTTTTTACGCTGGCGCTTTTTGCGTTGCTTGGGTTGCGAGTCAAAGCCACGCTCTTTTTTCCATGCTTCCTGTTCTTGTTTGCGGAATTCTTTTACGGTTTTAACCAATGCTATCTCTTGTTCCAGTTTCGCCTGGAGCCAGGTAAGATAATCTTTGTCGCGTGAGTGTTCATCTTTGGCTTGCTCTTTAGCGATTTCTTCTTTGCGGTATTTGACCAGGAGATTCAGTTTTTTGAATTCATCATTGAGTTTGCAGATTTCCGGTAAGGGATTTTCGTCAGGATTCTGCTCATGGTTTTTGCGCATTTCTGCGATTTTCAGCGGTTCGTTGATGGGGATTTGGTCGGTGATACCCCGTGCCTCTAAACTTTTGACGGTTATCCGCAGATCCAAACCAGCTTGTTCCAGTCCTCGGTTACAATGGTGTGCCCAAGCTTCGCGCCAGTGGACAAACAATTCTTTCTCATCCAGTTCGCGGATTTTATTGCCAAAGACTTTATTGTCTTTTGGCTCATGTCCCAGATTTTTTAAAATTTTATGGGTTTGGTAGAGCTTGCGTTCTTCGTTACTGATGATTTTCCGTTGGGCTTTAGTCAGGTTGGTTTTATCGGCTGTCTTGGTGATTTCTTCAATCTGCCGTGTGGAAATTAAAATATGCACATGAGGGTTATGTGCGGACTCTCCCGTGAAGTTGTGATAAGCAACATCAGCAATAATGCCCTTACTGGTAAATTCTGCCTGAATGAAATTTCGGGTGGCTTCAATTTTCTGCTCATGGGTTAATTCCTTGGGCAGGCATAATTCAAATTGGCGGGTGAGGCGGGAATCGAATCTTTTCTCTGTTTCTTCAATAACATTCCAAAGGGTTTCGCGCTTTTTCATCCATTCGGCTGCGTGTGCTGGGGCGATAATTTCAGAGAAGTAAACATCATCTCTATTTTTATATTCCCAGGAACGTCCTTGTCGCTCGTCCCATAGCCGATCTTTGGAGCGATAAGCTGCCATTGCGACAACGCTCTTGCCTTTGCCGCTCTTACCATCAGCGCGATTCACGGGCTTGATGTCGGTGTTGATATAGCGCACACCCACGATGGTCACTCTGTAAACGAACGTGCCGCGCCACCGTGCTTGCTGCGGGGGGTTCAGTCCAGATGGGGGGCAGCCGCCCCCCAAGTTCTGGCACGCCTATGCAATCGGTCGGGCTTTGCACGAATTTTTTTGTTTAAATGTGATTTTATCACAAATTTAAATAAAAAAATAGATTGCGTAGGCGTGCCTTTCGGATTTCGGGCTATCGCCCTGACCTCAAGGGGGGCTGGTTCCGCTGCGCTACACCAGCTAATGATGGGAAGATGTTCGCCTCGCTGCGCTCGACTGGGTGAAGGTTCTTCACTCCCTCCCCCCTCTCTTCACCCGTGAAAAGGGGTGAAGTGTTGATTTTTCTAGTGAAGGATAGGTGAAGAATCTAGCATTTATGGGGACGCTATGATAAACGCCTTCCATGCACTATACCCTAAGTCAGGCGGCTAAAGCTACAGGCAAGGATAAAACATCTATCCGATGGGCGGTTAAAAATGGCAGAATTGCTGGTGTTTTGCAGGATGAAGCCGGTAGCTATAAGATTCCTGTTGATAGTCTCTTTAAAGTATATCCGCCAGTTGAATCGGTCGATATTTCTTCACCCATTCTTCACCCCCTCCCCGTTCCTTCACTGGTGAAGACTTCACCCCCAGATAAAGAATCTAAGGATACCCCAGAAACCACAACGGACAAGAAAGCATCTAAGCCTTCCCAAAAAACAGAGGATTTTAGGAAAGAAAATGAATCTGGGACACCTGAAAAAAATTCTCCATCTGACAAAGTTGAAAATTATCTTCTGCGGGTTAGTGAACTAGAAATTAAGCTGTCATTTGCTTTACAACGTATCAATGATTTAGAGAAGGACAAAACGACTTGGCAGGAATTATGGAGAGATGAGCGAGAACTATGGCGTACTGAAGTTAATGCATGGCAAAAACAAGCAAATGCCTTAACTGCTACTATAGCGATGCTGGAAGAGAAACATCAGCAACGATTTATCACCAGACGTAGAGGAATTTTTAAACGCTGGTTTGGGGAAGAAGAATTGAAAGAGAAGGGGAATTAGGAAGACACAAAGATTATGGTGTACACTATAACTTGCTTTTTTCGCAAATTTATATAAAGTGATAGTATCATTAATTTAATTTTGTGCAAGCCATGAGTGCGCCGCCTTGGTCTTCGCTGGATGACTTGCCTCCCTCGCTACAGTTATGGGGCAGTTATGAAAAGGCGTTTGAGTATTTTAATTGGCATCTGTTCAAAGGCGAGTTGCCTGCTTGTATCTTGATGATGAATGCGAAAGGTAAAAGTCTGGGGTGTTTTCATCCCAAAAGCTGGGATAAGAACGGGCAGGCAGGCTTGCATGAAATCAGTCTGAATCCAGTGTTGTTGAAACGGGATGATGATTTGATGCTGCAAATTTTTGTCCGGCAGTTGGTGCATTTGAAACAGCACCTTAAAGGGACGCTTCCTCCCAACCTGGGGTATTGCAACAAGGATTTTACCTTGCTGATGAAAGAAATTGGCTTACCATGTGAACAGGAGTTCGGGCAGAATGTGCGGCACAAAGTAGAAGAAAATGGGCTTTATGCTAAGGTACGTCCCCAGGCAATCCAAGAGTTTTTCCCGCTGCGAAATTCCTACCAGGTTTTAGAGAAGCGAAAGACGCGGTTTAAGTTTACTTGCCCTGTGTGTGGTATGTCGGTTATGGGTGCGGGGAATCCTCAACTTATCTGCCGGACAACAGAAAAATGTGATGTTCTCTTAGAGAAGGAACCAGAACCGGGGGAGATTCAGTCAGAACAGCCAGAAAGCAAACCGGATGAGCAAGGCTAAGGACAAGCTGGCGTATGCCGTACCCACGGCGAAATACGCAGATAGCGAGGCGTGGCGTTTTATCAATCGTATCAGAAAGAACCCCTTCTCAGCAGATCAGGAACTGGCGGGAATCATTTCGCTGTTGCGGGAGAAAAACCCGTTTATCTTTGAAGAGATAATTTTAAATTGTTGTAAATCTTATAAATATTTTGTGATTCCGAAAAAAGGATTCACCAAGGATAATGGGATTGATGGGGGCTTTGCTTTTCACGGGCGGTTTTATGTGGTGCAATGTAAACTGTACAAGGCAGAAGCTAATCCCGACCATATCCGCTATTTTGAAAAAGCTATTGGCTGGCATCAGGCAGCGCGTGGTTTCTTTTTTCATACGGGCAAGACAACAGACGAATTTAGAAAAGCGGTGCAGGAGGCGAAATACGTTCAAGTGGTTTCCGGGCGTGTCCTGATTGATTTTTTAATGGGGCGAAAACCGCTTTACTTGATAGGGTATCATCAGAAGCAGACACTAGAATTGGCTGCTCCGGTGGTGGAACAGCCTTAAACTTTGGTTTCTACTTTATAGCTTTTATGACCATCCTCTTTTTGCAATTCCTGTTAGCTTCATAACGTTTCCCACAAATTGTTTACTCATGGTGTTTACTTTTTGCTTTTTGATGCGTGAGGGTAAGGGGCTGCGGTTGTGGCGATTGCAGCCCCGTTGAAGTTAAAGTTTGTAGCGCAGGAAAAGGGCTGCTTTGTAAAAGCAGAGTGCATTTTCTAACAGTGGTTCAAGGTCAAGAATTGCCCCTATGGCAGTGTCAATACTTTCGCGGATCGTCAGGTCTTTATTTGCCAAGTGTCCTATTGCCTCGTCTGTTGCTTCAACGATTTTAAACAGGATGCTGTCTAAGGCGATAATATTTGTTATGATAGCAGTTTCGTTATCAGCTAATTTCATAAAATGACTTTCGTTTAGAATTTCAAATTTTATTTATTGGCAGTCAAACCAGCGCATGGCAGTTTGCAGCAGGTGGTTATAGTCGCCTGCGGTTGCCTCCTGGCGGAAAGCGTCTATTTCCTCCTGGGATAAACCCGCTTTTCTGGCTGCTCGTTGGCAAAGCCCCAGAATTACAAAAGCGTTGCTGTCGTTACCTGTCAGTTGTACGGCAATATGAGGGTATTTAGGTTCCATGATTTTTTCTTTCTTTACAGGGTGGGGGTTAAACGGTTTTGGGCGATGGTGAAATAATTGGTGTCTTTCTCAATGGCGATAAAACCACGTCCGTTCTGTTTGGCGGCAATCGCTGTAGAGGCGGAACCGGCGAACGGGTCTAAAACGGTATCTCCTGGCTTGCTGTAGGCTTTGATGAGTTCGCTTAATATTCCAGTTGGTTTCTGGGTGGGATGCAACTTGTTGCCTGTGTACTTCCATCCCAAAACATCGCGGGGAATATAAGCGGGCTTTTCTGGGTTTCCCTTTGCCAACAGATAGGCGCTTTCATGGTGCGCTTGGGTAAAGGATTTACTGGAAGCATAGTTTTTACTAAAAACGAAATGTCCTATAGGTCGAAAGCCAACACGCCGCCACACTTCCATAAAAGAATCCACTTTATGCCAACCGTAAAAAGAAACGCAAAAGCTGTCATTTTTCAGGACGCGGTACATTTCTTGAAAAGCTGGGGCAAGCCAGCGGTCGTTATTATCGTTTAAAATCGTGCGCCCATCTCTGCTTTGATACCCCACTAGGTAAGGTGGATCAGTCAAAATAAAATCAACGCTGATGGCAGGAAGGGTTTTCATCACTTCCACACAATCACCGTGGA
Source organism: Brasilonema angustatum HA4187-MV1 (assembly GCA_019359695.1). Taxonomy (GTDB): domain Bacteria; phylum Cyanobacteriota; class Cyanobacteriia; order Cyanobacteriales; family Nostocaceae; genus Brasilonema; species Brasilonema angustatum. Next base: position 56,799 of record JAHHGV010000030.1, read on the forward strand.
TAAGGTCGCTTTTTAGCGTGGGCTTTTTTACGGGAACAGGACTTTCGAGGCGTTCAGCAAGTCGGCGTTGATTGGCATCGAGTTGATCTATCCTGGCGATGAGGTTTTTTAGCAGTTCGCTAGGTACGGTAATTTCGGTTTCTGTAGGTGCAAGCATGGTTGTTATCCGATTCTGGGTAATTTTGGGGTTAAGATACTGTTGGCACTTGTTCTTTTTCTGCGGTCTGAAAGCCTCGGTAGCCATACTTCTGGGCTAATTCTCCCAACGTGCCTTTAGATTTTCTTGCTTTTTTCCAGCCAAGGGGTTTGTAGTACCAAAGTTTCCGCTCACTGTGCCAATGCAAGCCTGCTTCTTTGAGGGCTTCCCTATTCGGTTTCGTGTCACCGCCAACCCAAATCCAATAGCCAATCAAGGCAATATTGAGGGAGCGGAGTTTGAGAAGTTCCAAAAGTTTATCCATCAACTCGTTTTCTATATCGGCTCGGTAACGATAGGTTTTTTCTTCGCCTTCGCTGGTATGGCTGGTTTTTCCATCGCAGGCTTTTAAAGCCTCGTGATACTGACGATTAATTTCTTTCATTACATCTTCACTGCCGCCCCGGTCTGGATGGTGTTGCATCGCTAAAGAGCGGTATAAAGATTTGATGTCTTCAACAGTTTTTGACTGGCTAAAATAATTGATGCTCATGGGTAAAATCTTTCGCTGAAATTTACAGGAGGGTGATTTTTCTGGCGGCTGCCAGGACGAACAGCCAAAGCAAGCTGAACAAAATACCGATAAAGAAACTTTCCTTGTCCTTGGCGATTGCGCTGATGGTTAAATCTGCAATCAAGAGCATGGTTAAAATGAGTTTGTGCATGGGGTTTATTCCTTTCTGATTTTTCTCTGCTGGGCGCAGCCCATGCTTTTGTGCTTGCCGGAAGCGGGTAAGGGGGAATGCAAGGCTTTTGGGTGGGGGAGGCTCCGCCTGCACAAGCGCAGCGCGGAAGGTGGAGTACCCGCACAAAACCCGCAGGGCTTGGGCTTGCATTTCACCGCGCTTCTGGCAGCAAATAAATCTCTTGCGCGTCAGCGCTCCGTATTCTCTATCGTGGGGATGTCTGGTTTTGCGCTATATGCAGAGCATCAAGCGTATGCGCAAAGCGCACGCTGCGCGAACGACGCTCGCGCGAACGCCGAAGTCCAGAGGCTTATCGCTTGTCTTGCGATTATTAGGCATAAAAGTAGCGAAGCTGACACCAGCCGCCACGCGACGGCTGTAATGTTTACCCCAACTAGGTTTCAGTAAAATTTTTTCACTTTATGCAGCGTCTAGTTCCAACCGCTCGTCCATGTTCAAGTGAAAAGTTCCGTAGGAAAGTGGAGATTGGCGATCGCACAACCATTTGGTATTGAGCCGAGATATGACCAAAAAACTGCATTCCGGTTCTGAAAACTCTAATCCTGTAAGGGATTGAAAAATTGCTACATGAAAGTCAAAAAGTCGTTATTTACAACGCGCTCCTTTACGCCTTTCCAAGTCCAGAGTACAGTTTTTTGGTCATATTTCGGTACGATGCCAATAGGAGATAACACTTTTCTATCAACCCAGAAAACCCATAATGCAATCACGCATATCAGAAAATGGATTAACGATATTTCCCATAAGAGTTACTTGAATATTTCGATCTGCGTACATTCCTGAATAGAAAGAGACCCCAGGATCGCCACCAAACATATGATAAGACAACGCTTCTCCCTGCTGCGCCACCCATAAGCCATATCCATAGTAAATACTGGCTCCATTTCTACTTTGCTCACCCGTCGATATGTGCGGAGTTAGCATTTGCTTGAGTACCGTTTTAGATACAAGTTGATGGGTCATCAACGCCTGCCAAAATTTTTCCATATCTCCAACCGTTGTGAAAGCTCCACCATCTGAGCCACCAATAACAGGCAGAGCATAGAAATTAGTTCGCCATTCCCGATCGGATTTTGGGATGTAACCATAGGCGGTGCATGGCGGCAGACAATCCATTGCAAAAAAACCGCTATCTGTCATATTGCAGACTGCAAATATATTGGCTTCGACATATTCCTGGAAACTCAGTTTGCTAACCTGCTCAACAATTAACCCTAGTAGGATGTACCCCGCGTTGTTGTAAACGAATTTTTCCCCTGGAGCAAATTTCATCGCCTGATCTTGAAACATTGGCAAAAAGTCTTCCAACGTGCGAACGCCATACATCGGTCGCGTCTTCCATAAATCTTCATAATCATTCCTCACTGTTTCATCAAAGTAGTCTGGAATACCTGATCTGTGAGTAAGCAAATGATGAACTGAAATTGCTGGGTCGAAAGTAGGAAAGGGAATATTCAAACAATCTTTGAGGAGAGTATCAAACGTGAGTAAGTTTTTCTCAACCAGTTGACATATTGCTGCACTGGTGAATGTTTTGGTGCCAGAGGCTGTGGCAAACCGAGTATTAAGAGTATTGGGTATCGCTTCAGAGCGATTTGCGAGACCGTAACTTTTGGCAAAAATAATTTTGCCTTGCTCTTTGACCCAAATTACACCAGAGAACGGGGATCTTTCATTTTGTTTTGCAATTGTGCGCTCAAGTTCTGCGATGTGAACTGCCATAAAGACGAACCTACTCGCTGGATTTTTCTCTACTGATTAAAGTTAATACTACAAGATGGTGTAGATATAGCGAAGAACAGAAAACCTGGTTAAGCCGTTTTACATGAATATTACAGAAGCTTTCAGACGCTGAAACCTTTGATTTTTCGTTAAGAGATTACTTGGCAATTTGGCTCGTGAGCTACTACAACTCTCAAAAAAAATCTTATGTTGTCTACAATTGGTTAGGTGCTGCACCGATCCAATTGATTCTGACTCCTGAGTTCTGTCTTCTGACTCCTTCTTTAATTTAGATAAAGATTTTGCTTTTTGATTTTTCAGATTTCAGCTAGAAAGTCCATTTTTCATCTCTGTATATTTCTGGTGCCATGCCTCATCGGTTGGGGCTGGCAGAAAACCCATTCTGTAAAATATCTGTAGCTGAAAATCTCGCGCTCCCCGGCACAGGTGGTTTTCTGGTTTTCCTGACTGACGGGGATGATGGCATAATTGAGAGGCTTCAGTTAAAACGGTCTGCTGAATTCTGGTAACTACCTCTGGAGCAGGATGCCTGCCGCTTTCGTTTGTTCTAAATGGACAAGTCGCACATTTAGCTTTCATCACCGGATAGTCAGCCACATTTATAAGTTTTTTGGACAAGCGCTTTTTCTCTCCAGGCTCCCAGTACAATTAAACCTAAAATGAGAACTATCCTTCATTATGGCAAGCATTAATTATTCTGCCAAAGCGCTGACGGTTGATGATATTGAAAAAGCTATTAAGGAACTGCAAGACCTCAAGAAATCAAAGGAACGTGAAGCGAGGGAAGCGCAGGAAAAATTACCCTCAGATGCGCGGCGGAAGGTGTTAATTGGTGTTGCCGTGCTGGAAGCACAGAAACGAGGATTTATCACGGAGGATTTTCTTCAGGAGGTGCTGGATAAATTCCTCACTAAAAATAAGGATCGAGCGGTATTTGATTTGGCTTCCCGTGAGACGGAGGGGGATAAGCAGCAGCGGGGTAGACCCAAGAAAGAGAAAACGGCTGACACGCAAGCATCACAGTCGTCAGTTGTAGAACCTACTCCAGAACATTCTCCTGAACCTATTCCGGTTGTGACCGAAACAGAGGACAAGGAGGTTGCAACCGTGGCAGCAACTACAGACAATAAACCAGCAGCCAAACGTGTTGCGACTGCGCAGAGAAAAACAAGCAAGTCATCGAAAAAGCAGGATGAATGGGATTTAAAGTGACATAAAAATATGGAATTTCTTGACGCGCTTAAGCAAAAAACGTATTGATTTGACTCTTTTAATGCGAGAGTCAAATATGTCAGAAGAACCAGAACAGCAAGAGCAATCAGTTAAAAAAACAGCAAAAGCGACGAAACCAGTAAAAAAGAATTTCACCCAAATTTCTGCGATTCAGCGATATAGTAAGGGGCTGACCATTTACACGGCAAGTGTCCCCTTTCCCTTCGCGGCACAGGCATTTAACTTTGATGGCACAGACAAGTCACCGGAGGAACGAGCACAGCGCAGTCTTGACCCGCGCCATGCGAAAAAAATCCGCCAGTACCTGGAGAATAATGAAGAAAGTTATTACCTGCCGCCGCTGATTGTGTCGGTCAATGGTGATGCGGAATTTACCCCATCCCGCAAAGATGGCGATATGGGGACACTGACAATCGGGATGAATGCGCTTTATAGAATTCTCGACGGACAGCACCGTACCGCTGCTATTCGGGGATTATTGGACAAGAACGCGACCAAGGAGCGTTTTAAAGAGGAGCATATCTCGGTAGATTTTTTAATTGACATTGAGCTTGACCAGGCGAAAACCTATTTCAGGCTGTTGAACGCCACAGGAAAAACCGTATCGAAAAATCTGACAGCGCTTTATGCTGATGATGTAGAAAGCCGAGGGATTCATGATATTCTTGTGTATGTGCCGTTGTTCAGTGATTTGGTAGAGAAAGAAAAAACCAACCTGAACCCAAAAAATGAAAAGCTGTTCGTATATAAATGGCTGTTTGAAGCGACTAAACGGATGAAACCCCGTATCAATTCAGAATTCGATAAAATTTACTGCGAGTCATTCTGGAGGGGATTATCGGATATTATTCCGCAATGGAAAGCAGCTTTTGAAGGTACACTGACTGCGCAACAAATCCGAGAGGAGTATATTTCCACGGCAGGAATTTTTATTGAGGCGCTGGGGGAAGTGGGAGCCATTTTGGTTGCGTCTTGCCAGGATAATCCAGAGAAAGTGGTAAAGTATCTTTCTCATTTGAAAAATGTGGACTGGTCAAAGAACAATGCTGCTTGGCATAATCAGGTGGTTGATAGCAATGGAAAACTGCTGTCCCGTTCTGGAAGCCGGAAATTTTTGACAGAGTTTATGTTGGACAAAATGAACCTGGCGCACAAGCTTTTGGCGGCGTAAGGTTGAATGAAAGGGGTGTGGGGGGTAGGGATAACTTGAGAAAACTTATGGGAGACTCAAAAATTCAATCTTACCGATAGCTTTGATTCGTGCGCTTGAAAGTAAATAGAGATTGAGCCGAGATAGGTGTTGAAAAGTGCCACTTCACTGGAAACGCCTATTCTATATAGGTTTCTAGCATATTACATCTCGCAGTTCTAATGTCTGCTAATTACTATTAGCGGATATAAATTGACCGAAAACTGGGGTTTTATGTCTGCTAATACCGCTCAAAACCCCTAAAAATGATGTCTGCTAATGTAAGTGGTACTATTTTTCACACATCTCGGCACAATCCCACCTACATTCGGGTTTCCCCGCCAACCTAACTAATTGTTAAACTTTATCACAACAGTTTTGGCGGCTGTGTGTTGAAAATGGTAGATGCTCACTTCACGCTTGCCTCAAATTGTTCAACCTTATTATTTCTCTACAATTAACTTATGTAATAGGTGTGATAGCACTATTTCGAGGCACTGAAAGGGGAGAGAAATCGTTTCAATACTTTCGACATAGCCCAGGTGGGTATCCGAGGGCTTTGTCTAAGCAATTGAGAACGTTCATCCATAAGCTTTTCCCGGTGGCTAATAAAAGCTTCTGGCTTAATGAGGTTTGCTCTCCCCTGTTTGACAAGAAGGTAAGTTTTGGTCGCCCATGCGTCTAATACGTTTGCAGCCTCAAAGTGCAGTTTCTCCTTTTCAGCTGGATTCAAGAAAGACATGGCTCCGGTAATCGCGGAAACCACAAAGGCAGTAATTCCAGCAATAGTAGAATGTTTTGCAAAAGCTGACACACCAGCAATACTGGACAATACTGAGGCAGGCAACCCAAAAAGCATATGAACATTTCCGTACATATTAGCTGCGTTGCGGTGACAACTGGACATTTCCAAAGCTTGATCCGCGTACCACTCTGCATCTCGTACAACGTCCGATAAAAATTCAGCGTAATTAGGAGTGCTACTTCCATCTGACATAGCTATACCTCATCCCTGTGCTCTATATTAGATGTTGAGCCATAGAATCGGAAAATTTTCAACAAATCCGTGAATTGTATAGGAATTTTTCACTTAGGGACTTGGTTAGGTCGAGAAATAATACTTGCTAAAAGACCTGTAAAAATAGTTGAATTAGCAATACCTTTGCCAAAATAAGAGCATGAAGGGATTGTGCCGAGATGTGTGAAAAATAGTACCACTTACATTAGCAGACATCATTTTTAGGGGTTTTGAGCGGTATTAGCAGACATAAAACCCCAGTTTTCGGTCAATTTATATCCGCTAATGGTAATTAGCAGACATTAGAACTGCGAGATGTAATATGCTAGAAACCTATATAGAATAGGCGTTTCCAGCGAAGTGGCACTTTTCAACACCTATCTCGGCTCAATCCCAAATAAATCCCTACACCCCGCAACCCATACCCTGTTTCTGGTCAGTGTATCCATAAAAAATATTTAACTTGTAATTTTTTCTATTTTTAATAAAATTATCCAACAAGCAACTATTTTTATGTTGGGTAGGACTTTACGTCTGCTCTCGTCCAAGCTTTTGTCGAACACTTTCAGCAGGGTGGTCAATTTTCCACGATTACTGAGGCTCGGACGTTTGCGGTTCCCTATGTAGGGCAGTCAGTATCCCCTGGTTCTGCGTTGACAAAGCAGGTAGATGAAGCGGTAGAAGCGGCGCTGGTGCGGGTTGCCCAGAATGTGGTGACAGGAGCAGCGACACCCCAGGAGGCGTATCGCCAGCTTGTCGAACTGCACGATCGCCAACCAGCCCTCAACGTTCGTTCTAGCACCAGTGTAGCTCAGCAAGCCTACAGTACCCCGTTGCCGATTGCTTACCTGGCTTCAGTTCTCGCTGGAGTAAACTCGGATACTACGGTATATGAACCTAGTGCGGGGCATGGCGCGTTATTACTGGGAAGCAGCCCGGACAAGGTGACGGTCAACGAGTTAAATCCGACACGGGCAGCAGACTTACGGTCACAGGGGTATACGGTAACAGAAACGGATGCTAGCCGTCTTACCCTGGAGAAGCTGCACGATGTTGTGATCATGAATCCCCCGTTTGGCACGGTGGAAGAAGAAGCATCAAAAAGACCAAAGCAGTTTCGGTTTGGCAAGTTCCAAACCACTCAGATTGACCATGCCATTGCCCTGCAAGGGTTAGAGGCGATGAAACCAGACGGACAAGCAGTGCTGATTCTGGGCGGCAAGCTGGGGATTGATGAGGATATTCGCAGCAATCGCTATAACAGTCGGGAAAGCCGAGGATTTTACTACACACTATATCAACAATTTAATGTCACTGACCATTTTTCGATTCTGGGAAACCTCTATCGCAAGCAGGGGGCAGGCTTTCCCATTGATGTGATTGTCATCAATGGCAGAGGAAAATCTGAGCGTTCTTTGCCTGCGGCAGATGTCCCGCGCTTGTACAAAACTTTTGATGAACTGGGAGAACTTCTCGATGACGTACTTTCCCAATCCGAACGTCTGGGCACCGCCGGAGAACGAACGGATTTTCACGGTACTCGTGCCAGCGAACGAAACCCAGTTGAGCCAGAACCGCTATCTGCAACTGCTGTGCCGTCGTCTGGAGTGGCTGATGGCGATGTGGCAGGAGGAAGCGGAAGCGTCGTCGGTGGCGGAGACACACCAGATGCTGCTAATCATGACTCGTCCCTTCTCAATCTACCAAAGCAGACCGATGTTGCCGAAAATACCCCACACGCCCAAGGGGATAGAGGAATGGCAGACGGCGTGGGCGCAGTTTCTGGTGTTCGAGAGCGACATTATCGCCATGCGGCTGCAATTTCTGCCGATCTCGTTTCCGGTGCAAGTGGAGATGGACAGCGAACGGATAGAACGGCTGCTGTGGAAGTTCAACACCCCGGACGTACAGCCGAATCTGGAAGAATGGCTGGCGGAGACAATCAATCCCCTGCTGCGCTAGAACAGCCGAAACAACTTCCGTATCACCCTAAAAGCGAGGCACAAGCAATCGGCACACTGGTTCCTGCAAACATGCAGACGGGTGTATCGCAAGCCCTGCTGAAGCTTGAGCGTCGGGTTGGAGAGTTGGATACCTATGTCGCAGATAAGCTTGCCTATGGGACAACTGAGGAATTGCACCAACATTTTAGCGCGGAACAGGTGGATGCGATTGCCTTGGCGGTATCAAATTTAGAAAAGGGTAGTGGTTTTATCCTTGGGGATCAGACAGGAATCGGGAAAGGGCGGGTGGTAACGGCAATGATTCGCTATGCTACAGTTACGGGACGGACACCGATTTTCGTTACCAAAGACACACCCTTGTATGCTGACATGATTCGTGATTTGCAAGATATTGGGATGCCAAGGTTCAACCCACTCGTCACGAATCCCGATTTGACACTGCCGTTGCCAGACGGACGAACATTGACAACCAGTCCGAAGCAGCATCCCCAGGTACTCAAAAATATACAGTCGGAAGGACACTTGGGCAGGTACAATGCTATTTTTACGACTTATTCGCAATTGCAAACGGTCAGAGGACAGGAACCCTATCGTCGGGAGTTCCTCCGCCAGTTTGCGCCTAACAGCCTGGTGATTCTGGACGAAAGTCATGAGGCGGGGGGTTCCAGCAGCCAGAACGGGAAACAGGCTGGTGCTTCCAATCGGGCAGATTTTGTCCGGGAACTGGTGTGGCAATCGCAAGGGGTGGTGTATTCGAGTGCCACCTATGCCAAGAACCCGCAGGTGATGGATTTGTATGCCCTTACTGATATGCGGCTTGCCCTCAGTAACATGGCGAACCTGACGGAACTGGTAGCGTCGGGCGGTGTGCCGTTGCAGCAGACTTTGGCTTCGATGCTAACCGAATCAGGGCAATACATTCGTCGGGAACGCTCGTTTCAAGGGGTACGGTTTGACCCAGTTGTTGCCCCTGTCAACCGTGATATTGCGGAAAATATCTCACTGATTATGGCAGAGATTATGGAGTTTGACCGCCTCAAACAGGAGGTTGTCACGGGGATGGATAAACAATTGAAATCCGAGGCAAAACGGGCTTTTGGGGATAATTCTACGGGTGGAGCCGGGGCAACCAGTACCAATTTTACCAGTCTAATGCACAACATTGTTGACCAAATGTTGTTTGCTCTCAAAGCTGAAGAAACAGTGCAGCAATCCTTAACTCTGCTGCGCCAGCCGGAACCGGAGAAGCCCGTGTTGGCACTGTCGAGCACAATGGGCAGCATGATTGCCCGACAAGCCGAGATGCAGGGGTTACGCCCAGGCGATGCTCTGGATGCTAATTTTGGTACGATATTGCATCGGTATCTGGAGCGCAGCCGGGATGTTATGCTAGGGAATCCGTATGGCGAGAAGTCCCGCCATCGGCTGACTGATGAGGAATTGGGCGTGGCAGCCACAGTTAAGTATCATGCGATTCAGGATTTGATTAACGAGACGGATTTCAACCAAATTCCCGTTAGTCCGATTGACTACATCACGTTTCGTCTGAATCAGGAAGGATATCGGGTGGGGGAAGTCACGGGGAGGGAGCATATTGCGGTTTATCAGACGGATGGCACAACGGTTTATCAGCGGCGTGGCAACGCAGAACGCAGCAAGTCAGCGGCAGTGCAGACAGTCAAAGCTTTTAATGACGGGCAAACTGATATTATTATTCTAAATAAGAGCGGATCTACGGGAATTTCCCTTCATGCCTCAGAGCGGTTTGCTGATCAGCGGCGGCGGCATATGATTATCGCCCAACCCGAAGCGGATATTAATTCGTTCATGCAGATGCTGGGGCGTGTTCACCGCACAGGGCAGGTGGTGCCACCTAATTTTACGCTGCTGATGGCAGACATCCCGGCGGAAAAGCGTCCGGGGGCGGTGCTTGCTAAAAAGATGGCTTCGTTAAACGCCAATACTACCGCTGCCCGTTCTGGGGCGTTCTCGTTGGAGAATGTGCCGGATTTTCTGAATGAGTACGGGGATGAGGTGATTAATGAATTGATGAAAACCTATCCTGATATTCATGAAAGACTCGATAACCCGTTGGAGAGTGCGAGTAACACTTTATATAGCGGTACTTCTTCTACGGGTGATGCCATTCGCAAGGTGACAGGTAGAATTCCCTTGCTGCCGATTGCTGAACAGGAAGCTTTTTATGATTTGATTGAGCAGAAATACAAGGAGTTCGTGGCGACTAAGGAGGCAATGGGTGAGTCGATTTTGGAAGCCAGTACCTTGAACCTCGATGCCAAAACCTTGGCGCGGATGGAAGTTTTACCAGCAGATGCCAACAGCACTTCGCCATTTACAGGGGCGGTGTATGCGGAAATCGTTGATGTGAAAACGCCGCGCAAGCCTTATACCAGCCAGCAAGTGATAGAAAAGCTTCATGCATCGTTGGGTTTGCTAGTGCCAGAGGGGGTGACGGTGACGGAGACTACCCAGGAGGGGATTCTGCAAGTCGCTGGTGAGAAAGCCAAGGCGGACGAAGAAATCTTCCAAGTCGCTGGTGAGAAAGCCAAGGCGGACAGTGAGGAACTTGAGGAGCAGGCAATCCGGTATAAATATCAAGTTTCGGCGGACAGAGCTTCCACGGTTGACAGCCAGCTTTATCAAGTCACGTCCATGATACAGGCGTTTCCTGTAGGACAGCCAGTGTGTTTAACGACTCAGAAAAATGATGTGTTCTACGGGGTAGTGGCGGGGGTCAACCATACAGGCATCGCTGCCAATCCTGCCGCACCGTCTTCCTGGGAGATGCAGTTGTTGGTGGCAGACTCCATGCAGGAACTATCTCTGCCGCTGTCTCAAGTTAACACAGGGAAAGAGAATGCCGTTAGCGTAGAGGTGACGGATAAAACCCCAGAAGGTACAGCAGTTTACGATTTATTCGATTATTACCAAACCCGAACACGGGAAAAACGCCAGATTTTTACTGGGAACCTGCTGCGAGCGTGGGAGAAGTTTCCGGGGAAGATTGTCAATTTCACGGATGCACATGGTAACATTCGCCAGGGCTTACTGACTTCACGGGGGTTTGATGCGGAAGCTGCCTTGGAGCAAATGGGGGTGACGATGCCCACTATTGAGGATGCCAAACGCTTTTTGACTGACTACAATGGGCAACTCAAAACCGTAGACAAGCAACTGACTATCAAGCCAGGGCGGGATGGAACGTTTCTGCTGCAAACGCCAAGAGCAAAAGATGCTGGTGGAAAGTATTATCTGGATGAGGAATTGCTGGAAACTGCGGGGGCGGAGTTCTTCTCGGTAGGCGAGCGCATGGAGTGCCTGGTGGATGAGGAGGCGCTGGAAGCGGTGCTGGCGCTCTTGATGCGGGAACGGGATTATGCGCTGGCTGCCTATGAGCAGCGGGATGCAGCACGGGCGATGCTGGGGATAGAATTGGGGGCGTTTACTGAAGTGGTAGAAACACCTGTAACTGTCGAGGAAACTGCCTCACCAGTCCTTGAACTCAATATTGAGGAAGTTGTCAACACTGATTCGGTGAATATGCCGTCAGGAATCGCCTCTCCTGTGGCACAACGGGGTGCGCCAGAAAAGAATATCGCCAAACTGTTGGAACGCGGGGGCTTATCTTCTGTGGTAATGGAGGGAGAGGATTATCATCGCCGCATCGAGAATGAGCCGTATATCCCTCTGGTGATTGAGCGGCATGACAATCGGCTATACTTGACGCATTATCTGACCGAGAACGGTGATACCTTTATTGATAGCGAGATGGTTTTCACCATCGATAGGGACGGGGGCTTAACCCTGGCAGAGACAGCCGTTACCTCGTTGGGACGAGAATGGCGAGGATGCGATCGCTCTTATGCCACCATGTTTTCAAGAAACCTCCTACATCAAGGGTTTGAATCAGCGATGCGGGAGCAGTTATCGGTACAAACCAAGGAAGAAGAGGAGTTTGCGTCAATAGATGATGGGGAACAATCCCCCGCAAATCCTACGCCTGCCGAAACATTCAGCCCAGCGTCGCCACCAGAAGCGATTCCTGAAAAACACCTGTCAGAAGCTACAGAGGCGAATGCTGAAGTGTCTGACGCAATCAGTATAAAAACGTGGTTTCAAGCAGTCCGTGACCTGGGGTTGGAAGTAGACCGCAGACTTCACATTCAAATTTTGCAAAAAACCCAAGAGCAGAACATATCATCTTCTCTCCAAAAGATAATAGAAGGCGATTTGAAGAAATATCGCCCGTACCAGGAAAGAGGACAGGTATTATTGGAGACGGTACAGTTATTACTGGCAACAGAAGGGCAATTGGACATTTGGGGCGGGGTCAATCTGAAGCATGGGCGCTATGAATGCACTCAGCAAGGGGACAAGCTGACGGTGCAAGTGAAGACAGGTAATAAAGCAGAGACGATATTACAAGCCAATGGCGATATCCTTGAACAGACAACAGTGCGGGAGAAAGATGTAGAGCATTTTCTCAAGTTGGCTGAGAATTCTGGCTTGAGATTTATGCAAGATATTTCGACTTTTAACCAGCGATAAAGGGTTTTAATGCAGCGTGTTCTGCCCAAAGCGTGTTACCAATTCCTCACGTGAAGAGGTGAGCAGAAGGCTAGCAACTTCATCATCCGGCATTTGTGTTAGTGGCTCAATAATCGATGAAAGCTCTTTGTCAAGAACACCAAATCGACTCTTGAGCAGGCTTTGAATTAAATTTTTTGCTTTTTCGTGTTGTCCTTCTCTTAGTCCTTCTTCTCTTCCAATGCGCTCGATGCTGCTAATGTATGGCATTTGGTTTTCCTCCTCGAATTGTCTGATTGTGTCCCGAAAAATAATCTCCAGCGGTTCTGGCAACCGCATCATTATGTCTAGTACCAGAAATATCTCTACGATATCTTGTCTGGTGTAACCGCGCTTGTAAAGTCCTTTAATCAGACGCAGTTTCCATTGGAATCGTTCTCTTGCTGCTTGGGTTGTTTCCTGGGTTTTTCGATGCGCCATCACCACCACGGCGAACGGGTTATCGCTTGACTCCAGCATTTCCCAAGAATAGTCTAACAGCTTTATAATAGGAAACCGCAGCCGCATCTCGCAGCCCCAACGCCCGTAGCCGTATTCCTGTGGTCGCCAGTTCGGTTGCTCGTCCCCTAAAATTGCCAAACTCACCACTTCTCGGTCATAGCGATCATAAATTCGATAGTTGTAAATGAACATGCGCTTGGCAAACCCGCTGTCCATCTGGCTTTGTAATTCTATATGCAAGAGGAGCCATGCCTCTTCTCCTCCGTTAAGCCACACTTTGAGCAGCTTATCGACAAAGCGCGTTCCGACTTCAGCATCCCGAACAATCTGCTGAAACTCTTTGTCAAGAAAGGCATATCCCCGATCCCAGGCAATGCAGGAGTGGGCTTCGGGGAAGAAAAAGGCGACGAATGCCTCAAAATACTGCTCAATAGCGGCTTTCCACGATTCGTCGTAGTTTGCAGGAACATTGGTTTCTGGTTCCGTCATGCCGTTACTATCAATACGCTCCTAAATGTTATTAGTAGACCATCACCACTAAAAACCGGATACAGCGTTATCCCGAAAGCCCTTTTTAGCAAAGGTTATACCAAAAAGAATCTTCAGGTTTTTAAAATTTATGGTTTACTAGGACGTTTTACCACAAGACTTCGCCATGCTCAACAAATCCACGCAATCTTTGCGTAAAGAAAACTTGGTTTCTTGAGTGTGATTGCTGTTGAACTTTTACAGTTGACTTATCTACACCGCACCCAGCCCACAGCCTCTGCTATTGAAATTCTTAATCCCCTTTAGATGAAGGTTTTAAAAGCGAAATCTCCCAAACTACCTCTAGTGTTAACAGTTAATTGGGCTGTGTAAGCGATCGCTCGTTTAAGTGGTTACTTGGAGCATCGACGTCATAGTGCCATTGGTATCCAGGTACTGTGGCGTGGTTGGTCAAAATTGTATGACCTTTGTGAGGGTTGGCAGCTTGCTAAACAGACTTAACCGGAAAAGTCAGCTGTACGACAGGACAAAAACCGGAAAGCTTTGTAAAATGAATCACAGTACGTCCAAAATCAGGCTGATACGCCGTAATGCTACCTATCTGATTTAGAGTGATCAACTGAGTAGTGCATCGCCAGACACAGCTCCAAGTCCTGGAACAAAATGCTACACATTCGGCTCCTACCACTTAAATCAAAACCAAGCTGCCGCAGGAGAATGAAATGGAACCAGAAGTGTTTTTGGAGCAGAGCGACGTTGTACCGTTAACCAAGGCACTCAAGCAAGTGCTGATGCAAATCGATACTGCCAGCGCTCGCCGAACTCTTCTAGAGATTGCTGGGATTGACTCGGCTTTCATGGGTACTTTGAGACCAGAATCAGAACCTAACCTTTTTGCTCCTAAATTAGTTGTAGAGTTTAGAAAATACCGTATTTCCACTAGGCGGCTAAACTATCACCCAATGGTCAGCCTCCTAGGCTACCTTTGCGATTTTGCTGAAGATTATAGCCTGCCTGACCAAGATGTTGCACTGTTTAGCCGCTTCCTTGAGCAGGGTCAGGAGAACTTTAAAGCTTTAAAGGTTCGCAATGCTGTTGGTAGAATCGAGTCACCCAAAGGCACTGGAATAGGCACAGCAGTGCTAGTAGGGAAAAATTTGTTGCTGACTTGCAACCACGTCTTCAGTAAAACTCAAGTTCAGCAAGCTTGGGTGCGCTTTGGGTACAAAACTGGGAGCTATGGTCTAGAGGATGTATTTGAACTCGATCTGGAATTCGTCAGTCATCACAACCGCCCCGACTACGCCTTAGTTCGGATTCAAGGGGAACCCCAACAACCAATTATCCCTCTAAGCAACGATTTATTAGATGCAGGTCAAGAGATTCGCCTTATTCATCACCCATTGGGAAAACCAGTGGTCATTTCAGGTATAGGACAGATGGTGCAGGTGGGAGAGGATTACATTGACCACAATATCAGTGCAGATGAAGGTTCTTCTGGAGCGCCTATTTTTAACCGCCACTGGCAATTAGTTGCAATTCACCAAGGTCATCCAGGTATTGGTCGTTCTGTTATAACAGGAACATTAGGAGGCGTTCCTATTCGTATTATTTGGAATCAAATAATACCCCACTTGCCTGGAACTGAACAAGGAGCAAACAAGTGAAACTTTGGCAGACCATAGCAGACAACTTTAGCAGTGAGGCAAAGAAATACAAAACCCCCTTCCTGCCAGAGTATCGAGTGGATGTATCATATGATGCTAACCCCATTAAAGCAGGGGAGGCTTACTGTCGCATCTGGCTTGTGGAAATGCGTTTGGCTCAGGGTGTGGAGTGGTTTAAGCAACGATATCCAGTGGTTCACGCATCTGCCCGGTTCAATCATGGCAGCCAGGTCGTGACTATTCCTTATCTTGCTGCACCTGGTAACCTGAAGGACTTGGGAACTGACAACTTAGATAAAGTTATCCAATACAACTATCCGTTAACACCACTGTTCCCGTTTAACCAGGGATTGGTGGAGTTGCAGGCTGGCTTGTTCAGCATGGCAGCTAGTGACTCCATCGATAAATTTACTAAAACAATGGGACGCTTTTCGCAGTTATTGCCAGTCCCAGAACTCTCCTCTGTCATCAAATTAGCAGAACCAGTATATCGAGGCATTGAGGATTTACTGGATATTGGAGAGCGTCGGTTAGACTTGGGCTACCAGCAGACCTTTTCTGATGCTAGTGGCGGGGGGAGTAATATCCTGCAAGCGGGCTACTTTGCAGTCATTTTGGCAGAAGAACACCAGTTCAATGACGATACTCTGTGTATTGTAAATGACAGCCTGCAAGTTAGCTCCCCTGGAACCACGAAAATGTTTGTGCGCGATCGCAAACCTTTAGAAGGCTACAGCTATATGTTATTCCGGCTGGAAAAGCGTACCGCTCAAGATTGGGAGTCATTGACCAGTCTTAAAGAACTGGTTGACCAAGCTCAAAACGCTATCTATGCAAATAAATATGAGGCGGTCAAAACATTCCTATTGCCTGCAATTAAAATGGCGATTTACCGCAGCCCAGATGTGGTAAAATCTGACCGCAAGTCAATGGTGCTGAAAATTGAAGATTTCTTTCAGGAGTTGGGATTACAAGCAACAAGCGTGCAGAAGCGCTCCCTCTACTCGATTATGCAAAGACCTTTGCCCCTAGTAGATGCCCAAAAAGAGGCAGAGTTGGCGGCATTAGAAAAGCTACTTGAACAGTAGGGCATACCAATTGAGGAATCCTAAGGACTATAAATGGAGTTTCTTAACCCCCAAGAAAAAACTCAGCTGCAGCGAATTTTAGCCAGAAATTCACAATTCCAAACAGCTAATGATCGCAATAGTTTTCTTGCCTTTTGTGGTCTAGAAGAATATTGCAGTTCAATTCAAATAGACCAACCTTTGAGTAAATTCCTTATTAGTCTTTTCGCTACGCTTTCCAAAGTTTACATTACAGTTGACAATTCCCAAAGGCTAGGATTAGTCGTTCTTTTAGAATATATTACGCTGATAGATTCCTGTTTATCTACAGAAGAACAGGACTTTATTCATCACATTATTAGTAAGTGGGAGCAATGGCAAGCAAATCGAACTGGTAGGCACAAAGGCAGTGAGAGTTCAAGTTTAACCCAAACTCTCAAGCAAAATCAAACACCACTGCATGAACCACCGATGTTGGAGGATATGGTAGGGGTGCATAGAAAGATGAATCGAGAGGCTTTAGTAATAGGAATTAACCAGTATTCGTGCTTAGATCATCTCAACACTCCGGCAAGGGATGCAGAAGCGATCGCTCAAATTCTAGAAACTTACGGTGGCTTCCGAGTGCGGCGTTTGCCCGCTAGTTATCAAGACGGCGCGTTACGAGTCGATTCCAATAAACCGTTGAAGATGTCAGAAATCAAAGCTGCTGTCGCCCAGTTATTCAACCCAGAAGGCAGTAAGATTCCTGACACAGGTCTACTATTTTTCTCAGGACATGGACTTCGAGACAGTTTTGGTGGAGTGACAGAAGGATATTTAGCTACCAGTGATGCTGAACCTAAAGAAGAACAGTGGGGTTTTTCACTGCAACTGTTACGCCGCTTATTGACGAGAAGCCCGGTGCAGCAGCAGATTATTTGGCTTGATTGTTGCTATAGTGGCGAATTGCTTAATTTTGCTGAATTAGAAACTTTAGAACAGGCTCAATCCCGATTTTTCTTAATGGCATCACGGGAATTCGAGACAGCTCATGAGAATATTACAGGTCAGCACGGAATTTTAACCGAGGGACTGTTGAAGGGACTCGACCCCCAACAATTTCCATATGGAAAGGTAACGAATCGAACGTTAATCGATTTCCTTGAAAATGAGTTAACGCACATACCTCAGCGTCCTGTTTGGAGCAATCCTGATAATGAGATTGTGCTTACTAGCATGAGCTTAGTAGCAAACCGAGAGCAGTTGACTGACCAAGCCTCAGCAGAACCAACTCGTAAAATGTACCGAGATTGGGACGGAGCAGTAGATGTATCTGTTTTTTATGGACGCACAGATGAACTAGCTGAACTGAAGCGATTGATTATTAATGAACGATGCCGAGTTGTTTTGCTATTGGGGATGGGAGGAACTGGTAAAACAGCTTTGGCGACTAAGTTAGCTGAAGAAATTGAGGATGAGTTTGACTATCTCATATGGCGATCGCTGCGCGATTCTCCCCCTGCTTATGAAACGTTGACAGATATACTTAAGTTTCTGTCTAATCAACAGCTAACAGATTTACCCTCAACAGTGGAGGGCAAAATCGCATTGGTTATCGACTATCTACAAAAGTACCGATGTTTATTGGTATTGGATAATGTAGAGTCGATTATGCAAGGTGGAACTCATGCAGGGGAATATCGAGTAGGATATGAGGATTATGGTAAAGCCTTAAGGAGAATTGCAGAAACACGCCATCAGAGTTGTGTGGTGCTAACGAGTCGGGAAAAATCTCAAGTTTTTGCTTCCCTTGAAGGGAAACAAAAACCTGTCAGGTGTTTGCAGGTGATTGGCTTAGAAGAAGCAGCAGCAGCAGAACTTCTCAAGGGCAAGGGATTTTCAGGAACTGAAAACAGGTGGGAGGAATTGGTTGGACGCTATGGTGGTAATCCCTTGGCATTAAACATAGTATCTACGATTATTATTGAATTATTTGACGGAAATGTTTCTAACTTTTTGGAAGAAGGAACAGCAGTGTTTGGTGATATTCGCGAACTCATTAATCAACAATTTAACCGTCTGTCAGCTATAGAAAAGGAGATTATGTACTGGCTAGCAATAAATCGCGAGCCAGTTTCCTTTCCAGTACTGCGCTCAGACTTGATATCGACAGCATCAAAGTCGGAATTCATTGATGCACTCTATTCATTAGTCGGGCGCTCCCTTGTGGAGAAGAGCGCGGGATTATTCACGCTTCAGCCAGTAGTCATGGAATATGTCACTGACCGACTCATTGAGCAGATTGTTGCTGAAATTAGCAATAGAGAAATTGCACTTTTTAATAGTCATGCCTTACTCAAAGCACAGGCAAAATATTATATCAGGGAAAGTCAGATTCGTCTTATTCTCGAACCAGTAACAAACAGACTGGTAAATATTTTAGGAAATCAAAGCAGTTTGGAATATCAGCTGACTCAAATTCTCTCAAGACAGAGACAACAGTCTCCGCCTCAAAGAGGATATGCTGAAGGGAATATTTTAAATATGCTTTGCCAACTTGAAACAGATTTGAGGGGTTATGACTTTTCTGGTTTGACTATTAGGCAAGCGTACTTACAGGGCATGACTTTGCGTCATGTCAATTTGAGTCATGCGAATTTTGCTGATTCTGTTTTTACTAAAATCTTGGGTAATGTTTTTTCAGTAGCGTTTTGTCCGGAAAGCAAACTTTTAGCTACAGGCGATAGTGATGGTGTAGTTCGCTTATGGGAAGCTGCAAGTGGCAGAGAGCTTTTAACTTGTAAAGGACACACAGGTCGGGTATATTCAGTTGCCTTCAGTCCTTCAGGTGAAATACTTGCCACTGGTAGTGATGACCAAACCATTAAGTTATGGAATATCAACAGCGGTGCCTGTCTGAATACTTTGCTGGGACATAGCAGTTCCGTAGGGTCAGTTACCTTTAGTCCTTCAGGCAAGATGCTTGCCAGTAGCAGTGAGGATCTAACGGTAAGGCTATGGGATATTAACAGTGGTGCCTGCTTACAAATCTTGCAGGGGCATACCAACCACGTCTGGTCAGTCGCCTTCAGTCCGAATGGTGAGATGCTAGCCAGTGGGAGTTTTGACCAAACAATAAAGCTATGGGATGTTAACAACGGTACCTGCCTAAATACTTTGCTGGGACACGACAATGCTGTAGCTTCAGTCACCTTCAGCCCTTCCGGTGAGATACTTGCTAGTGGTAGTCATGACAAAACCGTGAGGATATGGAGTATCAACGGTGGTTGCTTGAAAATCTTACAAGGACATACTGAGCGGGTCTGGTCAGTTGCCTTCAGTTCTTCGGGCGATATACTTGCTAGTGGTAGTTATGACAAAACGGTAAGGCTGTGGAATATCCACAGTGCTGCCTGCCTCAACACTTTACAGGGACATACCAATTGGGTTCGTTCAGTCGCCTTCAATCCGGATGGTGAGATGCTTGCTAGTGGGAGTTATGATACAACAATCAGGCTATGGGATATCAACAGCGGTGCCTGCCTGAATACTTTGCAGGGGTACCACGTTTCGATATGTTCAATTGCCTTGAGTCCTTCTGGTTTGAAGCTTGCCAGTGGTAATGACGACTACATGGTGCGGCTATGGGACATCAACAGCGGTGCCTGCCTTAACACTTTGCAGGGGCATAACGGTTGGGTATACTCAGTCGCCTTCAGTCCGAATGGTGAAAAACTTGCCAGTGGTAGTTCTGACAAAACGGTGAGGCTGTGGGATATTAACAGCGGTAGTTTCCTCAACACTTTGCAGGGGCATGACAGTTGGGTATACTCAGTCGCCTTCAGTCCGAATGGTGAGATACTTGCCAGTGGTAGTTCTGACAAAACGGTGAGGCTGTGGGATATCAACAGCGGTGCCTGCTTCAAAATCTTGTTGGGACACAACGGTACACCAGGGTCAGTCGCCTTCAGCCCTTGTGGTAAGCTGCTTGCCACTGGCAGTCAGGATCAAACGGTAAGGTTATGGGATATCGAGAGCGGTAATTGCTTGACAATTATGCAAGGACATACCAATCAGATTTGGTCAATCGCCTTTAGTCCGGATGGTCAAATGCTGGCTAGTAGTAGTTTTGACCAAACACTCAGATTATGGGATATTAAGAGTGGCGAATGCCTAAAAATCTTGCAAGGGCATACTAATTTCCTTTTGTCAGTTGCCTTCAGTCCCGATGCTAAGATGCTTGGCAGTGGAGGTTATGACAAAACAGTGAGGCTGTGGGATGTCAGCAGCGGTGAATGCCTAAAAATCTTGCAAGGGCATACCAATTGGGTACGGTCAGTCCTCTTCAGTCCTGTTCCCGCAGCGTCCCCGCAGCGGTTTGGTCAAACTGTAGTCAGTGGAAGCCAAGATGAAACAATTAAGCTCTGGGATATCGAGACGGGTGAGTGTCTCAAAACCTTGAAAGCACCTCGACCCTATGAGGGCATGAATATCACCGGCGTCACAGGTTTAACCCCAGCGACTATTGCAACGCTGAAAGCTTTGGGAGCAGTGCAAGATGGAGACCTTTGATATTTCTCCCAACTTTAGTTAGGGATGATCCTCGTTCCTAGTAGTCTACCAAGGAAACTTTGCCGGGTCAGATAGTCGGGTATAATCGCTCGATCTTCTTACGTGCATCCGTGGTTTTAAAGCACTAATGTATACTTGCTTGCGCATGATTGCGTTGTTGCTCCCAGACGGCAATTTCTGACTTTAATAATTGGCGACCGCCAATCCGTCTCTGTTATACCAATTCAAAAAATGTTTGCGACAGATACCCCACCGGTCTTTGTGGAGAGTTGGGGAGGGGTCTTTTCTATGTGTTGCATTCTTTTTTCAAATTGGTATTATTTGATACGGCATTTGGTAACGTAGCCACAAGGGTTTCAGGCTGCAAAATTCAGTGGGGTTTAAATGGTACACCTTTAAGTGTGTATCCAGTTGAGCAAAATCTTATTTTTAGAGTAAAAGTTGAAAATTTTTGATGAAACTATTTCTGGGTAGCGTTTTCAGCCCTTGCATGGCGGCTCATAGCAGCTTCGCTACTTTCTCCCCAACTTCAAAGTATCGTCTCACTAGGATGTTAGTACATAATTACTAATTAGCTGGTTTGAAATAATTACCAACTTATGACCCAAACTTGGCAAAATACCCAAGGTTGGTGGTAACGCCGCTCACAAACACGGGTAGTTAATACTTTTCGTTACCCATTCTACGTAATCGCTCTAACGTACCGTGCTGCACCACTAACTAGTTGCGGTTAACGCTCGTAGGAAAAAAATAGCATACTACAACCTGACAAACTTTTCTCTACTTGTATTTCATGCTCGATTCGCAGGCGGTCTACTGAGCGTAGGTTTGAGGTCAAATACTGTAGGAAGCAACACGACTAGTCGCACTTTTGACATAAGATTGCAATGCCTCTGTCATATAAATAGGTTTTAATAAACCTTACGTCAATGTTAATATAAGTAAAATTCATGAATGAAACCGAAATAGCTGGCTCAGTATGAAGGTATGGCTCATACAGAGTCTTAGGAATCTGTTTTCAGTGATTTACTATCGACTACTGACTATAGAAGTCAGAATGCCTGCCTTTCAAGCATTAATATCGTCTGTTCTGTGAGGTACAAAATGACGGTTCAATCTTCTAGTTCGATCCAGCAACAAGTCACCCGTCAGGTGCTATCAGTGCCTGTACAATCAGCGCTGTATGTTGGACTGTGTTCTTTGATTTTGTGGACAATTTATTTCACTACATACCCGGCTATCCATGACACGACTCATACTCTGCGTCACCACACACTGATGGTGAGTTGCCATTAGTTGATTGAGTCAACGAGCGTGCAGGAGTTCAGAAATCAAATGACTTTACTTAAGTGGCCTAAGCTGATCGGTGCAATTTGCATGATCGGAATTATCCTATATGGTTGGGTCGGACTTTCACAATCCCCTCAAGCATCGGTGCGGCTAACAACTAATCCACCGATTAATCAGGTTCGACCCCTTGAAGCTGAAGCCACCACAGTGTTGGGATCAGGGCACTACAATCCGCCAGTGCAGATGATGCTGCAAGCCGTAGATGCTCAAGGGCAATCTTTAAAAGATGCCAAAATCCACTTGCAATTATTCACCCGTCCTAAAAACCCCTGGTTCACAACAGATTTTCCGATTGTCGAGGGGACAAAGTTGCTGGACATAGAGGGCAATGCACCAACAGGTCAATTGCAGGTTCAACAAACCCTGCCGATCCGAGGAACGTATCAACTCCTGGTAGCAGTTACTCCGCTCGTTGCCAATGCGTTTGAGCCGATTCAGCAAAAGCTAACGCTGACGCTGCCTGAAAATCCCTTAAAGTTTCGCTACTTTGGCATCCTAGTTGTGATTTTGCTGGCAGTTGGACTACTAGGAGGTTGGGTGATTGGGGGTAGACAAGCGATTCAACCCGGAGAAATTGCCCCGCAACGGGTACGATTGTTGTTGAGTGGATTGATTGTGGTAGCGATCGCTGCACTGCTGTTCGTCAATATTAGCGCTGAACTTGCCGAATCGCATATGTCAATGTCGATGCCAGGGATAGGAGAAGAAGTTCCCCCCTCTGGTAAACCCGCCAAATTAGAGTCTCAAGGACTTTATATGCAACTATCGGGTGACCAGAGTGCAACGGTGGGTCAACCTGCCAAATTGCAGGTCAGCGTCAGTGATCCTAAAACCAACCAACCCGTGACAGATGTTGTGTTCAAGGTAACAACCACCCAACTCGAAAATAATTGGGTGGCGTTTGCTTATCAGGGTACTCCAGACAGCAACGGAAAATTGTCGTGGGAGCAGGAGTTCTTTGACGGTGCCCCGCATAGCATTGTTGTTGAGGTTGCGCCGCAAGCAAACGCCACCCGGCAATTTCAACCATTCCAAGTGGCAGAGAATATTCCAGTCGAAGGTGTTGCTCCGCCGATGCAAGTCCGGTTGATTTCGCTGGCTTACTTCACCGCAATTGTAGTAATTGGTTTGCTGCTGGGATTGTGGCTGCGACAGCGGCAGACTCAGCGTACCGGGTTGACTTGGAAGCGTAGCGTTTCGTAAGTCAGTGTCAAAAGAGCGTTATTGCTGTGTCATTTGGTTAATAAATACATTTGCTCTTGGTTTTTTCGCCCAATCATTGAACAGGCTGATTGCCTAAAATTCCATGTCGGATACCATTGAGTGTTCGACATGAATTTTTATAGACACAGCATGAGAAATTGAAGCCTACAATTTATCTATGAATCATCAACACATCATATTCGTCTGCACAATCTGTGGAAGTAGTCATCAGACAAAACAGTATGTTGCTAAAAGCGCCGGTGAACGGCTGCTAGATAAATTACAAACCCTATATCATGACTGGGTATTGCAAGACGAGTTCTCAATTCAACTGGTTAAATGCATGGGTGTTTGTGATCGCTCTTGTGCAATTGCTTTCGTCTGTTCTAACAAACACACCTACTTATTCGGCGATCTGCCTGCTGATGCTGAACGTGTAGACAAGACCGCAACTGCCGTACTTGAGTGTGCTAGTCAGTATCACGCCAAGCCGGATGGTTTGCTCCCCTATGCCGAGCGCCCGGAACCGCTCAGAGCTGGAGCGATCGCACGGATTCCACCTCTGCCGCCGTGTCAATAGACATTTTATTAAGCTCCTTAAATACTTGTATAAGTAAGTCACAAGACATCTCCGAAAAAGAATCTGAAACCCTTATCCTAATCTTGGTGAAAATCTAATTTATGGAGATGGCTACAGAATTGTTAAAAAGCTTTTTAGCTAGTGATAGTTTCGTCGTAGGAACTGCTTTAGTTTGCAAGACATCTGATTTGAATGATGAGGATAAGATTCAGTAAATATTTAAAAACACATACCAACAATTAACCCGAATTTGAGAAAACGAAGTTATAAATTTTTGATGTTGATATGCTGTGCCTATCTTACCGGATGGTGAAGATCCACTGTGTAGGGATGCGCGTGACGGATACGGGTATGGTGATGAAGATGGGCATGAGGTTCTTCCATTGATGTTCTTACGCGATGATCATGTTGATGGTGTAAATCATGAACGTGTTCATGAATATGCCAGAAACTTTCATGGATATGCTCATTTTCATCCGCTTTCGGTGAAAGGGTAAATTGCACCACAAGAAGCATACAGAAGCCAATTAAGCTACCGTAAAAAAATTCGTTTTCAGTAAAGTGACTTCCCAAACAACCTGCTAGAGGATAAGATATGGCCCACCACAGATGACTCCAAGCGAAATGTGCACCATAAACCCGCCCTTGTACTGTTTTTGGAACACGTTCAGCAATTAAAGTTTGGGTGGGTAACTCCACCATATTCTGTCCTATCCCTGCGATCGCCCAAAGGAGCATCAGCAGTGGTAAACCTGCTTTGGACGCAGGTAGTAGGGCAACGGTAATTAGTGTAGCTCCTATCAAGATAAAGGTTGTACGTTTGATGCGTCTATCCAAAGCACCAACCACTACAGCAGAAAGGGTCGCCCCAATCCCAAAAGCCGCCATAACCCAGCCATACTCAATTTTTCCCAGTTTAAGCGTTCCCTGAACGTAACCGACAGTATTCACCAGAATTTGTGCGCCAAGAATGGATGCGACTAAATCCATTGCCAGAGCATAACGAATCGGTGAATCGGCAAACAGACGTGTCGTCCCTTCTTTAATTTCCTGCCATGTCCTGCCCGGAGTCCTTATCGGCTGACTATCTGAATTGACCCTTAACTGACCCGGTAAGGTAAAGATTAAAACTGCAGCCACAATAAAACTGAAAGCATCCAGGAAAAAAATCTGTCTTGCCCCAATAAAAGCGGCTACTGCCCCTGCCAAACCGGGACCAAGTACCGCTAGCAATTGGTAGGTGGCACTTGAAAGGGCGATTGCGTGGCTGTAATCATTCTCCCCGGTTACTTGGGGAATTGTCGCCTTATACGTTGGGGTAAAAAAAGCATTGAAGACATTGAGCGCAAAAATAAGGATGTAAACTTGCCAAACTGCTGTCACAAACGGAAGCAGTCCAACAATCACCATGCGTGCCAAATGAGTTGTGACCATAATTTTCTTACGGTCAAAGCGGTCTGCTAAGGCTCCCGCCAGTGGTGAGAGCAAGACGAATGCTGTCACACGCAGTGTGAAAGCAACAGAAAGCATAACGGCAGATTTGTCACCAGCTAATTCAAAAGCAAGCAGGGCTATTCCAACCCAGGTCAGGGCATCCCCTAACAAACTTGTGGTTTGAGCCGTGTACAGTCTGGCAAATACAGGGTTTCTTAAACTGTTAAAGAGCATAAAAAGGCAATTGATTATAAGGGGATAGTTTTAAAGTATTTATATGATACACTTTTCAAAGATAAGGGGGGTAGGGGGATACCTTTTAATGGGGTAATGTGCTGAGTATCTGCTACCCGGCCACGCGGTGACGCCTATCAGTTACATCAAGTTCGCACCTTACGCTCTTAAGCAAAAACTAATCAAAGATATCTGGTTGCAAGCGGTTAATTGCCAACAAATAACCGAATGTAGGTATTTCAATCAAAATATGCGTTAAACTCCTTTTTAGGATGCTATACATTTAGGGAGCTTTGCGTATGTCTACTATCAACGTAAAGGAAGACCCACAACTATCCAAAGTTGGTAAAATTGAAAAAGCTGACTCTTCCTCTCAAAAACGGAAGTCTCCTAATCAACATAAATATAGTGAAGTGCGCTCCCGCGAGTATCTTTTACCAGAAGAAGTGGACGCTATGATGAAAGCTATCAGAAAGCACAGTGGTAGGCACGCCCACCGTGATAGCACCTTGATCTTGTTGCTCTATCGTCATGGGTTGCGGGTGAGTGAGGTGGCGGCGCTTCGTTGGGAACAGGTAGACTTTGCAGGGGGAACGCTCCATGTCAACCGCCTCAAAAATGGTTCCCCAGCAACACATCCTCTCTATGGCGATGAACTACGGGCGCTCCGTCAGCTGCGGCGAGACTATCCCAATAGCCCGTTCCTCTTTATGTCTTCACGTGGCTCCCCGCTTGCCCCTGACTCCATCCGGGGCATTGTGGAGCAGGCTGGCAAGCTAGCAGAACTCCCCTTTCCTGTCCACGCCCATATGCTTCGCCACGCCTGTGGATATTATCTTGCTAGAGAGAAGACGGATACCCGCACTATTCAGGGTTACTTAGGACATAAAAATATTCAGCATACCGTTCGATATACACAGCTATCCCCTGAACCGTACAAAGGACTTTGGAAGAAAGCTTGAGTTACCTGTAAGATGCTGGTTACACGTACCAGGCTGAGTATATCTACTTAAAGCTGAAGGATACCACGGATTGGTGTTGTTGTTGGGTGTGGGCTTGCTGATTGGGTATGGAATAAGGGAAAACACCACACAACAAGTACAGTAAAGGATTGAGAAAGTGAAATATAGACCTAGCGATACGCGTCCCTTGCGCGTGTCCGTTCGGCGCTCGCGCTTTGCGCACGCGCCTTGGGCGAACGCCGTGCCGCACCGCGAGGGACGAGCGCGTCAAGCAAGCGGACTTATCGCAGCTTAAATTCCTACCCTTTTTTGCGGTGCTCTGTACTTAGATGTATGGCTACACTAATTCTTTTCGGTATTATTCATCTTTACACTCACTTCTTTTATCGTAAGCGATTAGCCGGACATGATATGACTTCTTGCACTTCCAATAATTTTCGCATCTGTATCATCTAAATAAAACTCATAAACTGGCTCTCCCGATACTTCACAGCGCAACGGTTCAATGATTTTAGTAAAAGGATTCCATACCAGCGTTACTTCTCTTTTCGCTTTCTTCCTTTGTAATGTACAATTAATATGTACTGTGGGTAAATGTAGAATCATTGCACTGTAAAGATTAGCTTCAACTTTTAGAGCATAACGTTCCCTGATATCTGCAAGTTTCCTCTCCAACTCGCGATTGGTTGCTTCTATCCGTGCTAACTCTTTTTCTTTCTCATCACCACTCAAACCTTTGTATTCAATCTTGGCAGTAATCTCTGCGCTAATAGTACCATAATAATTCTTCAGTCTTTCTTCATCCCTGGCTAAGGCTCGATATAACTTTGCCTGCCAATTTTCTAATTCTGCTTGTATTAACGACGCAGATGTTTTCTCAATAATCGCAGATAATTCTGACTCTGACATTTTCTGAGGTAGGGAATTATCATCCACAGGAATTTTATCTGATTCCCAAAATAAAGCATCACCAATGTCTACAGGCGTTACTCCTGTTAATTCATTAATAATAAACGACACCATCCCAATTCTTTTCTCGTCTGCTTCTGCGGTATAAGCAACATTACACAAGATATAACGAGTCATCTCTGGTTTGGCATCAACAAAGCGAATCAAACCATTGTGAGGTACAACTTTTTGTGATATTAATTTGTCAAAACCACTAGTTTTGAGATAACCATCATATTTCACTCCCAAAGCAGTCACACTTCCTAAATCAGCCAGAATTTCGGAAAATTTATTGAGGAGTTCGGAATTATAGCTGACGAATTGACTGTTGGGAGTATCGATTGCCGTGCTCAAAGTTGTTTCTGATTCTATTTTTAAAGCTGTTGCTATTTCTTCTGGTAACAGCACATTCAGCGTTTTCTCATCTACTAATTCTGCGACTCCATCGTAAGTTGAAATAACTGTTTCTAGAGTTCTGATAATTGGATCTGTTAGCATACTGGAGATTGCGGACTGGGGTAATGGTTTAGTGGAAGACAGAGGTTTTGAATTTTTAGAATTCTATAATCCCTCAAGCTTCAAAATCTTCACCAAATATCTGCTCATCCAATTCTTGAGTTGATCGATATTTATCTTTAGCTTTGAGCAAATCATCCGCCAGTTTATCAAAAGCCGTATTTATCTCATCATTAGATTGATGCTTCAGCCAAATATCCATCACAACCTCGCTGAAATCAAATTCATCATCCACGTTACCCAATATTGTTTCTATTTCCCCCACCACCAGTTCAAACATATTGATTTTATCGTGTAATATCCGTAAGATATATTCTTCAATACTGTCTTTGAGACAAAAGTTGAAAATAAAGACATCCTGCGTTTGTCCGATGCGGTGAATTCTCCCAATCCGTTGTTCAATCTTCATCGGGTTCCAAGGTAAGTCATAGTTGACTATAGCGTTCGCAAATTGAATATTACGTCCTTCTCCCCCCGTCTCGGATGCTAGTAAAACTGGAACGTTTTCCCGAAAAGCTTCAATTGATGCATCTTTCTGCTTTAATGACATATCCCCTAAAAATTCAGCAAACTCAATACCAGCTTCGCTAAACGTTTTCGCTAAATATGCTGAGGTGGCTTTGTGGGTGGTAAATACTATAGTTTTTTGAGATGATTTTTTGAGTAACTCTACTAAGGAACTTGCTTTTTCGACTTGTTTAATTTGCGCCGCACGTCGCGTCAAACTTTTCAGTTCGTCACTAGGTAATCTTTTGGAGAGATTTTTCAGAGATTCAACCAAAGCATTAACGCTGGAACCTGCACGCATTAACAAACTAGTACGCGAAAATTTGTCGAGGTGTTCTGAATTATCCCGTAAAAAGTCGCTTAAATCTCGATAGAGTTTTCGTTCGCTTTCAGTTGGAGTCACAGTGATGGTAGTGGCGAAGCGTTTGGGTAATTGCACATCAACTAAAGAACGGGTGTTGCGGATCATCACTTCCCGCATCAGACTTCGCAGCTTTTCTGGGTTTTTGGGAATTCGTCCGTTTTTACTGGAAACATACTCTCGCTTGAAGTCTGCTTCGGTTTTGAGTAAACCTGGTTTTAACAAAGTCAGAATATTAAATAGTTCCACCAAAGAGTTTTGCACTGGTGTGGCGGTGAGCATTAATAGAAATCTTTTGCTCAAAGCATTGACAAGTTTCCAATTAAGTGTGTTACGGTTTTTCAGGTGATGCGCTTCGTCAACAACAACCAAATCCCAGTTGCGTGAAGTGACTAGGGGATAGTGTTTAGCTGATTTAGCTGTGTTGAGAGATGCTACGATTCTCTGATTAGCTGTCCAAAATTCTTCGGGGTTTTGTTGTCTGCTGTCATCATCAGTGGTGATGGAGGAAATGTTAAATTTTGAAGCTAATTCTCCTTGCCATTGGGAGACGAGGGAAGCTGGAGTCAGTACTAGTATCGATTGAACCATTCCTCTTGCTAAGTATTCACTGAGAATGAGTCCGGCTTCGATGGTTTTACCCAATCCAACTTCATCAGCAAGTAAGGCGCGTCCTCCAAATTGTCGCAAGACTTTTCTGGCAGTTTCGATTTGATACCAATGTTTGTCGATGGTGGTGAGGGAAGGAAGGCAAACTAATTGGTCATAGTCTGCCATTAATGATAATTTGAAGAGTGAGTTGCGAGCATTGTAGTATTTGATATCATCATGTTGCCGCCCGAGTATGGCTGTCAGTGCATGGGTTGGGTTGAATGTGAAACTGTAGAAGTTATCCATTCTTTGTAGTTGGGGTAACGCTTGTACGGATATTTTGACTACTTGTTGCAATTTCTTCTGGGCTATCCCCAATACAGGTGGGTTTGCAGCAAAATTTTAGATGATTTGTTATAGAATAACGCAGCTTGTGACATTTTGAGTAAATTATACCAGGGCTGTAGCCATGAAATTCTCAACCAATCAAGGGCACGCATTTGCGATCACAAGCTGTGAATTTATAATACTAAAGTACTATAAAAGTAAACCTCTATGACTTTAGAGCCAATGGTTATTCAGTACAATTAGCGGGTGCCGTGCCCTGTTACAAAGTAATGACCACTCCATTAAACCAAACGCATCAACAAGTCAACATTACTCACTCGCACGAATCAATAACAGGAGTCGTGGAACGCCTGACTTATTACAGTGAAGAATCAGGTTATACAGTGGCACGCCTGCAACGTTCTAGTGCATCGGAACTAACTACGATTACTGGTAATTTTGCTGATATTCAACCTGGACAAACATTGCAATTAACAGGTTTTTGGCGCGAACATCCGCAATATGGACTGCAATTTCAAGTAGTCAATTATAAAGAAACCAAACCTGCCACTCTTACTGGAATTGAGAAGTATTTAGGTAGCGGTTTGATTAAAGGAGTAGGTCCAGTCACAGCGAAACGGATTGTTACCCATTTTGGGATGGAAACCCTCGATATTATTGAAAACCAAATTAACCGCTTGGCTGAAGTCAACGGCATCGCCAAAAAGCGGATTGCCATGATACAAAAAGCTTGGAATGAGCAAAAAGCCATCAAAGAAGTGATGGTGTTTCTGCAAAGTCATGGTGTTTCCACTACTTATGCCGTCAAAATCTACAAACAATACGGGGATTTAGCGATCAACACAGTAAACTCTAATCCCTACCAGTTAGCAACTGATATCTACGGTATTGGCTTTATCACTGCAGATAAAATTGCGCGTAATTTGGGCGTTCCACCAGATTCTGAGTTTCGCTACCGTGCGGGAATGACTCATGTGTTAAGTGAAGCCGCCGAGGATGGACATTGCTATTTGCCCCAACCAGAGTTAATCGAATGTGTTGCAAGTCTCCTCAAAACTGAATCGCACCAGCCACAACCGAATTTCATTGCCCAAATCATCCAAAAAATGACACTAGCCGATGAGCTTGTGCGCGAATCTGGTGCAGATAAAATTTTATACTGCTACAAACCCACCTTCTTCCATACTGAACAAAACTTAGCTCAATTGGTATGCGATCGCCTGACTGACCCGATTAATCCTGATATCCCTCGTGTCCGTACTTGGTTAGAACGCTTTAGCATCAGCCGCAAAGTTTCACTCTCATCCGAACAACAACAAGCGGTTGAAACAGCAGCTTACTCGAAAGTCATGGTGATTACAGGTGGTCCGGGTGTTGGAAAAACCTTTTGCACCCGTACTATTGTTGAATTGTGGAAGGCAATGGGTAAATCTATTGCCCTAGCTGCACCAACTGGGCGTGCTGCTCAAAGGTTAGGCGAAATGACCGGCTTGGAAGCTAAAACTATCCACCGACTTTTGGAATTTGACCCGAAGACAAGGAGTTTCAAACGCGACAAAAACAACCCCCTGCCGCAAAAAGCAGTCATTGTTGACGAAGCCAGTATGCTCGATTTATTTCTAGCGTACTCGTTAGTTCAAGCTGTGGGAGAAAATGCACAACTATTGTTAGTTGGCGATATTGACCAGTTACCATCGGTGGGTGCGGGTAACGTGCTTGCTGATTTGATTAATTCGGGTAAAGTGCCTGTGGTGCGACTCACCCAAGTATTTCGTCAAGCTGCGACAAGCAAGATTATCACTGCTGCTCACCAAATTAATCACGGACAATATCCCAATATCGAATCAATTTCAGATACTCCTCAATCTGATTGCCTCTGGCATGGTGGAGGATTTCAACCCGAACATGGAGTACAGGCAATTAGCGAATTAATTACTGATTTGATTCCCAAACTTGGTTTTTATCCAGCTATTGATATACAAGTGCTTTGCCCAATGACGAGGGGATTGGTTGGTACGCGCAATCTCAATAATGTACTGCAACAACTGATTAATCCCCCCAGTCCCCAAAAAATTGAAATTACTAGAGGTGGAACAATTTTTAGAGTGGGTGACAGGGTGATTCAACTAACCAACGATTATCAACGCGAAGTTTTCAATGGTGATGTAGGTTTTATAACCACAATAGATACTGAAGAACAGGAAGTCGTTGTCCAGTACCAAGAGCGCGATGTGATTTACGATTATGCAGACCTCAATGAAATCGCTTTAGCTTGGAGCGTAAGTATACACAAATCACAGGGGTCGGAATACCCGGTGGTGATTTTGCCTTTGTATACTCAGCACTATATGATGCTGACTCGAAATTTACTTTATACTGGGTTGACTCGTGCGAAGAAGTTGGCGGTTATCATTGGTTCCAAAAAAGCAATACAGATGTGTGTGCGTTCCACTAAGTCGCTGGAACGCTACACGCAATTGCAGCAAAGGTTAGTTAGACTTTGCACAACCAGAAACTGAGCTTTAGTTTATACACTGGTTGTGCCACAAACTTCAACTGTCTAACAAACTCATCAACGCTTCAAATTCAGGGTCTTGCAACTCTGACAATTGATGCTGTAACTTTGACAATTGACTCTGTAATACTTCAACCACGTAGACCATATTAAATTGTTGTGCAATTTTTAACTGATTTTCTTTGATTTTTATTTGTTGAAACAAATCGTTGTCAACATCTGTTGAATCATGGTAATGAGTAATCATAGTTGCATCTGTGTTGATAAATTGATCCACAAAAGTCAGTATTTTTCAAAATTGATAGCATAATTTTCTGTCAAAACGTGTAAAGAATTGATGCGCTGCTGATTGATCCGCCGATGGACAAAATTATGAACTGTTGCATCAAGCCTCCGGCTTATTGCCCCAAGCTGCATCTGATTACAGTTAGTTCCGCCGTCATACCTACGAAATCCCCAAACGAACAACCCAACGAGCACAAAATTCCATCATGCTTTTTAATGGCTTTCATCCAAAGCGTCTACCTCGTCTGGCAACAGGTACTCTCGCTCTGGCACATCCTCATATTTACGTTGGTTCGGAGACTTGCGTCTCTTGACAACAGACTCACTTGTTTCCGTTTTGCCAACTTTTGATGATTGGGCATCGGGTGAGGTATAAGCGTGCAGACATACGGTGAAACTTGATGGAACAAGGGGTAGCGTTACCACCAGTATGCCAGTTTTATGCAGTTTTGCCAGCTTAGGGTTATTAGTTGGTATGTGTCTTTCAAACATTTGATAGCAACCGAGAACTATTGAAGAACCGTTCAAGTATCTGTGCTAGAAAGCCACGCTTATTTCTTATATATATTTGGGTACTGGGATTGCAGTTGAGCCAACTTCGGCAAGTCATTTACCACCACGTAAGGATAATTCGGATTGTGGTCAATAAAGTTTTGATGATAATCCTCAGCCTGATAAAACCCTTTTAAGGGAAGTAGTTGAGTCACTATCTGCTTATGAAAAATATCTGTTTTGTTGAGTTGATTGATTATATCAAGCGCGACCCGCTTCTGCTTGTCGTTAGCAAAAAATATGACTGAACGATATTGCTTTCCTGAGTCGGGGCCCTGTCGATTCAACTGTGTTGGATCGTGCGCCACTAGAAAGTAAATTTTCAAAAGCTGCTGATATGAGATTTGTGATGG
Source organism: Brasilonema angustatum HA4187-MV1 (assembly GCA_019359695.1). Taxonomy (GTDB): domain Bacteria; phylum Cyanobacteriota; class Cyanobacteriia; order Cyanobacteriales; family Nostocaceae; genus Brasilonema; species Brasilonema angustatum. The sequence continues at coordinate 90,414 of JAHHGV010000030.1, forward strand.
ATCATAGGTGATTTTTACTGACTCAGCATGACCTGTCAAACCGGAACTGACAAATTCGTAGTTTGCGGTCGCTGCACTGCCACCAGAATAGCCAGAGATAACATCAGAAACACCCTTGAGATGCTCAAAAACCGCTTCCATTCCCCAGAAGCATCCTCCTGCAAGAACTGCCGTCTGTTTTCCCTTAGCTGTAGAAGTTGAGATATCGGTAGCAGGATTAACAAATATTGCCTGGGACGCACTACGTGTAAATACAACAGATGCCAGCGAAATAATCGACAAGCAGATGAAATATCGTAAGAGGGGAAAGCTGCGAGTTGACATTCGACTTTAAAGCCCTTCACTTGTTGAATTTTTTAACTTTCATGAAAGCAGAAGTACAAAGGCAGAAGGGAACCCACGCGCTGCCGGGTGGGATAAAAGCAAGAATGCTTTACACCTCGCGCTGCACGTCTCGGTATAATTTTTTTTCGAGCCTTGGGCTTTATACTCACGACTGAAGTTTTTATTCATACTTCCAACCTTCTGCCCTCTGCCTTACCAAATAGCCTAGAGGTCAATTGGTACTGCAAAAACAAGGTTTTTTGGCGATTTTCGGGTCATAGAGCTATTTTATTTTTGTAACCGTTTCGTAGCAAGGCTTTCAGACATTACGTGGCGGCTCATGTCACGCTCGCTACTTTTACCCCTTATACCAAATGCGCCCTTCTTGATAATTTAGCGCATCTTCATACAGAAATGGTATTAGTATTTCACGTTGTAGGCAAATCTCTCTGGACTCAGGCTAACAATCCCTTGAGGGAAGCTACCATCAACTGACGGGATTGGGAGTGGCGAGCTATCCACCTCGCTTAAAGTACCATCTTCTGGGTTCACCTTGAGAACATTCACCCCATCGCCTTCAGATGTATCAGGCGAATTGCGGCGAGTCACCACTTGTAGAAACGATTCATTTGAGTTCAGAGTTAGCTCAGTTGCAGAACCATTTCCTTTGAGTACCACCTTTTGAATCTCTTTTGGTGTCGTTGCGTCTGTAATATCGTAGACACTAACACTATTGTTACCTGTGTTCGCTGTGTACAGACGAGTTCCTTGGCGGTTGGTAATCAGCCAGCAAGGTGCTTGTCCCGAATTCGGTACAGCCTTGACAAAGGTCAGTTCCCCTGTAACCGGGTTGTAGGTGTAGACTCCTACTTTATTAATTGTCACAAAGCCAACGTACAAGATTGGCTGTCTGGGATGGACTTGGAGTCCCAGTGGAAGAGCCGGTGGGCTACCTGTAGGGAATTCTGATGCTGGGAGTGGTTGTGGTGAATTCGGATTTTCCTCTAGGCGACCCCCTGGGAGAATTCTAAAAGACCGAAGTAAGCCACCTGTGAATTCCGCACCAAATAGCATTCGTTTGTCTTGAGAGATGAGTGCTTGGGTTGGACCAGAGCCGTTTGGAACCGACACAGTAGATCCTGGAATTGGAATGAGTTGGCCTCTACGAGTGACGCGAAAACCAGTATAGTTTGGCTGAGAACCGTTTGCATCTTGGGTTGGGTTATTTCGGTCTAAGTTCCTATTGACAACATAGAGTACATTATTCGCCAGACCCAAGCTTTCCGGGTTTACCCCACCACTCGGAAATGGAGAACCCGCCACAGGAAAAAGAGTACCATCTTTTTTGATGTCAAAGACAGCGATCGTGTTCGAGCCAGAGTTGACAGCAAAAAGCTGGGTATGCTCAGGGTTAACGATCACATTTTGATCGTTGTCAGCGATTAGGAAAGGACCACCAGCTACCGTTGTAAACGTAGGATCAGCAATACCTGCACCCCCTGTAGGAAAAGGTGAATTGGATAGTGGTGTTAGCTTCCCATTTGCATCCTGCTCAAAGGCAAGAATAGTATTAGCATTTTCTGTCGGAATATTACTTTCTGTGTAGACAATATTTCTGAAGGGCTCCTGTGCGTCAGCAGATTTAAATAGAAATCCGCCCATTAATAAAGTGGTCGTGAATCCAGCGAGAAGAAAGCAAACGATGCTAAAGTACCGATTCCTTTGAACGAGAGTCATGAGTTTTTCCTGAATAGATGATTCGCAAGGTGCTAAATGTTACTTTCAGGTGTTATTGACTCATGCCAATCTGAGTTTTCGCTGAGAAAGTGATAAGAAAAAGCTGTGAATATTAATATTGACAAAAATGCAGTGAATCCCAAAGCAAGTGATGAATTCAATGCAGCCCAAGTTCTGTCTAAAAACTCTAAAGTTCGACATAATAAGTTTATTAATTCCAGCAGACATTTTATCCTTAGGGAGTTTTTGCATAAAGAGTTTTTACAACACATGCTCAAGGTATGAATTCAATGCTGTATCAACATCTATACAACACTTTTTGCGAATTTTAAGCCGTCTCTCAGCTAAATTTCATTTAGTACAACTATAACCTTAGTATTGTTGATTAGTGAGCAAGGCAAGAAACCTTGAGACAACTAATCAAGTATAGCGATCGCCCCAGCCTGGTAAGCAAAGCGATCGCCATTAGTACACCAAGTTAAGAGGTAAAACTATCATGAATCAAAATCCAACCTTAGAATGCATACCTGGGAAAGTCATCACACTCAGTACCCAACTGGAAAAACCCAGTCCATTTTATTTTGGATATGACATTGAGGAAAGTTTTATTTCGGAACTGGAGAAATATACTTTCGACAAAATATTTTTCTTTACAGAACCACATCTATTTGCGTTATACGGCAAGGATTTGTACCTCAAAATCTGCGAAAAATTTCCTTGTGCACTTGAATTTGTACCCACAGGTGAGTCTTGTAAATATTTTCCTGTTCTCGAAGAAGTCTGCGAAAAGCTAATTACAAAAGGTGCCTCCAAAAAATCTATCTTGTTGTCGTTTGGTGGCGGAACAGTTGGAAATATTGTTGGTCTAGTAGCTGGGTTAATTTACCGTGGTATTCGTTTTCTCGAAATCCCCACAAGCATGACAGGTCAAACCGACAGTACGCTCAGTAATAAGCAGGCTGTTAATGGTAAAACCGGAAAAAATCATTTTGGTGTCTATCATGCGCCAATTTTTATTTGGGTAGATACCAAGTATCTCAAAACAGACCCCCCTTCTTCTCGGCGAAGTGGAATAATTGAAGGAATTAAAAATGGCTTCATTTCCGATGCAGCATTTTTGGATTACTTGGAAGAAACCCTCAATCCTGATGTCAAATTTTCGGATGAGCAGTTATATCACTTAGCCTACAAAATCATTTTGTCCAAGTTAGAAATTCTCAAGAAAGATCCCAGCGAAAAAGGCTATGGAATTATTCTAGAATACGGTCATACTTTCGGTCATGGTATTGAATGGCTAGAAAAAGGGAAACTCTCTCACGGAGAATCGGTTTCATTTGGAATGAAAATTGCTGCGGAACTCTGCAAACAACTCGGATTCATCTCACAAAAAGATGTGGAACGGCATTACTATCTGATTGAAGATAAACTTGGTTTCAATAATCCGTTACCTCGCTCAATCACTGCTGAGACTCTCCTTGATGCGATGATTGCAGACAACAAAAAAACAGGGCGAGAACTGCGCTATGTCTTATTAGAAAAAATCGGTCAATGCTATAACCCCGAAGGAGATTACCTTGTTACAGTTGAGCCGAAGTTAGTCAAAAAAGTGCTTGAGAATTTTATCCAACATCAGACTCAGTTGTTGACTGCCTAGAATCAACAATGTGTTGATTAAGCTCCTGCTCTCAGCTTGAGTTCAAGCTGAGAGCAGCTCGAATACCTTAATCTATTCTAACAAAGTCTGCACTGGCAGGCTTTGTAAAAAATTGCCATAGGCAAACTTAGTTTGGTTGGTTTGCACTATGTTACGTACTGGTTTTGACTTTCAACCAAGCAGTATTGAATTGATAAGTGGAGTTGTGATGTATCCTATATTGAATTTAACCGATCCGTGGGGTCACTGTGGCAATATTGGTCACATTGTGAAGGATTTTCAAAAAATTTGTCATTTGGCTCACAAGTATCAGTTCGAGGGGATTAATCTTGACTTGAGTATCCCTAATCAGTTAAGCACTTCTGAATGTAAAAATTTACTGAGTCAGCTTAATTTAAAACCTGTATCCTTTAGCTTTCTTGTTAAGTTGTTTGACAGCCAAAAAGAGTTTGAAGAAAGCTTATCTGAATTTGAATTACAAGCTAAACAAGCCAACGAACTCGGCTGTCACTTAACCCTATGTTATCTCCTGCCATTTTCCAACGATCTTAATTTTAATGACCGATTTATTCAAACCAGCAATCGCTTACGTGAAATCAAACCTATCTTAGAAAAATATGACATTAAAATTGGCTTTGAATTTATCGGTCCTACTGAAACTAGACGCAGCACAAAATACGACTTTATTCATACCATAGATGGTACCCGTGCCTTGATTGCTAGTGCAGGATTATATGGATATGGTGGTTTGAAATTTGATGTTCACCATTGGCAAAATAGCGGAGCGGATGTACTAGATATTCAACATATGGATTCAGAATATATATTGTATGTTGAATTAAATGACGGATTACCAGGTTATGACATATTTACAATTCCAGAATTTGAAAGGGAACTACCATTTACAACGGGGGTGACAAAAATTGAAGCTTTCCTCAAAGCACTCTATAAAAAAAATTACCGAGGACCAATTGCTATAGAACCCTGGAATAAGAAAATCAAAAATATGCCCTTAGAAACAGCTATCCAACTGGTTAGAGATTCTTTGGAGAAAAGTCTCTCTTTTATTAGCGAATTAGCTAGAGAGTCAGAAATTAAAATCTAATCTCTCTTGTGAGAAGGCTTATTTGCTAAGGATTGGGGATTTTTTTAGTTTAGCTTCCTCAGTTTTTTTTTGGGTAGATAATCAAGAGAAGCTGTTCTGGTAGTTGACAACACCGAGTAAACGACTCGTCAGGAAAGCTAACTCATGAATCGAAGAAAAGCTCGCACTCAGAGTCAAAATTCCATCAATGTTTACCAGGATAAGAATCTTCAGATCATTATTGGTGTAACGTTGATGGCGGTTTTAGGATCAAGCAGTATTGGACCAGTATTGCCTGCGTTGGCTCAAGATTTCAATATTCCCCCTCAACAGATTGGACTAGTGATCACAGTTTTTGTTCTACCCATTGCACTTGGGACTCCAGTCTGTGGAGTGCTGGCTGATAGGTTTGGTAGGAAACAAATCTTAGTGCCTTCTCTGCTGTTATTTGCGATCGCCGGATCTGCCTGCTCGCTTGCCCCAAATTTTCGCACGCTGCTGGAGTGGCGTTTTCTGCAAGGGATAGGTGCAGCACCTTGTGAGTCTCTGGCGCTGACGTTAATCAGCGATCTGTATACCGGAAAGATGCTAACAGCCGCAATGGCGTTCAATGCCACCATGATTGGCATCAGTTTAGCAGTCTATCCCCTGATCAGTGGAGGATTGGCAGCAACCTTAGGATGGCGGTATCCTTTTCTCCTGCCGTTGAGTGCTATCCCAGTCGGAGTGTTGGTGTTATTCTCCCTGAAAACACCCAAGTTGCAAAAGCCCCAGGAGTTCAATTTCAAAGCTTACTTGCACAATATTTGGCGCAGTATCAACAATTCTCAAGTGGTTGGACTGCTGTTTGCGGTAGTTGCCTTGTTCATTCTCTTATTTGGTGCTTACTTTACCTACATTCCTATCCTGGCAGCCAATGCTTTTGGTGCTTCTGATGTGGTGATTGGTATTATTTTGGCAAGTATGGCGCTTTCGCTCGCCTTTGTCTCTACGCAACTGGGACTATTTGCACAATTTTTCTGTGAGCTAACACTGATCAAAGTCTCGTTTATTATCTATGCGCTGGCACTAGTCATTACTCCTGCTCTGCACAATGTCTGGCTGCTGTTCGTTCCCAGTTTTCTTTTCGGAGCCGCTCATGGCATAGTGTTTCCTTCAACTCAGGCTTTGTTAGGTGGACTAGCCCCCGTGGAGTATCGAGCTGGATTTATGGCAGTTAATGCCACCGTGTTGTCACTGGGGCAGGCGTTGGGTCCACTCTTCGCTGGTGTCGCGTTTGGACTTTGGGGAATGCAGGGAGTTTTTTACGCTAGTGCTGTTTTTGCTATTGCGACACTCGGATTGCTCAGTAAACTTTTTGCAAAACGTCTATAAATCCTTGTATGCCTTTAACGTTTTGCTCTTGACGAGGGAAGCAAAATCAACAGTTTTAGAACACTTACTTTCAATCAATCAGAAGGGCGATCGCCCCAGCCTGGCAAGCAAAGCGATCGCCCTTAGTCCACCAAGTCAGATGGAGTAATAAATATAATATCAACAAAATTGTTACCTGAAGTGTCATAAACTTTGCTTATTGAGATTGGCAACAAAATTTAAGACACCGCCAAATGACCCACATCAGATGGACTGAGGTGAGAGTGTACAACATCACCGTCACGAAACCAAACAACACGCTGTGTTTGACGAGCAACTTCTGGCTCATGGGTTACCATCACAACAGTGATGCCACTGGCATTGAGCTCACCAAAGATATCCAATACTTCTTGGGTTGTGCGCGTGTCCGGAGTTATCCTCCAATGCTATGCCGTCCGTTCCATCCCCATGACCAGAAAAATGTACAACTTGTGGAGAGTGATCTAACAGTGCGCGGCGTAAATCGTCAATCCTCACAGCCAATCGGGGAATGAGTTCAAATTCTTCCCTGTGTCTGGAACGCTCCAAGGCAGATTGGATTTCCCGTACTTCCTCGTCTAGTGGGACTTAAACATTTTTTCGGCAGAAATAAGCCCTAAACCCATGCAGGACAAGGGAAATACACCAAAGGCTCAAAAATGCCTGAAACCCAGATATATCAAGAAACTAGGCTTAACGATGTCTAAGTCCCACTAGACGAAGCTTACTTGTATTGACAGGATTGGCGGATAAAATCAGAATTTTCTTCATACTTCTAACCGTAGAAGAGCAAGCGTTTGTAGTGTCACAGAGAATGGCGATTGTATAGAAATAGTAGTTATACAAATCTACAAATGCAAAAAATTAAATTTCAGATAAATAAATATTATCAATATCAGGCTAATACCAAAGTCGAAGAGGACTACAAGGAAGTAAGCGGGATTACAACAAATCTAACAACCTACCTAAAAAAAAGCTAGCTGTCATTTAGCCTCATAAATCATACACCGCTATACTTTTGAGCCAAAACGTTGACCATTAGCCTCAAAGTATTAATTTCTCGTGGTTGTGAGCGGCGTCATCATAAACTTTGGGTATTTTCCCAATTTTGGGTCAAATGTTGGTAAAATTTCCTAAAAAGTGTCTGCTTTTTGATAAGTTAGTTTGAGGTTATTGGTATATCGTTTAGCAGCATGTCTAAAATCAACCTCGAAACCTTTGACTTAACGCAACTTCCAACCATAGAAGATGGTGATTTTGAATTCAAGTCAAGCGGTACTTCACACAAGGAACTCAAAAAGAAACTAAGCTGCGCAGTATCAGGCTTTGCGAATTCTGGAGGTGGGTGCTTTGTTGCTGGTGTTGACGGTAATGGCAATGCGGATAACGGGTTGTCTTTGAAAATTGGGAGGCAGGATTTACGTGATTGGGTTGATCAAATAATCAGTCAAGTGGAGCCAGTTCCCAGGTATGACCTCAAGCTAATACAAGATCCATCTGGTAGGGGAACAATCCAAACTGATTCAGCAGTTCTGCTAGTTGTGATTCATGAGAGTTATTCTGGACCACACATGGCTCCAGATAACCACTACTACATCCGAGCAGGTGCCCATACAGTTCCAGCTAAACATTTTATTGTTGATGCTATTTGGGCTAAGCGGCACTTTTCAAAACCGCGACTGACTCATCTATTTCGACTTAAACCAGAAAAAGAACAAGCTATTCAACTTGGTATTCTTGCTCTTACCGAAGCTCCAGCAGTCGATATCAAGATTACAATTTCACCTGTACCTCAGATGATGAAGAATTATGAAAAGCTTTTTCCGTTAAAACTACCCCTCATTGATCGACACAACCCTTTCTTCTTTGATGTAACAACTTTTTTTCAAGCAGAAGAGCGATTTGGAAAAGGTATTCATCTTGAAGTAGAATACTACGATCTTTTTGCAAATCGTTACATCTATCAAACACCAATTGAAGTTGTTGGCTCGCTTCCACCAATTACTATTGGAAACGATAATCCTGAGAAAATGGTACGGATACTCGAAAAAATCGAGAAGACGCTTTCAGAGTTAAGAGTTTCACGCGAGAGTGTCGTTAAACCCAGCCTTCTATTACCTAAACAATCAGACAGCGTGCTCTCATCTGTTGAAAAGTTAATTCCAGAGCTTCTAGCAGATATGAAAAATGATCTGCATGAGTATCCGTTTATCCGTGAATTTGTCATTCTAAGTGATAAATGGGTTTACAATTCAGATCCTAATAACATAGTTCTCACGTACTATTTTGAAAATCACTCTCATTTGAGAAACAAATTACGAATTTTAGAGAATTACGGACTGGTTTACGAAATTACTTATAATGATGTTGCTCGCTTTGTTATTTCAGAAGAGCTTGCTACATATTTGACAAGCGACAGCCAACTAGAGTAAGTGAACATTTCTCGGTTTGCGGTTGCAGCATAATAAGTCGCTGCACCTGATTTTTCCCATTAAGTCTTTTTTGCAAGCTGCCAACCCTCACTCTTGTCGTGCAATTTTAACCAGCCCCGCCACAGCACTTGAATGCCAATTGGAGTATTACGTCGATGTTGCAAGTAACCGCCTAAACGAACGGTAGTTTCCATAGCCCAACCAGGCGTAATGCAAGAGTTGCTGCCATAGCGTGTCAACTTGGTCAAAAGTATTGATAGAATTAGCTTTCAGCCATTAATCGTTCTCTTCTAAATTACAGATGCGATCACCTGTCGGATCGCATTCACCAATCTTGGCGTAGACCCACAGTGCCAAATAACACTTTGTGTCGTCTATGATGACGATTGAGCCTGTGTATTGTCACCATCAGCTTTTCCCTCTTCGGGTTAGGTGCAGGGGCGAAAAGGTCGAATGCCGTTCCGAGGCTTGTACCAAATCTATAAGAATTACTCCCGCCTTCTAGTACTGATATCCCTGTCAGAATCCCCGTCCACTGCTTCATTAGTGAACTCAATTCTTCCGCCGATGCACTTCTTCATACCTACATTACCAACCTTGTTAGCGATATCTGCGTTATGGGAACTATCTAACAAACATTCGTTTTTTTTTACTTATTTTTTTACTTAAGAGATTGCAAATAATCTTGGCTCAAACCGATGATTGCAGGTTGGTTGCAAATAATCCTGGCTCAGTTGCATTTAATCCTGGCTGAAACACAATTATAGTTGCAAATAATCCTGGCTGGAAACAACGATGATTGCAGGTTTAAGCGATTAGTATTGCAGATCGCTACACCTACCTACTTAAGAAGTAGAAAAATGTGACGGTAAATGAAACAGAAACCTTAAGTACATTTTAATAATAAATAACCACTAATATCCAGTAATATTACATAGAAAATAGTAAAAAGCCGCAAGATGCAGATGTCAAGCATCATCCCGTATGCGATAAGCCGGAAACTTGACGCTTCACGTATCGCCAACTTCAATTTCAAAGTTTGAATTTGCTTTGATAGCAAGAGATATGAGAAAAAGGGCGTGAAATATCGAATCAAAATGAAGCAAGAACAATGCTTGCCCACGCCCAAGAGTTAGTCTACACCCTCAAACAATTTCTTTCCGGAATCATTATATTCGGGGCTGTAGTCATTAAGATGAAGATTAATTCAAGTCTTCTATCAAGTTAAATTTCAGGAGAGTTAACTTATGATGACTATGGATAAACCAGAAGTCAAGCAGATGAAAAAGTTTGTTATTCGTGAGGCCGAAACTCTAAAAACAACAAGAGCATCATATTACGGTGCTTGTAGTTGTAAGCCTGTTAGTATTTAATTGGAATAACGAATGACTTAAAATTGAAAATATAATCTGCAAAGCTATATATTTCTATGGCTTAACAGTTATTTTCAATTCGGATTTTGAATTGATGGTTCTTGCCATTTGATATATAAAATCGCTACTTAAACAGTAGCGGTTTTCATCAATTTTTTAAGGATAATACATAATGGGATGCACAAGCGATTCTCTTGTTGCGGTTTACCCCTTTACCAGACAGATAGACGGTGAAGAAGTCGTCATCGGACATATAGAAACAGATACTTTTTTAGTATTACCATTTGATGCTGTAGAAATACTAGATTATTTGGCATTGGGAAAGACGGTTGGCGAGACTCAATTAATCTATCAAGAAAAGTACGGTGAGCTTCCCGATATTGAAGATTTACTACATGTTCTTGAAAACAAAGGATTTGTAAAAATTTTGCTTCAATCTGAGGCAAATTATAATGTTTTAACGTCTACATTAAAAACCTCAGCACAACATACTGCAAAAGTACGTTACAACTTTACGAATTTCCCACAATCGTTTGCTCAAAGATTATTCAGTCGTCCTGTTTTAATCGGTTGCTATATTCTACTTGCTTTAACCTTTATTGCTGTCTTTACAGATCTTACACTTATTCCTAGTTGGGAAGCTTATTATTTTCCTGACAATACGACATTGATGATAGTAACATTAGTTGTTCTGGACTGCGTAACACTATTTTTACATGAAATGGCTCACTTAGTTGCAGCCCGCGCCCTTGGTGTTTCTTGTCGTATGGGTATTAGCAACCGCATGTGGATGTTAGTTGCAGAAACAGACATGACTGGTATTTGGAGTGTAAACAGAGAGCAGCGCTATCTTCCATTTTTAGCCGGACCACTTCTAGATTTAGTATCTGCTGCCATTCTCATACTTGTATTTTTTGCTCATAAACACGGGTGGATCACTATGTCTCCAGTGATTTATCAACTAAGTCGTGCGCTGTTATTAAACTACTTATTGGGTTTGTTATGGCAGTGTTATTTCTTTATGCGTACAGATTTTTATTACGTGATTGCTAATTTCTTACACTGTAAAAACTTGATGAAAGATACGGAGGTGTTTGTCCGTAATCAAATTAGCCGAGTGATTCGTAGAGTACGTCGAATAGACCAATCCCATATTCCTGCAAAAGAAAGGTTGGTAATTCGTTTATATGCAGTTTTATGGTTATTAGGACGAACTATTGCGCTTGCCTCCTTAATTTTCATTACACTGCCTTTAATGTGGCACTATTACAGAAAACTTATTACCGTTCTGAGCACTGGTTTTTTCGCTAATCCTTATGCATTTGTTGACGCACTCTTACTAATATCACTTGCCTGCGTACCTCAGTTAATTGGTTTTGCACTTTGGATTAGTAGTTTTCATAAAAAAAATAGCTGAAATTATATGGTTTCAAGTATTGATTCAACTAGTATATCCCAATATTTGCTTTCAAAAGTTAGTCATGTAATAGTATTGGAAGCAGCAAAAGGTCAACGCCGTTATAATTACTTACAAAAACTTCTTGGAGAAGTTCATAATATTGGAACTAAGGCTTGGTTGTTGAATTGCGATAAGACTATGGAAGGTCCTTGGGCTGGCTTAAAGGATTTATTGACCGATATACTTCCTCAAGTTAAAGTACAAGCACCGGATTTAATTGTTCAGTATGATTATGAACTAACTAGAGTTTTACCAGCATTACGACGCCTTATATCTGTGCGCTATCCCAGCTTAACAGATATCGCCATCGAAAAAGAGCAAATTCGTAATTATCCCGCAGACCGAGCATTTCGGATTATTCATGGCATTATCGATTTTCTTACTGCTTGGTTTGAGCGTTGTCAAATTCCAAACTTGACTATTATTTGTGATAACTATGATTTTTCTGGTGGTTTAATAAGAATATTTTTTGCTGAATTAATGCGACGTCGCTCGCAAAAGTTGAATTTGAATTTGATAATTGCAGTTTCGGAAGAACTTAGCAATACAGTAACTATAAAAGATGTTATTGGTAAGTTTAATCAAGATTATTTGCAGTATGTAAGTCTCAATTTATCCAAGAAAAATACTTTAGAGACTTCTGTGCAATCTCTACAGAAAATAGCAGATCTTGCTGTTGAACTCGAAGAACATTTAAAGGATGACTTGATTGAACAGGAAATTCATTTGCCGCGATTAATTCAGTATTTACTCAATAGTGACCAACCTTTTAAAGCATTAAAGTATCAAATTAAAGCTGCTGCAATTTATAATAGGAAAGGTTTTTATGAAGATGGGCTAGCTTCTGCTTTAGATGCATTAGAACAGTTAAAACGCTATTGTCCTCAAGACATTGATAAACGCTGGTTAATTGATTCAATGTTATACACTAGCTACGTTGCTTTAGATAAACCTCTAGAAGCTTTTGAGGTGATGGAACAAGCCATGCACCGAATAAATAATCCCGAAGACTTATTTAGCGGCTGTTTTATGATGGCAATGTTGTATATTCGTGAGTTAGAAGAAAAGGATATCACCAAAGCCGAATCATATTTAGAGCGAGGTTTACAAGAATTGTCTCGTTGCGATCTATCGCCAGAATTAAAACTTTTTCAGACAACTTTCAACCGCAATGGTTTGGCACTTATTCGCTACCGTCAAGGCAGGCATCAAGAAGCTATCGAACTTTGCCAGTGGTGCTACGAGCAAGTTAATACTTTTATCAAACCAGAGCAACATCTCCTTTATCGCTCGGTTTTACTTTTTAACATTGCTCAAGTTTATGATTTTACTGGCAATTATACAGAAGCGATTAATTACTTTAGTGCTACAATAGCAATTGACCCAAATTACTCGGAATACTACAATTTACGCGGAAACTTATATTTCAAGATGGGTCAAAAAGAAAATGCCCTATCTGACTACTTAAAAGCCATTGAATTAAGCGCACCTTATCCAGAAGTTTGGGCAAACGTTGGACAATGCTATCGACATTTAGGTGAACCTCAAAAAGCAGTTGATGCTTATTCTAATAGTCTAGATTTACAGCCTCATCAATTCTCAGTATTAGTAGCACGTGCCCAAGTATTAGAAATCCTAGGTGAAGTGAAGAAATCGCTAGCAGATTATAGTGCTGCACTAAAAATTGATAGCAATCAGCCATTTGTTTTTGCAAATCGTGCGGTTCTCCATTACGAGGCTGGACGTTATCAAGATGCTCTGAATGATTTAAATCAAGCGATTGCACTATCACCAGAAACTGCCGACTTATATCAAAATCGAGCAATTGCTTTTACTGCTTTAGCAAGAGACTCGGAAGCAAAACAAGACTTGGAGACTTATTTGCAAAAGAGTATATCTACTCAGTAGCAGTACGATAAAATTATGGGAGTAATACATAGTAATGATAAAAATGCCGTTTACGTTGTGCCAGTTGCGTAAGTCCTGTTACCAACTTGGCGTCATAAGTTGGTATTACAGGTTCATTTTTTTACCCTTACAGCTACTGACTTACACTTAATCGAGCGTGCCATTCGTCTTTGGGATGATTAATGTTTAGAACCTCTGCTGAATTGTTGCTTATCTCCCCTGAAATTTTTCGCTCTCCTTTTTAGGGCAAGGTCATCAAGCCGATCGTAATCGTTCGATGTCTCGCATCGGTGGCGCACCGAATAGGCGGGAATATTCCCGGCTGAATTGTGAGGGACTTTCGTACCCAACCTGGTAGGCAGCAGAGGTTGCATCACAATCTTCCGTCAGCATCAGGCGACGGGCTTCTAACAGTCTTAACTGCTTTTGATATTGAAGTGGACTCATCGAGGTCACTTGCTTGAAGTGCTGATGAAACGACGAAGTAGACATCCTTACCTGCTTTGCTAAGTCCTCAACTCGCATCGGCTGAGTAAACTTAGACTTGAGCCGTTTGATAGCTGAAGCAATCCGCTGCATACTGCTGCCAGATGTAGCAATTTGACGCACGGCTTCACTTTGTTCCCCGATCAGCAGACGGTAGTAGAGTTCCCGAATCATCATCGGTGCTAGCATGGAAATATCCTGTGGCGTATCTAAAAGCTTTGTGAGGCGAAGGGCACACTCAAGCAACGTCGCATCAGCGTTGCTCACAAATAAGCCTCGGACAGAGTTCTCTTTCTTCGCTGAACTAAAATTCATTTGACCAGCCATTTCACAAAGTTGCATTGGGTCTAGAGTCAGCTTTAATCCTAAATACGGCTGATCGGTTGTCGCCTCAACAATACACCCACCGATGGGGAGATCAACTGAGACAACAAGACATTGCCCGATCTCATAGGGATACGTTTCCTCTCCCAGTATTATATTTTTCTTGCCTTGAACGAGAATGGCCAGACGCGGTTCATAATCCTGGTAAATGACGGCAGATGACGCATTTGATCGCGAAAGGCTCAATGGTGCGATCGCAGTTGGATAGACAAGGTTGCCATTGGGTTCGGTGTGCCGCGCCACTAATGCCGCCAGCGCTTGGCACTGATCTGCAACTACCTCAGAATTGGGGATAACGAAAGTCATGGTAAAGCCTCGACTCATTCAATGCCCTACACGATTATAGAATGTCTTCAAGCGATTTCTGCTGGAGAATTAGGCAAGGATCAAAGAGTTTTAGGCATTGGAAACGCTGGATCGAATGAATAGGATGAAAGCATGGAGAGCGAGACCTTAAAGAGTCCGAAGAACGATGCCGCATTGCTTTCCTAAAACGATTAAAAACTTCTTGGAGGAAATGGCAATTCGTCCAAACAAACTTTGTCACGAGGTCTTACACGGAAAAAAATGGGGAGGGTTTATACGATACGCGTGTTGTCCCCTCGATTAATCAAGGGGCTTGGAACCCTCCCCATTTTTTAGGGGACAAATGCGTCAGCAGTTTTACGCCTGCGAACCTCTCAATAACAACTCAAGCAATGAACAGGAGAACCTAATTTATGCAAAATACTCCCCAACAAATGAAAGCTATGGCTGTGGACGAGTTCGGCCATGCTGACAAGCTAACCTTGCACACCTTACCCGTGCCTACGGTAGACGCGGGCGAAGTTTTGATTCGCATCGAGATTGCCGGAGTTGGTATCTGGGACGCAATGGAGCGTGAAGGTAAGCTGGTGTATAACTCAGTCCACTTTCCGCGTGTGTTGGGCGGCGAATGTGCAGGCACGATTGTTGCCATCGGCGATGGCGTTGAGCGGTTTGCGGTTGGCGACCGCGTTTACGCCCAGAGCTTCATGAACGACAAGGGCGGTAGCTATGCAGAATATGTCGTCGTCTCTGAAGAAACGGTCGCGCCGATGCCCAAAGGTCTCGATATTGTGATGGCGGGCGGGCTACCCATTGCGGGTATAACGGCGCTCAGTAATTTGAATGCGCTGGAGACAGGCAGCCAAACCAAATTAATGCTGTGGGGCGCGAGCGGTGGTGTCGGTCACGTCGCGCTTCAACTGGCTAAGCGCATGGGTGCGAGCGTTTTCGCGATCGCATCGGGCGCAGACGGCGTAGCGTTGGCTAAGCAATTGGGTGCCGATGAAGCAGTGGACGGACACAGCGACGACATTGTGCAACGTGCCCGCGCTTTTGCACCCGACGGCTTCGATGCGGCGCTGGTGCTGGTGAGCGGCGACGAGGTTCAATCCACGCTCTCGTTGGTGCGTCAGGGCGGAATTATCGCCTTTCCTAATGGCGTGATGCCCGAACCCAAAGCGCCCGATGGTGTGGAACTCAAGAAGGCAAATGGCTTCGCCGACCCGATATTGTTAGACAAACTTAACCGATTGATCGGTATCGGTGAGTTGAAAGTTCACATCGCGCAGACGTTTGCGCTCGAAGAGGCGGCACAAGCGCAGGATGCCATGAAACAGCACTATCTGGGCAAAATCGTGTTGCGCGTGAGCGGTGAATAAGCGCTGATTGAATTTCCAACTTTTACAACAACTTTACTCTCAACAAATTCTGACATTCTTTATTTTGACATCTTTGCAGGAAAAATACCTATGAATCTCACGGACAACACCATCTTGATCACTGGCGGCACAAGCGGCATCGGTCGTGCGCTTGCCGAGGCGTTCTATCAACGTGGTAATCAAGTCATCATCGCAGGTCGCCGTCAACATCTCCTCGAAGAAATCACCGCCGCTCACTCCGGTATGCACGGGATTCAACTTGACGTTCAAGACCCGGCGGACATCGAAGCCTTTGCGTCCCGCATTCGAGAGCAGTTCCCTAAACTCAATGTTGTGATCAACAATGCCGGAATCTCTAAAACCGAAGACCTCACCTCAGACTCGATCAATTTCTCCGTGATGCAGTCTATGATTCAGACTAACATTGTCGGTGTGCTTCACCTCACTGCGGCACTCCTCCCGACTCTCAAACAGCAGCCGCATTCAACGATTATCACCACCACCTCTGGCTTGGCTTTCGTTCCCATCAGTCCATATCCGACTTATTGCGCGAGCAAGGCTTTTCTACACTCTTGGTTGCAGTCACTGCGCGTTCAGCTTCAGAAAACCTCCGTGGAGGTTCTTGAACTTGCCCCACCCTATGTACAGACTGAGCTTGGCGGGGCTAGTCAGGCGACTGATCCTGCCGCAATGCCACTGACTGACTATATTGCTGAAGTGATGCAGATTCTCAGCACTCCCAACCCACCCCACGGCGAAATCCTTGTTAATCGTGTCAAAGCACATCGATTTGCTGAAAGGAACGGTGACTATGAGCAAATATTCGCTAGCCGCAACGAACAATGACAAGCGATAGGAATCTATCGATCAGCAGGAGAGGGCTTCTTAAGCCGAAGGCTTAAGCTTCGCTTATCGCACGCAGCACATTGAGAAATGGACTCTCGAAAAAGATTCGTTAAATCACTAAAAAATTCTTGGAGAAAGTAGCAATATGTCTCTTGCAACGAACCTTGGCGGCAGTTTTACGCTGCCGAACACCTCACTCCCCTTGAAGCGCATCGGCTATGGTGCCATGCAACTCGCAGGTCCGAATGTAATGGGTGCGCCGCGAGATGTAGATGCAGCCGTTGCTGTTTTGCGCGAAGCGATCGCACTTGGCATTAATCACATCGATACGAGCGACTTCTACGGACCTCACATCACGAATCAGATTATTCGACAAGCACTGCATCCCTACCCCGAAGATTTGGTGATTGTCACCAAGGTGGGAGCGCGTCGTCCTGAAGATGGATCATGGGTGCCCGCCATGTCGCGGCAGGAGCTGACCGATGCCGTTCACGATAACCTGCGTAACCTCGGACTCGATGCGATTGATGTCGTCAATCTCCGCTTGATGGGTGATGGTCACGGAACATCGGAAGGTTCTCTCGCCGAGCCGCTGACGATCTTAGCCGACCTGAAACAGCAGGGATTAATTCGTCACCTCGGTTTGAGCAATGTTACGCCGACACAGTTAGCCGAGGCGCAAACGATCGCGGAGATTGTCTGTGTGCAGAACCAGTACAACGTAGCACACCGGGAAGATGACGCTTTCATTGACGACCTCACCCAACAGGGAATCGCTTACGTGCCGTTCTTTCCCCTCGGCGGGTTCACACCGCTACAATCCTCGGTACTTGAAAGCACCGCCAAGTCTTTAAACGCAACACCGATGCAAGTAGCGCTGGCATGGTTGCTTCAGCGCTCCCCCAATATCTTGCTGATTCCCGGCACGTCATCAATTGAGCATTTACGTCAGAATGTCAAAGCTGCGGCGCTGCAACTTCCGCAGCAAACAGTGGCTGACCTGAACGCGCTCGCGGCAAAACCGCTGGCAAATCGCTTGAGTTAGTATTTTGAGCTTTGACACAAACTGCTTGAGTGGGACACGTTCCCTCGAAACTTCTCGTCCTCTGAGTCCGCATCTGTAAACTTCAGGATTATTTGGCACTAATTCTTAACGCGATAAATGGCATCTTTAACAATGAAAAAGCATTCATATCTTTCAAGAAAAGTGCCAAATAATTCTAAAAGAATAGTGCCATTTAATTTTGAAATTTACAGAATAAGGGATTTCAGGCGTGGTCTTTGGTCAGCGCTAGATACCCCATTTTTGATAGGGGGTTATTGCAAAAGTTGTTAAATGTAATTTCTTAACTTTGTAATTAATTACATTACAATCAACTTACAAAAGTATGCACAGAAAATGACCAAAGACACATGAAAGCCCAAAGACTTTATGCATAAAAAATGACATTCCTTATCAGTAAAAAACCTCAGATAAGCGTGACAACACCAAATTGAAGTAATACCAATTCAAAAAATGTTTGCGACAGATGCCCCACCCGCCCTTGTGAAAGGGTTGGGGAGGGATCTTTTCTATGTGTTGCATTCTTTTTTCAAATTGGTATAAACTTCAGGATTATTTGATACTAATTTTAGCGCGATAAATGGCATCTTTAACAATGAAAAAGCATTCATACCTTTCAATAAAAGTGCCAAATAATTCTAAAAGAACAGCACCATTTAATTTTGAAATTTACAGGACGCAGCGAACCAGACCGCAAAGGCGTACCTCAAAGTAATTGCGGCCAATCAGTGAGCTATCTATCAGGCATTGCAGTTTACCCCGCATTGAGAGCCTTTATTTTACGGTCTTCCTTACTCAACAAAAGCTTGCCAAGTTTTATCCCCAACAACCCCATCTACATTTAAATGTGAGTTCTTTTGGAACTGGCGAACAACAGAATCTGTGGTATCACCAAAAATCCCATCAACATGAAGTTGGAGAGTTGGGTTTGTGCTTGTTCCATAGCCTTTAATCCGCAGAAAGGTCTGTAAAAGAGCTACCGTAGAACCAGTGGCTCCTTTTTGCAGAACTGGTAAGCTAGCATCCGCCATAATAAATACTCCTTAATAACGTTGATTAGAAGTCAAGACAAATGGTATTGAAGTAAAGTTCAGCGGGTCAAGTTTCTCCCAGCGCACTTTACAGAAATTTGATTCCTAGGAATTATACATTTACTGCTAACACTATTCCGGTAATCGTTTAATTTTATTTGATAGCTCAAATCGGGGTGCGTAGCTCCTTAAACATTCTCACAAACGCTAGTTTTGAGATTATACTGTGACCTTCTTGATAGACAGAATAAGCGTCATAGGTTGCGTAGGCGAAGGAGAAAACCCGTAATGCTCATAGAATTGCTTGGCTTCTTCTGATATGGCATGTACTACTATTCCACGGATGCCTACTATCTCTGCCGCTTGCACGGTACGAAGCACCGCATCCTGCAATAATGCCGCACCCAACCCAAGTCCTTTCCATGAGATATCTACTCCAAGCCTTCCAAGAATAGCTACGGGTATGGGGTCGGGCATATTTCGTCTTACAGGCGATGGCGCGTGTTCGAGCGCCAATGCGCCGGAGGAAAGGCAATAATAAGCAATCACTTTCTGCCCATCGGTGACAACATAGGTACGTGACGCATTGTTTTTTTGATTGGCAACGGCGCGACGTTTTAACCAATCATTCAGACTGGCAACTCCGCAATCAAAGTCATCCAGCAGATGAGTATCCGTAAGAGGTACAGGGGCTTGAGGGGTCATTCAGTCCACGGCTTTTTAACATTCATCAAGCGCTCAAACCCTTCATTGTGGGGCGGGTTATCCAGAACATTCAGAAAATACTGATAGGTTTCTTCATCCACCCGCAGGAAGGTCTGGTCAAGCAGCGTATCCTCTGCAGCTCGTCGCGCAGCATCAATCATGAAATCTGAACGTGATTTGCTTTGCGCTTTCGCTGCCCGGTCAATAAGTGTCCGTACATCCTCACGGATGCGTAAATTGACGGCGCGAGTGGGAATATCAGGGCTGCTATAGGGTTCCATAATCTTCTCCTTGAGTCTGTACTCTAGCATCAAACTGCCAGATACACAATGTGTATCTTGATTATAGTATTACCAATATTACCCATTCTCACAAATGGTCGTTTGTGAGAATGTCTGTGTCGCCCTCTTGCCTTAACGCTTTCTTGCGGGTTCCATATTCTTGTAAACTTCAGGATTATTTGGCACTAATTCTTAGCGTGATAAATAGCATCTTTAACAATAAAAAACATTCACATCTTTCAATAAAAGTGCCAAATAATTCTAAAAATAGTGCTATTTCATTTTGAAATTTACACTCACGTCATTGAGGAATATGAACGTAAATGATGAACGGGGTGTGGGGTGCTCTTTGTGGGGTGTAGGGGAAGAACAATTAGACCGAGAACAGGGTGTAGGGGATAGGGTGTGGGGTGTAGGGGAAGAAAGATAAATCGTGTTTTTGTTGCACTCTATCCCCGGAGCACCTTGGTGTCAGAGCCACCAATTATCCCTACACCCCACACCCCACACCCCACACCCAGCGCGAAGCGCCGTGACTCGGTTTCAGACCCCGCCCAATTAAGAACGCCTCACTAAAGGGCGAGGCTTTAAACCCTAATGCTCTTAGGGCAAGGGGGTAGGGATATAAAAAACTTGTCTCTCCCTACACCCTACACCCTCTGAGCTTTGCTCGGTAACAATAAAGGTTCTCATCCAATAATAAATGCTTGGCACAGCCCTGAAACCAAGCCAGAAAGCCAATCTCATTCGTACTTTTCCTCCTGTGACAGCTATGTGCCTGTCAGCCCTTTTATGAAGGCTCAGTTTTTTCAGATAAAATACAGTTTACTGTATTAACAGTATACTAGTTAAACTGTTATACAGTTTGCTAGTAAGAAAGTAAACTGTATTGAAAGTTTACTACATTGCTGGTATACCTTAATGCTAGCAATCCAGTTTACTTCTAATAAAGGTTACTAGTTATATGACTATCGTTTCGTTTATCAACCAAAAAGGGGGGTGCGGGAAGTCCACAACCACCTGTCATTTTGCGTTCTGGCTTCATCAGAAGGGGAAAGAAGTCGCCGTCATTGATTCGGATGCTCAACAGTCCGTATCTCGTTGGCTTTCAGGAATGGACAGTGCGATTCAGTGTCTGGTCATGCAAGATCCTGATCAGTTGATGGAGGATATTCCCAAAGTAGCGGCTAACTTCGAGTATGTGTTGATTGATGGGTCAGCAGGTATCACGGAAGCGACTCGCTGTATTCTGCTTCGCTCAGATGTGGTTGTTATCCCTATACAACCAACTGGCTTAGATTTAAGCAGTGCTGGTGATGCCATTCGCCTGGTCAAGCAAGCGCAATCAGTTAGGAATGGTTCACCCAGGTTTCATATTCTCCTCAATCGAGTTGTCCGAGGAACACGACTGTACAGTGAAGCACTACAGTTCTTACAGGACAAGCGGATGCTAAAAACAGTTATTCCACAACGGCAAGCGATCGCAGACTGCTTTGGTCAAAAAGCCGTTGTCTGGACACTTCCCCCAAATGAGGCGGTCAAAGAAGCTGGTAAAGAATTTGATGCCCTTTGTCAAGAGATGCTGGAGACAATTACGCCATGACAGCAAGAAAACAAAGAAAGCCTTTATCTGAGACGCTTGGCAACGAAAATGACATATCACCGGAAATGGAGGCTTTTAGGAAAGGAGTTTCCCCCGCCCCTCCCGTTCATGAGGAAGTTGTAGAGGAGAATAAGTCACCCAAACAGAAAACCCGCAAGCTGGTTATTGAACTAGAGCCAGAACTGTATGATGCTTTTGCAGCAGCGTGTTTCCACAAGAAATTAAAGATGGCGAAGGTGGTTCGTGCCTGGATTAGTGAGTTCACGAATGAATAACTAGTTTACCGTTTTACTAGTCTACTGTTTTACAAGTTTACTAGTAAACTTGCTCACTGTATTGATTCAGCTTCATTTGTGATACTTTTGCGGCAGCATGTTTCTACAAGATTAAAGATGGTGAAGGTGATTCGTGCCTAAATTATAGAGTTTACTAATGAATCTCTAGTTGACAGGTTTACTTGTTTACTGTTTTGCCAGTTTACTAGTAAACTGTATTGCTGTATTAATTGAAGTATCCTTTGAATTCGATGAAAAAAGAGTTTTAACAACAAGAGTGAAAGTGAACACTTCCTGATCTCCAAAGAAATCCAATTGCTTTTTAACACCATTCGCGTATGCTAAAGAATATTTTTAAAGGCATTTACGTGGGGATTTGATGTTTGGTGTTGATAGTTTTCGCGTTTGTCTCAAAACTCCTCAAGTTACAAAGCCATTTTTTAGCATAAAGTTCACGCCTGATGACCAGGGAGTTAGACTGCCTTTGTTTGGTGAAAGCGTACAAGCAGGTTTTCCCAGTCCGGCGGACGATTGGCTTGAGGATTCAATAGACCTCAACCAACATTTAGTGAAAAATCCAGCCGCAACGTTTCTCATGCGGATTGCAGGGGATTCGATGAAAGATGCCGGCATCTTACACGGCGATGTAGTCGCAGTTGACCGCAGTTTGGAAGCGAAACCTGGGCGGATTGTGGTTGCATCTGTTGGGGGCGAATTCACCATCAAGCGGCTGTCTCGGTTACGGGGAAAACTGTGGTTAATGCCGGAAAACCCCGATTATCAGCCGATTGAAATTACTGATGACCTGGAAGTGGTCACGGTGGGTGTGGTGGTAAGCGTCCTCCGCCAACTATAACAAACAGGGTGTAGGGGGTAGGGTGTAGGGTGTAGGAACCAATTGGATCGGTGCAGCACCCAACCCTCTTGTTGACACCCCCATTGACAGTGGGGTTTTAAACCTCCATAGCTGGGTGGGTTGTACAAAGCATGAATCTTTCACCACACCCCACACCCCACACCCCACACCCAGGAGCGAAGCGAGATAACTTATGTTCGCCCTAGTTGATTGCAACAGCTTCTACGCAAGCTGTGAGCAGGCGTTTAACCCGGCTTTGCAGGGTAAGCCGGTTGTTGTCCTATCTAATAATGATGGCTGTGTGATTGCCAGATCACCTGAAGCAAAAGCCCTTGGCATTGGGATGGCTGAACCATATTATAAGATGATACCGTTCTGCCAGAAGCACAAGGTCGCGGTGTTTTCCTCAAATTACGAACTTTACGGCGATATGTCCGGGCGGGTGATGAATGTTCTCGCAAACCTGACAACGGCGCTTGAGGTTTATTCTATTGATGAAGCGTTTCTTGATTTGTCGGGATTTGACTTATTGGGCTTCGACCGTCACGCGCTCGAAATTGCACAAACTGTTAAAAAACATACAGGTATCCCGGTATCGGTTGGGGTGGCACCAACGAAAACTCTTGCTAAAGTTGCCAACGAATACGCCAAGAAGCATATGAAGCACGGGGTCTTCGTCCTACGTGGTGCATGTACCATTGATGAACATCTGAAAATAACGCCTGTGGGTGATGTTTGGGGGATTGGTCATCGAACTGAACACAAGCTGAAACTGTTGGGTATTAATACTGCCTGGGACTTCGCCCAGATGGATGTTCGCCTTGTCCGCCAGCAATTCGGGATAGTTTATGAGCGTACCTTGCGCGAGTTGCAGGGAAATCCCTGCTTGTCTCTTGAAGATATGCAGCCAAAGAAGAATATTTGCTCATCGCGGTCGTTTAGTCGTCCTGTAACTGCCCTTAGTGAACTCGAAGAAGCGGTGGCACTGTATATGAGTCGCGCCGCTGAGAAACTTCGCGCCCAAGGCAGTTATGCACTCGGTATAATGGTGTTCATTCATACCAATAGATTTCGCGTTAAAGAACCGCAATATAGCGCGGTGAAGGTGGTTGAGTTGTCAAACCCCAGCAACGATACGTCAGCACTGATTGCCGCCGCTAAAACCGCGCTACAGCGGGGATTTCGGCAAGGTTTCCAGTATCAGAAAGCAGGGGTAGTTCTGCTCGACTTGGTGCAGGCTGATGAACGTCAATTTGACCTGTTCGCCCCTTCGCCTGATAATCGGCGAGAAAAGCTGATGGCAGTAATGGACAAGCTCAATCGCAATTACGGACGACATCAAGTGTTTTTCGGCACGGTCGGACTGAAGCAGGATTGGCAAATGCGGTGTGATAGGCGATCGTGTGATTTGAAACAAAAAATGAGATTTTAACTCATGATATGCTTTAAAAATGAGTGTCTCAGTTTATCCTTCACTTTTAAGATTCGAGTTTTTTACTAATAATGATTATCGTGTAGGGAATGAAAAG
>JAHHGV010000031.1 GCA_019359695.1 Brasilonema angustatum HA4187-MV1
TAAATAGCAATTGTTTCATTTAACATAGACCCCTCCAATTTTTTACCTGGAGGGGATTTTATTGCTTAAGTGACCATACGCGATACCCCTGCGCGCAGCGCAGGGAGGTAACTAGCAACTTGGGTTATTAATACCGACTTACTATGCTCGATAGTAAAGATAAAGACGCCGTATTCCTAAAATTAAGCGCTCTTCTTTACCTTTTTAATCCAGAGCATTCTCACGGCGGATGTGACCTTGATAACTCCAAAGCAAGAACGCTGGGGTGAAAATAGTTTTCGGTCTGAGTACCACAAACTGGTAGACTAATTTAACAGCCTATGATTAATGAGTATAAGGGTTTATAACTCAGCGTTAACTGTTAACTACTGAAACTTTTAATACATATCATCATATTCTTGTGCTTCAACTCGTCTTTCGGTACGAGGGGGGAGAAATTCAGCGCGACGTACAGGGGCAAGGGGTGGAGTGGGACCGTTATAGGGATGAATAACTTGTACGGTACGAGTGGGACGCTCTTTTGGTGAGAACAAAGCCAAGACACCAGCGACCACAATACCACCACCTATCGTGAGAGTTATGCCTCCTACTGCCCAAACAGCAGGAGAAGACCACCAGCGATTTTCAGACTGGTGCTGTAACTGGGCTGCATTTTGTTGTTGGTTTTGTTGATTTAATTGGACTTGGTAGTTATAAACTTGTTGGATTTGGGACTGGAGTTGTTGAACTTGGGTTTTGAGACCATTGTTTTCATTCTTGAGTCCTTCATTTTCCATCTTCAGTCGTTCCGTCTGTACACGCATTTCTTCGTTGTTTGGATTGACTGGCACTGGATTAGGATATGGCTGCCCAGCATAAGTTGCAGTTGGCGGTATGACTGTTGAAGGTGCTACCACAGCTGGTGGTAGTTGTGAGCCAACTGTGTAGTTAGGTAGAGGGTTTCCTCCTGCTCCCTTTAATAACACGAGAGCCGCTAGCCCAGCGACGGCGACTCCGCCGATAAATGCCATGCTCTCACTCATCGCCTTTTCCTCTAGACTGCCACGAAACTACAATAATTAATACCTGACACTCTCTCACACTCATCATAAAACTTTTACCCTACTGGTTACATCATACATACCCAAATTATCAGTCATGGAATAGAATCGTTTTTTACCATCTGACCACTCGATATCTGCTTTATATATTCAAGACGATATCGATGAAATTGTCTACCAAGGAAAGTAACAAAACCCCCTTGTTAAACTTTTTTAATCTACTTCGCTTAACTTAACCAGGTTTAACTTATTAAGCATATATCAAGTTGTTGTTATCCCTGCTTTGAGACAAATTATTGGTGGTGATGTATTGTAATGATTCTGAGGCTGTAACTGAGCAGGTTATGCGTCGCCAGTATCATTCCTATACAGGACTACCAAATTATTTTGTCCGCAACGGCGCACCGCCCGTTATGAATAAAAGAAACACCCTTTCCCTTCTTCAGTGTTAAGCGTTAAGCCTTAAGCGTGTTTCTTAGGAGCAGGGGCACTGGCGGCGCGCCACCCGCTACGAATGAAAGAAACACCTTTTTCACGCCAGATACCTACGGAGGGAGACCCTCATCAAGTACTGGCTCCCCTATACTCTTACACCCCCGTGTTTCTTAAAAGCGACCCACAGGCAGCGTAGCACTCATTATGGATGAAAGAAACACTCTTTCTCTTACATCCCTACACCCTGTGTTTATCGAGAGCAACTTGAACCCACAGGATCGAAAGCTTAAGTCTGGCGACTTGAGAAGGGGGCTGCGCTTAATATTTTCTGTTCAAAACGGTCACACAGCAACTGAGATAGTTGTGATTAGGAGCTACTGCGCCAATAGTAGCTCCTAATGAAGGACAAAGAACAAATTTACACCTGGGATTGTTCCTGTTCTATTTCGGCTTGAATTTTTGCGAGTTCTTCGGGAGTAAGTTCTTCCAAGCGCTTCTGCAAATAGGCTTCTTCATATTGTTCCCGTTGTTTGTGGTAGGTCATTTTTTTTCCCACCGCACGGAAACCATAGCTCAACAACCAGGCAATCAAACCAACAAATAATAAGACTTGGCTCCAAATACCAGCTTTCGAGCTATCTATGCCTATTAGTTTCAGTAAGACATATGCCAAGCCGCCTGCAACAAAAATGCCAAAGCCAATTCCGATAGCATCAATGCGTCGCATGAGAGTTATGACCTACCAATTTCGTTAAACTTCAATTTGTCGCGGTCGGGGTCGCAAGTTTACAAACGGCGACAGGAGCAACAAACCTGGAAAGAAGAAGAATACTAAAAAGTACATGAAGGCACGTTCCACAGAGCTAACCACATACCACCGTAAGTTTAAGTAAAACAGGACAGCGGCTGGTACGACCAAAAGATAAGCTCCAGCTAAAATCAGATACAGTAGCGCTACAACCATAATTTCTTGGCTCTCAGTAGAAAAGACCTGTTGGTGGATCTGTTTTCCATGATAGGCTGAATGCCTTGGCTGTTGGAAGTATTGTTGCCCTAGTGGAGGAATTAAGATTGAATAATAAAGATTTAAAAAATTACTTCCATCTTTACTTTTATTTTTTGATCTATTTTCCAAAAATTATGCTAAAGTAAACAACCAGTGCTGTACAACGCACACGAGAAATGCTTGAGCAAACATCTGTAATGCTAAGCGCGCTACTTTGAGGGTAACTCGAAGGTCGGCGACTAGCGAACCCAAAAGGTGCGGCAACGAAAGTAAGAGCCAAGTTAGAATAACCTAAAAGCTCGATTTCGACTCAAGAATCTCAAATTTTCCAGTGTAAAAGTGCAAAATTGGACAAATAACACATTTAATGCTGGAATAGATGAGGAGGTTCTTTATTACCTCCACAAAACAACTGACTCCCAAACATGTCAGGGGGTGTGGCGGAATGGTAGACGCTACGGACTTAGATAACTGAGCCTTGATGGAGAAATCCAACAAGTGACTGCTCTCAAATTCAGGGAAACCTAAATCTGATAACAGATATGGCAATCCTGAGCCAAGCCAAATTTGTCTTTTTTCTTTCGTTTTTAGTTAATTGTTACTAGCAAATGACTAAGGACAAATGATTAATGACCAATGCGGAAGGTGCAGAGACTCGACGGGAGCTACCCTAACGTAAAGTCGAGGGTAAAGGGAGAGTCCAATTCTCAAAGCCTTATCGGGTTATTGAACCAACTAGGCAGTAGTGAAAGCTGCGAGAGAATGAAAATCCGTTGACCCTAAACGGTCGTGTGGGTTCAAGTCCCTCCACCCCCATTCAAAATTCAAAATTCCAAGTTCAGAATTCCAAGTTCAGAATTCAGAATACTCCTTAGGGATAGGCTAGGCATAGTTTGTAGCTTATCTCTAGGGAGATCTGAGATTCAGAATAAAAAAATAATCCAAGAATAAAATGGTGCTGGCTCCTCAAAACTGAGGACTATAAGAGGCGTTCGTCGATCCAAGATAAGCCAGCACCAGCAGTTTCAGCGAAAATACTCACCAGACGATACAAACCAGTTGCGCTTAGAACTACGGCAGTTGGAAAATGTTGTTGCAAGAGTGCGATCGCTGTGGCTTCAAATACCCCTAAGCCACCAGGTGCTCCTGGAACCACTAACCCTAGTAACCACGCAAAACTAAAAGCACCAACTAATAAAGGAATTTGACTAAAGTTTAAAGGACTCAAGGCAAATAAAGTTAATATAAACCCTGCGCTGCGTAGTCCCAAAAAGCCTAATTCTCCTATCAAAGGTCGTAGGGGATATCGTTCTAGACTCCAGCTAACTCCTTGCTGGGTGTTGGAAGCAGATTTTTTTACCTTTATACGCTGCAAGAGGTGAGTCGCTCTATTCAAAAATTTGGGATGTAAAACACAAAGCACTCCTAACAAACCCAGTAGTTGTAGGATGAGTTGAATGATGGTAGTTTTTTCGGTTAGAAATTGGCTAGTGAGTAGAACAACAATTAAAGCTGCTGCTGCCATCAGTAGAGGTTCTAGCAATACACTAAGAGTTGCTGCACCTGGAGAAACATTTGCATTTTTTGCTGCTATAATTCTTCCGTAGTAATGCCAGATATTACCTGGTATGTACTTGGCAAGATTTGTTTTGAGGTAAACTTGAATAAACTCGAAAGAGTGGACTGGTTGATTTAACTCTCGAAGAACCCAAGTCCATACCCAACCAGCCCAAGTGTGTGCTACCAATGTGATACCTGTGGCGATCGCCAGGATTGCCCATCCCACTGCGTCAATATGGATGGTAGCGACTTCTTGCCAGTTATCTTTAAAGGCTTTTACCAGAAAAAATAAGGTTCCACCTAAAATTAGCCAGCGTAAAGTTTGCTTGATCATTTTGGTAATTTACTTTATGTAGCAGGGAACGCTTAACGCTTAACGCTTAACAGGCGTGTGATTGTCTGCTGGTGTCAGTATTTTTTCATTAGTTCATGTCCTAATCTACCTGACTACTCTTATAACTTTGCTCACAGACTGACTACATAAAATCATATGGTATCTTAGCTATGTGTACCAGTATTTCCCGCACAACTTGTGAAAGCTTTTGTTGAGATATTTAGCTTTTTTGACTAAAATTTATATAAGAAAAAATAAGTTATTTTTTACTTTTAAGTTTTTCACTGTTTTATTTGTCTAATTAGATAAAAACTATATTATCTGATGATATCGCAGCTATTTTAGCTTCTTAAACTTAGCTGATTTTAATATAAAAAGCATTAATTAATTTGCAAATCAAAGCATCTTATTTTTTATCTCATTTAGCATAATTTGGTAACTAAATATTCATACATTCATAAAATGAGACAAAATTAACACCTGCAAATCAGATGCTAATTATGATAACTGATATACCTCTAAAGTTAGACAAAGACAGTAATAAAATGTGACTTTTGCTAGAGGCATTGTTTGTTTTTCTCTTTGTAATCTTATGAAGAAATCGTTGCTCAAATATTAAGAAAGTATTTTTCTTGTTTGTAGTTGACGGGAGGAATAGGTGAATAGTTTAACTTAATTTTATAAAAAAACTGCGGCTGCGCCAGATTGTGATAGTGTTTTTAGCTGGGCTGTTATTGATCTGACTTTTCACCTGAAGTTCTCAAACTACCAAACAGCGTAGTTTTTTTCACAACATTATTGCTAATAGTGTTTGATTAATGAGAATAAGTGACGGAAAAATCAGGTTTTAGAAAGCGCCCAAAATAACCTTTTCCACATGTCGTGAAAAGTCACGTTGTTGATAAGCTAATACGCAGTTAGTTCTTGGTTAATGTTAAACTTTGTCATACAAGCAAAAGGAGTCGCACTGTGAAAAAAATCGTTGCACTGTTCAAAAACATTCGCCCAATCAAACTTATAACAGTTTTTGTGGCGGGAATGATACTGTTTATTACACAAGCTTGTAGTTCTGTAGCTGCAACAGCGCCTCGTCAAACTGTAGGAGACCAATCTGCACCTCCTAATTCTGAAACATATGTTCCAAAAGGAGCCAATGTAAATTCTGGCTCTGAAGGCGGGATGAATAACTTTAGCGATCTTGATCCCAGAACCAGTGAAGGTAAATTCAAAGCTGAAGCTGAGGCTCTCAAAAAAAATGCGGAAAAAAACATCCAGAACAGCTCGAGTGATGCAGGAGAAAATATTCGCCGCGTAGGTGAAGATGCAGGAAAAGTAGGCAAAAATATTCAGAAAGAAACTGGAAAGATCACAGAAAAAGTTCAGAGTGGGGCTGAGAACTTTGCTGAAGGAACCAAGCGAGGTATTGAAAATATCAAAGAAAACGCCAGCGATGCTGCTCAGGGTACAGCAAAAACTGCTCAACGTTCTGCTGAAAACACAAAGATAAGTGCTCAGCGTGCCGCAGAAGATGCTGGCAATGCAGTGGACAAAAAGTTAACAGATGCCAAGACCACTGCTGATGATAAAACTCAAGAGGCGGCCAAAAACACTGGTAACATCTTGGAAAAGGCTGGTAATGCCATCAAAGATGCTGTTAATTAATTAGCTAATAGCCTGTTGTTATTTGCTCATAACTTTCAGTCTGTGAGCAGATGAACCAAGCCCGCATAGGCGGGCTTTTTTGCTGTCGTGTTAAACAGACTAGAGAAATTCACCGCCAATAGCTGTTGCTGTTTGCGCGTACCAATTCTGTAGCCCTAGCCGCTGAATTTCTCGCCAAGGAATATTGTGTTTTCGCGCAAGTTCTGCACAGTCTTCATATTCTGGTTGGACGTTAGTTATCGCTTTTTTGTTTGCTTGTCCTGTCCATGCTACCTTGACGCGCACAACACCGTATTCAGTTTCCACTTGTTGAATTTCTCGTTGGAGAGTGGTGCGTTGCTGAGTTGAGCGACGAATTCCTAAAGTGGTGGTTTCGCGAAACAAAACAGCTTCACAGTTGTGTAGATTTTCTGGATGACAAATCACACTCAGCAAAATTCCTGGGCGAGATTTTTTCATGCCTAAAGACTGGGTAAAGACATCTAAAGCACCTGCGGCAAATAATGCCTCAAACACATAACCTATAGCCTGTGGACTTAAGTCATCAATTTGGGTTTCTAAAACACAGACAGTTTCCAAAGCTGGACTAGCATCACTGGCAATGAATTTTGTTGCGGATGAATTATCTGTGAAACCCACAGTTAATTTATCTGTGACATTCGTTGCCCCATTTATTGCTAAATTTGTTGCTTCACCTAACCATAGGCGTAGAATATTAGCAATAGGTAAATGAATTGAACCAGCACCCAGTCCTACTTGTTTGATGGTCATTGGAGGTGGAGAACCAAAGTCTACAGCAAGAGTTGTTGCGATCGCAGCTCCTGTTGGTGTGACCATTTCCCGTTCGATAGCGTTACTATAAACTGGACAGCCGCGCATTTCCCATAACTTCAAGACTGCTGGTACTGGTACAGCCATTTGCCCGTGCGCAGCTCGAACTGTTCCCCCACCAGTAGGTAGCGGCGAGCAGAATAATAAAGGTAATCCTTGATCATTGCTCTCGATACCCAACCAATCTAAACCCAAACAAGTGCCAACAATATCGACAATGGCATCAACAGCACCCACTTCATGAAAATGAACTTTTTCTGGCGCAATACCGTGTACTGCCCCTTCTGCGACTGCTAGCTGTTGGAATACTGCCAAACTCCAAGCTTCTGCTCGTGATGGTAACCCAGCTTTTTGAATCATCCGCTCAATTTCTGGCAAGTGGCGTCCGTGATGGTGATTGTGTTCATGATGGTGGTGATGATGGTGGTCTACTAAATCCACATGAACTTTGGTAGCCTGTTGAGTATTACGGTGAACAAATTCTGCTCTCAATTGATACTCATGCTCAATCCCTAACCCGTTGAGCTTTTCGGTTAAATACTCTAAAGGAACACCCAAACTAACCACAGATCCCAGGCACATATCACCGGAAATTCCTGTGGGACATTGAAGATACGCAATTTTAGTCATAATGAGTCAAACAATTTTGGATTAGGAATTTTGGATTTTGGATAAAATAATTGATTCCACGAACCGATGTGGGGGCTTGTACCCAACATTCAATTCTGTAGACTGCAAGGCCGCAGCCCGTTCTGCGTTCTAAGTGCTTTTTTCCGTCATTAATTATTAATTGTTTGTTAGTTGCGAGT
The DNA here is from genome assembly GCA_019359695.1 of Brasilonema angustatum HA4187-MV1. Classification (GTDB taxonomy): domain Bacteria; phylum Cyanobacteriota; class Cyanobacteriia; order Cyanobacteriales; family Nostocaceae; genus Brasilonema; species Brasilonema angustatum. The sequence goes on from JAHHGV010000031.1 coordinate 7,678, forward strand.
TGTTAAGTGCTAAAAATACCACTAACGATTAACTACTGGTCTTTTTTTTATTTCTATGGCAAAAATTTTTCAAGTTCATCCTGATAATCCCCAAGTCCGGCGTATAGAGGAAATACAAGCACAACTGCAACGTGGCGCAGTGATGCTTTATCCTACGGATACAGTTTATGCTATTGGTTGTGATTTAAATGCTAAATCAGCAGTGGAGCGAGTAAGACAAATAAAACAGTTGGCAAATGATAAACCACTGACATTTTTATGTCCCTCGCTTTCTAATGTTGCCACTTATGCTTATGTAAGCGATAATGCTTATCGGATGATGAAAAGCTTAATTCCAGGACCGTATACGTTTTTGTTACCTGCAACAAAGTTGGTGCCACGACTGGTACAAAATCCGAAGCGGAAGACCACTGGAATTAGAGTGCCAAATCATACTATGTGTATAGCTTTATTGTCAGCGCTGGCAAACCCAATTATTTCGACTTCAGCACATTTACCACCTAATGATGATATAGATGATGAGTATAATGACAAACAAGCACAAGCTTACCTAACCCGAATAGAATTATTTGACCGTTTGGACAAATTGGTAGATGTGATTGTGGACACTGGGGAGGAACCCAAATATGAAGTTTCTACTATATTAGATATGACAGGAGAAATACCAACGATAGTGCGGCAAGGTTTAGGCTGGGAAAAAGTCGCTGCATGGGTATAAAAGTATAAATATTTAACTTCACGCCCCCAGTTGTCAATTCCATAAAACAGAGTAGAAATGACTCCAGTTTTTAGATTGTCATACCTACAAGATTGGGATTAGGTATGATTTGAAGTGTGAAAAATCTTGGTGCAGTAAGGGTTTGGGGTACTTGGGAATCATGACGGATATCCATGTATCTGTCGCTTTTTAGTGGTTTGTAAAAAAACCGACACACCGCTAATACTGTAACTTTTTCGGTTGTTTTACAGTCATATTGTGTGAACAATTCTGACGGCGACTCTTGATGGATAAAAACCATGAAAGAGATTTGCTTACTGGGGCGTGCCTTGGTAGTGCTGTCTAAGTATTGTTGTACGGTGCAATACCAATTCTAGAAAAGTCATGAAACCAAATCTTCCCAACCTACCCATATCCACACCTTCTTTAAACCACCACGTTTCGACGGAACAATTGCAAGTTTGTAATAGTGATGCTTTGGTGCAACTGCTGTGCAACGAAATGCAATCTCAGGTGAAAACAACACCTACGTCGGTGCAAGCTATAGCAAAGCGCATAGCAAAAGAAGTGGAACGCATCTGCAGCAAAAGTTCGCGCATCCAAACATCAGGACAAATTAAGTCTTGGCTGTTAAACTTGGCAAGGCATCGTTCGCAAAAATGCCTGCGTTACTACCAATTGGGTTCAAAAAAAGGTCGTGTAGAATTACATAGCCAATTGGGGGCGATGGTTTACCGGCACATTATCATATCAAGTTCTGATTTAGGGTTTGAAGCTCGTTACAACTTGATTGAAGATTTCCTACAAGCATTTTATCTGGAAGCTATCAAAGCTTTCCGGCGTGAAAACGAACTTCCGGAAGATTATACCCCACGTACTCAACTAGAACTCGCAGAATATATGGCGTTTACAGAACAATATGCCAAACGTCGCATCAATCTGCCTGGCGGTAATCAACAGTTGGTTATATTACGTGCTCAAAGTTTTGCTCGTCGTTTACCTCAAGAAACTACTGTAGATATTGAACAAGCTGTTGAGTCGGCTAAGAGCGAAGAAGCAGAATCTTATCAGCGCACGAGCGCGGTTCAACAAGTTCGCTCTCAGATGACAGCACAATCTCAGTTTGATCCTGCTGAAGATTCCGAGCGCGATCGCGTCATCTCAGAATTAGTAAAATATTTAGAAGCTCACGGTCAAACTGACTGCATAGATTATCTATCTTTAAAACTGCAGGATCTCTCAGCACCAGAAATTGACCAAATTCTCGGTTTAACCACCCGCCAGCGCGATTATCTACAACAGCGTTTTAAGTATCATGTAGAAAAGTTTGCTAAGCAACACCAGTGGCAGTTGGTACATCAATGGTTAGGCGCAGGGCTAGAACAGAAATTGGGTTTATCCTCCCAACAGTGGGAAGTATTTGTCAGTCAACTTTCGGAACAGCAACAGCAAATTTTGCAGCTCAAAACTGCAAAACACAGTGATCAAGCGATCGCCAGAACAATCAAATGTACTCCCAAACAGCTACAAAAGCGCTGGACTCAAATGTTAGAAATTGCATGGACTATCCGCAACGGTAGTACAGGAATGCAGGCAGGCTAAAGTTGTAGTGAATTGTATCAACCAAGAAGCTAGTCTTATTCAATTTTCTAGAGTTTATCCTATTTGTTTAATGTTAAACATAGATAATCTATTCGTTGTTCTAACTCAAAAATCTGCTGTTCACCTTTCCTTCTCTATTTCCGATCTATTGGGAAATAGAGGAGGGTAATGGGGGACAAAGGAAGAGTTGCAGAGTTCAATAATTCTCAAATGTTGCCGCCAAAAGTAAATTATTCTTAAAATCAAAGCTATAATTTATAGTCAGCTTTTTCTTTTCAATATTTGGAGAGCAATGACTCAAGGTGGCAGAGCAAATCAGTCTGGCAACGTCTTGGAAAAAACTGTAGAAGGAACTTTGTTAGGGCATGGGTATGAGTTAGTCGGTTCTAATCTCGTAAAGAAGAAGCGTTTGGGATATCTTATAAGCTGCACAAGTCTTCCAAAACGATACGCAAGACAGGTTTACATTGGATCAGGAATTTATGGTACTGATATTTCTGTAGACTTTTACATCATTGGTTCAGCAACAACTCCTTCTGGTTTAATCATTGAATGTAAATGGCAGCAAATTAATGGCTCAGTTGATGAAAAACTTCCTTACGTTAATTTGAACATCCAGAATTGCTACCCTGCACCAGCTATTGTTTTGATTGACGGTGGAGGAATGAAACCAGGCTCAATTAACTGGTTAAAAAACCAAGTAGCTCATAATCAAAATTTATTAGCAGTTCATAATTTAAGTAGTTTTGTTGCTTGGACTAACAATAACCTTTAATACATCTTTAATACGAAGTAATTAACAATTCGTTAATGACGCCACGTTTTTTTGCATTAGAATTAATTGATCTCCCAGCTAACACAGTATGTATATGAAAATCTTTGTAAAGCTCGCGAATAAATGAAGTGTCTGAATTAGATAGCATCACTTTGACGCCACGTTTTGCGAGTTCTCCAAAGACTTCTCTTAGTTTATTTTGCTCTTTTTCATGAAAACTATAACGACTATATGATGTAAAATTACTGGTGGTACTGACTGGATAATACGGTGGATCAAAGTAGATAAAATCATCTTCATTGCTAGCATCATCTAGCACTTCTTCAAAACCTCTGACTTTTATCTCTGCTGATTGCAAAGCAAGTGATGCTGAACGTAAGCTAGATGAATCACAAATATTAGGTTTTTTGTATCTGCCCATTGGTACATTAAATTTGCCTTTGGAGTTTTCTCTGTAAAGACCGTTAAAACAAGTTTTGTTCAAATATATTAAACGAGCTGCTTTTTTTACTTCACTATCCTCAACAGTAGTTCGCATTTGATAGTAATAATCTTTATTATGTTGCTTTTCATGATATTGGAGAATATTAATTAATTCATCTAGATGATTTTTGACGCAATCATAAGTATTAATGAGTTCTGAATTAATATCAGTTAAAATCGCTTGCTTAGGCCTAGTATACAAATAGAAAAAAACTGCTCCACCTCCTAGAAATGGCTCATAGTAATTTTGGAATTCATTAGGAAAATAGGTATCATATCTTGGAATTAGTCTGCTTTTTCCACCTGCCCATTTTAAAAATGGACGCGGAAAATCTTTTTTATCAACTTGACTCAACATTTAAAAATTAATTAATATAGTTATTTAATTAGTGTCAATAATTATATTATATACCAATTATATTTACGATTGTAACATTAATTTAAACCAACCACAAAAACGCGAAGTTCGCTAAGACAAGAAAGGAAAAGAGAATATCATGCATGAATTATTTAGAAATGCGATATCTTTAGATTAATTTAAGTAGCTCAAGATTTCAAAATAATGTACAAGAGAGTATTTGCGATTACTTCGTTAACATAGTTCCGCTTGCAGCGGACATTTTATGTTTCCTTAAGTTGAGCAACTTAGTAATTCTCTCATGTCAGATTACAATGAGAAGAAATAAACTTATCAAAAAAACGTGTCGTCTATAACAAGGTAGTCTAAATCTAGATGTTTGACGGATTCTGGAAAAATATTTCTCGCTACGCTAGCTATTTCATTACAACACTTTTGGGTGTGCTCTTGAATGCTTATGCGCCTTTGATACCTCTTTTTAAACGCCCAGTCACCTTAATACCTATTTTGGGCTTGTTTTTAGGCGCTCTGGTTTTTCTTACTCTCACGCTGCGTGCGATGCTTGGTTTGAGTACAATTTAGACTATGACTTTGGTGGGAGGTTCACTCCCCTAACAAAGTCGTATTTATGTAATGTGTAGTAGATCCTCTGTGAGGAGACGAATTTTATGGCTACAGATCGCCGCGTTTCCCGCGTTGCTGAGTTGATTAAACGGGAAGTTAGCCAAATGTTACTCAACGGTATCAAGGATGATCGTGTGGGGACAGGAATGGTGAGTGTGACTGACGTTGATGTATCTGGAGATTTGCAACATGCAAAAATCTACGTCAGTATTTATGGCACAGAGGAAGCCAAAGCAGAAACAATGGCTGGATTAAAGTCAGCGACAGGTTACGTCCGCAGTGAACTGGGTGCACGAGTGCGTCTGCGTCGCACACCAGAGGTGGTGTTTCTTGAAGATCGATCTATAGAACGTGGTACAAAGGTGTTGTCGCTTTTAAACAAGCTTCAGCTAGAACGTCAACTAGAAAATCCGGCAGAAGAAAATAAAGATAACTTCGTTGAATAATAAAGATTTATGTCCGGAGGATTAAGTAACGTAAACAACAATTAATTAAAGTACGTCAGCTAAACATTAAACAGACACGACTAGTCGTGTCTGTTTAAATTTGCTTAATGCAAAGCTCACTGAGAGGGCAGTTACAACAATTTACAGGTTACAGACTACGTTTGAGTGAGGGAGTAAGGCAAGGAATGAGGGAATGTTAGAGCAGCGAGCCGTAGGCTGGGAATGAGGGAGTGAGGGAGTGAGGGAATGAGGGAATGAGGGAGTTATTTTTCTCCCTGTTCACTGTTCACTGTTCACTGTTCACTGTTCACTGTTAAGAGTTTGTGCTTATTTTAAAAGGCAGAGTAGTTTACAAAACTAAAGACCAGCCAGTTAACAGAGGGTTAATTGTGGGGTTTCGGGTATGGTGCAAATTCTTTTCCCTACATCTAACATAGGGACAATATCTTTCGTCTGATCCAATCGGACTGTTAAACGTCTATTTTTGCTTAGCAAACTCTAAAATGAGATTTTGACTTGACATGCCATGTCTAAAGAAAAAAGCCATTGATATTTGCTTAGCAAACTATAAGATAGCTGTGCGTACTCCTGCTTTTTGTGTTGGGTTTTCTCTTTTTGAATTTTGTAATTGTAACTGCCTATGCTGCCCGATATAGACAAACTCTCCCTGGCTGAACAGGTGGCTCAGATGATCGTTGTTCGTGCCTCGGGCTTTTTATTCGATCACCAAATTCAGTATCCTGTCTGGGAACCACCAGCAGCAAAACTCCAACACTGGGTGCAAGACTTAGGGGTTGGTGGAGTGATTTTACTGGGGGGAAGTGCTGGGGAATTAGCTATCAGGACACAACAATTACAAAAATGGGCGAAAACTCCTTTACTGATTGCTGCTGATATTGAAGAAGGTGTCGGACAGCGCTTTAGTGGATCAACTTGGTTTCCGCCACCAATGGCATTAGCCTCTATCTTCCGCAAGGATCAAAAGTTGGGTTTGGATTATGCCCAAAAAATGGGAGCCGTCACTGCACAAGAAGCTTTAGCCATTGGGATTAACTGGGTATTAGCTCCTGTGGTGGATGTGAACAATAATCCTGATAATCCTGTGATTAATGTTCGCGCTTTTGGCGAAACGCCTGATGAGGTTAGTCAGTTGGCTTGCGCCTTTATTCGTGGTGCAAAAAGTTATTCTGTCCTGACAACGGCGAAGCATTTCCCAGGGCATGGCGATACGGCTGTTGATTCTCATCTGGATTTACCAGTGATCCCGCACTCTTTAGAGCGACTGGCACAAGTGGAATTACCACCTTTTGCAGCGGCGATCGCCTCGGGTGTAGATACAGTCATGAGCGCTCACCTATTAATACCCAGTTTAGATCCAGAACTACCAGCGACCTTGTCACACAAAATATTAACAGGGCAGTTGCGGCAAAAATTAGGCTTTGAAGGCTTGATCACCACAGATGCTTTGGTTATGGGTGCTATTACCAACCGCTATGGAGCTTCGGTTGCTCCTGTGATGGCTGTGGAGGCTGGTGCTGATATTTTACTCATGCCTGTTGATCCCGAAGAGGCTATTAGTGCTGTATGTAGCGCTGTTGAAAGTGGTCGGATTTCGCGATCGCGCATTCGCGACTCTGTTGAGCGTATTTGGCAAGCGAAGAGCAAAATCTCTTCTGAACCAGTCACTACTACAGGTTTTATCGAGCGCACGGCTCAAAAGGATTCTCTTGAGATTGTTGGTGAGATTTTGCAGCAAAGCCAAATCATTCATGGCTCCGCGTTAGCATTAGAGCAAGTTATAAATGTCATAAAACTTAATAATAAGCAAAAAGTGAATTTATACAATATAATCGTTGTTGATGAGAGCTTAAATTGTAGCTTTTTAGACAAATTTTCGCCAGTAATTACACGTACGAAGAAGATGGGATATAAAATTCAAATTGTTGATTATCAGACTCAAAATACCAGCAACTTGGAGGAAAATCATCCGACTTTACTACAGGTCTTTATTAGAGGAAATCCATTTCGTGGGAGTGCAGGACTTACTAAGGCAGCAGAAGGCTTACTTAAGAAATTGTTAACAACCAAGGACTTACAAGCTTTTGTCTTATACGGTAGTCCATATGTATGGCAACAATTTATACCTTTACTTCCGAAGGATGTTCCTGGTGTATTTTCTTATGGGCAAATGTCAGCAGCACAAGAGTGCGCTCTACGCACCCTCTTTGGTATGTAGAGAATCTATCTGGAAAAACATTTTCTCTTGCCAGACCGTGCTTTTTAGCAGCCACTAAAACAGCCTTAACAACGTCAGCAAGATCAATCAACTCTCTTAATGTGTTAGCGTGCAATACAATTTAAGCAAATGTCAGGACTCGTTGATTTTCGTAACATTTCTTCATATAATTTTAGGATGTATAGCGTCAAAATGAAAATAGTTCCGTATATAAAACTACAAAACCCCGACGACTAGCTTTCCATATCTATCAACGTTTGTTCCTAAGGGATTTTGGGAAATCAATTAAGTGTTAAATTGTGAGCAAAAACCATGAGTGTGAATACGGTGCCTTCTATCAGTTACTATTCTCTAGATGTGATACAAGATGAAGCACGCCGACTGGTGCAAAAGGGCTTGGTCAGCAGACAGCAGCCGATTTATACCTTGTGCCAATACATCCCGGCTAGAGAGTGGGTATGTATTGAATGTGAGCTAGAAAAGTGTGATTTCTTGCTGCGCGATCGCATTGCCGATCTGATCGGTCGGGAACAGTGGGAAAACGACTAATCAGTTTTTCATTTTTGATTGTGGAATGGGATATAGAAATTGATAAAAAGGGATTTAACCCTCAAATTGAAATGTAATCTCTGCTTTTTATGAACCTTTTCCAGTCCAAAATCTTAAATATCCCATCTTCCCTCGATACAAAAGTGTTTTCTGGAGATTCTTAATCTACATTCGCCTTGCAACCACCCGTCAAAGTAGCCCTAGAAGTGTTGCTGAACATTGGGTATAGAGATTTTAGGGTGTTAATGCCACATTTAGATATGTGAATTCCGGAGCAGTTCAATTTCAGCAAGTGCTCCGGAAGTTTTGTATATCTGACAATATACAGGTTAAGTTACCCGACTTGTTCGAGATACTGGTTGATGTCTTCTATGACGCGCGTCAGTTCGGCTTCTGTTGTCAAGCGAATAGTCGCATCGCGGACAGTTAGCAATACTTTGGCTGCAAACGGAGTAGACCAAATATTGGGATTACAAAAAATTTCTAAAAATACCTCTCCTGTGTAACGATATTCCATTGGACGCTGGGGACTGGGTTTACCACCAGGGGTGGTTTTAGCAGCAACAGCTTTGAGGCTTTGCATCAACTCATCCAGTGCTGCTTTAAATTCTCGTGCGGCTTGAGGTGAAAAACTAAAAGAGACGGAACCTTCTACTAAGTTCAGTGTCAGACGATTTTCGGACATGAGCTACTGATAAAAACTTCTATAGCAATCGTAAATGATTCGTGAACACTCATTTGGGGAGATCAGGGAGGAGTTCGTGCTTGAACAAACAAAGTGAACCTGATACGGATAGCATGCAATTTGATTTTCTGTGCGCCTGCTGTTTTGGTAAAGTTGAACGTATCGGCGGCGAACAACCTCGCGATGACACGATTTTCTTTGCCGAATGCGCGGATGGGTAGGTGTAGAAAAAGAGGTTTGAAAAAAAATGGCTGGATTGCTTACAGGACAGGAATTTCAGACAAAAATCTTTTACAACCATCCGCGCCCCCTGCCCAGACTGGATTCCAGCCATTTGCTGTCAAGCAATTTACTTTTTCTAGTGCTATCATTACATCATCCGCGATTTAGAACCTTGAAAAGTTTATATAGTGCAGCTTTCTAACTGCCGCAGTTGAAATTTCTCTTACTCCCTATTAGGGATTGAAACCACAACAACCACATCTCCTTTTGTAGGCATCCAAGTTGAAATTTCTCTTACTCCCTATTAGGGATTGAAACAGGAAAAGCTTTTGCATATATAGCGACTAATATTGTTGAAATTTCTCTTACTCCCTATTAGGGATTGAAACATGAACCATCGCCATTTCTTGAGGAACATTCCCAGGTTGAAATTTCTCTTACTCCCTATTAGGGATTGAAACATTCTCTCCCAACCTTGCAAACCACCTATGAGGTTGAAATTTCTCTTACTCCCTATTAGGGATTGAAACTATAGTCAATCTCTGTATAACTGAATTTTTATCTGTTGAAATTTCTCTTACTCCCTATTAGGGATTGAAACCTGAATTAATAGTTGGTACTTTTACTTGCCCAGATCCGTTGAAATTTCTCTTACTCCCTATTAGGGATTGAAACGTTAACAGTAACAGTTGTAGTAGCCCACAAAAATTGTTGAAATTTCTCTTACTCCCTATTAGGGATTGAAACCAAAAATAGCAACAGGACAAATTGCGATCGCAGTTGAAATTTCTCTTACTCCCTATTAGGGATTGAAACTAAAGTGTATTCTGTCCCATCTGCTAGGTAAGTTGAAATTTCTCTTACTCCCTATTAGGGATTGAAACTCTAGTTCACTGTCATCATCAGTATTGGCTTTGGTCGTTGAAATTTCTCTTACTCCCTATTAGGGATTGAAACTCCATAATTGCACCTCAAACCAAAGGAATTGAACGTTGAAATTTCTCTTACTCCCTATTAGGGATTGAAACGTTACAGGAATTGAGCGTTACGACTATCAACAGAAGTTGAAATTTCTCTTACTCCCTATTAGGGATTGAAACGGTTTGCGTTGGGTAATGTCGAAGCAGATTGTTGGTTGAAATTTCTCTTACTCCCTATTAGGGATTGAAACTTCCAAGTAACTTTAACTATAATCGCATGATTATTTAGGTTGAAATTTCTCTTACTCCCTATTAGGGATTGAAACGTCGGCTTTCAGCTTTAAGTCTTGGATACCATAAGGTTGAAATTTCTCTTACTCCCTATTAGGGATTGAAACTTTAATATCTTGGTCAACTACAGCGCAAGGGCTGCAAGTGGTTGAAATTTCTCTTACTCCCTATTAGGGATTGAAACGAATGTTTCCTATCAGTCTATTATTGTCATTGTTAGTTGAAATTTCTCTTACTCCCTATTAGGGATTGAAACTAATTTGGGATGATGCAGCCATCCAACAAATTAAAGTTGAAATTTCTCTTACTCCCTATTAGGGATTGAAACGGAAGAAGAGGTGAACGCTCGTTTTGAACTACGAGTAGGTTGAAATTTCTCTTACTCCCTATTAGGGATTGAACCGATTGAAAAACTTTTAATGATAAAAAATATAATTACATCAAAAAGCTATAGCTAATGTTCAAAGAAATTGACGAAAAATTAGCTAAAAATATTCCCAACAAAACCCAATTATTCGTTCCTTTAACAATAAAGTAAATCCTTATCATGTAAGACTTTGAAAGATTTTTGACACTTTGCGATCTAAACTTAGATTTATCTAAGCTGATAAAAAAAAGACTTTATGACTCAAGATAACCGCGCAAAAGTGCGAAAGGTTTTAATTATTACCTTAGTGCTGAATATCTTTGTCATGGTGTTAAAAGCTGTCGTAGGAAACTTGACAGGTTCTCTGAGTTTGACTGCTGATGCTTTACATAGTGTGACTGATAGCGCCAACAATATATTAGGATTGATTGCCAGTCGGTTTTCTTCCCCAAAACCAGATCGGGATCATCCATACGGGCATTTAAAATTTGAAGCAGTAGGGGCGTTGGGAATTTCTGCTTTTTTAGGTATAGCTTGTTTTGAAATTCTCCAGGGGGCGGTTGAACGAATCATCAATGGTGGTGGTAAGCCCATCACAATATCACCACCAGAGTTAGGGTTATTACTGGTTGTCTTGGGTGTAAATATTTTCGTGGCGTTTTACGAACGTCGTATAGGACAACGGGTGAGAAGCCCAATTTTGATTGCTGACGCCAAACACACTATGAGTGACATCTGGGTAACAATCTCTGTGATTGCTGGTTTGATTGGTGTGTGGCTAGGTTTTGAGTGGCTAGATTTGGCTTTGGCTTTTCCTGTGGCTTTGTTAGTCTTTTGGAGTGGCTGGACTGTTTTAAAAGAAAATTTACCTTGGCTTGTTGATAGGATGGCGATCGCCCCAGAAGTGATTCATGCGATCGCACTTTCTGTTCCTGGAGTCGTTAACTGTCATGATATTGCTTCTCGTGGTGTGATCGGTCGTCAAGTCTTCATCGAAATGCATTTAATAGTCGATGCACCTGAGGTAGAAACTGCCCACCGTATCACCGAGGAAGTTGAAAAGCGACTAGAAGAACGTTTCAGTCCAGTTAGAATTTTGATTCACGTCGAACCACCTGCTTACCAGTCGAACCATGTTTCCTTCTAGCCCTGACTACTGCGTAAAAATTTTTCCCTCTCCTTAACAAGGAGAGGGATGCCCGATAGGGCAGGGTGAGGTTTTACACTTGGCTACTTGCTGGTGCAAAAAACAAATCAGGTGGGCATTTGAAATTACTCCCACTCAATAGTTCCAGGCGGCTTGGAGGTGATATCGTAAACCACTCGGTTAACACCTTTGACTTCATTCACAATCCGGTTAGAAATCACTTCTAAGACATCATAAGGCACACGCGCCCAGTCAGCAGTCATACCATCTTCACTGGTGACAATCCGCAAAACGATGGGGAAAGCATAAGTACGTTGGTCGCCCATAACACCTACACTGCGAATTGGTAGTAAAACAGCAAATGCTTGCCAGTAATCGTGATACAAATCACGTTTGTTAATTTCTTGACGCACAATTAAGTCTGCATCACGTAAAATATTTAACCTTTCGGCAGTAATTTCGCCTATAATGCGAATCGCTAAACCCGGTCCAGGAAAAGGATGCCGTTGGACAATTTCTTCTGGTAAACCAATAGCACGTCCTACTTTACGGACTTCATCTTTGAACAGTTTCCGTAACGGTTCCACCAGTTTGAATCGCAAGTCTTTGGGCAATCCACCAACGTTGTGATGGCTTTTGATTTTCACCGCCACCCGTTCTCCAGTTTGTGGATCAACGTTGGTATTAGCAGATTCAATAACGTCTGGATAAAGCGTGCCTTGAGCTAGATAATCAAAAGGTCCGAGGCGTCTGGATGTTTCCTCAAAAGCACTGATAAATCCATGCCCAATTATACGACGTTTTTCTTCGGGGTCAGTAATGCCGGACAGTGAAGAAAGGAAGCGTTCCCTAGCGTTGACATATTCTACCGGAATGTGAAATTGTTCTTGGAACAGTTTTATCAGTCGTTCTGGCTCATATTTTCGCATAAAGCCTTGGTCGATAAAAACACAAGTCAACTGATCCCCAATAGCTTTATGCAGCAAGAATGCCAAGGTTGAAGAATCGACTCCTCCAGAAAGCGCCAACAGCACACGTTTCTCGCCAACTCTGGCGCGGATTTCTCGAATAGCTTCTTCGACAAAAGCGATAGTTGTCCAAGTCGGTTCACACTCGCAGATATGGTATACAAAGTTACGGATTAAAGCTATACCACCAACAGAATGCACTACTTCTGGATGGAATTGGACGCCGTAAAGTTTCTTGTCGTGATGAGCAATAGCTGCACACGGAGTATTTTCCGTATGTGCCAGTAATTCAAATTGTTCTGGCATCTGAGTGATAGAGTCTGCGTGGCTCATCCACATCGTCGTACCATCTTCAACATTAGTGAGCAAATCTGTGGGATCATCTATATAGAGTGATGCTTTACCATACTCACCTCGATCAGCTCTTGCCACTTCCCCGCCCAGCTGTTGCACCATCAGTTGCATACCGTAGCACACACCTAAAATCGGAAGTCTCATATTCCAAATTTCTGGGTCACACCGGGGAGCACCATTGTCATAAACTGAATTGGGACCTCCAGAAAGGATAATCCCCTTAGGATTGAGTTGACGTAGTTGTTCAGCTGTGGTGCGATAAGAAAGGACTTCAGAATATACTTGGGTTTCACGAATTCGGCGGGCAATCAGTTCAGAATACTGAGAACCGAAATCGAGAATAACAATCATTTGGCGATTAAGCGGCCTTAAAGATTCAACTTTTTCAGGCGCTTGTTCTGTTGGTAGAGTCACCGCAGTGTTCATGGCAGGGAAGATGTGAGTGTAAGAAGAAATTGTCGCTTATCAGGTTAAAAACAATACCATTTCTCTGCGTTGTCAGGCTGTGATGGTAGTAGAAACCCTCTGCACACGCGACTTTGAGTGCGTCTGCTTAGCCGATAGTTATGTGTAAATGGTATTAAGAAGAAAAACTTACCCTAGATTGGTAAAATATTATAGCCTGATTGGTGAATCTTAAGATTATTTATAATAAATTAACATAATTTTGCTATTATCAAACTCCCATTTGTGACAACAGGACTTGCATATTGTCCCAAGAAAGTCCTTGTTGAATGTAGCGGGGTGCTTCCGGATTATAAGGACTGGCTACGCGGTCAATTTTGATAATTTTTGCTTCATCTTGCAGCACAGGAACATCGGGGTCAAAGGCAGTTGGGCGCGTTAAAGAACTGGAAAAGCCTTTAAAAATGGCAATTTGGTCTTCCTCACCCGCAATTTCCACACTGACAAGCAGGACTTCTTGGGGACGTTTGACGGTATATTGTTCTAGACGCTTGCTGATAGAATTGTTCATTTTAAAAATGACGTGTCTATTAATGTTTCTGAAGAGTAGCCCTATAGGCAGCGCAGCACCCGCTACGAATGAAAGAAACACCTTTTTCCCGTGATCCCCCTACACCCCTGTGTTTACTCAGAACTACTGCGGTGTTGCTGAGCGTCCCTGCTTACCTAGTTTAACGACAACGAAGTAACTTAAGTAAAGCACATAAATAATTAAACCAACGATACCCAGAAAGCCGAGAAAGCCAGGTTTGGAGTTGGGATGGAAATAATCTTTAAATAGTAATGGAGCTTCAAGCCAAACGCGACAATAAGGAGTTGCCATCGCGCTTGAGGAAAAAGCACAACCCACAAAAGGTATAAAGGCAATTGCGCTCAAAATACAATACACCGTCGTAGCCCAGCGCCAGGAGGTAAAAAGCAGCTTTAAAGGTCCATTTGACAGATATTCAATTTCATCGTTGAGATCCACCCAGAACCACAGAGAAATAGGAATCAGAATCAGACCCATCAGCCCTGAGATAAAACTCACTCCAAAGCCAGCAATCATTAAGTAGATGGTGATTGCCAATAAACTCGCGACTCGCCAGTAAATCGTGAGCAAACGTTGTATCGCTTCGGCTTTTTCTACATATGCCCAAATTAGCAGAATAATGGGGATAATTACCGCGAATAATACTGCTAATCGGTAGTCCATCCAGACAAACGGACGAAACCAGAGTTCATTATTCATAATTTTTTTATGAGAAATCAACAATTATAGTGAATAGTCAATAAGTATATGATATTACTCATTAGCCTTGTACTTTTTTCTTTAGAAAGAAACAGCCATTCCCAACCCTTTATCTAGATGAGGGATAAAAAGAAAATCTCACCCCCTACGCACATTTCCAATTTTCTACAGAAAATGGAATGGGTTTGAAGTGAGATTTTGTACAACGAGGTATTTAAAATGCAAGATAGCCAGTAAACTGATTCTGATTACTTGCAAACGTACCATAAATAAAGTGCTGGACGAATCAGTTTTTAATCATCGTAAATTCTGCACTCATCTGCATCTGGATTATCATCACAGTACCTTTCAAGAGAGTTTTTGGTTTTTTGATTAGACTTTTGGTGGGCAGCTTCGGCTTGTAGTTCTTCTACTGCATCCCAAGCGGCAGCGCACTCAGCAGAGTTACTACCTGAGGTATCGCAGGTAGCACGAGCTTGTTCACGTTCTTGTTCGATTGTCTCTTGTATGTTGCTCATGTTCCTAGTCTTGTTGTGTTTTCAATACAAGTATAGAAAAAATTCAAAAATGACAGTTTTTGCACTATGCTTCCCATTTTACTGTTGTTGACCAAAAGTTGTCTCACCAGTAAGTGAGGGAATGTACTCCATAACTATTACAGTAAACCGTATTAATGGTTTTTTATTCGTCTTTATCTTTTAAGATTTTGGATTTTGGCTATAAAGATAAATTATACAATTTATTTTGGTCGGCAGTTCACCACATCGCCTAAGCTATGGCTCGTGCGAAGCACTACTATGAGTCTAGCAGGAGTCTTCTCGTCGGTTCTTGATAGGATAAAAATAAAAACCGATTAGCCTCAAAAAAAAGAATGGAAAACTCATGGCAGACCAAATACAGTGGGCAAACGCTTTATCAACCCGTCCTTCTTTGGAAGCAGCTGTTGCAGATGTGGTACAACAAGCTGTCTCGTCGTTAACAGCACCTGCTGATTTAGGGCTGGTATTCATTTCGTCTGCTTTTACAAGTGAGTATTCTCGGCTTTTACCCTTACTTGCTGAGCGACTTTCTGTACCTGTGCTTATTGGTTGTAGCGGTGGTGGTGTTATTGGGACAACTGGGCGCGGACAAACCGAAGAGTTGGAAGCAGAACCTGCCCTCAGTTTGACCTTAGCGCATCTGCCCGAAGTAAGTGTAAAAGGTTTTCATATTGTTCCTGAAGAATTACCTGATTTAGATAGCCCGCCAGATGATTGGATTGATTTGATCGGTATGCCATCAACACCAGCGCCACAGTTTATATTGCTGTCTGGCTCGTTCTCATCTGGAATTAACGATTTACTACAAGGGATAGACTTTGCTTATCCTGGGTCGGTGACAGTGGGAGGACAAGCAAGTGGAGCCGGTTTGGGAGGTCGTATCGCCTTATTTTACAATGACAAAGTGTATACTGAAGGGACAATTGGCGTCGCTTTGAGTGGTAATATTGTCTTGGAAACTATTGTGGCACAAGGATGCCGACCGATTGGGAAACTGCACCAAGTTACAAAAAGCGATCGCAATATCATCCTGGAACTGGATGAACGAATACCACTGCTTATCTTGCGAGATCTGATTGCCAACTTAAGTGAAGAAGACCGAATCCTGGCACAACATTCTTTATTTGTTGGGTTGGCGATGGATGGATTCAAGCAAGATTTGCACCAGGGAGACTTTTTGATTCGTAGCATCCTCGGAGTCGATCCAACAGCCGGGGCAATTGCGATCGCAGACTATATTCGACCAGGACAACGCCTACAATTTCACCTACGCGACGCTCAAACTTCTGCTGAAGACTTGGAATTTCTCTTAGAAAGTTATTACACAAAACAAGTTGCACAACCGTCTGCAGTTGGTGCCCTGATGTTTTCCTGTGTGGGACGTGGTGAAGGACTCTACCAAAAACCTAATTTTGATTCTGAGCTTTTTAGGCGTTATCTCAAAGATATTCCAATAGCCGGCTTCTTTTGTGGCGGTGAAATCGGTCCTGTGGGTGGCAGTACTTTGCTACACAATTATACCTCTGTTTTTGGAATTTGCCGTGCGATCAAAGACTCAGGAATAAGTTAGAGATTTTTCCTTGTCCACTAAAGTAACAATGTAGTGTTGTTATCAATAAAGGATGGGGTTCCGCTAGGGGCTACAGCACCATATTTCTCAAAGTAGCGACGCAGTTCTGGTGGAAAGTTGGGATAATCAAACACAGCATCTCCATTCGCCATATCTGCCCAAAACTCGCGTAAGCTGGGAGCTAATTCTGTTGCCTGGGACATTGGCAGGTTTAAGGGAGGCAGAGTGAGGAACTTGACGAGAAAGGGAAAACTGCGATCGCCCATCCACTTCTTAGATGTCTGTTGCAAGTTCGGGAAATCAGGAACTGATTGTACTCTATGCGATAAAATTTGCAACCATGCATTACCGTAATTATCCTGGTGGCACTCTAATATCCGGTAAGGATGAGGATAGCTGACTAAAGAACCTGTTGTTATATCGTATACACCATCCTCATAAGCAACATCTTGAACGTGCAAGTGTCCTGTGAACACCAGCCGAACGCCGTACCGCTTTAGGATTTGTAATAGTTCTGTTGCATTTCCTAACATATAGCGATTTGCCATTGGGTGGCGTGATTGATTAGGCAGGTGTTCAACAACATTGTGATGCACCATGACTAAGACAAATTCATCACCAGTCCCAGCTAAAACTTCTTCTAACCACTGTAGCTGTTGAGTATCTAACCGTCCTATCTGCTGTCCTTCGTCGTCAAAACAGTTAGAATTCAAACCGATAAGCCTAACACCTGGCAGTAACTGACAAGTGTAGTAAAGTTGGTCAGTATCCTCGTAGCCAAACTTGCGGTAATAGTGCGGAAAATCTGAGATCGCAATGGATTGCTCATTCGCCTTTACAACAGGAACATCATGATTACCAGGAACAACATAACTAGGAAAGGGAAGCTGTGCTAAGCGTTCTTGCAACCAAGCATGATTTTCTGGTTCGCCGTGCTGGGTTAAATCTCCTGGAAGCAAAAGAAAATCTATATTAAGTTGTGTTAAATGTTCTAGTACACTTTCAAAGGCGGGGATGCTAACTTCCACCAAATGAAAACGACTGGGATGATTCCAGATTGTATGGGGAAGCGCAAGGTGTAAGTCGCTAACTACAGCAAAGCGAAAATTTGAAATCATTGATTTTATGACAATCTCAAAAGTAGGGTGTAAAAAACTCTTTTTAGAAAGAGTATAACCCTTGCTTTGCCACGCTGCTTGCCAGTGATCTCGCTTAACATTTGTACATAAAATCTGTCAATTTTTCTTGTTGATCAAGAAAAAGGCAGAATTTGAGCGAAATATTGGCGATTTTTCTGGTTTGTCTAACTAATTTTGTTGCAGCTAACCAACATACTTGACGTTAGCGATATATCGCGATACAAATAAGATATGTTGAACAAAAAAGAAAATTATCCTATGCATGACCGAATAAGATTACATGAGCCACAGGGCGAACATGATGAGCACAGACACGGACACCATCCTCACAGAGGAGAAGGTGGACGCAGAGGCAGAGGAGGACCTCCCAATCCAGAGGGCGAACATGATGAGCACAGACACGGACACCATCCTCACAGAGGAGAAGGCGGACGCAGAGGCAGAGGAGGACCTCCCAGAAGAGGAGAGGGCAAAGTCCGGCGTGGTGAGGCGCGTTACCTACTTCTTGACGCACTGCGCGACGAACCCAAACACGGGTATGAGATTATCAAAGCGCTGGAAGAGCGATCGTCTGGACAGTACGCCCCTAGCCCTGGCACAGTCTATCCAACCCTGCAATATCTAGAAGATATGGGGCTGGTGCGTGCCGATCAAGAAGCCGCGCGGCGCGTCTATCATCTAACCGATACTGGTCGAACCGAGTTGGAGGTTCACGCGCAGGAAGTGGAAGCTTTTTGGGCGCGATTTACTGAACCTAAGACATCTGACGCCATTCGAGCCGAAATCGGTTTTCTGGAGGACGAATTAGAACACTTGATGCGGACAGTATGGGGCGGCTTACGAAATGCCCTGAACCGAGATGATCAAAAGACAGTCCGTCGTGTCCGCGAAGTGATTGAACACTCCCAAAATGAGGTGCGGCGCATCCTTACAGAACCCGACAGCTTAAGAGACAATCAGGAATAACCGTATTTTTTTGATTGTTTTTGATTGACAGATATTGGGTTTGGTGAAAAGGAGAGTCAATTTTGGCATTTGTTAGAGTCCGTCAACACGTTAATCCGCTTGCGCAAAAGTATCAAACACTGATCAATCCCCTAGACTGGGAAAAAGTTTACGCCAAGCCAAAAGCACCGCTACATCTGGATATTGGATCTGCACGAGGGCGCTTTTTGTTAAGTATGGCGAAAATTGAACCAGACTGGAATTTTCTAGGTTTAGAAATTCGGGAACCTTTGGTAGTGGAAGCGAATAAGTGGCGGGATGAGTTGGGACTGACAAATCTCCATTATGTGTTTTGCAATGTGAATAACTCATTGCGATCGCTTTTCTCTTCCTTACCTAAAGAAAGTCTACAACGCGTCACAATTCAATTTCCCGACCCCTGGTTTAAAAACCGCCATGCAAAACGGCGAGTCGTCCAACCAGAATTAGTTGCAGAACTGGCAGAATTTATAGTACCTGGGGGTATTGTATTTTTGCAATCGGATATTGAGTTTGTGGCGATGGAGATGTGCGATCGCTTTACAAATCATCCCGCTATTCAAAGACTTGGTACAGGAGAATGGCTAGCCCAAAATCCGCTACCAGTTTCCACAGAACGAGAGATAGGGACAATCAACAAGGGTGAACCTGTTTATCGTGCTTTGTTTGAAAAAGTGAGATGAACGGGGAGAAGTTCTTGATTTGGTAATACGTCTCACTTAGGGTGCACAGATGGTTTTGACTTGCCCACTGATTAACTCGAAATTGCGGTAGTGTGTAGCGCCACCGCAATTTTAGAGTGCTTGGATAAGCCGAACGCTTGACGCTACGCACATCGCCTGAATCAGTGGTTGCTTTTGACCCAGAATTTGATCATCCCCAATTTGGGTGTAAAGAAATTGTATTTAATTTTCATAGAACCTTGCGGTAGGTGGGAAACTCAGAGTCTTTAGACCTGAGAGGAAAACGACACGAGCGACTTTAGTCGCCTTGTTCCATTACCGCCTTGGGGTTACTTAAATTGGTGTGCTTTTGTAATACACTTTCAATGGGACAGTTACCATTCCAATTTGTTCGCCCTGTACGCATAACGGTTTTGCTCCGTAGAGCCTTCCCTTGCGGGAGTAAAGTTAGCTTCGACAATGTTAACGGTCGGTACTTTCTGAAAGACACTGACTTAACCCAATAAATCTGTTTAATCCTTCAGTTCTAGAGCAAGGAACTAGCTTCGCATCCCTTGGTAGGTCTTTAACTCTTGCCGTTAACGTAGTTCAATTAAAAACTTAGTCTGGTCAACTGTAGTCAAAGTCTTAGGCTAGAAGCCCAGTGTCTTTAGACCTGGGTTGTTGACTAATCTTACAATTCCTCCCCAGAGGCTGACTAATTTGGAGAAAGACCTTTTGATTCTAACCATTCATGGTTGAAGATGCGTGACTGGTAACGGGAACCGCTGTCACATAAGATAGTAACAATAGTGTGTCCTGGTCCCATTTGTTTTGCTAAAGCAACAGCTGCTGCGACATTTATACCTGTAGAACCACCCATGAATAAGCCATCTTTCCGTAGTAACTGATAAACAACCTTTATAGCTTCGTTGTCATCAATCTGGACAGCGTCATCACTAGGCGCGCCTTCCATATTGGCGGTGATACGACTATTGCCAATGCCTTCAGTAATAGAATTACCTTCAATATTGATTTCGCCTGTTTTAATGTAGCTGTAAAGTCCGCTGCCTTTTGGGTCAGCTACAACACACTTAATTGCTGGATTTTTTTCTTTCAAATACATTGCTACACCAGCAAAAGTTCCACCAGTGCCTGTTGAAGCGACCCAAGCGTCAACTTTACCATCTGTTTGTGCCCAAATTTCTGGCCCTGTGGTTTCGTAATGGGCGTGGCGGTTTGCTAAGTTATCAAACTGATTTGCCCAAATAGCATTTTCCATTTCGCCAGCTACTCTACCAGAGAGTTTGACATAATTGTTGGGGTCTTTATAGGGTACAGCTGACACAGGGCGAACTTCTGCACCTAATGCCCTCAAAGCATCCATTTTCTCTTGGGATTGAGTGTCAGGAATTATAATCAGGCATTTATAACCTTTGGCGTTGCATATATGTGCCAATCCAATGCCGGTATTACCAGCTGTTCCTTCTACGACTGTGCCACCAGGTTTTAGTAAACCTTTTTCTTCGGCATCTTGAATAATATAAAGTGCTGCCCTATCTTTCACGGAACCACCAGGGTTGAGAAATTCTGCTTTACCAAGAATTTCACACCCAGTTTCGTCACTAAAGCTGTTTAAACGAATAAGTGGTGTTTGACCTACAGTATCTACAAAGCCGTTTCTGATATCCATGTTTAAACTTCTTGGTGGAGACTATACTTTTGGTCATCAGGCGTGAGACCTTGTTGACCCTATACTGATTTTAGAGAGGTCTTTGTTCTAAGATTCAGACTTTAGCCCTACACATTCAAAAATTTTCAAACGTCAATCAGTCACTGCAGTCTACTGTTAATCCTAAGCTAAAGTACAGCAGCTGTACCATGCTGAAATTTTTATAAACATTCTTCTCACGTTTTTTTACATTTGTCACAATTTAGGAGACAAGAGGGCAGTTATTATACGTGTAAGTACTGGTAAAAAAATTGTTGATATCTTCAATCTTAGCCCATATTTATGGATATCTTACAGGAGATGATATAAAAGGGGGTGATACCTCGCTAGTCAACGAAAATTTACATTTAAGTTTCTAAGCTAAGTCTTGTAGATAGCAAATATCATGCTTCGCATACTCCTAATCGATAACAAGTTTGATGTGCACTTGTCGATAACACAGCAACTCAAGCAAGAGTTTTCTTCCATAGAAGTTACCTCAATTATTCATGCTAAGAGTTTTGAGGAAGCGCTAGCAGTAGGTGATTTTGATATTGCAATTACTGACTACTCTCTACAGTGGACTAATGGCTTAGAGGTTTTAAAAACCATTAAAACTAAATATCCAAACTGTCCTGTGATTATGTACACTGATAGCGGCAACGAAGAAATTGCTGTCTTAGGGATAAAGTCTGGGCTAAGTGATTATGTCTTAAAGGGAAAGCCAGATCTGCTTGTGATTGCAATTAGGGAAAGTTTAGAAAAGCAGACATCACTTGACGAGTATGCTGTTGCTGTTGAGCAATTACGAATCAGTGAAGAGCGTTTAGACCTGGCAATGGAAGCTGCTCATCTGGGCACTTGGGACTGGAACGTACCAACAAATCAAGTAATTTGGTCTAAAAATCATGAAAAATTATTTGGTTTACCATCAGGAAGCTTTCTAGGAAGTTATGAAGGATTTCTTTCCTGCGTTCATCCAGAAGACAGAGAACAAGTTTCTGAAGCTGTTACTTCTGCCATGAATGCAAAAACAGACTACAAGAATGAATTTCGCGTTCTTTGGTCTGATGGAAGCGTTCATTGGATCTTAGGTAAAGGTAATTTTTTTTATGATAATACAGGTCAGCTTATGCGCATGATTGGAGTGGTGTTGGACATCACTGAGCGCAAGCAGCGGGAAGAAGAACTGGAGCGAGCAAATCGCTTAAAAGATGAATTTCTTGCGATTGTTTCCCACGAACTTCGCACTCCTTTAAACGCAATTTTAGGTTGGGCACAGTTATTACGTAGCCGCAACTTTGATGAAGCAACTAGAAATCATAGTTTAGAAATTATTGAACGCAGTGCCCTTCAACAGAACCAGTTAATTGATGATATTCTTGATACTTCTCGCTTAATGCGAGGGCAAATGCAGCTATCTATATCTCCTATCAATTTAGTCAGTGTGATTGAGAACGCGCTCAATACTATAAAGTTATCAGCAGAAGAAAAATCCATTACTTTGGAATCCGTACAAGAGTGCTCAGTCGCGGTAGTGATGGGAGATGAAAATCGCTTGTATCAAATTGTTTGGAATTTACTTTCCAATGCAATAAAGTTCACCCCAGTGGAAGGACGAGTGAAAGTGAGGCTGTCAATTAGCGCTGAGTCAAACTCTTGTGACTCACCACTCAAAACTCAACAACAAGAATCCTATGCCACTTACGACAACCGAGAGCTTGAGGCTTCCGACGAAGGAGGCAGCCTAGATGAATTCCGCGACTTGAACCGACTAAAGTTGGAGTTAAAAGACTTGGGGCTTTCCATTCCTAAGGGTTGGGGGGCTTCGGGGTGCTTGCTTCCAAGCTCCCTTGGGATTTCCTCCAAATACCCTACGCGAACACAGTCCCCTAGGGCGGAATATCCACCTGCAGGGCTGCTTCACTCCAACACAGTGGCTGCTCAAGGCTCAGAACCTTCCGAGGTTCTGAGCGGAGTAAACTTCGGCTCAAACAACTCTTGGCAACACACTGGCTTCTGGGCAGTCATTCAAGTCAGCGATACTGGTGAGGGCATCAATTCTGAGTTTCTACCTTATGTGTTTGAACACTTTCGTCAAGCTGATAGCACAATGACACGTTCCAATAATGGACTTGGTTTGGGATTAGCGATTGTTCGGCATCTCGTGGAATTGCACGGGGGTAGAGTTACAGCAGAAAGTCAAGGAAAAGCAAAAGGAGCAACCTTTACTGTCAAGCTGCCACTTGTAGAAGTGAATACACAACAGCGAAAAGTCACTCGTGAAATAACTTCTGATCACTCACACCTAAATGACGTACAAATCCTTCTGGTCGATGATGATACTGATAATTTGGAACTACTCGAAGAAATTTTGCAAGGTGCAGGCGCAAAGGTGGTCGCTGTTCCATCCGCCAATGCAGCTTTACAAGTTATGAAAGACTTCAAATTTGATGTACTCATTAGTGACATTGGAATGCCACAAACGAGTGGTCATGCTTTGATTCGTCAAGTCAGGCTCAAGGAGGTGGGGCAAACCCAGAGAATTCCCGCTGTTGCACTCACTGCTTATAGCAGAGAAGAAGACAAACTTGAAGCACTGGAGGCAGGATTTCACATTTTCTTGCCCAAGCCAGTTAACCCTGTAGATTTAATGGGTGCAATATCTAGTCTTTTGGAATAAGAAGAGAAAACTCAACAACTCCACAGTAATTTGCATGCACGAAGCCAACCCAACGCCTAACGAGAATCCAGTTGAGGAGAGCGGGAAACGTCGGTGTAGAGTTGCATCTATCCCGGACGGGTTCGGCAGTTGCTAAGAAAGCGGGAAGCCCTCCGGGGATGACCTTCGGTCACGCTGCGATAGCCGTAAGGCGTGGCGGAACGCCATAGAGCGGGGGTTCGCAATCGACGGGAAGCGGAGCCACTGCGTTGGACGGGTTTCCCGGCTTGAAGCAAGTGGCGTCCAAGACTGCGACCCCCTCATCGCCTCCGGCGTCTACAAGTCGGGAAACCCGACGGCACATGCTTCAAGTCGGCATAGCCGCCCAACGCACTGCCTCCCCAACGCACTGCCTCACAGCAACGCAGCCTGGTACACCACTTGCTACAAGGACGGAGCCGATACTACTCACCTACGGAGGGTTTCCTTGTGGAGCTTACGCTCCCCAAGGCAGTGGCTCCTCATCTCCCTATCTCCTCACCTTCCTTTTGCCGCGACTCCAACCATATGGGCACAGCAATCACAGCAGCTAGAATCAGCAATGCTAAAATTGCAAATTGACTAACCCAAGTAACTAATTGTTCCAGGGAAATGATTCTTCCAGCAAAGAAAGCAAGTGTCACCATAACACTAGCCCAGGCGATCGATCCTGCGAGGTTGTATATCATGAATTTGCCAAAGGACATCTCAACAATTCCAGCAAGTGGTGCGGCAAAAATTCGCAGCAAAGCTAGAAAACGTCCAAAAAACACTGCTTTAGAAGCATTCTCGCTAAATTGTTCTCTTATAATCAAAAGTCTAGCTTCAGAAACCCTAAACAATCTACCTAGGCGCACAAGCAAAGACCAGCCGCCAGTTCTACCAATCCAATAACCACAGATACCTCCCATAACAGCACCTGAAATGGCGTCACCCAGAACTAGCCAGTAACTAAGTTCCTTACTGCCAGCAAGAAAGCCCCCAACCAAAGTGACGGTTTCACCTGGAAGAGGAATCCCTAAATTCTCCAACAATATTCCCAAAAAAATTGCCCAATATCCATATTCATGAGCAACTTTCTGGATGTTTTCTAGTGATATAAATTCAAGAGACATCCAGCTCCGTTATCTTTACAAATTTTTACTTTTATTCTATGTTGACTCTTTTGTGGGCTAGGTGTCAATTGCGTCGTTCTACAAAATTCCGAATCCAGAGTCAAAAATTAATAGTTGCTATTGATTTTTGACTCTTGCTGCTTAAAATACCACATCCGTACACTTACTAGCCTTAAACAATTTCTTTTTATATAAAATTTATATTTTCATGAGGAAATTGTAAAAATTTGGTAAAAGATACGGTTGTTACCGAAATTATCATATGGTTATGCCTATATTGGGTAAAGTCAGGACAAATTATACGGCATAAATACTGAAATTCTCTGTCTTAACCCAATCGCTGCGAGTTTCCAGGAAACTGAATTAAGCAGCATTTTTTACGGTTAAGAGAAGATCAGCAGTTGTGTCTGTTTTCTGCATTTTTTGTAACAATGTTTCAACTACCCAGTAAGATTCATGACTATCACATCAAATTGTCAAGTTGTTTTGTTTAAACCCGAAGGACGTATAGACTTACAGGGTGGTATCGCTCTTAGCGAAAAAATGTCCGCCATAGTTCCTCAGCGTAATCAACTCTGGGTTATTGACCTAGTCAAAGTTGATTTCATGGATAGTTCTGGCTTAGTTTCCCTAGTCAAAAGCTTAAAGTTGGCACGTCAAAGTGGTTGTCGCTTCGTTCTTTGCAATGTTCAAGATCCCGTTAGGTTAGTTTTGGAACTGACTCAGCTAGATTCAGTATTTGAAATCTTTCACAATTACGAAGACATTTTCACCGTTATTCAAGAAAAAAGTTTAGTTACAGTCGCTTGAAACCAGATTGGGCGATGGGAATGATATTCAAGTCGAGTAGCGGCTTGGCTGTAAGGCAATACCAATGGCAGGTGAATAAATCTGGCTTTTGAACACCAACGCTACTCAAAGCAGGTGCAGTGGGAAATGGCCAAAGACGGTCAAAATAAATTTCACTTTTTTTCAGTCCAAACTGTATCAAATATGTAGCCGGTGGTGCTAATAAAAATTGCAGGAGATTATGTGCCATGTAATACAAGCTTTGACGCAACACATCTGATAAATGTAGAGGTTGGTAATAAGTTAAGTCAGACGCCAGTAAATTATCTGGTAATTTTTCTCCATTGAATTCCTCTGCTAAAGTAATAGCCTCACCATACAGAGGTCCATAAGCCGTCAGAACCACTGGCAACCAATAACTACCATCGCCAATGGCTACTTGCATGTGTTGTGCTAATTTGTGACGTAACCCAGGAATATCCCGACAAGCTTTAATAATTCCTTCAAACGGCACTACCAGATTTTCAGGCAAACAGAGGGTTAAAGGGCAATAAATAATCTCCTGCAATTCGGAAGACGTTTGTAAATCCCAGGGCTGGAATCCCAGTCGTTGGTCAATAGAAGTCAGATTATTCACCGCAACCACTTGTACGGAGGTTGCTTGCGTCCCGTCTTCAGCAATCGCCATCTCTATTGCAGATAACATCCTGCTTACGGTGGGAGATTGTATGATTTCTCTCCCATCGGATTCGATTACTACTAAGACTTTACGCATTGCTTGTAGAGATATTATTTTGAGGGGAGGCTACCCGAGGAAAATTTGGCAAATCTATCCCACCGTGAGAATCGGTACGGGTTTTCAGCGCCAGACGGTAACTTACACTCTGAAGTTCTGCCTGGAGTTGGCGATTCTCGCGTTGTAGAATTGCTACTTTTTCTCTAACAGGAGTCATGCGCTCCTCAAATTTACGACGATAGATTTGAGGCAACTCTTGTACAACTTGCTCAAGCATCCGACTGCGATCGCTCAATTCTTGCACGGACTGCCGCAGTTGATAAATCTCAGCGTCACGCGCTGAGATTTGCTCTTGATAAAAACTCACTTGCTGCTCTACAGCTTGTAATTGTTCTCGTAATTCTTGCAGCTGAGTTTGATCACGCTCAGACATTTCGCTTTGGGGCATAAAGTTAGTGTTGCCCTTAACCAGTCGGAAGAGTTCTTGAGACAGTTGTTGTACTAGCTGATCCCGAAACTGCAATTCTTGGCGTAGGTTCGAGGCTTCTGCATACAGGTCTTGAATAGAGGTATCATTTTGACTCACAGTGGCTTACAGCTCCCATTCAGAACTTTTCGTTTTTCATCTACTACTGCGGCAATTAGACATTTGTCAATTGACATATTTTTATAAGTAAAATTAGCGAGATTTTTTTGTAAAATCTGCTTCATCTGATTTGTCTATACGGTAGCTTGAGGCGCTAACTATTATACCATTAGTTTGAAGATTGTGTAAAAAAATCCTAGATACCTGAAATACACTGACGCGGCTCATTTCCTCTGGCTTGAGCACCAAACTTGAGGGCAACAGAGCCGCGTGAAGAATTAATGAATCAAAAGCTTCTAAGCAGCGGGGATTGTTGCTTGAGCTTGTACCTCTTTGACCTCTTGCTTGATAGTCAGGTAGCGAATCACTTCTTCGCTCAGACGCATAGAGCGCTCCATAATAGCAATCACATTGCCAGGTCCAGTGTAATTCATTTGTATGTAGATGCCATCTCTTTGCCTATTAATTTCATAAGCAAGACGACGTTTACCTCGATTTTGAATCTGGAAATTGTCTGCTCCGTGTTCCCGCAGCAAGTTCTCATATTTAGCGATCGCCTGCTCTACCTGTTCATCAGTCAGATCAGGACGGAGGATGTACATTGTTTCGTAAACGATTTGCATGGTTTTTATCTCCTCATGGACTACATGGCTGCCGATAGTTAACTTGTATTGATAGTCGCGATTGACGATACCAACACCAATCAACATTACAAAGCAGCAAGGAACTTTTTGACGTTCTCTCGTGCAATGGGGTTGCCGGGATACTTGCTCACTTTTAGGAATTGTTTATCCTTTTTCCGAGCGAGCTATACGGATTGCTTGGGGGAGGGCGTCTCCCAACTACTATATCTTTGTCTTTGGTAAAAGATATGGTTTTTGTACTTTCCGTTCCATTTTTACTAACATTTGAAGAGCAAAAACTTCCTGCTTCAACCGAGACTGTCGGCAGCACCTCGTCCACAGGCACACACGACAGAACTCGCCGCGTATTTCAATATATTTATTGCCGCGTTCAAATCGCGGTCAATCTCTAAGCCCTTCAGGTTTTATAATCTTACCAGCTTTTCATTTTTATGCGGAGCTTAATCGCTCATTGAAATATTACACACTGGCGGTTTGATTCCACAAAAGGATACTAATCTAATGGTTATGGCGCAGCGGTATGTGCGAGTTCAAAATCTAGAAGGGCAAGTATACTATGGCTTGCTACAACTGTCTTTTAAGGTACAGGTGCTAGATGCTGCACCTTGGCTACAAGGGCAACTCACCGATTTAATTTTGGAACCAGAAAGTTATCAAATCTTGGCTCCCTGCGCTCCTTCTAAAATTGTAGCGGTAGGTAAAAACTATGCAGAGCATGCGGCAGAAATGGGAACAGAAGTACCCACCGAGCCTTTGCTCTTTCTCAAGCCGCCTACATCTATCATCGCTTCACTGGAAGAAATTCAGTATCCACCGCACTCGCAGCGAGTGGACTATGAAGGAGAACTAGCCCTAGTGATTGGCGATCGCACTATCAAGTGTACACCTGAGGAGGCTCAAACAAAGATTTGGGGTTACACCATTGCTAATGACGTGACAGCGCGGGATTTACAAAAACGGGACAGTCAATGGACGCGAGCCAAAGGTTTCGATACGTTCTGCCCTTTGGGACCGTGGATTGTCCGAGAAATCAACCCCGGAGCTAGATTGCAGACTTTTTTGAATCAGGAGGCAACTCCTGTACAATCTGCCTGTATTGACCAGATGGTGTTTCCCCCAGATTTTCTCGTCTCCTACATCTCTCAGGTAATGACGCTACTTCCGGGGGACGTTGTACTAACAGGTACACCATTAGGGGTAGGACCATTAAATCCTGGCGATCGCCTTCGTGTGGAAATTGAAGGTATTGGTCGCTTAGAAAATACTGTCAGAGCTAGTATTGAATAGCTCGTTTTCTAATTGGTACGATTACTACTGGACACGTAAATCCAGCTTTACCTATTGCTCAAAAGCTTGTATAACGTGCTCACTAAGTTTGATGGTAATCACTCAATGAATTATATATGTGCCAATTAGAATATGAGGTGTGTCAGTAGCTTCAATTTTACCCTTAAACCCCCTGGTTCATGAGACTTTACATTGAACGGGTTTTTGGTTTAAGTACTGCCTGCAAAGGATAGATAGTTTTAAGGCGCGTCTGAGAAACAGGAATCTCCCTGCCTTTAGGCGGGAGAGACGTCAACTCCTGACCTTAGTGGGATGACCTCAAATGTGGAACACCTATTATGGTAACTTTATGTCACGACTAAGCCATCTCTGACATGAATTGTGCGTTTGGTTTGAGCAGCAACATCAGGTTCGTGAGTTACGATGACTATGGTGATGCCTTGGTTATTTAAATCAGTGAGTAAATCCATGACATCTTGAGATGTTTTGGTGTCTAGAGCTCCTGTGGGTTCGTCTGCGAGTACAAGAGCAGGATTATTGACAAGAGCACGGGCGATCGCAACTCGCTGTTGTTGTCCCCCTGAAAGTTGGCTAGGACGGTTATGCAAGCGCTCTGCTAGTCCTACCCTAGTCAAAGCTTGAATTGCCCGTTGGCGTCGTTTCGGTTTTGGCACATTGGCATAAACCATTGGCAGCATAACATTCTCAAGCGCGGTGGAACGTGCCAACAAATTGAACTGTTGAAACACAAAGCCGATGCGCCGATTACGAATATAAGCGAGTTCATCATTAGCCAATGTGCTTAAATTGCGCCCCTCCAGAATATAGTATCCAGCGGTTGGACGATCAAGGCAACCAATAATGTTCATCAACGTGGACTTCCCAGAACCAGACATCCCCATAATGGCGACGTATTCTCCTTCTTCAATGGATAAGTCAATTCCCTTGAGAATCGGAAGTTCCATCTCATCTAAACGGTAACTTTTCGTAATCGATTCCATCCAAATCATAGTTGCAGCCATTTTAGTCACTCCGTAATTCAATTTTGGATTTTAGATTTTGCGAAAAGTTTGAGCGGTGAGTCCAGCCCCCGTCTTGGCGGTTTCCGTCACGATCGGGGACTGGCGAACCCGGAGGGAGGTTTCCTCCGCTCAAACTTTTCAAGACGGATTTTGGATTGATCTCACGGATGAATCCGGAGGCTTGAGAATTTTAGATTTTATAGGACTTACGCACGAGTTACGAAAGAACAAGACTATAAGATTGCTTCCGGACGTCGCAATTACACAACTACATTTCCCTTGCGTAAGTCCTGTTTTGGATTGCTTCCACAGATCTGACTTTTCACGGCATGTGGAATAGTCAGCAAAGCTAACCCTAATTAAGATTAGCTTTGAAATTTACTCGGTTCATGAATTAGGCTTGTTGCCATCGCCCGGAGGACGAGGTGGAATTCCCAAAGCCTCAGTCAACTGTTGTTCTGTCACACCCAGCTTTGTGGCTGCACCTTTAATATCAAGACGGCGACGAGGACGACTCTCACCTGAATTACTCGGCGGTTGGGCTGGCACTCCTAGAGCTTCTTTCAACTGTGCTTCAGTCACTCCCAATTTCTGGGCTGCTGCTGCAAAATTTGGGCGGGGTCGATTTCCCCTCGGTCGCTTTTGTTCCCCATTCGGTTGCGATGAATCTTGTGCCAGTAAATCCGGCTGACTGGCTGTTGTATGATCTGCTTTAGCCAAACCACAAGCTCCAATCAGAAGAGGAATAGCTGATACTGCTAACAACTGATGAATTTTCATAAACAATAAACCTCTTCATCTTGGAGGTATCGAGATGTCTATAGTTCCAATAACATCAATCCAAGATGACAGCTTGCCCCTTGTCTGAATTACAATTTTGTAATCGATATAAATACAGCTATTGTGGCTTTGGCAAAAATCTTATACCAATTTGAAAAAAGAATGCGACAGATGGAATGTTACAAGCAATTACCAGTAAGTCTTTTACAATCACGCCAGTTCGCTCAAGTCGGGAGACTTGCCCACGCGACTGGCTCCAAAATCTAAAATCCAAAATCCAAAATGGTATTAGTCTTTATTTGCTTTATAGATAGTTCAAAACATCAAAGTTTTGGATGACCATCAAAAAACCATGCATATCCTGTTCGTCGAAGATGAATCAAGAATAGCAAACTTCGTCCGAGCCGGACTGAAGGAACAGGGGATTGTCGTTGATTATTGCGACAACGGTGATGATGGATATATCAGAGCAATGGAAAATGAGTATGATGTAATCGTGCTCGACATCATGGTTCCAGGCAAGGATGGGCTATTTATCCTCAAACACCTACGACGAGAAGGGCGTAATGTACCGGTGATTTTGTTGACTGCTCGCAATGAACTGGATGATCGACTTGAAGGTTTGAATCTTGGGGCGGACGACTATATCGCCAAACCATTTTTTGTAGAGGAGTTGGTTGCCCGCATTCATGCTGTAGTGCGTCGGAGTATGGGCGATCGCCAAAATTTGTTGTGTGTCGGATCGCTCAAATTAGATCGTATCACGCGCGAAGTTACCTGTAATCAACAGATAGTAGAACTCACTACCCGCGAGTTTAATCTCCTGGAATATCTGATGCGTTCTCCCGGACGAGTCTTTACCCGTATGCAAATCCTGGAACATGTCTGGGGTTATGATTTCAACCCCAATACCAACGTCGTTGATGTATGTATCCAAAGGATTCGCAAAAAGATTGACCCGATTAGTGGAACGGTTTGGATTGAGAGTGTACGGGGAGTTGGGTATCGTTTCTCTAAGCCAGAGTCTTGATTCTTGACAACTCTAGTCACGAGTTCCGCTATAAGCAGCTTGGGAGATCAGGGGAATTTCAGCGTAGAGTCCTCTTACGGCTTGAACAATACTATATATTGATGCACCGACAACTGCCAGGAAAATCAAGGTAAACATCACACTTTGAAACAAAGGTACTGATATTGAGGCACCCTGTTGCACAATACCTATAAGTTCTAAAACTGCCCCGCACAAATAAGCAAATATAGACAGCAAAAGAGCTTGCAAGGTATGGAACCGGACAAAGTGTTGAATTTTTTCGTTTCTCACAACCAGAAGGTATAAAGCAAAGAAAATGATGAGGCTAGCAAATGGTATTCCATAATACAGTTGAATCAGAGGAATAAAAGGTATGTAGAGCGATCGCAACAAAGGCAGCTGAGCAAAATTACTAACTTCAATAAAAGGTAAAAGATAAGGCAAGCAAGACAAAAGGCGATCTTGAACTGTGCTACCTCCGCGCCAAGCCATCTTGATTTCTCCTGTGGTTAAATGTTGATGTTACTATGCCAAGGATAACGCAGTTAATTAGGTAGAGGATAAAGTCTCTACCATTAAGCATAGTTGTTGGTCATTCAATATTAGCAACTCGAAAACCCATGACACACTCATACTGGTCTGGTTGCTGTTCAGTCAGTTTGCGAATAGCTTGACCACAATGGAGTTTACCTTTACGCCACCGGGGTTGACCACTTCCGTCAGCAAGTAAACAAGATTGGCATACTTGTTGAGGAGCGAAAATTTGGTTATCCATGAGAATTACTAGCATCCTATTTCTCCTATCAATCCTGAGGATGACCCACATGTACCCAGGGGGAGAAAACTGGTAAGGATGGCAATAAATGCTGTAGCGGATGGTTCGTCCGTTATGCTGGACGTTGTTACATCTGTTACATTTTTGTCTGTCTTTGCCCAACCTCCCATGCTCACTTTGGAAGAATGTGGATCATGACAATCTGATCAAAATTTATATGTTGAGTTTAGTTTATTGTACGTTGTTTTTTTTGGGTTTGTAGTTAAAAGTAATACATAAATTAATTTATAAATTCTTTGACCTTGGATGAATATCTTGATGAAGAAGAATTGACACTTTCGGTGCCAAAAAGACAGGGAATTCTTGCTAAGCCCTAGCCTACCCCGATTTTAGGTCACTACACTGCTCTATACTTGTTGATAAAAATTATTATTGACAGTCATAACCATGACTATTAGCCTGACGCAAAAAGATAATTTGGAACTGTGGGTGGAAGCTGCCAAAAATCGTGTACCCAAACGTGCGCGAGAGCCATTTGAATCGTTATTTGAAATGCCTAAAATAAGGGGCAAGGGCTATGCGCGAAGTATTGAGGTACATCCCAAACTGGTGATTTCGATTTCGGATTACGAAAATCACGAGGATGCGCTGGTTAAGATTCCGACCTGGGATCATCCCGTTCAGTTTGGTGTACTTCTTTCAGGCACGGTAGGAGATTCCCAGGGGCAGTACTTTGGGGAAAGATACATGCTCATTTCTGGTAGCGGTGTACAACGGGGATGGACGGCAGAGTATCGCAGAGGCGAGCGGATTTTAGGGGTCAATATCGAAATGCCTCCTGAGATGTTGGCAACGTTTTTCTTTGGAGAGGATGGACACATCCCCTCAGAGTTGGGTTTTTTGGCCAAAGGTAATGACTGGCAAACGCTGCTTTATCTGGAAACCAATCTAGCAACTCAGACAGTAGCACGACAAATCATACACTGTCCCTACAAAGGGATAATGAAACGAATATATTTACAGACGAAAGCTCTGGAAATGATCACGTTGCAGCTTACCCCGATTTTGGCAGACCAAGGTAGTCTGCAATCATCATCTAGACTAAAAACTTCAAGCATTACCCGGATTCATTATGCAAGGGAGATTTTGCAATCTCGTCTAGAAAATCCGCCATCATTGCCAGAGTTAGGGCAGATGGTGGGGGCGAGCGATCGCACTCTTCAACGCGGATTCCGGCAGCTGTTTGGCATGACTGTATTTGGCTATCTGACAGATAAGCGCATGGAACGGGCAGAGCAAATATTTCGACAAGGTGATGTTACCGTTGCGGAGGTTGCTAACCAAGTTGGCTATTCTCATTTAGGACACTTTGCGATCGCCTTTAAACGCAAATTCGGCATCACCCCCAGCGAATGTTTAGCAGGACAAAAGTCGCTTTCGGGACTATAAGACGTTTTTGGGATAGACTCAACTGCTAGCAATTCTCTATACTCAGCTTTATTGAATTAGATACTACTTGCAAGAAGCCGGATTTTGTCCGAAATCCTGGACTTACCCCACTCTAACCCTCTCCAATGCTTTGGCGAGGGAACTATGTATTTTTGTCCTTTGATGGAGAACCAGTGCAACAACGCGTTTAACCCGCTGTTGTTGCACGAAAAGCGCCTGGGACTATAGGGGGTATTGCAAAGCCATTTAACTATTTGTGGCGTGAGGAAGTCAGAGGAAAACTATGAAATTTAACAAGCTTCTTCCCAGTCTATTACTGAGTGGGGCAATATTGGGGTTGTCCACAACTCCTGGATTAAGTCAAGAAAAATCAACAATTGCAGTTGACAAAAGTATAGCATCTACGAAAACTAGTGCAAACTCGACTCAACAACAACGTTTAGTAAGCAATTCCCGAACCGTAAAACCCATAACAGAGATTCGCTCACTCTCTGAGATAGAGCGTCCGATCACCAGCGCCAGAATGCTAGTACAGTCGCCAACACCACAAGCAACACCGACCTCAGGAGTCGTGGAGGTAACCGGAGTAAAAGCGAACCCCACCGCTAAAGGTGTAGAGATCATTTTACAGACAAACAAAGGGCAGGCGTTACAATTAGTCAATCGCAGTGCTGGTAATAACTTTATCGTAGATATTCCAAATGCTCAACTGCGGCTACCTTCGGGCGATGGATTTAGATTTGGCAGTACGAAACCAGTTGCGGGAATTACCCAAATAACAGTTACGAACTTTGATGCTAAGACCATCCGAGTCACAGTAACAGGTGAGGCGAATGCACCAATTGTCGAGTTGTTTGATAGTCCAAATGAGGGTCTTATCTTCAGTGTTGCCAGTAGTGCACAAAGCCCGCAACAGGGGCAACCTCAAACGCAACAACCACCTGCCCTTAAGCCAGAAAATCAGACACAACCAACTCAACCGTCGGCACAAGGTGATCAGCCAATTGAGTTACTAGTGACGGGTGAACAAGATTCGTATCGCGTACCCAAAGCCTTCAGTGTGACTAAAACTCCTGACACGCCCATCCTCAACGTTCCCTCCTCAATTCAAGTCATCCCCCGTCAAGTCCTCGAAGATCAAAAAATTACGCGGGTGCAGGACGCGGTGAAGAACGTCAGTGGGGTGACTCCCGGAGGCTATGGTTCTCAATCTTATGTCGGTGACAGTTTTATTCTTCGAGGATTTGACAACGGCAGAAGTGGTTCTACGTTTATCAACGGATTCAAGCGTTACATCGGCGCTGGGTACAATGAAACCTTGGATGTTGCCAATGTCGAACAAATCGAAATTCTCAAAGGGCCAGCATCCGTTCTTTACGGTCAGGGAGAACCGGGAGGGATTGTCAACATCACTACCAAGCAACCCCTGTCAACGCCTTACTACAACTTTGAAGGCACCATTGGCAACTTTGATTTCTACCGCCCAACACTCGACATTTCAGGTCCTGTTAACACCGACAAAACGATTCGCTATCGGTTGAATGCGGCCTATCAAAACTTGGGTAGCTTTGTTGACTTTGTGAACACAGAATCAGAATTTGTCGCGCCCGTCATCAGTTTTGATATTGGTAAGAATACTAACCTGACTCTGGAAGGTCAATATTCCAATCTCAGCAAAGTGAGTTTCTTGGGCCTTCCGGCATCGGGTACTCTTGTTGACAACCCCCTGGGAAAACTCCCCCGCTCCCGGTTTTTAGGTGACCCAAACTTGAAAGCATTCGATGAGTGGACTGGAATTGGCTATCGCTTGCAACACAAATTTAGCGACAACTGGTCTATCCGCAATGGGTTCACAGCGACGTTTAATAATAATGATCGGGGGTTTACCTTTGGTTTAGGGCTGGAACCAGACAATCGGACATTCAATCGTTCTGGTTCTTCGCTAAAGACCGACACACAGAGCTACTTTTTGCAAACAGATGTCCTGGGGAAAATCCAAACCGGCAGCATCAAGCAAGATTTACTCTTCGGCGTGGAGCTCGGTTGGACTAGTTACAACCTCAAGAGCTTCACAGCATCGGCTGGCGTACCAGCTATCGATATATTTGACCCAGTCTATCAACCGATTCGATATGATACGTTCAGAAATAGTGAGTCTGCTTCTAATAATTTGGTCGGGGTTTACGGCCAGGATCTGATCTCAATTGGAGACCAGCTCAAAATTTTGCTGGGTGGACGCTTTGATTTTGCCGCAACCAACTACGAAAACTCGATAGGTAGTGTTTCAACTGATCGGGAAGATACTGCCTTCAGTCCGCGTGTGGGAGTCGTTTATCAACCCGTACCGCCGGTTTCTTTATATGCTAGTTGGAGTCGCTCATTCCAACCTTCTGATGCGACCTCCAGAAACCCAAATAACGAAACGTTTAAGCCAACCGAGGGTGAACAGTTTGAAGTCGGGGTAAAGGCGGAATTTCTTGATGGCAAACTTTTCGCCACTCTAGCAGCTTACCAAATTACCAAAGAAAACCTGGCAACAGCCGATCCGAATAATCCAACATTCAGCATCCAGATTGGTGAACAACGCTCTCGTGGCATTGAGTTTGATCTGGCAGGACAAGTTTTACCGGGGTTAAACATTATTGCTAGCTATTCCTACATCGATGCAGAAATTACTAAAGACAATAGCGGTAATCAAGGAAATCAACCCGACAACGTACCCCGACACAGTGGTAGTTTATGGGCAACCTACGAAATTCAACAAGGTGATTTCAAAGGTTTGGGATTTGGCGGCGGTGTCTTTTTTGTCGGTGACAGAAAGGGAGACTTAGCTAATACCCTAAGCGTACCCAGTTACTTGCGGACGGATGCCGCCATATTTTACCGTCGGGATAACTGGCGGGCTGCGTTGAATTTCAAGAATTTGTTTGATGTTAACTATATTGAAAGTTCCTATTATGGCGTGTATTACGGCGCACCATTTACAGTGCAGGGTACGGTATCAGTGCAGTTTTGATTTTGGTTTTGCGTTTTCGTCTATGCTGTGTCCGTTTTTGAACATTTGCACTCACACAAAGGTTTTCAGCTTAAATTGACACCAATGAGCAATGAGTATGCACCCGCCCAGAACTTCAAAATTTTGCATAACCATTTATTGGACAGGCGATAATTGAGTAAGTCGGGATAAATCAATGTCATGAGTTATGAGTCATTAGTCAAGAACTCTTAGACTACAAACTCATGCCTCTAGACAGTTACCGACTATTGTGCAAATTTCCATAAGGATGATTTAAGTGACTTTGACTAACTCAGATTTTCTTGCTTCCTCTGATCCTGCGGTGGCGGAGTTAATCAACCAAGAACTACAGCGTCAACGCGATCACTTGGAGTTGATTGCAAGTGAAAACTTTACCTCGGCTGCTGTCCTAGCGGCTCAAGGTTCCGTACTGACAAACAAGTACGCAGAGGGATTGCCTGGTAAACGTTACTATGGTGGTTGTGAGTTCATAGACAAAATTGAACAACTGGCAATTGACCGTGCTAAACAGTTATTTGGTGCTGCTCATGCCAACGTACAACCCCATTCTGGCGCACAGGCAAATTTTGCAGTGTTTTTGACGCTGCTGGAACCAGGTGATAAATTCATGGGCATGGATTTATCTCACGGCGGACATCTGACGCACGGTTCACCTGTCAACGTATCTGGTAAGTGGTTCCAAGTTTGCCACTACGGTGTTAATCAGCAAACAGAAGAACTAGACTATGACCAAATTCGGGAGCTGGCGCTTAGGGAGCGTCCAAAGCTCTTGATTTGTGGTTATTCTGCATATCCTCGCATCATTGATTTTGAAAAGTTCCGTAGTATTGCTGATGAAGTAGGTGCGTACTTACTGGCAGATATTGCCCACATTGCCGGATTGGTTGCTACAGGTCTTCATCCTGACCCAATTCCCTATTGTGATGTTGTAACTACAACGACACACAAAACTTTACGTGGTCCAAGGGGTGGCTTAATTTTAACCCGCGATCCCGAACTGGGTAAAAAGCTTGATAAATCCGTTTTCCCTGGTAATCAGGGTGGACCACTCGAACATGTAATTGCAGCAAAAGCAGTTGCTTTCGCTGAAGCCCTCAAGCTAGAGTTTAAAGCATATTCTGCTCAGGTGATTGATAATGCTCGTGCTTTGGCTACCCAACTTCAAAACCGAGGTTTAAAGTTGGTGTCAAATGGAACTGACAATCATCTCATACTAGTAGATCTACGGTCTATTGGTATGACAGGTAAGCTAGCGGACCAGTTGGTTAGTGGTGTGAAGATTACTGCCAACAAGAATACAGTACCGTTTGACCCAGAGTCACCATTTGTGACTAGTGGTTTGAGGTTAGGTTCTCCAGCAATGACAACACGTGGTTTGGGAGTTGAAGAGTTTACGGAGATTGGCAATATTATTGCAGATCGCTTATTAAATCCAGATTCAGCAGATATTGCTGAAGATTGTCGGCGACGAGTCAAAGCGTTGTGCGATCGCTTCCCCTTGTATTCTCACATCATGATTCCTGTTCCAGCGTTAGCATGATGTTAAGCTCAGGTTAAGATACTTGAGTTCACAATTCATTTGGAATTGTTATATTTATAAGTTATGAGTTAGGAGTTATTAATTTATAATCCCTAACTCATAACTTTTTTTGTCTCTATTTAGCAATGATTTTTTGATGTCTTTTAGCCAATATGAGACTATAATGCAGTAAAAAAGCTACAAACGTTTTTCACAAAACAGTAACAATTAATTACAGGAGTTATCCAGTGTCTATCCCAGAAATAACTCAAGCGCTTTTGGCTGCAAAAAAAGAAAAAGAACTTACTTTTGCTGATTTAGAAAAGATTTTGGGACGTGACGAAGTGTGGATTGCATCTGTTTTCTACCGTCAAGCCAGTGCTTCTGACGAAGAGGCGAAGTTATTGGTTGAAGCATTAGGGCTTGATACGATTTATCTTAAGGAATTAACTGAATACCCTGTCAAAGGTTTGGGACCTGTTGTTCCTACAGATCCCCTCATTTATCGTTTCTACGAAATTATGCAGGTTTATGGAATGCCGATGAAAGAGGTGATTCACGAGAAATTTGGGGATGGAATTATGAGCGCGATAGACTTTACTTTGAATATTGAAAAAGAAGAAGATTCTAAAGGCGATCGCGTGAAAGTCATCATGTCTGGGAAATTTCTGCCATACAAAAAGTGGTGATGTTTCATCTGCGGAAGTTCACATCCTTGTAAACGTGCAGAAAATTTTCAACCAATCTTTCTATAAGTCTGCTTACGCCCTAATTGAATAACGTTCTAACTCTTGACACAAGAACAGCAAACATCACAAAAAACATTAGATTTTACACCTTACTACTCTCAAAAAAATGGAGCAATATATTTAGGTGAAAGCCTCAAATTACTTACATATCTTAAGGATAGCAGTGTTAACTTAATCTTGACCTCACCTCCATTTGCACTCACACGTAAAAAAGAATACGGTAACGAAAGTGCAGAAAAATATATAGAATGGTTTCTCCCTTTTGCCTACGAATTTAAAAGAGTTTTAGCAGATGATGGCTCTTTTATTTTAGATTTGGGTGGTGCTTATCTGCCTGGTTATCCAGTCAGGAGTATTTACCAATATGAACTTTTAGTGAGATTGTGTAAGGAAGTTGGCTTTTTTCTTGCTCAAGAATTCTATCACTATAACCCAGCACGACTACCAACTCCTGCTGAGTGGGTCACAATCAGACGAATTCGTGTAAAAGATTCAGTGAATGTGGTTTGGTGGTTATCTAAAACGCCTCACCCCAAAGCTGATAATAGAAAAGTTCTAAAGCCTTATAGTCAAAGTATGAAACAATTACTGAAAAATGGCTATAAAGCAAAAATCCGCCCTAGCGGTCATGATATTTCTGACAAATTTCAAAAGGATAATAAGGGTGCTATTCCACCAAATTTACTAGAAATTGCCAATACAGAATCTAATAGTGCTTATCTGCGGCGTTGTAAAGCAGGAGGAATTAAACCTCATCCAGCACGTTTTCCTCAAAGTTTTGCAGAATTTTTCATCAAGTTTTTGACTGATGAAGGTGATTTTGTTTTAGATTCATTTGCGGGTTCCAACACAACGGGTTTTGTTGCAGAAATTTTACAACGCCGATGGATTTCTTTTGAAATCAATGAAGATTATATTATCGGTAGTCGATACAGATTTGAAGATTTGTAACTAGGGGTATAGGGCAATACAGTTCAGTTAAGGAAATTAATCTGTTGAGGCAGGCAGGGGGGCAGAGGAGCAGAGGAGCAGAGGAGCAGAGGAGCAGAGGCGAAAGAACTAATGGTAATGGACGTTAACTCTTCATCTCCCCTGCTGTCTCAACGAATAAATGTCTTAACTGAACCGTATAGGGGTGTAGGGGTGTAAGGGTGTAGGGAGATGCTTTTGACTTACTCGGCAGGGGTACTAGCCCCTAAGTAACCATATTTA
The DNA here is from genome assembly GCA_019359695.1 of Brasilonema angustatum HA4187-MV1. GTDB lineage: Bacteria > Cyanobacteriota > Cyanobacteriia > Cyanobacteriales > Nostocaceae > Brasilonema > Brasilonema angustatum. The sequence continues at coordinate 48,155 of JAHHGV010000031.1, forward strand.
ATAATGTGGGCAGTTTTCAAGAACAGGACTTACGCAAAAAAACCCGGTTTCTACCAAAAATCGTCTGTTTCGCAACCAAAGACGAACGAAGAAACCGGGTTTCTAGCAGATGGTGCGTAAGTCCTAAAGAAAAATGAAAACTGCTAAAAGCAATATGGAAAAATTTTGAAGAGATGGTAAATATCATCTCGAAACGCTTTACAGAAATATGTATATCAATGAAGAATAATGAAACGGTGAGCTAAAAAATTTTCTGAATTCAACAAGTTAATGCTGTCAGTGAGAAAAAGCGGTGCGGGGATGAAAAACGTAAAGACGAGAAATCTTTGTCTGTTGACAGTAGGTCTGTTGACAGGATTGATAATACCAGCATTAACTCTTGTACATCTGTCCAATATCTATTCAGAAAATAGCAGAGTCGTTTTGAACTTAAAATATGTTTCCAACCAAAATATTACCAGGAAAGTATTCTCTAGTGCCGGAATAAATCCACCAGAATTGAGTCACTTATGGTTGACAAAGCGTATAGAATCTTATAGCAATCCAAAAACTCAAGTAGCTGACTACAAAATTAGATCTGGAAAACAACTTTACTATGCAAGATTAGCCGCACTGAAAACTGGTCATATTTATCCAAGTTTACCTAAAGACGGGACAGAGTTATCATTGATATCTACGAGGAAGACTCAACTCACCTATGAGGATTGGAAAAGTTTATTGGCGATGGAAGCCAAAGCAATGACTCAGAGTCAAGGTGACAATCGTTTGGGAATTTTAGTGGGTGATTCTTTAAGTTTGTGGTTTCCTCAAGAAAAATTGCCTGTAGATAAATTGTGGCTGAATCAGGGAATATCTGGAGATACTTGCGCTGGTGTTTTAAGAAGGGTATCTGTTTTTAGTGAAACCAGACCAGATTTCATTTATATCATGGTTGGAATTAATGACTTGCGAAAGGGTACCACAGATGAAATTATCTTACACAATCACCGCGAAATTGTTCGCAAGTTGCGACAGACTCACCCAAAAACTAAAATTTTTCTTCAATCTATTTTACCAACTCGTTTATCTGCAATTTCCAATACCCACATTCGTCATCTTAATGAGCAACTCTCCCTGATTGCAAGACAAGAAGGAGTTTATTATTTAAATCTTTATGATTGGTTTGCAGATTTTCAGGGTAACTTGCGTTTAGAACTGACTACAGACGGGCTTCATTTGAGCACACAAGCTTATGATGTCTGGCGATCGGCAATAGATGAAGCTGAATACAAGGGTTTTAATTCTTAATCGGGGGAAGGAGAAATTTCAACTTATTTTTACCTTGATCCATCTTGCTTTTACTCTTTACTTAAATAATGGCGTTGCTGAATTTGGGAATCAATTATGATAGCACGCTCTTCAATTTCCTGTTAATCCGATAGAAACGTTACATGCAGCGTCTGTCCATCAATGTAAATTTTGAAATTCATATCTTGATTCATTCACAGCCAAAAATTAACCCAACATTTTTTGCTGAGGCATTGTTGATATGAATTGTGCTCATCTGGTGTGCACTAGATCAAAATGCTTTCCTAAGGTGACACTTGTGCGAGTAGTCGTCCTTGAACTTGCTCGTACTTATCTTCAAGTAGCCAGAGCTTTGCTTCAGAATAGGTGTCACTCTTAAACACTAACTGATAGTTCTGACTTGGATCATAGATCCAGCTTAAACCAGAACTGTCGCCTACAAGAATAAGGACGTAGGGAGGTGAGGCAGTTGGATCTACCCATAGTTCTGTAAACTCCCAGTTGTCAGCTAGATTTGGTACGGGGGATGACATGGTATTTGTTTCCCTTTACTTTGTCGATTCGCTCAGCTTGATGTTTCATACTAAGTTGCGTTCAAAGAGATAATTTCATAAACGAACCACGTTAGCGTTTGCGCAGCGCCCCCTTAGGGGCTAGCGTGTCCGTTCGGCCTCAAGCCGTGCCCGAAGGGCTCAGGACATAGACGCGAAGAGCGCTAAGGAAGAAAAAAGAAGATTACCTGTATGAATGCAACTTGGTATCAATCCTTAATAGGGAGTAAGAGAAATTTCAACTCTGGATAGAAGTACTTTGAGAAGTCTGCTACAACAACTAGTTTCAATCCCTAATAGGGAGTAAGAGAAATTTCAACCGTTATGTGTGATACGCATGATTTCAACGTTTCTGTTTCAATCCCTAATAGGGAGTAAGAGAAATTTCAACCTTTTAAGGTATAAAGGATTAACCGAGAATGAAAAGTTTCAATCCCTAATAGGGAGTAAGAGAAATTTCAACCTTCATGATGCCTTGCATCACAATAGGAGGAAGGTTTGAAACGTTTAAATCCCTAATAGGGAGTAAGAGAAATTTCAACAGATAGAATCATCCTTAGTAGTCGTTACCTTTGGGTTGGTTTCAATCCCTAATAGGGAGTAAGAGAAATTTCAACGTATATTTAAATCTTTATTTCTAATTTCTTCTCTTGTTTCAATCCCTAATAGGGAGTAAGAGAAATTTCAACGTTTATCAGCTGGGTTGATGCGTCCACACAATCGTCAGTTTCAATCCCTAATAGGGAGTAAGAGAAATTTCAACAAGAGTTTTGGAAAGGAGCTTACTACAGCCACAAGTTTCAATCCCTAATAGGGAGTAAGAGAAATTTCAACCCACCCCTCAAACTAACTCGTCTAATCCGTTTCCCGTTTCAATCCCTAATAGGGAGTAAGAGAAATTTCAACAGACATGACAACACGTACTCCTCTTCTGCGAAATGTTTCAATCCCTAATAGGGAGTAAGAGAAATTTCAACCGCACGCATCTGGGCGGAGAAATTTAATGTATACGTTTCAATCCCTAATAGGGAGTAAGAGAAATTTCAACCCCGTCTGTTGTCAGCTTTTGGATTTTGAGTTTTTGTTTCAATCCCTAATAGGGAGTAAGAGAAATTTCAACCTTGACGTTCCTTTGGCTATATTGAACATTTGTTGGTTTCAATCCCTAATAGGGAGTAAGAGAAATTTCAACCATCAGCTGACACAGCAAAGTTCCCCTTCTTCTTTCGTTTCAATCCCTAATAGGGAGTAAGAGAAATTTCAACCTCAACAGGGTCAAGCGTCTCAAGCTGCACTCAATGTTTCAATCCCTAATAGGGAGTAAGAGAAATTTCAACTAGTACAGTCAGACGTGCGATCGCTGCTCTAAAAAAAAATGGTTTCAATCCCTAATAGGGAGTAAGAGAAATTTCAACTTTCCGGTTCCAGCACGATCGCAGCAAACGCCACGTTTCAATCCCTAATAGGGAGTAAGAGAAATTTCAACCGATATTTTATGGTTGTTGGCGATCGCCTTTGATGTTTCAATCCCTAATAGGGAGTAAGAGAAATTTCAACCTATGTTTTTCGTAGCATGGATAGATTCAGTTCTGTTTCAATCCCTAATAGGGAGTAAGAGAAATTTCAACTTTTGGGGAAGGAGGAAGTATTGGAGAATTTCTTGTTTCAATCCCTAATAGGGAGTAAGAGAAATTTCAACCTTCATATTCTTTTTTTGGGTTGAACTTTCCACCGTTTCAATCCCTAATAGGGAGTAAGAGAAATTTCAACTATCTTGAAAAATCTTTTCTTCTTCATTCATAGGAAGTTTCAATCCCTAATAGGGAGTAAGAGAAATTTCAACAGACAGACACACCAGGAGCACAACCAAAACCAGTTGGTTTCAATCCCTAATAGGGAGTAAGAGAAATTTCAACCTCAAAAACAATATGACGGGTTTACAGGCGTTTTTGTTTCAATCCCTAATAGGGAGTAAGAGAAATTTCAACCCTAAAGCAATACCTTGATGATGAGATAGCCATCTTTGTTTCAATCCCTAATAGGGAGTAAGAGAAATTTCAACTGCGGCACTCAGAAAACTGCACCATATAAAGTTTTCAAGGTTCCAAAGCGCGGATGGTCTGATCATAACATGAGAAAAACTAAATCAATTTACGCCAAATGGCTGAAATCCTGTCTAGGCAAGGAGCGCGGATGGTTATAAATAAATTTTCCCCAAAATCCTCGTCCTGTAAGCAATCCAGCCATTTTTTTTCAAACCTCTTTTTCTACACCTACCCATCCGCGCATTCGGCAAAGAAAATCGTCTCATCACGGGGTGGTTCGCCACCGATACGTTCGACTTTACCAAAACAGCAAGCGCAGAGAAAATAAAACTTGATGCTATCGGTATCAGGTTTGATGAGTTTGTGTAGGCGCGATCGCAACTTCGCATATTGAGTATCAGTCAGCTGACACTCAAATACACTATACTGCACCCACTGTCCATAAGACTTGAGGACTTTGTGGATTTTTGTGCGGCGCTTGTCTTCAGAAATATCGTAAGACACAACAACATTCATTGCGACTTTTCATCTCCAGGCTTACTTCAAAACCAAGGGTGGATATTTCTCGATTTCGCCCATTAAGTATTTAGCTAGTAACCGGGCTTGAAGTTCAAAAGCTTCTTGGTAAGTACATTTGCGTCCTAAAACGGGATGCTTAAATTCGGATAATTTCTTTTGTCCGTACAGCCGCAGAAATGTTTTTCTTGGTTCGTTGGTGAGGGAAACAGCACCGCTTAAAGGTTCTGTGACAAAATCCTCAACCTTCAACAATTGCTTATTTAACGTAGACAACACAAGTGCATCTACCACGAGGGGACGGAATTCTTCCATTAAGTCTAATGCTAGTGATGGTCTACCATAGCGATCGCAATGTAAATATCCCAAATATGGATCAAACCCAACAATATTAACTGCACTTTGGACATCGTGACGCAATAAGGAATAACCAAAGCTGAGTAAGGAATTCACTGGATCGGTTGGTGGACGACGAACGCGCTTGGGAAAAGTGAATTGTGTATTGCGAATCATTTCATTAAAGCAGCCAAAGTAAGCAGCGCTACCTGCACCTTCCAACCCGCGTAAAGAATCAATGTTTTGAGTTGCGTCGATGGGTGCAATGACATGATCTAAATGTTCAATAGCACCGGATAAATCTAGGTCGTTGGATTCACGTTGACGACGGACAAGAGTGTTACGGTAATTCTTGAGTTTACCACGTACAAAGCCTTGGACGAGATGAATTGCTTGGGGTGTATCACCTGCGGCTTGCCATTGCGCTTTACGGACAAAAATATTTTTGGTGACTTCTGGTTCTAAACGTCCTAAATAACCACCAGTTCCTGTCAGAAAAGTTAGGGGAATTTGACGTTCTAATAATTCATTGATAGCAGATGGTGAAATTGTCGCGCGTCCTAAGACTACGACACCATCGATTTTAAGAAGCGGGACATCTAATATTGTCTTTTTCTCGTATTTGACGTGTAGTCGTTCATCAATTCTGCCGATAAAAGCATCGTCTTGTGTAACGTAAAGTGTGCTCATAGTTAGTGTTAAGATTTGAGTTGAAATGTCGTCCGCCTCGGAATTAATTCCGAGGCGATCAATTACGAGGCTCATTAAAAGTGATGCAAAATATCAAAGTTCTCGTTTAGTAAACTTCTTGATACCGTCCGACTTTATCCACAATTTCTGGCAAGCACCGTGTGTACAAACTGCATCCTGTACAGCGCTTTGTCTTAATAGCTTTTGGCATAATACCTGTCAAGAAAAGCATCTGAACAGCTTCAATTGTGGCGACTGTGCTTTGACGCAATTCTTCCGTAATTTCTACGACTTGACGTTGATGTGAGTGTGCGTAATAAACATAAGCAGTCGTCACTATTTGTCCTGTGATTTCTTCTAGACATAAAGCTTGGGCACAAACTTGCAACTCATCGTTATCCCATTCACCCTTACGTCCTCGCTTGTATTCAACTGGATACAACTCACCGTTTTCTGATTCAATTAAATCAGATTTACCAATAAGTTTGTATTTATCTGATTTGAGCCAAATCGCTCGAACTTGCCAGGTTTCATCACGATGTCCTTCCCCTAATGTGTGGACGCGTTCGTGTAAACTTGTCCCTTCAATTGTGTATTGGTTATCAAGAAATTCTCCTGCACAAAACATCCGCCAGCAGCGATGTGGGCAATAGGCATATTGATTTAAGGAAGCAATTGGAATATATTCTGTATCATTCATAATTTTCAACACTTGATGAGAGGCGACGTGTCATACCCATGCCCATTGTTGTTTTACGTCCAACTCCTGCATACAAAGCAAAGTCGGCAAGGGCATTTATTTGTTTGATTGCAATTAGTTCAACATCTCCTAAAATTCGATAGCTGATTTCGCCGACACAACCAATAAATTTGGTGTCATAGTTACGAATAACTTCCGTATGGATGTTGACAAAACTTGGATAAATTGACTCGATTGGGACGTTGGTAAATTCAATCCCACTATATTTGTTCCAGCGACTGAGAAGACTGTTGAAGACACATTCTCGATTTGGCAGAATGGTATCGTATCCTCCTTGGCGGAAAGCTACGGGTGTGGCGAGGGTGAAGTTGAGAGGGTGATTTGGGCGATCGCTTCGCTGCTGCGCTCCGCGCAGATCGCTTGCTTGGTCGTACAATTGTGTATAGGTACAAGCATTTGCCCAAGGTTGTGTTGATTGGGGTGTACCAAAGATGCTAGTAATATACAAGTCTGCTGAACCCAAATGCCAAGGATGATTGGGGTTAAGATTTAGCCACAGTGGAGTCAGCTTGCTAAAGAGTGTGTCGTCTAATAGCGAGATGCGCCACCAACAGGGTGTACCTGGGGGAATTGGGCGTTGATGGGAAAATTGCAAGCTGTGGTTTTTCTGTTGATGGGTTTTATGATTGCGTTGTATTTGTAAGGGGGAAAGGGTGAAGGGTTTCTCTGCGTTGGATGCGTGTAAATAGTCTGCTAAATCTTTATCGACTGAACTTATCAGGGTGAGGAATAGGGCGTGGTAGTGTCTACCTGTGAGGAATTCGGGGTAGATGGGAGATTGGGGGATGAGGTTGAGGACGAGACTGTGGGGCATAATTGAGAGTTATTAAACTATAAAGGGTTCATCATCTGGAAGACGCAATTGTTTACCCTTAATTGTCATGGTTAAAATTCCTGCAATCCCAGGTAAAAATCTGTATTCTTTTTGAGCATTGCTACATTGAATGACAATTGGATATGAAACAATTCCTTCTCTTCGCATTTGGAAGATAATATACTGATTCTCTTTTTCAGCTATAATCATCCCTGGTATGAGATGTTTTTCTAGTAGTTGAATCAAGGGCGTGGGTCGTATTGCTCCTCCTACTCCTAAACGTCGTTCAATACGGCAATTTTTGAAAGCAGTCAATTTATTGAGTTCTGTATTAACAAATTCTTGCCAAGTGTCAGGATAACTCAGACGAAAAACCAGTTCATAATTTTCCTTTGCCCGACTAGTGACTTCTATAAGTTCCCCATTTGGAACAAATTCGTAGTGACGTAAAAGATGGATGGGATCGAGGCGTGTTTCTTCTGATTCATCTAAGAGATAACCATGAGGATCACGAATTGGGAGACTTTCAAATAAAGTATTTCTAAAAGAGAATAATGGCGCATAGCTGGTCATGAAAACAAGAGCAAATTCTTGTAAATATTTTGCCGCTTCTTCATCTTTTTTGAACAATTCTTCATAGTCCTCTAAACTCACACGTCCGGCTTGTAAGTCATCCCAATCTTCAGGGTATTTAGCTTTAATGTAAGTTTTCACAAAAGCTTGACCACCAGGAGTAAATTTCCATTTATTTTGAACATCTTTGAGTGAGGCTTGACTAATGTTCTCAGCACCTCGTAAAACTTTCATTCTAAAGCGACAGTCATCCCAAGTACGGTTTCCTCCTAAAATTGATTTTATTGTTTCAAAAAGCTGTGGTACTAATTCTGCACCTGCTATATTTTGAAAGACTTCTTCTAGTTCTAACAATGGACGAGCAATTTCTAAAAACGCTTCAGAACGCCAATATGCAAGTAAGAATGGTTTCTCTAAACAAGGAAGATTTTTCAATATTTGCTCAAGTGCTATACGTCCTCCAGATATATCGAGAGAGGCTAAACCTTGTTCCCAAGCTATTGCTGGTAAATAAGCTATGGCTTCTGAGTCAATGTGAGTCTCAAATTTACCCAAAACACGTCCGACTCTACCAATTCTTTGCCAAAATGCAGCACGATTATGGGCTGAAAAAATTAACCAGTCTAAATTTTGTCGTTTTGGTGTAGGATTTCTTTCAAAGTTAAATCCTACATCTACAGTGCTAGTAGCCAAAATTATTTGACACTGCATTGCCCGTTGTCTATCTTTAAAAGGTGCAGGACCAGTCATGCGTCCGATATAATCAGTCAGTCCTTGCTGATTTAACAATTCTTTGAGACGATTAATACTATCTAGAGAATCCAGAATAACTGCACCGTTTTCCTTAGGTCTTTCGCGAAAACGTTGGACAACTTCAAACGCTAACTCTGCTAGCCACTCTTCCCTAGTATCAGGTTGTGGTCTTAATTCTAGATTGACTGTTGTTTGCGATGGTAAAAGTTTACCATTACCAGTCTCTCCATCTATTCTGGCGATTTTTACACCCTGCTTTTCTAAACTTTGCAATGCTAATTCACAAGCCTGTTCTGGTGTAGCTGTGAGTAAAACAACCCGTCTTCCATGCTTAAAAAAGCCAAAAAGATGGGAATAAGCGAGATAGAACAGCAACCCTACCAACTGCTTAGCATCATAAAGATGAAACTCATCAAAAATGACTGTCCCAAACTTGGTGTAAAAACTACTAGCAATATTGCTTCTATCTAACTTGTTGTAGGCGAAGAAAGTAGCGTAGTAAAAAATATCAGGATTTGTCACCAAAATAATTGGTTTATTTGCTCCTACTTCTGGAAAAATAGTTGCAGGATTTCGCAAGACGTTATACAGTTTTTCTCCTCGTCGCTTACCCACTTTATCATCAGACCAACTTTGAATTTCTCTGGCTGAAGCAGATTTGACTACATGAGGTAAACCAGCTTCTTTTACAAACTTCTCTGCGGCTTCACGTTGCTGTTCTACCAAAGCATTAGTTGGGGCAATGTAAACAGCACTTTTGGTAGGTTGGTGCAATAAAACTGTGAATCCCGCTTTTGTTTTACCTGTCCCTGTCGGTGCTAAGTCAAGGATAATATCAACATCGCGAGATTTTTCAAAAACCTCAACTTGATGTTGAAGTGCATTATTCATGAATGAAAGCTCATCGGGTAATGATGCACAAGCAAAAATACTACGAGGTTCAAGTTTAGTAACTAATCTTTGATTAACCATTGATTCTGCTTCCGCCACAAAATTGTAAATCTGCTGGTACAACTATTTCACCAACTTGCCAAGCAGCACCCCGGAAATGAAGATTTTTAAGTATTGGTGCTGGAGGCATAGAAATTAAATCAAAAGACAAGATTTCAGTCTGTGGTGGTAAATCAGCAACGTTCAAGTAAGCCTTTGTTTGGTAATTTCCTTCTGGTAATGGAATGACATCAAATGTCTCTAGAATATTCACTTTAATTTTGCTTAAAAATTTACCAACACGAATGTAGTCAGGTAATTGATAATTACCAAAAACGACAGTTTGGAATTTATTCCCACGTTCAATCATTCGGAACCGTCCTGTTTGAGGAAAATTACTTGCTCTAAATGAATTTGGTTTTTTACCTGTTCTCCTGAAAAATGGTAAATCTTCACGTGCTGTAGCGACTCTGTTATTAGTCATCGCATACCAATAAGCATCAGAAAGAGCATTAAAACGTTCAAACCGGAAAGTCACTCGACCATGAGTAGGTGAGGCGGGTAATATGTAGAATGTTTGTGCGATCGCTTCAAAATCTTCTTTGTAGGTAGGTCGTCCTGTAGCCTGTCCTTGGAGACGATAAGCGGAATTAACCAAACCCAAAGCATAGGTTAGAGCATAATTCCCAATTGTCCCCTCAGTGTAGTAGGTATCCGACAACTCCCTAGAGGCAAAAAAGACTGGTTCTAAACACACTAACTCCACAAACTTTGCCTGTTGAAAAGGAATTATTGACATCATCTAACTCTCTGCTTCAACTGTTGCTTTCTTACCTTTGCTTTTGCTTTTTTTAGACTCAGCAGGAACTTGACGGAAAGGTTCGTAAGATTGACTTAACCGCTTTAAGAAATTATCTCGTTCCGCTTCTGACCAATGATTATCAACATCAGTCATTACACTTGCTAATTCTTCATCAGAGAAATGCATAGAAACGCCTCGCTTATTCTTCCAAGTTGAAAGCATTTCTTTAGCTTTTTCTATCAGGCGCTTAGTATTCATGGGATGTTCTAAAGGTTTATCCAAACCATCATAAACAGCTTGGACAAGTTGCAAAGAACTGGGAAGTTCAGCAATACTACCAAAGATGCCCAATATTGCATTTTCCATACGTCCAACACGACTGGAAACAGCACCATAGCGACTGGTGTAAAGAATATTGCCAATGATATAGCGTAACTCATCAGCAGTGACATCTTTGAGGGTTACGACATCAAGAAAATGAACTCCGGGTTTAATATATTCACTGGTATTTAGTGCGGTTGAAGCATTACCATTTTGGTCACGCATTGTGCCATTTTCATAGATAGCATTAATCGTTCTTTCTCCTAAAACTTCAGTCGCAGGTAAAACACTAAAAGCATCTTCAGTCCAAATCCTACTTTTCTGTGCGCCTCCGCCACCAGCAGCAAAACCGTAGAGAAAACAGTCCACACACATCTCGCAAGGAGAGTTTGTGTTCAAAGAACAAAGAGAACCATCTTTACTGTTATACAACAGTTCATGCGCTCTTAAATGTTCTCGTCCATAACGTCTTTCTGGTGCTACTTGTTTGCGTTTAGTCATAACTAAACGTTGGATAATAGTCTCATCGTTGATACCTGCTTGTACAAATTCGCTACATATAGGTTCACCAGAACCTTCTGTACGAAAAATAGTTTCAGATTGAGTTTTTCTGAGAACAACGAAAGTGATAAACCGTCCTTTGGGAAAGTTTTCGTAGGTTTGAGCAAGAACTGAAGAAAGTTTTTTAATTGACATGATAACCTCCTAATTAAATAGATGTAGTAACTTCAACCGAATTTTCTTCTAGTTTGCCTTTAAGCTGCTGTCGTGCTTCTTCAAGGAAGAATAGATAAGCAGCTTCCAATGTTTTTTGATCAGCTAATAACTTTTCAGGACGAGCTTGATAAACATCCTCATATAGTTTTCGTAAAATTTCGTAATATCGTGTAATTTGCTCATACTTTGTTTGACCAACGCCATGTTCTCGGATGCGATCTAAGCGAGTATGATATTGCTGAATTAAAGCAGCAAAAACAACATCTAAACCTAAATGAGGTTTTTGAGAGCGAATAGCTGCAAGAAAAGCTGTAAAAGGTTCAGCTTGTGCAGTTCTCTTAAAAGAACTTCCCCATATTTTCCCTTCAGCTGCGACTTGTGCCGCCTCTTTAAGATATTGAGTTAAGAGTGAGTTATCATTAGGCATAAGACTCTCCAGTAAAGTATTTAATGGCTGACAAATTCGACTCCAAATGACACTGAAATTTGGTTCATCTTGTTCTCGCAAGAACCAACGTAGTAAGACATAGTAAAGTTCAAGTGGTCTTGCACAAGCACGGGCTAAATCATATAGACAATCATCTACTTTCTGAATACTGGCGACGGATGTTGCAAGTTTTCCGAGACAACGCAAACGCTCAAGAATTTTTTCTGAATCTTCGCGTTTATATTGACCATTACCTAATAAAGGTTGTAATGAAGCAGGAATACCTTCTACTCGCCCGTAAATATCGTTAGATAACTCTACTTCCAGATTTTCACTTATAGTAAAAGGAAATCCAAACTCTAAAGATAAGGAAAGTTCCAAAGCTAGACGTAGTGATTTTAGTAAAGCTAAAGAAGCATTTGCATCTCCCCAAACAAGAGGAATAATGAGCGTTGTATGAACAAAATCACGACGTTTTGGAAAAGCAAATCCTACAACTTTGTTAGGTTTAAAGTCTAGAGAATTTTCTCGATACAGTTGTAATTCATCAACTGTAACCGTACCACCTTCAGCATTAGTAGCAGCAAGTCTTTCTAAGTATTCTCGCCACAGTCTTAACAGTTCAGAATTTGAACCTTTAGGTAATGCAAAGTGTAGATACAGTGGATCTTGTTTTTTAACAGCAGGAAAATTAGCTCCAACCGTCATCAATTGATATGCTAAAGCTGCAATTGAATCTGCTTGTCTTTTTGGTTCGGCGCTGATTCCACCTGGTAAGCGGTTAGAAAAAGCCTGTACTTTTGTACCAGGAGGCATAGTGTCAGAAATGAGTTCCTCAATCTCATTGGAAGTAGAACCAAGAGAACACCTTTGTTTAGGATTAGCTTCTATATAAGCATCTAATTCTTTTAGCCCATTCAACTTAGATGGAATAGGTAAATTTAACATTCGATTGATGACAGCAATCATTTCTTCTGATGCTTCTGTTGCTTGTGTACTTTCCATTCTTAATTGGAAAGATTCTCGCAACGCCTCTTTAATGCCTTCGATACCTTTCACTGCTGCCTTTGCTGCAAACAAAGGTCGTCCATATTGTCCGTCAAATGCTTCTAATACTGTACGTTGCTGTTCAGAAATTCCGACATGATGAGCAATTTTCTCCCAAACGTCTTTGGGGTTGAAGCCTACTTGTCGATAGCTGAGATATGCAGCCTTTAACCCTTCAGAAACTGCAAATTCTTCTGCATTGCTTACAGGTAGTAATTCCAAATTGACTGCATTCTTTACAGCCTCAGTACCAGCAGCATTGCTCCACTTTAATATATCTTTTGCAACTTTGTCTGATTTGTAACCCGCTTTTTTCTTTTCTAATAGTGCTTCTACATTTACCAACACCTCTTCAAGATTTTGTTGAATCGCTTGGTGAGCAATCTTAATTCCATCTTTAGTAAGTCTGACAAGTCGTTCAATATTATTTCCAAATACTTCGTCAATCTTTCTTTGCAAAACATTAGCTATTTCTGTCACTAAATCTGCCTTTGGTATCGCTTCTCCCTCAAAAAGTTCGCCATCAGGAAAAATCGCTAAAGGTGTCAAGCCGTACCTTGTCAAAACTTCTTCACAAGCCCCCAGCAAAAGTGCAGTGATATAACCTCTATCCTCAGATAAGCGCACTCTGAAAAGATTGCTAGAACGGTTGAATGCAACTGTCAATTCGTTTTCAACTTTGCGAAAACGCTCTGCATCGGGAATTCCTAAATCAAATAAGTCAGCAGCGGTTATCATCGCCGCCCACCGTTCAATAGTAGGATCTTCCGGTAAAAATCTCGCGCCATCGGTGTTATGATGCCCAGAGTGGCGTTCAATAAGCCGTCTGGCTAACTCAAAATCTTCTTCACTTGAAACAAAACTCACTACACCTGCAAGTTCAAACTGTTCTCGTAAAAAGTTCTTATCTCTAGCTAAGGTTTTCACCTTACGTTCTAACGAGTCTAATTTATTTAAGTCGTGAACCGCAGTTGCTGCTAATAACACAGGTCGTTTATCTTCAGGGACTCCAGCTATCCGACTAACTGTCAACATGAACTGACACGCAGAGTCCAAGTGTTCTGCAAGAGTTGTTCCCTTCCTCACCCCATATTGATGATGAGTCCCCAAGCGTTCGTAGAATAGGGGGCGAATTTCACTAAAATAACGTTCCTCCAAAGTTTTCGGAGGACGATTCAAAAGCCGGGTGCGCTTCGACATATACAAATACTTCAATTCAAAATTGAGTCTAGGTTACAAAGCAAATTCTTAAGATTGTCACTTACCTGACCTTTTGCTGTTATGAGAGTTTTATTCTGGCGTCTTATCACTGTTTTCCATGACTGACATACGCTCAGCACAAAGTTGTGAGTTAGGTATATCCGCAATAAAGAATACTGTCTCAAGACGATGTCACTGCACTTACCTGCGAGCAGATAATTTATAATTACAATTACGACTATCGCACAATATTTTTTTAAGTGCAAGTACATTTAAGCAATGCCCAGAAAAAAAGACACGATTACACTGTCAATTCCACCGGGAACTAAGGAAAAGTTGGAGGAAATCGCCCGCAGCCTTGATATCCTATGGGGCAAAGAACCGAGTATCTCCGGCTTAATAGTAGCCATTGCTCAACAAACTCTGGAGCTTGGTAAGCCCTTTACTCTTGATTCCAACCAGGTTAATGCCTTGCAACGGGCAATAAAAGCCTTGAATGATATAGGTCGTATCGGGGAAGCCCAAACTGTACTTGCACTTTTACTAGAGCGAGGTAATCTCGAACCGCCCTTGCGTCAGTCTCTCATGAAACAAATTAGCCAATCCACTCAAGGGTGGCGAATTCAAATTGAAGACTGGATGAAAAAGCAGCAGCCGTTTTACATCCTCTACCGGAATTCTCAAGGTCAAGAACTGGAATACACAGTTCGTCATGCGGAACCTCGCTCTTTCGATAACCGCTTTTACCTCCTGATCTGGTGCGAAGAAACTCATGATGTGGAAAATGATATTCCCGAATTACCAGAACTTTGGCACAACCGCTGTTTAACCTATAACAGCATTAAGTCAGCTGTACCTATTAATGGAAATTGGCGAGGGAAACTAGATTCTCTGGAAGTGCACCTACACTTTTATGGTTGGTTAAAAAAAGGCTATCAATCTAAAGACGATGACGTTAATGATGAGATCGTTGGAGATGTACGTCAAGTGGTACGACGAGTTGTAAATCCTTTTTGGCTGATTAGAGAAGTAGCACGTTACTGGGATGAGTGCGTGATTGTGTCACCATTAAGTATGCGCGATCGCCTCAAGCATAAGCTCCGCCACCTGTGTCAGTTATATGATATCGAAACAAAGTATTGACAGTATGGCTAAGCCATTACAAATGTCCTTTTAGGATCAAAATAATCTAGAATTCGTCTAACTTATTAATCAGCTTGCTATGACTCATCAGAAAAGTGAAGCGAAAGAATCCTCTGCATCGTCGCGAGGATGGCGAACTTTACGGGAAAATCTCATCTTGATTGCGATCGCCTTATTCTTAGCACTCCTCATTCGGACTTTTGTTGCTGAACCCCGCTACATTCCCTCAGACTCGATGTTACCAACGTTACATAAGGGCGATCGCCTGGTTGTGGAAAAAATTTCTTCCTTGTTTCATCCTCCACAGTTTGGCGATATCGTTGTTTTTCAGCCACCAGAAGAACTACAACATCGAGGATATCCCAAAGACCAGGCTTTCATTAAGCGTATTATTGGCACTCCTGGAAAGAAAATTCGTATCGCAGGTGGAAAGGTTTACATTAATGGGCAACCAATACAAGAAGATTATATAGCTGAGCCACCAATTTTACCCATGCAAGAGCGACAAGTTCCTGCTGACGAATTCTTTGTTATGGGAGATAACCGCAACGATAGTAACGATTCTCGCTACTGGGGGTTTTTACCCAAAGAAAATATTATTGGTCGGGCAGTGTTCCGCTTTTGGCCTTTTGATAGGATTGGCGTGATTTAATTCTAAAGACGTAGCATCGCTACGTCTACATTATACCTCTTGCAAAAGTGAGATTTTACGAGGTTCTGTTAAGAGTTAAACGTTCAGAATTAAGAGTTCCCTGTTCCTTGTTTCCTGTTCCCTACAACTGCCACGAAGTCTATTAAAATCGTAGGTAGTACATAAGCTGGGCAATGGTTTCACCCGAAAGATTTAACCTTTGCTGAAAATCTGCTAAGTTAAGATAAGCTCCCGCTAAACTGCGATTTTCAACCACTGCTTGCGCCAGGGATAAATCAATAAATGGCACTTTTGCTAGAGTTTCAATTGTTGCCGTGTTAGGGTTGATTTTATGGCTACCAAGAGTTAAAGATTGATCATCGTAATAACTGAAATTCAGAATTGGCTTGAGTGGCTCTAGCCTTTGTACTGGTAAACTTAAGGCTGCGGCAATATCTTCAATACAGTAAAATTTGACACCAGCACGAGAAAGTTGTACAAGCGATCGCGCTTGGTGAATCGATAACCCTGGTAGCCGTAACCAATCATCAACAGTTGCTTGATTGGCATCAATGTGGATACCCAGTTGCGCGGCGATCGCTATCTCTTCTGCTGATTGTAGTCGATAATATGGGTCGTTCAGTAACTTATAGCGTAGTTTTTGTAACTTAGAGTTTAAAGGTAGCCAATTTTTCATAGTGTTGCTTGGTTTAGGAAATATGGTCTAGCAACTGGCGGCGCTTTTGCTCAAATTCATACTCAGAAATCAATCCATCTTGACGTAAACTTTCTAACTCTCGCAAGCCTTGAGCGATCGTACTAACTTGATTGCTGGCGAACTGTGAGTTTTTGATGGCTGATTTACCTAAATTAAAATGACGATCAAAAGCTTCTTCGTCTTGCGCTAAAAACCAAACTCCTTCAATAGCACTCGCTACCTTGGGAATGGGTGTCCAAGAAAGCAACACATAAAGCACACCCCAAAGTGGCTGTCCTAAATAAAACTTATGTAATCCGGAAATTGCCACTGTACCAGACAAAGCTAAAATAGCGGCAATGCTCCGGCTTTTTCGTTGATTAAACATAACTAAAGCACCATCATAAACTCAGCATTGCTGTTATAGTAACTGAATCCTATCTGATGAACTACTCCGACAAAGACTATGCCTGCCCCACGCCTAATACCCTTTGATTTTAAGATTAATACAAATGGGCAGGATCCGAGCAGAGGGGAAACAAGAAGCATAGCGAGGAAGTCGCACTATCTTGTGTGAAGTTGGACTTTTCAATTTTAAGTTGCGCAAGTCAAGTGTTGAAATTGCGGTAACAAACCGTACTCAAACCGAAGTTTCTTTTCTAGATTATGTCCCTAAACTATAATAAGCAAAAGGCATCAATTAAGAGAGCTACTGAGCCTTATCACTCAGTGGGGTGTAACCAAAATGGGATTTTTTGATTCTGACATAATTCAGCAAGAAGCCAAGCAACTGTTTGAAGACTATCAAGCACTTATCAAGCTTGGCGGTAACTATGGTAAATTTGACCGCGATGGCAAAAAGCTGTTTATTGAGCAGATGGAAGCCATGATGGATCGCTATCGGGTGTTTATGAAGCGTTTTGAGCTATCAGAAGATTTCATGGCACAAATGACTGTAGAGCAACTTAAGACACAGTTAAGTCAGTTTGGTGTAACTCCGCAACAAATGTTTGACCAAATGGATCTCACCCTACAGCGGATGAAAAAGGAACTAGAACAACAATCATAAAACTTCCTTCGCGCGATCGTGTGGAAAGCCTACCCTCATTGCCGTGAGTAAACACGTCACGGAACTTTTTAATATCCATTAGGGTAAATTCCCAGTTCTCTCAACTTAGCTGCAAGTTGTTAACGCTGTCGCCGTTGACTTTGAGCTACTTTTTGTTAAGTTTGGTAGCGAGTACCATTGTCATCATACAAGTGTAACATATTTATCTTACTCCCCCTCCCCCCTTCCGATAAACAAGTTATCAGTTATCAGTTATCAGTTATCAGTTATCAGTTATCAGTTACCAGTTATCAGTTATCAGTTATCAGGTAGGAAACGGACTCGTTCACCCCTTGTTTACTGTTGACTGTTGACTGTTGACTGTTCCCTATTAAGCGTGTTTTTTTGAAAGCAAAAATGAAGAGTTTGAAATTGACACCAAACTCTTCATTTTTTACTATGTTAACTTTTTTAACTTTAATTTGATTTCGGTCGAGGAAACTGGTAAGGCGACTTGAATTTTTCCACAGGTACATCCTTAAGCGCCTTCATCATAAAATTGCGCCAAATTGGAGCAACCATAGTCCCGCCCGTTGCACCAGTAGCCAAACTTCTGTTATCATCTCGACCAACCCAAACAGCAGTTGTTAATTGAGGTACGGTTCCGACAAACCAAATATCCTTCTCAGAGGAAGTTGTTCCTGTCTTACCTGCTGCAGGGCGATCTATTGCAGCATGTTTACCTGTACCCTCATTAATCACAGAGCGCATGGTATCAACAATTGCTGCTGATGCCCACGGATCGAGAACTTGTACGGGTTTAGGGGTATTGTCAAGTAAGACATTGCCACTACTATCGGTCACACGGGCAATAATCGTCGTTGGAGATTGCCAGCCATAGTTGGCAAAGGTAGCATAAGCACCTGCCATTTCCAACGGCGTGACACCAATAGCACCCAATGGCAGAGAAGTTACAGGTTCCATCGGACTCATAATACCTAAGGTGCGGCAGGTTTCGACAACCTTATTCATCCCTATAGCCTTACCAACCTTTATGACGGGAACATTACGAGATTGCATCAACGCATAGCGGATTGACATAGCCCCGCCATAGCTATTGTCATAGTTGCGTGGGTAGTACCATCTGTCACCATCTCGATAACCCACAGGGGTATCGTAGACCGTTGTGTCTGGATCGTACCTACCACTTGCAAAAGCAGTGTAGTAAACAAATGGTTTAAAAGCAGAGCCAGGTTGCCGTAAAGCTTGAGTTGCACGATTAAACTCACTGGTTTTAGAATCTACGCCACCTACCAGAGCTTTGACAAAATGTGTACGGGGATCAATGGCAACCAGAGCAATTTGGTTTCTAGATAACCCTTGCCCCCTCAAAATATCATGCCAGTTTTTGACAGTGTCCTCCGCCATGTTTTGGAAGTTGGTATCAACTGTGGTTTGAATTCGCATTCCACCCTTGAGCAGCGCCTCACGACCAAACTTTTTGGCAATTTCGTGGGCTACAGCGTTTGTCACGTAAGGCAAGGCGCTTCCTTGGAAAGATTTAATTTTACCAAGTTTGATTGGTTGTTTGAGAGCCTTATCGTACTCTTCCTGCGTGATCCAGCCCAATTCCTTCATTCGACCTAAAACTACTTTCTGCTGCTCTTTTGCCTTATTCATGTGAATGAAGGGGCTATAGTCTTCCGGCGCTTGGATTAAACCAGCCATCATCGCCGACTCAGCCAAGTTTAAATATTCTGCCGATTTGTTAAAGTAACTGCGTGCTGCTGTTTGTACACCATAGTTGTTATGACCCCAATAAACTTGGTTGAGGTACATTTCTAAAATTTGGTCTTTGGTAAGAATTTGCTCCAAGCGAATTGCCAGTACTGCCTCGGCTATTTTACGGGTAAAAGCACGCTTGTGAGACAAGAATAAGTTTTTCACCAACTGCATGGAGATGGTTGAACCGCCCTCTCGCACGCCGCCTGCTGACCAGTTGGTGACTACTGCACGTCCAACGCCTTTGGGATTAATTCCGTGGTGATAGTAGAAGTCGCTATCTTCACTGGCTAATACTGCTCGCTTGAGATCTGGAGAAATTTTATCTAATGGCATCACTTCACGGTTGGCTTCTCCGTGAATACTCGTTAACAGTTTACCTTTGATGTCATAGATATAAGTCGTTTCTGATGGCAAGAAGCTGCGTAACTGTCTCACATCTGGCAAGTTGCGGAAACTCACCGCTAAGCCAACGAGTCCTCCCGCTACAATAGAACTTGTCAGCATCGTGGCGGAAAGTAGAGTACCGCCAGCTACCTGGCCGACTCCTTTAAGAAACTCAAAACCTGAGCCAGACGCTCGAGGTTGTGGCTGCTTATCTTCAAAAGTCCTTGACGACACGGTGGTTTTACTTCCTCACTAGTAAATATATAGTGTAATGTCTTGGATTAAGCAAGGCGGTTAATTTTTTGCAATGATATTAGTTTGGCAAACGAAAGTCATACAAATTGTCAGTGACCATAACCAATCCTACTTTGATAGTGCAAAGCATAGTTAACAGTCAATCTCCTAGTAGTATGACGCAGGATTTTTCTTGGCTGCGTCGTGGTATTGTTGAAATTTTCCCACAACCGACTGATTCTGATACTCACGTTGAAAGTTTAGAAAAGCGTTTAGCAACAACTGAGCGACCTCTTAGGGTGAAATTGGGAATTGATCCAACGGGTAGCGATATTCATCTCGGTCATAGTATACCAGTGCGAAAACTACGAGCGTTTCAAGATGCTGGTCATACCGCAGTACTGATTATTGGTGATTTTACCGCTCGCATTGGTGATCCGACTGGAAAATCTGAGGTACGTCGCCAACTTACGGAAGAAGATGTGGCGCGAAACGCCCAGACTTACCTTGAGCAGGTGCGACCTATTTTAGACTTTGATACACCAGGAAGGTTGGAGATACGTTACAACTCAGAATGGCTCTCGAAGTTGAACCTGGGCAAAATTTTGGAGTTACTCTCGACAATGACAGTAGGGCAGATGCTTGCTAAAGAGGGTTTTGCTGAGCGCTATAAAAAAGAGAATCCTATTTTCCTTCATGAGTTCCTGTACCCGCTGATGCAGGGCTATGATTCTGTTGCTATTGAGGCAGATGTGGAATTAGGAGGGACAGACCAAAAATTTAATCTTGCTGTCGGGCGGGATTTACAACGCCATTTTGGGCAAAAACCACAGTACGGAGTACTGCTGCCAATTTTAATTGGCTTGGATGGTGTACAAAAAATGTCTAAGTCTTTAGGTAATTATGTGGCTTTGTTAGAACACCAAACTCAAAAGTACCAAAAGCTGCAACAAGTTCCAGACCATCTGCTGAAAGACTATTTTACACTACTTACGGATTTTCCATTGGATCAGCTACCGGAAAATCCACGCGATCGCCAAAAACTATTAGCACAAGAAATCGTCAAGCAATATCATGGCGAACAAGCTATCAAGGAGATTGAGGCGGGTGACGTACCAGAGTTTTCTCTAGCTGATGTCCAGTTTCCTGCAAAATTACCATATATTCTGAATGTCAGTGGCTTGTGCAAAAGTGGCGGGGAAGGTAAGCGGAAAATTCAAGAAGGTGGGGTGCGCTTAGATGGCGATCGCATCACTGATATTGAAACGACTTTCAGTGACAAAAGTGAATTGCATGGACGTGTTTTGCAGCTGGGAAAAAACAAGTTTGTCCGACTGATACCGTAGGGGAGAAAAGCTGATGAACGCCCAAGAGCAAATAATTGTACCTCTGGATGTAGCGGATGAACAAGCGGCGATCGCCCTTATTGAACGCCTTACGTCAGTCACTTTCTTCAAGGTGGGCTTGGAGTTATTTACAAACACAGGACCAAAAATTCTGGAGGTGCTAAAATCTCGGCAGAAACGTATTTTCTTGGATTTGAAGTTTCACGATATCCCCAACACTGTTGCTGGCGCTTGTCGTGCGGCTGCTCGTTATGGCGTTGATTTATTGACAATTCATGCGACATCTGGTAAAGAAGCGCTGAGCGCAGCAGCTGAAGCGGTACAACTAGGAGCAGCAGATGCGGGTGTGAAACCGCCAAAGTTAATTGCGATTACGCTGTTGACGAGTCTTTCTTCCAGACAGTTGGCGTTTGAGTTGAAAATACCTCTAGAATTACCAGAATATGCTTTGGAGATGGCTCTAATGGCTCAAGAGATGGGTTTAGATGGGGCTGTTTGCTCTCCTGTTGAGGTAGCCCAACTGCGACAAAGTTGTGCAGATGATTTTTTGCTGGTTTGTCCGGGGGTACGTCCAATTTGGGCGCAAAAAGGAGATCAGGCGCGATCGCTCACTCCTGCACAAGCTTTGGCTGCAGGAGCAAATTACCTCGTGATTGGGCGTCCGATCACCGCAGCTGCCGATCCACAGTTAGCTTGGAAAAGGATTTGTGAGGAATTAGTGGGTTGCCGCTAAACGGTGCAAACCGTAACAATCCGTAGCAATACGGGCAACTCCAGATCACTCCTTAAGTAAGAGTAGCCGTTATCTCACAAGTGTTAAAGTTCGTACCCTGGGATGTCGAATTAACTTAGATTCAAGCCAGTCCCAGGCTCTACAACTCAATAATTAAACAGACGAATTTGTTCATTAGCGTCGTCAGTGTTATTGAGAAAGTGAGTCAGCACTGCAGGCGGGTTTCCCGCCGTAGGTGACTGACGAACCCGTAAGGGTACCGAGAGATTAACTGATCGAGGCAAACATTACCAATGAGTTCCTAACAAGAAGAAAATGCAAAACTACGTTTTCATTGTTGATACAAACAAGCAACCACTAAACCCAATTCGCCCCAAGCGAGCAAGAACCCTGCTTAACAGTGAAAAAGCAGCAATTTTAAGAATGTATCCCTTTACCCTGATACTAAAAACGTCTGATTTCTCCCAGAACAATCCGTTGCGCTCCGTTTTTGGGCTATCTGATGATACGGCGGTGAGATGAACTCAGGAGTGAAAAAGAAAAATAAAAGCTTGTGGCTTCTTTGTTGTGTCTTCTGGCTATTATCAAATGCTCTAGATACCCCAATACAAGCTAAAAAAATCACTCCCCACCCCTCCACCCAATCGGAGGGGAAACCGATTGATGCTAATAGGTTTTCTTGCTCAAACCAAAATCTAGAAGCACTAACGACTCAACTCTTGCAAGATTTACCAAATTATGCTAATAGAGCAAGTCAACGCGCCCGTCGCTTGAGCAGGGCCACTGACGTTTATAGTTATATGGTAGTGGCGGGAAGACCTGAGTTTACACCGCTACCTCTTGATCCTAGTGGATACACGGCAGATTCAGTCAAAACTGCTTCCGAAAAAGTAGAGCAAGTTTTTTTTACGACTTTAGAGCGACAATATACTGCAGGTAAACCAGTTCAATTACAGGAATTCCACTGGCTGTTTCTCACAAAAACAAAGAGTGATTGGCGTTTTGTGATGATGTTTTCCCAAATTGGTTCATTTCCCAAGAATCAGCCACCGACACCGCCACGAGATAGTAGTGATGGTATCGTTGCTCAAGCAGTTGTTGCTTGGTTACGAGATTGTCAAGCGGGAAGTGTGCGCCTGCGTTCTCGGAGTTTGAAAGGTTCGTCTCAAAAGCCGCCACCATCACAAGCGCCGCCACCGCCATCACCGCCTCCACCGTCGCAACCGCCGTCAAAGTCATAAGACATATTAAAAAACGTTACTTACATGAACCTAGCTGATTACGTTCTGCTGGATGAGTAACAAAATAATCTTGAAGCCATTGACATCCCCGTGCTAGTAAATCATCTAAATCCAAACTCCACAAAATCACTTTGCCATCTTCACTAGCAGAAGCAATAATCTTGCCATCCGGGCTAAAAATAAGGTTTGTCACTGGCTTGCTGTGTCCTGTGAGGGTAGTAATGGGAGTTCCATCCCGTTTCCAAAGTTTGATAGTTGTGTCATCACTACCAGAAGCAAGGATTTTTCCATCAGGGCTGAAACTGACGCTTGTTACTGAACCACTATGTCCAGTGAGGGTATAAATCGGAGTTCCATCCCGTTTCCAAAGTTTAATAGTTTGATCTGTACTCCCTGAAGCAATAATTTCTCCATCAGGGCTGAAACTTATACTATTAATATCTTTTCTATGTCCATTGAGGGTAGTCATTAAAGTCCCGTCTAGACGCCAAAGTTTAATAGTTCTATCATCATCACTGCCAGAAGCAACAATCCCCCCTTCGCCCCCCTTAAAAAGGGGAGTTGGACTCACACTGACACTTTTTACCCAACCTTTATGACTATCTTTAGGGTGGGATGAAATTAGAGTAGGAGCATCCAACTTCCAGATTTTAATACTTCCTTTGTCGGTACCAAAAACTATGATTTTACCATCAAGGCTGAAACTGATACTTGTTAGCAAATCTTCATAACCAGGGAGAGTTTTAATTAGCTTCCCATCCCGTTTCCAGAGTTTAGTAGTACCTTGCTCAGTACTAGTAGCAATAGTTTCACCATCTGGACTAAAACTGAGACTATTTCCCAAAGTTTTATGTCCTTTGAAGGTATCAATTAAAGTTCCATCCCGCCGCCAAAGTTTTACAGTGCCATCTTTGCCAGCAGAAGCTATTGTCTTGCCATTAGGGCTGAAACGAATACCTGTTATCCTACCTTTATGTGCGGTTAATTTAGTTATCACAGATAAATCTAGGTGCCAAAGTTTAATTTTGCCATCTCTGTCAACAGAAGCGATCGCTTTTCCGTCGGGGCTAAAACTGACGCTGGCTACTGAATCGCTATGTCCAACAAGGGTATTAATTAGAGTACCATCCAGTTGCCAGAGTTTGATAGTTTGGTCATTACTGCCAGAAGCAATAATTTTACTATTGGGGCTAAAACTAACAGTATTTATATATTTCTTTGTTTTTGTATCCTCCTTATCTCTATTTGTATCCTCCTTGATAGTTGTGATTAGGGTGCCATTAAATTTCCAAAGTTTGATAGTTCTATCATCAATAGAAGCAATTGTTTCTCCATCCGGACTGAAAATGACGCTTTTTACCCAACCTTTATGCCCAGACAGAAGTTTAAGCAAGGTTCCGTTGCGGTTCCAAAGTTCAATATTTCCTTCTTCACTAGCAACAGCAATAATTTCCCCATTAGGGCTGATTGCAGCAGTTGTCATTAAATTACTCTGCATTTTCACAGGTATAGTTTTAATCAGAGTCCCATTCAATTGCCAAAGTTTTATAGTTCCATCTTTGCTGGCAGAAACAATAGTATTATCAGAACTAAATGACACACTGACTACCGAACGTTGATGTCCAGCAAGGGTTTTAATTGGAGTACCATCTCGATTCCAGAGTTTAACAGTACGGTCATTACTAGCAGAAGCTATGAATTGGCTATCGTGGCTAAAGCTCAAGCTTTTCACCTTATCTGTATGACCAGAGAGGGTTTTGATGGGAGTACCATCTCGGTTCCAGAGTTTTATAGCACCATCATCATTAGCAAAAGCTATGAGCTTACTATCGGGACTAAAACTCACAGCAGAATCTCCTATTTTTTGACCAATGTCAAATTGATTATATTCACGAATATTGACGAGGATATTCAGTAAAGCAGATAACGGGGTAGTTGTTTGATATTCACCTAAAGAAGATTGATTTTGCACAAGGGGTTTTAAATCTTGACTAGCCTTCATAGCTAAAAATAAAGCTTCAATTTGTTTAGATTTGAATTGTTGATCAGCATTATATCCAACTTGTGTAAGTCTTGTATCTTCCTTGGCTCTATGTAGTTGCTTTTGTCCATAAAAAACCATAATAATTGCAAGAATTCCTGCACTCAAAATGATATATATCGCTTTCTTATTAGCTTTAGCTAATTGTTGCTTTGCCTTTTTATTGGTTTCGGTCAGTTTTTGCTTAGCTATTTCATTAGCTGATGCTAATTCCTGATTGGTTTCGGTCAGTTTTTGCTTAGCTATTTCATTAGCTGATGCTAATTCCTGATTAATTTCAGTCAATTTATGATTAGCTTCAATTTGTAATTCTGTAGTAATTTTTTGGCTTTCTTGTAAAAATTCATAATCTGTATTACTGAGATTTTTACCAACTGCCCATGTTAAAGCCTCATCTAAAGCTTTTCCTTGCAATAGCCAAGATTGGTGATGCTGGAATTTTAACCAGTTATTAATTGCTTCACTGTACGGGCGAAGTCTATTTAATTCTTGTTCAATCCAATTCTGGTTGAACACAACTTGATATATAGGGTTATATACTTTTAAATAATTGTTGTTTTTGACGACCAAGCCTGATAGCCTTAATTCTGTTTGCTCTTGACTACTATCTACAACTACCTTCTCACCTAGTTGCAAAACTTGCTGGTATAATCCCAATAATCTACCTGCTTTGTGTTCATTACGGAGTAGGCGATCGCGTATAGTTCTTAAATGCTCTGGTTCATCCTGAGCTTCCCAATTATTTATAATATATTTATCAACTAATTCATTAACATTCAGATAGCTGTTTGTTCTTTCCTGGGCAATTAAACTACACAACTTTTGTGTAAGAAATGGCTGTCCACCAGTCCAGTGCAACACGTCTTGTAAAACTGCTTCTGGATGCTCTACTGTGTCTGCCAACCCTGGAATTAATGCATCCTTCGCTTCGATAAAACTAAATCCAGTTAATTCTATGGAACTACCAATATTAAACGGTGTGCGTTCTCTCTCTTGAATTAAATCAGACGGTGTGGCTACTCCTAGCAAACAAAAAGTTAGACGTTCATATTTGGGAGATTCAGCACGTTGATTGTAACAAGCACGAATTAAAGCAAAGAAATCATCTTTAAATTCAGTTTTGAGCAAAGTATCGATTTCATCAATAAAAATGATGATATTGGCTGACAATTTATTCAACACTAAGGACTCAAGCAGTAAATTTAATCGCTGCACATCTGTCCAAGAGTCATGCTGTAACCACCAACTATTAAAATCTATATCATCAATTTCAAAACTAGTTAACAATTGATTCGCAAATCCCTTATACCATTTTTCGGGGCTAACATGACTACCAAGGATAGTCAGATCAATAGAAGCACATTTGATTCCTATTGATCTGAGTTTTTTGATTGCTTGGACTCGCAAACTAGATTTCCCCATCTGTCGCGAGTTAAATACAAAACAATACTCCGCAGCCTTCAGTAATTGAAAGATTTGTGCGTCGGCTTTTCGAGATACATAAGTGCGATGATTCGCATTTAAACTACCACCGACTTTATAATAGTTGTCAAATTTCATTCTTTTTACACTAGTCCAAATATGAAAAATCTAGATTTATTTAAAAACGCGAATTTAATCAGGTGTAAAACTTTCTTCTCGTAGCAATTTTAGTAGGGTGGGCACTGCTTACCGTTCACTGAAATTGCTATTTTTACGTTGTGAGCAGTGCCCACCTTACAGTTATTAAAAATGATGCAAGATCTCAGTAAACAAGTATCATCACAATTCCAGTAATTTTAGTAGAGTAGGGTGGGTACTGCTTACCGTTCGCGCTCAATTGCTATTTTTACGTTGACAGCAGTGCCCACCTTACAGTTATTAAAAATGGTGCAAGATCTCAGCTAACGCAACCTTTCCGCGTTACTGGTGCGTTACGACAAGCCTAATTCACGCCAAATTAAGAGTTGCAGTTATTCAATCCACATTCATTAGAGACGATCGCAAAAGTATTCATGATACAAACGGCAGCGTGGTATAACAATATTATTGGTAATTTTAATTAGTCCCATACTATCTAATTGATAGATTTGGCGATTTTTAAACTCTAATTTAACGACTTCATCAGTATTCAATATTGCTTTAAATACACTTCCTAATTCTTGATTTTCTTGGAGAGTCTCCAAATGTCGGCGTAAATGCTCAGTATAAATTCCCGTATCTGTGGTTGCTTCTTTGATTAACTGTTCAATAGTTACATCCTGACGTACTAGATAATAAAGCGCCAGTCGCACTAAATAAGGATGTCCTCCTACTAAAGACATAATGGGAAGAATCTTTTTACTATCCAAACCATGTCGAATAGCTAAACTTTTCACCTGTTCCTCATTAAATTCTTCTAATTTAATTGGCAAACCAACATTAAAAGGAGATTGATTAATATCTAAACGTCCATAATCTTCTGTAGAATGTGATACTAATAATCGCAATCTTTCCCATGTTTCTGATTCATTGGCATTTTCATTCCAATTACGCAACATCGGGAAGAAATTCTCATAAATTTCCGGGTATTCAAATAATTTATCTACTTCATCTAAAGCGAGAACTAAAACACCATCTAATTTTTTTAGCAGATTTTTAAATGTTAGGGTGCAATTAACCATACTGGGAGTATCTAAATCCCACACTTGTAGTGGAGGCGCTGAAGATAGTTGATTAATTACATAAGCATAAAAACAGCGTAAAAAATCATTGGCATTAGTAAATTTATTTGTTTCTATTAAACTGAAATTTAAGTACACTGTATTATAATCACTCTTCTTAGCTTCCGCCCTAATTCTTTTTAAAAGCGAAGTTTTACCCATCTGCTTGGGAGCTTTAATCCGAATGAGCGCACCTGGTTCTTTGATAGCACTATAACAACGAGATTCAATAGAAGAGCGTTCTTGATAAAAGGCAGAGTTAACTGGCTCTGGTCCTTCTGGAAACCGTATATTCTGAATGATCTGTCCGCATTTTTCTAAAGCTTTAACACTGACTAACTCCGGCTTATATTTAGCAAATATTTCAACTAAGTTACAACGGTAATCTGGTTCAGTTTCAGGAGGAAAGCCAAATTTAGTAGATATATTTCTAAGTTGATGGCTAGCAGTAGAACGATGCGTAGCGCCAAGTTCTCTGGCTATTTGTTCATCTGTCTGTCCACTTAAAAATAATGGCAATACCTTCTTCTGCTTCGGAGTTAATTCGTATTGATATATGTGTTCAAAAGCTTGTTGATTCATGTGTCTTTTGATGACTAACTTGATTTTTTATCCTTAAGGTGCTTGTATAATCAGTGGACTATGAGCAGTCTTGAGTAAAGATGTGATGATCTGCAATCTTTTTATTTTATTGAAAAATATAACCATCTTGACTGGTGTTTGCTAAGAATGATACTATCTTTTCACGTTTTATCCAAATAAAAAAACAAATTAAATATCTTCAATTTTTCAGGTGCAGAAAGCGTACATAAAGGGTGCGTAAATTAATGTAACGTGCCAGATTTCTTTTGCGCTGGTGAGAGTTTTTGTTTGTGTGTTTAGTTAGTAAAAGCTGATGAGTCTATCAGTACAAGAACACATGATACATAAATTTAATAGTTAATTTATAAACTGACTGACCAGTTTTACTTTAGCAACAGTCAGACAGACATTAACAATGTTGAAGAAAACTTCATCAACACAGATGTTGAATTGAAATTGATGAATTTCTTCTCAAATGTGGAGCCGTATAGAAGTCAGATTTTAAGATGACTATTAACAAAGCGAAGACAAGAATTTTAGCATTGATTGATTTTGCTGCTTTTGAAAAAATAACTCAATACAGTTGGTGATAAGACCAAAACCGTTGAAGGAGAAAAAATATGAACCTCAAATTAATCATTTCGCTATTCACTGGCTGCGTCCTGACTGCTACCTGCATAACTTCTATGATTAGTCAAGCCAAAGCTGATGACGAAGTTCGCTTTATCTGTGCTTCAGGTTACGACAAACAAACTGATAAACGCTTCCCCACAACTTACGCTTGGACACCACGAGGAAAAATTGCAGTTATCCGTTGGAAATACCCCTGGTTTAACAGTCAAACTATTACTCCTGACAAACGGTGTAAAGATGTATCATCACAATTCCAGACTGCTTATAACAAGCAAAGCTTGTCTTACATCACCAATAGCACAGTCAATGGTCAAAATGTAATTTGCACAGCCCGTCAAAATGATGGGGCTTGCGATACCGTACTGCTAACTTTACGACCTGAAGATAAGCCTTTAGAGATTCTTGATGAACTCAAAGAACTCGTTAGAGGACGGAGTACTACACCGATACAGCATAGTTCTAAACAACGTCCAGTCTACTACAAAATTGATATTAATAAGTTCTTGCAAACAGCGCCTGTAGAAAAGGAATAATCTCAAGTCTGGCTGATACCACACCGCTATTGTGTCAGGAAATATGCTCGTAGTAGGCGCTTCAGCGCCAGGTAAAACTTAGATGCTTACCATAATTTCTCTTTAATTAAGAAGCATTAAAGTGCTTACTTCGAGCATTTTTCTTATCTACTGAGATCTTGCACCATTCTCAACAAACGTAGGGTGGGCACTGCCTACCAGCATTAAAATGAGAGTTTGCGGTTTCGATGGGCAGTGCCCACCCTACAAAAATAGCTAAAGTGCTGACTACGAGCATTTTTCTTATCTCTGGCTTTACTCAACATTACTTTAATCAATTGAAAAAATGAAACGCTTTAATATTATTGCGATCGCTTGCTTAAGTGGTTTCCTCATCCTCTCTAGCGCCTCCGCTAAAATATCTCAGCAAGTATCTAATCAACCAACTTCTATACTTGCAAATAATACCCTAACTCTAGAAAAACTTCGTCAACTAGCTCAAGCTGTCACTGTTAAAGTCTTTAGCTCTAATAAAGGTGGAAGTGGAGTATTAATAAGCAGACAAGGACGCACTTACACGATTCTAACCAACGCCCATGTTATTAGTGCCAAAGCAACTCATAATATCCAAACACCTGATGGTAAAACTCATAACGCTACAGTTATTAGTCGCGGTGATTCTTTATCAGGTAATGATTTAGCTGTCTTGCAGTTTCAAGCTCAAGAAAACTACCAAATTGTTCCTTTAGCAACCAACTCTAATTTATCCGAAAATCAAGAAGTCTTAGCTGCTGGCTTCCCCGATGATAGCAAAGAATTAGTCATCACCAATGGCAAAATATCTCTGGTATCTCCTCAACCATTAATTGGTGGGTATCAAATCGGGTATACCAATGAAATTCGACAAGGAATGAGTGGAGGAACACTATTAAATCAAGAAGGTAAATTAATCGGGATAAATGGTTTACATAACAATGCAATTTTAAACGAAACTTACACATATCAAAATGGGACGATTCCCAATGCAGAAGAAATTCAGCGATTGAAAAAATTTAGTTTTGCTGTTCCCATTCAAACTTTAGCGAAAGTCGCCCCAAATTTAGCAGTTATTCCCGCAGAATGGCAGAAGAAGCAGCAAGCTGAAAAACCGCCAGTAGGTAATACATTAGCTGATAAAATCAATAACGTTAATAACATTGCTCAAAAGATTACTGTAAGGATTGACTCGAAAAATAATGGTAATGGTTCCGGAGTCATAATTGCTCAACAAGGACAAACTTATTATGTGGCTACGGCGCGTCATGTGGTAGAAAAGTCAGACTCTTATGAAATTCTTACCTCAGATGGCGAACGATATGCAGTACAACCAGTGCAACCAGAAAACTTTAATTCAAAGGGAACTGACGCAGCCCTCATAAAGTTTACTAGCAATAAAAACTACACAATTGCAACTATCTCTAAAGAAAATCGCTCTGCTTTGGATAACACTAACCAAAAAAAGATGTTGGTATTTGTATCTGGTTTTCCTGCAGTAGATAGGGGAAAGCATAAATTAACTGCAGGGTTTCTTACAGTAAAAGAAGATTTATTTTTGGATGTAGACAGCAATGAAGTACCAATACCTTATTATGTAAACAATTTACTTAACCTTGGTCACGAATTGCGTTATTCCAATTTATCACTACCCGGAATGAGTGGGGGAGCAGTACTAAATATTATGGGTGAAGTAATTGGGATTAACTTAGGTGCTGATCCTAGAAAGCTTAATCAAATTGATAGTAATAATACAAATCAAAGCCCAGTTAAAATTGGTTTTGGTTTAGGAATACCCAGCAATACACTTCTGGGTTTAGCGACAAAAGCAGGACTCAATAAAGAATTGTTAAGACTCGTCAACAATAGTAATAAATCTCAACCACAAACTATACAATATTCAGAAATTAATTCATTGTGGGAACATCCATTATTTGCTATCCAAAAGCCAGCAGCCAATGCTAATGATTATGAGTTATTACAATATGCTAATAAAATATGGCGAATCGGAAATTTTGCAGAAACTGCTGATATTTTGCAGCAAATAGTTAAGTCTCAACCAAACTATTATCAAGCTCATTTTGTACTTAGTTTAGTCCTAACGAATGAAAAAGATAAATATAAGGAAGCTCTTGCTGCTTTTGAGAAAGTAACTACTCTCCAACCAAATTTTTATGAAGTATGGAAATATAAAAGTAATGTGTTAATGGGTTTGGAAAAATATCCATTAGCTCTAGCAGCAGTTGACAAGGCTATTGAGTACAGTGAGAAAGATGATAAAGACTTTAGTCTTTATTTGTTTCGTTCGTCCATATTAATTCAATTAAATAGATATCCAGAGGCACTAGAAGCAATTAACGAGGCGATTAAGATTCAGGATCTTGAGATCAACTACTTAATACGGACTTATGTCCTCTATCAGTTGGAAGATTATCAAGCAGCACTAGCAGATTCTAAACAATTGATTACACGTCAACCTGATAATGCCAATAACTACGTTCTCCAAGGTGATATCCATGTTAGGTTGAAAAAGCATCAAGCAGCTTTAGCAGATTACAAGCAAGCGATTAAACTTGAACCTGATAATTATGATGCTTACGTTTCGCGAGGTAATTTATATGTTGAGATTAAAGATAACAAAGCAGCTTTAGCAGATTACAAGCAAGCGATTAAACTTGAACCTGATAATGCTAAGGCTTACTACTGGCGAGGTTATTTGCACAAAGATTTGAAGGATTATCAAGCAGCGCTAGCAGATGCCAATCAAGCGATTAAATTTCAACCCAACAATAGCAACTACTACGTTTTGCGGGCTAGTGTCTACAAAGAGTTGAACAAGTATAAAGAAGCCCTAGTAGATTACAATCAAGCGATTAAACTTCAACCCAATTATGTTAAATACTCTTTGCGGGGTAATTTCCACCGAGATTTGAAGGATTATCAAGCAGCGCTAACAGACTACGACCAAGCTATTAAGCTTCAACCCAATGCTGTCAACGCCTATCAGCAGCGGGGTAATGTCCACTTTTTGTTGAACAACTATCAAAAAGCACTCACAGATTACAACCAAGCGATTACACTTCAACCTGATAATGCCGACAACTACGTTTCGCGGGGCATTGTCCGCAAAGAGTTGAACGATTATCAAGCAGCACTCACAGATTACAATCAAGCAATTAAACTTCAACCCAATAATAGCAGATACTACGTTTTGCGCGGTAATGTCCACAAAGAGTTGAAAAATTATCAAGCAGCACTCACAGATTACAATCAAGCAATTAAACTTCAACCCAATAATGCCAGCGCTTACTACCAGCGGGGTGATCTCAGCTATTTGTTGAGAGATTATCAAGCAGCGCTAGCAGATTATAACCAAGTGATTAAACTTCAACCCAATAATGCCAACGCTTACAACCAGCGGGGTGTTGTCCGCTATTTCTTGATAGATTATCAAGCTGCACTAACAGATTTGAATCAAGCAATTAAACTTCAACCCAATGATGCCAAGAGCTACTACTGGCGGGGTTTTGTTCGCAAAGAGTTAAAAGATTATCAAGCAGCACTAGCAGATTGCAATCAAACAATTAAACTTCAACCGAATGATGCCGTGGGCTACTACTGTCGGGGTGTTGTTTACCAAAAGCAAGGAGACGATAACGCTGCATTATCAGAATATGCTCAGGCGCTTGTCAAAAATGAAAAATTTGCCGCAGCTAACACAAAAATTGGCTACATCAAATATGAAAAAGGAGATGTTGAAGGGGCTATTCAAGAGTGGCAAAAAGCAGTTCAAGTTGATAGTGACTTAACAGGAGCGCAATTAGCACTTGCAGTAGTTTTACATAGCAGAGGTGAGCAACAAAAGGCTCTAAATATGGCACAAGCTACCTTGCGTTTAGATAAAACTTTAGCTGATGTTGAGGTTCTCAAACAAAATCTCTGGGGTACACGCCTAATTGCAGAGGGAGAAAAGCTCCTCTCTCATCCTAATATCCAAGCATTGCGAGTAAAGAAGTAGGTTATACCAATTCAAAAAATGTTTGCGACAGATAACCCCTGACGCACTGGCTCCCCTTAGCAACTTACCGTGTACACACATCTCACTCAAAACCTCACCCTCGCTTTTAGCTGCGCTAAAATCTTTCCCTCTCCTTACTAA
Organism: Brasilonema angustatum HA4187-MV1; assembly: GCA_019359695.1. GTDB lineage: Bacteria > Cyanobacteriota > Cyanobacteriia > Cyanobacteriales > Nostocaceae > Brasilonema > Brasilonema angustatum. Next base: position 81,807 of record JAHHGV010000031.1, read on the forward strand.
GGAGAGGGATGCCCGATAGGGCAGGGTGAGGTTCCGAGAAAATTTCGGGTGATGGGATGACTTAGATCTTGCACCTTGACTTTAGTACGCCTTGAACTTAAGTTCAAGGCTCATAGCCAAAGTCCGTTAAAACGGACTGAAAGACTTATTTAGTCCGTTTTAACGGACTTAAACTTTGAGCCAAGAAATTTATTTCTTGGCGGACGAGAATTATGGTGCAAGATCTCAAATGACTTGTGTGTACACCGTAGCCGATGCCTTGGGGAGGAGTTTAACCGATGTGTTGCATTCTTTTTTCAAATTGGCATTAGCTGTTGTTGAAAAAAACTTCACCAAAATCAACTCTTGTCTCACCTGGAAGAATTTCTTCTCAATTTCCGACTTGGTTTGGTGAACACAAATAAGATGATGAACAGTAAATAAATTACTTTTTAAGGGAATCCTGCAATGAAAAGCAAATTATTAAAGATAGGAACTTCAACAATTTTGACCACTGTAATTAGTGTAATTGGTATCGAGAATGTATTGGGTTATCAATTGCCAACTCTTACTCAAAATCCTCAAGACTTGAAATCTACCTTGCTAGGTAAAACGACTAAAGCAGGACAATCAAAAATTATCCTAGCAAACAACTCTGAAGAACAAAACCGGATTCGCCTCTATGAAAAAGCTAGTCCGGCTGTAGTTGCGATCGCTCTAGATAGAGGACATGGTAGTGGTTTTATTGTGAGTCCAGATGGTCTAGTTTTGACTAACGCTCATGTTGTCCAAGATGGCCCGAAAACTGTTGCAGTAGTGCTTGCTGATGGTAGACAAGTCTTAGCTGATGTGCTTGGTTTTGCATCTGGTGGCTTGGATTTAGCAGCGCTCAAAATTCGCAATCAGAAAAATTTGCCCTTCCTGCGTTTAGCCTCCCCTCGTTCAGCGCGAGTTGGTCAATCGGTCTATGCGATTGGTACTCCCTTGAGTCTGAAATTACAAAATACTTTAACTTCTGGGATTATCAGCCGCATTGACACCAAATCAGGCTTAATTCAACATGATGCTGCTGTTAACCCTGGTAATTCTGGAGGACCATTACTCAACTCTAGTGGTCAAGTGATTGGTGTTAATAGTGCTATTTTGAATGATACCGAAATTAAAAGATTTATTGGCCTTAGTTTGGCAATTCCTACAGATATAGTCCAGCCTTTTTTGGTAGCCGTAGAACGAGGTAACGCTGAGGTAGCCACTCAACGCCAAAAACCTAGCAATACAAAAGAACAGGATTTACCCTTGAATGGTCAAGTTCTACAAGCAGCTTTAAAAAAAGGCGATCGCACTCTCCCAAACAATAGCTATTTTCACATTTATGCATTTGAAGGGAAAGCAGGTCAACAAGTAACTATTGAGATGGATAGTAAACAAATAGACTCTCATTTATACTTACTGCTTCCTGCTAAAGAGACGCTAGTAGGGGAAAACGACGACATCTCTCCAAAAGATTTTAATGCTAAATTGACAGTGACTTTGCCTGAAAATGGTATCTACTATCTGTTAGCTAACACTTTTGAAGCAGGAGAATCCGGGAGTTACAGATTACAGGCTGTGATTTCTCAGAAATAAAATAGTTACAAACAGCAGATGTTAAGTAGGTAGGCGTAATTAATTCGTAGATAGCAGTAGTGCGAGCGTCTCGCTCGCGGGCAAGATGCCCGCACTACATTTTATATTTAATTAAACTTACCAGCTACTAGTTGTTCTGCATTTCATCAAACTTAGCACGCACAGCTTGTATATCCTGCCACGTTAACCACTTAGGCTTGCCGACTTCACGGGATTGGTTACGTAACAAATAAGACGGGTGGAAAATTGGCATACACAAACGCCCATCCCACTCCATCCACTCTCCACGAATTTTAGAAATTGCACGCTTATCACCAGTTAATCCTTTGACAGCCGTTGCACCTACAAAAAGAATAATTTTTGGATCAACCAGGCGAATTTGTTCCAATAAATAAGGCTTGCAAGCTTCCATCTCTTCAGTCGTAGGAACTCGGTTATCAGGAGGTCTGCACTTGTTGATATTACAGATATAAACGTCCGTTTCAGTATCTAATTTAACTGAAGCAAAAATTTTCTCTAAAAGCTGTCCTGCCTTACCAACAAAGGGTAAGCCAGTTTCGTCTTCAGTTTGACCTGGTGCTTCCCCCACAACCATAATTGGTGCTTTAAGATTACCCCTTCCAACAACAGCATGAGTACGTGTATTTCCCAAACTACAACGGTAACAGCGATCGCAATGCTGTGCCAATTCCGTCATATTGGCATAGGTTCCAGTCGGAATGGGAATTTTCGCGTCTTTAGGAATCAGCTCTTTTTGGTCATTCGAGTCAATACTTGAATCCTCGAAGAGACTGAGTTGTTGTTCGTTACTCATGTGTGGGTTTTATCACCAAGAATGTCAGGGCAGCGGATTGAATTAAGAATTGGTATTAGAATTGTGTTTGTGCTGGTTTAACAACGACACGACCATTTTCCACAACAGTGCAATTTTTAGACATACTCTTGCAGTTGTCAAGTGGAGTATCAACACATTGCATTTGTGCAGACTGCTTTTTATGGTTATAATTGTTTTGATCTTGTTGTTGAATCAGACTAACAGCACAACAAGCAGAAGTGGTTAACAACATTTCAAGTACTTTTAGCTCTGTATACTATTATCGCTCGTAATGGTTGTATTTTTACGATCAAAACTTGTGTTTGGGAGCATCCCATTTTTGTGCCTGTCCGCAGCGTTAGCGTAGCGTGCCCGGAGGGCATACGCAACGAAGTGGAGCGTGGCAATCCTATCAACTGGTGCTCAGTGAGAGATTGTGGGATTGCTTCGTCGTCCCTCCTCGCAATGACAAGTTATTTTATGATTACAAAATAAAAACTGGGATGCACCCCTTGTGTTTTTTATAAGAACGCACAATTTTTGAACACACAGCCTTAACGCTTCGGCAGTTGTAAACCACCACGTTCTAGCATTTGCCGTACTTCAGGGCTAGGGTTGTAGTTGTAACCAAAAGAGGAGCGCTCTGAATCATCTACAATCTGAGGCGTTAGCAATACAATCACCTCGTTACGTTCATTAGTTTTGTTTGTTCTTCTAAAGAGTGAACCAAGAAGCGGAATGTCACCCAATATAGGAACCTTAGAGACATTTACTCGCTCTGAATCTTGAATAATACCACTGAGAATTAATGTCTGACCATCACGCAGACGAATTAAGCCAGAATTAAGAACACGCTTAGAAACTAAAAATATTCTTTGGCTACCACTCGAACCTAAGTTAATTTCAGCTGGAGCCTGAGGAGCTGCAATAGTGGGAGCTACTGAGAGAGATACAAAACCATTGTCATCAATCCGTTCAATTTTAACAGCTAGGGTTAAACCTACTTGTTCTTTATCCGCTGCAATTGTTTCTGTGGCAAAATTCTGATCGCGAACGATTTGCCTTTTTATATTACCTACTACTTCCTGAGTCAGGTTAATACTTGCGCTTTGACCTTCTTGAACAATTAAGGTGGGGTCAGTCAAAATCTTAGCATTGCCATTTTGTACCTGAGCTTGTAAGTTAACAAGCAAACGTTTAGGAAACTTAAGCGGATTTTCTGGCAATGGGTTTTTGATTGTTGGAGAACTAGATACACTTCCACTCACTTCAGAACTGGTCGCTGGTCTAGAACCGCCAAAATTGAGAACTGCTGCACCGCCATCATTAGTAAAGAAGTTGTTACCAATGCCAAACGAAAAGCTAGTGTTAAAGTCTTTTGTGTTCAGTAGATTAACATCGACAATTTTGACGTTAACGACGACTTGCCGACGGCGGATATCAAGCTGAGTCAGCTGAGATGTCGCCATTTCAACTTGCTTGGGAGAACCAATTAAAGTAATGGAATTGGTGCGTTCGTCTCCTAGTGCTTGTAAACCTCGGAGTAAGGGTGTTGAATATTTGGAGTCATCAAGACTTAAACGTTCAATTTTGGTTTCTGTTGTCGTCTGACTTTGGGTGAGGGGGTTGACAATACCACTTACAGGTACAGCACTAACACTAGTCACTTGACGTTCGCGGCTGACTGCACTTTCTGCCCCTAAACCAACCAAAAAGTTTAATGCTGTGTCCACCTTTGCCTGATTGAGTCGCACACTACGTACAATTACATCACGAACGGCATTAGGCAGTTTCGTTCCAACAAAAATTGTCCGTCCTCTGCGGTTTGCTTCAAGACCACTCAGGCGCAAGACATAGTTAAAAACATCTTGAACTGACTCGTTTTCTATATCTAGCGAGATTGTTGGTTCGTCACTCCTAGTAGTACTTTGCTGTCCAGAAGAAGCTTGCTCTTTAGTCTCTCTTCCTGCGAAAGCCAGGTTAAGACCAGCAGCACGAGTCAGCAGTGACAAAACCTCACGTACTGGGGCTTCTCGCAATACCAAGCGAGACACCCGTTCTTGAGTTCCTAAGTCAATGTTGTTAAAAGAAGCATCGAGATTGGAGATAGCAATATCACCTACAGGTGGTGCGATCGCTTTTGGCAAGATAGGCGAAGTTTGGTTCGTATCTAAATCTGGTGCTGCTGGTTGTGTAGGTTGAGGTGAGGGAGAAACAGGGGACGCAGTTTGTATTGGTACTGCTTGTGCTGTATTCGTCCTCGCCTGTCTTGGTTGTGTTGAGGTAAAGCTCAGAATAATGTTATTCTGCTGTCGCACCACGGGTTCACTGTTGGGGGCGCTGCTGGTTCCGGTAACTATCACCTGAATGCTATTGGCATCAAGCTGATAAATTGTCACTGAAGCAATTCCTGAAGCAGGATTATCTTGACGGAAAGTATTTCCTTTTGGTAAATGTAATTGAGTGTTAATAATATTTACGACTAAAGAGTTACCTTTTTTTGTCGTAAAAATTTGTGGGCGTGAACTCAAAGCAGTTTTCAATATGACGTTAATTCCAGCATCAACTGGACTTAGCTGCACTCCAGTAATTTGAGTAGTCTCTGCCCATACTGGTTGAGCTGCGAAAACAATCATTGCAGCAGCACCTAATACAAAACTACTATCACTAGCGTGAAGCTGTTTCACAGTTTATTCCTCACAATTGAAAAACCTAACAAAAAACTTTGCTTGTCCTGTGCTTTGGATCAAAGCGATTTGAGCTTTTGGCAGCTAAGCTCTTAGCATAGCTTTCTCGACAATCAACACAACTACGTTGATATATTTCCCTATAATTGTTCATCTTGAACAGTTTTTTTACCTGACAGCCACTGGCAGACCCAAGCTTGCGTAACACTTGTTCGTATGTCCCCTCGGCAGATACTGCCTCTGATAATTTTATCTTTACAATTTGTAAATTTTATAAATATATTTTTCCCCTATAAATGCACCCTCAACTGCCACCATCGGTTTTTACTGTTTTTAAAGATGCAAGGATACTACCTAAAATACTCAATCAACTAAGAAAGTGTATTTTAAAGAACATTTGACTCAGTATAGCATGATTATTTATTACTATGTAAAGAGCAAAATATGAGTAATTATGCTGTGTTATTGTTCAAGGTGCTGAATGTGGAATTTATAGTTAAATTAGTATTTGCAACAATTACTTTAATTTCTTCCTAGTAGAGATCGCCAAAAAAAACCACTATTCAAAATCCACGAAAAGCTTGTAATACAAGCTTTTTGAATTTTGAGAGAAGTTTGTAGCGCTCAGGAAATCTTCGTAAGCGCAAAGCGCACGCAATCATGTGTTAGCCGTAAGGCGTGCCATAGGTATACAAAGCAGCATTTTTGGAGGAGACTCCAATCTATGCCCTATGCCTGCGGTACGGCTGCCCTAACGGGTACCCTGCATTAACGGTGATAAGCGAATGCGTGAATTCCAAAGCAGCAGTCGTGTGTTGTGCCAATAGTAATCATGACCATTACTAAAAGCAACAAGATATTGTCTGTATCTAGCCTTGAGGCAAATTTATAAGCAAAGGAGATATTTCCGTTATCTTGCGTTTAAGAAGAAAACGGTTGCAATTTTGTTTGTCAGATCTCATACATTTAAACTGCGAATTTTCTTGTTATGAGTCATTAGTAAGACCAGCACGATGCAGCAGGTGAGACCAGCGCCTAGGTCGGGAGACCCTCCTGCATAGCGCTGGCTCTCCAACGCAGTGGCTCAACGGACAGGTGTCTCAAGTCGGGAAACCCGCCCACGGCACTGTCCTCCCCTACGAAGAGTGCTGGTTCACCAAGACGGGGGCTCGTCTCACCTGTTAAGCGTATTTCTTGTAGAGAGTAACGCTAATTCAAGAGAGTAACGCTAATTCAATAGTCGCCCAAAAAGTTAGATTTACCAACACCAAGTAACTAATCAATTCAAAATGTACAAGGGAAAAAACCAGTCATTGTAGAAAGTCTAGCCAATAGCCGTATACAAATCAAATGCGGGACAGCTTACAAGTTATAGCCAACACATTTTTAGCACGATTAATAGCAAAAGCCCAACAGATAAGGTGAAATTAATGCCAACGCAGAAAGCTTTAGCGATTGATGCAACTAGAGTAGAAGGTGGCAGGCGTATACTTCCTAGACGACCTGTGTTATCTAGCCACCATGCTAAATGGGAAAACTTATATTTGGAGTATCACATTCAACCAGAGTATGAAAGCCCTGAACATTATGCATCCCATTATACACTTGCTATTCGTCTCCGTAGTCAATCACATTTGGAACGATCGCTTGGTGATTGCCACAAAACTGAAAGTCCTATCCCTGGCGATGTGGCGATTATTCCTCCCCAAACCATCCACAAGGTATCTTCTTCTCAAGAGTCAGAATTTATTGCTTTGTGCTTAAATTCTGAGTTTGTCTCAAATATTGCTGGTGATTTAGTTAATCAGGATGTTGTGGAGATTATACCACACTTTTCCAAGCCTGATCCCTTAATTTATCAAATTGGGCTTGCCCTTAAGACAGCACTGGAATCAGATAGGTCGCCTAGCCGTCTTTATGCTGAATCAATGGCAACTGCACTATCAGCTCATCTCTTGCAGCATTACTCTGCGCCTAAGCACAAATTTCCAGAATATCAAGGAGGATTGCCGAAATATAAACTACAGCGAGTCATTGAATTTATTATCGACAATTTGGCAGATAATTTACTCCTTGACATCATGGCAAAAGAAGCAGGCATAAGTCAGTACCACTTCTGCCGCTTGTTCAAGCAGTCTACTGGGCTTTCTCCCTACCAATATGTGATGCACTGCCGCATTGAGCGTGCTAGGATGCTGCTGCTACAGAATAAACAAAAAATTTCTGAAGTGGCGTCACAAGTAGGTTTTGCTGATCAAAGTCAATTCACACGTCACTTCAAGCGCGTACTGGGAGTAACACCCAAAGAAATTCGTGCAAAAATTTAGCAAGAATATCACAAAATAGCAAGAATCTTCTAGACAGTAGTAATCAGGATTTCATATACCTTTAAATAAACATCAATGTCCCTATTAATCTCGGCTAGTGGTATTCGATCCAAAAGATTCTCCTAAGAGTTCCCCTTGGAAACACAGGACTCATTTATTGCCGCTCAAATTCGTCGGCAAGGTTGTTTATTTAACAACTCTTGCGATCAAACAAAGAAGCTGGGAGATAACATCCTCCCTTATCCCCCGCATTTCTTGTTGTGGTGCCCAGAAATAGTCCTGCCAAATTCAAGGGATTGGGAGAAATCGAATCAGAGTGATGAGTGTTGCGGTGCATCTCCAAAGAGACGTTTGCAAAAAACTGCTTACTGGACGTTTTACCACTACGTCCTTTTCTTATCTGGAGAAATAAAGGAGAGCGTATGAGCGACAATTGTAAGCTTCGCTGTACTCGCCCTGATACTATTCGCCATAGTACAACTTTAGAAGTTCAAGCGCAACTGATTGACATCCTCAACCAAACGCTGGCAACTACTATTGATCTTAAGACTCAGTTCAGGCAAGCCCGTTGGAATGTGAAAAGCATGAACTTTCATCCTTCACACAAATTATTTCACGAAATTGCAATTGAACTAGAGTTGTACATTGATATGCTTGCTCAGAGAATAACAACTCTTGGTGGTTTAGCCAGAGGAACAGCTCGATCTGCTGTCAAACATTCAGTCTTACCTGAATACCCCTTTCATCTTACACAAAGTCAAGAACACATAGCATCCCTAGCAGAGCGTCTATCCATCTATGCCTCTTTGCTATGGGAGAATATTGACCGCACTGCTATTTTGGGGGATGCTGAGACAGCGTACATCTACGCAGAAATCTCTAGCGTCATTGACAAGCATTTGTGGTTTTTGGATGAACAGCTGATGACCTCATGCTTTGATGAGGATCATCGAGTAGTTTCTCATAACTAAAGAAACAACTGTCGAAAATCTCCAAAGTTCCACAGTTGCCACAACCGGACGGCAGGTGCTAAAACTCGGGCGTTTGCCCACAAGGGCGCACTGCCTCTGGAACCCGTGTTAGGCGCTGTTCACTGAGTACAGGATGGCACAATTTCGTAGCGATTATTGGCTAAGGTGCGGTTATCTCAAGCCAAACCACAGTGCTACGGAATAAGGAAAAACTGTACTCAGATTAACCAAACATTTTCTAGCTAAATTTTGTGGCTAAATTTATAATTACATATAAAGATTAACTGATTTAATTTTTCTATTTTTAATTATTAGGGGTTGACGTTAATCCTTCCACGACATACTAACTTTCCTGGGATAAGAGTTAATTCTTGGATATCAACATCCGATCCCAGATTGAAAGAAAGTTCTTTGTGACTAGGCTCAAGTAGCCCTCCTGTATCGGTTTTAACTTGAATTGATGAGAGTTGCAACTCCTGTGTGCTAACTAGCTGCGGACTCATACTAATATCTAAATGAGTAGGCTTACCTTCGTCTGCCAAAATAGCGAAGAGTGTTGCTTTACTCTGGTCAAGGTCAATTTTTTTCCAAGTTATGGACTCGGATTTGAAGTGGTGTTCTGGTAAAAGTTCAACCACAACCTCATGTAAAGCAGTTGATAACAAGGTAGATGATACAGACGCATTGAGATCCTCCTGTGATTGGATCAATTCACCAACTACTGGTACTGTTTCTAATAGTCGTAGTGGTTGTCCTTTGAGTACTGAGCCAATATTGATACGAATATTTTCTGCAACTAGTTGAATTTGTGTAAGATGGAGACCTCGATATACAGCATGACTGGCAAAAACAGATACCCAAGGAATGCAACCAGACAGAAGTTGGCGATCGCTGGCTCTGATTTCCACTTCCAGTTGAGAGACTTGGCTCACTTGAGTTTTCAGCCACAGCTTGAGTGCTGCTGTCAACACATTTGTGACAATACGTGTTTTGTGTGATTTTTTCGAGTGTAAATGAGACTCTTGCATCTAACCGTTTTGCTTATGATTATTCTAATTGACAGATACCTAGAATTTTTACGCTATGTTAATGTAGCGTTTTGGGCAACTAATGAGAAAATGTAGAAAAATTATTTGCTGATTAACATTTTGATTGATTATCATTTGATTGATTATCAGTACTTCCCACATGCAGGCACGGTTACAAAAAATTCTTTCTCAATGGGGTATAGCCTCACGTCGTGAAGCTGAAGAAATGATCAGGCAGTCACGCGTGCTCATCAATGGTGAATTGGCACATTTGGGTCAAAAGGCTGATCCCCAAACAGATGCTATCACGGTTGACGGAAAGGTAGTGTCTGTCCTACAGCGCCCTAACCTTATTTACTTATTACTGCACAAACCATTCGGAGTGCTTACCACTTGTGAAGATCCACTAAACAGACCTACTGTATTAGACTTACTTCCTAAACAAATAAGTTCCGGTCAAGGTCTTCACCCAGTAGGTCGGTTAGATATAGACTCTACAGGAGCATTAATACTTACAAACGATGGAGATCTTACTTTTGGTCTAACTCATCCCAGTCACAGTATTTCTAAAACATATCGTGTTTTGGTCAAAGGACATCCTTCACAAGAAGTGCTACAGATGTGGCGTCAGGGTGTGGTATTGGAGGAGACAAAAACACGACCAGCACAAGTACGAGTGATAGAAAAGTTTGTTTCTTCTTGCTGCTTAGAAATTATTTTGAAGGAGGGGAGAAATCGTCAGATTCGCCGTGTTGCTCAACAATTGGGATACCCAGTTATTGAACTACATCGCACTGCTATCGGTTCTATTCAATTACAAACGCCTGGAAAAGCTCACTTAGGTGAAGGTAAGTATCGTCATCTAGAAGAGTTTGAAATTCATTTTTTAAAAAAAGCAATTGCAGCAGTTTCCTATTAAAGATTCAGTGTGGTTAAGGAGTGTAACAGTATATGACGTGGCAAACAAAGAAAGACAAGGATGAGTCAATACCTTCATTCGAGCAACAAAGAGCCGAAATTCTCGCCCAAATGGGTGCTCAACTGTTGGCGTTACGCTTGGGACAGGGTTTATCGCTAGAGGAAATGGTCCTTTTGACCAAAATTCCCCAACGACTATTAGAGGCGATAGAACAAGGTGATTTGACTAAACTCCCAGAGCCAATTTACACTCAGGGTTTGATACGGCAATTTGCTGATGCACTAGGGTTGAATGGCGCAGAGTTTTCCACTACTTTTCCTACAGATATAGACCAGTTCAGCCAAAACTTAGGTTGGAAAACGACATCAGCGAGTCAATTACGCCCTGTCCATCTTTATGTACTATACGTATTTTTAATTTTTTGCTCCGTCAGTGGTTTGTCTAAGTTACTCAACGCAACAACATTACAAGCAACTTATAACCAAAATAACCAGAAAGAACAAACACAGCCCCTAGCACAACAACAAACCACCCAAAATCAAAAAGTACAACTTGTTCAAGCTGTCAGTAAATTATCTGACAACGCCATAGAACCGCAGCAGGTGCAAATTGGTGTGACATTTAAACAGACATCTTGGATAAAAGTGGTAGCCGATGGCAAACTCCAGTACGAGGGTGAACTCCCACAGGGGACTCAACGCACTTGGATGGCCCAGGGACAACTGACAGTGAAAGCAGGTAATGCGGGTGGCGTGTTGATGAGTGTTAACAAGCAACAAGCCAAGCAACTCGGAGAACCGGGTACAGTCAAAGAAGTGACGATCGCAGCTAATACTAGATCCTAAGCAGAGGAAGGATGGAGAGAGTGAGGGAGTCAGAGAGTGCGGGAAAATATCCTTCCTTCCCTCCTTCTTTCCCCCTCCTTCTCTCCTCTCCTCACTTAGGTTGCGGCGCACGTCCACATAACTTAGTGAGATTTTGTAGGCGATCGCTCAATTCCTTAGTCAAAGCATTCGCTTGATAGCACCACTCCCAGTTACCTTCAGCTTTACTGGGGAAGTTCATCCGCGCTTCACCTCCTAAACCCAAAACATCCTGTAACGGAATAATTGCTTGATTCGCCACACAAGTCATCGCAAGTCGAATCAAATCCCAATGGATACCTTCAGGACTTTGACAACCTAAATAAAGCAACAAGTTTTGCCTTTCCTCTTCTGAGGCTGTATTGAACCAGCTTATACTTGTATCGTTGTCGTGAGTTCCGGTGTAAACGATACAATTGGGTGAATAGTTGAAAGGTAAAAATGGATTAGCAGCGTCAGAACCAAAGCCAAACTGCAAAATTTTCATTCCAGGAAATTCATACTTATCTCGCAGCGCTTCTACTTCTGGCGTAATGACTCCCAAATCCTCCGCCATTACAGGTAGCTTACCTAATCGCTGTTTAATTGTCTCAAATAACTCTTCTCCGGGAGCTTTGATCCATTCTCCATTGATAGCTGTTTGTTCCCCTTTTTTCACAGCCCAGTAAGCTTCAAATCCTCGGAAGTGGTCAATACGGATCACATCTAGATAATCCAGCATCGCCTCAAAGCGTCCTATCCACCAGCTAAAGTCCTGGTTTTTCAATCCCTCCCAGTTATAAATGGGGTTACCCCATAATTGACCAGTGGTGCTGAAGTAATCTGGTGGGACTCCCGCCATCAGTGCTGCTTCTCCCGTCTGTTCGTCCAAGCAAAAAATATGGGGATGGGACCACACGTCAGCACTGTCATGGGCTACGTAGATAGGAATATCGCCAATAATTTGAACACCGCTCATATTGGCATAGTTTTTTAGTTGCGACCACTCGCGGAAAAATTCGTATTGGGTAAACTTGTAATAAAAAATTTCCGTACCGAACTGCTGTTGTGCCCGTTCTATCGCTTCCGGTTCACGTTTGGCAAGTTCTGGCTCCCAAGTATGCCAACTTGTTCCATTATGAGCATCTTTGAGCGCCATAAACAAGGCATAATCCTCTAGCCAATAGGCTTTGCTGTCACAAAAACCAGCAAATTCCTTCTGCTGTAAGGATGTTGCCCTCTCTTTAAAATTCTCGCAGGCTTTTTTTAGCAGTTCGATTTTTATGGGCGTGACCTTGTCGTAATCTACCTTAGATTCCTGAAAAACTGGTAAATTAGCAAAGTCCTCCTCAGATAAGATACCCTGTTCTACCAATTTTTCTGGACTAATCAGCAGCTGATTTCCAGCCATTGCTGAATAAGAAGCGTAAGGAGAGTTACCATACCCAGTTGGTCCTAGAGGTAGCACTTGCCAAAATTGTTGGCCGCTTTCTCTGAGAAAATCAATGAACTCATAAGCTTGGATTCCTAAATCCCCAATGCCAAATCGGCTGGGAAAGGAAGTGGGATGTAGCAAAATACCGCTGGATCTGGGAAAAGGCATACTGAACCTATTGTTAATGAGCGAACAAATGCGCGATGCTACCTCTGGGCAGCTCCTTCTGGGAGCATCGCATTGAATCTATCACAGAACTAGTAACTGGGGATGCATCCAGTAACCTGACATTGATTGTCCTTTGCCTTTGATTAAATGACAAATGACTAATAACTCATGACTTACCGAAATCCTGCTCCAACAGTTGATATCATCATCGAATTAATCGACCGTCCTCATCGACCAATAGTGTTAATTGAGCGACATAATCCCCCTTTAGGTTGGGCTATCCCCGGTGGTTTTGTAGATTACGGAGAATCTGTTGAGATAGCAGCACAGCGCGAGGCTTTGGAAGAGACTAGCTTGCAGGTGAAGTTGGTTGAACAATTTCATGTGTATTCTGATCCCAGCCGTGATCCCCGCAAGCACACACTCAGTGTTGTGTTTTTGGCAACAGCAACGGGAGAACCCAAAGCAGGGGATGATGCTAAGGCTATAGAAATTTTTGAGTCTTGGCGTGTGCCACTGAATTTATGCTTTGACCATGATAAAATTTTGCAGGATTATTGGCGATATCGGCATTATGGGATACGTCCGAGGTTGGATTAACTGTTAAACCACCAAGACGCAAAAAGCGCAAAGTATAGAGATATGAGTAGAAGGGTTATTCGTACAAATCAAGCACCTGCACCTGTGGGACCGTATAATCAAGCGATTGTCGCGTCTGGTGAAATGATTTTTGTCGCTGGGCAAATTCCTCTTGATCCCAGTACGGGAAAGATTGTTGGTGAAGGGAATGTAACAGGGCAGACTCAACAGGTGATGGCAAATTTAGAAGCAATTCTCACATCTGCTGGGGCGAGTTTTGAGGATGTGGTGAAAACAACTGTGTTCTTGGCGGATATGAATGATTTTGCTGCGGTAAATGCGGTATATGCAAAGTATTTTGATGAGGCGACAGCGCCTGCGCGTGCGTGTGTACAGGTATCGCGTTTACCCAAGGATGTATTGGTGGAGATTGAGTGTATTGCCGTGATTTCAGGGTGAACTACCTACACTGACTGAGTACAGTACAGTGTAGGCTTCCGGCGTCATCGACAGATGCCTTTCCACCTTTGGGCTTATTGGTCTTACTCCGCCTCGGCACGGCAATAACGGGGTTCCCTCCGTCATTTGATAATATCCGAATTCCTTCTTTCCTGATGTTTAGTGCTGCATTACCATCACGATCATGATGAGTCTTGCAATTGGGACAATCCCATTCACGGATATCAAGCGTTAACTCATCAAGAACATGACCACAGGATGAACAGGTTTTGGAACTAGGGAAAAATCTTCCTATCTTTACAAGCTGTCCATCTTTAGCTTTCAACTTGTAATCTAGAAAGTTAACGAACATTCCCCAGCCAACATCGGATATTGACTTTGATAGCTTCCGGTTTCGTACCATTCCCTTGACATTGAGGTTTTCCACAACGATGACTTTGCTTTCGTCTACCAGTTTCCTACTTAGCTTGTGTAGGAAATCCTGACGGGAATTCAATACTCGTTCGTGAACCTTGGCTACGAGTTTTTTGTACTTGTTTGTTGAATTGCTACCTTTAACCTTACGAGCAAACTTTTTCTGCTTTCTAGCTAGATTCTTCTCATGACGCTTTAGGTGTTTTGGATTGGAATGCTTGGTAACTTGTTCGCCATCATGAACAATAGCAAAGTCTTTCAAGCCAAGGTCAATACCTACTATTTTGTCGCCTTTTGGTTGATCTGCATCACCATCAACTTCACAAAGAACAGACGCAAAGTATTTGTCTGTAGGAGTCTTGCTTATAGTAACTGTCTTGATCTGCCCCTCAATCGGTCTATGAAGAACTGCCTTAACAACACCAATTTTTGGAATTTCCAAACAATTACCCACAACTTTTACGTTTTGAGGATATTGGATTGATTGCTTATGGTGCTTTGACTTGAACCTAGTAGGACATAATTTATAAAAACCGTGTTTTCATCCCTCATGGAACTTGCGTTGAATAAGCGTTTTACAGAAAACAAAAACACGGGTTTTAACGATTAAGGACTACTAGGAAACTTAGCGCGTCCTTCAAAAAAATTGGTGTAAGCCTTGTTTAAATTGATTGCTACACACTGCAAAACAGCAGAATAACAATCTTCTTTTAACCAAGGATGCTCTACCTTTAATTGAGGTAAATAAGCTTTGTAAACACTTAGTTTTAAAGATTTTCCGGTTTCTTCGTAGTGCTGAATACAAGCATTTAAGACATAATTGTAAAACCATCTTGCACAACCAAACGACTTAGCTAGAGATATTTCTTGTTCATTTGTTGGGTATAACCTGACCTTTACTACCTTCAACACTTTATTCTCTTTCAAGTCTCCTTAAACCTAGATGACATAACACGTTAGCGGTGGTTGGGCTGCTTCCCCATTCATCATCAGCTAACTTGCTGAGTTTACACTTTCTGCCGCTTCCAACTGTAAGTTCTGCCCTAATTTTGGTTCAGTGCCTGCAACTATACGCCCAATATTACTACTGTGTCGCAAAATGACGTATAAACCAGCAACAGCACCGAAGAGGATGTAAGGTAAAGGTTGATGTAAAAGTACCATAAAAAGAGAAACGCCAACAGCTCCAGCAATCGAACTCAAAGAGACGATCCGCGATATCGCCACGACAAAAGCAAACACACCAAACGTAGCTAAACCAACCTGCCAATTCATCGCCAGTAAAATACCTAAACCAGTAGCAACAGATTTACCACCAGCAAAACCCAGAAAAATCGATTTACTATGTCCAAGTATGGCAGCCAATCCAGATAAAACGACCATCCAAGGTTGCCACAATTGGGGATTAACTTCTGGAGGCATAAGATTTTGATTGGGAGCAAAGTTGAACAACCAGTAAACCAGCGCGATCGCCAACACTCCCTTCAAGCAATCTATCACTAAAACAAAAGCCCCTGGTCCTTTTCCCAGAGTTCTCAGCACATTAGTTGCACCAGTTGAACCGGAACCAACTTCCCTCAAATCAATACCTTTCAATCGTTTAGCTACTGTATATCCAGTGGGTGTAGAACCCACCAGATAAGCTAACACCAAAATTGCTCCGCACAAACTTAACCAAATAGTCATATCTAAGAGTTATGAGTTATGAGTTTTTTATCCTTTGTTACTAGTGACTAATGACCAATGACTAATTAATAGTCATCATCATAATTTCTCATCATTTTGGGGTCAGGAGCAAAGGCTAACCACAAAGGAAACTGCAAGAGTCCCAAACTAATTTGCTCTTCAGAATCATCAATCAAAATCAAAGGTAGTTGATTGGCTTTTACGAGTCGATCTGCTTTTTGTGCTAAAGCTTCTGGAGTTTCAAATAATACCATACCCTTGTCTGGTCCAAAATCTGGACGACCAATTCCTAAACAGTCCTGTAAACCTCGTCGCCATTCACCCAAGCGCTCTGGTGTATTTGCTAATACCAAAGTGCGGAGGCGATCGCTATACAATTGGTGTAATATCGAAATCACTGCTGAGGCAATAAGAATATTCTGCAACCGACTGCCCGTCGTCCGCAAAGCACCTCGTCCTCCTTGGCTAAAAAACCAGTTAGAAACTCGGTCTGCATGCACTGGTTCAAAGGTGCGGCGCAGTTGCCAGGGTGGACCATAGTAATCTGGTTTCGTGCGATACTGGTCAATTAAACGGCGCACCTGTTTTGTCGTGTCTTGAAACTGCTGTTGAGCAAATTCTGGGGTTGCGCTTTGCGCTTGGGCTTGCTTAACCTCTTTTACTTCTAGCTTTTCTGGTTCTGGTTTCGGTTTTGGCACGAGTTGCAACTGTTCTGCTGCTGCTGCCAAATCTTGTAAACTACCTGTGAGGTAGTCTTTAAAACCTTGTACCCGAATCGCTAAATCTTGAGAAGTACCTGCAAAAGTGGTTCGCATCTCATTGCGAATCCGTTCTTGACGTCGTTCCAACTGTTCTACAGAAATTTGCAGGGTTGCTTTACGTTGTTCCAGCCCAGAAAGCGCCTCTTGCACCAGTTGCGTCATCGTCATTTGAGTTTCGCCCAACTGGCTGTAAAGAGTTTTGTAAGAGGCTTGCAGGTTTGCTATTTCTTCTTTGAGCGCTTCTTTTTGGTTTTGCAACAGTGTAACTTGTTGTGCGAGTTCCTCTTGTTGACGATAATTTTGTGATTCTGATTCTACTTGTGATCCCAGCGCGGTAATTTCCTCTTCTAAAAGCGTCACAACCTCGACAGTTGACTCTGGTGTTAACTCATCTATAATATTTTGTTCTGCTGGTGGTGGATCTGAATCAGACACAGCAGAAAACGACGACGTCGGTGGCAGATTTTGTGTGTCAACTTTGGAGTTTTGCGCTACTTTTTCCACCACTGACTCAACTTTAGAGTTTTCTGGTTGTTTAACTTTGGGTTGTTCTTTGTGCTTCAACGACTCATCAGTTGGTTGTGGTGTTTGAAATTCCTCTGGGTTCATAAACAACAGTGTCATTCCTATGACGCGAATAAATAGCTTTCAGCAATATATAATTTACTTGCTATCAAAGTCTTAAGTCCAAAATAGTTCTGAGCAATGAGTGCTCTGTTCTGAGTAAGTTTAAAATGACTCTTTGAACTAAATGCGCGGACAGCGTTCTTCTAAGCAAGTTTTGAGAGTATTAGGATCAAATAAAATCGGCAGAAAGTGAATACTTTTAACTTCTTTAAAGTAAAACAGAATAGGAACCCGATTCCAGAATATGCGCCAGTTTTGCCATTCCCGGTAGGGAAAGCGCCGAATTAATTTTTCACCTCTGTAAATATCCAAATCGGTAGGAGTAAACAACAGACGCAGTGTGACAGCTTGAAACATGAGAAACAAGCCAAAAAGACCCATCAAGCCTGCCAGCCAAGGTTGTACAATCAGCACTGGGATTGCTGCAACCACTAACACCAAGGGTATATTGTAACTAGGCTTAAGCTCGACGGTGGTAGATGCCGGGTTAGACGTATATGAAGTCGTCACAGTCAAAACTCCTGCTTGGTGTGAGTAAACATTATTTCTATTCTAGGAGCTAGTGTATAGACTAGGGACTAAGAACTGTCAAGAATTAGGGGTATAAGGGGGTAGGAGTGTAAGGGTGTAAGGGATAAGTATATGGCTTACCGTTTCTGTTTAACCTTCACATTGGCTGGTTCATTTTCTAGGGCGCCACCTTTGCACAGGGTACTTCCCGCTGCCTTGACAATGCGTCGGCTTGTATCTTAATTCTATCGGGGCTAGATTCTTCACCTACACCCTTATACCCCTAAACCCCTACACCCCTAAACCCCTACAACCCTTGCAATGATGCACTGCCACTTCCTTGGAACATAATCCAAGAAAGAAAGAAATTGCTAATAAATATAATTAATAAAGCAGTGACAACAGCAGTTGTGGTAGATTGTCCGACTCCTTTTGCTCCTCCCGTTGTCGTTAAACCCCAACTGCATCCTATGACGGCTATTAAAATTCCAAAGCAACACGCCTTAATCATGGCGCTCACAATGTCCCAAATGCCAATAAAGCTGCGGGCTGAGTCTATAAACACATTTTCCGACAAGTTATATATATTTATTGCAATAATTAATCCCCCGAGCATACCTGTTACCAGAGATAAGAGCGTTAAGATTGGTAACATTAAGCAGCAAGCAAGTACACGAGGGATTACCAAGTAATCAATTGGATCAGTTTTTAACATCAAAAGGGCATCAATTTGTTCAGTAACTCGCATTGTGGCGATTTCTGCTGCAAACGCTGAACCAACTCGTCCTGCTAAAACCACCGCTGTCAAAACAGGCGAGAGTTCGCGTGTTAGCGCTACCGCCAGTACTCCGCCAACGGAGTTTCCTGCACCAAAGTTAATAAACTCTCGCGCCACCTGAATAGTAAACACTGCGCCAACAAAAACAGCCGTTACTAGGGCAATAAACAGCGAGTCTGGACCGACTGCAGCCATTTGCTCTAGCGTATTGCGCCGATTGATTCTCCCCCGTAGCAGGTGAACTATGACTTGTCCACCCAACAAGATTGCTGCCAGCAATCGCTGAGTCCATACTCCTAAACCAGATTTGGATGTCGTTTCACTCAATGTTGAAGCTCAACTCTGTAACTGCCGCCATCATAGCGAATTCCAAAGCTAGTTATTAGACTTGTTGCAGAAGTAGGGAACGCTTAACAAGGAACAGGGAATAGGGAACAGGATCTCGTAAAATCTCACTTTTGCAAGAGGTTATGAGTCATAAGTGAGACCAGTGCTGCGGGAGGGTTTCCCTCCGCAGGCATCTGGCGAACCCGAAGGGTCATTAGTCATAAATTATTGAGATCCCTCACTGCCTCACTCCTCTACTTTCGTGAAAGATTAACTTAGTTTAAAGCAAATCTCAGAAATTTAAGCTTTAGCAAGCGGCCTTATCACTAGAGCAAAAGCTGCAACGATATGGTTAGAGCTTGATTTTTCAGGGTTTGGGTTGTGTCAAACCCTGTTTGCATTTAGCAACATATCCTGGGGAGATTGTGTATATACTTTAATAAAAACTTAAGATTTTTGAACAATCGTCTGAGGCAGGGCGATCGCGCTTATTGTAGAAGGTGACAACTGACCAGACTAAACTTGTCTGGCTTGTGAACTTAAGGAGCTTATCCCTATGACTATTATGATGAACTTTCTGCGATCACTGGTGTTATCGATTATTTTTAGCTTCGTCACTCCCATGTTATTGTTTGGTGGCGTATTATTTGCCTTATGCCTGGCTGGCTATATTCCTGGCTTACAAGAAGTTACAGAAGTTGTTTCTAGTCTTATTAGGGAGTTTCTCTCCGTATTTGGCAGTGGTACTCCTGTTGGAGGATTATTTGTTATCTGTTCAACTTGCAGCTTTGTAGGAGCGCTGTTTGATACTTATGCTTATTATAGGTATCAGATGTTACGATAGTTCCCTTCTGTATTACTTATTTCGATATTTGTATTTTGTTTTGTGTCTTGATGGATTAAGAACTAGACTTCTTAACAATTAAAAGGCTGGTAGTGCTGCGTTACTTGCAATTGGCATCAATCAACTACGATTTGTATTGAATGCTGCTACAGTGATGCATATACTAGTACGCTATATAATACACTTTTTCATTGTTAGGGCTTCCAGATCCTGGAGGTTAAGATTGGATTGCGGTATGCTCCAGGCAACCGACAAAATATTAAGCGACTTAGCCTTTGTAGGGTGGGCTGTACTAACTTAATATTTTCTAAGTATATATTCTTAAGGATTATCTTGAAGAATAATAAACTTTTGTTGTCTTTATAGTGTTTGAAATATATTTTATATTTTTTTCTTTACTTTCAGTATCATAGCAGGTCAATATCTACATACATTATTAAATTTTTATTAAATTTTAACTAATCACAAGACTTGCTCGTTTTTCTTAACATAGGGAAAGCAAGTGGTTTGAGCGCTTAACGTTTTATGATTAAGTTTGTTAGGAGGTTTTTTTACTGCTCATGGTTTGGCCTTTTAAGCCCAATTTTCGTAAACAAATTGCTCGTATTGAAATGACGGGTGTCATTGCTGGCGCGACTCGCAAGCGAGTACTAGAAGCCCTAAAAACTTTAGAAGAAAGAAAATTTCCGGCGTTACTGCTACGGATAGACAGTCCTGGTGGGACAGTAGGAGATTCTCAAGAAATCTACAGTGCTTTGAAGCGGTTGCGCGAGAAAGTAAAAATAGTTGCTAGTTTTGGTAACATTTCTGCTTCTGGTGGAGTCTACGTAGGCATGGGAGCGCAACATGTCATGGCTAACCCTGGTACGATTACAGGTAGTATTGGTGTGATTTTGCGTGGTAATAACTTGGAACGTCTGTTGCAAAAAGTAGGTGTTTCCTTTAAAGTTATAAAGTCTGGTCCTTACAAAGACATTTTGGCGTTTGATCGGGAACTGACAGAACCGGAACAAAGCATTTTGCAAGAATTAATTGATACAAGTTACCAGCAGTTTGTTCAGACAGTAGCTGACGCACGTTCCCTGGCGGTAGAAACTGTGAGAAGTTTCGCAGATGGTCGAATTTTCACTGGACAGCAAGCCTTAGAGTTAGGTATTGTAGATCGTTTGGGAACTGAGGAAGATGCTCGGCGTTGGGCTGCACAACTGGCTGGTCTTGACCCGGAAAAAGCCCCGGTTTACACCTTTGAAGAACCCAAACCTTTGTTGAGCCGCATTTTGCCAGGAAGCCGTCAAGCTTCTTCAGGACTTGGGGCTAGTCTGGGCTGGGTCGAATTCGAAGTGTCTACCAGTGGTTTACCCCTATGGTTGTATAGACCATAAATTGTGATTTGTTTTTGTCATTGGTCGTTTGACTAATGACCTTTTATAAAAAGGAGGATTTTTGAGTGGAGTGGCGAATGCGGGCTATTCGCGGAGCAACAACTGTCCCAGAAAATACGGTTGAAGCAATGCGAGAAGCTGTAATTGAATTACTAGATGAACTAGAAAAACGAAATCAATTGCATCCAACAGATATTATTAGTGTGACTTTCTCCGTAACACACGATTTAAATGCTACTTTTCCTGCAGCAATTGCACGTTCACGCCCTTACTGGGACAGTGTACCTATGTTAGATGTACAGGAAATGCAAGTTGATGGCAGCTTAAAACGTTGCATCCGGTTTTTAGTTCACACCTATCTGCCAATCTCCACCCCAATCCACCATACTTATTTGCGTCAGGCAGCAGAGTTGCGTCCTGATTGGAATGTACCCCAGCTTTTGTAAGGTAAAATTTCACAGTTTCTAGCATTTATAACATAAACTAAATTCAAAAACCTCACCCCCGTGCAGGGGGTGAGGTAAGGTGATATATATGAATGCAACACGCGTATAATTTTGATCAAAAAAGATTTTTTAAGTAAAATGAGTTAATGCAACCGTCAGGTATGTCGTAACATGTTAACCAAGTTACAAGGGGAGCGTTACCAGGTTGTTCAAGTTTTAGGTAAAAGTCTATTCGGTCAAACCTACTTGGTTCAAGATACCCACCTCCCGGATTATCCCACCTGTGTCGTCAAACATTTCTTACCTAGTAGTAACTTTCCAATATCAGTAGAAATACGCAGAAAACTTTTTAACCGAGAAGTAGAAGCCCTAAAAAAACTGGACAACTATGACTTGGTTCCTCATCTTTTAGCTCATTTTGAAGACAATCTTGAGTTCTACTTGGTCCAACAGTTCATTGAAGGGCATGCCCTCAGTGTAGAATTGCCACCTGGTGATCGCTGGTCCCAAAGCAAGGTTTTTCAACTACTGTGCGAGGTATTGAGTATCCTGAATTTTGTCCACAGTTGCGGACTGATCCACAGAGATGTCAAGCCCAGTAATATTCTTAGACGAAAGGAAGACAATCGGTTAGTCTTGATTGATTTTGGTGCTGTCAAGCCAATTTGGAATCAATTGATTATAAATCAAGGAAAAACTTCAAACTTCATTCCCCTTGAATATACAACGATTGCGATCGGTACACCGGGCTATATGCCCCATGAGCAACAACGAGGCAAACCACGTCCTAGTAGTGATATCTATGCCCTAGGTATGATTGCAATTCAAGCACTAACAGGAGTCCATCCGACACAATTACCTGAAGACCGTAATACAGGTGAGATTCTTTGGCAAGAGTTAGCTCAAGTTAATGAAAAGCTCGCTTTAATACTCAATAAGATGGTATGTCACCACTTTAAAGACCGATATCACTCGGCAAAAGAAGCATTAGAAGTGCTTGCGCCACTGACTCATCTTTACACATCAACACAACAGTGGGTTCCTACTGTTCTGCCACAAAATGTTACATTTGAGCACCAAAATTTTTTTCCTAAGCAGAATGTTAACCAAGTTTTTGAGAACAACCTATCAGTACCACTTTTAAACAACCAAACAAACAATATTTCAGAACAAGAGATGGTGGAGTTACTAACCAAACTCTATACACCAACGCAGGAGTCTGCCCCTACTCCACCATCAGAAAAGGATCAGACTATTTCTCCTGAAAAACTGACTTTACTGACTGGCTTAATCTTGGGCGTGGTATCTGGTTTGATTTTCATGGTTTTCAGCTACTGGTCTGTGCAAATGATTGCTCCTATTCCTAAAATTCAAAATTCACCTGAAGCATCAAAGGTCTTGCGGTGAGGTACCACAATTTGCCTATGCCTGACAGCAAGTAGCGCGTTAGCGAATCATCTTCTACGAAGATACAGCTGATAGCGTTTGCGATTTTTTGCTGTTTTCTCTGTATGCAAGCATCTTTTCAAGAAACACAGGGGTGTAGGGGAGCCAGTACTGATAGCGTAGCGTGGCACTTTGTGCCATAGGAGGGTTTCCCTCCGTAGGTATCTGGCGTGTGTAAGGGTGTGGGGGTGTAAGGGTGTAAGGGTGTAAGGGGAAACAGGTGTTTCTTTCATCCATAACGGGTGGCGAATAGTGCCAGTCGGACACTACTAACAAAGCTGTGGAAGTCTCAAGACCCTACCTGTAAAACTTGCACTTGTTCTCCAACTGCAATAAGTGTTGTACCCACTGGTAGAACCGCTAAGCCATTGGTTTGAGCTAAATTAATTAAGTTTCCAGAATTTTGAAGACCACCAGCTGGCTGAAATTCGTAAACTCCATTTTTGACGTACAACTGACCCCAAACATAAGTTTCGCGCTTACCACCAGAACATAACTCCTGACGCGCCAGCGCTTTGATATACACTGGTTCCCAACCTTGAGCAAGTCCTGAAAGTTTTTTGATAGCTGGTTGTACAAATCGCCAAAAAGTCACCAAAGCAGCAACGGGGTTTCCTGGTAAACCAAAGTACACAATTGGACGTACATCGTTTTCAAATGTCGCAACTGTCAGGGGTTTACCAGGTTTAGTGGCAATAGCACGAACGTGGATTTTACCTCCCAGTGACTCTAGAATTTGCTCAACATAATCATAATCTCCCACGGAGACACCTCCCGAAGAGATAACGACATCAGCATGAGCAATAGCGTAAGCAATAGCTTCTTTGAGTGCTTCTGGTTTATCCTTAATAATTCCTAATATTATGGGTTCAGCACCACTGTGTCGAATTAAAGTTGCCAGGGCATACCGATTTGAATCTACAATTTGACCCGGTTGCAACGGCCTGTCAGGGGTAACCAGTTCATCTCCTGTAGAGAAAATAGCAACACGGGGACGGCGAAAAACCTTCAGTTGGGTACATTGAAATGCAGCTAATACAGCAATTTCTGAAGCCTTCAACAGAATACCTGCTGGTAGTAATTGCGTCCCTGCTCGGTAGTACATTCCCCGTTTTCTCACAAATTCCTGCAGCTTTGGGGGTGTAAGGATAATCACACGGTTTTCTTCCCGACGTGTTCTTTCTTGCATCACAACTGTATCAGCACCCGCAGGCATAACTGCACCTGTAAAAATTCGCGCTGCTTGCCCTGATTGAATCGTAGATTCCGGTTGAACCCCAGCAGGTATTTCTTCAACAATCTCTAAGACTGCTGGCTTTTGCTCACTACAGTTGTGCACATCTTCATATCGCACTGCATAGCCATCCATTGCTGAGTTGTCCCAGTGGGGAAAATCCAGTTGACTAGTCACCTCTGATGCTAAAATGCGATCTGCGCTCCGCAGCGCAGCGAAGCTATCGCTCCAAGGGGGCGGCTCCAAAGGAGCATCACCTGGTGATAACAAATCAACCAATTCTATATCCTGTTGAGTACTCAGGGGTTGTACTAAATTGAAAATAATGTTTTCTGCATCGCTTACTGATAGCATAATATCGTCCTCGTAATAACCTAACCAAGAAACTTCCCAAACACAAAACTAAAACAATCAAAATACTAAGAGCGTCTGGACTCGTCACCTTAAGACGACATGAGTTACATTGTGAAAAGGTCAATGTAAATGCAGCAAATAGTTTACTAATTGCTGATCACTTGCCGGATTAGTTATAGTCTCAAAATTTTCGTTCACTGATTATTATTTTATACCCCGGCTGTTGAGGAGCCATATTTAAATAAAGTTTCAATAAAGATTGTATAAAGCAATGCCATTATTACCGATAACCCCTTAGCAACAGTGACTACTGACACAGCACAATTCATACATCTAGTTCAACATCATAATAACGTCATCATTATGTTTCGCTGTGAAGAACTATCCCAAGTTCACATCACAGCGATAAAATAACTTAATTTTATGAATAAGGCATCAATTAGCATTCTTTTAGTAGAAGATAATCCCAGCGATGCCAACTTGTTGCAGCAAACACTTTGGCATTTAGGCAAGGAAAAATGGCATGTGGTACATTTGGAGCGTTTAAGTGATGCGCTCAATGCCTGTAGTAAAAACGTTTTTGATATAGTTTTGTTGGATCTTTCTCTACCGGATTCTCAAGGATTGAAGACTTTAGCAAAGTTTTCTGCTGTAGCACCAAACATCCCAACAGTGGCGCTAACGGGGTTTGACGATGAAGACATTGCTTTACAAGCAGTGGCTAATAGTGTACAAGATTATCTGGTGAAAGGACAAATTACGCCAAAGTTACTAGAACATGTTATTCGATATGCTATCGAGCGGCGACAAATTCTGAATCAATTACGAGAATGTCAGCATCGCTTGCGGGGAGTTTTTGAACAAACATCTCAATCGATAGTGCTACTTACTTGTAAGGGGATGATTGTGGAAATGAACCAATCTGCCCTGAATTTGTGGCGTACTCAACAAGATTGTGTTGGCAAACCGTTGTGGGGTCTTGAAAGCTGGAATTTATCTTCTGTAAATCCAGGGTGGTTAAAAAGTATCATTGCCAAAGCTGCTGATGGTGAGTTTCTCCGCCATGAATTGCAATTACGCAGCGCAAACGATTTGATGCAGTGGATTGACTTTTCCGTCAGACCGTTAAAAGATGAAACTGGAAAAGTGGTGCTACTGATTGTCGAAGCTTGTGATGTTAGCGAGCAAAAATGCGCTGAAGCAGAAATGATCAAAGCATGGCAACAGGAACGGGAACTCAACGAAATGAAATCTAGCTTTGTTTCTATGGTCTCCCATGAGTTTCGCAATCCAATGTCCGTGATTCGCACAGCAGTAGAACTACTCGAATCATATAACCATCAGTTGTCTGACCCGCAAAGGAGTAAATACTTTGGCAAAATTCAAACTGCTATACGTCAGATGCAGCAATTATTAGATGAAGTCTTATTTTGGGGCAGAAGTGATGCAGGCAAACTACAATATGAACCTACACTCCTAGATTTAGAACATTTCTGTAGCGAACTGACACAAACTTTACAATTAAGTGCTAGTGGAAAACACCAGATTATTTTTAGGTTTCAGGGAAAACGTACTCCAGTTCTGTTGGACGAAAATCTGTTACGTTACATTTTGACCAATTTACTTTCCAATGCTATCAAGTATTCTCCTCAAGGTGGCGTCATTCGATTTGATGTCATTTCTCAAGATGATACCGTCACGTTCCAAATCCAAGATTCCGGTATTGGTATCCCCATCAAAGACCAACAACTTTTGTTTGAAACTTTCCATCGTGCCAGCAATGTCGGTAGTATTCCAGGAACGGGACTGGGGCTATCGATAGTCAAAAAGTGTGTCGAACTGCATCAAGGTCAGATCTACTTAGAAAGCCAAGTGGGAGTAGGGACAACATTTACAGTCAAGCTTTCATTGAATCATCAAAGTTTGCAGTCCTTAGAACTTATTGAAAGTGGTTCAGATTTACAAAGTTTGAAGCACAAATCTCATCGGCTCTCTGCGGGAAAGAATGCGTAAGTAACTTTAACATTA
The DNA here is from genome assembly GCA_019359695.1 of Brasilonema angustatum HA4187-MV1. Classification (GTDB taxonomy): domain Bacteria; phylum Cyanobacteriota; class Cyanobacteriia; order Cyanobacteriales; family Nostocaceae; genus Brasilonema; species Brasilonema angustatum. The sequence goes on from JAHHGV010000031.1 coordinate 108,478, forward strand.
AACTAGAGGGAAAAAAAACCAACCTCCAAACTTCCTCTAAATACGCATCTAAAATATGTCTATTGAACAAGTTCCTCCCAAACACTATCCTAAGGTTGATTTTGGGCGAAGAGGAATGGCATCAGGCATTGATTTCCTTTGTGTCTGGATAGTGAGTTCCTTATTGGGAAGTTCTCAACTCGGTGTGCAAATTGTTCAAATACTAGTTTTTGCTATTGCTTGGGTAATTTTGCGGGTTATTGTACCTTACAACAATCAAGGGCAAAGTTTAGGGCACTATGCTTTTGATCTCAAGGTGTTAGAAATCGAACGAGGTAGAGTTCCTGATTTACAATCTCTTTTGAAGCGAGAAGGAATAATCGGGCTTGGCACACTTCTGGTTTCGATCGCACTGAGTAACATCATACGTAATCCCACTGCTATACTGCTATTTATTCCATTGGCAATAGACTGTGGTGCAGCTTTTTCTGATACCCAACTGCGGCAAGCTTTGCATGACCGCTATGCCAAGACTATGGTCATTTCGTCGCGTCGTGGCTATTCCCTTGACATAAAAATTAAGCGGTTAGTTGAAAAAAGGCGGCGAAATATGAGATAATTGCTATTTGTGTTAAATCAGGGAATAGGGAACAGGGAACAGGGAATAGGATATAGAGAACAGGGAATAGAAGAAGCGATTTCTTGACCTCCCTGATAACTCATAACTAAATAACTGATAACTGGTAACTGATAACTGAATAACTGCTAATTCTCGTCAGAATCAACATTTTGTAAGATAATGGCCAAGAGCAAAGGTGCCCGCATAATAATCACACTCGAATGTACTGAGTGTCGTACAAATTCAGACAAGCGTTCTCCTGGAGTTTCGCGTTATACAACGACTAAAAATCGTCGAAACACCACCAATCGATTAGAACTGAAAAAGTTCTGCCCGAACTGCAACAGACATACCGTTCACAAGGAAATTAAGTAACAATGAGCTATTACCGTCGTCGTCTATCCCCGATCAAGCCGGGAGAACCAATTGATTACAAAGATGTTGATTTGCTGCGTAAGTTTATCACTGAGCGAGGTAAAATATTACCTCGACGGATTACAGGACTAACATCTCAGCAACAGCGAGAGTTGACATTATCAATAAAACGTGCTCGTATTATGGCATTGTTGCCGTTTATCAATGCTGAAGGTTAATAATAGTTAAGAGTGATGAGTTAAGAGTAATAAGTAATTGACTCCTAACTCCTAACTCATAACTGAAATATCAAAAAAAATTGTAAATACTAATCATTGCGAGGCTTGTGGAGAAGGGGACGCTAGTTGAATTTCGACTTGGTAGCGATCGCCGTTTGGGTGTAGTAGACCGTCCAGACGGCAAAAGTCGTTTATTTGTGGTAGATGAACGTGGTCAATCCCACAGTCTCGCACCTCGGCAAATCACTTACGTAGTGACTGGGGAAACCTACAAAAGCTCGCAAATTCCCCGATTCTTGGAGGAAGTTAAGCCTTATTTAGAACCCTCCAGTTTAGAAGTCGCTTGGGAATTACTCGTAGAAGGCGGGGAAGCAGTGACGCCTTGTGAGATGGCAAATCTACTGTTTTCAGTTTCCTTAGCACCTCATTGTTACGCTGCGTACCTTTTATTATCAGATGATAAAATTTACTTCAAACAGAAGGGAGACGCTTACGAACCGCGAAGTGCGGCTCAAGTGGCAGAACGGAAACACCAACTAGAAATAGAGGCACTAAAAGCTAAAGGACAGCAAGAATTCCTGGCTAGAGTAGAACAGGCGCTCAAGGGTGAACCAGTTGAGTGGCAACGCTATGATCGCCACCGCCTAGAAGCCCTAGAAAAATATGCAGCGTTAGTTGCCGATATTGTACGTGTAGGATTAAACTATGACTCCCTAGCTCGTGCTTATCCTCCCCCAGCATTGGTCTTGGAAACGATGAATATGCTGGGACGTCCCGCAACTCCCCAAGGAGCATTTCAACTGTTAGTGGATTTGGGTTGCTGGAGTCCCTATGAAAACTTATTTTTACGTCGTTCGTCAATTCCGGTACAGTTCGCTAGCAAGGTATTAGAAGTGTCGCAACAGCGATTGGAATCACATCCACCAGACAGAGATATTAACCGCCTGGATTTGACTCATCTTAAGGTGTACACAATTGATGATGAAAGTACAACCGAGATAGATGATGGTCTAAGTTGGGAACTGCTTGGCGATGGCAGAGAGCGGTTGTGGGTGCATATTGCTGATCCGACGCGCTGGTTGATACCAGAAGATGAGTTAGATTTAGACGCAAGAAAGCGAGGGAGTACGGTATATTTGCCGACAGGCATGGTTCCTATGTTCCCTGAAATTCTGGCAACAGGACCGATGAGCTTGGTGCAGGGAAAAATCTGTTATGCCTTAAGTTTTGGAATTATTTTAGATGACAGCGGAGCAGTAGAAGATTACAGCATCCATGCAAGTTTCATTAAACCAACATATCGCCTGACCTACGAAGATGTTGACGAAGTGTTGGATTTGGGTGTGCAGGCAGAATCAGAAATTGCGGCGATCGCCAATTGGGCACGACGACGTAAAGCTTGGCGATATGCTCAAGGAGCAATCAGCATCAACATGCCCGAGGCAATGATTAAAGTTAAAGGCGACAGTATCAGCATCGATATATTGCAAGACTCCACATCACGGCAATTGGTAGCCGAGATGATGATTGTTGCTGGCGAAGTTGCTGCTCGCTACGGTCAAAAGTATAACATTCCGTTGCCCTTTCGCGGTCAACCACAGCCGGAGTTACCTCCCGAGCAAGAATTGTTACAGATGCCAGCAGGATTTGTCCGGGCTTGCGCAATGCGTCGTTGTATGCCTAAGAGCGAAATGAGCATTACCCCCGTGCGTCATTCCGGTTTAGGTTTAGACACTTACACCCAAGCCACTTCTCCCATCCGTCGCTATAGTGATTTACTGACTCACTTTCAACTTAAAGCACACCTACGTGGTGAAGTGTTGCCCTTTTCAGCGGAACAATTGAAACAAGTCATGATGACCGTATCTTCAATCACCCAAGAGGTGACAATGGTAGAACGGCAAACCAATAGATATTGGGCTCTAGAGTATCTGCGCCGTCAGCCTGATGAAATTTGGGAAGCAACAGTGCTGATGTGGTTGAGAGAAGATAGTGGTTTAGCGCTGATTTTATTAGAAGATTTAGGCTTGCAGTTGCCAATGTTATTTAAACGTTCTGTGAAGTTAGGCGAACAGATGTTAGTGAAAGTCCTTCATGCTGATCCTCTTAGAGACGTGATTCAGTTTCAGGAAATTATTTATCAAGAAGCCCAACCTACGGCAAATTCAATGTAATTTCATGCTGTGCGTCTGCTGTTTTGGTAAAGTTGACCGCATCGGTAACCTCGTGATGACTGATTTTCTTAGCCGAATGCGCGGATGGGTAGGTGTACAAAAAAGGGTTAAGAAAAAAATGACTGGATTGCTTACAGCACACGGATTTCAGGGAATATTCGATGATAAACCATCCGCGCTCCTTAGCCAGACAGGATTTCAGCTATTTGTAGTCAATCAATTTACTTTTTTTTCTGCTATCATTAGTTCATCCGCGATTTAGAACCTTGAAAACTTTATATGGTACACTCTTGTGAGTGCCGCAGTTGAAATTTCTCTTTCTCCCTATTAGGGATTGAAACTGATAGTTTTGCTTAAGACGGACCAACCCGCGACCAAAGTTGAAATTTCTCTTTCTCCCTATTAGGGATTGAAACGAGGTCATGCGACCCCAACCCTTATTTATTGTATGTTGAAATTTCTCTTTCTCCCTATTAGGGATTGAAACTTTCTTGTTGCGGTACTTGGGGTGCGGGTTTGTTGAAGTTGAAATTTCTCTTTCTCCCTATTAGGGATTGAAACAGCTGAAGCTTTCCGCAGGCGATCGCCGAATTCCCCGTTGAAATTTCTCTTTCTCCCTATTAGGGATTGAAACAAAATACCTCTTTTGAACTCGACTACCATTGTTTGTTGAAATTTCTCTTTCTCCCTATTAGGGATTGAAACTTGTCACCAGGTTGGTTTAAGGATGGTCAACCAATTGAGTGCGTTGAAATTTCTCTTTCTCCCTATTAGGGATTGAAACGAAATATAAGGTTTCGCCGGATTCAGTCTGAGCAGTTGAAATTTCTCTTTCTCCCTATTAGGGATTGAAACTTGAGGTTAATTCTGAAGAAGTCCTTGGCTGGATGTTGAAATTTCTCTTTCTCCCTATTAGGGATTGAAACATCATCAGTATTGGCTTTGGTCAATTCAATCAGTAGTTGAAATTTCTCTTTCTCCCTATTAGGGATTGAAACTTTTCAAAAGGTATCCTCGACTTATTTTTCTCCTGTTGAAATTTCTCTTTCTCCCTATTAGGGATTGAAACAAGTTGCAATATTGCGGTGTATGACCCTAACCTGGTTGAAATTTCTCTTTCTCCCTATTAGGGATTGAAACAATTGCTTTTAGCAATCCCTTGCTGAAGTGACTGTCATAAGTTGAAATTTCTCTTTCTCCCTATTAGGGATTGAAACTTTACTGATAGTCGTATAACGCTTGAAGGAGGTGTTGAAATTTCTCTTTCTCCCTATTAGGGATTGAAACTATCAAGTAATTCAAGCGCAGTAATAACACCTTCGGTTGAAATTTCTCTTTCTCCCTATTAGGGATTGAAACTTGTGGGATGAATTCAGGGGTGTATTCCTGACCGTTGAAATTTCTCTTTCTCCCTATTAGGGATTGAAACTGAATAAACTTAGCAAACTCAATTCCACTAGTCATGTTGAAATTTCTCTTTCTCCCTATTAGGGATTGAAACAATGTAGTGATAAACGGCGGTGACATGTTCTCAGGTTGAAATTTCTCTTTCTCCCTATTAGGGATTGAAACTGGTAGCCGGATGCACTGGCGATCACAGCCAGCTTTGTTGAAATTTCTCTTTCTCCCTATTAGGGATTGAAACGCGGCGATCGTATTCGGTTCCATCCAAACTTTACGTTGAAATTTCTCTTTCTCCCTATTAGGGATTGAAACGTTCTATTTATGATTTTGACGACATAAAAAAGTTGAAATTTCTCTTTCTCCCTATTAGGGATTGAAACATCTGGCTTGCTCGTACATTGGCGACCGACCCGCTGTTGAAATTTCTCTTTCTCCCTATTAGGGATTGAAACTGGTCGGAAGGATACGGGAAAGGGAACGCTACTTTTGTTGAAATTTCTCTTTCTCCCTATTAGGGATTGAAACACGAATGATTGCTGCTTCAGAATCAAGCAAAGAAATGTTGAAATTTCTCTTTCTCCCTATTAGGGATTGAAACAGGTCTGTCAACTATTACAACGCGCACCGTGAAGTTGAAATTTCTCTTTCTCCCTATTAGGGATTGAAACGGCAGATATAGGGTTTTTATTGGAAGACAGTATTAGTTGAAATTTCTCTTTCTCCCTATTAGGGATTGAAACAGGTTGAAAAAGCTTGAGCAGGAACAGAGAGAGTTGAAATTTCTCTTTCTCCCTATTAGGGATTGAAACATCATGGTTACATTTACTGTCTCACCTGGTTTTAGGTTGAAATTTCTCTTTCTCCCTATTAGGGATTGAAACCTTTTTCCTGTCCTTTCTGATTTAATGTCTTGTGGGGCGTTGAAATTTCTCTTTCTCCCTATTAGGGATTGAAACGAGTTTTCCCCCAGCAGTACCTTGACCGTAACTCCGTTGAAATTTCTCTTTCTCCCTATTAGGGATTGAAACTGGTTAGAGTCGATGGCGGGTATTATCCCGCGCACCTCTCTGTTAGATCCGAGCGTGCGACTTTCGCCGCACTCGGCTCCCGATGTTCTAGGATTTCTCCTTGCTCGTGTGGATGTAATTGTGACA
>JAHHGV010000032.1 GCA_019359695.1 Brasilonema angustatum HA4187-MV1
GATTCCGAAAAGCATCAATAATTTTTTGACGTAGGTCTCGGTCGTAAGCCTTCATAAAGATCTGATTGATATACCCTTGTCTAATTTTACCAGACTGTATTGGACTCAACCGAAAACTGCTATAATCTCTCGGTTCACCATGCCGAGTGTATACGAGTTGCGATTGAGTCGGTAGGCGCAAAAGTAAAGTTTAAGCCACCATTATCCCCAGACTTATCACCAATAGAGCAATGTTTATCAAAACTGAAGCACTTTCTCCGTTCTTGTGAGGCACGTACTCCTGAATCACTCGACCAAGCTATGGCTCTTGCTGTAAATTACATCACTGAAGATGACGCCTACGAGAAGGTTCAATCACTGTGGTTTATTTATCTGAAAATCGCTGTAAGGTTACGCTTTTGTAGTTTCGAGAATTGTCGTTGAGGAAGACAACAACTCTACGATAATAGACCTTTCAATTCATACCATTTTGGCGAAGGTATTGCTTTGCCAACCTAGTTTTTTCTGCTCACTTATTGTTGCCTGCGTCCAGTTTATACTCAATTGCCCCTAGAGTGTTCAGAGTGGCAATCGTCGCCTCCGTTAATCCGATAACGCCAGTTAGCTTCATGCCCTCGTAAGGTTTTTTGCTTCTCAGACTTCTGATGCACTCACCTGTCGAGACATCCCAAATCCTAATTGTTTCGTCTTCACTGCCACTAATAAAAGTATGGTCTTTGGAACTGAAGGTAACTGATAAAACTCCTTTACTATGTTCCTGTAAAGTTTTAAGGCACTTACCATCCGAGACATCCCATAACTTCACTGTTTTATCCGTACTACCACTGCTTAGAGTTTGCCCGTCTGTGGAGAAAGCGACTGACCAAACCCAGCCAGAGTGCCCTTGTAAAGTTCTGAGGCACTTACCATCCGAAACATCCCATAACTTCACTGTGTGGTCTTGACTGCCACTACATAGGATTTGTCCGTCTGCACTAAAAGCGACTGACCAAACCCAACCCGTATGTCCTTGCAAAGTTCTAATGCACTTACCATCCGAGACATTCCATAGCTTTACTGTGTGGTCTGTACTACCACTAACTAAAGTATTACCCTCAGGACTGAAAGCCACTGACAAAACTCCATGATTATCTTCATGTAAAGTTTTGAGGCACTTACCATCCGAGACATCCCATAGCTTCAGTGTCTGGTCATGACTACCACTAGCTAAAGTATGACCATCAGGACTAAAAGCAATTGACCAAACCCAACTTGCATGTCCTTGTAGAATTCGGTAGCAATTACCAGTATCAACATCCCATATCCTTATTGTCTTGTCATCACTGCCACTAGCCAAAGTATGACCGTCAGGACTGAAGGTTACAGACCTGATGACATTGTTATGTCCTATGAAAGTTCTTAAGCATTGACCAGTGTTCATATCCCATAGCTTCACCGTTTTGTTATCACTGCTACTAGCTAGCATTTGACCATCAGGACTTAAGGCAATTGACCAGATCCTATCACCATATCCTTGTAGAGTTCTTAAACATTCACCAGTAGCAACATCCCACAATCTTAACGATTGGTCATCACTGCCACTTGCTAGGATTTGACCATCAGGGTTAAAAACAACTGCTCGCACAAGATTATTATGTCCTTGCAAAGTTTTTAGACACTGACCAGTACTGACATCCCACAACTTCACTGTTTGATCCCAACTACCACTTGCCAGCGTTTGTCCATTTGGATTGAAGGCGACTGACCAAAGCCAGCCAGAGTGCCCCTGCAAGGTCATAAGACACTGACCAGTGTCAACATCCCACAATCTCACCGTTTGATCGCTGCTAGCACTAGCAAGTATACGCCCATCTGAACTGAGGGTAGCTGACCAGATCGCCTCATCGTGTCCCTGCAAGGTTCTAAAACATTGACCAGTGCAAACATCCCACAGCTTCAGTGTTTTGTCCACGCTGCCGCTCACTAGCATTTGGTCATCAGGACTAAATATGACTGCTCTTACCATATTATTATGTCCTTGCAAAGTTTTGAGGCACTGACCAGTACCGACATCCCACATCTTTATAGTCTTGTCATCACCGCCACTTACCAGCGCTTGCCCATTTGAGTTGAAGGCAATTGACCAGATCCCCTTTTCATGACCCCGCAAGATTTTGAGACATTCACCAGTCGTGACGTTCCAAAGTTTGATTGTTTGATCATCACTGCCGCTTGCAAGAATACGACTATCAGGACTGAAGGCAATGGATGTTACCCAATCAGCGTGACCTTTATAGGTGAATAATTGTTTCCAATCAGCAACTTGGTACAAGCGAATTTCACCATTCATATCGCCTGTAGCCAAAAATTTTCCATCGGGGCTAAATGCTACTGACAGCATTGCACTGAAGGTTTCCGCAAAAACAGATTTAGCCAAATTGGCATGACAGAAATTCGTACTGTGCAAATTCACACACCGTAAGTCTGCTTGCCAAACCGTCAAATGAGAAAAATCATAGCCACTTAGATCAATTTCCAGATGACAAAGCAGATTAACAATATTTCCAGCCGTATAACTTTGTTCTAACGGAGATTCCTCTCGCAACCTTGCTAAAATTTGAGTTAGCTGATTTTCAAGGTTTCTTTTGCTTCTCAAGACAGTGAGCAGCCCATCTATAACTGGTTGGAGAATAAGGCGAACTTGAATATCTCTAATATAATCTTTCGCTGTCGCCTTCATCAAAGCATGACACCTGGACAAATCGATATTCTGAGTAACAATCTCTTCACAAACTTGCTCTATCAATCGATTTGTCACATACTCCATAACGACTGGTTGTAGCGTGAAGGTTACTGCACTTTTTTCTACTAGCGATCGCCTTACCAAAGACTCCAAAGCCTCCAGTAATTTCTGTGGTGGGATCGGTGATACTATATCTTCTCGTAACTCTGATAGCGAAACTGGCTCACGATTAATTCCCAGCCAGTACATTATGTCCTTTTCTAAATTTGACAAGCGCGAAAACTGCTGGTCTAATAGTTCGTGAATGTCACCAAAAACAACACCGTCTTGTTTGAGAAATTCAGAAATATTACCATCAAACAAATCTTGTATCGTCGTCGCCACTATCTTCAAGGCTAAGGCGTTACCCCCATAGCGCTCAACGACTGCTTGCAATTCTGATTCCTGGCCAGAGAAACCCTTAATTTCAAAGATTTTTTGCCCATGTACCGCTTCTAAACCACTTAATTGTAATGAGCGAACGGGCAGTGCTAATCCTTCGAGTGACGCCACGTCTTTCGGTTTTTCCCGAGAAGTCAGCAGCAAGCAGCTTCTGTGGGAAACTTCTCCTAAGCGTCTGATCAACTGACCATAATCCTCGTAGCCTTCTCGATACTTTCCAGCAATAACGCCACTTTGCAGAATGGTCTCAGCATTATCTAGTATAATCAGACAGCGGTGTTCTCGCAAAAAATCCATCAGTCGCGAGATTCTTTCATCTACGCTATTTGGTAGATCAGCTTCTAAAACCTGGGCATCACAGAAAAATTGAATCAAGTTCGTCAAAAGCTCGAAAAGGGGAGGGGCATTGTAGAGTGATCGCCAGATAACGTACTCAAACCGCTCCTGAATTTGTTGGGATAGCTTGACAGCCAGAGAAGTTTTACCAATTCCCCCCATTCCCAACAGAACCACCACTTGACAACGATCCTTAATGATCCATTCCTCTAGCAAAGCTAGTTCTGCTGTGCGTCCATAGAAAATTGAGACACAAATTGCTTCTCCTAAATCAATGCGCTTGAGGACTTTCAAGTCTTCCTGGTTCACTAAATCTGAGTCTGGCTTTGTATAGTCGCTTTGCTGTAGTTTTAAATTAAACGCTATAAACAAACGAACAAGCGTTTGTTTGTCAACCCCTATTTCGCGAGTTAGCACTTTCCTAAAAGTGACAGGAGTTATTCCAGCCTGTTCACTTAATTCTTCCAGGGTACACCTACAGCCAGAATTTTCCTGAAATTCCCACTCAACTTTGGCATTTTGAAGCTTTTGCCAGCCTTGAGGAGTCAGTATAAGCCCACGCTTGCGTTTTTGCTTTTGCTGTTTCATTATTTCTCCAATTATGACGCCCGACTTGGGCTATCTACTCCAAAACGGGTGCCACTTTTGCTACCTCCATTGACCACTGTCTACTTGATTTTATATCTTAACTTTTTTAGTATAGTACTTGAAAAGTCATTGAAAAGCAATAACCATGCCCAGACAAAATGCTGCCAACTTGACGATTCAGTTCTCGCAGGAGGAAAAAAAAATTTTGGAGAAATATTGTCAGAAGATGCAGCGAACCAAGAGCGATGTTATTCGAGAGATGGTTCGCTCACTTAAAGAATATTTAGATGAGAGCTAAAAAAATACAATCTTCAAAAGAAAAATTGACCCTTGCAACCTGAAAGCAGGATTTCTTAGACTTCTGTATATCAACGCGTAAATCCTTAATTTTGCAGATATGAGTAGTCTAGTTGCCGCAGTGAAGAATAACGATCTTGAATTAGTCAAAAAATTAATTGAAAATGGTGTAGACGTTAACCAAATAGACAGCAGTGGAAATAGCCTCTTGATTGTCAGTTCTGCTAACGGTCAATCTGAAATGGTGAAGCTACTTCTTGACTCTGGTGCTGATATTCACGCGGTAGACTCAAGTATGAAAGCCACTGCACTCCACGCTGCTGCCTATTTGAGGCATCCAGAGGTTATGGAAATTCTGATTGAGTATGGAATTAATATAGATGCTCAGGGTCCTTACAACGGATACACTGCCTTACACGATGCGGTTTGGCAAAATAATGTTGAAGGAGTTAGGCTCCTGGTAAATGCAGGTGCGCGCTTAGACATCAAAGGCAAGAAAGGAAATACCCCGTTAGATCTTGCCAAAAAAAGTGGGCACAAAGAAATTGTTAGCATCCTTTCTGGAGCGATCCCTCTAGTTAGTCATAGCTCCCAAAGCTTTTAGAGAAGCAATAGTTGCTTGTGTTAAACCTATAACACCAGTAATGTTCATTCCCTCTAGTGGTCTTTCGTTTCTGAAAGTTTTTAAACACTCACCGGTCAAAACATCCCATAACTTAACTGTCCCATCTTCACTGCCACTAAGCAAAGTTTTACCATCCGGACAAAAAACAACTGACCTTACCCAGTGGGTATGACCCTGTAAAGTTTTAAGACATTCACCGGAGTTAATATCCCACAATTTTACCATTTGGTCTACGCTACCACTGGCGAGGATATTACCTTGAGGACTAAAGGCAACTGACAACACCCAACTCGTGTGTCCCGATAAAGTTTTGAGACATTCGCCTGTGCCAACATCCCAGAACTTCACTGTTTTATCTTTACTGCCACTGGCTAAAATCCTACCTTGAGGACTGAAAGCAACTGACAATACCCAACCGCTATGTCCCAACAAGTTTTTAAGAGTTTGACCTGTGCTGACATCCCATAACCTCACGGTTTGGTCATCACAGCCACTTGCCAATATATTACCAATCTCCTGAGCCTGCGGCACGGCTGCGCCGAACGCAGACGCTATGCCTACGGCACGGCTGCGCCTATCGCTAACGGGACTGAAGGCAACGGACCATACCCCATGACTATGTTCCAGTGTTCTCAAGAGTTCACCAGTGCTGACATCCCATAACCTCACAGTTTGGTCATCACTGCCACTTGCCAGGATATTGCCTTCAGGAGCAAAGGCTACTGCTTTTACCCAACCAGTATGTCCTTGCAAAATTTTATAGCATTGGTTAGTGCTAGTATTCCATAACCTGACTTCCTGGTCGTAACTGCCGGTTGCTAGAATATTACCTTCAGGACTGAAGGCAACGGTTCGTACTCGGTTAGCGTGTCCCAGCAAAGTTTTGTTACACTGACCAGTGCTGACATCCCAACAGCGTACAGTTTGGTCATCACTGCTGCTGACAAAGGTTTTGCCACTAGGAGCAAAGGCAACAGACATCACCCCGTTACTATATCCTTGCAAGATTCTCAAGGTTTGACCAGTGCTAACATCCCAAAGCTTGACAGTTTGGTCATCACTTCCACTGGCAAGGATATTACCTTCAGGACTGAAAGCAAGTGACCAGATTAAACCAGTATGTCCTTGCAAGGTCATAAGGCATTCACCAGTGGTATGATCCCAAAGCTTGACAGTTTGGTCATCACTGCCGCTAGCTAGCATTTTACCTTTAGGAGCAAAGGTGACTGACCTTACCCGGTTGCTATGTCCCTGCAAAGTTCTGAGGTATTCACCAGTGATGGCATCCCAAAGCTTGACGGTTTGGTCATCACTGGCACTAGCTAGGGTTTTGCCATCCAGACTGAAAGTCACTGAAGAGATCGAACCAGTATGTCCCTGTAAAGTTATTTTACATTCACTTGTTGTGAAATTCCATAGCTTTAAAGTTTTGTCACTACTAGCAGTGGCTAGGATCTTACCTTGAGGACTAAAAACAACTGACAATACCCGACCAGTATGTCCCTGCAAAATTTTATGGCACTGACTGCTGCGAAGATCCCACAAACTCACCGTTTGGTCATCACTGCCACATGCTAAGATATTACCTTTAGAACTGAAGGCAACTGTTTGTACGCGCTTAGGGTGTCGAGTGAAAGTTTTCAGGCATTCACCGCTGCTTGTGTCCCACAACTTCACACTCTGATCAGCACCAGAACTACTGATGGTATCGCCATCCGGACTGAAGGCGATCGCTCGAACCCAACTGATATGTCCTTGACAGGTTAAAAGTTCTTCACTATCAGTAAAGTCTTGCCATAAGCAAATCTTACCATTAGCGTCACTCATCGCTAAAACTTTTCCGTTGGGACTGAATGCTACCGCAGAAACTCTACTGAAGTTTTTCGTAAAAACAGACTTGGATAAATTAGCGTTTTGGAAATTGACTTGAGGTAAATTTACACCTCTTAGGTCAGCTTGCCAAATACTCATATTAGAAAAATCATAACCCCTCAAATCAATTTTTAGCTGACTAAGCATATTGATAATATTTCCGCCTGTATATCCTCGTTCCTGTAAAAATTCTTTTTGCAGCAATGCTTTTATTTCAACCAGTTGATGTTCAAGTCTTTTTTGGGTTTTAAAAATAGTGAGCAATTCATCTATAAGTGGTTTGAGGATAAAGCGTATTTGAGCAACTCTTACATATTCTTTGGATTGAGCCTTACTCAAAGCATGATGTCTAAGAAGCACAATTTGCTGAGTGACTATCTCTTCACATACTTGCTTTATTAATTTGCTAGTCACATACTCCATTAATACAGGTTCTATTGTGAACAATCGAGTGCTTTTCTCTACTTGTGTAGGTGTAGCCTTGTCGATGAGACTTCTGCGCACCAGAGACTCCAAAGCCTCTAGTAATCTCTGTGGTGTTCCTATTGATATAATATCTTCTCGCAATTGGAAGAGCGTCATCGGCTCACGATTAATGCAGAACCAGTACATCACCTCACGCTCCTTATCCGACAAGCGCTCAAACTGCTGGTCTAAAAGAGTAGTAATATCGCCAAAAACTGCGATTTCTTGGTTTAAAAACTCAGAAATGTTACCATTAAAGACATCTTGAATCGTTGTTGCAACTATCTTCAAAGCTAATGGATTGCCACAATAGCGTTCAAAGAGTGCCTTCTTTTTAGAATCTTCTCCAGATAGACCTTTGTGGCGCAAAATTCTTTCTCCTTCCTCCTCACACAGACCTCTCAGGTGTAATGAGCGAACAGGTAGTGCTTCTCCTTCGAGTAACGCCACGTCTTTCGGTTTTTCCCGAGAAGTCAGCACTAAGCAGCTTTGATGAATTGTTTGTCCCACCCGTTTTATAAGTTGACCATAATCCTCATAGTCTTCTCGATAGCTTCCAGCAATAGCGCCACTTTGTAGAATGGTCTGTGCGTTATCGAGTATAATGAGACAGTGGTATTGTCGCAAATATGAAATCAGTTGCGACAATCTGCCGTCTACGCTTTTTGGTAAGTCAGCTTCACAAATCTGGGCGTCACAGAAAAATTGAATTAAGTTAGCCAAAAGCTCGAAAAGTGGAGGGGCATTGTAGAGCGATCGCCAAACAACATACTCAAATTGCTCCTGAATTTCATGGACTAACTTAGCAGCAACAGAGGTTTTACCAATACCCCCCATTCCCAACAGTGCGACAACTCGGCATTGCTCCGTCAGGAGCCATTGCTCCAGCATAGCCAATTCTGTTGTACGTCCACAAAAATCTGACACACAAACAGCTTCGTCCCAATCAATGCGCTTGAGAGTTTTCAAGCCTTGAAGACTCGCCGAATTGGGATTGCTCTTTGAATAGTCGCTTTTCTTCAATTCTAAATCAAATGCCATAAAGAAACGAACAAGCGTTTGTTTGTCAACCCCTTCTTGGCGAGCGAGTACTTTCGCGACTGTATTCGGAGTTAATTCAGCGCGTTCACTTATTTCTTCCACGGTGTACTTCATACCAGATTTTTCGCGAAATTCCCATTCGAGTTTTCCTTTCTGAAGTTTTTGCCAGCCTTGGAGAGTAAGTATAACGCCACGACTCCGTTTTGAATTACGCCGATTCATAAATTTATAAGTTTTATATTTATCTTATAAAAATTAATCAGAGAAAAAAATATTGGGTTAACAGGCGATATTGCCAGTATGTACACTCTACAAGCACTTGGAATCAATATTTTACTTATATATATGCCGTGTTTTGATTAGTAACAGATAAAAGAAGAAACCGCGTCATCGTCGAGAATAAAGACTGATTAACGCGGTTTCATTTTGGTTTTTTATCTGTGTTTTTTGAGAGTTATAGCAGTCGCCAGGTAGATTAGGACACGAACTAATGAGAAAACACGGTCACCAAGAGACTTTCAAGTCTGTTAAGCGTTAAGCGCTATATGATCTCAAAAACAAGGGTGCGGAGTATGGGAACCGTCAATGTCCAATAAAATTCTGTCCCAGAATACGTTTGCAATACCTGTTTACCAAGGCAAAGCAAAAGGCCCACCAAATTTTCTCATTTCTGCAAAAAAGCCGCCTTGAGAACCACCGTCTGGTAGTGTAGCTAAATAGACAGCGGTTTCTGCACCTTCCTCAGCAGTGAGCGGGGCATCTGCTCCTCCAATATCGGTTTTCATCCATCCTGGAGAATAGTTATTGATTAGGATATTAGTATCCTTCAACTCCCTCCCCAACAAACAAGCAACTCCATTTAAACCAATTTTTGATAGCCGATATGACGGAGCAAGGGGATAATAATCATTGGGTATATAATTTAAGGAAGCCATTTCAGTAGATACATTGACAATGCGCCCATAATTATGCTCTTTCATCATAGGAATCAGTGCTTGACAAAGACGTAAGGGACCCACCGAATTCACCGCAAATGTCGAGATAACCGTATCTAATTTAGCAGTCAAGACACTGCCTTCTTCAGCTTCTTTTGCAGGATTTACCCCTGCGTTATTGACTAAGATGTCTACTCTCCCGTACTGTTCGTGTAGCGCGTTTACAAAGTTTTCAACACTCTTGTCATCAGTAACGTCCAGAGGTAGAAAGTCCACTTCAAGACCTTGTTGTGCTAATTTTTCGCAAGCTTCCAATCCCTTTGCTTTGTCCCGACCGGATATAATGACTTGAATATTGTCAAGCTTTGCCAGTTTTCTAGCAATCTCAAAACCAAGACCTTTGTAACTTCCTGTAACAACTGCAACTCTTTTTTCTGTGTTCATGATTGTGTCTTTTGTCGAATTGTAAATTAAAATAGACAGATGATTTTACACGGGCTGGGCGGATGGTACAACCAAAAGCCTCGGGATGAGGACGTGGGGAGGCTGCTCTAACACGAAACGAACGCAACGGGCGATGTCCTGCGGTTGCAGTAAACCCCCAGAAGCGATGAATTCTTTGTGATTGTGATCCCAGTGGTCATACAAGCCTGTATCCACGCTGCCTGGGGCAATGGACGCTACGCGAATGTTAGTTCCTGCGAGTTCCATCCGCAGCGAATCTGTGAACGCCTCAATGGCAAATTTGGTTCCGCAGTAGGCACCAAATTGCGGAGTTGTTTTCAACCCGGCGATACTCGAAGTGTTGATTAAAAAGCCGCTGCCAGATTCCTTGAAGTGCCGCAGCGCCGTGTAGGCCATCCTATAGGCAGATTCCACATTGATCCGAACCATCTGGCAGATTGCTTCGACATCGACATCAACAATCGCCCCCACAGTCATAACGCCTGCGTTGTTGAAGACTACGTCGAGTCGGCCAAAAGTTTGGATAGCAAAGTCTACCAATTTTTGTGGCAATTCAGGGTCTGTGATTTCACTGGGAACGGCTTTAGCATTTTGTAGATTCGACGCGAGGTGTTCGAGTTTATCTTGCGATCGCGCTGTGAGTACTAGACTCATGCCTGCTGCATCTAGGTCCTTAGCGACAGCCTCACCAATACCACCACTAGCACCGGTGATGATGGCAACTTTATTTTGTAAATTCATGGGTGTGTCCCTTCAGTTGTTTTCAAAAGCGAGGTTGGTCGCAGCAGAGACCGCGTTCACATCTGCTTGTGTCACTTAAGTGATTGGAGTCGTTTTCTTTTTGGTGGTTGGATTAATTATGGGAAAAACGCGGTCGCTAAAAGTGCGTGCTTACTGTGCAATAGAAAAAGTAACCGCTCCTTTATATAGCAATCCTAAATCATAAGCCCTGCGGGCACACTACGCGTTCGCTCTTAGCGTGCGCTTGCGCTTACATGAGAAAAATAAAGGCTCAAAGGCTTGTCAAAACGCGCTTTTAAACTTCGTAAATTCTCACAATTCATATAGAATTGCTATGGCTATACGGAATTTAACCACAGTAGCTCTTGTTGTTTGAGTTATTTTTATGAATGCACATAGGCTGCGCCCTGATCATTTTTACTTTAGGGAGTACAATACACAACCGCAAGGGTTAAAATTTAGAAGGAAGTGTGCATTTTTTCGATTTTACTTCCTTCCCTGTCTAAGATTACCTGTCTTCTTTATTTTCTTCTTACCCTATGGCGGAGCGCCATAGAGCGGGGGTGCCTCTTTCAGAGGAACTTCGCTCTTCGCAATCGACGCTCACCGGAGCTACTCCTTCAAGTGCGGGTTTCCTGACTTGTAGACGCCCGCCAGAAGGCGAACCGTATTGGGGTAGGAAGTGGCGTCCAAGACTGCGACCCTCTCACCGCTGCGCGTCTACGTTAAATTAGGTATTCTTCTGGCGGTTCGAGAGTAGTCATTTTTTTAGTTTTTTTATCGATCTGGGTGTTTCATCGACATGAATATGGCTAAGTTAAAGAATAGATCGAACCTAAACTATTAACCATTTCTGCCGTTGAAAAAAATAGCAAAAATAAGATAAACTTTATCGGGGTTATATCAATATAAAAGCTTGAGCGAAAGAATACAAACTTCTTCCGAAAGTTCAACCCTTACAAGGTTGTTTTGTACTCCTTAAACTTAATTATTACTGGTGAACTAAAAGTCAATGTAGTTACCAGTGCACAATTGACGCCTAAAGTACAAAAATTACCTTATTAAGCGCTCAAAAGTAAGGAGGTGCATCTTATAACTTTGCATAAAGATGTATCTGATTTACCTTTTTTTCAACGAGATAATTGTGACATTAAGAACAGAACGTACTTGCTAATCCAAGCCTTAAGTGCAACACAGGTAACGAATAAACCCTTAGCGGAATATTCCATAATGAATAAAAAATGTAAAAGTAGTTAACACAAAAATCAAGCCTTTCGCAAAGCCTTAAAACGTTGAGGCAAAATCGAAATAAACAACTAATTAAATGCCGTAAGGATAGAAAGGGCAAAATGACTTTAACTACAGCTAAACAACTGGTTAAACCAGCAACAAATCAATACCAATTTGAATCGGGATGTGCACATCCTTTGGGTGCAATACCGGACAAAAACGGAGTAAACTTCTCAGTATTTTCAGAGCATGCCAGATCTGTTGAACTTTTGTTGTTTGATAAGTCTGATGCTCCGGAACCTACACACATTATTCAATTAAACCCAAGGACAAATAAAACCTTTCACTTTTGGCATATCTACGTGAGAGGATTAAAACCCGGCGCTCATTACGCCTACCGGGTTGACAGTGCTCAGGGTTTACATGGGGAAGGACACCGCTTTAACAAAAATAAGGTACTGCTTGATCCCTACGCTAGAGGAAACACCAACACCCTTTGGAAGCGCAACGATGCTTTGGGATCACAAGACAACTTAGCGACTTCGATGCGTAGTGTAGTTGTCGATATATCGGATTACGACTGGGAAGGCGATCGCCCCATCAATCGCTCAATGAGTGAGACCATCATTTATGAAGTACATGTTGGCGGATTTACTAAGTCACCTTCCTCAGGCTGCAAACATCCCGGTACTTTTTCTGCAATCATTGAGAAGATTCCTTACCTCAAAGAGTTGGGAATAACTGCTGTTGAACTCCTGCCAATATTTGACTTTGATGAAAAGAACAATCTCCGAGAAGTTGACGGCAACCCACTGAGTGATTACTGGGGATATAATCCACACAGCTACTTTGCTCCTGAAGGTTCATATTGTGTTCTGTGTGATGTCGGAAACCATCTCACGGAGTTTCGGGATATGGTCAAGGCGTTGCACAAGGAAGGGATTGAGGTCATCCTGGATGTGGTCTTTAACCACACCGACGAGGGAAACCATGAAGGTCCAATTATCAATTTTAAAGGCTTTTTCAATAGCATCTTCTACCACCTAGTGTCCTGGGACAAGCAGTACTACATGGACTACTCTGGGTGTGGAAATACCGTCAACTGTAATCACCCAATAGTGCAGAAGTTGATTGTAGATAGCTTAGAATTTTGGGTCAAAGAGATGCACGTTGATGGCTTTCGGTTTGATGAAGGTTCTATTCTATCCCGTGGCCAAGACGGAGCACCAATGGTTCATCCGCCGGTAATATGGCAAATTGAAACGTCTGAAATTCTTGCTGACACCAAAATTATTACTGAAGCTTGGGATGCTGCTGGGCTTTATCAAATTGGTTACTTCCCTGGATATCGTTGGGCAGAATGGAATGGGCGCTTTCGAGACGATGTCCGGCGTTTTGTCAAGGGGGATGCAGGAATGGTTGGAGCAGTCGCTTGGCGTATTGCTGGAAGTGCGGATCTCTACCAATCAAGTGGACATTTACCAATTAACAGCGTTAATTTCATTACCTGCCATGATGGATTTACTCTCAATGATTTGGTTTCATACAATGACAAACACAATGAAGCCAATGGTGAAGACAATCGGGATGGTATTAATGACAATTTAAGCTGGAATTGTGGTGCTGAAGGAGAGACTGACAATCCAGAAATTGATGCATTGCGTCGCCGACAGATTAAGAATTTTACAGCCATTCTGATGCTTTCCCAAGGAATACCAATGTTTGTGGCTGGTGATGAAATCAGACGCACTCAAAATGGTAATAACAACGCTTACTGCCAGGATAATGAGATTAGTTGGTTTGATTGGAGTCTTGTAGAGAAGAATGCTGATCTTTTCAGGTTCTTCAAGCTGATGATTAATTTCCGCAACTGCTATTGCCATTCTGCTTTACGCCGTCGTGATTTTTTCTCTGGTGAAGTTAATGAGCGGGGCTTGGCGGATATTTCTTGGCATGGTTGTCAGTTATTTAACCCAGGTTGGCATGATCCTCATGCTAGAGTTCTCGCATTTACGTTGGGGGGTTTTGAAGAAGAAGCAGATATTCATGTCATGTTCAATATGTACTGGGAAGCACTCGACTTTGAAATCCCCTCTGTTGAAGGTAGGGAATGGTACAAAGTGGTAGATACCGCTCTTGCTTCTCCTATGGATATTGTGGAACCAGGGGAAGAGACTGTAGTTTCAGGCAATGTTTATTCTGTTAAAGACCGTAGCATTGTTGTTCTCATTTCTAAATAGTTTATCGTTAAAATATTTCAAATTTTGGAGAAAAACTCATGAATAATATGGGCTTTCAATTTTCTGATTTGATTGCTGGGTACATTACAAATTTTGATTCCACCAAGGAAGAGCTTGGTACTTTCAATCTGAAAACATCAGACGGGAGGGAATTTGAAGTAGCACTGACTTCAATGACGTATGCTGAGTTAGTACGCAATTTGGATGAGCCTTATTTTGATTGCACGAGCCAGATAAGTTCAATGCTCGTTCCAAATCGGTATCTTTTTGTGTATGGCACTTTCTATCCTGAAGCGAGTGAGTACAAGTTTGAAGCTAAACACATTGTTTTTCTGGGTAGAACAGAAAATGACTATCTTTTTGAAAGACCAGATTGGTGGGTCAAGCAAGTACGAAGTCTTGCCAATTTTTACTTAAAAGCCCAGTTTGAAAATGGCGAAATAGATTATCGCAAATATCGCACTGGTATCGGCTTGGTTGGTTCTAAAGAAGATAGTACTCGTCAAGAAACTGACACAATTTCACGCCTGGTTTACGGTTTTGCCACAGCTTATATGTTGACCGGAGATGAGCGGTATCTAGAAGCTGCGGAAAAAGGTACCGAATATCTGCGTGAACATATGCGTTTTCTGGATGAGGGCGAAGGTATTTGTTATTGGTATCATGCCACTGACGTGAAGCCAGATGGCAGTGAGCAAAAAATATTCTCCTCGGAATTTGGGGATGATTATGATGCTATCCCAGCTTATGAGCAAATTTATGCGCTGGCTGGTCCTACCCAGACTTATCGGATAACAGGCGATCCACGCATCATCAAAGATATCGAGTTGACCATCAATCTGTTTAACAAGTATTTTCTGGACAAGACAGATAAAGGGGGATTTTTCTCCCACATCGACCCGATTACTCTCAGCCCTTACCCTAAGTCTTTAGGTCATAACCGCGCGAAAAAGAACTGGAACTCAGTAGGTGATCATGCCCCAGCCTATCTGATCAATCTCTGGCTAGCGACTGGCGAGGAAAAATACGCACTTTTCCTTGAGTACACGTTTGACACTATTGAAAAGCGGTTTCCAGATTACGAACATAGCCCCTTTGTTCAAGAACGTTTTCATGAGGATTGGAGCCATGATACAACCTGGGGGTGGCAACAGAATCGAGCAGTCGTAGGTCATAACCTCAAAATTGCCTGGAACCTGATGCGGATGAACCACCTGAAAGCAAAAGAAAAGTATGTGGATCTAGCAGAAAAGATTGCACAAATCATGCCTGCAGTCGGCAGCGACCAACAGCGTGGGGGGTGGTACGATGTTGTGGAACGCATTCTCAAACCAGGAGAAGAAGTACACCGCTTTGTCTGGCATGATCGGAAGGCTTGGTGGCAGCAAGAACAGGCTATCTTAGCCTACCTCATTTTGGCAGGCTCACTTGATAAACCTGAATATCAGCGCTTTGCACGTGAAGCCGCAGGTTTCTATAACGCCTGGTTCCTCGATTACACGGGTGGCGGTGTCTATTTCAATGTTCTGGCAAATGGAGTTCCTTACTTGCTAGGAACTGAGCGAGGCAAGGGCAGTCACTCAATGAGCGGTTACCACTCGTTTGAGCTAGCCTACTTGGCTTGTGTTTATACGAACCTTATGATTACTAAGCAGCCGATGGATTTGTACTTCAAGCCAAAAGCGGGTGGCTTTAAGGATAACATTCTGCGGGTTGCACCAGATATCCTACCACCTGGTAGCGTGCGGATTGGCGAGGTATGGATCAACGGGCAAAAGCATTCCGATTTTGATACCGAAAGTTTAACAGTCAAATTGCCATCTACTCAAGACGAACTGAAAGTTCGAGTCAGACTTGTTCCTACTCAAGTATCTTTCGATGCAACATTGTTAGAAGTGACTGATAATATTGCCAAGATTTCTTTAACTGGGTTATTAGATGCCAGTGCTATAGAACGTTTTCAGGAGGTGTTGATTAGAGCGACAGAACAGCCAGTCAAACGCGTTGTCTTACTGCTACAAGACTTAGAATGTATTACTGCTGCTGGTGTACGAGCTCTTATTTTCAGTAAACAAAAACTGGGACCTCATGTTGACATCTATATAGTTGGTGCTCCCGATAACGTGAAGCAATTCCTCAAGGCGAGCGCATTCTGCGAAGGTGTCACTGTGTTGGATCAGTATGAAACTGTTGAGATAGTCGGCGTGTAGGTTTACCTAAAAGACAGTTTGGTAGTCCTAAATCAGCTAACGGATACATGACTCAAATAAGAGAACTATGGTCTAAAGCTATTTAGGACTGCGCTCTGCCTTTAATAATACCGCTACGGAATCATGTGTGAAAATTAGCTTTTTTGTATTATTTATTACATTAAAAATAAAATAAGGAGCGATTGTGGTTAATCCTATACTACTTACAGTTGACGATGACCCTGGAGTTCTACGAGTCATAGAACGCGATCTCCGACAGGAGTACGGTAACCGCTTTCGGGTACTGCGAGCAGACTCAGGTGCAAAAGCCTTAAATGTGCTGCAACAGTTAAAACTACGTAACGAGATGCCTGCGCTGTTTCTGGTAGATCAACGGATGCCACAGATGACAGGCGTGCAGTTCCTCGAAAAAGCTATGCAAATTTTCCCGTCAGCAAAACGGGTTTTGCTAACAGCTTATGCAGACACCGATGCTGCTGTCTATGCTATCAATACAGCAAAGATTGATTACTATCTCTTGAAACCGTGGGAACCCCCACAAGAACTCCTATACCCTGTTCTTAACGATTTGCTAGATGATTGGGTCTCGTCATACCGTCCAGCCTTTGAAGGGGTTCGTCTTATTGGTTCGCGTTGGTCGCCCAAGTCGCATCAAATCAAGGACTTCTTGGCCCGCAACCATGTGCCTTATCAGTGGCTGGATATGGAGACAGAGGATGAGGCGCACGAATGGATTCTTTATACCCAATGTAATCCTGCACACCTACCACTAGTAATATACCCTGATGGTTCGTACATTACACAACCAACATGCGTCCAGATTGCTGAGAAAGTCGGGTTAAAGACGCGTGCTGAAATGCCGTTTTACGACGTAGTCATTGTGGGCGCTGGCCCGGCTGGTTTGGCAGCAGCCGTCTATGCCGCGTCTGAAGGTTTACGCACGGTATTGATTGAAAAAGAGGCTCCAGGAGGGCAAGCAGGGACGAGTTCTCGTATTGAGAACTATTTAGGGTTTCCAAATGGACTGACTGGAGCAGACCTGGCTCGGCGCGCCGTCACTCAAGCCAAACGATTCGGCGTAGAGATTCTGACGCCACAAGAAGTCAGTGACATTCGCTTGCAAGACTCATATCGCATCGTTAAGCTAGCGGACGGGACAGAATTAAGTTGTCACTCGCTACTGATTGCAACTGGCGTCTCGTATCGCAAGCTTAATGTACCCGACATTGACAAACTGACCGGGGCAGGTGTTTACTACGGCGCAGCAACATCCGAAGTTCTCTCTTGCATGAATGAAGATGTTTATATCGTTGGCGCGGCTAACTCAGCCGGACAGGCGGCGGTACACATCTCTAAGTATGCTCGTAATGTGACTATACTCGTGCGCGGCGACTCACTGACTACAAGCATGTCAAAGTACTTAATAGATCAAATCTTAGCAACAGACAATATTACAGTGCGGTTTCACTCCAACATTGTCCAAGTTCATGGTGAAACCCATTTGGAGGCGATTACTATCGCCGATGCTACAATCGGCGAAAAGCAAACTGTTCCCACAAAGTTGCTGTTCATCTTCATCGGCGCGAAACCACACACTGATTGGCTGACTAACGTTGTGGAAAGAGACGAACAAGGGTTTATCCTAACTGGACCGAACTTGATGGGTAATGAACGATGCTCAAAGGCATGGAAGTTGGATCGCCAACCCTTCCTGCTTGAATCTAGTGTACCAGGTATCTTCGTGGCTGGAGATGTGCGTTGCGGATCGGTAAAGCGAGTCGCTTCAGGGGTTGGAGAGGGTGCGATCGCTGTTCAATTCATTCATCAATATCTTAGTAAGGTGTGATTATGTTGGACGCTTTGCGCCAGGTGCCACTCTTTGCACAATTAACAGATCAGCAATTGCAATGGTTGTCGGAACGCAGCCACCAATTATGGCTCATTCCAGGAGAATACATAGCCATTGAGGGAGAAGCGGTAGACAATTTCTATGTGCTGATAGAAGGTGAGATTGAGTTTACAAAAAAGGTAGGCAATGCGGAAAGGCAAGTGATGACCTTTGGACCTGGAACATATACGGGTCATGAATTGATCTTGTTAGACAAACCTCACCATCTTGTCAACGTGCGTGCCCTAAAAGCAAGCTATATGTTGAAATGGAACGTAGATACTTTCTGGCAAATGCTCACAATCTGTCCTTCGATTACACGTGACTTTCTCATTATGACAGCACAGCGAGTGCAAATCCTGGAGTCAATGTCACAGCATCACGGAAAGCTAATAGCACTCGGCACCTTAGCAGCTGGCCTTGCCCACGAGTTGAACAACCCAGCTACAGCGGTTAGTCGAAGTGCGACGTACTTGCACGACATCTTTCAACAGTTGCCATCCCTCGCACTCAAGCTCAATCAAAAGCAGATCACAAAAGAGCAACTGTTGTTTCTTGACAAATTGCTGCACGACACAATTGCCCAAACAGCAACATTATCCCTGCTAGACCCTCTAACGCAGAGTGACCAGGAACAAGAAATTACAGCCTGGTTAGATTTACATGACGTGGCTGATGGATGGAAAATCGCCTCTACCCTAGTCCGGGCAGGACTGAACACTCAATGGCTCAATACTCTGGTGGAGCATATACCCACTGAATCGCTTGGCGAAGTGTTGACTTGGTTTGAAGCCGCGCTAACAGGGGTTGAGTTGTTGGACGAAATCGACCAAAGCTCAGGGCGCATCTCCGAACTGGTCAAAGCAATCAAAGAGTACTCGTATATGGATCAGGCTCCGATGCAGGAGGTGGATGTACACCGGGGACTCGAAAGTACGCTGACAATTCTGGGTCACAAGCTAAAAGGTAGTGGTATAACTATAACCCGCGATTATGATCGGAGCTTGCCACCGATCTTTGCCTATGGTAGCGAACTCAACCAAGTGTGGACCAACCTGATTGACAATGCCATCGGTGCAATGGGTGGACAGGGACAAATCTGGATTCGCACAGAAGGCGAGAATAGCTGTGTACTGGTAGAAATTACTGACAACGGTCCAGGGATTCCGCCAGAAATTCAACAGCGCATCTTCGAGCCGTTTTTTACTACAAAGGGAGTAGGGGAAGGAACCGGCTTAGGTCTGGTCATTACTTACCGGATTGTTGAGAAGCATAAAGGCGATATCCGCTTGTGTTCCGAACCGGGAAAGACTCGCTTTCAGGTTGTTTTGCCCATCGCTTTGGGCGGAACGACGCCTGAATGCGGCCAATGCGAAAAGAATAAAACCGGGGAGAATGCAGGTATGCAATCTGTACACATTTCATTAGGGAGTGTGTGGGATCAAAAAATGGTTGAAAGATAGGAATTCTAAATGATTCATTTTAAAATGTTTGCAAAGGTTTCTTTGCAGGATGAAGCTAATAGTTTTAACGTCAGAATTGTAAAACAGATAAATGAAACTGAATCTGGCGTTAACTGGATTTTTACTTTAACTTTTGAAAAAATAGCTAATTTTTTCAAGCGATTTAGAACAAGTCAACTAATAATTCATACTCTGGAGAATTTATGCCTCATATGTCTTATTGCCGCCGTCGCTTTCTTCAAACTGCTGCCTTACTCACTGCTGGTTTAAGTGCTTCAATAATTAATCCTCTTCGTACTAGGGCTACAAATACCCAGAATGAGTCTGTAGATGCTCTGATCATTGGTAGCGGTTTTGGTGGCGCTGTTGCAGCTTTGCGTCTAGCACAAGCTGGTATCCATACAGTAGTACTAGAACGCGGTCGTCGTTGGGATATTCAACCTGACGGAAATACTTTTGCTACTTTTCGTAAACCTGATGGTCGAGCTGCTTGGCTAAGTCCAAAAACTGCATTTGGGGATTCTGTAGACATATATCCGGGAATTTTTGAGAGGTTAGATGAAGATGGAATTACTGTTTTAACTGGTGCTGGTGTTGGAGGAGGTTCGCTAGTTTATAACGCTATTACTTATCAACCTCCTCGAAATTTATTTTATAGGGTTTTTCCTTCTAGCGTCAG
Source organism: Brasilonema angustatum HA4187-MV1 (assembly GCA_019359695.1). GTDB lineage: Bacteria > Cyanobacteriota > Cyanobacteriia > Cyanobacteriales > Nostocaceae > Brasilonema > Brasilonema angustatum. Next base: position 20,239 of record JAHHGV010000032.1, read on the forward strand.
CTATGAAGAAATGGACCAAATTTACTATCCTCTTGTTCGCTCAATGTTGGGAGCAACGCCAATTCCACAAGACATACTATCAACAAAGTATTATGATACAGTACGGCTGTTACTTGAGAACGGAACTAAAGCAGGCTTACCTACTCGTTTATTAGACTTGGCTGTAAATTGGGATATAGTTCGTCAAGAACTCAGTGGGCAAAAGGTTGCTTCCACTATTCTTGCAGAAGTTTGGTTTGGAATTAATAGCGGAGCTAAAAATAGCGTAGATCACAATTATTTACCCCAAGCAGAACGAACCGGATATGTAGAAATTCTCCCTCTACATGTAGTAACGGAAATTAGTGAATTATCGAGACATGGTTACCAGGTTTTATCTAATGAGATCAATGAAAAAGGAGAAGTTATTCGCTCAAAAACTTTTACTTGTCGCTATTTGTTTTTAGCCGCCGGTTCCATAGGCACTAGTAAGCTTTTGGTTAAGGCTAAAGCAAAAGGTACATTACCTAGATTAAGTCCCAGTGTTGGCAAATATTGGGGTAATAATGGAGATATGGTTGCTCAGCGTTCAAATTTACCAAATGGCGTAATTGATCTAGGAGGACCTTCAGGTGCCGTTGTTGAAAACTTCAGCAACACTCAAAATCCGATTTCTCTAATGAATCTTCAAGATTGGACTGATGGTTCAGGACAACAACGGTGTCTGACATTAGGTTTGCCAAAACCTAATGGGTTCTTCACCTACGATCAATCTACAGATGCTGTCACACTACACTGGCCTACATCTGAAAATCAAAGTAACTTATCGGCAGCACAGAATACTTACAACACCCTTGATAGTAGAATTGCTACTTCTAGCACCACACCTAAAACTGAAGTTGATGCCAGTATCTGTGCCCATCCCTTAGGAGGAGCTGTCATCGGGAAAGTTTGCGATGAATATGGTCGGGTGTTTGGTTATGAAGGACTATATGTCGTTGATAGTGCTTTTATCCCTGGCTCTACAGCGTGTACAAATCCTTCATTCACTATTGCAGCTTTGGCAGAACGTAGCATGAAAACAATTCTTGCACAAGATATCACGTTTGGAAAATATAGTCGCCGACAAACTCGCCATTAATTTTATGTATACTAGGAGACAAAAGCTAATAAAAAGTTGCATTTCAGTTCACGTCTGGTAAAACACTTATAAAAAAGCATGTAGTTCTACTGTATTTGTTCAAATATTATTAACATCAAAAACAGCACAACTACGAACCTATCTTTTACTTATAAGTAATTAATAAGACGTGATATCAAGGTACAAATCCAAGTTTTGTACTTGGACAAACAAACATTCCGTTTATCCAACTAAAAAAACCTGGTTTTTACAATAGTTGGATTAGTTCTTTAGAAAAAGAGGAAAAGTCTATAATTCGTTAGGTGGTCTCATGTCCCTAACTAAAAACATAGAAGTGAAATTCCGTCAGTTGAAAGCGAACACCTTTAGTTTACAAGCAATGAGAAAGATTTATTCATCCCTTGCTGGGAGTATTAGTATTCTTTCTCTAATTTTACAGAATGCTTCCGCAGTGGCTGAAACATCAACGTCTGTTGCTAATAGTTTTAAGGCAGTTGTTACAGATGAAAATATGTTTGCTGCAAGCCCTACTGTTTTTGAGGTTAAAGGTAGCGAATTTAGAGTACACGGACCTATTCCAGCAATTTCTCCTCTTTTAGCTCAAGTTGGAACGAAAACTGTTCCTCAAAAGCAGATCCTCCCGACAGATACTTTAAACCAAGTTACGTCAGTGAATCAGCTTTCAGATGTACAGTCTACTGACTGGACTTTCCAAGCTCTCCAATCTTTAATCGAGCGTTATGGAGTTGTTGCAGCCTACCCTAATGGAACTTACCGGGGTAATCGGGCTATGACTCGTTATGAGTTTGCTGCCGGAATCAATGCAGCGCTTGAGCGAGTGAATGAGCTCATTGCAACTGGGTTTAAGACCCACCAGGTATCCCGCGAAGACTTGCTAACGTTACAACGACTCCAGCAAGAGTTTGCGGCAGAACTGGCAAGTTTGCGGGGTCGTGTAGATACTCTGGAAGCTCATACGGCAGAGATCGAAGCCAATCAGTTCTCCACCACCACTAAGCTTACAGGTCTAGTAGTCACTGCTGTGACTGGAGGAAGCTTTAGCGGCGAGCGCATCATTGATCCAAAAGGTGCAGAAATTGCCAATAAACAACCAAATGCCACCATTGCCTATCGAGCTTCCCTAAATTTGAACACCAGCTTTAGTGGGACAGATTTCCTACTAGTCCGGTTGGAGACAGGCAGCGCTCGATCTGAGGATAACGCCTCTGGTTACTTGGAGCCCAACTTTGGTAGTGTCCTGGACTTCTCTTATCGCTCAGCCATCGACGACAAGTTTCTACTTACTCGGCTGTACTACAGCTTTAAGCCATTTAAGGACTTCAAAGTAACCCTCGGTCCAACGATTACCGCCCCAGATTTCGTTGACACAAATAGCTATGCCAACTATGGTCATTATGACTTCTCAACTTTGGCATTAACGAATAACTATATCCTCTTTCCTGTCTTGAATTTGGGATCTGGGGCGTTTATCGAGTGGAAACCTGGGTCGGGGGCGTTTACGGTGCGGGCAGTTTATGTAGCTGGGGACGGGGCAAATCCCATCCCCAATAACCAGAGTTCTCGTGCTAGTGTATCGCCTCTAGTCAACCTGTTATATCCTAAAGGGGATGGTAAAAATGGCTTGTTCGGAAATCCTAATCAGACTACGGTTGAGCTGGAGTATGCACCCTCTAAAGCCTTCGCTCTACGCCTCCAGTACAGTGGCGGCAATTTATTCGATGGTCGATTTGATGTCTTCGGGGCAAACTTTGAACTAGCGCTCTCGCAACAACTGGCTATCTTTGGCCGTTACGGATATGGCAGCTACAGTAACACGGTTTTTGGTAACATCAACCCCAAATATTGGATGGCTGGGTTTGCATTCCGAGACCTGTTCAAGCCAGGTGCTTTAGCCGGTATCGCTGTAGGTCAGCCTTTTATAGAGACTGTGGTGGGTAACGCTACACAGACGAACTTTGAAGCATTCTACAATTTCCCAATTAACGATAACATTCGGATTACACCTGTAGTACAAATAATTACTAATCCGGCCAATCAAGAAAGTAACGGCACAATTTACACAGGTACTCTACGGACAAGTATAACCTTTTAAAATAATCAATCAAGTGCAATAAGTCGGTTAATAACAGAAAACGTAACTATATAGTGAAAGATAAAATATTCAAATTCCGTTCGTAGTTGCGTAAGGAGCGCTCTGTGCACAACTAGAAACCAGTTATAAGTATTAATACTTACTTACTTAAAGGCTCTGTTATAACATTGTAACCACAGAGCGAAGAGGCATTTATGTATGTGTTTATTAATTAGACGACTACGAACAGCGGTTTTTATATTATGCGGAACTTTTGTTTGTTCATTTTTAGCTGTACACAACTCCTGCTGCTAGTTTCTTGTAATCAGACTACGCGGGACACCACATCTACCTCGTCTGTACAAACGTCGCAGCAAGCTGATAAGGTTGTAGCTGCTACCTCTTCTGAGGAGGCATTGCTGCCGCCCGCGTATTTGGTTTCACCGACACAGGTTTTGCAAAGTGACAAATACAGCGAAGGAGTTGTCATAGACCGTCAGGGCAACGTCTACTTCTCCCAAACAAAAGCCGGGACAATTACAGTTTTAAATGCTAATGATCGCCGTTCTCGCATTTGGGCTAAAGTCCCAGGTGCCAACGGTCATAAAATTATGCCCGACGGCACTCATATCGTTGCTGCCCAAAACTCGGTTTTACAACTAGATTCCAATGGCAAGAACCTAAAAGTGATAGCAAAGGAATTTAACGGCAAACCCTTGCTGTATCCCAACGACATCACCATCGATTCTAATACAGGTTTTTACTTCACCGACTCCGGCAGCGCAAACCCCAATGTCGCCAATGGCTCGGTCTACTACGTGAATTCTTCTGGAAAAATTAACTCTGTCGCTACCGGATTTGCCTTTTCTAATGGGCTTGTCCTTACTCAGGACCACAAACGCCTCTTTGTTGGCGAGAGTAATAAAAACCGAGTTTTAGTCTACGACGTGCTATCACCGGGAAAGGTAGGATCGCAAAAAGTGTTTGCTACTCTGCCTGTTAAACAGGGAGAGCAAATCGACAACAAGCCTGACGGGATGGCCCTAGATGCGATGGGTAACCTTTACATAGCTCACTATGGCATGGGTCAAGTAGAGGTTCTCAATCCAGGCGGTAAAGTGATCCGTCAGTACTCGACTGGCAACCTCACCAATAGCAACGTTGCTTTTGCCGGTCAGAACCTCGACCAACTATTTGTGACCGGCGGCATAAAAACAGAAGACGGGAAAGGAGCGCTCCAGCGCCTAGACCTTGGTGTTCATGGATTGGACATCCGCCCCAGTAAGTAATACCAATTTTGTAAACTCTGAAGAAACACTTTGCGTAAAGCTTTCTGACAACTGTCACACGGGTATAATTTGGCTAGAACGTTTATAAATCGATGTTTACGAGCATTTACCTCAATTTGAAATATATGTGCCAGTTGACCTTATATTGTGACGCTTGCGTAAGTCCTACAAGTATTTCCCAATTGAGTGACTGGGTACAGCAGGACTAACCGAATATTCATATGGATGAAACGCCCTGGCCGGTTAAAGGGTTAAAAGAATGGTTGTGGGTAATTGCTCATCCTCAGGACCAACCAAATATTCATGTGGATGAAACGCCCTGGCCGGTTAAAGGGTTAAAAGAATGGTTGTGGGTAATTGCTCATCCTCAGTTCTGTTTGTTTCAAGCGGCAGATACACGCTCTCGCGCCGAGTTAGAAGCCATTTTAGGGACTGAGTATACAGGGGTACACAGAGCGCGATGAATGAGCGTGTTTACAACAGCTATGCAGTTACTGACCAACAGAAATGTTTGGCTCATCTACGCCATCACTTCAAGAAACTAAATGAACTTCCTGATCTTCACAACCAAGCTATTGGCGAAGCGTTTGTTAACTTGATTGATGAAGCCTTCAAAAACTACCGTCTGTGGCAACAGACGGGGGATGAGGTCAGTTACAACGATTGGGTCAATCAATTCAAATAATTTTGAGATGCTTCACTACGCTACCGCTATGTATGCCCTTCAGGCACGCTACGCGAACAGCATGACATTTTTGACTTCTCAGACATCCTCTGAACTCGACTTTATCCATTTTTTTGACACTGGGATCGCTATCGCTGAAACCTCTGTAGGATGGTAGTTTTACTTTTTGAACTTCATCGAGAATCTGTGACGTGTAAAAAGTATTTGCCAAAAAGCCAAGGTTTTTGCCGGATAAAGAAAACCGAATTCTCAATTTTGGATAAAGTCGAGCTGAAGAAAAAATCTAACCTTGCAAACGAAAAATTAACCCTTGTGAGCGGAAAGCCTCATTTGTTAGATTTGTTGCTGTCAAGTTTCGCATCGTGCGTAAAGAAAAATTACCGTGCGGAAATACTAGATGTCTGACTGTATGAATGTGAAATCAATACTATCAAATAGATAATCAAAGTTTTATGAAGTTCATGAAATTTTTTCGCTTTTTCGCTGTTTTTGCTATTGTTGTCAGTTTGTTAATCACCTTCAATACATATTCCCAAGCACAAGACAATCAACAGAACAATACAAATAACTGCATTGTTCATAATTTTAAGAAAGGGCAACGTCAGGATGTATTTCCTTCACTTCCAAGCAATTTAGTATTACAACAAAAAATCACTCACACTGCCGTCATAACAGTTAACCAGGATGACTTTTCTTACCAACAGAAAGCATTTGAGAATGCTGGCTTTAATTCTTGGACGCCAGTAAACACCGTCAACTCATCAGCCACTTATTGTGGCAAGCCTGTTCAATTGAAAGCAGATATCCTCTTATCTCAGGATTACCTAACTGCACCAGGTTACTTTGAGATCTTCTATGTTTATGGAGACGAGCCAACCTTCTTCTCGGACTACTACAATATTCATGGACCAAGCTTATTATATACCGGATTGGAAGCTCTTCCGGGAGTTACCTATGAGCAAGTTCAAAATTTTCTTCAACAACAAAATATTCCTATCGTATTTCATAGTGAAGCGCTAGGAGCTATTGTCGATTTCATTCGCATTGGATATGCATACTTTGAAATCGTCACACCTATATCAACCACCAACTAATCTCAACAATCAGACCCACTTTAAATATCCTACAAAATTGGAAATTACTGAAACTTATGAAAAATCTTTTCGCTGTTATATTTAGTGCTAGCCTTCTTTTGAGCGTTGGACTAAGCAATGCTCCAGCAGCACATGCTGACTCAAATACTGACTCAAAATGTACAAATGCGACTGTAGCAGGTAGCTTTGGAATTCAAACGACGGGAACTCTTCTTGAGGGTGCGGCAGTACAACCTGCTGGACCTTTTGCTGCAACTGGTGTGTATAACCTTGACGGTAAAGGAAACTTTAGCACGAAGCAGACTTATAGTGCCAACGGTCAAATTGAGGTGCTGAATGCATCAGGTACTTATAATTTAGAACAAGACTGCACTATAACGTTCAAATTTGCTGGACCTACAGCTGGTACTCAGTTAGGAACAAGCGGTGTTGTTGTTAAGCATGGTACAGAAATTCTGGTGATCGAAACGGATCCGGGCACGGTAATTACAGCCATTTTGAAAAAAATTTGACGCCGACTTACTTAGAGGGTGACAGACTCAAAATCAGACCTTGGTTTAATACAGTTAATTAAACCAAGGTCTGATTTTTTTTGAAAAAATAAATTGATAACAAAAGCTAATAGATAAACTCTAGCCCAGAAGCATAAAGTTAACCGTGTATTACTTGGTAAAAGGGCTTTATTTGACTATCGTTGGGAGTCTTCAGGAGTCATAGTAGTTGCGCTTGCTACTCTTGTTGCCAGTGTAATTATCTTCCCTCACTTACACCCGTATTTCTCACAAGTCCGCGCATTCATCATAACCTTTACCCAGATTATGTTTCGGACATTTTTGACGTTGAAACCTACCTTATCTCATCCGAATTTATCTGCCATCAGTTCTTATTGCTTCTTATTGATAATAGGTTTTGATGCTATTTTTGCTGATTCATGGCTGCTCAAATGTCTTTTTTTGATTCAGATGTCTATTTTTATGCTTATTTTGCTTTTTTCTCTCAGTAATTTCCTGATTGTGACAGTTGGGGTGCGGAATGTGGGTTGAAAATTTGCCTCCACCCCTAAACGCCTGAATCTAGGTTTTATAAGGTTTTAAGAATTGTTGTGAAAAATCCGGGTTACTGTACCTCACCCAGTTGATATCCGCTATATTTATCCCAATTGTTCTTTTCTGAGATCTTGCTCCTTCTCAATAAGGGGTAGATGGCAGTGTCCAACAAACGACATCATGAGCCTTTTAAGCTTTGATTTTCCCAATAAGATGTTGGTGCAAGATCTGAGCCTCCCACGGGCGCGATTAACGCTCCCGCAAAATATGAAACAAGCACATTTTTATAATGTTTCTCAAAACCTTACTGTATAACGGTTCTAAAATGTGCTTGTTAAGAGTTTTCTTGATTGGGAATCATAGTATTTTATTGTAGTTTTTCGACAATTATTAAAACTATTGGAGAGAGAGTCGAGCGTCGCTTGACTCTCCCCCCACCTCTTTGTGTGATTATCATTATCACAGAGATTTTTTTAATGATGCATAACTAGCAACTTTGGTTAATATCATTACATATTTAAAATTTCCCAAGATTGAAAGAGGACTTTTCCGGCTGATTTAGCAAACAAGACGGTGAGCAGGAGTCCGACAATCAAATCTGGTAACAATGAGCCTGTTAGAAATACCAATCCTGCTGCCCCAAGAAGAAAAGTGTTAGCGATGATGTCATTACGAGAACAAAGCCATACTGAAGACATATTGAGATTATCGTTTCTGTGTGTATTTAGCAAGTATAGACAAAGCAGATTGGCAAGCAAAGCTATGAACCCTATAGTACTCATAGCCCTAACTTCTGGTGTTGTTTCAGCTTGTATCTGGTAGCAGGCTCTAGCAAACACAGTCACAGCTGATAGGAACATAATCACCCCCTTTAACAAGGCAGGTCTTGCCTGAGCTTCACTTCCTTTGTTGAGGACATACAAAATACTGCCATAAACCAGAGCATCACCCAACATATCAAGCGAATCTCCTGTTAGTAAAAGGGAATTAGAGTTGATACCTGTACCCAATTCCACGACGAACATCACACTGTTAATTAGCAAAACAGTCCACAGAACCTTTCTGTGCTGTTTTCTGAGCTGATTCAGTTTATAAGTTTTGTTTTGACCGCAATTACCCATAACTAGTACCTCTAATCAGATATATACGTATTAGGCATCTCCGAAAAATGCCAATGCCTATCTATAACTGGCTTTTAACAGGCGATCGCCTTACATACCGAAAAATAAGAAAAAAGGGAATTAGTGATCGCAAACTAATAGAAACCTTCCAAGGAAGCCCAAACGATCAAATCCCATGTGAATAGGGGTTTTATATTTTTCAGGAGCGAATACCAGTGGCATAAGCCGCTAGTCGGAGGCTCTTAACTTGCACATTTTAGAACCGTTATACAGTAAGGCTTTGAGAAACATCATAAAAATGTGCTTGTTTCATATAATGTTTTCGGTCTACTGAATTTCATTCTTAAAGCTCTATTCTGTAGAGCTTCATCTTAAATTGATATTCTCTCTACTTCACAAATTTTATGAAATGAAAAATATGACGGCAAGGGTTGTTTTTTCGGATTAAGTTTACATTTTTTATTTTCTAATTTGTGCATATCTAATTTAGACACTATCTCCAGGGTAAGCGCATCTCAAACCCTATTGACTCAGTATTTCTGGCCTTGTACTTTTTCGATGTCAGACTCACCTACTGAGATGGTAAAAATCCCTCGTGCTTTGTTGGAACGTTTGACCGATACTTTGGGCTATGCCGCCTAAATGGATAAAGTCGAGCTAAATTTCTCGCCTTAACCAGGAAGTTTACAACTTCTGTATAAATGGCTATATTGCTAAAAAGCAATACTTTATCATTTAAAACCCCTAGATAAGTAAAACCTAAAAAATGCAAACTTGCTGCAAAAATTAAACCATTGTATTCTTATTTTATTTTGTATACAGTTTTGAATATCAAGGTTAATAGTTTTAGCTTTATTTTTTGTCTAACTCTCACTAGGTAATCCATAATATGTAAAATTTATGCGTTATATATCTTATGGTCGTCGCTTTCTTCAAACTGCCACCTTATTCGGTGCTGGTGTAGCAGCTTCAGTACTTAACCCTTTTCGTACTAGAGCTACAAATACTCAGAAAGAGTTTGTAGATGCTCTGATAATGCTACATTATCTTCATTAAAGGATGAAGTATGAGAAAAATTATAGTAAATTATTTAGTGGTTTTTCTGATAACTTGTATAACTGCGTTGGGGTCAATTTCCGTATCGGTATATTTACTTTCTTTACCTGTCATAACAAAATCCCTGAATTGCGACCCTTCAGCTACACAATTTACAGTTACTGCATTCCTTTTTATTTTTGCTCTATCCCAATTAGTGTATGGATCTTTGTCTGATCGATTCGGTAGAAAATCACCAATTCTAGCCGGAATAATTGTATATACACAGGGAAGCATTCTGTGTGCTTTAGCTTATGACATAAATATATTGATCATTGGACGATTAGTACAAGGTATCGGCGCAAGCGCGGGTCCTTCACTGGGAAAAGCAATTATCCGCGATATGTACGAAGGTTCTAAGTTAACATCGTCTTTAGCTATAGTTACAGCAGCGGTAGCTTTATCGCCTATGCTAGGTCCATTTATGGGCGGTTATATAGATACTTTTTGGGGTTGGCGTGTTATATTTCTTGCTTTGGTAATTGTAGCAGTTATGCTTGGTTTAACCGTTAATTTTCTATTACCAGAAACTATTCAGCAGCGGAACTCTAGAAGTACACATATCAAGGTAATTTTTCAACGTTATAAGATTTTAATTGCCGATAAAGAATATATTTTTGCGACGTTGTGTGCAGGGTGTCTTACAGCAGGTAATTTTGCCTGGAATTCTGCTGCTCCTTTTGTTTTTTCTGACTTTTTTCATGTAAATGCTGATAACTATGGCACTCTATCAGTTTTTGTCGGTGCAGGGTACCTGACAGGCACGATATCTACCTCTTTTTTATCAAGATACCTGACAAATTATAGAATTGTCTACTCAGGTCTGTTACTGTCTCTTATTTCGTCAGTATTGTTGTTTTTACCGTCAATCTTTTTGTCATCTGCTTGGCAAATGTTGATACCTATGATAATGTACACAGTTGGAATGGGTATTGTTATTCCGGCTGCTGCTGCCTGTGCTATGTCTCGTTTTTCTGAAATTGCAGGTTCAGCAGCAGGTCTTTTCGGAGCAATTCAAATATTCATAGGGGCTTTAGGAAGTGCAATAATCAGCATATTTCACACGAGCAGCGCGCTACCTGTTGTTTGTATTCTTTTTGCATTTGCTTTGCTAGCATTTTATTGTGGTCAAATCGCACTTTTTCCTTTGCGAGCAAAAATCATCTCCAAACTCAAATAGTAACCTATTAATCAACTTGAAAGGAATCACTCATGAACAAGACAAAAATATATCCAAAAGATGTGGTTATCCTATTTGCTGATTTACAGGAGGGAATTGCTGAACTATCTAAAACTATTCCTTCTAATAGATTAAAAAAAGGGGTAACTGGACTCGCTAAGATCGCGAAAATTCTTGATCTGCCAGTCATCATTACTGCTGTGGCTGATGCGGAAGGTTCAGCAAAGATTATGCCCGAAATTGCACAGGTTCTGGGCAACTTACCAGTTATTTATAGAACAACTGCTGACTCTATGTTGAATGAGGAAATAGTGGGAGCTATCAAAGCTTCGGGACGTCAGACAATTCTAATCTCAGGAGTTGCAACAGAATTAGCTGTTCAACTTCCCGCACTTAGTGGGGTAGATATGGGGTATCGCACTTTCGTAGTAGTTGATGCGTGTGGAGGTATGAGTGAGCGAACTGAAAATGCTGCACTCAGCCGTATTGAGCGCAATGGTGGAAATCTTGTGTCAGTTTTGACCTTAGCGGGTGAACTGGCAGGAGATTTTCGCACTGAAGTGGCGCAAGCACTAACTCCCATAATTTTTGAAATGGCGACTGCTTAAACCCGGATTTCTCACAAAGTCTGAAAAAATAGGGATCAAAAACTGCGAAAATATCTAGGATATACAAACATGACGACGCAACAGAATAAGGAATTCGTAATAAACCATTTCGAGCAGTTTGTGAACCAAAAAAATCTGGAGATTGCGGAAAAGAACTTTGCGGTAGATTTTCATGACCATGAGCAGCCGGCTGGGTTGCCAGGGGGACGTGTTGGAGCGAAACAGTTTATGGCCGGCACTTACAAGAAGTATCCCGATCTCCACGTCACTATTGAGGATATTGTTGCGGAGAATGACAAAGTGTGGGTGTGCAATACATGGCGTGGAACGGACAGCGAGACTGGGAAAAAGATCGTATTTACAGGCGTGGTGATTTGGAGGTTAGCCGACGGCATATTCGTGGAGCGTTGGGCATTTGTGCAGCCCCCTAGTGAGAGCCACTAATCAAGTTAAACTCCGTAGTTTGTCGCTTGGCTGTTAACAGATGTGAAATAGTTGCTATCAGTAACTATCTCTAAGCATTTTTCTTACATTGGCTCTATAGGAGTCATACTTGATTCTTGCTAGGTATACCGAGAACTAAACCGTTGTACGGTAGCTCTTAGGTCATTTGGTTTTGCAAAAATCAAATACTAGTCGTATATAGCAATCTTATAGTGAGACTCCGTATTTCTTCGCTGCTGCCAATGCCACGCTCAGAAATATTTGGCTCAACCCTTTAATAGACCTCTTGCAAAAGTCCAAAAGTTGGGGATGTCATTCTGTAGACGCTTTGCGGTGAGGGGGTCGCAGTCTTGGCGGTGAGCGTCGATTGCGAACCCCCGTTAGCGCAGCGAGACCGAAGGTCTTCCCCGAAGGGCTTCCCGCAGGGTACGAAACGTAGTGCAGTGAAGAATCTCGCGAGATGTTTCGCTCCGATCAACATGACATTTTAAGTATTTATGCAAGAGGTCTATTGATAGCCGTAAGCATGCCAGTTATTTAAAACCCTTTCCTGTATTTCCTTAGGCCACCCCTCGCGGAACGAAGTTCGCCTCGGTCTATGCTCGGATGTCCAGCTATCCTGGCTCAAGCAGTTGTAAATGGCTTTGGTACTCATGAAAACCTTCTTTTCATCTGTACGCAGGAACACAGGGAGGTTAAGCATACTTTCCATAGGAAAATGCACTTCGCCAGTGCCGGGATGGCATCGTGTCGCAAACGCCCACACTACCTCGGCAGTGTTTGTCGGATCGATGTCATTTTCCATCACCAACACTTTCGGTATCCCATACCCAACGTGAGACTTGAAGATGATCTTGCCAATTTCCTGAATTAGCTGATCAGCATTCAGATTTGTCTTCTCCCGCCACTCCATGTCCATTGTAACTACCAGCCAATGCACAGCGGTTTCAAGCGGGGTGTAGCACATTGTGACTGGAAGATTGTGCTGGCGCAGTTCGTGTAGCACTTCTGCCGCTGCAGGTAAACCCCAAGCTGTATGGTCTTCCTCGACCGGCTCTCCTGCAACCACAACAGGCAGGATGGGATCGTTACGATAGGTTATTGCACTCACGTGGTAAACTGGTTTATTAGAACTCAGCCCCTGCCAAATGTATCCAGCATATTCTCCCATCGGTCCTTCAGGTGCTGTCTCTGTATGCGAGAGCAACCCTTCAATAACTATCTCTGCTGTAGCTGGAACCTCAAGATCCACTGTTTCACATCGCACAACCTCAAGCGCTTCATCCAGGTATGCCCCAATAAAACCCGACTCATCCACAAAGTCAGGTACTGGCATTCCTGAAACAAAGGGAATAGCAGGCTCTACTCCTAATGCCAGCGCAAAGGGCATTGGTTTATCCAACTCTTTCCACATTGCATGGATCTTGCCTAAATGCTGGGCTGGAGCAACAATGCCGGCCATCCTGTTCTTGTCTAAGATCATCATCCGGGCAATAGACCAATTAGTCCACTTCTTGTCGGGCGTTTGTGCAACAATTGTCCCGATTGTATTGATGTAGCGACCACCGTCCCCTGCATGAATTATTGGAGCAGGGAATCTAAGTAAATCTACTTGGTTGCCGAGAAGAATATTTTCTTTGCATGAACCAGTCTGAACTAACTTCGGTGGAATAAGGGTTTTCAAGCGTGCTTGCGCCAGCTTTTCAATAATCTCCTGTCCACTTGCATAGGGGTCTAAGCCCAGAGATATAGCTATACGCGAAAGGTAAAGACCCGGTTGGCGACTTACACCTCCGGGTGCGCCAAGTACCCGAAAGCCCTTTTCGATCCCTTTAATGTTATTGAACAACGGAGCCGGAGCCTTTAAGTCGTAAGACCGACGAGTAATTGCGCCAATTTCCAGGTTCCAGTCTACCTCTTGATCAATTTCTTGAACCTCACCAATTTCCTTTAAAACATCAATGTATTCTCGGAGACTCTTCAAGTGTTTCATCGCTTAATGCTCCAAATGAGTGAAAATTATCAGTAAAAGTGGTACTGTGTTCGCCCCAGCGTTGAACACATCCCGCCTCAATGTCAAATAGGTCAAGTACTCTACCAACTGTATGATTAATGATGTCATCCAGCGTTTTGGGACAATTATAAAATGCTGGTACTGGTGGTGCGATAATGGCTCCGCTTTCTGTGACTGCTAGCATGTTTTTGAGATGACCTGCATGGAGTGGAGTTTCACGAACCACCAACACGAGACGACGACGCTCTTTAAGTACAACATCAGCAGCGCGGCTTAGGAGATTACTGGTAATACCATTGGAAATTTCTGATAGGGTGCGAATTGAACACGGAATTATTACCATTCCCATTGTTTTGAATGAGCCGCTCGATATCGCCGCGCTAATATCGGAAATTGAATAGGTCACATCAGCTAGGCTGCGTAGCTCTTGAGCTGTCATATCTGTTTCAAAATCACGGGTGATCTCCGCTGACTTTGATACAACTAAATGACTTTCTATACTGACTCTCCTAAGCACCTCTAATAGTCTAATCCCATAAATAATGCCGGATGCACCACTTATACCAACAATTAAGCGTTGTTTTGGGGTCATAAATTACCTCTTTGTTAAAGGTTGAAATATAAGTTGACCGCCATAAATCGTGGTCTTAAAACGGCAGATTGTGAAGGTTTCTTTAACCCCGGAATGGAGGAAGCAATCGTCAGCATAGAAGCAACGCGATGATTAACGTCAATATGTCAAATCTATTCTGACCGAAACAATTTTAGATTTGAAATTTTAGATTTGAAATTGGGGAGCCAATACAGCAAGCGCGTAGCGTGGCACTTTGTGCCATAGTCCTTGTTTCCCTCACTTGGTACTTGGCGTTGATTTTCGGTACAAGCCCCGTCCTTCTTTGACCAAAACAATTTGAAATTTTAGATTTTAGATTTTAAATTGGGGATTTTCGGTATAAGCCCCGTCTTTCTAAAATGGAATTAATCCAAAATCTAAAATCCTAAATCCAAAATTGATTGACGTAATTAATCCAAAATCGTAAATTTAAAAATCTAGGCTTCGTTTCGCTCCGCTCCAAGCAGAGCACTTTTAGGGTGGAGTTAATCCAAAATCTAAAATCCTAAATCCAAAATTGATTGACTTTTTGCTCTCCTTCATACATATATGTACGTTATGAAAGGTCTACCCACACCGACTTAGTGTGTGTGTAATTCTCCATGACTTCGGTTCCAAGTTCACGCCCAAAGCCCGAAGCCTTATAGCCACCAAATGGGATTGAGACGTCGAATAAGTTGTAAGTGTTGATCCAGCATGTGCCTGCCTTCATTGCGCGTGCAACTCGGTGCGCTTTCTTAATGTCACGCGTGTGTACGCCGGAAGCCAGACCAAACTGTGTGCCGTTGGCAAGATTTATAGCTTCTTCTTCGGTGTCAAACGGAGTAACAGCTAGAACAGGTCCAAAAATTTCTTCTTGAACAATACGCATATCATAAATCGCATCAGTGAAGATAGTCGGTTCGTAATAGAAGCCCTTGTTGGAATTACCATTGCCATTAGGGTTGAAAGGTCTACCACCGATGCGTAGCTTTGCACCGTCTTCATGACCGAATTGAACGTACTGGGATATCTTCTCGAACTGCGACTTATCAGCCAGAGGTCCGAAGATCACAGTCGGGTCTAATGGATCTCCTTTCGACATCTGCTCAACATGACGAACGAGTTGCTCAATAACTTCTTCATAAACTGAACGCTCCACAAGAAGCCGAGAGCCAGCAGTGCAGATCTCGCCCTTATTGTAGAAGATACCAAAGAAAGCGCTTGTAACGGCTGAGTCCAGATCAGCATCGGCGAAGATCATATTGGCTGATTTGCCGCCCAGTTCCATGGTAACTTTCTTAAGGGTGTCAGCAGAGTTCTTGATAATGCCAATACCAACATCCGTGGAGCCTGTGAAAGCGATTTTATTGATACCAGGATGCTTGACTAGTACATCGCCAATCTTGCTACCCGGTCCGGTAATGAGATTGAAAACACCTTCTGGAATACCAGCTTCGGCGAGCAGTTGGGCAAGTTTAATGGCTGTGAGTGGAGTTATTGAGGCAGGTTTATGGATTACGGTGTTTCCAGCAGCCAGCGCTGGTGCAATCTTTGTGCCTGAAAGGATCATCGGAAAGTTGAAAGGTGTGATCGCCGCGACCACGCCCAAGGGCTCGCGTAACGTATAGGTAAGATTTGGTGTGTGCGTTGGTGGAGGGGACACATGCCGTGCTTTACCCTCGATTTGTGAAGCTATTCCACCATAGTAGTAGAATAAATCAGCCATTAGGGGCACATCAACTGTGTGGGAAAAAGCAATTGGCTTGCCCATGTCGATAGTTTCCCGATAAGCCAACTCGTCGCCATGCTTTAAGATTAAATCGCCAACTTTCGTCAAGATCCGTCCGCGCTCATGACCACTCATTTTTGGCCACGGACCATCATCAAATGCTTTCCGGGCAGCTTTGATCGCTGCATCAGCATCTACTTCAGTTGCTTGTGCAATCTCAGTAATCGCTTCTTCAGTCGCAGGGTTAATGGTAGGTTTAGTTCGACCATCCTGCGCGTCGCGCCACTCACCATTTATGAAAAGTTTACCCGGGGCAATTTGCATCTCGTCTGGCGCGATCGCTGTGCCATCTGCAAAGGTAATGCTTTGGTACATATTGTTCTGCTTACTCTATCAAATGAGTTAGATCTGTTGAAAAGCGCCAGCCACTTAAAGTAAATGTCTTTAGAAAAAACTTTATTGGCGCTGTAAATGCTACCAAGTATTGCGGGGATCGATAATACTGTAAGCTTAGGAGGCGAAAAACACGGTTACAATGGTCTATATTTCGGTGAAAGTGTACATTCTTTCGGTTCTGTAGAACTCAAATTTTGTTATCTAAAAAAACAAACCTCTATCGAAGATTAGACCCTTGCAGCTATATTTTACATTTATTAAACTTACATCGCATCCAGTTATCAAAACAATGTAAACTTGCTCCAAAACATTAACCCTTGTAGTTGTGTTTTACGCTTTTTAAACTGATGACTAAAGACTTAACAAAAAGTCACTAGCATTTTTAGTTAAGAATCTATTGCCCCTAAGGATATTTAACCAATATGATACCTAGATCCCTTGGTGGGAAAAAAATTGCCGTTCTCCTCGAAAGTGAGTTCATTCCTGAAGAAATTGAAGCTTATCAAAAGCGCTTCTCGGAACTCAAAGCAACTGTGCATTTAATGTCTAGACTTTGGGGTAACCAGAGTGTTCGTTTTTTCAGCGATGAAGATACGGGCAATACACCTCAAACTATAGAGGTGAACGTTGATTTTCAGAATGTAGACGTTAACGATTATGCCGCTGTGATTATGTCTGCAAACTACACCAGCGTGCGCCTGCGTTATTTTCAGCCGCCACAGGGTGAGCCAATCAGTGCTGAACAAGTTCGCACCTCACCGGCAGTGCAGTTTTACGCCAAAGCGATGGCGAATCCCAAAATCGTTAAAGGGGCTCTCTGCCACGGGCTGTGGATACTGACGCCAGTACCCGAGTTGCTCAAAGGGCGACGAGTTATTTGCCACGAGGTAGTACTTGCAGATATCCTCAATGCTGGCGCAATTTACGAACCCTCGTCCTCTGGTGTTGTGGTAGACAGCGACCTTATTACCGGTCGCTCAAAACACGAAGTTGAACCATTCATTGATGCCATTACTGAACAAATCCAACAAATATCTCTTGGCACCAATCGCTTTTCAAGCAAAAGACCTCCCACCTCTGTCTCAAGAGTAAGAGCCGCAAGCTAATTACCTCAAAATAAATTGATAACTAGGAGAGTGTCAGATGAAAAAGATTTTGACAATTTTATCGGAGTATGGCTACTGGGGTGAAGAACTGATTGGCCCCTTGGAAACCTTTGATGCTGCTGGATATCAGGTTGATTTTGCAACTCCAACGGGAAAAAGACCAGTAGCGCTCCCTCCCAGCATGGATGCTACTTTTGTCGATCCACCTTTGGGTCGGGTAGTGGTATCAGAGGAGATGGTGGAAAAGGTTAAGCAGCTAGAAGATCCTAAAAATCCACGGCTAGACAACCCAATCATTCTCTCAGAATGGTTACCAGATCGACCTTACTGGAGTGCTGAGAAATTTCTTCGGGAAATGGAAGCCTACAACAATGCCGTGGACGCAATACAGAAGGACGTGGAACAATACGACGCGCTTCTGATAGTCGGCGGTAGTGGTCCGATTGTTGATTTAGCGAATAACCATCGGGTTCACGACCTCATCCTCACCTTTTACAAGTTGGGTAAGCCGATTGGCGCAGAATGCTACGGAGTGACTTGTCTTGCTTTTGCTCGCGACCTTGCAGACCGCAAGAGTATTATTTGGGGTAAGCATGTCACAGGTCATTGCAAGGAATATGATTATAAAGATGGAACCGGATTTGTCGGATCTGACATTAATATGGGTCCACCTCCCTATCCCTTGGAGTATATCCTGCGTGATGCAACAGGTCCAGATGGGGGATATCATGGTAATTTTGGTAGAGAAATCTCCGTAATTGTTGACTATCCGTTTGTCACGGGTCGGTCTACCGCAGACTCTTATACAACTGGTCAAAAGTTAGTGGAAGTGTTGGAAAAAGGACTTAAGCGGTACGGGTGGTAAACCTGACCAAATTGACCATTGGCGAAAGTAGCAACAATTATGAGCGCCAATGCAATTAGAATTTAACGAATCGAACTTTGACACAAATTTGTAAGTGCCGTAAGAAAACGGATTAAGCTCAAGGAAGCGGAAGTTATGGCTAATAGAAATGGCCGCTTTGCAATTATCGAACAACTTCTCGCAGATGGTATACGCTATATGTTTGGTAACCCTGGCACAGTAGAGCAGGGGTTTCTAGATGCGTTGAAGGACTACTATCCAGAATTTCAATATATCTTCGCACTGCAAGAAACAATAGCGGTGGGTGCAGCCGATGGCTATGCCCGCGCAACCAAGAAGCCCACCATCGTACAACTACACAGCGGAGTTGGTTTGGGGAACGGCATTGGGATGATTTACCAAGCTATGCGCGGTCATGCGCCTTTGGTAGTGCTCGTTGGCGAGGCTGGCATCCAATACGATGGTATGGACGCCCAAATGGCTGCCGACCTTGTGAGTATGGCAAAGCCAGTCACCAAATGGGCAACCCGAGTCGTTCATCCCTCTTCTTTGTTACGCATACTGCGTCGAGCCATCAAGATAGCTGCCACGCCGCCGATGGGACCGGTGTTTGTTAGCTTGCCGATGGATATTCTCGATGCTCTTAACGACGAAGAGGTCATTCCGACTTCTTTTGTGGTGACACAGGTTGCCCCTGAACCTGACCAACTTGCAAAAGCTGCTACTTTGCTAGCTGGTGCTCAGCAACCGCTGATCGTTATGGGGGATGGTGTGGCTTTTTCCGATGCACAGGCTGAATTGACCCGTGTGGCTGAACTCATAGGTTCACAGGTCTGGGGAGCAGACTCATCTGAACCGAATATGAGCGCAACTCATCCTCTCTTCGGAGGGCTGCTGGGTCACATGTTTGGGGAGCAAAGCCGTCGCATCACGACGCAGGCAGACGTGGTTTTAATTACTGGAACCTACCTTTTACCCGAGGTATTCCCTGCCCTGTCGGGCATTTTTGCCCCGGATGCGAAAGTGATTCACATAGATCTAAATACCTATGAAATCGCGAAGAACTTTCCAGTCGATATCGCACTGCTCGGGGATCCGAAAACCACACTTGCCAAGCTAAGCGACGCACTTGAAGCAACCATAACGCCTGAACAGAAGAAAGTCGCTTCTGAAAGAGCTGCCCTGATAGCTGAGGGCAAGAAACGGGAATTGGCTGCTCAACATGAGGCTGACAAAGCAGTTCGTGACTCAGTACCTCTGCATATGACTCGTTTTGCAGAAGAACTAGCTGCTTATCTGCCACCTGATGCCATCATTTTCGATGAAGCTATTACCAATTCTCCTGAACTATGTCGCTACATACCACCAACCACGGTAGGACAGTATTTCCAGACACGAGGTGGTTCCTTAGGTGTTGGGATTCCCGGCGCAATTGGTATTAAACTGGCCAATGCAGACAAAACCGTGGTCGGGTTTACGGGGGATGGTGGCAGCATGTACACCATCCAGGCGCTGTGGACCGCTGCACACCACAATATCGATGCCAAATTCGTCATCTGCAATAATCATAGCTATCAAATACTGAAGCTCAACATTTTGCAGTATTGGCGTGAGCAGCAGATACCGGAACACGCCTTTCCATCTTCTTTCAACATATGTGACCCAGACATTAATTTCACTGAGTTAGCAGGAGCATTAGGAGTTCAGGCGATTCGGGTAGAGAAGCCAGACCAAATTGGTCCAGCCATCCAAAAAGCATTAGCTCACGATGGTCCTTTCTTGATTGATTTGGTGATTACAAACGAAATTCAAGGTCACAAGATTGGCGTTAAGTGTGGTCAGTAATTAACAAAAAAGTTCACTAATTAAAAGAGAGAAAAACGATGACAGTAACTAATTTAAAGTCTCTGACTGAGAGTGAAGTACAACAACTAGCAAAAGACTGGTATTTGAAACTAGACGTTCACGCTCCGCTTGAGGATTATGTTCCCTTCCTTGCTGAAGAAGGTTTAGAAATGCGCTTTCCGGAGGTTACGGTACGTGGTTTTGATGGATTCAAAGGTTGGTACGAGCGCGTTATCGGTATTTTCTTTGATGAAGTGCATACCTTAAAGCAAGTTAAAGTTACGCCTTCCGGAGATAAGGTAGATGTTAAGGTAGTCGTCAAATGGGAAGCTAGCGTGTGGAAGGCACCAGCAGCCAAAAGTGAACGGATTATTTCAGATGCTTATCAAACTTGGATAGTCAAGCGATCGCCCAACACAGGAAAGCCAGTGATTGAGACATACATAGTTGATTCACTTGATTATTATGAAGGATCTGCTCAGCTTTAAAATTGCAGACATCTCATAGAGAAAGAAGTTTTGGAGCGCACATGACCACTACAAAGAGATACAAATGATTAAGCAAAAGTGGTCTGTGCATTTCTAAACTTTGCT
This sequence comes from Brasilonema angustatum HA4187-MV1, assembly GCA_019359695.1. GTDB lineage: Bacteria > Cyanobacteriota > Cyanobacteriia > Cyanobacteriales > Nostocaceae > Brasilonema > Brasilonema angustatum. The sequence continues at coordinate 41,156 of JAHHGV010000032.1, forward strand.
CGCTTAGTAAGACCTTAGTTACGACAAATATTCAACTTGACTCTTAATGGAGATATAAAAGTGACAACTTCAACAGCCTCACCAGGACGCCTATTTTTTGACAAACATATAGAGACAATTTCTGCTGGAAAAATCGATGAAATGGTAGACAGAGATTATGCAGAAGATGCTGTCTTAATAACCTTTTTCAATGGCTTTGCCGATACACCACCACCTATCACAATCGAAGGTCGTGAAAATATTAAAAAATTCTTTCACGACTACCTGAGAACAATTGATTTTATTGATATTAAGTCTCTCGATTTTACTGAAGCTGAAAATGCTATTTTTTTCCAAGCAAAATTCAACTGCAAGCTTGGTCAAGTATCAGTTGGCGATGCTTGGACTATGCGTGATGGTCAAATAGCTTATCACTTTGGTTTTTGGAATTAGTAGAATAACACTAATTAATGGCGAGTGGGGACTAAGCACGTAAACGTACTCAAAACAGCATTATTTGAGTGCGACTAAGTAAGTCGGTGTAATAAAACCAAACTGTGTGAATAAAAGTAAATAAGGCTCAAACTCTTTCTCTCCCTGCTCCCTGCTCCCTGCTCCCTGCTTTATTCCAAGAAGAATTATTTACGCCGACCTACTTATATCGGCTTGCCCAAGCCTAGATAGCGCTAACTAAAAACAAGCTATCTTTACCATCCTGTACTCGCTCACTACAATTTTCTTCAGTCTTAAAACCCTCCGTAAAGGATTACTATGAGTACACCCATAGAACAACTGCTTGTATCTCCAATGAGCAAGCTCTATAAAGAGCATATTGGTTTCATCAAAGCGAAGAATGTCGAAGGTCTCCTCAATCAGTATGCCGAAGATCTCCTGCTTATTAGTACTCTCACTGAAGATCGCAAGCCGCTTTATATACGTGGACGGCAAGCGCTCAAAGAATTCTTTGAAAGCCGCATCTTCAGTTTAGAAGATATTGAAACCAACCTTAACCAGTGGGCTGAGACCGACAACACACTTATGATGGTGGAGGAGATCAAAACCACAAGCAAAACCGGTGAAGTTGGCAATGTCGAGTTCTACGATAACTGGTTTTTGCAAAATGGAAAAATCTCCATCCACTTTGCTGGCGTGGTTCGGTATCCAGATGGAACCTATGCAAATGCAGGGGCGGTAAAAGCAGAAGTACCCACATCCCCAATGGGGAAGCTTTATAAAGAGCATATCGGCTTTATCAAAGCGAAGAATCTTGACGGTCTCCTCAACCAATATGCTGAAGATATCCTGCTCATTAGTACTCTAACCGAAAATCGCAAGCCGCTTTATATACGTGGACGACAAGCGCTCAAAGAGTTCTTTGAAAGTCGTATCTTCAGTCTAGAAGATTTTGAGGTCAAGCTTGATCAATGGGCTGAAACCGAAAACACGCTCATGATGGTAGAAAGTCTCAAAACCAAAAGCGTTAATGGTGATGTTGGTGAAGTCAGTTTCTACGATAACTGGGTGCTGCGCGATGGAAAAATCGCCGTTCATTTCGCTGGTGTCGTTCAATACCCTGATGGCTCATACGCATAACTAAGTTCACTGATTTTGTGACAGGAAGGAGCGAAGTAATGGCTTTGCTAAAAGTTTCTCAGATGGCAATGAGTTGCAAAGATCCGATTGCAACTGAAAAGTTCTACACGAAATATTTCGGCTTTAAGCGATCGCGAGTTGCACCAATCGGCAATAATGAGCAGATTGTCTTTATTAAGTTAGGGGATATGTACCTTGAACTCTTCCAAGCGAAGGGAGAAACTCCTGTCCCTCCAACTGATAAAGATGGACCAACTTATCCAGCTTGGCGGCATTTTGGTTTCCAAGTCGATGATGTCGATGCCAAACTGGCTGAAATGGGCAAAGATGCAAAAATTACCCTAGGCCCACTCAATTTTGATACCTTTATTCCAGGGTGGCGCACAGTTTGGGTATCCGATCCAGATGGCAATATCGTTGAGATAAGCCAGGGATATGTCGATCAGGATAATCCACCCCTTTTGGAGGCAAGTTAACTAAGCGGGAAAACCTTCGGGTAATGTTCGCCACTTACATCCCTGACATAGAACATACAGCGGTTTTCTGTAAGGTGGGCATTGCTCATTAATATCTCAAATGTCTATCACATCGGCTTTTCTAAGCAATGCCCAACGCCAGATGCTACCCTACGGGAAGCCCTCCGGGTTCGGGGGTTCGCAATCGACGCTCACCGCCAAGACTGCGACCCCCTCACCGCCTTCGGCGTCTACAAGCCGGGAAACCCGTCCAACGCACTGGCTCCCCTACGATTTGTGGTCTATTCATATGAAAACTGCTGTAAAGAATGGCGTAAATAACAGCATACATGCATACTTTACGAAGACGACCAGCAATTTTTGCCTTTGTAAACAGCTGTGCAATCAATTCCCACTGTTCCCATGTCTAATTACTAGTACAGTACCAATACGATTCAGTTAAGCATTTTTTTCTTCTCTGTGTGTCACACCAGGTGCTACGGCTGACGCCACGCCTTACGGTGAGACCAGCGCTGCGGGAGGGTTTCCAACGCCAGATACCTAGGTCGGGAGACCCTCCTACAGTACTGGCTCCCCAACGCAGTGCTCCCCAAGACCGCACTGCGTCCTAATGACTAATGACTAATGACTGCCAAAACTAGTTAACTTTATTTGTACCGATCTACTTAGAGCCTTGCTTCAGTAGAACGAGTTGATAAATAATTTTTGTGGTTCAACTTTGAAAAAAAGAATGTGACCTAAAAAATGCAACCTTGGTTCAAAAAATTAACCATTGTAATTACAGCTTGCATTTCCTTACCCTAGCATTGATATCTAAGCGTCGGCATTAGTGTTGTAAGAAGAAACAAGCATATGGATTTAAAAGACAAAATTGCTATTATTCCTGGAGCTAGCAGTGGTATCGGTGAAGCTGTTGCTCAAGATTTAGACTTTTAAAACATCCTCTTATGAATACTTTCACAAGTTGGAAAACTCTAAACTGGTCTGAATATGGAGCAGAAGTGCTCGGAACTGCATTCAATCTCTTCGTAGGATTCAGTATAATCACCTTCAATTTTGGTAAGGGCTTGCCTATGGAGCGTCTAATTCCCGCAGAGAGTCCTCGTTTACTAATTAATGGTCTAATCTTTGCTGGGAGTGGTGCACTATTTGCCATTTCGCCTTTAGGAAAACTGAGTGGTGCTCATCTCAACCCTTGCTTGTCGATGGCATTCTGGTTACAAGGCAAAATGCATAAACGTGACCTACTTGGATACATTATTGGTCAATTCATCGGTGCAATTTTTGGCACATTTCTGTCATTTTTTTTGTGGCGAAATTACTTTGTCAGCACCAATTATTGCATCACCTCGCCTGGGATAGGTCACCCCCTGTGGTATGTATTTCTAGCTGAAGTTTTCATGACATCTCTGTTAGTGCTGTCCATCTTTATATTTTTAAGCCATCATCAGTTAATGCGCTGGACACCTCTGATGGTGTGGCTTTTAGTGGCAACTATGGTTTGGTTGGGAGTACCCATTTCTGGCACTAGTCTGAATACAGCACGTAGCGTTGGACCTGCTTTATTAGCATGGTCTTGGCAAGACCAGTGGCTGTATTTTCTTGCACCTCCACTAGGGGCATTGGTTGCCGTAGGAGTTTTTCGACTTATAGCTATGGGTGAACGCGAACTTCTAACAGGCAAGCTTTTTCATGTTCCCAATTACCGTTGTATTTTCAAAAACGTTAAAGTCCCACATCTTAAGAAGTAAAAGTAGATTTCACTTTTAAGCAATAAGCGGTGCAAGCAAGACTTCAGCGACGAAAAATCTAGTCTATAAAGTTTATCCTAACAAAGCTGTTGATAAGCACAAGCTGAAAGCCCAAAAATATAGCTAAATTAATCACTCATTAGCACAAGATTCCTCAATATTAAAGTCATTCTAAGCCTCAAAAAATATCAAATCTAGAAGGTAAAAATCAATGAATAAACTCGAAGGTAAAGTAGCTTTAGTAACCGGCAGCAGTGGCGGAATTGGTCAAGCTATTGCCGTACGTCTCGCCTCTGAAGGTGCAAATATTGTCATCGACTATCGCTCTCATCCTGAAGGGGCGCAAGAAACCTTGTCCAAAGTGGAAGCCGCTGGAAGCAAAGGTTTGACTGTTAAAGCCGACTTGAGCGTCATCAACGACATTCAGCAGCTTGTAGCCCAAGGCATTGAACACTTTGGTAAACTAGACATTCTGGTGAACAACGCTGGCATCGACGGTAAGAATGCTGATTTCTGGAACATCACCGAAGCCGACTATGACGCAGTGATTGATCTCAACCTCAAAGGCACATTTTTCGCCACTCAAACGGTGGTTCAGCACTTAATCGAAACCAAGCGAACTGGTAAAATCATCAATATTAGCTCTACCCATGAGGAAATAGCATTTCCCCACTTTACTTCTTACTGTGCCAGCAAGGGTGGTGTGAAAATGATGATGCGCAACCTAGCAGTAGAACTTGGTCCGTTGGGGATCACAATCAATAACGTGGCTCCAGGAGCAATTGAGACACCAATCAATACTAAGTTATTAAATGATCCCGAAAAGTTGGGAGCGCTATTGAAAAATATACCCTTGGCTCGCCTAGGTAAGCCGGAGGATATTGCACCTATAGTTGCTTTTTTAGCTTCATCGGATGCTGACTATATCACAGGTGCAACCTTGTATGTAGATGGAGGGCTAAGCCGGAACTATCATGAGCAGTAGGTAGCTCGTGTCTTTTTACCATTGTTTGAGTTCTTCTCATCTAAAGGTGAAAATACGCTGTCTCCCATGAGCATTAACTTTGGACGTCAAATTTGTGGCGTTCTCGATTTGCCCCAAATGTGGGAATGGCTGGTCACTATAAAAACTCTTTTAACACCCAAAATCCAAAATCCAAAATCCAAAATCTAAAATCGCTATGACCCAAGAAGAAGCAAGATTGGCAGCAGATCGTGAGCGTACAGCTTACTGGAAACGCTGGGGTCCCTACCTCAGCGAACGGCAATGGGGAACGGTACGGGAAGATTATAGTCATAATGGTACCGCCTGGGATTTTTTTCCCCACGACCATGCGCGTTCCCGCGCCTACCGCTGGGGAGAAGATGGGATTGCTGGAATTTCAGATAATCATCAGCGACTGTGTTTTGCTCTTGCTCTTTGGAATGGTGAAGATGCGATTCTTAAAGAGAGAATGTTTGGTCTGACTGGAAATCAGGGTAATCACGGGGAAGATGTCAAAGAATATTACTTCTATTTAGACAACACCCCCAGCCACTCCTACATGAAATGTCTTTACAAATATCCTCAAGCTGCTTTTCCATACAACGATCTCATAGAAGAAAATCAGCGCAGGGGTCGCTTGGGTTTAGAGTATGAATTAATTGACACGGGTATATTTGCTGAAGATCGCTACTTTGATGTCTTCGTTGAGTACGCTAAAGCTTCACCTGAAGACATTTTGATTCAGATCAGTGCAACCAACCGAGGATCGGAAGCGAAAACACTGCATCTGCTGCCAACACTTTGGTTTCGTAATACTTGGTCTTGGGATTCTAGTCAAGAAAAGCCGTGGCTGAAAATTAGCGAATCTAACTCTAACTTTAGCGCGATCGAAGCTTACGATCCCTCTTTAGGAAGCCGATGGCTTTACTGCAATGGAGTACATGAACTACTATTTACGGAAAATGAAACTAATAATGAAAGATTGTTTGGGGTAGGCAATGCTTCGGCATACGTCAAAGATGGAATTGACAATTATGTCGTAAATGGGCAAAAAGCCGCTGTTAATCCAAATCGAATTGGTACTAAAGTCTCAGCGCGTTACGAATTAGAAATCGGTGCAGGCGAAACCAAGGTATTACGGTTGCGGTTAAGTGATTTGCAAAATTTAACTGAACCATTTGGGAGTGAGTTTGACACTGTTTGCCAGCAGCGCCAGCGCGAGGCAGATGAGTTTTATCAGCGAATTTGTCCGTTTGCGCGATCGCAAGATGAACGTAATGTGCAGCGCCAAGCATTTGCAGGCATGTTGTGGAGTAAACAATATTACTTGTATGTCACTCATGAATGGCTAAAAGGCGATCCTGCCAGTATACAGCCACCAACATCACGTCTTCTTGGCAGAAACCACGAATGGATTCATTTACATAGCGATGACGTGCTTTCCATGCCCGACAAATGGGAATACCCCTGGTTTGCAGCTTGGGACTTAGCTTTTCATGTTATTCCGCTTTCTATGATTGATCCGGACTTTGCCAAGCTGCAACTAAGCCGCTTGACACGAGAGTGGTATATGCATCCGAATGGTCAACTACCAGCGTATGAATGGGCTTTTGGCGATGTCAATCCGCCTGTGCATGCTTGGGCTGCATGGCAAGTTTATCAGATAGAGCAGAAAATCTATGGTCATGGGGATAAAAAATTTCTGGAACGGGTCTTTCAGAAATTACTGCTAAACTTTACTTGGTGGGTTAACCGCAAGGACTTTGAAGGCAAGAATATCTTTCAGGGCGGCTTTCTGGGCATGGACAATATAGGTGTCTTTGACCGTAGCGCTCAACTGCCAACTGGTGGATATTTGCAACAAGCAGATGGCACAAGTTGGATGGCGATGTATTCTCTGGATATGCTAACAATTGCTCTGGAATTAGCAAAAGACAATCCGACTTATGAAGATATTGCTAGCAAATTTTTCGAGCACTTCCTATATATTGCTGATGCCATGAACGGCGTTGGTGCTGGTGAAATAGCACTGTGGGATGAAGAAGATGGCTTTTACTACGATGCGCTGCATTTACCAGATGGTGATCAATTCCCGATGAAAGTGCGATCGCTCGTAGGACTTATACCATTGTGTGCGGTTAGCATCTTAGAACCAGAAACTTTAGAACGCTTCCCAGGCTTTAGACAGCGGACAGAATGGTTTATTGAGAATCGTCCTGATCTAACCCAAAATATCGCCTGCATGCGCAAAGAAGGTGTTGGTGAACGCCGACTGCTAGCGATCACTTATCCAGATAAATTCCGTCGCATCCTGCAAAAGATGTTAGATGCAACAGAGTTTTTCGGATCTTATGGTATTCGTTCTGTTTCTAAAGTTCATGAAGCCCATCCCTACGTCTTGACAGTGGATGGACAGCAGTATCGGGTAGATTACGAACCTGGCGAGTCCTCCACAGGGATGTTTGGCGGTAATTCCAACTGGCGCGGACCAATTTGGTTTCCGATCAATTATCTACTGCTGGAATCGCTGCAAAAGTTCGATCACTACTTCGGCGACGATTTCAAAATTGAGTGTCCTACTGGTTCTGGGCAAATGATGACACTCAAGGAAGTCGCAAATGAATTAGCTCAAAGGATGATACAAATTTTTGTTACAGATGCTTCTAATCGGCGACCTTTTAATGGTGGAACGGAAAAATTCCAAACTGACCCGAATTGGCGCGACCTGATTCTGTTTAACGAATACTTTCATGGAGATAACGGCGCTGGTATCGGTGCTAGTCATCAAACTGGTTGGACGGGTTTAATTGCCAAATTAATCCAGCAGTGTGGAGAAAGTGGTAAGTGAACACTTCGACAAGCTCAGTGCATCGCAGTGAACACTTCGACAAGCTCAGTGCATCGCAGTAAACAGTGAACAGTGAAGACTGATAACTGATAACTGATAACTGATAACTAGACATCTCCAAAAATGACTATGAAACTTTTACAACGCTTGCACTAAAAATCGATTTTTGGAGATGTCTACTGAACTACTGTGGCTTGTCCTTTTGTTAGAGTGGGTAAGATAGCTAAAATCTTAGGTGCTAAAGGCTTCAGATCTGCCAATCGGTTGGAGGATGCCTGTAAAACAATTACAGTGATATTGAATTGTGGTAGATTCTGTTGGAATGACAAATTACGATCAACTGTGATGAAAACATCAAACTCTACTTCTGCAAGGACAAGAAGTTGACCATTCTTAATTCCTGCCCACCCCATCTGCGGAACTGTTTTCACCTCATAGCCAACAAACTCCCTTGCTAGTTTGCGATCAATACACTCATCCAAAAGAATCTTCATGCTATGCCACCACGCCAATAAGCTGTTTTTCTGCCTCTTCCAGCAAGGCAATAACCTGTTCTCTGGTTACAGTTGGAAATCCATCTAAAAAATCGTCTATCGATTCTCCTGCTTTGAGATAATCTAAAAGCGTCTGTATAGGAACCCTAGTACTAGCAAAAACTGGGGTGCCGCCCATAATTTCAGGGGATACGCTAATAATTGGGGAGTCTTTAAGCATAAGTCTTTAACCTCCGGTGTTTGTATTATGATAGTTGAGTGACGGCTTTGTGATATGTCATTGCGAGTGGAACGAAGTGAAACGTAGACGCGTTTGCGCAGCGCCCCCTTAGGGGCTAGCGGCTTCCCGAAGGGTAGCAATCGCAAGGGCTGGAGATTGCTTCACTCCGCTATCGCTCCGTATGCCCTATGCGCAAAGCGCACACCAAGGGCGAACGGACACGCTACACTAACCCAATGACAGGCATTCAAGCGGACATGATATAACTGATAACTGGTAACTGATAAACCTTTTTCCTAACGACTGACTGCGCTGCACATATTGTCAATTTCAGCATCATCATCATTGGGATTAGTTTTGAAATACTCACCCATGAACGCGCACCCTTGCCTGAGTAAATTATCATAATCCAATTCTCCACAGTCTCACCGTGTTGTCAGCACTTATAGAAGCCAGCATTTTGCCATTCGGGCTGAAGCTCGTGCCATTAACCGCGCTTGTATGCCCGGTGAGGGTTTTGATTTCTTTAAGAGTGGCGGTATCCCACAGTTTCACTGTCTTGTCACCACTTGCCGTTGCCAGGATTTTGCCATCCGGGCTGAAGCTCGTGCCATTAACTGGATGAAATTTAAGCTTGATTAATTTGGTTATAATGAAGGTAGGTGGTACTCACATCCCTACCTATTGCCTACTATCCAATACAGTTCGGATAAGTACCTTTAGGCAGGGGAAGAAAAATCAGTTATTTTCTCCCCCCAGCAACTCTACTCCCCCTACCTAGCTCAACGAATAAATTCCTTAACCGAACCGTATTGCTAGTGGTGGCAGATGGAATTCACTCCATAATTCGAAATGCGACGATAATTTTAAAACCAGAAGAATATAATTTTCAACAGCAAAAATGACTATTACAGAAGATAATTTTCGAGTTCGTCCCATGACCAAAGATGATCTAAAAATTGCCTTAAGCTGGGTAGCTTCTGAGGGGTGGAATCCGGGGATTGATGATGTTGATAATTTTTATATTGCCGATCCTGGTGGTTTTTTAATTGGAGAATTAAACGGTAAACCTATTAGTTGTATTTCTGTCTTACGATATAGTGCTGAATTTAATTTTATTGGTTTTTATATTGTTAAGCCCGAAGAACGAAAAAAGGGATTTGGTTTAAAAACATGGCAAGAAGCATTTAAGTTAATTCCTAATCAACCTGCTGCTTTAGATGCCATATTACAACAAGTTAATAAATATCAAAGATTTGGTTTTAAACCGGTTTATTCTCATCTTGGTTATCAAGGGATAATTACCGGAAAAATCTCGTCAGATGTAAGAGATTTAAAAACTATTGATTTTGATCAACTTTGTCGTTATGATCGACGATATTTTCCTAGTTATCGTCCTCATTTTCTTTCAACATGGATTAATCAACCTCATGGGCAAGGTTACGCTATTATCAACGATGCTGATTTGGTAGGTTATGGAGTGATTAGAAAAGCTATGGATAGCTTTAAAATTGCCCCTTTATTTGCGGAAAATGAAGATATAGCAGAAAAGTTATTATTAGCTTTAGCTACTTATAGTGAAGGAAGTACTATTTATGTAAACGTTCCTAATATCAATAAAGCCGCTATTCTCTTATTGGAAAAATATCAAATGAAGAATACATATGAATGTGTACGAATGTACAAAGGAGAGCAACCTAATATTAATTTGCACAATGTTTTTGCTATTACTGGTTTGGAATTAGGATAAATTTAACTAGTAAGTAGGTAAGCTTAAATAAAGCTATAGCAGTCCTATTTCATTTGTGAAAAAACAAAGTACATTTGTACATTCTTCTTCCCTGTTCCCTGTTCCCTGTTCCCTGTTCCCTACCTCAACGAGTAATTTCACAATTCATTTAGGATTGCTATATGTACCTCAATAAATTTTAAGCGTAGGGGAGGCAAATTGGGGTGTGGATTTTCGAGGCGGTTTGCGGTATAGATTTTCTTCCCGCAAAACTGCCGTCTTCCCCCAATATTGCTATTGCGTTACGGCTAACGCCTAACGCACAGGATATTTTTGTTTTTATATTGTGAGTATCGCACTCATTGCCCCATGCTAAAAAATGCCGAAAAGCCAGTTTCTTACCGATTTGGTAGCTGATCGCACATATTGCTAATTTCAGCATCAGCATCATTGGGATTAGTTTTGAAATACTCACCCATGAACGCGCACCCTTCCCTGAGTAAATTATCATAATCCCATTTCCACAGTCTCACCGTCTTGTCCTCACTAGCAGAAGCCAGCATTTTGCCATCCGGGCTGAAGCTGACGCCATAAACAATGCCCGTATGCCCACTCAGGGTTTTAATTTCTTGACCAGTGGCGGTATCCCACAGTTTCACCGTCTTGTCACCACTAGCAGAGGTCAGCATTTTGCCATCCGGGCTGAAGTTGACGCTATAAACCGTGTTTGTATGTCCACTCAGGGTTTTAATTTCTTGACCAGTGGCGGTATCCCACAGTTTCACCGTCTTGTCACCACTCGCAGTTGCCAGCATTTTGCCATCCGGGCTGAACCTGACGCCATTAAGCGAGTTTGTATGCCCACTTAGGGTTTTAATTTCTTGACCAGTGGCGGTATCCCACAGTTTCACCGTGTTGTCAACACTTGCCGTTGCCAGGATTTTGCCATCCGGGCTGAAGCTCGTGCCATTAACCGAGTCTGTATGCCCACTCAGGGTTTTAATTACTTGACCAGTGGCGGTATCCCACAGTTTCACCGTCTTGTCAAAACTAGCAGTTGCCAGGATTTTGCCATCCGGGCTGAAGCTGGTGCCATTAACCGGGTTTGTATGCCCACTCAGGGTTTTAATTACTTGACCAGTGGCGGTATCCCACAGTTTCACCGTCTTGTCAAAACTAGCAGTTGCCAGGATTTTGCCATCCGGGCTGAAGCTGGTGCCATTAACCGAGTTTGTATGTCCAGTCAGGGTTTTAATTTCTTTAAGCGTGGCGGTATCCCACAGTTTCACCGTGTTGTCACCACTAGCAGAGGCCAGGATTTTGCCATCCGGGCTGAAGCTCGTGCCATTAACCGAGTCTGTATGCCCACTCAGGGTTTTAATTACTTGACCAGTGGCAGTGTCCCACAGTTTCACCGTCTTGTCAAAACTAGCAGTTGCCAGGATTTTGCCATCCGGGCTGAAGCTGGTGCCATTAACCGAGTCTGTATGCCCACTCAGGGTTTTAATTACTTGACCAGTGGCGGTATCCCACAGTTTCACCGTCTTGTCCCTACTTGCCGTTGCCAGCATTTTGCCATTTGGGCTGAAGCTGGTGCCATTAACCGTGTCTGTATGTTCACTCAGGGTTTTAATTTCTTGACCAGTGGCGGTATCCCACAGTTTCACCGTGTTGTCAACACTTGCCGTTGCCAGGATTTTGCCATCCGGGCTGAAGCTCGTGCCATTAACCGAGTCTGTATGCCCACTCAGGGTTTTAATTACTTGACCAGTGGCGGTATCCCACAGTTTCACCGTCTTGTCAAAACTAGCAGTTGCCAGGATTTTGCCATCCGGGCTGAAGCTGGTGCCATTAACCGGGTTTGTATGCCCACTCAGGGTTTTAATTACTTGACCAGTGGCGGTATCCCACAGTTTCACCGTCTTGTCAAAACTAGCAGTTGCCAGGATTTTGCCATCCGGGCTGAAGCTGGTGCCATTAACCGAGTTTGTATGTCCAGTCAGGGTTTTAATTTCTTTAAGCGTGGCGATATCCCACAGTTTCACCGTGTTGTCACCACTCGCAGTTGCCAGGATTTTGCCATCCGGGCTGAAGCTCGTGCCATTAACCGAGTTTGCGTGTCCTCCTAAGGTGTTTGGGGCTGCGACATTGTCAACTGTATTGAGTAATGTCAGTTCTACCTGTGTGCGGGTATTAGCATCTACCAAGGGTGTATGTTGCATTTGCACAACAGCTTTTAAACTGGCTTTTAAGGCTTTTGCCCCATCTGAGTTCAGCAGCGCATCTGAAGTAGTCGTAAGAGAATTAATTTGACTGATGGCAGCATTCCTCCAGCCCACACCAGCGACGCCTGCTAAAATTAGAGCTACCGCAGAAAAGCTACTGAGTCCAATAATTGTTAGTTGCCTGGTGCGATCGCGTTCTTGTTTCTCCCGAACCCGTTGACTGGCACTAGCCTGAATAAAGTCTCGTTCCTCCTGCGTCATTTCATCTGAACGTTTTTGCAACCAATCTTCTGCTACAGTTAACGGCACACCTCGCAACAACGCCCCAGAATCATGGTTATTATTTTTCCACTCCAGCATTGCAACTTTTAACCGTTCCTGCCAAACGCGAAACTGACGATTAGCATTCATCCACTCTCGCAAAGTTATCCATTCCCGAATCAGCGCTTCATGCACAACTTCTACTGCATCTTCTCCTGACTTGTCATCCCGTCCCGTAACAACTAAACGGGCTTGATATCCTGCTAAATAACTTACCAATCCCCAATTCTCTTCCCCAACTTCTTTGCGGGTAGCCAGCCGTCGAGTATCTTCCGTTCCTTCCCCCGGACGCACTAATTGTACAAAAATTCGCTGTGCCTGCTTTTGCTCTGTTTGGCTAAGTTGACTATAAACCTGCTGGGCATGATTAGCTAATGCCTTTTTCACACCGCCAATCTCAGTATATGCTTGGTGAGTTAACAATCGGTTTTCCTGCTTTGACCACAATCGGGTAAGAGCAAATTCCAACAGTGGTAAATTGCCCGGTTCAAGTCCCACATCATCCAAGATTCGCTCTTGTAATTGTTCCTCAAATTGCACTTCCAGCTTTTGGGCTGGTAGGGCGATCGCTGCTTGTAGTTCCTCCCGACTCATGGAACTTACTAGTTGGGGTGTAAACTCCTGCAATGCATCCCGAAACGGGCGGTAGGAGAGAACATAGCCGTAGAAGTCAGCGCGTAAAGTAAAAACCAATGTTAAACTTTTCTGATGGATAGCTTCGAGCAACATATCAGTAAAGCGTTCTTGTTCTTCCTTCTGGCAAAGGGTGTAGAGTTCTTCAAATTGATCTACAAACAGTAGAAAACGTTTATCTGAGTTACGTTCTATAATACGAGACGCTACCCGCTGTAAGGTCACTTTACCCTGCTGTATATCTGCTGCTAGTTCAGCCGCTGAACGTAATAGTTGAGTCTCACCAATTTCTGGTGGTTCTAATTGACGCACGAATACAGAAGCAAGCTGATAAAATGGTTGATTACCAGGACGCAAAGACTCAATGAGCCAATTTCCTTCACCTCGCAACTGTGGAATCAGTCCAGCAAACACCACCGAAGATTTGCCACTCCCACTTGGACCAATCACTGCTACCAACGACTGAGAGCGAGTTGCTTGCACTAAGCTGTTTACAAATGTATCACGTCCAAAAAAGAATGCTGCATCTTCTTCCCCAAATGCAGACAATCCTTGATAGGGGTTAGGAGGAATAACTTCTGTTTGGGGTACTATGGGGGTAATTAACTGTTTTTTTCTTAGTAGCGGAGTTTGCTGTTCCAAAAAACCAATCATTTGAGAACAGCCAAGTTCATAGGCAAATTCCACCTCTTCCCCTGCTGCTATGGCATCATAAAACGCCACCGCAAAACCAACAGCTGCTTTATCCCCTACTGTCTGAGTCATACCAATCACATAATTGACGTGTTGGCGAATTGCTTCTGCTTGCATTTGGGAGTAACAAGCGTTTAAAAGGACACATTCAACTCCTTTAGTAGCAAACAGCTTAAACATGCTTCCCAGCGCCTCGGCGGAGATTAATGCAGGCTGTCCTGTTTCATCTTCCAAAACAATACCATCTTGCCCACCACCATGTCCGCAGAAGTGAACAATTTGCGGCTGATAATCTAACATGGCGCGGTAAAAGTCACGCTGACGTACCGCCCATTTTTGCTCTAACTTGAATTCTGCTCGTTTGTTAGCGCGTCGTAATCCTTCATCAATTTCCCGTACCTCTTCATCAAGTCGTAGCCTTGAGGTACTTGTCGGATTTGCTGCCAGAATTAAAATGGTTTTGATCTGGGCGTTGTTGTTCATGGTATCTGGAAAAGGTTTTAGAGCTAGCCTATTGAGGATTTACGCACTGAAAACCCGAAACCTTGATCCCCCGTAGCCCTGCTAAAAAAGGGGGGAATCTCAAAAGCCCCCTTTTTAACTCTGTTGGGGGATCTCTTATGCCTAAGTTCTACTATTAAACAGCTAACAGCCAATAGAACAAATTAGCCGTTAGCTATTTAACAATTAACAATCTTCTTCACCACCAGTTTCACCTGTTCCGTTGTCCATTTGTCACTGGGATAAGCCGCAGCACTGACATCTCTATTTGGGGGTTGTTCACTCGCAACTGCTGCTAATAATTCTTCAAGTGGGTTAGTTGCTCTAAATACCTGTGTTCCTTTACGAGGTTTGTCTAGTGCTGGTAGTTCAAGACACCGGAAATTCGTTGCACCAACTGTGGCAAAAACTTTGAGAACATCGGCACTTTCGTTGTAACCTTCAGAAAGGCTTGTATGGATGCGAATCAGTTTCTCCCTGCCCGGATCTAACGGTTCAAAGGCACCAGCACCTTCTGGGTGTAGCTGGGAAATACTCCAATCAGCTTGAATTGCCAGTACGGTAATATTGAGAACTTTGGTTGATTCATTGCGGATACGCAGTATTGCATATTCATCTACGTCAAAGGTTGGGACGTTACCTGGAGCATTTAATGGCAGTAATTCACCTCTGTTTTCTCCTGGTAGGCAGATGTCAACTTTTAGTTTTCCTGCAAATGATGATATAGGATCGTTGTTGTCTAGTTGTAAAGTCGCTTGATACTTGGAAAGATGCACTAAGCGGTTGACGACACTAGCTGCAGCATTGTGTTCGTCTACTTTGAGTAGAGGGCGCAAATTAATTAATTCTCCACCTGCATCCAGAATTTCATACTCACCTTCAGCGTTGACAGATACCTGATAGGTGACAGGTTCATCACTCGGTTGATCGCTAGATAAGAACTCTACCCAACCATTGCCTTCTACGTTTTCTTTAACGGCTTTGACTGCTGTCAATGCTTCTTTATAATCTATTTCTTTTGGTAGTTGCTGATTTTCTAAAGGAGGCAACAGGCGTACTTTTCGGACAAGTTTGACGCTAGGAGACAGTAGTATAGCAGAAGCACCATCTTCAATCATTCCTTCACTGAGGGTTTGCTGTGTTGAATTACCCGCTTTAGAAGGAGGAACATAAAGACGCAAGTTATTACCTGCTTGTTCTTGACGCAGGATTTTGGTAATTTCAGCAATAGATTCTTCTGCACCCACTTCTACAACTTTAGCCAGTGCGACTCGTTTATCAGTTTGGGAAAAATCGCTTATGCCTAATTGATAGATAGCAAACTCCGCGCCCTTACGCAAACCTTGTGCTTCGCCTGCTTGCAAGAGTACCTGATTCTTTGCCACATCTACTTTCTTGACAAGAATGGCAGACTGTGAGTTTGTAGATTTACCGCCGAAGATTAAGCGATCGCCTTCTCCTTGCAGCATTGGTGTTTGTTGTTGAAACTGACTGTTTATTTTGGCGAGGATGCGATCGTGCAGTACCTTTAAAGTACAATCATTCCCCAGCTTCTGTAGAGAGTCTAATAACCAATAAGTTAACGCACCATTCCTTTCTTTACCATCAAAAGCATATTCATAAGCAGACTCATTATCCCGACAAGCAGCCAATAAAACATATCCTTTAGGTTCAGGTAACCATCCACTAGCTGTAGTTACGTTGCGAGTGTTTTGTTGTCCCTGTGTTAATCCTTGCCAGTTTTGGATCAATTCTTCAGTTGATGCAACTAAGCTTTGTGTTGGTCGTGGCGTTGTATCTATAATATTCTTATTTAAACCGCGAATATTAGAATCATTAATTTCTCCTCGTGTTGCTCCTCCAGAATGACAGCTATCCAGAACCAGCGTGACCACTAACTTTTTATCTACCATATTTTGTAGAAGTTTTGCCAACTCTAGATCACGAAGATAACGAGCTTCTGAATTACCAATATCTGTAGGGACAAGTGATTCATCTACCCCGTAGCTTCCTTTAAGATCAGGATAAATTGTTGTCGAACGTCCACCATGTCCGGAGTAGTGAATGTAGACTTGGTCTTGAGGTTGAGCTAAATCAGTGAGTTGCTTAAATTTGGCTACAATATTCTCATATGTAGGTAGCTGCTCGGATGGCTCTTGCGGTATGTTGGGACTCTCAGAGTTGGAAGCTGTGAGTTTAAGAATATCTGCTGGGGGTACTTGCAGTACGTTTGTTAAGAAAGATTCGACATGATTAATGTCGCGCACACAACCAGTAAGACTGCTGTAAAAACCTCCTTGTGGTAGCATGTTCGGTAAATAGCAATCAACCCCAATCAATAAAGCGAAGAATTTGGAGCTAGATTTTGCACTTTGTTGAATCATATAAGGCTGCACCTTCTAAGAACTTCCAGAATCATTCCAAAACAAGAGCAGTCAATGGAACTGTTCCATAGTTCTTACTAGATGTCACCAAGGCTGACTTATGCAGGAATCAAGTGAGTGTTCATATCTCATTACTGAATGAAGTACTATAGGACTCGTATTTGATTTTTGACGAAGCTAGGTACATTTTTATTGCTTCTTAAGCGTTAAGCGTTCCCTGTTAAGCGTTCCCTGCTATATGTCAAAGACTAAGGAGGAAACAATTCATACAACAATGAAATTTCTCGGAATTGACTTAGGCTGGAAATCCCAACCCAGCGGCTTATCCTACTTAGAATTAATAGATGGAAAACTGCAAATACAAGATATAGACCGCAAAGAATCTATTGCAGACATCTTAACCTGGATTGATACTTGCGTTACACCAGAACAACCCGCCATCATCGGTGTAGACGCACCCACTCTCATTCCCAACGCTACTGGAAGTCGCTTACCCGACAAACTCACCCACAAACACTTTGGCAAATATCACGCTGGATGCTATCCAGCAAATCTCGGCTTGCCCTTTGCAGAAAGAACAGTCAACTTTGGCTTAGAATTAGAAGTCCGTGGTTTCGCCCACGCACCAACTATCGAACCACAAAAACCAGGCAGATACCAAATAGAAGTTTTTCCTCATCCAGCCATAGTTAATTTATTTGGTTTAGAACGAATTCTTAAATATAAAAAAGGACGCTTGAGCGATCGCCGCCTCGAACTCATCAAACTCTACAATTACATCACACAAATCTTACCCTCTCTCGATCCCCCTCTGTTTTCTCTGCGTCTGGGCGGTATGTCCTCCGGACACGCTGCGCGTTCGCTCAGCGTCTCCGCAGGAGATACGTTTCTTCCCGAAATTCCCACCACAGGCGCAGCCCTTAAACAAGTTGAAGACAAACTCGATAGCCTCATCTGTGCTTATGTCGCTGCATACTGGTGGTTTTGGGGGGAGCAACGTAACCTGGTTCTGGGCGATCGCACTACAGGTTACATTGTCGTCCCCTCAAAAAGTCAAAAGTAATTCTTTTTACTTTTGACTTTTCACTTCTTGACTATGCCCAAACAATTACCCTTGGCTCATAAGGACTGGAGAGGTATTTGTGGTCAGGCAAGACTCGTAAGGACAGCCCTTGTAAACCAGATATGTTATACATAATTTCTACAGTGTAAATACTTAAGCCATCCTGATCTTCTCCTTGGTAATCCATGACCACAGGGACACCGTTGACAATATCGCCATCAGCATCAATGGCACCTTGGTACAGTTCCACTTGTACATCCTTGTTTGTCAAAGTTGCCAGATCAACTTTGGCTTTGACGTTAACAATTTGGTTAACTTCAATATCTGCTCCTGAGGATACGTTAACATCTTTGATTTTGATGTCGGACCAGTGTGCAGTGAGATTCTCTTTCCAAGCAGCTAATTCTTTAGCTGGGGCGTATTTATCAGCAGTAAGAATGTGGAAGCGATCGCTTGCTGGGAAATAAGCGCGTTCTGCATATTCTCGCACCATCCGTGCCGTGTTAAAGAACGGACAATTTAACCGGATTGCATCTTTCATTTTGTCAACCCAGTGACGAGGCAAACCATCAACATCTCGGTCGTAAAACAGAGGAACAACTTCATTTTCCAGCAAATCGTAAAAAGCATTTGCCTCTATTTCATCTTGGTAAGTGGGATCATCATACATTTCCCCATGTCCAATCGCCCAACCAGTACGAACATAATCAGCTTCATCCCACCAACCATCTAGTACGCTTAAATTCGGCAAACCATTCATAGCTGCCTTCATCCCACTTGTACCAGAAGCTTCCCGTGGACGGCGCGGAGTATTTAACCAGATATCACAACCAGCAACCATCAACCGAGATATATAAATATCGTAGTTCGGGACAAACACAATCTGCTTTTGCAAACCCTGTTCGTCGATGAAGTGATTGATCTCGCGGATAAGTTCCTTACCAGGAATATCCTTGGGGTGTGCTTTACCAGAGATCACAAACTGCACCTTACGGTCTTTGTTGGCCAACAAAATCCGCTTAATTCGCTCAACATCCCGCATCCACAGAGTAGCACGTTTGTAGGTTGCAAAGCGACGGGCAAAGCCAATGGTGAGAACTTTGGGATCAAGAACTTCTTGTGCAGAGGCAATTTCTGAGGCAGAAGCACCACGGTCTCGCAAATGCTTCACCAGACGCTCCCGCACATAGACAATCATATCTAAGCGGCAGCGCTCGTGATTACGCCACAACTCCTCATCGGGGATCGCGTCCATCCTTTCCCACAAAGGGTTATCAGTCGGTGCGGATGACCAGCTTGGTCCTAGATAGCGATCGTACAACTCCTGTGTAGATTTAGCAACACAACTGCGAGCATGAACGCCGTTCGTAATTGCTTTAATCGGCACTTCCTCTGTTGGCACATTTTGCCACAAACCCTTAAACATTTGCCGTGACACCACACCATGCAGTTGTGCCACACCGTTAGAGAATGTTGCCATTTTCAGTGCCAAAACCGCCATACTAAAAGGCGCAGACGAATCTTTACTATTTTCGCGTCCCAAAGCTAAATATTGCTCTTTATCTAAGCCAAAGACATCAGCGTAATGTCCCAGGTAGTACAACATTTTGTCTGGGGGGAATAAGTCAATTCCCGCTGGTACTGGTGTGTGAGTCGTAAAGATATTACTGGAAGCCACCACCTGTTTGGCTTGGGGATAATTCAGCCCCTGTTCCTGAAGAAGAATGCGGATACGTTCTAGGGCAGAGAATGCCGCGTGACCTTCATTCATATGATACGCGGTGATGTTGTATCCAAGGGCTTTTAGCATTCGCACACCACCGATACCCAGCATAATTTCTTGGTGGATACGCATATCGATATCGCCACCGTAGAGCTGGTCTGTGATGTTGTGGTCGTAAGGATTATTGGGTTCAATGTTAGTGTCGAGCATATACAGGGGAACTGATCCCACTTGTACACGCCAAACTCTAGCATAAACAGTACGCCCTGGATAATCCACCTCAATCCGCAATTCTGAGCCATCAGGATTGCGTTCCAGGTGCAAAGTCATATTATAAAAGTCGTTGATTGGGTAGCGTTCCTGCTGCCAACCATCAGCATTCAGATATTGAGCAAAATAGCCTTGCTGGTAGAGTAAGCCCACACCAACCAAAGGTAGCCCTAAATCGCTAGCAGATTTGAGGTGATCCCCAGCAAGAACTCCCAAGCCTCCAGAATAGACAGGCAAACAATCTACAAGCCCAAACTCAGCCGAGAAATAGGCGTAATATTCTTGTCCTTTGTCATCTGAGGCATGACCAATTCTTTGTTTCTGATACCAGGTACGCTCTTGCAAATAATCCTCTAACTGGCGCGCGGCTCGATCCATTTGTGCCAGGAAGCCTTCATCTTCCACAACTTCCAACAGACGCGCTTGGCTAATGGTACCGAGCATCAAAACCGGGTTATGACGGCTAGATTCCCATAAATCAGGATCTAAACGTCGGAATAAGTCTTTCGTCTCAACGTTCCAATCCCAGTGCAGGTTATATGCCAGCTTCCGCAGTGGCTCAAGTCGCTGCGGTAGTGAAGGGGAAACATTAAAAGTGCGAATCGGCTGCATAGGTTAGCGAAACTATAGCTTTGGCTATAGTTATTGTTGACTGTATTTTTGTTATCCAACCAATTCTTTATACTATGTTTGTAAACTTACGATGACATTGTTAAGCTGTGAAAAGTTCTCTCAGTTTTGTCGCTAAAGCTGATATCAAGGGTATTTCAAACACTATGCCTTGCTCATTACCATATCTTGGATACAGAAAAACTTAATCATTTTCATATATGATCCCCGCAAATGTACTAAGGATAATGAGTATCTTTCAATAATTTTAGATTTTTGTGAACAGCTTCGACAAAGCCTGAGTGGCTCAAGGGTTTAGAGGATACATCCTTGAGAATTACTGAAATTATAATGGTAATATTTTTTATTGCTAACTGACCACTCAACGCCCTTTCTATGACTGAAAACCATACATTTGAGCAAGTTAAAAAATCTCTTCAAGATGCTGGTATTTATTTTGTCCGAATTTTGTGGTGCGACAATGCCAACATCATTCGTGGCAAAGCGGTTCATGGGGAATGCTGTCCCACTATTTTGAACATGGTGTGGGTATATCCGCAGGACAACAAGGGCTTCCTGTGATGTACGATGCTGTTGTTCCCGAAACTGGTCTAGGTCCGGTAGGCGAAATCAGATTAGTTCCAGATTGGTCTAGCCTCACACCTTTGCCTTATTCTCCTGGACATGCCCGTGTGATGGGAAACATGGTACATCATGGGCAGCCTTGGGCGCTGTGTCCTCGCAACTTTCTGGGCAATTACACACTGGCTTTGGCGATCCAGATTTAGATTTGCGTTTTGCAAATCCCCTCTATTTGCGTCCTATCCTAGAATTACCTGAGTATCGCAATGTTCCCCTTGTTCTTCTCCATGCTTCATATCCTTACATGCAAGAAGCTGGTTACTTGGCTTCTGTTTATCCCCAGGTTTATCTAGATTTTGGTTTGGCAATACCATTTTTGAGTGTATCCGGAATGCGGGAAGCAATGCGACAATTATTAGAGTTAACTCCTACCACGAAACTGATGTATTCATCCGATGCTCACCAAATTCCACCAGTTGTATTATTTGGGAGCAAACTGGGGGCTTCAAATTTTGGGACAAGTGCTAGAGCAAGCAATTCAAGATTCTGATATAACTGCAAAGGAAGGAATGAAGATAGCTCATGGGATTTTACGCGAATACGCCAGTCGCTACAATGGAACGGCAGATGCACTCAACGCGCGGCTTCGCGATGCTCCGGCAGGGAGCCGCCTGCATGCGATCGCTTCTGGGGATGCAGGGTTTGTTGTACTGCCCAAACAAGGACACCAAATAAGATATAAAAAAGTTTTTGGCAAGACTAATTTAGGTGCGTTTGCCCCTACACCCCTAGTTTTGGTCACTTTTTTTGTTGTTTTTCTAAAATGAATGCATAATTTTGAATTTCTAACCCTATGAAATCAAAAATCGTATTCATAATTAAAATAAGAACTTAAAATGACTGCAGAAATAAACCCAGGAACTTTAATCAATAATCGTTATCTGATTCAGAAGATTCTTGGACAAGGGGGGTTTGGACGAACTTACTTAGCATTTGATACTCAGCGTTTTGATGAAGCCTGTGTTCTCAAAGAGTTTGTACCTGCAACCACCAAAAAAGAGATTATTCGTAAATCAAGAGAGTTATTTGAGCGGGAAGCTAAAGTTTTATACCAAATTCAACATCCCCAAATTCCCAAATTTCTGGCTTGGTTGACGGAGAACGAGCGGTTGTTTATCGTCCAAGAATATATTAATGGTAAAAATTATGCACAAATTTTATCCGAACGTCTTCATAACAAAGGTAGACCATTTTCCGAAACTGAAGTCAGAGCATGGCTACTAGATATGTTGCCAGTTTTGGAATATATCCACGATCGCAAGATTCTTCACCGGGATATTTCACTGGAAAATGTTATGCTTCGCCATAACGAATCTAAACCCATGCTGATTGACTTTGGGGTGGTTAAGGAGAAATTGACCGAGATATTATCAGCCCAATCTCCAAATCACCAATACTCAGTTCAGAATTCAGTAGTAGGGAAAATTGGCTACTCTGCACCAGAACAGCTGCGTATAGGATGTTCCTACCCTTCAAGTGATATTTACTCACTTGCTGTTTCTGCGGTTATCCTTTTGACTGGAAGAATGCCACATGTGTTGATGGATGGTTCTCTAAACTGGCAATGGCGCTCCTATGTCAATATCAGTGACTCTCTAGCTCGCATACTAGAAAAAATGTTGGCAGAAGTACCAATAGAGCGCTACCAATCAGCAAAAGAAGTTTTGATTGAACTTAATGATAATAACTCATCATTATCACTTGGTGGGGTTTCGAGTCCGTTACCGAAAACACCGCAAATTCAAACTAACACTACACACGGGCAGGAAAAGCAAAACAGCGAAACAAATACTAAATTCCATACACAAACACCAGTCTCTCTCAATCCAGAATTTTTAGAGTTTGTCGGGCGAGAATTAACTAGTTTTGTTGGCCCTATCGCCAGCATTTTGATGACAAACACTTTAAACCAAAGCCCACAGATAGCCCAAAAGGAATTTACCGAAGCGCTAGCTAGGGAAATTTTTGATCCACAAAAAGCACAAGAGTTTAGAAATCGCCTCCAACTTGCTGTTGAACCTAACTCAGCAAAACTTGCAAATCCTAATAGTTTACACCAACCCCTTGGAAACTATCCTGCAATTAGCGATCCGGAATTTTTAGATCGTTGTCGGCGAGAACTAATTAGTTTTGTTGGTCCTTTTGCTAGCGTTATTCTTATCAAAGATGCTTTAAACCAATACCCGAAGCTAACTCCAGCCCAACTTCTAGAAACTTTGATGGCAGAAATTCCTGATGAGCAAAAAGCACAAAAATTTAAAGAACGCATTCATAAAATCACAAGTCAGATCAAATCCCCTGGGGCGAACGCTCGCAGAATTAATCATTGACACTTTCACGTCTGAGTTCTTCTTAAAAAAATAAGGGCATCTACAAGAGATGCCCGTCATGCAGGAAAACACTACAAAAAGGTATTCCTACATCTTCCCAACAATCAGCGAACGTGACGAAATGCGGGATGAGCCACATACACGGTCACAGTCGTATAAGAGTAATTTTATGAACGTATAACTTTATAAACAACAGTGTATCTTCGGAAAACTCTGGACAGTGAGCAATGAGCTATAGCAGGGAACGCTTAACAGGGAACGCTTAACAGGAAACAGGGAACGGGGAATAGGCTTGATGGTCTGGTGGTGTCCGTATTTTCTTATTAGTTCATGTCCTAATCTACCTGGCAACTGCTATGTATAATAAGTTTTTATTTCACCGCAAGCCTTTGGTAATGCTTATGGCGATAGACAACTCCAGAAATAGCAGCAAACAATAACCACGAGATTGTATTGAGGCGAAAATCGAATAAGCTGACATCTGCTGTGTTGAATAACACCCAGCTGAGAAATACCAGAAGATAGCTGAAACATATCAATTTATCTTCTGCCTGATCGACAGATTTTAACTTTTGCAACAGTTGGACACCCCCAAGAAATATCCAAACGAGTAAGCCACAGAATAAAAGAGTCGTGGGAAAACCAGTTTCAGCAAATAGCATTAAAAACAAATTGTGAGGATGTCCTAACCAAATATGCATCTGTGCATCGTACAGAGGAGTAAAATTGCGTAAACCCCAACCTGTCCAAGGACGTTGCTGAGTTAAAGACAACGCAAATTGCCACTGTGTTTTGCGAAGTAAGGCGATTGGTCTATCAGGATACAGTTGGTCGTTTAAACGTGCCCAGAAGAAAGCAGGAACAAACTTACGAAACAATTGAGCTATAGCCAAAGGAGCAAAAGCAGCACAAAGCACGCTGGCGATGATACCCGCAACACCAGCCACAAGAATGTGCCAACCTTCGTAAACCGCATAAGCTAAACAAGCAAAAATAGCGATCGCCCAAGCATTGCGGGAGTCAGTCAAAATCAACGCCACAAAAATGGCAATCATCGCCACCGTCAAGAAGAAGAAGGCGAAGCGAGGAGAGTCAAGGAGTGAGGGAGTGTGGGAGGGAGAGAGTGTGGGAAGTTTCCCTCCCTCTGTCATTCTCTCTCTCCCTCCCTCTCTCATTCTCTCCCTCTCTCCCTCTTCTTTCCCCTTGTCTGTCCGTCTTCTCATCCGCCGATAGCTTTCCACCCACAACCCTATCCCTAGGATGAAAACTATCATCAGATAACCAGCAAAGATGTTGGCGTACATGAATACGGAAGCCATGCGACCTATTGGTTGTCCTCCAGGTTCTATTTCCCATTCCACGACAAACCACAAAATTCTTATTTTAGAAGACCAGTTTAAAAACAACTGGCCAAATCCAAGAATCACCACTGGTAGAGAACCAAGCACCAAAATCCAAGACATTTGCCGCAATTGTACAGGCGTTTGAATAAGCGTGCTAAAGCCAGCGAAAACTAAAAAGTACGGTAGGAAATTAAATAAACCCAGGAAAGCCGCCGTTTTATCGTAGGCAAAGCCAACGGTGATTATCATGAACACACTCAAAAGCGCAAACCCCCAGTGGAGGGGACGGCGAATAATTGCGCGGTATTGAGTGAACCAACCTCCCAAGATTGCTAAAACTATACCCACAGCGCCGAGAAACGGAAGCAATGGGAAGACAAGTAGTCCCAGTTGGGCATAGTTCCAAGAAGATTGCAAACTAGGGTTGGGATGACGAAAAGCTGTTTTCAAGCAGGTTCCCAACATTCAGCACGAGTCAGACGAATTTGAGCTAAGGCAAATATGGTAGGTATTATTCGACCGTAGTTAGTGGCGATCGCTCTCCACCCCAAGTCCGCAATAAACCAACTCCACATCACTGGTCCTAAAAAGGCAAACACACTGCGAGTGACTCCATAACGAGCGGCATTAACAGTCATACCCTGCTTTGCCATCTGCAGTGTGGCATAATTTTGAAACTGATTTGCTGCTGCTCCAGAACCTTGAATCACCGCTTCTTTGGCAACTTGATATGTGGCAAAGTGCGTCGCAAATTGACGGGCAATTTGTTTGAGCAACACTGGCTGGAGAACAGAGGTGACAGCAAGCGCGCTACCGCCTTTGAGAAGTAACCCCAAGGGATCTCGCTGCAATGTCAGTGGTAGCGGTTCTGTTAATTCTGCTTTTGCGAGCTGACGTTGTATCCGCACAGTCAATTTTTGCTTATCTTTTTCTGGCAATTTTCTCCATACCTGCCCCAACAGGTGCAGAAATACCTCAGCTTCTAAATCAACTGTTGTCAGTTGACTAGAATAAGGCATTTTCAAATATTTACACACTTGAATCAGCGCTTGTCGGTAAGTCACCTGACGGCTGCGTCCCCGCAGAACTGTGATCCCATCTGCTGCCAAAAAACGAAAGCGTTGCTCTAGTGCATCTAGCCAAGCTTTGCGACCTTTGCTTTGCACTTCTATAGGTTCCGGTGTGTGAACATAATCTAGAGGATTAAACTTACGACTAAACAGAATTGCCGTTAGATCTTGCAATTCTTCGTCGCTTGCTAGCTCTAGTGCTACCCTTAGTTCATCCAATTTCCGTTCCTCCGTTCCATACAGCTTTTCTGTACCTTATTCTACTATTAGCTTTTTGGACTGATGAGTCGTCTATCGTGTCCCTTGTCCTTTCTTTTGTTAAATTTAGAATGCGTAAATGGGCTGAAGACATACCCACAAGGGTTGAAATGAGGTCAGCGAAATTGGATGAGCCGAGTAAGTGTCAAGCCATCACCATTCCGCCATCAACGTTAAAAACTTGTCCAGTGATGTAACTAGCGGCGGAATCGGCAGCCAGAAAGCGCACCATTCCGGCGACTTCTTCCGGTTGACCATAACGAGCTAGCGGAATATATTTAATAATCTCTTCAGCGTTGATATTGCTTGTCATGTCTGTGGCGATAAAACCAGGAGCAACAGCGTTGACGGTGATACCGCGAGAGGCAAATTCTTTGGCGATGGTTTTAGTAAAGCCGATGACGCCTGCTTTGGCGGCGCTGTAGTTGGCTTGTCCGGGGTTACCCATTTGTCCGGCGACAGAGGTAATGTTGATGATTCGCCCGGAACGTTGTTTGAGCATAATTTTACTGACTGCACGAGTACATAAGAAAACACCAGTTAGATTTAGGTCTATCACAGCTTGCCAATCTTCCGGTTTCATTCGCAAAAGCAGGTTGTCGCGATTGATACCAGCGTTGTTAACCAAGATATCGACACGATTGAACTTTTTCGTCACAGTGTTAACTAGCGCTTCTACCTGATCAACTTGAGAAACGTCAGCTTGAAGGGCTATGGCATTTCCTCCGGCTTTTGTTATTGTATCGACAACCTCTTCGGCGGCATTGCTGGAACTGGCATAATTGACGACGATATTGGCTCCTAGTTCCGCTAATTCTAATGCGATCGCCCGCCCAATACCCCGTGAAGCACCGGTAACAATAACTACCTTTTCACGCAAAAGTTGCAAATTTTCTGGCAATAGTTCCATAAATATTCCTCTTTATGATCCGTAGCGCTAATTATCATAAAGTGATTGTGCGTCAACAATAAAAACAATCTAGGATTTTACAGATAACCGCTCTTGAGAACTACCATTGAAAAATCAAATAGTTAAACAGTAGAAAAGTGGTGAGTGTCACATGGCTACTAAAAAACAATTCAACAGCTTTGAAGAGATGCTTTCTGGTGCTGATGTACCAGTTTTGGTGGACTTTTATGCCGATTGGTGTGGACCTTGTCATATGATGGCTCCAATTTTAGAGCAAGTTAACGCTCAGCTCCAAGGGCGCATACAAATTGTCAAAATTGATACTGAAAAATATCCAGAATTAGCAAGTCAATATGAAATTTATGCTCTACCAACGCTGGTACTATTTAAGCAGGGTCAGCCAGTAGACCGGATTGAGGGTGTGCTGCAAACACCGCAGTTAGTCCAACGTTTAACGACATCGATTTAATTGGTTTTGAAGGTAGAGACGTTGTATGTAACGTCTCTACTAGCTTGAAGATGGGTGTAGGGGTGTAGGGAGAAAGAGAATTTCAAACTTTTGCACAGATATCTTTTTTCTAGAACTATCAGCCGGACATGATACAAGGCTGTAGAGGTGTACGGAAGTATATATAGTTACTGATTTAACAAATCGCTAATAGATCTGTTCCCTGTTCCCTGTTAAGCGTTCCCTGTTAAGGTTAAACTAAGCGATTCCCTCACGAGAACCGCTCGTCTTCAAAACCGGACGTGAGATTTTCACCTCATCCGGCTCCTCAGCAATAAGGTCATTGTCATTGATACCTCTGTTACCCGATTTGACGGGCTTAGGCTTGGCGCTATTGCAGCCAGATTTGTTGCCGGGACTTCCATCGCTGGCAGTCTTTTCATCGTGGCAATGTCGGTGAAGTAGTTGTAAGTTTTTGTACTCATTCTTTCCGCCTTTCGACTTAGGAATGACATGGTCAACTTCCATCACCGATTCGTTGGTGAAATGCATTTCGCAATAGGCGCATTTGCCTTTCTGTCGCTTTAGTAGTGTTGCCACCATATGAGAGACTTTGGGGTGTTTACCTATTCTTGAACTCCAGTAAACTAGGTCGCCATCATAAGGACTAGCTTCGCCTTTAACTTTCACATGGCGGATGATTGATGTTTCGCTATGCTTAAGTAACCGCAGGGGGTTTTTGCCTTCCTGCCTGGTTGCGAATTCCCAGTTACTATTACCTATGGTTTGCCAATACTTGTTGGCTACCCAGGTACCCGATTTGTTGGGGTGTCGGAATTGTCCCCAGCTTTTTAGTTTCAGATATACCATATGACCTAGCGTAGAGAATGTCTCTTTGCTAACTTGAGTGCTGTAATATCCCTCTGATGATTGGGTTTAAATGGGCTATCAGCGCTGCCTGTGGAGCAGTTTTATGCTGGTCTATTACTTGTGTGATGTGATCATAATGTTTCTTTACTTTTTCTTTGCTGGGTTTGATGAATGTCTTGAATCCAAGTGGTTTCCCGTGAGGATTACAACCTGTGTTATATTTTCCTTTTGGGTACTGCCTGACATTAAACCCCAGGAAGTTGAACCCGGCGTCTTGTCCATCGTGCTTATGCAGTGTATGGGCAAGGCGTGTTTTACTTGGTTTCAATTCAAGTCCTATGCCATCTAGCCACTTAGAGATTATTTCTTTACATCTTTGGACAACGGTTAAATCTTCGTGTATTATCACGAAGTCGTCGGCGTAACGGATTAGGCTTAAGGATTCACGGTTACCCCTTTTACTACGACCTCTAGGCGTTGGTAGGGTATCTGCTATTTGCTTAATCCGTTCTTCCATTCCGTGGAGGGCTATGTTAGCTAATAAAGGAGAAATGACTCCCCCTTGTGGCGTACCCTCAGATGTGGGGAACAGTTGTTTACCGTCCATCACTCCCGAATTGAGCCATGCCTTAATTTGGCGGCGTAGGGTCGGAAATGTATTCAATTTTTTGAGTAGTTCCCCGTGGTTGATACGGTCGAAGCATTTAGCAATATCAGCATCCAGCACATATTTGGCTTTTGACTTAATTGCGTTGAATATTGCTTCAATCGCGTCATGGCATGAACGTCCTGGTCGGAAGCCATAGGAATTAGGCTCAAATTTAGCTTCCCACTCCGGCTCAAGCGCCAACTTTACTAGCGACTGAGTAGCTCTGTTGTACATCGTGGGAATACCAAGAGGACGTTTTTCGTCTGTTCCTGGTTTATCTATCCATACCCGTCTGGTGGGTTTGGACTTTCCTTTTAGCTCAAGATTTTTCACCAGTTTCAACCTTTAGACGGGCGAGAGTGATTTAACTCCGTCTACTCCGGCTGTCTTTTTACCTTGGTTATCCTGAGTCACGCGACGCACTGCCAGCATTCTTGCCGACCAAGATCTCATCAAAGTCTTTTGGAGTCTGCGAACTGCTTTCAAATCACCACGATTAGAGGCTTGAAATATCCGTTTTTGCAGCTTAAAAACCCGACGTTCTAGCTTGCGCCAGTTCACCTGGTTCCATTCCACCGTCTGATTGTTCAGCGTATTAGACATATCTACTGCTACTTACTGCTATTTCTTTCCTTATTACCGTGAGTCCGTCAGCGTATCCCTGCATTACAGCAAGGCGTTTGCTTCTGACTCAATCCCACCACCCCGCAGCATACGGTTAGCACCTACTCAGAGTATTCGACCTCTCTGAGAGCATACGGGGGGTTACTTCGTTCCGAATGACCATTCTATGAGTCCTTAGAGTTCCACTATCCACCGGGTTTATTTGGAGATGCTGCTGGTCGAGGAACGAATCGCCAGCCTCTTATCCTTAATCTTTTGATTCCAGCTAATCAGTCCGTTTCGCTGGTTGTCGTTATCGATGGT
Organism: Brasilonema angustatum HA4187-MV1; assembly: GCA_019359695.1. Lineage (GTDB taxonomy): Bacteria > Cyanobacteriota > Cyanobacteriia > Cyanobacteriales > Nostocaceae > Brasilonema > Brasilonema angustatum. The sequence goes on from JAHHGV010000032.1 coordinate 71,100, forward strand.
TCCAAGCGTGGATTCAAGCTATTGCTTTACTCGGATGTGGGGTATTACTACACCCATCTAGGCTCTTTGCTTACCCCGCACTACCTTAGACTAGGAGTGTGGAAGGGCTTTTATCCCCGCTTTACGGATTGATGGCTAGTCGCTACCGTAGGGGATATGCTTTCACCTGGCATCTACAGGGGAGGGATTTACACCCTCATGGTCACTCAGTTGTCAAGGTTCTATTCGGGATTTTTCCCTATTTATCCTTGCTAGCCGTCCCTAAGTATTCCTACTTATTTAGGCTAAACGAATCGCACCGTTCCCTACAACTCCCACCAAGTCTAATGAATGACAAATGATAAAAGTGTGCATTCCCAAACAAGGCGCGGCTGAGCATAGCAAAGCAAAGATTTGCGAGCTTGTTCTAACTGTTGAATCATGCTTGGTTGACGCTTGTGCTGCCAGTAAAATTGTTGCAGATAATCAACTAACCACAATTGAGCTTCTGTATCTAAATCTTTATCAATTTGTTTAGCTAATTGCAAAGCCTCACGGTAAGATGAAGGGACTTTGGTCAGGGTTTTGAGTAGTTCAGGGGGAATAACTTGCAGTTGTTGGTAAGATGCGATCGCATCTCCCGGACTACCACCCGCAACGCTCAACACTGCTGGATGCTGCAAAACTTCCTCATGCCCTGTTTGTGTCAGAACTTGAGCCATTGCAGTTGCATCCAAACGATAGAAAGGAATTCGCTGACAGCGCGACACCAACGTTGACAATACAGACTCAACTGAAGGCGCGATTAAAATCAGCGTTGTCTGTCCTGGTTCTTCCAAAGTCTTAAGCAAAGCATTTGCTGCAGCTTCCGCCATAGTTTCTGCTTGATCTAGCACAACCACTTGTCTGGGTGCTTCCAACGGCGAACGGCTCACAAATGCAGTAATTTCCCGAATTTGTTCTAAGCGAATTGTAGCCGGTGCTCTGCGCTTAAGTCCTTTTTCTGCTGCTTCTGTTGCTGTCAGTCGTTGTCCTTGATGCAAATAAGTTGGCTGCACCCACAACAAATCTGGGTGGTTTCCTTGACGCACGCGGTTTTGATGTGGACTGAAGAGCAATTCCACAAAGCACCGTGCTGCTAAACTCCGTCCTACACCATCTGAACCAACAAACAAATATGCTGGAGCAATACGTTTTTTTACTACGGCTTGTAGCAGTAATTCCACTGCTTGCTGTTGTCCTACAAGTGGTGCAAATGCGTCAGTCATTCAATTTTAGATTTTAGATTTTAGATTTTGGACTGGTTCGGTGGTGAAATCCGCTTTCTTGGGAATTTGGGATTTTGGATTGGTTGGACAGATGAATCACTCCGCGCTATGAACGTCGGAAGGCGGTAGTAGTGTTTGTATCTTGTGCGGAATTATCAGTCATTTTTCGATGTGCTTTGTGTTACATTCGTTTTGGGTTTTCAGGCTGATATCTTTATAATAGATATATTTTGAAGCACGTTGTTGATGACAACCAGCAAAATGCCATGTTTTCACTTATGTGTGGGAGCGTCAAAATTAATAAAGTTGTTAAAATTTCAGGGGTAAAAATATGAGAGTTTGGCTAGCCTGCTTTTTGGTACTGTTTGCTGTAGCAGAACTGTTTGATTGGGTTAAAGAATTTAACTTACCTCTTCCTATATATATTTTAGGTGGGACATTTTTAGCTGTTGCTTCTAATTACGATAAGCTTTTTGGCTCCTACTTAAGTCATGCAAGTGAAGCATCACCCCAACAAATCCTGCTTGATAATTCACCTTCGTTTACAATTTCGGATTCTGTTGAAGAATTACAAAAATCTGAAACAAAAAGTTAAGGGTACTAGTTTTTGGACTTTGGACAAATCATAAGGGTTCGCGGAATAGTTTCGCGAACAAAAAAATCACAGCACAAATCATCTCAGTCAATTTTGGAACAGATAAAAATAACTCCAAGTTAAATAAATTTACGCGGTAGCAGATGTTTTAGGTGTAAATTTTGACTTGTTATTCCCTCCTGGATGCTTAATCCAACTCGGTTGAACCTGACCTTGGATTCGACCAGGTGATTTTCCTGGATTCTGCAGGGATTTAATGATAACTCGGCGATAGAACTCGCGCTTCGTGTTCCCCGATTTAGGATCAAGCAAATCCATAATACTGTCAGTATGCTGCTCAAAACAGTTGTAAAGATTTTGCCTCAAATCCGGAAATGGCGCTATCAATTGATTGTAATTAAATTTGGGCATAGCTTATCAGTGAAGAAAGCTTAGTTTATTACCGCTTAAAGTAGCAACTTGGCATTCGTGTGCTCCATAGGAAAATTTTGTCAAGAAATGTAAATGTTTTTCAAAGCTTGCGTAATTGTTCTACCAACCCCTGAATAAGTAAATGAGGGATCAAGGAAAATCACGTAAAAGATAAAAGAAATTTCTTTTGAAGATTTGCGTAAAACTCCAAACAACCCCTGAATAAGTAAATGAGGGATCAAGGAAAATTACGTAAAAGACAAAAGAAATTTTTGAAGATTTGCGTAAAACTCCGAACAACCTCCGATAAGTAAATCAAGGTTCAAATCACGGGCTTAGCTCTGAATGAACCACAACTTACCTAGTTACACGTCAAAATCACATTTTTTAAGGAGAAAATCTCATGGCTGTTATTAACGGTACTCCCTATAACGACAACGGTACCTGGCAAAATGGAAAATTCTACCCTGTAATCAATGGTACTGACGGAAATGATTCCATCAACGCCCAAGCTGGCAATGACATCGTTTACGCCAAGGGTGGCAATGACATCGTTTACGCTGGCGCTGGCAATGATTACGTCGATGGCTGGACAGGTGACGACTCCCTGTATGGTGAGGCTGGCAACGATACTCTCTTAGGCTGGACTGGCAATGACTACCTCAATGGTGGCGACGGTAACGACTACCTGTATGGTGAGGCAGACAACGATACCCTAGACGGCTGGAACGGTGACGATCATCTCTACGGCGGTGACGGCAATGATACCCTGTTAGGTTACTACGGTTATGACTACCTCAACGGTGGTTATGGCAATGACACCCTGTATGGTGAGGCAGGCAACGACACCTTAGAAGGTGGTTATGGCAATGACGTACTGTGGGGTGGTGCTGGCGCAGATAAATTTGTCTTCAACTCCAAGTTTGAAGGCATTGACATCATCAAAGACTTTAGCTACGTGGAGGGCGACAAAATCCAAATTTCTAAATCTGGGTTTGGCGCTAGTTCCACCAGCCAGTTTAGCTACAACTACAACAATGGTGCGTTGTCCTTCCAAGGAACCCAATTCGCTACCATCGAGAACAAGCCTGCTGGTTTCTTAACCAGTCTCGATATTGCTCTGGTTTAAAAGGCTATTGATGTCAACTTCACTTCATTAGGTTGACAACCTAGGGGCGCAGCGTTGCTCCCTCCAGGAGCCGCCCAAAGGCAGATTGGGGGAAACTCACTGCTCTTGGCGATCGCTGCGCCTCTACAAATAGCAACAAAGGGAACAATTATGGTTGTCACTACCCCAATCTTCATACAAGCCAAGGCTTTTGCTGCTACACAAATGTCCAATTTGCAGATAGCGGCAAAAGCCATAGTCGTTGTGATAGTTATTTATTACGGCACTTTGCTGGATTTCTTATCAGGCACAACACAAGACTGAACCCTCTTCTTCAAAGACGCTACCGCGCCCTTGAGGGCAAGTCCACAGGACTTATGGTATAAAACTTCTCCAGTCACGGAAGTTATCAAAGATGGAAGTAATGGACTGTTGGTAGACTTTTTTTCTCCCCAAGAAATTGCTGAGCGCTTAGAAGAAGTGTTCAATCATCCGGACTATATGTCCTCAATACGAACTAAGGCAAGAAAAACTATCCAAGAAAATTATGCCTTAGCTCAATTACTGCCACAGCATTTGCAATGGCTGAATCAAAAATGATAAGGAATGTAAAGATTTTCAGAGAGTTGCGTAAATACTCGAACTAGGAGTGAATAGATAAATGAAGGTTCAAATCGAAAGCTTACTTCTCATTGAACCGCAACTTACCTAGTAACACATTAACGTCACATTTTTAAGGAGAAACTCACATGGCGATCATCAACGGTACTGAGTACAACGACACACTCAATGGCACCGAGTACGCTGATTCAATTTACGCCAAGGGTGGCAATGACAAGGTTTACGCCAAGGGCGGCAACGATTACGTAGATGGCTGGTACGGTGACGATTACATTGATGGCGGCGCTGGCAACGATACCCTGTATGGTTGGTACGGCAACGACACCCTAGACGGTTGGACAGGTGACGACAAACTCTACGGGGAAGCCGGAAACGACACCCTGTATGGTTACAACGGTAATGACTACCTCAACGGTGGTTCTGGCAATGACAAGCTATATGGTGAAGCAGGCAACGACACCTTAGAAGGTGGTTATGGTAACGACCACCTCTGGGGTGGTGCTGGCGCAGATAAATTTGTCTTCAACTCCAAGTTTGAAGGCATTGACATCATCAAAGACTTTAGCTACGTGGAGGGCGACAAAATCCAAATTTCTAAATCTGGGTTTGGCGCGAGTTCCACCAGCCAGTTTAGCTACAACTCCAACAATGGTGCGTTGTCCTTCCAAGGAACTCAATTCGCTACCATTGAGAACAAGCCAGCTGGTTTCTTAACCAGTCTCGATATTGCTCTGGTTTAAGGCCATGTTGATGTCAACTTCTGTTCATTAGGTTGACAACCTAGGGGCGCGGCGATCGCCGCGCTTCTACAATGGATTTTCCTTACACTATTTGTACTCATCCTAACTATGCGTTCAGAAATAAATTTCCTGGGTAATAGTGAAAGTATGCAATTCTGTGACGATATCAAGAGTTACACACTATACACTTGTTTTACAGTAAAAAAGATTTAGGGATACCCAACCTTTTTCTCTTGAATCTTAACTTGAAGCACAGCGACAGAGAATTGCCAATAAACTTTTAACAGGTCTAGAAAGGTTCAAATCAGAGGTTTACCCTCTGATTGAACCAAAACTTACCTAAATACACATCAACTCACACCTTTGTAAGGAAGAGCTGACTTTATAGATAATATGGTACCACTTATTGACCAACAGTGGCTGTATTTAGACAAAGATTGTAGTTTTTGTAAAAAATCGCTTGATTCACCAGCAAATCCTTAAAAAGTCATTAAAAAGACAACAAGCAACAGTTAAATTTACATTATGAAGGAGTCATGCAGGATATGGGTTATGCGCTAGAAATTGGTAATCAGACTATGACTGGTGAGGAACTGATTCCTCTGCTCATTCAATATCAGATGCTGCCACAACTGTTGCGGGAGATGATTATTGAAGGTGCCATTGCATCCATAACCTGCACCCGAGAAGAAACAGCTGCCGCTTGTCAGCAGTTCTTAAAACAGCATCAAATAAATAGCGCCGCTGAACACGAAGCATGGCTCAAACGTTACGGTATTAACCATCCTCAATTCCAAGCATTAGCAACCCGCAGATTAAGAATTGAGAAATTCCAGCGGGCGACTTGGGGACACAAACTGGAATCTTACTTTCTCCAGCGCAAAAAGCAGCTTGATCAAGTTATATATTCCATGATTAGAACCCAAGACGCAGGCGTTGTCCAAGAGCTGTATTTTCGCATTCTAGGTGGTGAGCAAAGCTTTGCAGAACTTGCTCACAACTACTCCACTGGACCAGAAGCAGAAAAAGGCGGACTCATTGGACCTGTTGAATTAGGGACGTTACACCCAGGTTTAGCAAAGCAACTCCAAGTCAGTCAACCAGGACAACTTTGGCATCCCGCGCCCTTTAGTGAGTGTTTCGTGATTGTACGCTTAGAAAAATTTATTCCCGTACAGTTAGACGCATTTATGCGCCAGCGTTTGTTACGGGAATTGTTTGAAGGCTGGCTGCAAGAACAAATTAACCAATTGCCAGATGCAGACAAAGCTTGGATGGGAACAACTCGCAAACAACCACAGGCAAAATCTGCGAACGCACCTGGCGCACCTCCCGGAGGGAGCATCGCCGCCTAGAAGCGAGCAGGGGTAGTAATACCAATTCAAAATTCAAAATTAAGAAAGCTTAAGATAACGAGGGTTTGAAACTGTGTATCTGTCGCATTCTTTTTTCAAATTGGTATAAAGAGAGATTTTAAAAAATTCGTGTTGAATATGATCACAAATACTTCTATTGATATTAAAGAATTTTTTACAGATGTATTTCCTTTCAAACATCTACCTGAGAATGTATTAGAAAATCTATTAACAAAAGTACAATTTTTACGCTATCGCATGGGACAAGTGATAGCAACACGGGAAGCTATGCCTGAGCAGATTAGCATTATCTACTCTGGACAAGCCCGCCTCTTAGGCTTCGACAAGCGCACAGAAAAACCTGACACTTTGAAGTTGCTGCAACCAGGAGAAGTTGTGGGTTGGGTGAGTCATGTGCGGGCTGTAGCTTGTGAAACAGCGATCGCCTCCACAGAAGTAATTTGCTTTAATCTCGCGATCGCCGATTTTCTCAGTCTCCTCAAGCAGGAGTCGGCTTTTGCAAAGGCGTTGCACCAAAATGCAGCTTTAGTAGAAGTGCATGAATTGTTGGGCGAAGAACTGAGTCGGCGGGCTGATGGCAAAACTGATTTAGTTAGACTATCGCGAACTGCTTGGGAAGATGCTATTGTGCTCACACTTGGTGCGGGGAAAGTATCCAAAAGGCCATTAGACCCCCAACGGCTGTGGCTGGTTAGCAGTGATTCTCTGGCTGAGTTTCCGGTAGGTAGCTGTTTAGAGTTGGATAGCAACCCCAAACTGTACCTCAACGCAACTATGCGTCTGGTGGGTTTACCCAAATCTTTGTTCCCAGCACTACCAGAAAGCCCAGCAACGCTAATAACAGCAGATTCTTGGCTAGGAGAAATTCCTTACGCCCCAGAGATTGCCACAAAACCAGAATCAGCCAAGCAGTCTAAAGGGACAAAATACCCCTATATTCGGGCACGAGGTCCGGTGGATGCATCCTTGGCATGTTTCCAAATGTTGAGTCAGTATTTTAATATTCCTTTCCGCCGAGATATGCTGCGACGGGTTGTGACAAAACAGTATGAACACAGCAGCAGTATATCTCTGCAATTTTGCGCTGCAGTAGTAGAGTTGATGGGGTTGACAACCCAAATAGTCAAGATTCCCGCATCTGCTGTCAGCCGCTTGCAACCTCCGGTGATGATTTCCTGGCAAGATAGTTTTGCCATCATCTACAAAACCAGCAACCAGGAATTATTAATCGCGGTTCCCGAAATGGGACTGATACGCCGCAAATCACGAGACTTTGCCGAAACCTGGGGACAAGCAGGCGAAGTGCTGCTGCTGCAACCGACAAAAGAAACGCCTAAGTCGCGGTTTGGTCTTTCGTGGTTTGTGCCTGCATTACGTCGCCACCGTAAGGTATTGATTGAAGTGCTAATTGCTTCTATCGTGGTGCAAATTTTTGGATTGGTGAATCCCTTGGTGACACAGGTGATTATCGACAAAGTGCTGGTTGGTAACAGCCCCGATACCCTGACAGTTTTTGGTATCTTTTTGATTGTGGTGTCGGTGGTGGAAGCGGTACTCACTAATGTCCGCACTCATTTGTTTGTGGATACTACTAACCGCATTGACTTATCGCTAGGTTCTGAAGTCATTAATCACCTGTTGCGTCTGCCCTTATCTTATTTTGATCGTCGTCCCGTGGGCGACTTGGCTACGCGAATCAATGAACTCGAACACATCCGTTCTTTCTTGACAGGTACGGCTTTAACGGTGGTGATGGATGCGGTGTTTTCAGTGATCTACATCTTTGTGATGGGGATTTATAGCTGGCTGCTGTCTTTAGTCGCACTGGCAACAGTACCGCTGTTTGCCTTGTTAAACCTGTTGGTTTCTCCAGTCATGCGGCGACAGTTGCATGAAAAAGCCGAACGCAACGCCGAGACACACTCCTACTTGGTGGAAGTGATGGCGGGGATGCAGACAGTCAAGGCGCAAAATTTGGAGATGCGATCGCGTTGGCAATGGCAAGAACGCTACGCCCGATATATCAGTGCTGGCTTCAAGACTATTTCTACTCAAACGACTGCTGGTTCTTTAAGCAATTTCCTCAATAAACTTTCCAGTCTATTGGTGCTGTGGGTGGGAGCATATCTTGTCCTCAACGGGCAACTCACCTTAGGACAACTCATCGCTTTTCGCATCATTTCCAACTATGTCACCAGCCCTCTGCTACGCTTAGTGCAACTATGGCAAAATTTCCAAGAAACTGCCCTGTCTCTAGAACGTCTCAGCGATATTCTCGACTCACCCCAAGAAACAGAAGGTGAACGTCAAAATATCCTTATGCCTGCCATTCAAGGGAACGTCCGCTACGAAAATCTCTCCTTCGGCTTTCGTGCAAATGCTCCTTTGCAACTGACCAACATTAACCTAGATTTCCCTGCTGGTTCCTTTGTAGGCGTTGTCGGTCAAAGTGGTTCTGGGAAAAGTACACTGCTAAAATTGCTACAAAGACTTTATGAACCCAAGTCAGGGAAAATCTTGATAGATGGTTACGACATCAGCAAAGTGGAACTTTATTCTTTGCGGCGTCAGGTTGGGATGGTGCTACAAGATACCTTGTTGTTTGACGGGACAGTGCGAGAAAACATTGCTTTAGCGTATCCTGATGCTAGTGATGAAGAGATTATTACTGCTGCCAAGATTGCTTATGCTCATGATTTTATCATGTCATTGCCCAACGGCTACAACACATCTGTGGGTGAGCGGGGTTCAGGGCTTTCTGGGGGACAAAGACAAAGGATTGCGATCGCCCGCACCGTCCTGCAAAATCCCCAATTGCTTATCCTTGATGAAGCCACAAGCGCTTTAGACTACAATGCAGAAGCACAAGTCTGCCGCAACTTGGCGTCAGCCTTCAAAGACATTACAGTGTTTTTTATAACTCACCGATTAAGTAGCATCCGCAATGCCGACGTGATTCTGATGATGGATCAAGGCGCAGTGGTGGAACAGGGAACCCACGCAGAATTAATGTCGCTCAAAGGTTATTACTACTGTTTGTATCAGCAACAAGAGGCAGGGGGGAGGGAGTGAGGGAAAGAGGGAGTTATTTGTTGTTATTGGGAGGGATGATCCATTGATGTGAGTTGTGAATCATTGAAACTAGCATATCGAGAATTGAATTATAGATTTTGTAGAGTTCTCGTCCAGCTTCAACATCTAAATAATTGCATTTAACAGCAAATTCAATCCATGTTTGACTTTCGGCTGCTTCAGATGAAGAATCGGTTAACTTGGCTACAAATGCAGCTTCATACATACGCTTACGCCATGCTTCCGCTAAATTAGCACAGACAGACCGTGACGAGCGACGAATTTGATCAGTCATAGAATATCTTTCTTCAACAGGAAACTTTTTAGATAATTCAAAAATTTTCATGGCTCCTTCAAATGCTAAGTTATAAACCTCTAAATCATTCTGATTTTTTATAGATGTTCTTATCATTTTTATTTCATTCTTAACAAATTCTACTGTACGCATCATTCTTAAATTCATCAAGATAACTTCCTCAATTCCACACTTACTCTTCATAAAAACAAGGCAAAATATGAGCATTAATAATGGAAAAGCTAATTCCCCTACACCCTCACTCCCTCCCTCCCCCTCTTCCCCTCCCTCCCTCCCTCAATTTGACCAGCCTGTTATTCTAGAACAATCTCCTATTTGGTCACGAACTATCGCCTGGGGAATTACTGGTGTTACCATTTTTACAGTCATTTGGGCATCGGTGTTTAAAATTGATGAGGCAATTCCCGCTAGTGGTAAGCTAGAACCACAAGGTGCAGTCACCGATATTCAGGCTCCTGTTGGTGGTGTTGTCAAGCTGATTCACGTTAAAGATGGTGAGCAAGTCAAGAAAGGTCAACTGCTGATTAGCCTAGAACAAACCACGGCACAGGCACAGCTTATATCATTCCAAAAAAATCGCGCCGCCTTACTGCAAGAAAACGAATTTTACCGCCGCCATCTCACGCAGCGTGTCTCACCAATCTTCAACCATGAGGCAACACTCAAAATTCGACCAGAAATCGCCTCCTTAACCCAGAGTCGCGCCGCAATAGTTGCTGAAAATCAGGTTTATCGATCGCAGTTAAACGGTTCTACTACAGGAGTTGTTCTAACTCAAGATCAACAATTGCGCTTGCGAAGTCGCCAGTTGGATTTCAGTTCGCGCTTGGCTGACACTCAGTTAGAAAAGGAAAAGACGCAAGATAAATTGAGCCAAAACCAGTTAGAGTTAGCCAGTGCTAAAGATGTGCTGGCAATTAATCAAAAAATTCTCAACGATATGGAACCGGTGATGAAAGCGGGCGCGTTACCCCGGATGAGGTTCTTGACACAGCGGCAGGAAGTTCTCAAATCCCAGGCAGAGGTTGTCCGATTGACGAGAGAACAGCAGCAATTAAAGTTAGCAATTACTCAGGCACAAGAAAAACTTCGTAATACTGAGGCTTTATCCAAAGAAGACATACTGTCACGAATGACGGCAAATGACAAGAGCATCGCTGAAATTGACAGCCAACTTACCAAGGTAATTCTAGAAAACCAAAAAAAAATCAACGAGATTGACAGCCAAATAAGTCAGACGCAATCTACCTTGAAATATCAGAAAATAACCTCTCCGGTGGAGGGCACTGTTTTTGAACTCAAAGCCAAGACTCCAGGATTTGTGGTTAACTCTAGCGAACCAATTCTGAAAATTGTTCCTAAAGATAACTTAGTTGCCAAAGTCTACATCACCAACCGCGACATCGGCTTTGTCAAAGAAGGACAGAATGTCGATGTGAGAATTGATTCGTTTCCTTTCCAACAGTATGGTGATATCAAGGGCGAGCTCATTTCAATTGGTTCAGATGCTTTACCTCCAGACCAAGTTTATAATTTCTACCGTTTTCCTGCAAAAGTGCGCTTGGATAGACAAACAGTGTTGATTCATGACCGTCAACTCCCACTGCAATCAGGTATGTCAATTAATGCTAATATCAAATTGCGTCAGCGCACTATTATGAGTATCTTCACTGATTTCTTTATGCAAAAAGCTGAAAGCTTGAAGTTCATTCGGTGAAACAATAGCACTGTCTTATACCAATTTGAAAAAAGAATGCGACAGATGAAAAGCTAAAAGCGATTACCAGTAAGTCTTTTACAATCCAAAATCCGTCTTGAAAAGCTTTGAGCGGAGGAAACCTCCGCTCAAACTTTTCGCAAAATCCAAAATCCAAAATGGTATTAGTTAGGAGATACCCGGAGGGTGCTGTCAGTCACCTCAGATTCCTCAACTCATTAAAAAGTCACGCAGTTGCTTGCCAATTGCCTCAAGGGAAAAGCACTCCGCTGCCCGACACCGCGCACGCTTGCTGAGTTCGTGTCGCCAAGTTTCGTTGTCGAGGACACGAGCGAGGGCTAAAGCGAGCGCCATTGAGTCGCCACGCGGTACCACTAACCCCCCCGACGCTTCGCCACCCTCCAGGATATCGGTTACTCCAGGCGCATCAGTTGCTACTATGGGTAAACCACAGGACATAGCTTCGATAGGCGCTACGGGAAAACCTTCATGTCGAGAAGAGAGAGTATAAACATCAGCAGCCGACAGATAACGTAGAATTGTAGTGCGATCGCGCACATACTCATCTCTCCACATCACCCCCGACAGTTGCATCTGGGCAATACGTTGGCGCAACTTGTCTGCATCAGTACCTGTTCCTACAAGCACCAGTCGCAAGTCTCGTTCAGGGCGATCTGCGCTCCGCGCAGCAGCGAAGCTATCACGCAAAACCTGTTCCCATGCTTCTAGTAAAATATCCAATCCCTTGCGGTGTATATCAATGCGTCCGTGACATACTACTACCTGAGCATCGTGTGGGATGCCTAGCGCTGCCCTAGCTTCAGCACGATCAATTGCCTGCCAATTCGCTACATCTATTGGGTTAAAAATCCGTGCCAGTTTTGCAGATGGTACACCGTAGTGGGACTGTACCCGCTGCACCTCGGTTTGGGTAGCCACAATCAAACCAGCGCAAGCCCGTATTGTGAGAGGGCGCAAAGGACGTTCCAAGCGCGAGAGTTGAAAGTCACCTCCTTGGAAAGTGGCAAACACTGGCAAACGCATCAATTGCCCCAACAATACGCAAGCGTCAAAGCGAGCATATTCGTACTCTTGGCAGAGAATAGCTTGGCAACCTTCGCGTCGCAGTTCACGGGCTAGTTCGATTAATGGTGTAGCCAAGTAAGGAGCTACATCCCTTAGCACTGCATACAAGCGCTGACGAACTCCATGCACATCCCCGAAAACATCCTTAACAGTCCATCCATAGGGGTTAAGCATCGGACGACGAATAACTTGATAAATCTTGGGAACTGGTAATACACAGATAGTCGCACCTGTAGGCGCGTGAATGTAGCGCATCGGTTCAGTGACATGAGCGGAAATACAAAACAATACTGTCCGCACACCAGCCAGCTTCAAAGCCTCAATGTATCCGAACAACCAGCCGCCTGTCATCTCTTTGCAGAACGCCTCGAAAGAAACACCAATGCTATCCAAAAAATCTTCAATTAAGTCGCCCCAATGTAGTAAAGCGATCGCTGGTTGTGGCTGGGTGTTCATTTTATTTTTGCCAAGTTGACGCAGTTTCTGTACCTTTGAAATGTGGTTTGTGCAAGTAATAACTCATCCATGTCAGCGGGCTAAGCATTCTACATAACAATTTACGCCAACGATAAGATAAGCTGGAAAATGCAATATCATGACCCAAAACCGTGAGAGGATTGATAAAAGTGGCAGACTGCTGACATGGCAAATTTATTAAAGCCTTGAGTTCTGTTAAAGTGTAGCCACGTCGGACATGACCCCATTCCGCCATAATATCTGTTTCACTAGGGCAGATAGATTTCATTAATTTGTAGTAGGGAAACCGCCAGTTTTCATTGGGAGTACTAATTAGGAGAAAACCACCAGGACGCAAAACTCGCAAAGCCTCTGATACTGCCTTTTTATCGTCTGGTACATGTTCTAAAAGGTCAAACATTGTCACAGCATCGAAGGACTGATTTGCAAAAGGTAAAGCAGTTGCATCACCACACACAAAGCGTACTCTTTCCTGCTGATTACAGGGTGATTGAGCGTATTCGGGATTGAAATCTATGTTAGTAATTTGTGCTTGAGGATATAACAAAGCAGTTAAACCACTTTGACCACCCCCAACTTCTAGAATGTCTTGAAAAGATTTATCAGGAGTTATGCGGTGAATAGCACGCATTTTTTCCCGGTAAAAGAAACCTATCGTTAAGGGTTCAGGAAAAGGATTACAAGCGAGAAATTCTCCTAAAGGTGCTTTGCCAGCTTGATTGAATTTTTGTGATACAGTGAGCATATTTTTAAGATTTTTTGATTTCATATTTTGGACATAGAATTGGGTAATTCAGGCAAAATGTGTTTGGTTTTTTAATTATTTGAGGATGCTAATTTAGCGGCTCCTAATAAGGAGCGGCGTTCTTGCATGTCCATGCAAATAATTCTTACTATTCCTGCCCATTTGCCGCGTACAAAAGCCCAGACAATGGGAATTTCTACGCCCTCCATATAGCCACGTCCCACTGCTATTTTTAAAGCTTGCTTGAGGACATCAAGGCAAGATAGAAAAGTTGAAAATACTGACTCAAACAACCAACTAAAATATGAACTATGCCAGACTAAAGTATTACTCATTAGCTGGCTGATACCTAGACCGTAGTTGATATTAATAAGGTATTTGTGTTCAATACGTCTGGCGGTAATGAAGTGCATTAATTTACAGGCAGGATTGTACCAAATATCATATCCAGCACTGCGGATTCGTAAAACAATTTCGACATCTCCGCCAGATACCAGCTTTTTACCGATGCGATCGCTCAAAAACTGCTTGTTCAACCACTGGGTATCTAAAATTGCCTTTCTGTTAATCACTAATCCCGCACCTACTAAACAATTAGGTTGTGTAACACTCATGCCATGATCCTGTTGGGCAAATGAGTATCCATACTTCAACACATAAGCCGGAGGTTGTGTTTCCCAATCTAAAATGACTTTGCCACCGAACGCGCCGCACTCAGGATGTGAGAAGGCAAATTTGGCTGCCTCGGCTACCCAGTCTGCGTCTAACATACAGTCATCATCAACGAAAGCAATCCAATCACCAGTGGTGTTCTCAACACCGCAATGGCGTGCATGGTTCAAACCTTGCTTTGGTTCAAAGACTGTAGACAGGTATGGTATTTTCTGAGATTGGATATATCTGTCCACAACTTGTGAGGTTTCATCCGTGCAGTTGTTATTGACTACTAGAACAGTCCACTTAACGCTAGTTGGAACTTGCTGTTCTGAAATTGCTGTTAATGCTCGATCCAGTAGCGCCGCATTATTGTAGGTACAGATAACCAGATCGATAGATACATAATTATCAATTTCTTGGGGTAATAAATTAGACATGCTTATGCTTTTAACTTGATTTTCTCTGTATTCTGGTGATGATTTGGTGTATTGGGGAGCACGTGCCAAGCTGGAGCCTTCTTGTTGTCAATGTAGAACTTGACTCCAGCTAGACAACCGGCAATCTCCGACAATAGTGAACTGTGCCTGGGTTTAAAACCTCTTTTGATCTCGCGTAAAAGCTGCTTTGCATAGTACCTAGGCAAAGCGATCAACAGCCGACGCAGATTGCCCCAATGTTTGTAGTTAGCAAACTGCACTAAAAGTGCTGCCACATGACCGCGCATATATTGATATGCTTGGTATTTTAAGCTATCTAAGTCACTGCGATGGTAGTGGTAAATGACAGCTGTTGGTTCATAGCGACAAATCCAGCCATCAGCGAGAATTCTGTACCAGAATTCTGAATCCTCACTACATCCGGAAGCGCCTGCTCCGAGCCGTTCGTCGAAGTACCCTACTCGCTCAAAAGCCTTGCGCCGAAACGCCATGTTCGCTCCTGCACCAATACGCCAAACGGGGACACCTCGGTGCTTCATCTCCTCAAAGAACTGAGTGTCAAAAGTGAGGGCGCGGTATCCCCAACCGGGACCAGCAGAACCTTTGTGGAAAATTAATTGTGCTTCTGTTTCTAGTTCTGCGGGTAGCATTAACCCAGTAACAGCCATAACTTTAGAGTCATTAAAGCCTTGCTGCAATCGCATGCTCCAGTCAGGATGTACGATCGCATCATCATCAGTAAAGGCAATAATGTCGCCTGTACTGTGGCGGATACCAGTATTACGGGCTACGCTTAGCCCCGGACGGGGTTCTAAGATGTACTCAATACCGGACATTTGGGCAACCACCTGACGTGTAGCATCGTCAGCAGGAGCATTATCTACAACTAAGATTTGTTCTGGACGTTGAGACAAAGATGAAAGCGATCGCAAGCATTGCGCTAACTGTTCTGGTCGGTTGCGCGTACAGACTATCACGGAAACAGAACCACTTACAGGCTGTGAACACTGTTCTTGCAGTTGCTTGAGCGGTTGCTGCAATGCCATCAAAGCGTGAAAATCAACAGGTGTATCCCGTGAAGGATTTTCAGAAATGACAGGTAAAGGTGCTTTGAAACCGTGGTCTAAAAGGCGATCGCCCACTGCTGGAGTAATCGTTTGCACAACCAGGTTGTACAGTGAGTGTGCAGACATTGGCAACTCATTTGCTGGAATTTCCTGATGACCAAGGGGGATGTCATACCACCAAAAAACCGCATATATACCTTGATACTTTGCTTCAGCAGTTAGTGTGGGGATACCTTCACTCAGCTTAATGTGCAGAATTTTATAGGGAGCAAAAGTAGTCACGAAAATTTCCTCCTAATTTGCTCAATACGCCTTAAAGAGCGGGGATATTCCCCTAATAGTCCCAAAATACCACCCCAAAATTCAGCTAAAATCATTGTTGGAGGTAAGACATGGCGGCTCCTCAAACTATCTTTAAATTGCTTCAACTGGTCTTTGATCCACCACCAGACAAGACGGCGCAACTGAGAACGTTGTCCAGGATCACTTTGGTAGGACTTAACCACAAAAGCCATGAAGCCCAAACCCCAAGTCCAATATTGGCGAAGCAGTTTTTCATATTCCCGACGATGTTGGTGAAACACCAAATATTGAGGTTCGTATACGAGTGGATAACCTGCTCGAATTATCCGATAAAAAATATCCAAATCGCCACCGCCTGGAAGGGGTGCTCCTGTATCAAGAGCCTCATCAAAGCCGCCTAATTTGAGTAAAATTTCTCGGTGAAAAGCCATATTGCAACCTGCGCCGAAGATTCCTGCTCCACAGGGGTGCAAGGGATTCCCAGCTAAAACTTGACCATAGCGAATTTTCTCAAAGCCGCGACGAAAGCCGCCTCTTTGTTCAAATAAAATTTGCGCTTCTGTAGCTAACTCATAAGGTAACACCAGTCCTGTAAAAGCAGCAGCATCGCAATTTTCTGCCCATGCTTCCATGAGACCTTTTAGCCATTTCCGATCTACAACGACATCATCATCGAGGAAAGCTAAAAGCTCACCGGTTGCTGAGTGCAAAGCGCGATTTCGTGCAAAGTCCAAACCTGGTTTTGGTTCAATAACGTAGTGTATGCCTGGTAATGATGCTACCAATTCTTGGGTGCGTTCATTAGAAGGAGCATTATCGATTACCAAAATTTCTAATTTGGAAACTGACGTTTGTAAATTTAGTAAAGATTGTAAACAGCGAGCCAAATTTTCCGGACGGTCTTTAGTACAAATTGCGACTGTAAGTGATGGAAACTCAACCAAATTGACAGCAGGAGGTATCAATTCTTCTCGTATACTTTCCTGAAGTAGTTTAGTTCCGACTTCTTTGGTAATTAATTGCGCTAAATCTTCTGGGAAAAGCACGCTTTTTACTGGTAGTGCTTGCATTAAAAAGCCGATGGGCTTATCTTTACGTCGCACAATCAACCCAATACCTATATCACTTTCCTTTAGTAGTATAGTAGGGAAAGGTTGGGTGACTTCAATTTCGATGATGGTGTAGGGCATAAAACGCTTATCTAGCTTTCAAAAAGTCTGAGCATTGCGGTATTGCAAGTTATAAAGTTGAGTAAATATTCCGTCTTGCGAGAGTAACTGTTGAAGATTACCTTGTTCTATAACTTGTCCCTCGTTTAGCACAATAATCTGATCGGCTTGTTCAATGGTAGATAGACGATGGGCGATGACAATCACTGTACGATTTTGACTGAGGGTGTTGAGGGCTTCTTGTATCAAGTGTTCGGAAATACTATCAAGAGCATTCGTTGCCTCATCCAGAATCAGAATTTGTGGGTTGCGGACAATAGCGCGGGCTAGGGCAATGCGTTGTCTCTGTCCTCCAGAGAGGCGAAGTCCGCGATCGCCCACCTTCGTGTCATAACCTTGGGGAAGTTGACTAATAAATTCATGGGCATTCGCCAGTTTTGCAGCTGCAATAATTTCGTTTTCTGTAGCATCTAACCGACCATAAGCAATGTTCTCCAGCACTGTTGTACTAAACATGTAGACATCTTGACTAACAATGGCAATTTGATTGCGCCAGTCAGTTAATTGTAATTCTTGTAAGGAATAATCATCAATATAAATTTTTCCGGATGTCACATCATCAAAACGGCATATTAAGCCAATTAATGTTGATTTACCTGCACCCGAACGACCTACCATAGCAGTGGTTTTACCTGAGGGAATACAAATTGAAATATCTTGCAGGGCAGGTTTTTCTTCAGAGTTGTAACTATAGCTTACTCTTTCTAAATATATTCCTTGCTTCAAACTGTTAAAGGGAATATGACCAGAGCGGATATAAGGTTTATCAGAGTCGTCTAAAAGGGACATGACTTCATCTACAGCACTTGTCAAAGCCATCAAACCAACACGCGCACTATCTAACTGCTTCACTTGCGGCTGTAAGCGATAGAGGATAAAAATAAAAGTCAGTAAAGTAGGTAGATAACTTCGGTCTTGCAACAGTGCAATTACCAAAATACACATTAATAGAATAACCGATAAAACTTCAGAAAAAGGACCGACAGAGCCAGAGAGTACATCGAGTTTAAAAAAAGTACGACTTACCTTTTTTGATACCGTGTTAAAACGCTCTTGCTCATAAAATTCACGCCCAAAAGCTCGGATCACCTTCATCCCGGCAAACCCTTCCCACATTCGGGTAGCAAGAGTAGAATTAGCCTCTACTGCTTGTTCACCCAAGGTTTTTACAGAACGCGTTATAAACTGGATACCTAGGGAAATTAGCACCATCAAAATAGAAACGAGTAGAGTAAGTTGCCATGAAATAAGCAACAAAATAACCAAATAAACAGTAATCGTGGAGGTCGTGATAATTAATCCTACAAAAGTTGCTAAAGCCTGACTAGTTCGCCATGTTTCGCTAGCCAGAATATTCATCAACTTCCCAGATTCGTTACTTTCTAAAAAACTATAGCTGACACTCAAAAATTGCTGAAAAATTCCCGAACGCAATCGATGACCAATTCGCGAATTTAACCAAGCAAACAAAATTCCGTTGCCATAAGCCAGGCAGTTTTTCAAAACAATGCTACCCACAACACACAAAGCAATAATTATCAGACGGCTGTTAGGTGAAACGTCTATAAATATTCGATTGAGATACCTGACTAAAAAATTGCTACTAGCTGTTTGAGTGCTTGTATCCAAACTTTGTAGAAGCGGAATAAATAAGCTAATCCCCAATCCTTCAGCAAGAGAGGATAATATCCCTAAAGTGACAATTGCTGGAATTGCCCAAGGATATAGTTTTAGTAATGGCAATAACGTTTTAATTACCTTCGCTTTCATGATGTAACTTTTTTGTCCGAAGGTTTAATAAATGATGAACTAACTGTTGAAGTAACTTTGGTGTTTTCACTCTCAGATCAATTCTGACAAAGCTGCACAATATATAACCATCTTCGCCACCTAATTCTGGCGTGTGGTTTCCAGGGAATTTGTTGGGGCTTGTGTATTTTTTTCTGGATCTCAGCAGGTGTAGTGTCTCGATTGATATCTGTATCTTTATGGTACTTAAATTTTTCTTGAACCTGTAACCAAGAAAAATGCTTTGGCAAAATCAAAGATGTTAGAGGTTTAGCTACGAATTGCAGAATACATATAAAAAAGCATCTATACACCCACGTTTGTAAAAGCGGGGAATAGTCTAATTTTATAGCTTTGTATAGCCAAACTAAAGTACTCCAATAGTCTCCATGTTCTCGACTTCTATCTAAAACGTAAGTATAAAAAGAACTTGCAGACCAATTGTATATATAAATAGGAATTTCTGGATGCCGTTTCTTTGAATTTGCCATGACCAAATCGTAAGACTTTGCCATTGACTGATAAGATTTAGACATACTTCCTTTTACCTGACGGTAACCAATTAAAAACTCTGGCACCACGCGGAATTGATAACATTCAGCAATACGCAGGTAAATATCCCAATCCTCACAACCTTGAGCATTTTGCTCTTTAAGCTTGCAGTTGTAAAAGCCAATTTTATCAAA
Source organism: Brasilonema angustatum HA4187-MV1 (assembly GCA_019359695.1). Taxonomy (GTDB): domain Bacteria; phylum Cyanobacteriota; class Cyanobacteriia; order Cyanobacteriales; family Nostocaceae; genus Brasilonema; species Brasilonema angustatum. The sequence continues at coordinate 90,778 of JAHHGV010000032.1, forward strand.
ACAAGAACGGCGAATTAGAGGAACACTAGCGTTGCCTATCAAGTTCGTGAACATCATCGCTGGGTAAACAAATCCCTCTATGCTGGGAATATTCAGATAATAGAAAGAAGTGTATTCTCCAATAATTTTATTCTCTTCGTCAATAAACGCTGACCAGGCATAAACTAATCCTACAGATTGGTCTGCCTTTAACATGCATTGCACTTGTTTTTCTAGTTTTTGGGGATACCAAATATCATCAGCATCAATTGGAGCGATATATTCACCCTTAGATTTTTCAATGGCTAAATTACGAGCCGCCGCTACCCCTGCATTTGCTTGTTTAATTAAAATGACACGGCTATCTTTTTCAGCAAAAGATTCTACAATTTCAACAGTTCTATCTAGTGAACCATCATCAACAACTAAAACTTCAATGTTTTTGTAAGTTTGAGATAAGACAGATTTCAATGTCTGACCAATGAAAGCCTCTGCGTTGTAAGCGGGAATGATCACAGATACCAAGGAGAAATCAATCTTCATTTTTTTCTGATTATTGCAAATGACCACTGAGGGGTTAACAACATAGGCTGAAACCCACACTAGATAAATACTTGACTGATTCCTGGTAACAAAAAATACTTTTTAACGCCAATATTACTTATAAGGCGCGAGGTAGATATGTATACTATAGCAGTCCTATTTCATTTGTGAAAAAACAAAGCACATTCGTACATTCTTCTTCCCTGTTAAGCGTTCCCTATTAAGCGTTCCCCACCTCAACAAATAGTTTTACAACTCCTGCACGGATTGCTATATATAGTAATACTAATATCATAAAAGTTAAAAAGAAATACAGGTGTTGACATCCTCCCACCTCTCCATTTGCGTTAAAGGATACTGTTGGCGAATTCTCAAAATCCTTACTATTCGGTAGGTTGGATTGAACGGAGTGAAACCCAACATCTCCAGTCTCTAGACGCGCTTTAGTGCCCTTTGTCTTGTTTTCTTTGCGTCGCGAAACTAGCGCTAGCCGTTTCTCAGATTTCCTGAATGACTTTAAGGAAGGTAGCTTAGTCCCTTCTGAAGTTGCCAAGTAATCTTGCTCATGCAACACTGCATCCATCAGATTTCTTGGTAAGCAACATGTTTTTGAGAATGAACCCATCCGCTAAAGAACGGTGTAAACCTACCTTCAGCCAACCTTTTAGCTTTGAAACTGATAAGAACAACCAGTCTTTCTCTATTCTTTCGACAGTTATAGCTTGTCCTTCAATCCTCAAAGTACGGTAGCGCGCAGAGTTTTGAAAACGTGGGCGTCCACTACGTTTTCCGCTACTGCCTCCAGCAAGAAAACGCTTAAAAGCTAGGTCTACGCGCTTTGATACGTCCTGTAGTGTTTGAGACGGAACGGATGTGAAATCCAGTATCCCCCGCCTTATATCCCAGCACCAAGCTTTCAGCTATGGTGTGGGGCTTACGACGAAGAAGCTAAAAGGGGATGGGCTTTTTACTCCGATACTGTAATTGCTCCAACCAACAACAGCTCTACGAGTGTTTTTCCGATTATTTCCCCATCTTTCGCTTCATTTGTTCTAACTCTTCCTCAGTTTCCCAGCGGCGAAACTTCTCCTCTAAATCGTCATGTCCACTAAAAGAGCCGCTAGTGGCACCCCACCAACCGCTAGTTTCTGAGGGCTGCTGCGCCTTCGTCTTAGCACGGGCTGTTTGAGCTTGGGCTGCTTTGGCTTGCACTTCCTGCCGCCGTTGTTGAATTTTGCGCAATAGTTCCTTGGCTTGGGTGATGCGTTCTTTCACTCCTTGCATTTGTCCCCAAAGCTGGTTTCCTTCGCGCAAGAGTGCGGCTTCTCGTTGTGCTGCAGCCGCCGCTAAGTCCTGTCTATTCAGAGATTTTGCCTTTTCTACACGGATATGCCACCTTTGGATTTCTTGAGCAGTGGAGAGAATTTGCTCTTGCGATCGCTTCTCCTGCAATTGTAAATCTGCAATCAGCTTCAACGTGTCTTCCTCTTGCTCGCGCAGCTGCTCCAACAGCGCTTCTAGCTCCAAATGCGGATTATTGCGCAAGAATTCCTCCAAACGGTTTTCCAAAAACCGATTAAAATCGTCAAATAAGCCCACTGCTAGAACTCCAGAGGTTAGGTGCTTCTTTCATTGTAATAATGATTAAGGAAATTCAAGCACGAATTGGCATTTTGATGACAAACTTAGCACCTTGTCCTGGTGCTGAAACACACGTCAATTGTCCGCCACACTTGTTGATAATTTGGTAGCTAATCGACAAACCCAAACCTGTACCGTAACCGACAGGTTTTGTAGTAAAGAATGGGTCAAAAATCATTTCGCGTGTCTTCTGTGTCATACCTCCTCCGTTGTCAGCAATTTGGATCACAACATAATCAGAGTCTAAAGCTTCCGTTGTGATCCAAATGCATGGATTCCAGTCAAAGGTAGGCTGGTCGTTTATCGTTGACTTGAGATTGCTGCGAAGGGAATCAATTGCATTAGTCAGAATATTCATCAACACCTGGTTCAACTGCCCAGGATAGCATTCTATTTCAGGCAGGTGAGCGTACTGTTTTATAACTGTAATCTTCGGATAATCTAATCTACCGTTTAGGCGGTGTCCAAGGAGCAACAATGTATTTTCAAGATCCTCGTGAATATTCACCGCTGTTTTTTCGGCTTGCTCGACCCGTGAGAAGTTCCGCAATTGTAAGACAATTTGGTGAATGCGCTCAGCTCCAATTGTCATTGAAGACATAAGTTTGGATACGTCTTCCTCAATGAAGTTGAAGTCAATCGCCGTTGTTGCAGCTTCAATTTCCACCACTGGATGGGGATAGTATTTCTGGTAAAGTTTAATTAAGCTCAGCAAATCTTGTGTGTATTGATTGGCGTGAGGCAAATTAGCATAGATAAAATTGAGTGTATTGTTAATTTCATGCGCAATTCCCGCAACTAGGTGACCCAAACTGACCATTTTTTCGTTGTGCATCAGTTGGGTTTGTGTGTGAGTGAGTTCTTTTAAACTTTGCTCTAAGTGCTGAGTTTTTTGAGTCATCCGACGAGTCAAAAGCCCTTCCTCCAATCGCACCATCACTTGACGGGTGAGAATTTGTAGTGCTTCAATTTGTTTTTGTTCGAGTTGACGCGGTACAAAGTCGAGTACACAGAGTGTTCCTATGGAATAATCTTCTTTTGTGATCAGGGGTACTGCTGCATAAAACCGAACGTGAGGTGGTGAGACAACGACTGGATTCTTGGCAAATTGTGGATCTGCTAAAGTATCTGGAATGATTAACGTATCACCTTTTTGCACAGTCAACGGGCAGAAACCAGCCTCAAGTGGGGCATTCGTAATTTCCATACCAACCTTCGATTTGAACCATTGTCGGTATGCGTCTACAAAAGTAATCAACGCCACTGGGGTTTGACAAATCTGTGCTGCTAATTTAGTCAAATCATCAAAGTCTTCTTCGGCAGGCGTGTCGAGTATTTCATACTGATAAAGTATTTTTAGTCGTTCTCTCTCGTGTTCCACAACAGCTAGTATCTTATCAGGTTATTTCTGCATCGATTTTGGCGACATGACACTTTTGTACTGACCATTTTATGAATTAACAAAGCTTAATTTTAATTATAGTGGTGTTAACCAATAAGTAACATTTTCTACAACTTTATTTTGAAACCCAAACTCAGTCAATTTCTCAGGTGGTAAACCTATATAAGTCCAATGGGGTATATCATTCTCTACAGTCTGATACCAGCCATATTGATTGAGAGCCTGTTTCTGTGCAAGACTTGTGACTCTCAAATCAATAGCTAAGCCCCAAAGATGTTGTGATGCTCCAGGTGGTGCAACTAGACCAAGGATTTTTGTTTCTTTTCCTTGACGCACTTGTTCTAAAGTCTTATTATTTGCATATTTTTGCCAAAATCTCAAATTAGTGGCAAAACTGCGACTACAATCACTAGCACCATAACCTGATTTTAAAGGGATTTGTACTTGTGAACGTGCTTGATTGAAAGCTTCTGCTGCTGACTTTTGTAAATAACACTGGTTCGTATTATTCACTTGAGTTAGTGTTAAAGTCGATTGAAATTGTTTTGTTTCCTGGTCGTTAGTAAAGAGAACTTTTGGTGGCAGTTTAATTTGCGGATCTTGGTTGACAAATACTGAGCCATAAGCGCGTAATAGTACATATTCAAATGTATGGGGAGTCGGAATTGTTAGTAACTTATTTGTAACGGCTGATAAAAATCGCTCTTTTTCAGTTAAGTTTTGGTTGGGAGTAAATGGCGCTATAGGAGTTGGAGAGATGAGTGTTTGAGGAAGATTTGTACAAGATTGAGTTAACACTCTGTTATTCTCTAAAGATGGAGTTGTGATACAATTTTTCGGATTTGGAACCTCTGCCATTAACTTGTCGCGGCTTATTCCATGACTGGCGACTAATGCACAAGAAAGAAAAGCAATCAGAATGTAAAAAAATGCCTTCTTTAAAAAACTTCTCATTTTCATATTCGCGCTCGGTAGGTATACCCTCATTAAGGTTGCTATATTAGCTGTATATCACTCTACTAACAACAAAAAAACGTAGATAGAACAAAGTGATTTATCTGACATTTTCATATTCAGTTTTCAGCGATGCAAGCACTGTATCAGCTAATATTGAAATTGACTATATGCTTGTTTAAAGTATGACCATGCACACTATTGAATTCCAAGACGCTTATGATGTCATCGTCGTCGGTGCAGGTCACTCTGGTTGTGAAGCCGCCCTTGCTACCGCACGCCTCGGCTGTCGAACTTTGCTGCTGACACTTAACTTGGATAAAATTGCTTGGCAACCCTGTAACCCAGCAGTGGGTGGTCCAGCCAAATCCCAGTTGACTCACGAGGTGGATGCACTCGGTGGGGAAATTGGCAAGGTTGCAGATAGGACTTATTTGCAAAAGCGGATTCTCAATTCTTCGCGAGGACCAGCTGTTTGGGCGTTGCGTGCTCAAACAGATAAAAGAGAATATGCAGCGGTAATGAAAGCTATTGTCGAGAACCAAGACAACTTAATTATCCGCGAAGGAATGGTCACAGATTTGGTGTTGGGCGCAAACGATGAAGTCGTTGGTGTTCAAACATATTTTGGTGTGGCGTTTGAGTGCAAAGCAGTTATCTTGACGACGGGGACGTTCTTGGGAGGACGGATTTGGGTTGGTAACAAGTCGATGGAGGCGGGACGCGCTGGAGAATTTGCTGCTGTTGGTTTGACGGAAACTCTCAATCGCTTGGGGTTTGAAACAGGAAGACTGAAAACAGGAACCCCGGCACGGGTAGACAAGCGGTCTGTTGACTATAGTAAGATGACACCACAGCCAGGGGATGAAGATATCCGTTGGTTTAGCTTTGACCCAGAAGTTTGGGTAGAACGGGAACAACTTCCTTGTCATATCACCCGCACGACGCCGGAAACTCATCGCCTGATTCAGGAAAATCTGCAACTTTCACCAGTTTACGGCGGATGGGTGGATGCCAAAGGACCACGTTATTGTCCCAGTATAGAAGATAAGATAGTCCGCTTTGCTGATAAAGAAAGCCACCAAATTTTTATTGAACCTGAAGGAAGAGATATTCCTGAACTTTATATTCAAGGGTTTTCTACAGGATTGCCGGAAAATTTGCAACTCCACATGTTACGGAGTCTGACTGGGTTGGAAAAGTGCGTTATGCTCCGCCCAGCTTATGCAGTGGAGTATGATTATTTACCTGCGACTCAGTGTTATCCCACGCTGATGACGAAAAAGGTAGAAGGGCTGTTCTGCGCAGGACAGATTAACGGCACAACAGGATACGAAGAAGCAGCAGCTCAAGGGCTTGTTGCTGGAATTAATGCTGCTCGCTTTGCTCGCGGTCAGGAAATGATTGTTTTTGCCCGTGAGCAAAGTTACATCGGTACATTGGTTGATGATTTGTGTACCAAAGACTTACGGGAACCTTACCGTATGCTCACCAGCAGGTCTGAATATAGATTGATACTGCGTTCCGATAATTCCGACCAGCGGTTGACACCATTGGGACGGGAAATCGGCTTAATTGATGACCGACGTTGGGAACTTTTTACTCGTAAGCAAGAAAAGATTGCAGCGGAAAAAGAACGGTTGTACGGGACACGGGTGAAGGAACATGATGAAATTGGGCAGGCGATCGCCCAAACCACCCAACAAGCAATCAAAGGCTCAATTACCCTAGCTGACTTGTTACGGCGTCCGGGATTTCATTACGTAGATCTCAACACATACGGACTGGGAAACCCCAATCTTGAACGTGCGGAAAAAGAAGGTGCAGAAATTGACATCAAGTATTCTGGCTACCTGCAAAGACAACAAAATCAGATTGACCAAATTGCCCGTCAAGCACACCGCCAGTTACCTGCAGACTTAAATTACGAAGCGATTGAAACTCTTTCTAAAGAAGCGCGGGAAAAACTGACCAAGGTGAAACCATTGACAATAGGGCAAGCAGCTCGTATTGGTGGGGTGAATCCAGCGGATGTGAATGCTTTATTAATTTATCTAGAATTGCATAAAACCAAATCTCGGAAGGAATTTTCGGTGTTGGCTTGAAAACAATTCCAAAAGAGCGAGTATAGTTATAGGTGAAATCTCAAGAGACTAGTATGATAGATGACATGACATTAACACCGTGACATCATTCAAAGTCTACATATTAAATTAGAATCTCAAATCTACCTGAAATCTACTCGTAATATTTCACAGGGAACAGGGAACAGGGAACAGTAAACAGTGAACAAGGGGTGGACGAGTCCGTTTCCTACCTGATAACTGGTAACTGATAACTGGTAACTGGTAACTGGTAACTGGTAACTGATAACTGATAACTGGTAACTGTTTTAACACGAGAGATTCGAGGGGTTTCATCTCAGGTTTTTATTCGCGGACACAGGGGGAACAATAATTATCTTGCTAGGAGTTAGTAGTCAAGAACGCCATGTCACAAAACGCCAATACCTATCTCATTCTTCCAGAACAATCCGAAGAATTCATCGCTAACGAACCCTGGTCCATAGAAACCTATGCTGATGGCTTGATGGATGAACTCTTCGCTGATCTTAATCTCATTTTGGATCGTTCTGAGCGCTTGCCTTCCCAAACACCATTGCCTCAAAAAGAGATTCCTCAAATACCAACAGTTACAACGCCGCCAAGTGCAATCCCAGAAACACTCATTAGCCTTATACACGAAGGGGCGCAACCTAGAAACAATCCATTGAATCCAGTTGGAGTCGGGACTTCAGGGGTTCCCAAATTAATAAAAAAACGAGTCAAAAAATCAAAACGCAGAAGAGGCATAGCGCTTTTGATGGGAGTCACCGCAGGGTTAGCCGCTGCTAGCATTGTTTGGGTAGCAAACTCTGGACTCTTCAATCGTTTCGTTTTCAAATCATTCCAGCAAAGCCTACTGCAGCCGCACATACAGAAGTGCGTACAGTTGGCGGATTGATTAACAAAGTACGAAGGCGTCAGTCGCCAGAATGGACTGCGTCCCGCTTCGCTAACAGTTTGGGGATTATCAGATCTTAATGTTCCACGCTGATTTGACCCACCCCAGTTTTGCCTGTTGCCAAAACCGGGGTGGGTCAAGTGATGTGGGTAAGTATAAGGATATGATCTAAAGTATTGACAAAGTTTTCAGAATCTCCCTAACCTCTGGTGAACTCTTGTGTTATCTAAGTTTGAGGAGATTGGGGGGGATTTTGAGTCGTTCATCGACGCACCTCGGGAAAACCCCGAAAGCCTATATTTTTCGTTGAGGTGCGTCGATTGCTTACAGGGAGCGGGTTTGAGGTGTGTGGTTTGACCAATTTTTCTCGAAGATGTATAATCATTTCAGAGGTGCGTCGATTTGGCGGCTGGAATCCTTACTGGATAAGGGCTGCTAGACGAACTCCCTACCGATTGGGTTAAATCGGATTAGTTGGAAACGTTCTTGTAGATCCATTCCAATACCAGCTTCGATTCTCCCTACCGATTGGGTTAAATCGGATTAGTTGGAAACTAAAATTGAAGTGCTAGGAGAGGTAATAGACAACCATTCCCTACCGATTGGGTTAAATCGGATTAGTTGGAAACGCAATTACAGCTTTAACAGAGGCTATAATTGCAGCCCTACCGATTGGGTTAAATCGGATTAGTTGGAAACGCTTTGCTTGATCTTCCTTATTGTTAGTCATTTGCTTCCCTACCGATTGGGTTAAATCGGATTAGTTGGAAACGCCAAGCATCTGACCAACATTTTGCTGGATTTGTTCCCTACCGATTGGGTTAAATCGGATTAGTTGGAAACGATAAGCTTCTGACAATAGACTAAATGGTATGTAAATCCCTACCGATTGGGTTAAATCGGATTAGTTGGAAACAACTTCACCCTCAGAGGTTTTATACCCCCCCCAGTGTAAACCCTACCGATTGGGTTAAATCGGATTAGTTGGAAACCTTGATTACTGCACCGACACCTTTTCCGCACTGAAACCCTACCGATTGGGTTAAATCGGATTAGTTGGAAACCTTGATTACTGCACCGACACCTTTTCCGCACTGAACCCTACCGATTGGGTTAAATCGGATTAGTTGGAAACTTTATTTAATTCTTCTTGATTTGTGAAAAACCATTTTCCCTACCGATTGGGTTAAATCGGATTAGTTGGAAACGAAACTGGAATATTAGTTCTGCCGTTTTTTTGCCTAATTTGCCCTACCGATTGGGTTAAATCGGATTAGTTGGAAACTTAAGCTGCTAACTCCTAATCCCGAGCCAACAAGTACCCTACCGATTGGGTTAAATCGGATTAGTTGGAAACTGATGAGTTAAAATACCAATGTCCCTATGCCAGGAGGCAACCCTACCGATTGGGTTAAATCGGATTAGTTGGAAACCTGTTGATTGACGGCTCCCTGATCAGCTACACCACAAACCCCTACCGATTGGGTTAAATCGGATTAGTTGGAAACGCGCAGTATTAAGCCAGTGTTTAGCTGATATTTTCTTCCCTACCGATTGGGTTAAATCGGATTAGTTGGAAACCTATTATTAATCTTGGTCACGAATTTGTGTACACCCTACCGATTGGGTTAAATCGGATTAGTTGGAAACCAGAAGAACCCCCCTGTGCTCCATATCCTGCAAGCAGACCCTACCGATTGGGTTAAATCGGATTAGTTGGAAACTTTGTGATATTTCTGGTGAGACCGGCGAAGTACGGGCGTCCACCCTACCGATTGGGTTAAATCGGATTAGTTGGAAACAATTCCTTGTCCTTCAGCACTTGGAGTGAAGAAGTCCCTACCGATTGGGTTAAATCGGATTAGTTGGAAACGTTTACGCGGGAGCGAACTGTAGGGCTACCAATGCGCCCTACCGATTGGGTTAAATCGGATTAGTTGGAAACTGTACTAGGTGTAGACGATCTACCACTCGTTGATCCCCTACCGATTGGGTTAAATCGGATTAGTTGGAAACGAGGTATTAACTAAGATAGCACTTGTCATCTGAACCCTACCGATTGGGTTAAATCGGATTAGTTGGAAACTTTATTGCTACCTCGTTGACCTTTGGTTTACATTAGCACCCTACCGATTGGGTTAAATCGGATTAGTTGGAAACGCTATAAAGAGTTGCTCGCGACAATCACAGCCCACGTCCCTACCGATTGGGTTAAATCGGATTAGTTGGAAACTCTTTTAAGCTATAGTTTTCTATAACTAAAGCTAGAATAACCCCTACCGATTGGGTTAAATCGGATTAGTTGGAAACATTGGGGGATATACTTTTGGATAGTAGGTCCCAAATCCCTACCGATTGGGTTAAATCGGATTAGTTGGAAACTTTGTTGTGCCAAGTCAACTCTTCTCTGAAAGAGCGTACCCCTACCGATTGGGTTAAATCGGATTAGTTGGAAACTAGGATCTTTAGAGCAGACTCGTTTCCAAAGATGCCCTACCGATTGGGTTAAATCGGATTAGTTGGAAACCTTAGAGCTCTCCACGTTCAAAACCTCTGGTCTAATAAGTATCCCTACCGATTGGGTTAAATCGGATTAGTTGGAAACTCTTAGTGTGCGCTGGTTTAACTTGGTTTTTTCCCTACCGATTGGGTTAAATCGGATTAGTTGGAAACTTAAGGTATGCAAGCATCGCATCCAGGACTAAGATTTACCCTACCGATTGGGTTAAATCGGATTAGTTGGAAACCAGACTTCCGCTGCCTCAGGAATTTGCAAGGAACCAATCCCCCTACCGATTGGGTTAAATCGGATTAGTTGGAAACGAAAGTTAGTCTCCGATCTTGTTCAGACTACTCGAAACCCTACCGATTGGGTTAAATCGGATTAGTTGGAAACTCTCTAGGGGTACTCATAACCTCTCCTTTTTCACCCTACCGATTGGGTTAAATCGGATTAGTTGGAAACGAAACCTATAAAATCCCCGCCACGGCGATTAATCTCCGCCACCCCTACCGATTGGGTTAAATCGGATTAGTTGGAAACTCAGTCTATCGCACCTTTAAGCTTCCCGCTTAAAGACTGATCCCTACCGATTGGGTTAAATCGGATTAGTTGGAAACGGGCAGGGAGGCTGCTTGTTTAAGTAGTCGTAGTTGCCTACGCCCTACCGATTGGGTTAAATCGGATTAGTTGGAAACGTTGGTAGCTACGAGAAAGCTTCAGAGGCTGCTGCCCTACCGATTGGGTTAAATCGGATTAGTTGGAAACCAGGATGGGCTTGTCGTTCTGCAGAGGGAGTTTTTCTCCTTCACCCTACCGATTGGGTTAAATCGGATTAGTTGGAAACTGATTGGCAAGAAGAAATATGGGTTATTTACCCCCCTACCGATTGGGTTAAATCGGATTAGTTGGAAACGTTTATTATTATGCAGGGAATTTAGCCCTTGCTCATCTGCTCGACCCTACCGATTGGGTTAAATCGGATTAGTTGGAAACACAGGGTTTTATGTTCTAAAAAAACCCATCAAAAAAGCCCTACCGATTGGGTTAAATCGGATTAGTTGGAAACCTTATGATAAATTTGTTGTTGGAGGATATTATCCCTACCGATTGGGTTAAATCGGATTAGTTGGAAACATTAAAGTTATCAAGTGAGTCCCGTCCCCGAATGGGGAAAAACCCTACCGATTGGGTTAAATCGGATTAGTTGGAAACTATTTATTCTTGGCAATTTGGGATTTCCGGAATTGCCCTACCGATTGGGTTAAATCGGATTAGTTGGAAACAAAAAGTAAAGCAAGAGGAACTACTAAAGCAATGAAAAACCCTACCGATTGGGTTAAATCGGATTAGTTGGAAACTGTAGCTGAAGCCCGCTTGCGAAATTTCGTTGACCCTACCGATTGGGTTAAATCGGATTAGTTGGAAACCAAAGAATAAGGGGAAGAGAAAGCAACCCCCGAAAGCCCTACCGATTGGGTTAAATCGGATTAGTTGGAAACTTTTAGAGTATCTACAAACAGACCACTGGCGCGCTTGATACCCTACCGATTGGGTTAAATCGGATTAGTTGGAAACTTGTTGAGCTTCTTTAACAAACAAGTATGTAGACATAAACCCTACCGATTGGGTTAAATCGGATTAGTTGGAAACGCTCCAAAACCTCCTTTGTTCATCATCATTTCTGACGACCCTACCGATTGGGTTAAATCGGATTAGTTGGAAACGCTTAAGCATTTTGACAATTCACTAGGTGAGCAAGCCCCCCTACCGATTGGGTTAAATCGGATTAGTTGGAAACATTCACTAGGTGAGCAAGCAGTTCGCTGCCTAACACATTACCCTACCGATTGGGTTAAATCGGATTAGTTGGAAACTCTCCAAGGTGTGATCCTTGAGAAAATTTGTAACCCTACCGATTGGGTTAAATCGGATTAGTTGGAAACTTTCGGCATACGCTGCTTCTTCTAAAGTAAAACAACCCTATCGATTGGGTTAAATCGGATTAGAAAGAAAAAAGCTTTTGCCTCCTTCCCTGGCTAATGTCTAGAAGGGGGCAAAAGCAAAAGTAAAAAAAGAATTATTTAGTTATTTCTTTTACTTTTTACCAATTAAAACTCCTGGTTCTTGCTGTATTGGCAAGACATCTAAAATATCAGTCTGAGAACAATATTTCAGGTCTTGATCACAGTTCAGGCGCAACAGACGTTTGCCGTGACTGGCAAGATGAAGTAGTCCCAACAAGTTGTCTTGCCATTGAGAGTAAAGAGCGATCGCACTCACAACTTCATCGTTACCCGCCAGTTCATCTTGTGACAATTTGCTCTGCTGTACAACACTATGAGCAATAGCACCTGCACAAGCCGTATCTTCTAGAGAAAAACTTCCTTCCCAACCTGAACCAACTATCCAAACTGTTTCTGGTTGCTTTTCCAACAGATGTTGCACCACCGCAGCACGGTTGACAAAAGCTGCTGCCAGTACTATTTTTGCATTTTGTATTTTTTGTAAAGCACGCGTGCCATTGGTGGTACTGATGAACAAGCGCCGTCCCTGCACAAGTTCTGGAGTACAATCGAGAGGAGAATTACCCAAATCAAAGCCAGGAACTTTTGACCCGCCACGTTCTCCTGCTCGCAGGCGTTTTTCACCGGGCCATTTCTCGCTAAGTGCTAAAAGTTGATCCAAATCACTGAACACTTGAACAGCTTCACCTCCAGCTGCCAAAACAGTCGCCATTGTTGTCGTAGCTCGCAGTACATCGACTGCGATCGCGCATTCTGGCACTTCATCTGTTGGAGTTAATTCCGGAGTGTGGTAAATGAATAGCTTCACGCCCTAAGTACACCTGATTGAATACTACTGCCGAAAATAATATTTCTACTGAACAACCGTCAACCACCGTAGTGATAGTTTATGCAAGAATTCAAGCAAAAAAGAAGATTACGACTACTATTATCAACACAATACCTTAATCTGTTGCCAAATCAACGGTAATCTGAAATAAAGAACAAATTTTGTAAAAACTGTGTTTGGCGTTCAATTTGTCCTCGACTATCAAACAGAGGCTATTCCTGCTGATATGGTGACGAGTATGTGGTTAGTGGTGCTTTTTGAGAACAACTAATCCATTAACCATCCCCCAAAATCCCAAATCCTAAATCAATATGGCACCTTTACCCAACTATCGCCCGAAACAACTGTCTGTTGGTCCGTTAGAAGCAGAGATTTTGAATATCATCTGGGAACTCGGTTCAGCTACAGTTAAAGATGTACACGACCGAATTCTAACTGACCCCAACCGAGAACTCGCTTATACATCTGTGACTACCGTACTGCGTCGCCTCACCGATAAGGGGTGGCTAGCCTGTATAAAAAAAGCACGAGCATACTATTGGCAGCCATTGGTGACAAAGCAGCAAGCAGACGTTATTAGAGCGCACGAACAGTTACAGCGATTTTTGGCGGTGGGAAACCCCGATGTTATTGCTGCTTTTGCAGATAGTTTGGATGAAACTGCTTCTGAGCAAATACAGGCGATCGCCCAACGCATTCAAGCCGCACGCCAAGCCAGGGAGGAACAATAATGCATCTAATTATGATTGTGGCTGCAATGGCCGTTGTTTATTGGATAAGATGCCAATGGACACAGCCCCAAGGAACTTGGAATCAACGATGGCAATATGCCCTATTTTTATTTTTCTTTCCACCGTTGCTCATTTTCATGACGGCGATCGCCGTCATTTGCATGGGACCCCAAGGTAAAATGAGCGGGTTACAGACGGGTTGGTTTAGCTATGTCCTAGCATCAATTAGTCTTGCTTTTGGTGCAATTTTATGCATCAAACTAGCATGGGGAGGATGGCAATCTGTGAAATCAGCTCGCAATTGTTCCCTGGTTGATTTTGCGGGTAGACAAGTCAGAGTTCTCGATACGGGGGTACCGTTTGCTGGTCAAATTGGATTTTGGCAACCCGAACTCGTCCTCAGCGAAGGACTGCTGCACACTCTTTCACCAGAACAATTGGAAACCGTCTTAGCCCACGAACAAGGACATTACCATTACCGCGATACATTCTGGTTTTTCTGGCTAGGTTGGGTGCGTTCCTGCACCGCGTGGTTACCAAACACAGAAGCTTTGTGGCAAGAGTTGTTAGCCTTGCGCGAACTACGCGCCGATGCACACGCGGCTTCCCAGGTAGATCCCTTACTACTTGCAGAATCACTTTTGTTGGTAGTTAGCAGTCCGCCTATATCCTCAGAAATTTGCTGTGCTGCATTGAGTTCTAGTCACGTAGATCGTTTAGAACAGAGGATAGAAGCCCTGTTAGCACAGCCAGAACCAGTTCCAGAAGTTCAATTACAATCTTGGAATAGTTACCTATTGGCATTTTTGCCTTTGTTTACTGTAATATTTCATACATAGTTCATTTTTTATCTCAAGTAGAGTGCGTTCACAAAGTGCGCACTCTATTTTTTTTGGTTTTTCGTTTCAAGTGTCACCGCAGACTTGCCACATTAGTCCAGATATCACTAGAGTATCTGAGAATAACGAATCATTAGACTAAAGAAATTATGACTCCCTCCCTCTCTTCCTCTCCACTCCCCACCTCCTACAAACATATCTGTGATTTAGACCAACTCATCGCCCTTGTCGCCTCCCATCGCATTGCAGGACGTAAAATAATTTTCACCAATGGTTGTTTTGATATACTCCACGCCGGACATGTCTCCTATCTCCAACGCGCCAAGGCCTTAGGCGACATCCTCATTATTGGGGTTAATTCCGACAACAGCATCCGCCGTCTCAAGGGATCAACTCGTCCTATAAACCCGTTAGAAGATAGGATGCAGGTTCTAGCTGCACTCGCTTGTGTTGATTATCTCATTCCTTTTGAGGAAGATAGCCCCAGTTACCTCATCCGCAAGCTGCGCCCCAATATCTACGTCAAAGGCGGCGACTACACGAAAGAAACTCTGCCAGAAACACCCGTGGTAGAAGAATACGGTGGAGTCATAGAATTTTTGCCCTTTTTGGAAAATCGTTCCACAAGTAAAATAATTGAGCAGATTTCCCAAGGTAAAAATCATTCATGATAATTGAAGCTGTAAAATGCTTGCTCAATCGTCTGTTTGGTGAGCGCAACAAGCGATCGCGTACGGGCAAACTGTGATCCTGCCAACATCGCGTCTGTGAAGCTAATGCAGCGGCTCGGTATGCGGTGTGAAGGACATTTTGTTAAGAGTTTGTGGTTCAAAGACTCTTGGGTAGACTGAGATCTTGCACCATTCTCAATAACCGTAGGGTGGGCACTGCCCACAACGTAAAAATAAGGTTTAGAGCGAACTCTAGGCAGTGCCCACCTTACAAAAATTGCAATAACGCAACTGGTGCAAGATGTAAGTAGATGAACTTTAGTTCGCCATTTTACGCGAGGAATGGAAAGTCACTTAACTCAAAAAGTATGTGAAAAGTTTGCTCTATAGGTTTTTTTTTGACTCGAAAAATCTCTATAAATTGGATAAAACTTTGAGCACTTGTTCAAAGTAAAATATTTTTTATCTCACTATGGTATTTTATAAAAAATGGTTTATATGGAGTTGTAGTTTAGTCTGACATAGCGTTTCTAGAAGCTTTTCACTTTTTTATAACGTGAAAAAAACTCTTTCTATACTGGTATCTTTCAGTTTTGTTCCTTTTTTTTAACAGTTGAATCCAAGTGTTTGAAGTACTTTTAATTCTCAACTGGCTGAGCGTGAAAAAGAAAAAAACGGGTGAATATCCCAATAACCATCAGTTAATTAAATTACCTTGAAAAGATATCAGAGCACTAGTTCCTTATGACCACATCGGATATAAAATCAGGGAGAAGTACTTACTTTAATGTTAAGAGGAGTGATTAGTTAAGATGAGTAAGCTTCTTAAAACCATTGCAGCCTCCCTAGTTTTCGGTATAGCAGCTGCTGCACCAGTAGCTACGTTTCCATCATTAGTCCAAGCACAAACAGGTACAACCCCAACAAGTACAGCTACTCCAACACCGACAGGTACAGCCACTCCTGGCAGTACAGGAACAATGAAAAAACCTGGCAGTACAGGAACAATGAAAAAACCTGCCACCAAAAAACCTGGCAGTACAGGAACAATGAAAAAACCTGGCAGTACAGGAACAACCAGTAAACCTACCACAGGAACATCTACAAGCTCGCCTACACCTGGTTCAACAACACCTTATACAGGTGCGCCTACACCCACAGGTTCACCTACGCCGACAACAACACCAACAAGGTAAAAAGTCAAAACGGTTAGGGCAAGATAGGCGATAGGCGCAGCGTCAAGCCTCCGGCTTATCGCGCCATTCAATATTGATACAAAAGCTCCTTGTGCATCATGCCTTGGAGCTTTGTTATTGCTGTGAGTTAAAGTTATTATCACGAATATTCTCTCAAGATTATATGTATAATATGCAAAAATCGGGCTACATCCTGGCATTGGATTTGGGTACAACAGGCAACCGTGCCTTTTTGTTTAACGCAGATGGCAAGATTGTTGGTCAAGCATATCAGGAACTGACACAGTTTTATCCTCAGCCGGGATGGTTGGAACATGATCCATTAGAAATTTGGCAGGCGACTTGCTGGGTGATGCAAACTGCGATTCAAAATGCCCAGATTGCTGCTGATGAAATTATCGCTGTTGGGCTGACGGTGCAGCGGGAAACTTGCTTAATTTGGGATAAAACAACAGGAAAACCTCTCCATAGGGCGATCGTCTGGCAAGATCGTCGTACTGCTCCTTTGTGCCATCAGTTACAAGAGCAAGGATATGCGAAGGTTATTTCTGATCGCACAGGACTCATTGTTGATGCCTATTTTTCAGCCACAAAGCTGTCATGGCTGTTAGAGCATTTTTCAGACGTTGATCTCAAAAACATCTTAGCTGGAACGATTGATACTTGGGTGCTGTGGAACTTAACGGGTGGAAAAATTCACGCCACTGATCACAGCAACGCCAGCCGTACAATGCTGATGAATTTGGCAAGCGGTGAGTGGGATGAGACATTGCTGACTTTGCTTAAGATACCTCGTCATATCCTCCCCCAAATTCAGCCTAGCTTCGGAACTTTTGGAGTTACTGATGCTAGCTTGTTAGGCGTTGAAATTCCCATCACTGCCATTTTGGGAGATCAACAAGCTGCTTTGTTTGGACATGGCTGTCATTCTCCCGGATTGATGAAATGTACTTACGGCACTGGGAGTTTTTTAGTCGCTCACACTGGCTCTCAAATCGTGCGTTCCCAGGATCAACTTTTGAGTACTCTAGCATGGACTCAAGCAAACGCAAGCGGAACTTTGGACGTGAGCTATGCATTAGAAGGTAGTATATTCACAAGTGGAGCTTGCATCAAATGGCTGCGCGATCGCGTTGATCTGATCACAACTGCTGCTGAAACTGAGGTGCTGGCAAATCAAGTCACAGATAATGGCGGAGTTTACTTTGTGCCTGCATTTAGTGGACTGGGTGCGCCTCATTGGGACATGAGTGCTAGGGGAGCCTTTTTTGGAATTACTGCAATGGTACAACGCGAGCATTTGGTACGTGCTGTACTTGAGGCATTGGCTTACCAGGTTCAAGAAGTTGTAGAGGCAATTCGAGCATCCAACACTATTTCCATTGAACGCCTGAGTGTGGATGGTGGTGCTTGTGAGAACAACTTTCTCATGCAGTTCCAAGCAGATATCTTAGGCATACCAGTTGAACGTCCTAAGATGCGCGAAATGACAGTCCAAGGTATCGCCTTTGCGGCAGGTCTTGTTGCTGGATTTTGGGATAATCAGGTACTCGTGCAGCAACGACAGATTGAGCGCGTGTTTTTACCTGGTGTCGGAAGAAATCGTGCTTTGGAAAATTTTACAACTTGGCAAAAGGCAGTTGAACGCGCTAAGCACTGGACTGACTGATTCCTTATACAATTCCTGATACAGTGAAATCAGGAAACAGATATCCAAAAACTGCTTTTATCTATCTTTATCTTTTTTAACTCCCCAGGCGGGATTCGAACCTGCGACCAATCGGTTAACAGCCGATCGCTCTACCACTGAGCTACTGAGGAACGCTCTGAATAATAATAGTAGTCTTTAAATAAGGATTTGGCAAGTACTTTTGGAAAATTTTTTTGATTTTTTTGGTAGACGCGAAACAGTAGTATTTGCAAGCCTTAGCGGTTGACAGTTCCTCTCAACCAGTAGGAGAAAGTTCAAAACACAGGTGCTGGCTCTCAAAACTCAAAACTCACAGATGATTTATAAAGTAAGCCTTAAATTGTAGCGTACGTTCACATTTCACTGGTGCCGTATCTCCTCCACGCCGAAGCTATCTTTGTAAGTTCCGTTCGCTTTGTGCGTGTCCTCTGGAGATAAGGACAAAGCGCAAAGGCAAAGCGAACGCGCAGCGGGCAAGGAAGGGCATATAATAATGAGATGCGTGAATTTTTTATAATCCCATACGCATTTGGGCTAAACGCTGACGTGCCTTGGCGTCGATAGAATTAGCTAAAAACCTTGTGTTAGAATGTTTTCGTACCTGAGATTTTTGCCGCACCCGACAAACAGTGGCTTCTACTTGATAACACAGTTGCTGTGCTGACATCCATTCAGCCCCGTACCCTTGTACCATCAACTGCTGTGCCCGATCTGATGTCGCAACAATCATGCGAGAAATAAGAGATTGGGCTATTGAGGAACGTAAAGATGCACAGACTTTTTCAATGTAAGTGTCTGCTGTCTGCCCAAACTCTGTATAATGAACCGATAGAAGCTCTGTGATAATTTGTCTGCTGCTACAGGTGTTTTGATATTGAGCGTCGAATACAATTTGAGTCTCATAACCTTGAAACGCACTGTAGCTAATCAAAGCTTCGATTAATTCGTAACGCGCTGCCTCTAATCCAGCAGTGTCACGGGTTTTTTTTAAGCAAGACCAAGCGCCTATGATGTTGTAGCCGTCCACAAGCAAGACGGCTCGGGGTAAGGAAGAAAGCATGATTTTGGATCACAATTTTCTAGAGTTAACAAAATTCATTCATAACATTCATAGTAATTGAAGCATGTGTTGTAACACTATGTTACAAAAATAAAAATGTGTATAGGGGTATAGAGGAAAATCGATGCAAAATATGCCCATAGGGCATGCAATGCAAACGAGATTTCCCCTAGACCTTTGTATCCTTAAGTTTCAGGAGTTTTGTCGTGCAATTCCATCAGCCGTCGTTTGAGGCGCTGTGGTTCACCTTGATCTAATAAAGAACCTCTTTCTAGTAGCAAAGCGCCGTCACAGTAATTTAACTCCTCTAAGCGATGAGTAACCCAGAGGGCTGTGATACCACGATTTTTGACTAGGCGGCGGACACTAGCTACGAGTTCCAATTGGCTATCTGGATCAAGCAAAGCGGTGGGTTCGTCTAACAATAGGACTTCACAGCGACGGGCTAAAGCGCCGGCGATCGCCACTCGTTGTTTTTGCCCACCACTTAGAGCATAAATAGGACGTTTTTGCAGTGATAGCAAATTCACTGCTTCCAGCGCCTCCTCAACGCGAGTTCTCACAGCAGCAGGTGGGAGTTTTTCTTCCACCAGCCCAAAAGCCACATCAGCACCAACTGTTGGCATCACGAGTTGATGATCCGGATTTTGGAAGACAAAGCCCACAGGATGTGAAAGTTGAATTTCCCCAGACTCAGGGGTTAATAGCCCTGCGAGGAGTCTGAGTAAGGTGGATTTGCCACTCCCATTTGTACCCAAGAGCATCCAAAATTCACCCTTGGGTACTTCCAGAGAGCAAGACTTAATCACATTCTCTCCGGATAACCAGCTAAAACTTAAATCCTTAACTCCTATGCCCAGTTCCGCCATGTGTGTATACGAGCCAATTACTCAGCTGCTATAGCGAAGAAACCAGGTGGTCTACCACCTGCAGCAGCCCCGCCTTCTTTCTGAGTCAGCTGAACTCCAGAAATCTCACTAGCACGGACAGCGATTTTCTTTTCTGTCTTTCCTTCGCTTTTGAGTTCCACAATATCAGGGCTGCCAGTTTGCATAGCGCCTAGAATCAGCTGATAAACTGCCTCAGCATCCTCAGAGGTTTTACGCTCTATGGATATGGGGAAAGCTGTGTTCTTTACGGTTAAGTCGATACTAAACATTTCGCTTCAATGAAATTAAGGTGCAGGACTCATTTTAACGTTAGCTTGCGTGGAGGGAGTTTGAGGAGGTCGCCAACCGAAAAAATTAAAATTAGATTAAGGAAATGAAAAAGACACTAGAAAAATCTGAGAACTTTATATACAATTAGATTAGAGTTGGTAAATAATTGTAAACGACAATTGACAACTCAATAAATTCTCTGTTCTAGGCAGGCAGTCAAATGTCTATCCTAGAGTCGGCAGAGGAAACCCGTAATAATAAGATTTTGGAGATTTGTTGTAATGACCATTGCAGTAGGACGCGCCCCGTCAAAACGAGGGTGGTTTGACGTTCTCGACGACTGGTTAAAGCGAGACCGTTTCGTATTTGTAGGTTGGTCAGGAATACTACTGTTCCCCTGCGCCTTCCTAGCACTAG
>JAHHGV010000057.1 GCA_019359695.1 Brasilonema angustatum HA4187-MV1
TTTTACTTGCTCGTATTTCATAAGCAATACTTATTTTTTAGAGAGATTGCTCACCTGCACCTGGTTGGCGATCGCCTTTTACAAGTCCCCATTTTACTCTAACAAGGACTTTTGCAAGAGGTCTACTGTTCACTGTTCACTGTTAAGTGTTCACTGGTTTCATAAAAATTGGTTTCTTGCAAAAAATGAAGAATCGCTGCATTCACCGCTTGTGAAGCACCAGTAGACGCATCATGACAGCAGTTGGGTAAAATTTGTAATTTTGCATCCAGAAGGCGCTGACGCAATTTTTCTCCATCGCTAGCAGGAAACCAACTATCTAGTTCACCCCATAAAATCAGGGTAGGACATCTAATTGCACCGAGATTCTCCTGAACTTTACTGATGAGATTGGGTTTATTGGTTTGTAAGTGTTCGATTTCTCGGGCTGCAATTTGTAATTCTTCAGCCACCTTCGTAAGAGTTCCTGGAATTTCAGTGTAAGGATAAGTTATCCAGTGAACATCTTCCTGTGTCAATATTGATGGATCGTATAAAACTCCACGCCTTTCTATTGCCATAATTTCTCTGACGAGTGGTGCAAATAAATGCGCTAGACGAAAAGAGTCGATCGCTTGCACCATTTCTAAAGGTATTTGAGAAAGTAACGACATTCCCCAATGAGGTAAACGTTGGGGAAAAATAGGTACATTCAGGACTACAAGCCGTGCAATTAACTGGGGATTTGTTTGAGCAAGCCCAAGAGCAATTAATGCACCTAAAGATTCTGCCACAAGAACAACGGGTTCATCGCATAAGGAAAGAATTATTCTTTCAAACTCAATAATTTGATGACCACTTTGTTCCCGACGAGACACAGGTTTTTCGGAAAACCCGTAACCTTTAGCATCAAAACAAATGACTCGAAAATGCTCAGAGAGTGGCTGAACACTATGACGCCAATTGTAGCTCCAACTGCCAACACCATGTAACAGGAATAAAGGTTTACCTGTTCCTTTTTCACCGTAAGCTATTTTGACAGGATACCCATTCGCATCGGTAATTATAAGATTTTGCCGACCTTTCGGGAAAGTCTCTTGCCACCAGTCTTTCATTTTTTTTGTCGTAACTTATCTAACCAGTTATCAGTTATCTGTTCACTGTTCACTGTTCACTGTTTTAACCGCCACTTAACAATCCCTGTAGCATTACAAGCAGTGATCCAAGCAGTCTAATGAACATTACGGTAAATGCGACTAATACAATAGCAACTATGAATAATACAATAAAAACCCCAAATACAAACCACTTGTCTGCACTCTTCCTGTGGCTAGGAGACCTCAGATGATCTTCCAGTAGCTTAACATTACGCTCGTTCGCTTTCCAGGCGAAATCAAACAAGTCTCCTGCTATGGGTATTGCACCTACTAAGCCATCAAGAATGATATTGATCATCATTCTACTTAAAGTAGCGGCAGGTGCTCCTAGTCGTGCAGCTTCAAGGACAATGTACGCTGAAAGCATGACTCCTAAAAAATCACCACCAACAGGTATTAATCCTATGATTGGATCTAGACCAACACTAACTTGCGTTCCTGG
Organism: Brasilonema angustatum HA4187-MV1; assembly: GCA_019359695.1. Taxonomy (GTDB): domain Bacteria; phylum Cyanobacteriota; class Cyanobacteriia; order Cyanobacteriales; family Nostocaceae; genus Brasilonema; species Brasilonema angustatum. Next base: position 1,579 of record JAHHGV010000057.1, read on the forward strand.
AAGAGTAATAGCTCTATCGAGTAAGCGACTTAACTGACGCAACCTTCTTAAAGTCGGTACACTGACATCCGGTTCAATTATGGGGTAGGAAGGGGGAATTTCAGACATTGGGGCGTTTACATTTGAGTTTTCAAACCGTTAAATATTTTAACTCTCTAACTGGGAATGGTAATACTTGATCCTTAGTTTTGTAAAACTTCGTTAAAGTAGTACAGTACTTGTGTAAAAAAAAATACTATCTCAAACAGTAAAAAACAAAAGCATTTATGACAGAAGAATTAACTTCACAGTGGTTGGCAGAAATTAAAGCCCTCAAACAGCAGATTGCGGAACTTCAAGCCGAACAGGACGCGGGGTGGCAAAGTGGCGAAAAATGGCGCAAACTTTACAACATCGAAGCAGAACAACGCCGTACAGATGCTCAAATGGGGCAGCAGACGATTGCGTCTTTAAAAGCAGAAATACAGCAAATTAAAGGTATTGAGGACGCACGACTTGATGATCCCACTGCTGCAACAGTCATTGAACAACAAGTCGAACAACTAAAATCTGTGGAGGAATTGCAAGCAAAATTGATTTTGGTTACCAAAGAACGCGATCGCCTGCTACAAGCTTTGAAAACAGAACAAGACAACCACACCCAAACGCGCAAAAGTTTAACCACAGCTCTTGCTGATGCTATAAATGGTTTGACAAAAAAGAGGGAATTAACGGAGTGAGGGAGTGTGGGAATGTAGGAGTGAGAAAGTATGGGAGTGAGCTAAAAGAGTTATTGAGCATTAACTTTCTTTCCCTCCTTCCCTTCTTCCCTCTTTCTCGTTGTCTTCTAAAATCCCATTGCGTCTGCGACTGCCAACAGTTCTGGCTCAATGCCTTGTTTAAATTGGCTCTGGCTGTGTTTGATTGCTGTATCTGGATCTTTAAGACCATTTCCGGTGAGGACGCAAACGACTGTCGCACCTGTGGGAACTTGGTCTTTCACCTGTAACAAACCGGCGACGGAAGCGGCGCTAGCAGGTTCGCAGAAAATCCCTTCTTCGCATGCCAAAAGGCGATAAGCTTCAATAATTTCCGCATCGGTGACGGCATGGAATTTGCCCGTGCTTGCTTGTTGGGCTGCAACTGCTTTTTCCCAGCTAGCGGGGTTGCCAATACGAATTGCTGTGGCTATGGTTTCTGGATGTGCGACTGGCTGTCCTGTTACAAGGGGAGCGGCACCTGCTGCTTGGAATCCCATCATCTTAGGTAGGCGATCGCACTTTTGGATTTGATGATATTGACAAAAACCCATCCAATATGCTGTGATATTTCCTGCATTTCCCACTGGGATGCACAGCCAGTCTGGAGCATTACCCAAAACATCAACAACTTCAAACGCCCCTGTTTTTTGACCTTCTAAACGGTAAGGATTGACAGAGTTTACCAAAGTGACTGGATAAGTTTCGGCCATTTCGCGCACAATTTCTAGCGCTTGGTCAAAATTACCTTTGATTGCCAGGACTTCTGCCCCATACAGCAACGCCTGTGCCAACTTGCCCAGCGCCACATAGCCATCAGGAATTAAGACAAAGGCACGCATACCTCCACGGCGAGCGTAAGCTGCTGCGGCTGCTGAGGTGTTGCCCGTGCTAGCACAGATAACCGCTTTTGCTCCAGCTTCCTTTGCCTTAGAAATTGCCAATGTCATCCCTCGGTCTTTAAAGCTACCAGTGGGGTTAAGACCATCGTATTTGACGAAGACACGCACTTGTCTACCAACAAGTTGTGCTATAGAGGGAACAGGTATTAAGGGTGTATTGCCCTCCTGTAGAGTGATAACTGGTGTTTTTTCGTTGACAGGCAAGTACTCGCGATATTGTTCTATAAGTCCAAGCCAGGGTTGGCGATGAGATTTAGCAGCAGACAGGCTCAAAGTCACGGTATTTAAAAGCTCTTAGCTCCAATTGAGAACACTATGTAGTATTTATTTTGCACCCCAGATGCTATGCAAGCGCAAGGGGTATCTAGCATCTATGATTGGTGAAATTGTTTTTTGGAACAAAACTGTCCCATGTGCAGTCTCCTAAAATACAATTCTAAAGGATGTTTGTGAAAGTCAAAATTGTCATATTGAAGTGCGGCGCAGTGCGAAGATAACTCCTAAAAAAGGAATTGCTGATTTTGCGTAACATGCTTCTACACGTTGCCGCTACGGAAACAGCACGATAAATGAACACTTTTCAAACATCCTGTCAGAGGTGTTAAATTTGTGCGAGAAAAATATACAATTATTTAATAATTATTAAAACTCGCCTATTATAATATCTCTAATGGTGTGAGTTGATTTATGGATAGATACGTCAATGTCTACATCTAGTGTGTCAGAAAAAGAAACCCAAAGTATCTTGGCAAGCAAACTAAACAAGTGTTACTACCAAGCTGAGCAGTTAACAAAATTTATGCATTTGCAGGCAGAAGTCGATTGCTTGCTAGAACAGTTGCAAAGTATGAAGACAGAAAAATCAATAACAAATAAGGAGGAATAGGTTAGTCTCACAGTAACGGTTGCTAGCCGCATATAGTCACAATATCATGACGAGCACGCAATTGAAAGCGGTGTTTGTTCTGCGATCAGATTTTTAGATCACAACTGTGGGCAGTCTCTACAGACGAAGTTAGGGAATGTCCTAGTGCGGCTCTAGCCAGATGCATGATTGCGTTTGTGCTACCGGGGCGATCGCCCAAAGGCCAGACGCCAAAGGCGTATCGCAGCTAATAGTTACTCTAAATCACTTTTAAAACCAGTATAAATCAGTTGACATTATTACACAACAAAAGCGTCCGAAGACTGATCAGCATAACATAGTGCTTCTGGTTTGAAGCAAATATACCAATCCGATTTGATTTGTGTAGGTGTAGCCTGCGCAAAGCGCATAAATCACGCATACTCAGATTCCCGACTTCTTTAAAAGAAGTCGGGAATTTTGTTGTTAGGGTAAGTCCAAAGTGCATGAATGGGGCGTTGCAAGAGGGTTATATAGCGGTTCCATTTGAATCACATACACTACCAGGACTAAGTGAAAATATGCAAATTCAGTATATTCACGTATTGCGTATAGCAAAAACATCGAATATAAATGTTGTTAGAGGAGTTGCATTTTATACTAATTAATTTTACAGCCATTTTTAGGTAAATAGACCACAGTCGTAGGGGCACAAGACATTGCACCCTTACAAAAGGTGCGGTTCATTTAGGTGAAAACTGCTGTAAAAAACAGCATTTAGAAATAGGGGGAGATGAAGCGCCCACCTACTCTCTTTGAATGCAACGCGGGTATCAGTATTACTTGTCCAATTGAAAACAAGGCATTTGGGGATCAAGAGCGATCACCCAGTTTTTTTGAGCTTTTCCACTACGGGAAAAGTACATATGTTTGTTTTCTTTGTGAGTGATATTTGACCAAATGAATAATCATCTGGTCAACCGCTTCATTTTTCGTAAACAAAACGGAATAACCTTTCCAGTTTTGCGGATTTTTATACCAATTAATTTTACAGCCATTTTTAGGTAAATAGACCACAGTCGTAGGGGCACAAGACATTGCGCCCTTACAAAAGGTGCGGTTCATTTAGGTGAAAACTGCTGTAAAAAACAGCATTTAGAAATAGGGGGAGATGAAGCGCCCACCTACTATCTTTGAATGCAACGCGGGTATCAGTATTACTTGTCCAATTGAAAACAAGGCATTTGGGGATCAAGAGCGATCGCCCAGCTTTTTTGAGCTTTTCCACTACGGGAAAAGTACATATGTTTGTTTTCTCTGTGAGTGATATTTTACCAAATGAATAATCATTTGGTCAACCGCTTCATTTTTCGTAAACAAAACGGAATAACCTTTCCAGTTTTGCGGATTTTTATACTAATTAATTTTACAGCCATTTTTAGGTAAATAGACCACAGTCGTAGGGGTACAAGACATTGCGCCCTTACAAAAGGTGCGGTTCATTTAGGTGAAAACTGCTGTAAAAAACAGCATTTAGAAATAGGGGGAGATGAAGCGCCCACCTACTATCTTTGAATGCAACGCGGGTATCAGTATTACTTGTCCAATTGAAAACAAGGCATTTGGGGATCAAGAGCGATCGCCCAGTTTTTTTGAGCTTTTCCACTACGGGAAAAGTACATATGTTTCTTTTCTCTGCGAGTCATATTTTACTACATGAATAATCATCTGGTCAACCGTTTCATTTTTCGTAAACAAAACGGAATAACCTTTCCAGTTTTGCGGATTTTTGGATCTTGTTTGTTGATATTCTTCTCAATAAGCAGCCAAACAAAGCCAGGATTGGCTAGTCCTACGGGTAAGTTATTTAGAAAGTTGTCGGATTCTGCGATCATTTCCCTCAACCCAAACGAGAACAACGTTGCAACACAGGTAAAAACGCTATATGTCAGTCCTGACGGCAACGGGAATGCCTGTACAAGCAAAGCACCCTGCTCCCTGACAAGCGTGCAGCAGTATCTGCGTTCCGTCAATACCTCGATGAAAAACGATATAACCGTTATTCTGAAAAATGGCACCTATTACCTGCCGGATACTTTTACCCTTAATGCACAAGACAGTGGTTTCAACGGGCATTCGATCATTTTTCAAGCTCAAACGTCTGGAAAAGTTCAACTTTCAGGCGGTAAGGTGATTACGGGATGGCAAACTCAGGACGGAAAGATTTTTCAGGCTGCGGTGGAGAACCAAGATTTTCGTCGGCTGTTCGTCAATGGCGTTCCAGCTATCCGCGCCCGACAACCAAATGCTGGCACTTATTTTCGTGTTGTTAATTGGGATATACCCAATAAAAGGGTGGAAATAAAGCCAAACGAGATCAATCGATGGAACAAACTCAGCGAAGCAGAAATGATAGTTTTCAGACACTGGACTATCAACAGATTTAAAATTGAAGATTTTTTTATAAACGGCAACATTGCTTCTGTCACGCTGCAGAATCCAGGCAGAGATCTGGCTTTTATGGTGAATACCCAATTCTTAGAGCCACAACTCTCGTATTATTTTGAGAATGCTTATGAATTTCTTGACAACAAGGGAGAATTTTATCTCGATAAGCAAGCACACATTTTATTTTACATACCCCGCCCAGGCGAAAACATGTCCCGAGCCACTGTTATTGCCCCACGTCTTGATCAGATTGTAAAAATTGCCGGAACTGCTGAAAAACCAGTACAGAATATTGTTTTTCAGGGTATCGTTTTTCAGGATGCGAACTGGACAGGACCTTCGCAAAAAGGATTTATCGGCGGGCAGGCTGGCACGGAAATTAGCACAACCAATGTATGGGGTGATACGACGATGATCGCAGGGGTAGAACTGTCTTACGCGGGAAACGTCAGCTTTCAAAAATGTAGCTTCCTTAATATGAGCGCTTCAGGCATCAATGCTTCTAGCAATGTTGAAAATCTCTCCATTACGGACAGCCATTTCGAGAACCTGGGGGGACAAGGCATCGTCATGGATACCCTCTTAAAGGCGGAACCTGCAACAGCGACGATCCGTAATGTTAGCATCAATAACAATACCCTTACCGCCCTTGGTCAAGACTATCAAAGTTCGGTAGGAATTTTCGCTGGTTTTGTGGAAAACATGACCGTTGAAAACAACAAACTGTGGAATCTTCCTTACACGGGCATCAGCATCGGCTGGGGATGGACGAAGGATATCTACAAGCTAAAAAGCAATACTATCAGGAACAACGAAATTTACAACGTCATGAACACCCTTGATGACGGTGCGGGTATTTATACTTTGTCTAATCAAGATAATACCTCGATTTCAGATAATAATATTCACGATCTTGTTCGTTCTCCCTGGGCTGCAGGCTATCCGATCACCGGTATTTATCTGGATCAGGCAAGTGGAGGGATTACAGTCATAAGAAACAAAATCGATAATGTTGTTATGCCAATCTACACACACAGCACTCAAAATAATAACGTTATCGAGGGTAATTCGCCTAACACCGTGACTGATAACCAGTCGTCATAAACCGTGTGATATCAACACCCAGTACTTGTTAGGACTTCTTCATAGCGTTTACCTGCGCTTTCCCAAGTAAATTCCGTTTCTACTAATTGTCTGGCGTTACGAGATAATTCTGTTCGCAATTGCGAATTTTCAAATAATTGACTGATAACAGTAACGTATTCTGTAGGCTGATTTGCTCGTAATGCTCTGGGTGGTATATTTGAACCATCTACACTTAGTCCTTCTAAACCACGCTCACTAGCTACGACTGGCACACCTGCAGCCATCGCCTCTAAAGTTTTATTTTTAATACCAAATCCCGTTCGCATTGGCACAACACAGACTGTTGCTTTGTGCAAATATTCTACCATTGAAGGAACACGCCCGGTAACAGTAATTCCGGGTTTTTCTTTGAGTGCTAAAACTTCTGGTGCAGGACGAGAACCAACAATATCAAAAGTGGTATCAGGGTAAAGCTTTTGAATTTCGCTTAAGACTTCGTTGCTAAAAAAGCAAACAGCATCAATGTTTGCTAAATTATCCATTGCACCAATGAAAATGATGCGATGTCCGTTTGGATCATGAGTGCGGTAGGGAAAAGAAACTAAATCTACGCCATTGGGAATAACTTGAATTTCGCTGTTCGGGTTAAATTCTTGCATCTGAATTCTATCTTCTTCTGTTGTCACCACAATTGCTGAGAATTTAGAGCAGTAGCGTTGTTCATAGCGACGCAAAAGTGGTAGATAAAGTTTGTCTCGAAATCTATTTTCTGAAATACCCGTTTTTAGCTGGTTGCGACAAGTACCATAGATTGAACTATGAACATTAACTATAGTTCTAAGATTTTTTTGAAAGTGGGGTTGCACATAAATTTCATTGACGCTATGTTCACAGGTAATAACATCACATTTTCCCGCCTCCACGAAGTTATCAATCCAAGTCTGCATCTCGCTTGAGTAACGGTTTAACACACTTGGCGGTGTTCCTTGTTGTATAAAAGAATAAAAGCGCTGGATTTTTTTTAGTAATCTTCCTGATTCACTCGTATCTTGAGGGCGATTAAAAACAATTAAGTTATCAACATAGTTCCGTAATTCTAGTACTTCTGTATCTGTGACATCAGGCTCTCGTTGAGTCACCAGGGTAATAGCATGATGTTGAGCGAGATACTTGAGTAAATGAAATGTCCTTACCTGGGTTCCGCCTCGTGTAGGAGGATAGGGAAACGTGGAAGATAGCATTAAGATGTTCATAAACCTAATTATAGGAAACAGGGAACAGGGAACAGGGAACAGGGGAAAAACAAAAAAAGTGATCTAGCTTTGTAAAAATCAAATAGGAGTTCTATAAAAGTCCTATACTAACAAAAGCGGTGATATAGCAGTCCTAAATCATTTATGAGAAACATTTGTGAAAAACAAGATACCCGACTTCTGGTGATAAGTCGGGTATCTTAGTTTAGGAATTTTCACAACTCATTTGGGATTACTATACATATAGGATGACTTGTCCTCACCATTTATATCATCATTTTCCGAGTTATAAATTTAATTTTTTGATAAACCACTTGAAGAAACAAAGGATATTTTCGGATGGAAAACTTTGGTATTTACACACTAGCCAATGATATTGTTTATAATCAATTAGTGGCATTACTAAACAGCATTGAAGTGAATGTTAGCCCAAATCTTCCGATTTGTATTATTCCCTATGATCACAGACTAGACCGAGTGAAGCTAGAGGTCAGTTCTCGACCTAATGTCACCTTGTTTGAGAACAAAAGCTCAATGCAGCGCTGGGAAGATTTTTATAATCAAGCTTGGAATGCCCATGCCCAAGCTAGCCACCTAAAGCAAGGTCACTCTAGAAAATGGTACAAACAAAGTAATTTATTCAGGAAAATGTGTGCATTTGATGGCAAGTTTAAACAATTTGTGTTTTATGATGCCGATAGTTTGGCAATGAGTTCTCTGGATAGGGTTTTAGAAAAATTAGACCACTACGACTTTGTGTTTGATGATTGGGAACATGGCAAGTCAACTCCTGTTGCAGCACTCAACTTTGCTCGGATTGAAAAGGCAATAAGCTTGCCAGAATCTCAGGTAAGACCACTATTACATTGCTCTAGTTTCTTCGGTTCAAAACAGGGAATTTTTGGCAAGGATGAGCTAGAGATGCTAAGAGAGCGTTTGGTGAAAAACCAGGAGTTTACCTGGATTAATGAGCAGTCTTGGTGGTGTGATGCAGACTTATTTAGTTATATGACATTACGATGCAAGCGCCCACTCTTTAACTTTACCCTCAGCCCCAATGGTCAAGACATAACTGGCAATTGTGCCGACGCCGACCCTTTTATCAATATTAATAATGTTCTCTACAATCAAGATGGATTAAAACCAATTCATCGCCTGCATTACATGAATTATTCTGCCATTGATTTTACTCGGTTGTGTCAAGGCGAAGACGTTGATATTCGTTACAAAAATGAATTTTTATACTATCGATTTCTGAAGGAACCAGAAAAAAGATCTAAGCAACTCAAGCCGCCTAGCATAGGAGTTAAAACCAAGCGATTCGTACAAAAGGTTAAGAGCAGAATTGAAAGAACAATTTCTTAAGTTTAACTTTTGTCAACCCTACTATAGGATTCCTATTTGATTTTTGCTCAGCAAGGAACAGTGTATGTTCCCTGTTCCCTATTAAGCGTTCCCTGTTCTCTACCTCAATTAGTAAGTTCATAAACAAAACCGGATTCCTATATTAAAAAAATGCCTAAAGTCAGTGTTTGTATTCCTACTTTTAATCGTGTTAATCTGCTACCTTTCGCAATTGAAAGTGTACTTCAGCAGACTTATCAAGACTTTGAATTAATTGTTTGCGATGACGGTTCTGCGGATAGTACTCCTAAACTTATGTCGCAGTACACAGATAGCCGCATCAAATATATGCGTCATCAGCAAAATATTGGTAAAAGCAATAATATGCGCTCTGGCTTTGATGCTGCAACGGGTGAATATTTTATCAAATTTGATGATGATGACAGGTTAACTTCAGATTTTATATCACGTACCACAGCAATTCTGGATCAAAACCCTACTATTGATTTTGTTGGAACTGACCACTGGGTGATTGATATTAACAATATCCGAGATCAGACGAAAACACAAGAAAATTCTCGGCGTTGGGGTAGAGCGAATTTATCAGAAGGTGTTGTTGATAATTTACAGGAAGTTGTCTTTGTTAATCAAAGCTTTCAAATTGGCGCAACCTTATTTCGTCGTTCAGCCTTGCAAGAATTAGGATTTATGCAGCCTAATTGGCAAAACTGTGAGGATAATGATTTATTTGTACGGCTGGCTTTGGCAGGAAAGAAAGGTTATTATCTCCCAGAACTTTTGATGGAATATCGCTTCCACGCACAACAGCAAGGTATTGATAGAGCAATTCCTTATCTCACAGATAAGTTACGGTATTTGGAAAGTTATCAATTTGAATCGGAAAAGCTAGAGAAAATTAGGCAACAGCGTCTTGCAGAGACACAGTTATTGTTAGGTTTACGGTTGATTTCAAAAGGTGAAACGCAAAAAGGAAGAAAGTTGGTTTTAGCTGGGAAGTCTTTTTCTCCAGCTAAGGCGTGGACTGGTTTGGGGTTGTTGGTGTTACCTGTGGGGTTGCGTTCTTTGGTGTTTGATTTGGTGAGAAGGGTGAAGGGGTAGGGGAGATGCAATTATTACATTTACTGACTTTGTGGAAGTGTTGGAACAGTTTGGTTAGTTAATTTTGGTAGAAATTGACTGATAAGAAAAAGTGTAGCTAGAGTTAATGCAATTGACAAAGCTGCAATCACAATAGGATTATTTTTTCGCGTGCTTAGTTTACCTTGTGTATATGCTGTATTAGCTATATCTATTTCACGCCTAGATTGTTCCAAAATTGATTGGAGAGCATTAATCTCCTCATCTTCTAGTTCTCTGAATTGCTCTTGCCTAAAAACGTTCTCTAAAATTTTTACTTTCTCTTCTGGAGATGCTTGAGCAAGTTCTTTCTTGATAAATTCAGAAGGATTAGTTTTCCTTACTGGCTCTGATGATGGACTTTGAGGCGTTGAAGATTGTTGAAGTTTACTATTTTGTTTAAAATATTTTTCATGAAATTTCTGTAGGTTCTCGTGCTTGATAGGTTGTGATGATGAAGTTTTAGAAGTTGGTGGTTGAATTGGACTATCTTGTTTAATCTCTTGTTTAGTAAAGCTATACAAGTTATTTTGCCTTGCAGGTTGTGATGACTTGGTATGAGAAGTTGACGCTTGAGTTGGCGGACGTTGAGTATTGCTTATTTGATTTGTCTTCAATAACCATCTATAGTCACTGTCTTGAACCACCAAATGCTTTAATGAAGAGTATAGGTAGTGGTTTATCTCTCTTCTTTCAACTCCAAGCTTATTAGCAATTTGTATTGCTCTTAGAGGAGTACCATGCTTTAAAACATCAATAATTTTTGATTCTAAATTATCCATATTAGCCCCCGATTTGCATCTTTTATCATGATGCTGAGATAGATCTTCAGTTGCAGAAATTTGATTTCCGGATATTTTTAACAGGTATGGAGTAATACCTCACGCAAAAACAAGCCAGTACTACAGGAGGGTTTCCCAGCCTATATATCTGACTTCACAAAGGCATGAACAGAGTTTATTATTACGTTGTAGTATACTGTATTATAAACTCTCGCTTTAAATGTGCCCAGCATAGTAGCGTGTTCGCAGGACATAACTTAACACATCTGTATTGATGTTTTAATAACACTCATCCTGCCTAAATACCCCAAATAGGATAAAAAAGGGTGTCAATTATTGCCACTTGAGCTAGAGTGGTGCTGAATTAAATACAGGCAAGAATCCGCATGGATACAAATGAATTAAAGTTCCTACTCAAGTTATTAGGATGCGCTAATTATAAATCAAGCTTTAGTGCTAGTATTTTCGATAGTTTTAAAGGTAAAGACAAAATTTGCCAAAATTTAGGCGATCGCGAGCTACTAGACTATTCCCGCGAGATTGCCACAGTCAAGATTTTACCACCTGGTAACGCTCTACTGAAACTTGAACCAGCTCAGTTGCCCATCACAGACAAAGAACTCAAGGTACTGGAAAAGATAAGTAAAGCTGCGGCTAAAGTCTCCCCAAGTCAAATCAAAATTTCGTCGTTGAAAGCGCCTGAGAAAGAAGAGATATTGAAAACCCTGAGTGAACGGGGATTGATTGACGCTGAAATCAAACGCCAAAGAGTTAAAGCTGAGGTTTGGCTGACTGAACGAGGACTGGAGTATTTACGCGAAGATTACACTCCAAAGGGTGCTGCAACCATTAACTTGGATTTGCTGAATAACTACGTGCGGTTTCTGCGAAAATCTTTGCACGATAAGCCTGAACAGGTATCTACTTCAGCACATCAGAGTGAAGAATCTTCTCCAGAAACGATTGTCAATATTAGTGACGAAGATATTTTACAAACCATCCGGAGATTGGATCGGGAACTGGGAACTGACAATTATTTGCCAATCTTTCATGTGCGAGAAAAGTTACAACCTCCAATGTCAAGGGAAGAATTAGATAAGGCACTTTATCGTCTGCAAGCGAGTGACAAAATTGAGTTAAGTACCTTGCAAGAAGCTAGTGCCTATACTCCAGAACAAATTGATGCAGGAATTATTCAAAATATTGGTGGGCCACTGTTCTTTATCAGCGTCAACTAGCAATAGATCAGTCTTTTTCACACTAAAACTCAGTTCGCTATTCTCACCTCAATACAACTATGCCATCCATAAACGACATCATTAAACGCGAGGTAAATCCTTTTGATCTGACAAATTTGAAACCCGGTAACTTTTGGGGAGAACAACAAGACTCAATGTTAATGGTTGAGTCAATTCATCAAGAAACAATAGCTGAACTTGAAGAGCTATTAAACTTAGTTTGCACAGACAATCGTAGTCGTAGTGTCTTACTTTTAGGTGACTCCGGTTCTGGCAAAAGTTATTTATTAAGTCGGCTCAAACGCACCTTTAACCCTAAAGCTTTTTTTGCCTACATCGATTCTTGGGCTGATAGCGACTATATTTGGCGTCATGTCCTGCGCAATACAGTTGATAGTTTAATCCAAGTGCCAGAAGGCGAGCAAGAATCTCAGTTGATGTTATGGCTAAAAAGCTTATCTGCCTTTACCAAACGCAATCTTCAGCAGAGATTTTTTAATGATAGTATCTGGCTATTATTACAAAGCGATCGCCAAAAATTCATCAAGCATCTTAAGCAAACCTATAAACAAGCTGGTATTTATAATCCTGACATCTTTTTTGGTGTGCTGCATGACCTGACAAATCCAGAACTATATCCCTTAGCCTGTGAGTGGTTAAAAGGAGATGACTTAAGTGAAGAGTCTATGCAAGAGTTAAAAGTCAAACACTGTATTGATTCAGAAGATGCAGCGAAAAATATTTTAGCAAACTTTGGCAGGATTGCTACTGACACTCAGCCTATTGTTCTATGTTTTGATAATTTAGACAACATTCCTCGCTTACCAGACGGCTCTCAGGATTTTCAGGTTTTATTTAATGTTAATACAACTATTCATAATAGCTATCTCAAAAATTTCCTTGTCATTATAAGTGTCATTACTGATACCTGGAAAAGAAATAATGCTCGTATTCAGCGTGCTGACAGAGCTAGGATTGAACGATTAGTTCAGTTAAAACTTATTACACTAGATCAAGCAGAAGCTCTCTGGGCTTATAGGTTGAAGGTATTACACCACGAAGCAAACCCTCAGCCCACTTCTCCTATTTTCCCTTTGAAGAAGCAATTTTTAGAAGAGAGTTTTCCTGGTGGTAAGACTCGGCCTAGAAATGCACTCAATTTAGGTAAACAGGAGTATATAAAGTATAAAATGTCAATATTAAGTACTCAAGCTACTGATACTACTAAACCTTTGGTAATTCTTACATCACAACAGACAGGCAATAATAAAAAAGTTATTGCCCGTGTCACTCAAAAACCTAATACTCCTGAAACCCCGATAATTATAGATCAGCCGAACGAGAGTGATAAAAGTGAAGCGGAATTAAAGTTGCTGTGGCAAAAGGAATATAAAAAAGTTCAGGAAAAAATTACCAAAATTACTTTGTTAGCTGCTCCCGAACTTATTGGGATGTTGCAAGAAGCCCTAGCTGTCTTAGAAGTACAGGGAATTAAGACCAAACTCATAAGTGGAAAGTACGCCAGTTATTCCCTAAGTTATCAACAACCTGGTAAGCGTGAACGAGTAGGAATAGTCTGGACAGAAGATTCACACATGACAAGTTTTTTCAATGTGATAAGTGCTTGTCAGAAAGCGATTCAGCAAAATCTCTGCCAAACTATGTACTTAATTCGGGCTGGAGGATTAGGGAAACCAAACCTTGCTGGAAATCAGATCTACCAACAGATTTTCACCTATACTAATCATCGTCATATCAAGCCAAATTTAACTTCTGTTCACTATTTAGCGACGTATCACAGCTTAGTGAATTCTGCACTTGCTCAGGAATTAGTGATTGCAGGTAAAACCATTACTTTACAGGAACTAAAAACCTTAATCCGTGAGTCTCAACTTTTAGAAAAATGTACTTTGTTACAGGATTTAGAAATCGTTTCTAAACAAGAGTCTGATGAAGACGATAGAAATGGGAAAAAAGATTTCAGATCTGTCAAAGATTTCTTGTTGAGTCTAATTAAAACTCAAGGTTATATGGGAGTTTTAACTTTAATTACACAGTGTGTTAATCAGTTTCCTTTTGTTAAAGAAACTGATGTTCAACTTTTGATTGAACTCTTGTGTCAAGAACAAAAGGTGAAAATTATTAATCCAAAAGCTAAGCTACAAGACCAATTAATTTGTTTCATAGCTAAAATATGATTTTTTTTAATTTTAGCCAATGCAATATCTCACACAACCAACTGAAATCCGAACGCAAATAGCCAAATTTGCCTCAGCTAAAACACTATGGCTAGATACAGAAATCGCTGACTGGGATACTTACTATCCCAAACTGTCGCTCATTCAGGTACTTGCTGAACCTACAAACTTAACAAGTGATTCTGCTTTTATCCTGGATGTATTGAACAAACCTGATTTAGCAGCATATTTCATTAATCAAATTATAGCTAATCCTCAAATAGAAAAGGTCTTTCATAACGCCACCTTTGATTTAAAATATCTCGGAGGTAAGCAAGCACCAAATGTTACCTGTACGCTGAAGTTAGCCCGAAAAATTACCCGCGAAGTTTTGCAAGTCTCTAATCTACAACTGAAAACCTTAGCAACAGAACTTTGTCAATTCTCTGATGTAGATAAAGAAGAACAGGGAAGCGACTGGGGAAAAAGACCTCTGAGACAAAAACAACTACACTATGCTGCGATGGATACAGTCTATCTGGCTGCTGTCCATCGTCGTTTATTGGAAATTTCTAACCCCAGTCTTGTCAATGATATTTTTAACATGGCAGCTAAGAGTTCAAAACAAACAACCAAATCGGAAAAATTATCTTTAAGCGCTACCAAAGTACGAGTAGCTTTTGAATGTCCACGCTTATTTTATCTCAATCAGCGCTTTGGAGGCAATACATTATTTTTACCACCAGAAAATCCTGTTGGGATTGGTAATACTTTTCATCAATTAGCTAATGATTTCGTGCAGTTGCTTGCTGAAGAGCCTACATTTGTAGACTTTTTTAAGTCAACAACACCACAATCACATATAGAGGAAATAGCCTCTCGTCTACAAGAAAAATTTTATGAAATAAAGTTTTATTCTTACCTACAAGAAACTATAAAAAAAGACCCGAGCCAAGCACAAGCATTATTCAAAGTTTGGCAGGGATTACAAGGACTTATCAAACGCTTTGCCGAATTACTAATACTCAATCGCCGCTATTGCAGTGCAGAAACAGTTGTTCGTAACACTTTTATTTCGGAAGAACGCAAGCTTGAGTACCACTTTAATTTACCCGATAACACGCAGCAACGGGTTGCAGGGGAATTTGATTGCTTAGTCTACAACTTTGAAAAAAAGCGCCTTTGTATGGTGGAATTTAAAACCTATCAACCAGCCGATCCATCAGCACAATTAGCTCAAGTTGCGCTTTATAGTTACATGTTGTGGCAAAAGAAAAAAGTAGCTGTTGACTCAGCAGTTTACTGTGTTTTGCCAGAATTTAAAGAGTATCAGTATTCCTGGGAACAACTGGAAAATACAGTACATCAGTTGATTCCTTATAAATTACAGCAAATGCGTCAATGGTTGACTTGGGAACCACCATTACCTAATCCTCCACCCTTAACAACCCAACCTCACCTGTGCAAAATTTGTCCACAGCAGCAAAAGTGTCAAAGTTACTTTGTGGAGCAATCTCAAGGTGAGGAATCATCCAATGAAGAGAATCAACAAGAAAATGTTGAACAAAATGGGCAGACAGGAAACAATCATAAGCAACCATTTAATCCTGATGAGATGGGAGAAAATTTGGTTAAAACTCTGCAATCTTTTGGTATTAATGTAGATTACCACGGGGCGGCTGTTGGTCCAGCTTTTGTTCGGGTGAAACTTAAACCTCAACTTGGTGTTAAGGTGAGCTCCTTGCTGAGATTGTCAGCTGATTTGCAAGTTCAATTGGGGTTAGAAAATCCGCCTCTGATTTCCCCTCAAGCTGGATATGTCAGTATTGATTTACCTCGTCCCGACAGACAAGTTGCGAAGTTTGAGAGTTATATAAAATCCCAAGTTTTGCCAGCAACAGCACCTGTGAAAATTGCTATTGGAGTAAATTTAGAGGGACAACTCATAGAAGCTGATTTGTCTGATCCAAATACGTGTCACTTTTTGGTAGGGGGGACAACTGGAAGTGGGAAGAGTGAGTATTTGCGATCGCTCCTCCTCAGTCTCATCTTGCGTCATTCCCCTGCACATTTACAAATTGCTCTGGTTGATCCTAAACGAGTGACATTTCCTGAGTTTGAGCGGATGCAGTGGTTGTATTCACCTGTTGTGAAAGAGAGCGATCGCGCTATCGAACTCATGCAAGAACTAGTCACAGAAATGGAATCGCGCTATCAACGGTTTGAAAAAGCGAAATGTGCTGATTTAAGTACTTATAATCAACGTTCTTCTCAGCCTTTGCCTAGAATTGTCTGCATCTTTGATGAATACGCTGACTTCATGGCAGAAAAAGAATCCCGCACAGCACTAGAACAAAGTATAAAACGACTTGGTGCAATGGCAAGAGCCGCTGGAATTCATCTGATTATCGCCACTCAACGCCCAGAAGCCGGTATTGTCACCCCAATTATCCGCTCAAATTTACCAGGAAGGGTTGCGCTGAGAACTGCTAGTGAAGCTGATTCAGCTATTATCTTGGGAGGTAAACAAACAACCGCTGCTCGGTTATTAGGAAAAGGCGATTTGCTTTATCAAATGGGCGCTCAACTGTACCGCTTACAAAGTTTATTAGCAGTTGATATTCAGCTACCGTAAATTTACTTCAACTGCTTTTGTCGAGATAGAAAAAGTCAGAGTATATGTTTCATGAGAGTTTGAGCGTATGTTAGCGTGTTGCTGAAAAATGGATAAAGTCGAGCTTATAAAAATATTTAGCAATCTTTCTGGAATAGTTACCCTTTTTACTATAAGTTATGAACAGAGACCAATAAAAATTAACTATAATTAAAGATGTCGTAGCTGATAGTAATTTCATATTGAATTTGACAATGTGGCTTGATTAAAAAAGTCTTCTCCAGCATCTAAAACGCAACCATAACAGTGAACAAAATCAGAAAATTTTGGAGAAATATAGATCCATCTTCGTTACAGTTACGCCTAACAATTGGTATTGCTGCATTTTCCGCTTTGGTATTAGGTAGCCTCGCTACATGGACTAGTTGGAAAATGCAGCAAATTTTAATTGATAGTCATAAGCATAACATACAACAAATCGCCGAGCGCTTACCGCGAGATGTGCAACTTTATAGTCAAATGATGCAACCGGAAACAGGGTTGGAAAAGGCTGTTAATAACTTGGCGAATACCAACACATTATTATGGCTAAAAAACCCTAATAATCAAATATTAGTCAAATCAGCAACCTTGGATTTGTTATCTAACTCTACGGTAGCTGAGTTAATGTCTCTGACTAAAATGCAGATTAAACCACAAGTTTACAAAGTCAACCAAAGCTACTTTGTTTTGAGTGGTAGTTCTGTACAAGTGCAGGGTAAGTTGCTGGGTGAGGTATTTGTAGTGCAGGATATTACCCGCGAACAAACAATGTTTGTGGTAATGGTGCAGAGTTTAGCGATTACTAGTATTTTGGCAATTATTGTTTTAACAGTTGCGATCGCATTTTATATCAAGCGTTCTTTGCAACCTCTACGCCAGCTAAGTCAGATGACTTCTGTCATTTCCACTGAAGATTTAGGACAAGCACAACTGTATCTGGATAATGCACCCAGCGAAGTCAAAGAATTAGCTCAAACCTTAGCCATGTTGTTATCACGCCTCTCCCAATCTTGGCAGCAAGAACGAGAATTTGTGAGTAACGTTTCTCACGAGCTACGTACACCTTTGACAATTGTACATGGTTACTTGCAAAGCGTTTTGCGACGGCAAAATAACTTAACCCCAACCCAACAGGAAGCTTTAGAAACCGCAGCATCGGAAGCTGAACGCACCATCCATCTGCTACAAGATTTACTTGATTTAGCACGGGCAGATAGCGGTCATTTATACTTGAAAATCCAACCTTACGTGCTGAATGACTTGGTTGAAGAAGTTGTGGTCATGGCAAAGAAATACAGCGATCGCGTAATTACAATCGAGTCAACAATTTACCCAATACAGGTGAAAGCAGACTACAGTCGCCTCAAACAAGTATTACTGAATTTGATTGATAATGCTGTTAAGTATTCTGAAGTTGGTACACCGATAATTTTCAAGTTAAATCAACTTCAGGACAAGGCAATTATTCAAGTGTGTGATCAGGGTTATGGCATTCCTTTGCAACACCAAGCACGTATTTTTGAGCGATTTTACCGCGTAGACGAATCCCGCAGTCATGCGAGTGGGGGTTGTGGTTTAGGTTTATCGATTGTTAAGACACTTATAGAGAGTATGGGTGGTAGTGTAAATGTGCAATCGAAGTTAGGGGAAGGGAGTACGTTTACAATCAGTTTACCGGTTACGATTTCATAGGTGATTCCAATATTATCGAAGTTTAGATCCGCAAAAATAAACTACAACCCTGCAAACCACTCATAACCCTGATCCTCCCAGTAGCCTTTAGTAGGCAACAAATTGCTGACTAGCATAATTTGGGTCACCCACTTGCTTTGTTTATAGCCCAGTTTGATTGGAGAAGCTAAGCGTATGGGCGCACCATTCTCAGGTAACAATGGTTGTCCATTCTTTTGATAAGCCATAAGAGTTTGGGGATGCATAGCAGAAGCAATGTCCCAGCTTTCGTAGTACCCATCAGCAGATTTGAAGTAAACAAATCGAACATTTGCTTTCGGTTGAACCAAAAATAATAAGTCTCGTAGTCGCAAGCCCCCCCATTGCACGATCGCTGACCAACCCTCAACACAAATGTGGCGAATTGTCATTGAAGTTAGCGGCAGTTTTTGAATATCCTTCATGCTTAACTGCATCGGATTATTAACCTCACCATTAATGGTTAGACTAAATTTTTCTGGGTCAATCTGGGGAGTAAAATCAAACGTATTGACCAGCAGGGCATTAGGCTCAATTGCACTGGCAGGAAATTCAGGAACAGGTTTTTGCGGATTCAGTATTAAGGTTTCTAGACTCTGGTTGAGAGGCTCAAAGGTTTTATCCACAATGTTGTCAAAAAAACTGGATGCACAACCGGACAGAAGTAAACCAGCACCAGAAAGTCCAGATAATTGAAGTAGTTGACGGCGGTTGAAAAGTCTATTTTGACGTTGAATTGGACTCATAAAAAACCTCTACAAAAATATGGAGTTGATTAAGCGAAAACCTCCTACTTTTAGTCCTAAGAAGGAGTGTAAAATCACAAATATAGCTACCAGCGGAATGGTGGCAAAATGAACCACTCGCAAAACTTGCCAGCTACCAAATAGGTCAACTATCCAGTGGAACTGAGCAGGTTTATACATCCCGATACCGCTGAATATAGCAAACAAAAGAATCGGAATGATCACAGTGTAGATTAATCGATGCCAGACATAAATTTTGCGTTTTGGATTTTGACTGACTTGCAGTGCTTTGAGCTCATTAGCACCAAAAAACCGACGCTTCCAACGTTGAGTAATAAAAATATATAGCCCATACCAAAGTAAATTCAGTGCAAACAGCCACATAGCAGCAAAATGCCAGTGTCTACCGCCTCCTAGCCACCCTCCCAGCAAAAACAGCGACGGAAAGTGCCAACCGTCACGCCCACCAAAAACTGGATTAGCATTGTATATTTGTAGCCCACTGGTAATCATTAACAGTAAGCTAATGATGTTGAGCCAGTGAAATATCTTGGCTAACAGAGCTTGATTTGGTTGCTTTCGACTTTGTGACTTTTTAGTAGGAGTAGACCTGTTCATAACAATTCCATTTCTATAATTTGAGGTTGGTGACGAAAAATGTATTGTGAGTTCATAATGGCAAACTGGGAAAAAATGGAGCTAGCCAAAGTTGCACTTGGACATCCCAACCGAAGAGAATTGCAATCGCACCAACCGCTACCATCACACCCCCCACTCTTTGCAAAACCATGCTGTGCGATCGCAATCTCAGTAGCTGTTGACCCAAGCGGCGACCTCCGTACGCAAGTGCTATCAAAGGTAATGCTGCCCCAATACCATAGATAACAAGCAAAGCAAAGGCATCTGCAATCTGATGTTTAACTGCTGCCAAAACTAAAATGCTACCTAAAACTGGTCCTGCGCAAGGTGTCCAGAGCAACCCAAGCTGAGTTCCTAGCCAAAACTCTCCCCTCAATCCCATACCCACAGGCTTTCTGGTTCCTTTGCCTACTCTGAAGTAACTGAATAAACGGTAACTCCACTTAGGAAAAACTGCCAGAATCCCCATGACTAAAAGCAAGAAAATCGCTACAGTTCGTAGCCCACTGGCTAATTCTGTAAACCAGCTCGCCGTCACTCCCAAAAAACTACCTGCGACAGCAAAGCCTCCAACCAACCCTGCTACTAAAGCAATCGGACCATAATGATGAGACTGAAGCGATCGACCGACTAGCACTGGGAGTATAGGTAAAACACAGGGCGACAGCACAGTTAAAAATCCTCCCAGCAGTGCAAGACCAGCCGATAGAATAGAAACAGCCATTGGCTTACCCTAGTAACTGACGGATTGTTTGCTCAGTTTTCTCATACGCTCCTTCCCCTATATGGTCATAGCGCACCAACCCCTGACGGTCTGCTAAAAATAAATGAGGCCAATACTCGTTGTTAAAGGCGTTCCAGGTTTTATAATCGTTGTCTAAGGGAACCGGATAGGTAATTTGGTGTTGGCTCAACGCTCTTTTAACATTGTTTACATTCCGCTCGAATGCAAACTCAGGAGTGTGAACCCCAATCACCTTAAGTCCTTGCGCTACAAATTGTCGATGCCAACGAACAACATAGGGGAGAGTCCGCTGACAATTGATGCACCCAAAAGTCCAGAAATGAACCAATACAACCTGACCCTTGAGATTTTGAGTTGTTAAGGGTGCAGAATTTAGCCACTGATTTATGCCCT
Source organism: Brasilonema angustatum HA4187-MV1 (assembly GCA_019359695.1). Taxonomy (GTDB): domain Bacteria; phylum Cyanobacteriota; class Cyanobacteriia; order Cyanobacteriales; family Nostocaceae; genus Brasilonema; species Brasilonema angustatum. The sequence goes on from JAHHGV010000057.1 coordinate 22,416, forward strand.
GAAACTCGGGTAAAGCTTTAGTTTCAGGCCCAGCAGCAACAGCAGTTGAGTTAATACTTGAGGAAGTAGAGCCATGAGTTCTTCTCAAGGCTATGTCAAGGATTGGTTCTGCACTTGCTAGCATAGTTCCAATCCCAAAATAAGATAGCAACTGGCGTCGCCGTAACAAATTCTTATTCATTGAAAATTCCATACAAAGGTGAGGTACTAGTATGAATAAGAGACTAGTACCGTGTAAAATTTTGCCAGTAGAATCCCACTTTATGCCTGATGCAAAAAATTATTTTCAAATCAGAATTTGGCAAATTCTATTTATCAATAACTAAATGAAAGTGGCTATTATAAAGTTTTATTTACCTGGCGACATAGAATCACCAGGCTTCATCATAGAATCACCAGGCTTCATCATAGAATCACCAGGTTTCATCATAGAATCACCAGGCTTCATCATAGAGCCATGATTTTGAATCTGAGAGGTTTGTAACTTCTTGGTATAGCAATAGTAATTTGCGTGGTCATCACCGTGGAAATAGCAATGCTTCCCTTTAACTGGAGTTTTGCTAAGAGTATAGCCTGGTGGCACAATTGATTCTGCCTTTAATGCCAGTGGTGCGGCTATAATTCCAAGTCCTAAAACTGAAAGGCTAACCAATACTTGACTCAGGGCGATTTTGGTAACTTTCATAGATTGTTTTATGGTGTTGTACTGATCACTATAAAAGTAATTTCTTAGACCAACATTAAAAACACATGAGAAGTTGCCTGAGAAGATGCTGAGAATTCTACAAGGAACTTCCAAATCAAAAATTATTCCAGCGTTTAAGTAGCCGTCATGAACTAGGTACACCAGAACGGATGAAAATTTTCTCATCTTCTCCTGCTCGGGTGCTATTTTCAAGTCAGGTACATAAAAAATACCCAAAAACCACCTACCAAGATTTGGTAAGTCATCTTTATGTAAAAATTCAGGTCTGAGGATATTGACAAGTGTGACATCAGAGGCGGACTATCACAATTATGGAAAAAGACCTGTCTGTATCCCCCACCAAAGTGCCGCTCACTGCTATAATCTTGACTGCTTCAATTTGAGAAGTGTGACTGAGATCATACTCTTGACTATTTAAAAATATTAAACTTCGCAAAAATTTTCTCTCTATAATAAAACATTTACGTTAAGTAGATGAGAAAGCTTTATCAGAGGAATTAACCGATGGGATATGTCATTGCGACTGCAAATATGAAGGGCGGAGTTGGTAAAACCACCCTCACCGTCAATCTGGCGACTTGTTTAGTCAAAAATCATAACAAACGGGTACTTGTCCTTGACTTAGATAGCCAAATTAGTGCCACACTTAGTCTGATGTCCCCTGTGGATTTTGCCAAGCTTCGCAAAAACAAACGGACATTGAGATATCTGATAGATGACATTATCAACCCCTCATCAAGAGCAAAATTGACGATTCGAGATATCATTCAGTCTCAGGTTTGTAATCTCCCCGGACTAGATTTATTACCAGGAGATATCGACTTGTACGACGAATTTGTCGTCTCAGAAATGCTGCATCAACAAGCAGTCAGTTTGGGTGAAAATGAATTTGAAACGATTTGGAATCGTTTTGAAAGAGTTTTGCTCGCAAAAATCTTAGAACCCATTCTGCAAGAATACGATTTTATAATCTTAGACTGCGCTCCTGGATATAATCTTTTGACTCGTAGTGCTTTAGCAACTAGTAATTACTATATACTTCCTGCTAAACCAGAACCATTATCTGTGGTGGGTATTCAATTGCTGGAAAGACGCATCGCCCAGTTAAAAGAAAGTCACGAACATGAAGCACATATAGATATACAAATGCTGGGAATCATCTTCACAATGTCTAACGCTAACTTCCTCAGCGGCAGATATTACAAACAAGTGATGCAACGGGTTCATCAAGATTTTGGCGATGCAAAAATTTGTCAAACACAAATACCAGTGGATGTAAATGTTGCTAAGGCTGTTGATAGTTTTATGCCTGTTGTTTTAAACAATTCCGGCACCGCTGGATCAAAAGCATTCTATCAATTAACTCAAGAATTGTTGCAAAAGCTAGAGTATGCTGAACGTGAAAAGCAGCAAAGAACAAATTTAGAAGTCGCTACACCGTAGAAAAGAGGAGGGAGTGAGGGAAACTTCTTCATCCCTCCTCTTTTCCCCTTGTGATCTTAAACCCAGTGAACAGTGAACAGTGAACAGTTATCAAGGTTATGAGTAACAAGTACTGATAACTGATAACTGATAACTGATAACTGTTAAAACTCTCCTGCTAAAGCAGAAACACAACGTTCGCAAATCAGGGGATGTTGCGTTGACTCTCCGACATGAGTTGAGTAATTCCAGCAGCGATCGCACTTCTGCCCCTCTGCGTTCACAATTCCAATTTCCCACGCATCGGACTGCAATTTGTACTCCAATCCTTGCACCGCTTCCGGAGAATCCAACAACTCTACTTGTGAGGTGATGAACAAGTAACGCAGTTCGTCAATTCCATTCTGACTTGCATTCAGTGATTTTACTGTGGAGCGTAACTGCTCATTTGCTACATATAGCAATACCTTAGCTTCCAGAGAAGAACCAATCATTTTCTTGACTCTGGCTTCTTCCAGCACTTTATTCACCTCATTACGGAGTTGTCGCAATTGCTGCCATACGACTGCTAATTCGGGATTTCGCCACTTCTGGTCCAACTGCACCCAACCAGCTTCAAACACTGATTTGTAAGGTGTTTTATACGGGAGAAATTGCCAGATGTCTTCTGCCATATGGCATAACACAGGGGCGATCGCCCGTGCTAAATTTTCCAAAGCAATCTTCAGCACCGTTTGACAGCTACGACGGCGGAAACCATTTGGCGCACTGATATACAGCCGATCCTTAGCAGCATCCAGATAAAAGTTGGATAAATCCACCACGCAGAAATTCTGAATTGTTTGGAAAAAGCGGAAGAATTGGAAACTCTCAAACGCTTCTGTCACTTCCTTAAAGACTTCCGTCATCCGGTGCAGCATATAGCGATCAAGCTGCGGTAATTCCTCAAAGGGTACGGCGTCTTTTTCTGGATCAAAATCGTGCAAGTTACCCAACAAGAACCGCGCCGTATTGCGAATCTTGTTTCTGATATCCGTCTGTTGCTTGAGGATATTTTTACCCAGAGGAACATCTGAGGTGTAATCTACCGATGACACCCATAAACGCAACACGTCTACACCATAACCAGGTTCTTCTTTTTGATTTTTTCCACCCTCAATAACGACTCTGGGATCAATCACATTTCCCAGCGACTTACTTTGCTTGCGCCCTTGCTCATCTAAAATAAAGCCGTGAGTCAACACCGTCTTATACGGTGCACAATCGTTAACCGCTACGCTGGTGAGCAAACTCGACTGGAACCAACCGCGATGCTGGTCTGAACCTTCCAGATACAGATCAACAGGATACCGCAATTCTGGTCGTTGTTCTGCCACAGCTGCCCAAGATGAACCAGAATCAAACCACACATCCATCGTATCAGTCCCCTTACGGTAAGACCGACCGTTGTTCCGGTATTTTTCTGGTAATAACTCCTCAACTGAAAGTTCCCACCAAGTATCAGAACCCTTTTCGGCAAATATTCCTTGCACATGGGAGATAGTTTCCTCATTCAGCAGCGGTTCGCCGGTTTCCTCATCATAGAAAACAGGAATTGGCACACCCCAACTGCGCTGACGGGAGATACACCAGTCAGAACGTTCTGCAACCATTGGCGTGATGCGGTTTTCACCTTGGGCGGGAATCCATTTCACAGTGGCGATCGCCTTGAGTGCCTCATCCCGAAATCCTTCGACTGAAGCAAACCACTGTTCTGTCGCCCGGAAAATCGTCGGTTTCTTCGTCCGCCAGTCATAAGGATACTTGTGAACGTAAGCTTGCTCTTTCAACAGAGAACCTGCCGCCGTTAGTGCATCAATCACCGCCTGGTTTCCATCACCCAGAACATTCAACCCTACAAACGATCCCGCCTCTTCGGTAAAATTGCCATTGTCATCCACTGGCGCAAGGATGGGCAAACCGTACCGCTGACCTACTATGTAGTCTTCTTGACCATGCCCAGGAGCAGTGTGTACCAAACCAGTTCCCGACTCAGTTGTCACATAATCGCCGCCGATGACGATTGGACTTTCACGCTCAAACAAAGGATGACGGTAAGTCGAATGTTCTAAATCTTTCCCTTTTACTGTGGTTTTTACTGTTAGTTTCCTTCCCAGAACCTCAGATAAACGTTCCACCAAATCCGCAGCAACGATAAGATATTTAAAACTCACCCCTTCAACTGGGGAACTCACCTCTACAACTGCGTAATTTAGAGATGGATTAAGAGCAACAGCCAAGTTAGCTGGAATTGTCCAAGGCGTTGTTGTCCAGATAGCCACACCCAACTCTGGCAAAAATTCCCCAAGTGCAGGTTTCACCGCCTCAGATAAACTCGTCATTGGGAAAGCCACATAGATACTACGCGAAGTGTGACCTTCCGGATACTCCAATTCAGCTTCTGCTAGTGCTGTTTTAGAGCTGGGACTCCAGTGTACTGGTTTTAGACCACGATAGATGTAGCCTTTTAACACCATCTGTCCAAAAACACCAACTTGAGCTGCTTCATATTTCGGCTTGAGAGTAAGATACGGATGTTCCCAATCACCCCAAATACCGTAGCGTTTGAAACTTTCACGCTGTTCATTTATCGTCGAAAGGGCAAATTCTTTTGCTTTGTGACGCAGTTGCAAAGCTGTCAAGTCTTGCCGTTCTGCCGACTTCATATTCTGCAACACTTTTAGTTCAATCGGCAAACCGTGACAGTCCCAACCAGGTACATAACGAACTTTACGCCCGCGCAGCAGTTGATAGCGGTTAATAATGTCTTTAAGAATTTTATTTAAAGCATGACCAAGATGCAGAGAACCATTTGCGTAGGGTGGTCCATCGTGCAATATAAATAAGTCGCCTGGATTATTTTGAGACAGGCGTTCATAAATTTTATTTTCTTCCCAAAACTTTTGGATTTCTGGCTCCCGCTTGACAGCGTTCGCTCGCATATCAAATTTAGTTTTGGGTAAATTTACTGTATCTTTGTATTTTCCAGTTTCTGTCACGATTTCATGCCAAGGAATAGTAATGTCTTTTTCTCACAGATAACGGTGAGAAGGTTTTTGACTTGGGTGCAATACATTTAAGCAGACGACGCGAGGTATGCCTGCTGAAATGGTCGAATATTAAACCTATGGTACTCTATCTTGGTTGTCGGGGGTCTTCTTCAGGGGGATGCCAACCACCCCGCACCCACAAACGGCGTGCTTTAACGATAGAACCTTCATTGTGACGTTCATCATTTAGGTCTAGACGATCACAAGTAGCGCGTCCAGTCGAGGTGATGCCGATAATTTTTAAACCGTCAGTTGACCAAATAAAGTGCTCTAAGCACTTTTGTGTACGTGGATGAAATAAGGGGATAACCTCTTGTGTTTGCGGATCAATTCCAGTGGTGAAGTTGTAGCGGTATCCATTGCAACGCTGGCAAGCCAATGCTAAGTTATCAAGGTTATCAGAACCACCAAGAGACTGAGGAAAAAGATGGTCAATAGCAAACTGAGCTGTACTTGCTTATTCTGAAGAATGACAGTATTCGCAAAGAAATTTAGCTCTTTCTCGTACTAACTTTCTTGTTGCATTATTAACTGTCATGATTCAGCTATGATTCTGGCATTAAGGAAAGTAAAAATCCTGTCGAGTTCCAATATTCCTGTCAGTTCAGCTTCTTCTTCTGAAGTCAATAAACCAGTTTTTTTCTTGTCTGAAAGTTTTTCAAGCCGAGACTGGAGTTCATCGGTAAATTTGAACAAAAATAGGTTTTTTACTTTGCTGATTTTGATTCCAGATTCTACCCAGAATGAGGGTTGAACCATCATTTGAGTAATCATGTTTGTGCGTTGGTAAATTGGGGAACTTGTCCTATTGTAACAAGGTGGCAAAATTACGGAATCTGGTAATTGGCAAAACGAATTTGGATAAAGTCGAGTTAACGTGTCATTTAAAAAATCAGCGCATCTGCCTGCTGAAAACCTTATACTTGCCCTCTATAAATAGAGGGGGTTCCCTACACCCCAAATTATTTTGCTAAACAAAAAGAAAATTGGTATCACTTTCTCAACTAAGATTTTTGTAAGATTTTAAGAAAATTTTTACCTACATTCTGTTGTAAAGTCATAGCATCTTAATTTATGAGTTATCAGGAGCTTTATTTATGAGAAGGCGTTCTGCATTACGCGCCTTGCTGTTTTCTGCTGGGTTTCTAATCCCTGCTTGCACTCAAACGCGCAATATCAATCAAAACCAGGCATTAACAACCAATCAAATCCAAAAAATTGCTACCAAAAGTTCGGAACCAGTTGAGCTAACTTTGGTTGGCTATGGAGTGGCTAAAGCGTTTTACGCAAAAGCCATTCCAGCATTTCAGCAGGAGTGGAAATCAAAAACCGGTCAAGATGTCAAGTTCAAAGAATCCTATGGTCCCTCTGGAGCGCAAACCAGAGCTATTTTGGGTGGTTTGCAAGCTGACATATTGGCTCAAAATCTCCAAAGCAATTTAGATCCTTTGGTCGAAAAAGGCTTTGTCAGCAAAGATTGGAGTAAAAGATTACCCAATCAAGCTTCCCCCGCAAGCACAGTTATGGTTATAGTCACAAGACCTGGAAACCCCAAAAAAATTCAGGACTGGAAAGACCTTGCTCGTGATGGTATATCTATCGTAGCAATTAACCCTCAAACTGGTGGCAATGCTCGATGGGGTGTCGTAGCAGGCTACGGCTCAATTCTCAAGTCTCAAGGAGAACAGGCGGCACAAAATTATCTCAAAGGTTTCGTCAAAAACATTAAGACGATGGTGAGTAGTGGGCGAGAGGCGACAGATGCGTTTGTGAAAAACAAAATTGGTGATGTACTCGTCACGTTTGAGAACGAGATTATCTTTGCCAACAAGGTGATTCCTGAAGATTATCCTTACATTGTGCCAGCAAGTAATATCCAGGTCGATTTTCCCGTTACTGTTGTTGACAAGGTTGTGGATCAACGAGGTACTCGCGAAGTTGCAGAAGCATTTACGAAGTTTTTGTTCTCACCCAAAGGTCAACAAATCTATGCTCAAGCAGGCTATCGTCCAAATGAGCAACAAGCATATCAACAAAATGCCAGCCAGTACAAGTCTGTAAAAACCCTCTATAAAATTGCTGATTTTGGCGGTTGGAAGCTTGTGAATCAGAAACTTTTTGCAGATGGCGCGTTGTTTGACTCTGCTCAAGTAGAAGCTCGAAAGCGGTAGTTTTAATGTCAGCTATCTCTTCGACTCTATCGACTCAGCGCTTTAATCGATCACTTTTGCAGGGTTTAGCCCTGACGTACATTAGCTTTATTATTCTTCTGCCCTTAAGCGTCATCTTCTTAGAAGCTTCCAAACGCTCTTGGCAAGAATTGTGGCAGGTGATCACAGCTCCTGTTGCTGTGGAAGCGTATAAACTTTCCTTTGGTGCTGCTATACTGGCTGCCCTAATTAATAGCGTCTTCGGGGTTATTCTTGCCTGGATACTCGTACGCTATGAATTTCCTGGCAGACGCTTAGCAGACGGTTTGGTGGATCTACCTTTTGCCATGCCTGCTGTAGTTGCTGGAATTGCTTTAGTCTCTCTTTATGGTTCTGGTGGTGTTCTCGGACATTACCTTGATCCTGGAACATTCTTAGGGAATAGTTTACAACAGCTTGGTATCAAGCAGGTGAACTTGACTTCATCTGTGCTGGGAGTTGTTTTTGCTAAAGTTTTCGTAACGCTTCCTTTTGTCGTCAGAACCGTGCAACCCGTTCTCATGGAGATTGAACCAGAAGTCGAGGAAGCAGCACATACCTTGGGAGCAAATGCTTGGCAAACGTTTTGGCGAATTATTTTTCCGCAATTATTACCTGCAATTTTGACAGGGTTTACGCTGGCTTTTGCGCGTGCTGTTGGGGAGTACGGTGTCGTTTTGATAATTTCAGGTAATATTCCTTATGAAACAATGATTAGCTCTGTCTACATCTATCGTCGATTGGAGGAATATGACTATAGCGGTGCAACGGCGGTGGCGATCGTGCTTTTGCTGTTTTCTCTAGTCATTTTGATTTGTACCAATCTCTTGCAATGGTGGAGTCGGCGGTATGAGAGGTAGCTTACAAGCAAAGCAACGATCATTTCCTTGGGGACGCTATTTGTTGATTGCTATTGGTTTATCTTTCTTAGCGATCGCCGTTGTTTTTCCTTTATTGAATATCTTTTATCAAGCGTTTGCTCAAGGTATTTCAGCTTATTTGACAGGAATTAGAACACCAGAAGCTCGTCATGCCATCTTTTTAACTATGGCGATCGCCTTAATTGCGGTTCCCATGAATACTGGTTTTGGGATTTTAATTGCTTGGATTCTAGCGCGGTACTCCTTTCCCGGAAAATTTCTGTTACTCTTAATTATCGATTTGCCATTAGCCATTTCACCTACTGTTGTCGGTTTAATGTTCATCCTTCTTTACAGCCAAACCGTAGGTATCTTTGGTTCTTGGTTAGAAGCTGCAAATATAAAAGTTATCTTTGCTCTGCCTGGGATGATTTTGACAACTATGTTTGTCACCTTTCCGTTTGTGATACGAGAAGTACTACCCACGTTGCAAAGCATGGAACTTGCACAGGAGGAAGCAGCGCAAACACTCGGAGCAAATTCCTGGCAGATTTTCTGGCGCGTGATTTTTCCTTCTATTCGCTGGGCGTTACTTTACGGAGTGATACTTTGTACCTCTAGGGCAATTGGAGAATTTGGAGCCGTCTCGGTTGTCTCAGGTAAATTGATTGGAGAAACGAACACGCTAACATTACATATAGAACGAGTTTATAGCGAATACGATACAATTGCCGCCTTCGCCTGTGCGTCGCTTCTAGCTTTCTTAGCATTATTGACCTTAATTGGACAAGAGTTGCTGCGAACAGTAGAAAGACCAAGAGATTTTATCCCTTCACAAATCTTAAATCACAGGAATTAGACAATCGCTCACTTGTCAACAGCCTATATAGCAGTCCTAAATCCTTTGTGAAAAACAAGATCCCCGACTTGTTAAAGAAGTAGGGGATCTATGTCTCTCAATTTTCATAAATCAAATAGGATTTTATAGTGAAAAATTGGGTGGGTGAGGTTCTTCGTTTTTTATAAGTGTTCATTTCAACATGATATCAGGCGTACTGTAGGCAGAGAAAATTAGTGCTCATTTCAACATGATATCAGCCTTACCGTAGGCAGAGAAAATTTAAGATTGTGTTAATATTCCTTGAATTTCTTACCAACGGATATCAAATATTGCCATTATTTTATAACCTAAGGAATAGACAAATAATTATGGAAGAATGTGAAAAACACAACTTTCGCAGATAAAATGACCCTAGTAGAAGAAAGTAGGGAAGCAATACAGCACATTGCAAGTAAATGAAGTACAACGCGCTTTGTTTAAAAGCCAGAATCTAAGTCTTTTGGGAGCATCTCAATTTTGCAAAAAAACAGTAGTGGGAGCATCTTGCTCCCTAGTTTGTGACCGAAGCGGGCTAGAAGCCCCGAAGTCGCTACAATGGGGCGGCAGCTTTTCGGGGTAAGCTTCCCCCGAAAACGTGCCTTGGGAACCTCAACGCCCTATGGCTAACGCCACGCCTTAGGGCTATCGGGTAGAACCTATGCCCTGCGGGCACGCTGCGAAGAGCGGTTCCGCTAGCCCCTAAGGGGGCCGGAGCTAACGCGCTCCGCCAGTCGCCTACGGAGGGAAACCTTAGTCGAGCAGTCGCTCCCCTCCCGCAGCCGGTTGTCGTCACCTCCTGCATGGCTAGCGCTCATCCTGACTCCTGACTTGTGAGTTCTGAATTCTGCTATATATTTCCTCATTGCCCAAGCTGATTCCCATAATTTGGTGAATGTTGTGCTTACGGCATCAGTCTGACAAATCTTGGGGCGTCTACCACAAAAGCCCATTGCCAATAACTGGCAAACAAAGAATTTGTTTTTGCTATTCCGTAATTCACAAAATACATCTTCAAGGAATTAGATGAATACGAACGGATCAAATGCCAAGGGAAACATTATCTGTGGCTCGTGTACCTATGATGAAAATCCTAAAACAGCTAAATACTGTCAAAGGTGCGGTAAGCCCCTTGTTATTGCTTCAGTACCTAGCACACAGAGAATGACTAGCTCTATACTGTTCAAGAGTGAGGTTACTTTATCAGTCATAATCTTGCTGCTTTTTAGTCTAGGAGGCTACTTTCTTTGGCAGCAAGTTCAATCGTCAGCAACTCTCAGCAATGAGAAAGTTTCTGCCAACACCTCTTCTGACATCCAATATTACACTTCCATGAAGGAAGTTCCGAAGGTGCCAAACGGTACATTCAACTTTGGTGGTTCCCTGATTTTTGCATCTTTAGTTGCTCAAGGTACACACAAGGCTGTTAACCAGGCTTACCCGAATTTTGTCCTACGCTACACTGACCCAATTGACAACCAACCTGGTACTGGTAAAGGAATTGAGATGCTGCTCAAAGGTCAACTGAGCTTTGCTCTGTCCGGTCGTCCCCTTGAGAATGCTGAGTACAAACAAGCAATTGAGCAGAGTTTTAAATTGGATCAGGTAGCAGTTGCCATTGATGGGCTTGGCTGTTATACCCATCCAGATATTTCCATTCCTGGACTGTCGGTGACTCAACTCCAAGCAATTTACACGGGCAAAATCACTAACTGGAAAGAAGTCGGGGGACCAGACTTGCCGATTGTCCCTTTTAGTATCAACGTTAAAACCACCGCTTTACTCAAAACACTTCTTGGTTCAAATGTTGGCAATCTTAGCCCTAAAGTACGCTCCAGCCGGGACTACACTGTACTTGTTCGTGATGTTGCCTCTACTCCAGGAGCAATTGGTATCGGCGCAGCAATGCTAGTTGCCACTCAGCAGACGGTTCGTCCTGTAGCCTTGGCTGCTGGTAACAGCAACAAGTATGTATCAGTCACAACTGATAATCATAAACTCAACATGGCAGCGTTCCGGGATGGCTCGTACCCGATAACCAGGTACTTGTATATCATCATTCGCCGGGACGGTAGAGGTGATGAACAAGCCGGAGTTGCCTATGCTAATCTGTTGCTGTCTAAAGAAGGTCAACAATTTGTTGAAAAAGCAGGCTTAGTACCAATACGGTGAAAATAATGACTCAGGAAGACTACATATCAAACCAAAACCTTGATTCATTGCTCGGAGAGTATACTCATCCCCAGGGATATCTGGAGTATGTCAGCAGCTTACCGTTTCTGGGTCGTTTGCACTGTTCAACTCGACAAATTGAGGCTGGAAGTTGGCAGGAAATTCTACTTGATTACGAAGTCGGTGCTTCTGGTATTGCAGACGGTGCTTGGATAAAAGTAACGTTCAAATTTTACTCAGACTGGGGACTGTTTCAGACGGAAGATCCCAAGGGGGCTAACTATCTTTCAGCAGAATATCAAGCCCGCCCTTGTCTTCCTGGTGAAAGTCCCGCAACGGTTCAGTCACTTAAAGTTCGGTTTGACCAGAAGGGACATGAACGTCCTTATCAGAAGGCGATTATTGTAGATATTGTCGATGGTTACATCAAACCAGGGGATCATATTTTGATTCGGTTGGGCGATCGCCGCGCTGGTGGATCAGGAACAAGAGTACAAACTTTTGTTGAGCAAGGTTTCCGCTTCCGTGCTTACATTGACCCGGTTGGCACCTCTCGCTTTGCCGAAATTCCTGGTGATGTCGTGATTGATATTGTGCCAGGACTACCAGCCAAACTGGCAATTGTGACTCCACGTCTGGTTAAGACGGGGGTACCATTCCCTGCACGAATACGTATAGAAGATGTTTGGGGCAATACTTGTTGGGTTTTAGGAGGACAACTGCAGTTAACAGATTGTAAAACACAACGTGAGCAAATATTTAACATACCAGAGCAAGGTTGGGCGGTGGTAAAAACCAACTTGACTCTGGATGCTGATGAAGAAACAATACTACAAGCTACTTTAGTAGGAACTGAGTTACAAAGCGCTCTCACTCCGATCACAGCAGAGAGTAACCAGGCTTATCCTCGTGCGTTTTTTGCCGACCTTCATGTCCACTCCAACAACACAATAGGAACGAATAGTACGGAGTATAATTTTGCCTACGGTAGAGATGTGGCAGGATTGGATGTTTTGGGTTATACGGCGAATGATTTTAATATTACTGAGGAGCGGTGGAAGGAAGATGTAAAGCTATGCCGGGAGGTGACGCAAGAAGGCGAGTTTCTTTGCTATCCCGGTACAGAATGGTGTGGAAATTCAGCAGCGGGGGGCGATCGCAATATTGTTTTCTTAGGCGACGAAGTGCTCTTTCCCTATGATCGCCAAGGAAAGCTGCTTCGCTCTTTTGAGTGGAATGAAGACATGAAAGCAAAGCAACTGCTTCCTGGGGCTTGGCCCGTAGATAAGCTTTACGCTGGATACATTCATAATCCAGAACAGCACCTGCTTATCCCCCACATAGGCGGACGACGTGCCATTTTAGACTGGCATCACCCCAAACTCGAACGTCTGATAGAAATTGGTTCCGCTTGGGGACACTTCCCTTGGTTTTACCAAGATGCTATCAGTCGAGGATATAAGGTTGGGGTGTCAGCGAATGGCGATGAACATCGCGGACGTTGTGGCGGTGGTGTTCCTGGGACAGCGGTTTTTGGAGTCAATGGTGGACTAACGGGGGTGATTTCTCCTTCGCTGACAAAGTTGGATATTAATCATGCGCTGCGTTCTCGTCATACCTGGGCGACAACGGGCGATCGCTTAGTTGCTTTGCTTTGGTCGGGATCACACATTCAAGGAGATGAATTTACTGCATCCGATTCAGTGACGATTCACTATCGATTGCTAGGTACTACTGGTTGGGACGAAATTGCAGCACATACCCATAATGGTTTAGTGTGGCATCGTAACCTCCAACTTGAAGCAGGTTACGCTGCAAATAAAATTCGCCTGCGCTGGGGTGGTTCACGAATTAAAGACCGCTATCGTTGGGCTGCATGGCATGGAACCTTAAAATTTTCTCATACATTAGTTCACAACTATCGAGCTCATGGTCTAGAACATCCAGAGGAATATGTTAGACGAGATGGTGAACTGAAACTAGAGTTTTGCTCTGATACCTACGGAGATTCTGACTCTATTGAAATGGAACTATCTGATTTACTCCATGCTCACTTCCAACTGTATGTTGAAATCGATAGTTACATTAAGGTGGGAAGTCCACTACGGCGCAATCCTTATATCCATTGCCCAGAATTTAAGTGGGAATTCTCTGGCAAAGACCTTTTCAACAAAGGAATTCTGCGGCAAGAATTGGGAGGAGCAGAACTTTTCATTGCAGTAGAACGCTTGAGTGCAACTCCTATGCCAACAGATGTTAGTGGCAGTTTTACTGTAGAACCTCAGTCGAGTCCTCACGGTTTTGTGCCAATCTATATTTCAGGTCGTCAGGTTGATGATTCCAAAGTTTGGACTAGCCCTCTGTTTATCATGTTTGAGAATTGAACTACCGACACTTTTACAAGGCGTGAGTGACGGTAGTTTTTTGGTAACATTTGCTAATTAATTTTTTGGACTTGGAGGATTTGGTGGTACTTGCTCAGGAAGTCCTTCTGCTGGAGGAGCAAGTTCAGCGTCGGGTGCTACTTCCTCAAGAGGCGGTGTTTTTTCCTCAGTTTCCGTGTGTGCTTGAGCCGCTTCCACCAATTCTGGCGATGGGGGATTTGGTGGGACTGCTTGCGGGATCACCTCTACCGTCACTGGAGGTGTTGTTGCTTCTGCTGTTGGGGTTTTTGCTTCGGTATCAGTGGTAGCAGGCGGGGTAACTGCTGGTTGCTCTGTTATGGGAGTGCGTTCATCAACAACCTCAACCTTTGATTTGCCTGTGGATGCAGGAGTTTGTGCCGTTTTAGACTTTTGAGGTGTCTTTTTATCTACAGTTTGGACTCGGTTTTTCAGCCCGGAAAAACTACCAACAATACTTTTTGGCAATTGAACAAGTTTTTGTGGAAGCGACAACCCAGAGACTTGCTGTTGAATGTTTGTTTTTACTGTTTCAGTGCTGGGTATCTGAGTTTGTTGTATCTTTGGTGTGAGTTGACGACGTAACGACAGTGTTTGCCAGCCAAACCAACCCAAAAGAGCCACACTAGCCACATGACCCAGCAAAAGACCCCCAGTAATGCCTCGGGCAAATATCCATAAGACTAAGGCGTAGAACAGTCCTACACCACTCAAAATAAAATCATTCTTACGGTGGATTTCGGGAAAAAAGAAAGCTGCTATGTAAAGCGCTACACTTCCAAGACCGACAGTCAACGCTAGGATATATGCCAGCATTTTGTGGTTACTCCTTACTGTGTCATTTCACTAGAGATTTGGGATTGAGGATGAGGAATTGCGAGTAGAAGTACTCACTCAAAAGTATCTAGTTCCCCATCGTTTAACTAGATATCTCAATTTTGCAAATTTTGCCAGAAAGTTGTTGAATCAGATACAAATTAAAATTTTTTATCTGTGTTGGTTCAATATTTTGGGTATGTTTAAGAAGTCTTAATGTCTTCTTTAGGAGAGAAGCAGAAATCTCGGATTACCCTTGAAGATAAAGAGAATCTGCAAGAGTTAGCCAGAATTTTATGACACAGCAAAGCTTTGGTGTGATTGGTTTAGCTGTTATGGGTGAAAACATCGCTCTAAACGTTGAGCGTAACGGCTTTCCAATCGCAGTTTACAACCGCTCGCGAGACAAAACTGATAAATTCATGGCTGAGCGTGCCCAAGGAAGAAACGTTAAAGCTGCTTTTACTTTAGAAGAGTTTGTGGCTTCCTTGGAACGTCCCAGAAGAATTTTAATCATGGTGCAAGCAGGTAAGCCTGTAGATGCAGTGATTGGTCAGCTCAAACCCTTGCTGGACGAAGGTGACATTATTATCGATGGTGGCAACTCTTGGTTTGAAGATACGGATCGACGCACCCAAGAACTAGAACCCGCTGGGTTTCGGTTCATTGGTATGGGCGTCAGCGGTGGTGAAGAAGGAGCACTCAATGGTCCTTCACTGATGCCAGGAGGTACGCAAAGCTCTTACCAGTATCTGGAGCCAATTTTTAACAAAATTGCTGCCCAAGTCGATGATGGTCCTTGCGTGACGTATATTGGTCCTGGTGGTGCAGGTCACTACGTCAAAATGGTACACAACGGCATTGAGTACGGCGATATGCAGCTGATTGCAGAAGCCTACGATTTACTGAAAAATGCTGCTGGACTTGACCATAATCAACTCCATGAAGTTTTTGCCGAATGGAACACTACGGACGAACTCAATTCGTTTTTGATTGAAATTACGGCAAATATTTTCCCCTACATTGACCCAGAAACAAATTTACCTCTGGTAGATTTGATTGTTGACGCCGCAGGTCAAAAAGGGACTGGACGTTGGACGGTACAGACTGCGTTGGAACTAGGAGTTTCTATTCCGACAATCATAGCAGCGGTGAATGCCCGCATTATCTCTTCTTTTAAAGAAGAGCGCGTAGCAGCATCCAAGATCCTGACAGGTCCAACTGGCAAGTATGAGGGAAATACCCAAGAGTTTATCAACAAAGTGCGGGATGCCCTCTATTGCTCGAAAATCTGTTCTTACGCTCAAGGAATGGCTTTGTTAGCTACCGCGTCGCATACGTATAATTTTGGATTGGATCTGGGTGAAATGGCGCGGATTTGGAAGGGTGGCTGTATTATTCGTGCTGGATTTTTGAACAAGATTAAGAAGGCTTTTAGTGAAAATCCAGCGCTGCCTAACCTCCTATTAGCTCCTGAATTCAAGCAGACGATTCTCGATAGACAAGATGCTTGGCGTGACGTGTTGGTAACAGCAGCAAAACTGGGAATTCCAGTGCCAGCATTTAGTGCATCTTTGGATTACTTCGATAGCTATCGTCGCGATCGCTTGCCTCAAAACCTCACACAAGCTCAACGCGACTACTTCGGGGCGCATACCTACCTGCGTCTGGATAAGCCTGGTGCCTTCCACACAGAATGGACGCCAATTTCTGAGCAGTCCGCGTCAACTTCAACACCAAGACAATTGGAAGCTAAACTACCAACTACACCTCCAACCTCTTCAAATGGCTAGAGATTTTTAGTTGAAAATTTTGCGGGTGACTCTGAAAAACTCAGAGTCATTTTTTTCAATTGCATAAGGCGCAGATCATTTTTGTAGGGGCGGGGTTTTCCTGCCCTTTAGAACCCCAAAGCCCCTGCTGCCGCAAATGGCGTCCAACAAAGCTATAAAATAATCTGTTTAATTTCATCAGTTCTGACAACTGAGTTGCTGAAAGTGACAAAGGAGGATTAAAAAGTCTGTACTACATTGTTCTAACTGAGGGTTTCAGCTTCATCAACGACAAATAGTCTACCTGCCCGACGAATAGCTTCAGGTTTGTGAATTTGCAGGAACCTTAACACTCCAATGCCCAGCAATAGCCAAATTAAGACGACAACTGGTGCGAAGTGAAGTGGTGCTGGTGGAGGGGGATAAAGCGTGCCAACTAGAACACCACTAATCGTGATCATCGAAAGCCAAGGTAGCAGAGTATGACGCAACCAACCAAAGCGTGTAGAGTTTTGCTTTAACTGAGTGCGGCGTGTTGTCGATAAATATCGAAAACACGCCAAACTAGTCAATCCATAGATCGCTAGAGCCGCCAGTGTTAAGACTGTTCCCAGAAAACCAAACGCCTGAATCGGTGTCCACAGCATTCCCAACCCCAGCCCCACAAAAGCAGAACTGCCACTCAACACGAAAATGGCATTTGTCGGTGTACGATAGGTGGGATGAATGTGCGCTAACCAACGGGGAAATAGTTCTTCTCGACTGACGGCATAGACAATTCGAGCAGCAGCGTTGAGAAAAGCAACGGCACTGGCATATCCTGCCATAATTCCAGCAAAATCAATCAATAAGGCGAACCCATTGCCCCAAACGTGACGTGCGATCGTATCGAAGGGGGCAGCATCTTGGGTAAAGGCTGCCATGTTATGAATGCCATATCCCAGCGTTGCCACATATGACATTAGTACATAGAACACGCCCACTAACACTAGGGTGATCACCGTCGCTTTCGGAATTGACTGTCGGGGATTTTGAATTTCTTCACCCAAGGTGGTTGCCGATTCAAACCCGACGAAACTGAGGATGGACAAAATGACGCCAGCAACCAGGTTACTGTGCTGTGGTAGTCCCGTCAGCGTGAAGGGTACGAGTGTCAGTTGTCTGGTTTTGCCAGCTTGCATGAGTACGATGAGCGCGAGCAACAGACAAACGCCGAGTTCAAACATCAATAGCGTCAGATCCAATTGCAGCGAGAAGCGAATGCCGCGATAACACACTGCCCCCACGATCAAAGCGAACAAGCAATACCATAATGTCCAGTTTAGGTGTACGTCAAACCAGTGCAGCAAGAGTTCTTGAAAATTCGCACTCATTACTAGAAAGACAAAGGCAATAGTTACGCCAAAGGAAATTAAACTCAACCAGCCAGCGAGAAAGCCCCAGCTTACTCCTAATCCCTGAGTCACAAAGGTATACAACGATCCGCTCGTGGGGAACTCGGCTGCCATCATGCTGATTTGATCAGCAACTAGCAAAGCCACCCCAAAACCAATGATGTAGCACAACGGCATTGCTGCACCGACGAGTCCTGCTTGGGGAATGGAATTAAAAAAGATGGCACCCACCGGAGACATTGCAGCGACAGCCATGACGATCGCATGGCGCAATTGCAGCGTATTGCGTTGCAGCTTTGGGGGTTCGTTTGAAGAATTTGTAGCAGGTGTCATATCCAAGGGTGGTTTTTTTGCTGATATCTACAATAGTGCTTATAATCCGTTAATGGAAAAATCAGCACAATTTATTGCCCAATCCCTGGAGTAGACGACACCAATCTCAAAGAATCATTGTATTACCACTTTATTAATACGTAAGTCCTAAATACTATAGGAATCCGATTTGATTTGGTGAATCACAAAGTAGAGACGCTTAACAGGCAACAGGGAACAGGGAACGCTTAAGAAGCAATAAAAGTGTACCTAGCTTCGTCAAAAATCAAAAACGAGTCCTATATATAAAATTCCATAATTGACAATATATCAATCATTCACCTTTTTTATACTTAGCCTTTAATTCTTCCAATTCTTCATCTATTTTGCTTTTACTAACATTCGTTTGGGGTGTTTGTGGTTGAGGCTGAACATTATGAACCTTATTGCTTTTGGATTTTCCACCTTGAAGAAATAGAGTTTTCATTTCGTCTAATTCTGTGTCTATTTGACTCCTCGCTTGATGAGTAGAAACAGGTGTGGAAACAGGTGTTGATGGAGTAACAGGTTTTACTGAAACGACGGGTGTTGGAGGTAATTGCGATTTTTGATTTAAATCTTTGAGAACTTGATCTACAGTTTGGTAACGCCGAACGGGAATGCTTTCTAGCATTTTGTCTAAAATACGGCTCAACTCATTGCTAACTGGCGTCGTGAGATATTGTCGCCAAATCCAAGCGTCGTTGTTAATGTCGTACAAGTCAAAAGGAGAGCGTTGAGTTAACAGATGAACACAGGTGACACCTAAGCTGTATATATCACTGGCAAAAATGGCCTTTCCTCTGATTTGTTCAGGAGCAACATATTCTGGACTCCCAATACTGGTTCCTGTTCGGTTTAAAGCTGTGTAAGTAGCAACTTTCGCAGCACCAAAATCTACCAGAACCAGATTTCCGTTGCTTGATTTGGTGGCTGTACGACGAATAATATTTTCTGGCTTGATATCTCGGTGAATGACTTGTCTGGTATGGCAAAATTGCAGCACTGGTAATAAATCATTCAGCAGTTGCCGAATTTGAGTTTCATTAAAAGCACCTTTTTGTTGCAATTCCTCGGCTAGGTTCAGTCCGTCGATAAATTCTTGTACAAGATACTGCCTATCATCTTGAGTAAAATAAGCCAAGAGTTCTGGAATTTGGGGATGCTTGCCCAACTCATCTAAGCGCGTTGCCTCTTGGGTAAATAACTCTACTGCTTTCTGGACTGTGCTGGTACCTTGAGCTTGGGGGTAGAATTGCTTAATGACGCAGCGTGGTTTGGATGGCTTATCCTCATCTAAAGCCAAGAAGGTTTTGCCAAAACCACCCTGTCCTATTGGTTTGATCGCAGTGTAGCGCTCTTTGAGCAGTAACTTGGAACCACACGTGTGGCAGAATTTTTCATTATTGATGTTAACAGGGTTGGGGCAATTGGGATTTAAGCAATAGCTCATGTGACAAATATGGCTCTCGCGTAGCCTTGATACGTTGGTCTACGCTTTCATATGTTTTTATTTTGCCACGTTCAAAGATGATGGAGAATATTAGTCAAAAATATCTTAAGAAGAACACATAGGTCAAAACCTAGAACGGGCGCAACCCGTTCTGAATTCTTTCTTGGTCAATTTTGAAGTATGGAACGCTGGCTTTTTAATTGGAGGAGTGTTTTCCAATCTTGTAAAGTATTCTCGGTCCAAAGCCAATTTTTCGTCAATTCTTTGACCTCAAAATTCACTGGATCATCTCTAACAATCATTTGACGCAGCTTAATGGCTTCATTCAGATATTGCTCGCGTTTTCCATTTGGTTGGTTGTTTGCAGTTTTATACAAACCAATAGCTAACCCAGCATAAGCTGTTAAAGCATCCCGAGGGACTGGCTTTGAAGGTAAAAATGTTGTCGCAGAAGCAGCAGATTTACTCTGCTGCTCTCTGACTGCAAAACTCAACGCCTTAAACCAAGAGTCATTTGCTCGGTTAAGATTACCTTGTGCGTAGTAAGCAAAGCCTAAAGCATTATTATACAAAATTGAATCTGGTTCAGCCTTGAGCGCACTTTCCCAATAACGACGGGCATCATCGACGCTATATCTATTGTTTCCTGTCTGGATAAATTGCCATGCTAATCGCCCCTTAAAGAAATAGACTGATGGATTGTCTGCAAACTGTTCAGGAATGGCGTTAAGGGCGGCTTGAGCGTTAGGAAGTACATTACGATTAAGCAGTTCTTCCACAGCATCGAGTCCTGTTTGCAAGTCCCCCTGACTCAATTTGTCGGTGGCAATTTCAGTGACAACTTTAGTTTCAGTCGTTTTAAAATTGGCTTGTGGGCTGTTAGAGCTTTGTTGTTGAGACTCAGGACGAATGAGCGGTATTGGTTGATTGTGCGACCACCAGTTGAAACCGACAACGGCTGCTATAGCACAAAGTGCCGTTCCTGCAAGGGCGATCGCACTAACTCCTATACTACCCCGCGAGACTTTACGTTTGCCTTGTTTTGGTTTTGCTGTTTGTGTCCGCCGAATGGTGGTTGTTTGAGCTAATGGCAGGACATTCGAGTTTTCCCAGTCTTCTTCCAAGTCCAGATCTTCTTGGCGACTCAGTTCACTATTGAAGGCAACTTCGCGAGGATCTGCGCCCTGCTGTCTACCATTGGATGCGGCTTCACGGACTTCTTCCCACATCCCGGTATCATTTTCTAGCGAAGCTATTTCACCTGAAACTTCTTTGTCATCAAGGCTATCTTCCCCAAATTGCACAAGTTCCGCTTTCATGGAAGATTGCTCAGATGTCTTTTGTTTATCTAGCTGGCGGAACAAATCTGAAACAATCGCTGAATCCTCTTCATAAGTTGGGTCATCGTACTCAATTTCATCAATCAGGTCGCCCCAGGTCTGTTCCCCTAGCAAGTCTAGATCATCGAATGAGTCTCTTGCCAAAGATGAGGGTAACATATCCTCAAGGGGTAAAGGCATACTGGCGTCGTTTGCCTGATCTGAGTAAATTATTGCTGACGTCTTTAAAGAGGGATTGTACTCGTTAAATAACTCCTCACCTTGAGGTAAGGATATCTCTGGGCTAAGATAGCCGTCAAATCCTGGCTGGATATAAAGAGTTGGTAGTGCCCAGTATAGTTGGTGCGAACCATAGGCAGCAATCAATCCTTGGCGCATCCGACTCACGCACAAATCCACAGGATACCCGTGAGAAAGGTTGCGATAAAACAATTGTGTTAACAGTAGTGCCACTTCATCAGGAATACGTTCTGACATCGCCAAAACACTCCTGATGCCCCGCCTGACCAAGCTTTCTGTCAAATTACGTTCCCCTGTGTCTCTTACTGCACCAGAGGAGGTCGCTGCATATGTTCCCAGGCAGGAGTTAAACACTGCCATTTGGATGTTATTGTTGACCAACAAGCCCGCCAAGTCGTCACCACTGAGGGTTTCTCTTAAACCTGTTCTGCTACTGACAAGATAAATTTCTCCACCGTTAAGACCTATGTTACTGTGACCAGAGTAGTGCAGAACGTGGTATCGTCCTTGTTCTAGGGCTTGTGTTAATTCTTCTCGCCCTGGTTGTTCTAACAGGGTCAGCTCTATGTGCGGCAGATAATTGCCACTTTCGCCAGGTTGAAGTTCCGCTTGGAGTTTGATAGCTTCTTGTTTGAGCAAATCTAGACGCACGAGATCTGTGGGAGAAGCAATTGCCATCAATACCTTTAGCCCGCCTTCCTCTGCTGGTGCTGGCATACCTGTTGACGGCAAACGAGACGTTCTACCAATTCCATTTTGGTAGCGAGAAAAAGCGATATAGGGTCCAGTCGCAATCGGGCGATCGCCTGCATGCATGACTTCCCAAGGTAGACGTGCTAATTTAGTATCTTTGAGCCCTAATCGCAAACGCAACACCTGTTGGTGGTTTTGGGCTATTCCTTGTGCCGTAATCCAACTATCTCTGAGAGTGCCTTGAAACAGTGCATTATAAAGTTGCTGACCCAACGCTACCAAGTTGACGGAGTTTCGTGCTAGAGCATCTCCCTGCAGCACCGACTTCAACGGGTCATTCATCAAATGTCCCGCCGCTGTCAACCAATCAGCCACAGGCCAAGTCACCAGTTCTTCTGCTAATGGCACCCCAGGCGCGACTTGTTCCGTGCGCACCAAGTAGTCATTTTGCCCTACTGGGGTTACGGAAATGTGAAATTCCTGGGTCACAACTGCTCCTGTTTGCCTCCTAAATCTGGTTTGAAACCTGAAAGTTTCAAGTCGATGTTTTGCTTTTTCTTATACCTTAGATGCATCCTGGCACTGATTGTTTCTGGTTCGTGTTGTTTTGCTCATCAGCTTTAAGCTGTAAGGATTCACCGGTCCACGAGTCATAATTCATGCTGTCTTCTCTAGGACTAGCTTAAAAGTCTCGCTCTGATTGCTTCAACCTCTGGAGTATCCCAGAGAAAAAATTCTTTGTTCATAAAACTACATCCCATAGATTGAGTTCTTGTACTACAATTTTAAATTCTGAACCAATCTTCTTTCATAACTTTATCCGGATCTAGTCAGTTTAGCCCAGAACTTTCTTACTGGTAGATGCACCTTGATCTTTACTCCCATGTAGGCTAACACCTTTTGGGAGTTTTTCTGTCTTTACTGATTTTATTCTCATGCTAGAAGTCGAGGGGTTTCGGATCTTTTGGGGAAAATCATTTACCGACACCTCTACATCCAAATTAATTTTCTCCTGAACATTTACTAATGTGTTCACACCCTATGAGTTTTTTTGATAACTTATAAAAAATCTCAATTATTTTTTCTAGACCAAATCATCCGGAGAAAGTCGTTATCTATAGAACATAGTATTGGTAGATGCACCCTGATAACTGACACCCCTAGTGGACTTTCGGCTACTTGGGGTTTTTTTTATTTTTAGTGAAAGTTCAAATTTCACTACAGAACCACTGATAAAAATTTTTATTTCTTTTCTCTTCTGCCTTCTTTTCATTGTAGATAAAAGCAAAATCTTTTTTCCCCTATTTTGCTGAATTTATCCGGAGAAAGTCGTTATCTCTAGAACATAAGATTGGTAGATACACCCTGATAACTGACCCCTAGTAGATTTTCGGTCACTAGGGGATTTTTCTGACTCACACAACTATAGCTTTAATTTTCGCGCATTTTTTCCAAAATATATAGTTATTTATCAAACACACAAATGATCAATGCATCTTGATAACTCACTTTTTTCGTCAGCTACCAGAAACTGGGATTACATTTATTTTTTACAAAAAATATATTTATTTACTTAGTTATTCATAGAACATAGAATTGGTAGATGCACCCTGATAACTCACTTCCCTAGTTGGCTACTCGCTACTGGGGATTTATTTTTTGATACGAAACAAGTGAGAATTTGGCGGTTTTTGTCCGGAACACCCTAGTTATTCATAGAACATAGAATTGGTAGATGCACCCTGATAACTCACTTCCCCTGTTAGCTACTTGCTGCTGGGGATTTATTTTTTGATACGAAACAAGTGAGAATTTGGCGGTTTTTGTCCGGAACACCTTAGTTATTCATAGAACATAGAATTGGTAGATGCACCCTGATAACTCACTTCCCTAGTTGGCTACTTGCTGCTGGGGATTTATTTTTTGATACGAAACAAGTGAGAATTTGGCGGTTTTTGTCCGGAACACCCTAGTTATTCATAGAACATAGAATTGGTAGATGCACCCTGATAACTCACTTCCCTAGTTGGCTACTCGCTGCTGGGGATTTATTTTTTGATACGAAACAAGTGAGAATTTGGCGGTTTTTGTCCGGAACACCCTAGTTATTCATAGAACATAGAATTGGTAGATGCACCCTGATAACTCACTTCCCTAGTTGGCTACTCGCTGCTGGGGATTTATTTTTTGATACGAAACAAGTGAGAATTTGGCGGTTTTTGTCCGGAACACCCTAGTTATTCATAGAACATAGAATTGGTAGATGCACCCTGATAACTCACTTCCCTAGTTGGCTACTTGCTGCTGGGGATTTATTTTTTGATACGAAACAAGTGAGAATTTGGCGGTTTTTGTCCGGAACACCCTAGTTATTCATAGAACATAGAATTGGTAGATGCACCCTGATAACTCACTTCCCTAGTTGGC
>JAHHGV010000050.1 GCA_019359695.1 Brasilonema angustatum HA4187-MV1
CTGGGGATTTATTTTTTGATACGAAACAAGTGAGAATTTGGCGGTTTTTGTCCGGAACACCCTAGTTATTCATAGAACATAGAATTGGTAGATGCACCCTGATAACTCACTTCCCTAGTTGGCTACTCGCTACTGGGGATTTATTTTTTGATACGAAACAAGTGAGCATTTGGCGGTTTGCACCTAACGTTCAATCGCTGACTGGTAATATTTGGTATTCTTCTATAATATGTTATTCCACAAGCCAGTGTTAAGATCTCAAGAATTTTGATATTTTGCCACCGCTAATCCTTGGGGCAAGTGCGGGGGGATTCCAAAAATCACTATTCAAATCGAGCACCGCCAAACGGAGTACCGTTATAGTGGGAGGCTTCTTATGGAGTTAGGTAAATCTATGAATTTAGCTGTCATCAAGTTTTCTTCCGAAGACTGCGGTCTCTGCCACAAGATGTCTTTCTATGACAAAAAGGTGACAGAAGAATTGGGTTTGCAATTTATTGACGTGAAAATGCAGGATACAGCGACTTATCGGAAGTATCGTCAGATTCTGTTGAGTCAATACCCTGATAAGTCACAGATGGGATGGCCCACCTACATTATTTGTGATTCGCCAGAAGGAGAATTTGAAATTTTGGGCGAGGTCAAAGGTGGTCATCCCAAAGGCGAATTTAGAAGTCGCTTGCAAGAAGTTCTCAATTCACCAGCGTCTAAGGAGAGTTAATCACCTCAAAAGATTTTACTTCTAGCACTGGGCCAATCATAGCAGCAGTCATAACATCTTCACGTACCTGTCCAGTGACTTTTGCTTTTTGTCCTTGTTTGAGTAAATTTTTGTCTCCTCCTCTAAGGATTTCGTATGTATCACCCTTATCAGTAACTAGCGCCCAAGCGCCAGTACCAATGTCACGGCGTTCAACGGTACCTGTAACTGTGATGCTCATATCCGTAAAACTGCTCCTAATTGCTGAGGGGATGAGACACAGAGGGAGAGAGGGAGGAAAACTTCCCTACTTCCCTCCTATTTCTGTTTAAGCTGGTTGTTCTTCGTTTTTGACAGCTAAACGAGCTAAACCGAAACATAACACAGCATTAACGATGAGGAATATACGGGCTAAGATACCACTGCCCAATCCCAAAACTGCAGGATCTAAAACTGCACTTACCGCTAAACACGCTGCTACACCTAGTGATGAACCAATGGCAAACCACTTCCATTTAGGATTTCCTAGCAAGAGCGCCATTAAGCCTAAGGGAATTAGTACGCTGGCAAACAGTGGGTTAAAAGCATCTGTTCCTTGAAGGGTATTGCCTAATTCTGGAATAGAACTGCCCAACACACGGAAAGGCCATTGGGGAAGGTCAAAAATATAGATTCCCTTGAGAAAGAATAATCCTGAACTACCAGTGATCAATCCCCAGGATAAATTCCAGCCCCAGCGGAACGGGAAGTAAACCCGTAAAAACCAAGCCAGGACATAAGAACCGACGACCATCAAAATCTTGGGTAACAACGCTATAGCACCGCCATCAATCCAAAAACCAGGGTTGAGATAGCCGCTATCCCGTAGCCAACGGAAGAAGTCTTGGAAAGAAATTTGCCCTTGAGTGGCTAATTGCACTGCTGCTTCTGCGTTGAGTTGTCCAGCGCCATAGTAGTTCAAACTGTCATCTTGAACACTTCGTGCTGACTGCTTGAGGACTTCGAGAATTTGGTCTGGTTCTTTGACGCCAGAGGCTTTTACTAATGCAGCAACACCAGCAACGTGGGGTGCTGCCATGCTTGTCCCCTGGAAACCCATAAACACTGCTGTGCCTTTGTTATCAGGGTCGATGGTTTCTTGCAAAATCTTGCCTGCATCACTACCACCAGGGGCGGAGATATCTACTCCAGCACCAAAGTTTGAATAGGGTGCGCGATCGCCATCCGGACCAAATGCCGAAACACCGATAACATGGGGATAACGCGCTGGGTAAGAAGCAGAGTTCTGATTTTCATTACCAGCAGCAGCAATGATGATCACTCCTTTTCTATGGGCATAGTCAATAGCATCTTTCATCAGGTGACTGTCACCGCCACCGCCTAAGCTCATATTTATCACATCTGCACCATTATCAGCAGCAAACTTAATCGCTGCTGCGATATCAGCAACAGTACCACCGCCATACTCATTCAGAACCTTGAGAGGCATCAGCTTGGCTTCGTAGGCAATTCCAGCTACGCCATAGCTGTTGTTGGTCGATTGGGCGATCGTACCAGCAACGTGAGTGCCATGTCCATGATCGTCCTTGGCTTCTACTCTGTCGCTAACAAAGTCATAGCCAGGGACAAATTCTGTCTCTATAAGATCACGCACGCGAGTGACGCCGCTATCAATCACTGCAACCGTAATGTCTTTGCCTTTGGTTTGAGTCCACGCGCCTTCAACATGAATATTATGGAGATTCCACTGCTTGCTGTAATAGGGATCGTTGGGACCTTTCAATGTCGGTTTTGCTTCGTCAGCCTCTTGCGAGGGTTCTAATAATTCTCCCAGCCAAGTTGCTTGACCTGGTTTGGGAATTTTGTAGATATAATTTGGTTCAATAAAATCCATGACTCGGGCAAGTGGCGACTTTTTCAATTCTTTGAGTCGCAGCTTATCGCCCTTGATGATATAAACATTGTCCTTGGCCGAATATTGATTATCTAGTTCGGGAGTGACGTTGTACTGTTGAGCAATAGCTTGCAGATCCTGCTGCAATACCTCTTTGGGAATATCTTCCCGAAAATTTAGGACTATTGTCTCAAACTCGCCTTTGGCTGCGAGTCCCTGAAAATTCATAAAATTAAACAAGGCAACGCTCAGCCCGATGACAAATAAGCAAAATAATATTAACTTTCTCATTTCAAACCATTACCGCTTTTTGCCAGTTTGCTCACTACCATAACTCATACAAGCCCTTTGGTGGTGCATCTGGCACTAAACTTAGGATTTTTATACAAACTGGAGGACAATTTTTAAAAGATGGAACGTGGTCTTTTATGGTTACCGCTGTTATTCGCATTTTTTTGGTTGGCTTGGCAAGGTTCACAGGAATATCAAAAGATAGAAGCATACCGCACTTGGGCAGAACAATTTGAACAAGCTAAGTATGATATTTATGCAGTTTTGGGTCACAAAGGCAACAATATAACTTGGGGCAAACCAACGCCAAAAGGACCAATCAAGTTAGAATCATTTTCTTTGCTTGATGTGCAAAGCATCACCCTTTTGGTAGACTCAAAACAAGTAGAAGTAGAAAAACCACCCGAAAAAGGTCGTACTATTGAGTTGGAATTTTTATTTTCCGAACCAGACAAAACAGTACGTGTTCCTTTTACAGAGATTCCCTTAGCCGCAGAATGGGGCAAATATTTGCAAAGTCAATTGCAAAGCCTTAAAAGTTAAAAGTCTAAACTTAAAAACCAAGAACAACCACCATTAACACCAGATGGGGAAGTGAGGGAAGTTTCCTTCCCTCCCTCTTTTTCTCCCTCTCTCCCTCCCCTAACCTATGAACTCCGAAACAACATCCAAGGTGCCCGTTGCTTTAACTATCGCCGGATCTGATAGCGGTGGTGGTGCGGGTATTCAAGCAGATTTACGCACTTTTGCCTTTCACTGCGTTCACGGAACAAGCGCTATCACCTGCGTGACAGCACAAAATACTTTGGGCGTCATGCGGGTTGATCCTATACCACCAGAGGCTGTTGTGGCACAAATTCGCGCCGTGTATGAAGATATAGGCGTCCAAGCGGTGAAAACGGGAATGCTATTTAACAAGGAAATCATTACCGCTGTTGCTGAACAGGTGGAGGCTTTACAAATTCAAAACTTAGTCGTCGATCCAGTGATGGTTTCTCGCACAGGGGCACAATTACTAGATAATGATGCTGTGAACACTCTGCGTCATTTGCTCATTCCTAAGGCTGCTATTGTGACACCAAATCGCTATGAAGCCCAGATTTTAAGCAGTTTACCAATTAATTCACTAGATGATATGAGAGCAGCGGCTCAAATCATTCACAGGAATGTACGGGCAAAGGTTGTTTTAGTCAAGGGTGGAGGTATGCAAGGAAATTCACGTGGTGTTGATATTTGGTTCGACGGACACAAGATGGAAACTTTGACAACAAAACACGTAGAAACAAAAAATTCTCACGGTACTGGTTGTACTCTGTCTGCGGCGATCGCCGCCCATCTTGCACTTGGAAGCGACTTGATAACAGCAGTACGACAAGCAAAGGAGTATGTCACTTCAGCCCTTTCTTACGCTTTAGATATTGGCAAAGGACAAGGTCCTGTGGGACACTTCTTCCCACTGTTGAATAAGTAAGGGAGTCACAAAGTAAGGAATGACAGAAGTTGCAAAATCGTTTAAACTTCTTTTTTACCAACATTCCTTTTTAAGCTCATACTTTACAAATTTATATCCTATTTTTGATAAACTTGTATCTTTCTCCTCTTAAATTGTAAATTCATCATTTTTAGCTTCAAGAATATCTTTCTATTATTCTTGGGCATACTTTCACCAGACTAATTGTCTCTGGTAGCAAATTCGCTTAACTGACTGACATTAAATTTTGATTGAAATTTACCAATGCGAACAATCTCAAATTCAGTTCACAGCAATACACCAACAGGAAATACACAAGTCTATTCTCCCTCTGTACCGCTTTCTGTCTATCGGGACTTGGCAACAGAATTGCAAACTGTCCAAGGAAAGTTAGACACTCTCAATGCTCAAAATCAACAAGTCGTAAAAGAAAATCAATTACTTAGGCAAGAAATTACCAAAGCTGTTGAGTCTGTTTCGCGCTTGCAAAAGCTGGTTGATTCACAAGCCAAGATTAATTTTTCTCAAGCTTCCCAAGCATCTTCTGATTCTAGAACCCAAAAAAAACCACCTATTACTGAAGTAGGTTCTAAAGAGCAAGTTTCCCATCCGCGTGCTTTTTATGCAGAAAATTTCCAGACACCTGTTTTTTCCCAAAAAATAGAAATTCCAAGTTCCATTCCAGAACCAGTCTTTATAGAGGAACAGCAAGTTAGCTATGATTCTTACAGAGAATCAGAGCCTTTACGAATTAAGGGCTGGTGGTTAATAATAGGTATCTTGTTCATTATTGCTCTTGGTTTTAGTGCTGGGTATTTGGTAGTACGCCCTTTACTTCAAAGTCATAGTCGTTAAGTCAAATCATTCTTAAACTAAAAGTGTGACACATCACACTTCATCTTTGTTTAAAAGTTAAATAAGCTACGAAAAAATGATAAATTGAACGTAGAAACCTCATAGAATAACTGAAAAGATGATTAAGGTAGATAATGCTTATACCAAATCCGCTTTTATAGTCTCCTTTGTCCCCTAAAACAGGTGGAACGAAACGAGACTTGTCCAAAAGTCGTGCAGACTAATGGAAAAAAGAAAGTATCCGGATTTAGTATTACTAGTTTTACTTTTCTTTGATAAGTAAATCATTTACTGTTAAGTCATCTGGCAAGTGATTCAATATTTATTTGAGGTGACGTTGCTAAGCTAATGAGCATGCTGATTGCAGTTTTTTGTTAAGACTATCTACGGTTAACAGTAACTTTTGACTTTTGAATCTTAACAAATCTCACAAGTTAAATCTGCAATCTGTAACAGCAAACGCAAAAATGTTAGACACTGGATCTGCTTTGATAGATAAACGTAGAAGTCGGGAGAAAAGAAATGAGAAAAGTAGAAGCTATTATTCGTCCCTTTAAGCTTGATGAGGTAAAAATTGCCCTCGTTAATGCTGGTATCGTTGGTATGACTGTGTCAGAGGTACGGGGTTTTGGACGTCAAAAAGGTCAAACAGAACGCTATCGCGGTTCTGAGTACACAGTTGAATTTTTGCAAAAACTAAAAGTGGAAATAGTTGTTGAAGACAACCAAGTTGATATGGTTGTTGATAAAATTATCGCAGCTGCTCGCACAGGTGAAATCGGTGATGGCAAAATTTTCATCTCGCCAGTTGAACAAGTTGTGCGAATTCGTACCGGGGAAAAGAATACAGAAGCTGTTTAGCCACAAAAAGTTAGTCGTTAGTCGTTAGTCGTTCATATTTAGATAGAAGTTGAACTAACAACTAACAACTAACAACTAACAATCAGTGTTATTTAAATGAGGCAACTTTTGAAGTAAAGATGCAAAAGCTTTGCCTCTATGGCTAACTGAACGCTTTAACTCTGGCGTCATCTCAGCAAATGTCAATTGCTTTTGTTGAACGTAAAAAATTGGATCATAGCCGAAACCGCTATTTCCACGAGGCGTGTAGAGGATTTCACCAGGACAAACCCCTTCTGATTGTAAAGCGATTGTACCATCTGGACGAGCGATCGCCACGACACAAACAAATTGGGCTTGCCGATTTGGTGTGTCGCCTAATTCCCGCAACACTCTGGCAATTCGCTCTTCATCAGTTTTGCCATAACGTGCAGAATACACTCCTGGTGCACCATCAAGGGCATCCACTTGTAAGCCAGAATCATCAGCGATCGCCCAGTTTCCTGTTGCAAGTGCTACTTGGGATGCTTTTAAGCAGGCATTAGCACTAAAGGTATCTCCTGTTTCCTCGATTTCCAATTCTTCAGGCTTGAGAGTTAAGTCCCAACCAGAATCAGTTAGGTAAGCTTGCATTTCTTTCAACTTACCTGGATTTCCTGTCGCTACTACGAGTAATGTCATAAGTCAGTTAACAGTTAACAGTTAACAGTTAACAGTGATCACTGACTTATGACAACTGATAACCCTTCGGGTATGCGCAAAGCGCACGCCCAGAGGGCTAAAGCGAAGCATCTCCAGAGGAGATACGCCAGATGACTGTTGTCGGGAAACCTGCCCACAGCACTGCTTCCTCAGTTTGAGTTAAGGTTTCAATCCCCAACTCAAACTGTCTTTAATTTTGAATTTTGAGAGAAGTTGGAGCGGAGGAAACCTCCGCTCCAATCTTCGGTGATTTTGAATTTTGAATTGTTAATTCTCTGCCCAGTCTTTTGCCCAAGCTAGAGTTTGATGTACTTGTTGAAGTGTGGGTGCTTCGCAGTACAACCGTAAAACGGGTTCGGTACCGCTAAAACGAATCATTAACCAACTGTTGTCCGCTAGGCGGAATTTGTAGCCATCAATTGTCTGGCAATCAATGACTGGTTTTCCTGCGATTTCTGTTAAAGGTTGGGTTTGCAATTGTTGTAAAAGACGCGATCGCACTTCCATGCTGGCGAGGGGTAAATCGATGCGATCATAGGCGGAGGTGAAATCTGTTTGTTGTTGTAAATGGCGATAGTAATCACCTAAATCTAGCCCAGATTCCACGATCGCTTCTAGCACGTACAATGCTGATAAAAGTGCATCGCGTTCAGGTATATGGCTTCCGTACCCAATTCCTCCCGATTCTTCGCCACCCAACAAAACTTGTGCTTCTAACATTCTGTCAGCAATGTATTTATAACCGACGGCTGTTTCAAACACTGACAAGTTGTGGAGTGCTGCTACGCGAGGAATCAAGTCAGAACCACTCACAGTTTTGACTATTTCGCCTTTGAAATTGCGGCGTAGGGTTAAGTGGTCGATTAATATTGGGATTAAGATTTGTGAACTTAGGAAATTGCTGTCTCCATCAACAGCGGCAATGCGATCGCTGTCCCCGTCAAACACCAACCCTACCGCTAAACCTCCTTGATTCGTTTTTTGGTGATTTTGCATCACCTCAAATAGATGCGAAAGGTATTTGGGTAGTGGTTCTGGTGCGCCGCCACCAAACAGGGGATCACGATTGCTGTTAATTTCTTTGATCTCATTGCCAAGTAGCATTGCCAATCCACCAGCAGCCGCGCCATGCATCACATCGGCAAATACTGTGAGTTTACCTGCGGCTATCGCATCGCGGATTTTTGCAATGTTAACTTTACCTTCGAGTGCTTGACAATAACTGCCCCAGGGGTTGAATTTCTCTATTTTGCCTGGAGTTGATGCGGGTGGTAGTTCGTCTGATAAAAGTGCTTCTATCTGCTTGGTAACTTCTGGCGGTGCAGAACCACCAAAAGCACTTTTGACTTTTAATCCCAAATATTTGCCTGGATTATGACTCGCGGTAATTACGAGTGCACCCAAGGCATTTTGTTCCTTCGCCGCCCAACTAAAAGCTGGAGTTGGGGCATAAGTATCCGTGAGTAGTACATCAAATCCAGCAGCACAGACAACATCCGCGACTTTATGAGCAAAATCTTCTGCCATAAACCGTCGATCGTGTCCGACAATAATTGTACGGCTGCCTGTTGTTTTTCCGTATGTATCAAGTAAAACTTTTGCGGCAAGTGGCGCAACTAAGGCTACACGCTCAAAGGTGAACTCATCGGCAATGACGCCCCGCCAGCCGTCTGTACCAAATTTGACTACGTTAGCTACTACTGACATTGAGGTATCCCTACTTTCTAACAGTGGATTCTAGCATTCACACAGGGCACCCGGTAACAAGACTTTTAGTATAAAAAGTGTAATAGTAATTATGATACTATTGATGACACACAAATAACTAAATGTGTTCCTAACTCATTGAAAGTTTGCAAACTTATCTGTTGCCGAAATCAAAGCGCTAAGAATTCCTGGTTCACTCATTGAATGTCCAGCATCAGGGACAACAACAAATTCAGCTTCTTCCCAAGCACGATGTAATTCCCAAGCGGATATCATCGGACAAACAACATCGTAACGTCCTTGAACAATCACTGTAGGAATATGGCGGATGCGCTCAACATTTGAAAGTAATTGATTCTCTGATTCAAAAAATCCTTTATTAATAAAATAATGACACTCAATTCGTGCAAAGGCTTCTGCAAACTCATTTGTGCCAAACTTTTGCATCAGTTCTGTATCTAGAAACAATCGACTTGTACTAGCTTCCCAAATTGACCAAGCACGGGCTGCTTCCAACCGAGTTTGTGCATCTGAACTGGTTAAGCGTTTGTAATAAGCTGTTAGCAGATCATTACGTTCTGTACGCTCAATTGGTTTGAGATATTCTTCCCAAGCATCAGGAAAAATATAACTAGCTCCCTCTTGATAAAACCATTGCAATTCTTTGTGCCTTAACATAAAGATGCCACGTAAAATGAGTCCCGTGCATCGAGAGGGATGAGTTTGACTGTAAGCTAATGCTAGAGTGCTTCCCCAACTTCCACCGAAGACAACCCACTTTTCTATACCCAAATGCGATCGCAGCTTTTCAATATCACTAACCAAATCCCAAGTGGTGTTTTCCCGTAGTTCTGCATGAGGCGTACTTTGACCACAACCACGTTGGTCAAACATTACAAGACGCCATTTTTCTGGATTGAAATATTGTCGATAAAAGGGCGGACATCCACCTCCTGGTCCTCCATGTAGCAAAACAATTGGCTTGCCATGTGGGTTGCCTGACTCTTCAAAATGAATAGTGTGCAGGTCAGAAACCTTTAACTTGCCTTGTTTGTAAGGTTCGATGGGTGGATAAAGTTTTTGAATTCTTTGCATTTGACCGCCTAAATTATGGGACTAGTATATTAAATTACTTTAATTTTGGATAATTTTCATACTAGATCTCATGATCTATGCTGAACAGAGGGAGTAAGCAAGGATTTTATGAAAAAACTTTTCTCACAGACGGCTGTTGCCATTGTTGCTTTGGTTTTGTGCTTCACAACAGTACTAGGCTTGCCGACTAAGGCTGAGGCTAGCGTCAATACTAGTCCACGGGGAGTAGTGATTAAAGACATTTTCTATAAAGGGGTCGTAAAACAGACGGAGTCAGATGAGTATGTTGAAATTACCAATCAGGGACTAGCAAAAGTAGATCTATCAGGGTGGCGACTCAATAGTGACGATGGTCGGCAAAACTTTTATTTTCCCAAAGGGACGCTGTTGACACCAGGAAAAAGTTTGCGAGTTTATACCAATGAGATACACCCAGAAAGCGGGAGTTTGAGTTTTGGCATTAAGCGAGCACTTTGGAACAATAAAGGGAATGTGGGGCTACTGTATGATGGACAAGGCAATCTGGTGGATAGCTTCAGCTATGGTAATAAAAAAACCGATAAAGCAACTGCCGTCTCAAAGCAGCCACAAACACCACAAACTAGCCCTGCTAAGTGGTTAACACAAAACAATAAAAATTCATAAATATAAAACCTCCTTAAGAGAATTCTCATTAAGGAGGTTTTATACCAGTCAAACACATTCACAGCCTGAAATGTCCTTAGAAATCATCCAGAAACTGGCTAATACGGCTGATAACTGGATCAACTTCTTGAGAAGGAGTGGCAGCAGCATGATTAGGAATAGAAGTATGATTGATTACTTCTATGGCTGAGACCTGTTGAGGGGTTGGAGGGGAAGTGGTTGAAACATTGTTCAGCATAATAGCCAATTGAGCCACTTGTTGACTCAGTTGTATTAGCTGCTGTTCCAGCATTTCCAACCGATTAGCTTCCTTGGCAAAAAAACGTTCCTCAACGTTAGCTATCTGACTTTGCAGTGCAGCAATTTTTTGTTCCAGAATTTTTTGTTCCACCCCTTGTGTTACTGTTGCTGCTGCTGGTTTCGGGGCTGGTCGTACAGATTCCGGTACGCATAAAGATTGCCATAAGGCTTCTTTACAGAGGTCGCTGAAAGTTTTTTGGGGATCTTTCTCCAAATGACTTTCCACAAGAGCTAACAAGCTTTCGTCAGCCACCCCTGGCTCAAACGTAACGGATTTCACTACTTTTTTTGACCATTGGAACATCAGTGTTAAGTTCTAGCGCGAGCGTTGGATAACTGTGCCTCTCCATAAATATATTGCCCTAAAGCGTTTGCTTGCCGAGACGGCGAAGCTAAGTGGGCATTAATTTTTGCTTCTTTGAGCAAGCGTTGAACATCTTCCCAGAAGAATTCTCCACCTCCTCCGGTGAGAATCACATCGGTAACGCGCTCTGGTAGCCATGCTAGCACGCGGTTACAGATTTCGCGAGAAAACATTTCTATCAAATTGGGAAGAAAGTCATCTAGATTGGTAGGCTTGCTTGCACCTCTAGGACGGTAGAAGCGATCGCCTTTGATTCGGTTGACTGCAGCAATCAAAGATAGAGACTGGCTATCTGCGCCCTCAATTTCAGCAGCAACCAGTTCATAAAACTTGCTCATACCGAAGTCTTCACTCTTTGACGCACCTCGGGCAAAGCGGAAATTATCAATCATCAAACAATCGGTGGTTTGATGTCCAATATCAACAATTGCTACAGAGACTTTGGTAAAGTCGGGCATTGCTGTACCTCTCTTTGGTTGAGCCTCACACCATAGTAAGCTGCCATAGCCTTCTGGCATGACCCAAACCTTGTTGATATTCAATGGTACGCTTTCTCCGCGAAAATTCATCACATGAGGACCACTGAGTTGGCTGATGAGCTGTGCTTTTTCCTTCTCAAATTGTTCTTGAGAAAGGTAAGGCAGACCGAGTACCACAGAGATCTCATCTTTGAGCTTAAAGTAGCCAGCGCAAGCCAAGACTTTGATCAGTGCGGATTCGACTTTAGATTGACCGACTCCTAAGTTAGCTCCGAAATCTGCTGCCAATTGACCTACAGCGTATCCATTGCCTTGATATTCCAACCACAGATCCATCAAAGGATCAGTTGCGCGGGCTTCAAAAACACCTCCACGCACTTGTTCCATTGACATTTCTTTCACGTTTGCGGAGACGAACGTCACATTATTAGACTCGCGGCTAATACAAGTCTTTGTAGAAGTTCTACCTAAGTCAATACTGAGAATCTTTTTCCCCGGAACACCAGCAACTGGTTGAGGGGGAGCAGCATTTATCGGAGTCGCTGCTGAAACTCTATTCATTGGAATAGCAGCGGCGTTCATGGGAGTAGCAGCGGAAGGTTGGTCTGTCATAAAAGCTCCTAGTACTTAACTTAGCTCTCACAAGTTATCATGCTCATCTTACAGAAATGGGTGTACCAGAAAACATCTGTTGCGTCAACTGTAGCAAGCAATATATAAACAATCACTTAGTTGTTGAGCGATAAACATGGCACGTAAGTTTCACTAAATATCATAGAATGACAAAACTAACAAGGAGAATTGCAAAAACTTGCTTTTATACAAATAGAAAGTAAGTAGCCGTAATGAATTCTTAGATAGCGGTAGTGAGAACAGGAAAGTTCCCTACTTTCTTACCACTGGGCGTTTTCCGGCCAGCACGACATTTTATATTTCATTCAAACCACCTACTTGCTTATTTTTCCAACGCTAGTTATAAATAATAATTTTTACTTTTTCCTGTTTTTTCGCTTACGCTTCATTACCCAGACGACAAATCCTAGGATCAGAACTACAGCCAAAATTTTAGAAACAGGAGCCAGATACTCGTCCACTAACTTATACTGACTACCCAAGGCATATCCTGAGTATGTTAGCAAACCAACCCATACAGCGCTACCTAAAGTTGAGTAGATTAAAAATGGTAGCAGCTGCATATGACTCATGCCTGCGGGTACAGAAATTAAGGTACGTACTCCCGGTACAAGCCGACCAATAAAAACTGCTTTGCTACCTTGCTGGTCAAACCAGTTCTTTGCCTTAGTGATATCTTTACTTGATATACTCAGCCACTTACCGTACTTATCAGCCCAAGCTTGTAAACGCTTTTCCCCTAATAATCTACCAGGATAGTACCAGATAAGTGCGCCGAATACTGAACCTAGCAGTCCTGCAAAAAATACGCCAATGATATTAAGCTTTTCTGGGGTTGCCCTTGCTGTAAATCCCGCCAATGGCATAATTAGTTCTGAAGGAATCGGGGGAAAGACATTTTCCAGAAACATCAGCACAGCGATCCCCCAATAGCCCAGAGAGTTAATAGTATTGGTTATCCATTCAAGCATCAAGTGTATTCCTGAAATTACGACAGAAGTTTCGTAGTCATTTGTTGTTACTACATCAAACTTGCTTTATTTACAGGACTTACGCAGCAATAAGCGAAAAACGTATCTTCGCGTATACTTAGAATGCACCACAAAGGACACAAACAAATACGAGTTTGAAAGAGTTTTTGCGTAAGTCCTAATCTAAATACTTTTTAGCTAATTTTGTGAAAAAATACACTTTACATAAATGAAAAAGGGTATGGGTTACAGGTTGTGGATGATAACGAGATTTTATTGTCTCGCCCCCTACAACCGATCCCCCATTCCCTTTCTATACATTATTGATGTACCCTGCTGTTAACTGTCTTTTGTTCCCTTAAACAGTGGGTGTCAAAGATTGCACTTTTGGTTCAGATTGCCAATCTAATGGGTTCCAAACACGATCTTCCAAAGCCATCTGCTCAACTAAGCTTGCCAATCTCAAGGCTTTGAGTGCTTGTTCTCCACCAACTGAAGGTTGATTACCTCCACGCACACAGTTGACAAAATGCTCCAACTCTGCCCCTAACTTGTCAGTATTGCTTGTAGAAACTCTTTCAATCACGCCATCCTGTCTGTAAAGTGCTTGCCGATAATCGTTAGTGTGTCGATGAACCAAAATTTCATTTCTAAGAAAATCTGCCTCAGTGAAGGAGTTTTTACAATGGGCAACAATACGGCGGATTTTGCAGTGAGTCACTTTACTGGCTGTCACAGTAGCAACAATACCATTGGCAAACCCTAAAGTAGCAGTTACGTAATCTAAATAACCAGAGTCTAATGTACGATTCCCACTAGCTGTTAACTTTACTACAGGTGCTGCCGCTAATTCCAAAAGGAGGTCGATGTCATGAATCATTAAATCCAAAACAACTGAGACATCGTTTGCCCTACTTGAATATGGACTGGTACGATGTGCCTCTAGCGCCAGCACTTCCTCGGTTTTCAACACCTTGCTCAATTCTTGAAATGCTGGACTGAACCGCTCTATATGACCTACTTGTAAAATACATTGAGAATCGGCGGCAGCATTTACGAGTGATTCGGCTTCAGATATACTGGCTGCGATTGGCTTTTCAATCAGAACATGAATTCCCGCCAAAAGACAGTTGATTCCAACAGCGTAATGCAAACGCGTGGGTACGGCAATACAAACTGCCTGTACATGCGGCAGGAGATCGCAATAATCTTCAAAAAAGCGTACCTTGTACTTGCTGGCTGTTTCTAATCCTCGTTCAACATTTATATCTGCTACACCAACAAGTTCAACGTCCTTCATTGAACTCAGTACTCGGACGTGATGCTGTCCCATATTACCCACGCCGATCACGCCTATGCGGATCGGTCGTGGATAATTGCGCTGTACTTGACCATTTTGTTCTCCCACTGACATACTTCTATTCTGCACTGTTATTCTCTCCTCAACCACCACACTTAGAGACGTTATAGTCCTTGAACTTGATACTCAGCTACCAATCACTATGCGTCTAAAACCATCCAGATGGTAACATAGAGGTTCTATTTATGAAGAATTTCAAAGTTTATTGTGAGTTCCCGCCATATGACTCGCTTTTATAAGAAGTGTTTAAATTGATGCTTTTTTTGTACTTTACAAAAACTATAATCACTTTTTTTATTAGCTTTTGAACATAACTAGGACGTTAGTCAAGTGCTCTTTGTTTCACAAAAAAATGATTACCGAATAGTAAATCTACAATAAAGCAGGAGGTGGTAGCCCCTAATTTTTAGTTACGGGTGCGGCTCAATTGGCTGACACAATCATTATTAGTAGATTTGAGACTGAAGTTAAAAGTTCCAGATTGTGCTTCCTCCCACACCTGTTCTTTGTAGCGTATCCGAAAGACACAAATACTGGGTTTCTACACGTATAGCAAGTTGATTATGAAAGCTGTCATTTTATTATCTGGTGGTTTAGACTCTTCTACGGTTTTATACCAAGCGATCGCCGATGGTTATAACTGCCACACCATTTCTTTTGATTACCAACAGCGACATCGACGAGAGTTAGACTCAGCTTTGGCAATTGCTGAAAAAGCAGGCGTGGTAGACCAGCAATTAGTCAAGTTTGATTTAAGACAATGGGGTGGTTCGGCTCTTACGGATGATGCTATAGAATTACCACTAAAGCGTGACATAGAGGAAATGTCTCAAAATATTCCGGTTACCTATGTTCCAGCTCGCAACACCATCTTTTTAAGTTTTGCCCTTGGTTATGCTGAAACGATTTCGGCTCAGTGTGTTTACATAGGTGTTAACGCTCTAGATTATTCTGGGTATCCTGATTGTCGTCCTGACTACATCCAAGCAATGCAGGAAGTGTTTCGTTTAGGAACAAAACAAGGACGCGAAGGGCAAAGCATTTCCATCAATACACCCTTAATTCAGCTAAAAAAAACTGAAATTATCCAACTCGGGAATAGATTGGGTGTTCCTTGGGAACTCACATGGTCTTGCTATCAAGGAGGCGATGTTGCTTGTGGTGTCTGTGATTCTTGCCGGTTGCGTCTTGCAGCTTTTGCAGAACTGGGATTGAAAGACCCATTGGCTTATGCGAAGTAGGGGTGTAAGGGTATAAGGGGAGTGGCTCCCCAATACCCCTACACCCCTACACCCCTACACCCCTATACCCTTAGTTTGTTGACTCCTGCAACCGTCGCACCTGAATTTGATGTAAGCGTGGTCCAGTGACTGAGATGACGGTAAATTCTAGATTTTCATAGCGAAAGATTTCGCTAAGGCTGGGAACTTTCTGTAACTGGTAAAGTAAAAACCCTCCTAAAGTTTGGTATTCTTTTCTCAAGGGCAAATCGAGATGCAAAACCTCATTCAGGTCTTCCAGATTTGTTTGAGCCTGCACAAGAAAAGTTTGCTCGTCTAAAATCTTGATAAGCAAATCGTTAGTGGTGTCTGGTTCGCCTCGATTACCGATGATTTGAGCAATAATGTCTTGGATCGTAACCAATCCCACAGTTGCACCAAATTCATCAACTACCATCACCATAGTTGGTTCCTCTCGCTGCATTGTTGGCAAGAGTTCCTTTAAGGGAGTATGTTCTGGGACAAATCTTGCAGGACGTATCCAGGGCTGAATTTGTGTTTCTAAAGTTATCTTTCTTAAAGCTAAAGGTTTTGCCAAGTCTTTGAAGTAAACTATGCCGCGAATATCATCCAAGGATTCTCCAATAATAGGGTAGCAAGAGTAACCTGTAG
Organism: Brasilonema angustatum HA4187-MV1; assembly: GCA_019359695.1. Taxonomy (GTDB): domain Bacteria; phylum Cyanobacteriota; class Cyanobacteriia; order Cyanobacteriales; family Nostocaceae; genus Brasilonema; species Brasilonema angustatum. The sequence continues at coordinate 16,200 of JAHHGV010000050.1, forward strand.
CTATTACTTCCTGTAGAAAAGTCGCAAAAGTAGCGATTTTTGGCAAAGCGATAACGCTGGTGCGAGGAACCATGACTGCTTGTACTGTCTCGTCCCCAAACTCAAAGACGTTTTTGAGTAGTTGTCGTTCTTGTGCTTGTAACCCACTAGATTCACGTTCTGTGGAAATAATGAGTTGTAATTCTTCAGGTGTAACAGGCGGCTTCCAACTTTGACCTGTGTATTTAATACCAAAAAGTCGTAATAGCCAGCGAGTTGATTGGTTAAGAATCCAGATAAAAGGGCTGAAAAATCTGACAGTTGCTCTGATCGAAGGTCCTAAAAATTTTGCCAGTTGTTCTGAATAGAGTATAGATACTGATTTAGGACAGAGTTCTCCTAAAACTATTTGCAAATAAGCTATGAAAAAAAAGGCAATTGGAATTGATAGAGAATGAGCGATGACTATACTCATTCCTATAGGTAGAGGTAAAGATAGTAGCCATGATTTTACAAGCACAACGATGGTGCTTTCCCCAATCCAGCCTAGTGCCAAACTAGAGAGAGTAATACCTAGTTGAGTTGTCGATAGCAATCGATCCATACTGTGTTGCAAAACTTCAACGGCGATCGCCTGAATATCCCCAGCCTCCACCAGTTGATGGATGCGCGATCGCCGCACTGTCACCATAGAAAATTCTGCTGTTACAAAAAAGGCATTGATAGCAATCAGCAGTAGCACTGATAACAATCGCAGCCCCACATCTGTCCAACTGAAGCTAAGAAAAGCACTCACTGTTGAAGCCGTATAATACTGATGCCCCATGAATCTTTTTCTTAGTGGTTAGTTGTGCTACTCACCACTAATATTTATCTTTCTACGGGAATATTTGACACTTCTAGGCGTAATCTTTGAGCAGGATAATCTGTCAGGGCGAGTGAAATACGCTTGACATTATCAAGTAAAGGCGCAGGAATGCTCACTGTACCAGAAACAGAAGGTCCATTTACCGGCAATTCAGATGGTAAACCCTCTGTGCTCGCACTTAAGGTTCGTCCTTTATCATCTGATACATCCAAAAAACTATATAGGAAGCGTACAGAATCTTTGCCTTTGTTCTGCATTTGTACTTTTAAAAGCAAAGCACCACCAGAAAAGCGAGCAGATTGTACAGAAAGGTTAACACCTTCGCTTTGGGCGTTAATGGGAAATCCTTCCTGAGGCTTTTCTTGTTCAGTGGCGGGCGTTGATTTTTGATCTTTCTTGGCCTTGCTGGTATTTACCTGCTCATCATCATCATCTTTTTTTCTAGATTTGGCAGCTTTAGTTTTGCCCTCAATTCGCGATTTGACAATTTTCAGGATTTCATCCTCCTTGAGAAAAGCAACCCCTGTGTGTTGCTCGTTAGTTGATTTAGTGCTGGAAAATTTGCTGGTAGGACGAGCATCTGGTGCTGTAACACCTTTGAGTGCTGCACTTCCTAAAGTAAATCCCCAAAATGCACTTACAGAACCAGCCCCCAACATCAGAACTAGCAAAATCAAAGTCAGAAGTACCGTAGAATTTAGTTTCATTGCCAACAAGTCATTGCAAAAGAATGCTGGTCTATTTAAAAGTATCGAAGCTATTTACTTCAATTTCTAGAGGAGCTTAATCAATATTAGTCTCCACTACTGTCACGTCAAACTATATGGTATGAAAATCTGGTATCTTATATTAATATTGTCAAATTCTATTGACTTGTGCTATACTCTAAACTCGACCAGGGTTGGCCGAGCGGTTGAGGCAGCGAACTCATAATTCGCGCTAGGCAGGTTCAACTCCTGCACCCTGGATTTAAAAATAGTCAGAAAAAACTTTTTGGATTTCCCGTAAGGAAGTGACCAGCATTCCTGAGTCGGGTTTGAAAAAAACAAATCACAGACTCAGCACTTGTTGTTGGGATGTCTGAGAAGTATATTTTTGTCATTATGAGCGGAACGTAGTGGAGCGTATTGTGATGACATATCAAGCCAAAACTCATGCCCAAGCGAATATTGGGGCAACAACTACTGATTTAGTAACCATTAGCCAATATTTACTCGATTTACTTTGTCAACTGGCATATAAAGAAGGTGATTTTGTCCTCTCCTCAGGACAGCGTAGTTCTTACTATATCAACGGCAAGCAAGTAACACTTCATCCTCAAGGCGCTTTGGCAATTGGTCGTATTCTCCTATCTATGCTGCCATTAGAGACTCAAGCAGTTGCTGGTTTAACATTAGGAGCAGATCCGATTGTCAGCGCTGTCAGTGTGGTTTCTGCATATGAAAATCGACCGATACCAGCATTAATTATTCGTAAGGAAGCCAAGGGACATGGAACAAGGGCATATATTGAAGGTCCCAGTTTGCCAGAAGGGGCAAAAGTAGTAGTTTTGGAAGATGTGGTTACAACTGGACAATCTGCTATGAAAGCCGTTGACCGACTTAGAGAGGCAGGTTATACCGTGACTCAAGTGATTTCCCTAGTAGATCGTCAACAAGGAGGAGCCGAATTCTACCAAAAAGCAGGCTTGCAGTTTGAGGCAGTGTATACGATTAAGGAAATTCAAGAGCGATATCGACAGTTTATAAACAGTTAGTGGTAGTTGGTAGTAGTTAGTTTTCTACTACCAGCTAATTACTGTGACTAACTATTGCCAATTCCTAACTTTGGGTTACCGTCACCTTATCCTTTGCTAAGAACTTCTCAAGTTCTGTGAGTGCATCAGCATCAACTTTGGTTTGCATGGGGCAGAATTTGGGACCACACATTGAACAAAACTCAGCAGTTTTGTAAATGTCTGCTGGTAGAGTTTCGTCGTGGTACTCCCTCGCTCTTTCCGGATCGAGTGATAATTCAAACTGACGGTTCCAGTCGAAGTTGTAACGGGCGCGGGAGAGTTCATCGTCTCTATCTCTTGCACCTGGGCGGTGTCTGGCTATATCTGCGGCATGAGCTGCTATCTTATAAGCAATCAAACCATTCCTGACATCTTCAGGATTGGGCAAGCCCAAGTGTTCTTTTGGTGTAACATAGCACAACATTGCAGTACCGTACCAACCAGCCATTGCTGCCCCAATTGCTGAGGTGATGTGGTCGTAACCGGGGGCGATGTCCGTTACCAATGGTCCGAGCACGTAGAAAGGCGCTTCAGAACACTCTTCCATCTGCTTTTTGACGTTGAACTCAATTTGATCCATTGGAACGTGTCCAGGACCTTCTACCATGACCTGTACATCATCCTCCCAAGCTTTACGAGTTACTTGTCCGAGAGTTTTGAGTTCCGCTAATTGTGCATCATCAGATGCATCATGGGTACAACCAGGACGCAGGGAATCACCAAAACTGAAGGAAACGTCATATTTCTTAAAGATTTCAATGATGTCGCGCAAGTGGGTATAAAGTGGGTTTTGCTTGTGATGAGCGAGCATCCATCTTGCCAAAATACCTCCGCCGCGAGACACAATGCCAGTGAGGCGACTTCTGACTAAAGGCAAATGCTCAATCAAAATCCCAGCGTGGATAGTCATGTAATCGACACCCTGCTGGGCGTGTTTCTCAATCACATGCAGAAAGTCCTCTGGTGTCAGCTTTTCAATATTGCCGTGGACGCTTTCTAAAGCTTGATAAACTGGTACTGTCCCAATTGGTACTGGTGAAGCTTTGATAATCGCAGTGCGAATTTCATCCAAGTTTCCGCCACCAGTGGACAAATCCATTACGGTATCAGCACCATACTTCACCGCTAGATTCAGCTTTGCCACTTCTTCGTCAAGATTGGAAGAGTTGGGAGAAGCACCGATATTGGCATTAACCTTACACTTGGAGGCTATACCAATACACATTGGTTCCAAGTTCGTGTGGTTAATGTTAGCAGGGATAATCATCCGTCCCCGTGCGACTTCGTCTTTGACGAGATCCACGGGGAGGTTTTCCCGCTGCGCGACATAATGCATTTCTTGTGTGATGACACCCTGACGTGCATAATGCATTTGAGTGACATTGCTCTGCCCACGACGCTTGGCAACCCATTCAGTCCGCATATTTGATTTCCTCGATAAACAGCTTCCCTCCGCCGGTATTACCCGGATTCAGGTGTTAAGAGTGTAATCTCAGCCTGATATACAGGCACCCCTAGCATAAGAAATCATCTTAGCATTTTCGTTATGGGTCGGAACAAGGAAGTTAAAAATTTGTAAGGTGACTTTCGCTGACGCGCAAATTCAAAATTCCAAAAAATAATTTTATGACTGATGTATTGATAAAAATTATTATCTATCAGAAAAATATTACCTAACTTCCCAAAGTTTAATAGTGCCTTCGCTACCAATACTGAATTATCAACGTCAGCTTTCCTATTTGGTATTGATAGCTGTTACAAGTCTTGCCAACCCAGCAACTTCCTTCGGCGAAATGACAATTACTGAGTGGAAAGCAGCAGGTTTACTAATTAAAATAAAATGAAAGTCAAAGAAATAATTAAAATGATAGAAAATGATGGCTGATATTTAGCAAGAACAAAGGGAAGTCATCGTCAATACAAACATCTGACAAAATCAGGTTTAGTTACGGTTCCTGGAAAATTATCTGATGATTTAGCACTTGGTACATTAAACAGTATTTTGAAACAAGCTCAATTAAAAAGTTCAACTGAAAAAATCGAAAATAAAGAATATCAAGAAGATATAGAAAATCAGGAATAAAATTAATGCGTTACGCAATAGTAATTGAGAAAGCTACTAATAATTATTCTGCTTATGTTCCTGACTTACCTGGATGTGTGGCTACAGGTTTAACGATAGAAGAAACTGAGGAACAAATAAAAGAAGCTATTGCTTTTCATTTAGAAGGATTACGCGAGGAAGGTTTACCAATTCCCGAACCAACAACTCTTTGTCAATACGTCGAGGCATAATTAGGAATTTAAATCGAGCATTAGATGTAGAAGTAGAAAAGGGGATATTGTGGTTTTGGATTGGCACACACGCGGAATACGAAAAATTAATAGGCAAATAATGGAGAATTGGTGCGATCTTCTGTTCGCGTAGCGTGCGCTTTGTGCACAAGGCAAGCGAAGCTATCGCAATCCTAAATCATTCATGAGAAATTTGGAAACAATTGGGCGAAACATAGACAGCAAAACCAAGGTTTACGATAGAATCGACTAGTGAAGTAGATTCATTGATTATGACACTGGAACAGCTAGAAGCCGCCATCCTGACACTTCCGCCTGATGAGTTTCAAAAATTGATGAAATGGTTTTTAGATTTAGATTATCAGCGTTGGGATAAACAGTTAGAAGAAGATATTGCTAATGCTAAGTTAGAAGAATTAGCTCAAGAAGCCATAGGAGATTTTAAAGCAGGTAACTATCGACAAATTTAATGCATTATACAACTGGTCGGTTTTGGGAATGTTACGATAAATTGCCTGAGGGTGTGCAACAGTTACTGACCAATGTTACGAGTTACTGAAAGCCGATCCAACTCATCCATCTCTCCATTTTAAAAAAGTTGGTAAGTATTGGTCAGTACGAGCGGGACAAAACTATCGAGCATTGGGTGTAGAAGTAGAAAAGGGGATATTGTGGTTTTGGATTGGCACACATGCGGAATACGAGAAATTAATAGGCAAATAGTGGAGGATTGGTGCGATCACGCTCTTAACCTTAAAGTGAGAGCGATCGCCTAAAATAATGGTGTTATTGAGAGTGCGATCGCTCTGAGCAACCTACTAATTAATCGAATCATTCCTATGTGCTATCAGGACTATCACCAGTGCGATCGCATAAAGTTATCGTGGTGTTGGAAAGTGCGATCGCCTAAAATAATCGTGTTATCGAGAGTGCGATCGCTCTAATAATCTACAAATTATCTACTGAGCATTGCGACAAGCTTGAACAGCAGTTTGCTCGCTCACATCAGTTCGTACATCCTGCGTCTGCCAACCTCCAAATCCTTCATTAGGAAAGTGGCTACACCTAGGAAAACCACTACGAGTACAAACTAATTTACGCTCGTACATCAAGCGTTTCATACAGTCAGTAATAGCCTTTGGCGAACCTCCAGGGGTTGAAGGTGTAGTTGGATTTCCACCTGGGACAACGATTATTGTGTTGCTTGCAGGTATAGGATTATTTTCAGGAGTAGCACGACTTATTGCACAAGCACCAATAGCAGTCTCTTCACTCGTCTCAGTTCTCTTTCTACCGTAATCGCTGTTTCTGTAAAGCAAGGAATCAACACAATTTTGAATAGAACTTGCTTCTTGCTGAGTTGTTACTCCTTTGCAAACGCTTGTTACGGTTTCCTCGCTAAGTTCTGTTCTCTTTTTACCGTAATCGCTGTTTCTGTAAAGCAAAGAGTTAATACAACTACTTATTGGAGTGTCTGCTAAGGCAATTTGAGTTCCAATAATTGATGAAAATGGATAAATAATTGCACAGGATAGTAAAACGATTTTTAATCCTTTCATGGCTTATTTGCTACGTGTGTAAAAAACTGAGTGATTGCACAGAATTATCGTGTCGTAGAAAGCGATCACTTCCCATAGATCCCCGACAACTTTTGCGAAATCAGGGATCTATCCGGGGATCTGAATGATAGTTATTAGGGAAGTCTCCTAGGTATTATTTTTTTTGCGCTTCTTCAACGATTTTGTAACAACCACTATGTGCAACAGTAGCTGCTCCTGCTGTTACTACAACACCTGCTGCTGTTAAAGTAGCTGGTGATGCTGCTACAGCTCCTGCTACCGCACAACTTACTGGGACGGCTTTTTTGACAAATCTTCCACCTGCTGAATTTGGATTAGTTGGATCTACCCGTGGTCCAACTTTCCTTATTCCACTGTTTTTATTGGTAACATCGGCTTCCCTTATAATTTTTGGAGTTTTCCAAGCGTGGGCTGGTTGCTCTGTAACAACGCTACTTAAAAGGGGCAAAACTAAAATTAAAGCTAATACTTTTCTCATTGTGTATTCTCCTAGTAAAACTAATGTTTGCTTGCGATCGCTTCTCCTAATATCCCCTCTAAGAAGTTGGGGATATGAAGACTGCTTGAAGTAATAGACAAAACATAACCAACCCGCTCCCGCCAAGTCACCTAACGAGCATTAGCAATTTCCGCAACACAAAACCCCAGCTACACTAATACAGCAAGTAACATTACAGTATAAAAAATACTTACATCTAACCAAACAATAAACAATGAGTTTGATTGTTCGATTTTATCTGATGACTAATTATATAAAGCTTGTAAAATACTGATTTGAGAAGTTAACTTGAAATACACCAGACAGTGAACAAAACAGGACAAAAAGTACAAATCCTGGAGATATAGCCAGATCAAGTCCTTCATCTTGATTGTAAAGCGTTCGCGTAGCGGCGGCTTCCGCATCGCCTGGTAAAGAGTGCATTACTCCCAGCTAAACGCTAATTTTCGCTTTCAGCCTAAAACTAATTTTCGGATTTTTGGCAATTTGCACAGATGAAATGTTCCCGCGCAAAACTTAAATCACATCAGTACAGCAACTAACACTACAATACAAAAAATACTTATCTCAAAGCGATCGCCTAATCTTGATGAAGCTAATAGCCTTAATTAAACTGAATTCTAAAGATTATGTGTGTTTAAACAACTGTATTCATACTGCTATTTAAAATAACCATAAGGAAAATTTCTTGTGATCATAAGTGTTATGACATTACCTTCTCATCTGCGAAGCGATAATTTGTCACAGAAGTTTGCTGAAGCAAACGAGCATTGGAACCTGGATAAGTTATACCGAGATATTGCGAATGCCAAGCAGCAAGAAAGACGCAGGGAGTGCAAACAACTGACTCAGACTGAAAAAGCTTGTCTGCGGGGATTGCTTTCTGGTTACAGTCCAACTGAGATTGCTACGCAACTTAACCGCGAACCAAATGGATTGAGGGTTGAACTTTCCAGAGGTTTGTATCGATACATTGAGAATTCAACGGATACGTGTATAAAAGGTTGGTATAATATCTCGAAACTGCTGGAAAATACAGGTTACAAACTTCAATATAAAAGTAAAAAAAGCTACATTAACCAAGTGGAGGAACCCGCGTATGCAACTGGGTCTGTTACATCTAACGTCTCTACAATCCAAAATCCAAACCCTTCTATTTCTGCCCTTGGTAAGGAGCGATTCAAGAAAGGTGTTCATTGGAGCGAAGCAATTAATATGTCTTTGATTATACTTTCACTAGGATGTAGTCTAGATGGCAAAACGATAGGAAGCGGCAACATAGACGATATGATGAAATTACGAGAAGTTGAAATAGGTCAATATTGGCAAGACATACAAAAATGAGTACTAGTGTTAGGTTTCGTCTTCTTGGGCGATACAGTTGCTAGTGCTTGTTACTTATATCAGTGGTCTAAAATTACTTGTAACAATTTACTCCTCCCTCTGTCTGCTCTGCGCCTGCTGCTCTTCAAAAATAGGTATTCTTCTGGCGGTTCGAGAGTATGATCTAACTATCAAGCTTTAAGACTGTAAAACAGAGAAATGCTTAAATACGATTCAAGTGTCAATATGTAAGTCCTAAAATTTTTATTTTTATTTTTATTTTTACTCATGACTTACCGACACATTCTGTTTTACAAACCCTATGGTGTCCTCAGCCAGTTTACAAAAGACACTCCCACTCGTAGCACCCTCAAAGACTATATCGACATACCCGATATATATCCTGTGGGTCGTTTGGACTGGGACAGTGAGGGGTTAGTGCTATTAACCGATAACGGGCAATTGCAACATCGCCTCTGTCACCCTCAGTTTGGACACGAACGAACTTACTGGGTGCAGGTAGAACGAATTCCTGATGCTGCGGCTTTGACGCAGCTACAACAAGGTGTGACGATTCAAGATTACCGCACTCGATCAGCCTTAGTGGCGCTATTGCCAATAGAACCTTCTTTACCAGAACGCGATCCGCCGATTAGGTTTCGCAAAAATGTGCCGACAGCGTGGTTAGAAATGACTTTGACAGAGGGCAAAAATCGTCAGGTCAGGAGAATGACGGCGGCTGTGGGATTTCCGACTTTACGGCTAGTCAGGGTAAGCATTGCCCACTTACGGTTAGATAACCTACAACCAGGTCAATGGCGTGAGCTAAAATCTGGTGAACTCAAGTTGTTAGTTGATTTAGCTTTTGCAGCCTCAAGAAAGTTAAAAAGCAAATGAACAACGCTTTTAGATTATAACTAAAGTATGAGTGTAGTTATCATTGTAGAGTGTATCATCCCAAATCTAGTCACCTTTTGAGTTTCCGAAACCTAAAGATATGTGTTGAAATATGCGATCATGCTTAGTTTTCATGGCAATTTATTGTAAAAAAAAGCTAATCCCAATATCTCAAGTTTATAGTTAGTATGCGTCAAAATTAAGACTGCCACTAAAATTCGCCAAAAGAATCACAATATATTGTAGATCTACTGTAGGCAGGTGCTAACAAATGTGGCACTTTTGGATTGTAGTGGCTAGAAGCACCTTGGAACGGGAATTAAGGAACTTCCACAATGCTGATTTGCCCTCAGTGTAAATTTGAAAACCCCAATGCTAACAAATTCTGCCAACGCTGTGGCGCTTCACTGACTCACAAGGTCTGCCCTGAGTGCGGCACTCATTTGGCTTTAAATGCACAAGAATGTGATAACTGTGGCGCAGCATGCGGAAGCGTTTTGTGGGCAATTATTACAAAAGAAGAGACTTTGCCAGTTGCGGAGGATAAGGAAGATTTTGCTTCCTCATTTTCTTTATCTCCTCTATCAGCAGGTTCTTACTTAGACTCACAAAAGCGTTATCAGCTGCTAGAACCACTGCCAGCGTTACAGGAAATTGCTCCTAACACTGAAGTCAGTGTGAGAGTTCTAGACTGCCAACCATACCAAGTGTCACTCCTTGAGGTTATGCTGACAAATCAGCACAAGGGGTTAGTCATGGAATCAGTTGGGGTTGATAAAATTCCCAGTCTCGCCAAACCTTATATTGCCTTACGATCATGCTGCCATCTGGGAATACCGCCCATTCATGATGCTTGGCAGCAGGATGACATGCAGGTGGTACTCATCGAAGACCGCTCAAATTGGCATGAATTACTTGATTTGTGGCAGGATGATTCACTAAGCTCGTTACAAATTGTACGTTTTTTTAACCAGATGACCCAAATTTGGTCAGTACTGGAAAAAGCTCACTGCCGTCAAAGTTTGTTGGAATTGTCCAATCTGCGAGTTGATAAAAACCTATCATTAGCACTACAAAGATTGTATGTAGAATCACCAGACAACACAGCTACTCAGTTCTTAGAAAATGCAGAAGCTACAGTACCAGCGGCGACAGTTGCGCAGCCTTTAACAATCCAAGCTTTAGGGGGGGTTTGGCACGCACTTTTTAGACAGTCTCAACGCACTCAATTTGGCTCTGTTTTGCACCTACTCGGAGAGTTAGAACAAGGAAACATACAAACGCTAGCGCAGCTGCAATCATGTTTGGAAGATATTGTGTCTGAATTACAAGGCAATTCTACAAGCGTTTCAATTCCCTCTACATTGCCTAAGAGCAATGCTGCACCCACTGTATTGCAGTTAGATGACCAAGAGAATGAGACTGAATTCAAAACCGATGATAAGTCCACAGTTACGCAACACATGCAATTAATAAGCCTGGAAAATGCAGGACTTACCAATGTCGGACGTCAACGCGACCATAATGAAGACTATTTTGGTATTGATACAAAAGTATACAAGCTAGAATCACCCAACAGCCACACCTTGCAGGCGCGTGGTTTGTATATTCTGTGTGATGGAATGGGTGGGCACGCGGGTGGCGAGGTTGCTAGTGCCTTGGCTGTAAAATCTTTGCGCGAGTACTTTCAAACTCACTGGACTTCTAACCAACTGCCAACAGAAGATAATATTCGCGCAGCAGTGCGGCTAGCCAATCAAGCAATTTTCAATGTCAATCAACAGGATGCCCGTTCTGGTGTTGGGCGCATGGGCACAACTTTAGTTATGGTTTTAATCCAAGATACTCAAGTTGCGGTAGCTCATGTGGGAGATAGTCGTCTGTACCAGATCACTCGCAAAACAGGACTTGAACAAGTCACATTGGATCATGAAGTTGGTCAACGGGAAATTTCTCGGGGTGTGGAACGTAGTGTAGCATATTCGCGCTCTGATGCTTACCAGTTGACTCAAGCCCTTGGCCCTCGCGATGAACAGTCTATTATTCCCGATATCCAGTTTTTTGACATAAATGAAGATACCCTTTTTGTTCTTGCTTCAGATGGTTTATCAGATAATGATTTGCTGACTCTTCATGGGCAGAATTACTTAGCACCTTTGTTAAGTCATTCTGCCAATCTCGAAAGTGGCGTTCAAGCTTTAATTGATTTAGCAAACCATTACAATGGTCATGACAATATTACTGCTATACTTATTCGGGCAAGAGTGCATCCAAGTATAAAACAACAGCAATAATTGAAAATTACTGACAAGGATAAACAGGATTAACAGAGGGAGAGAGTAACAGAACAAGGGAAACTTCTGTTGCTTTCTTACTCCTTCTCCCCAACTCCTTGTTTGCCACTTTCTACTCCCTTCTCCTTTATTAAAAATTACCTATGGTCACGCTGACCCTATTAGAACCGCAACAAAAAACACCTCTTGAGCAGTGGCACTTTGATGACGAGTCCATCATTCGGGTTGGTCGTTCGGCAGATAATGACGTGGTTTTAACTGATAGTTTGGTGTCACGATATCATTTAGAACTCCGGCAAGTCAATTCGGATAAAAATGGCGGTTCTTGGCAGGTCATTAGTCAAGGCACTAATGGCACTTTTCTCAACGGCGTTTTAGTCACTCAAATTTTATTGTCAGATAACTCTGAACTGCAACTGGCGCAAAAAGGTCCAATTCTGAGATTTGAAATTAACAAGCAAACAACTCCACAATATTTTCCTTCTCCAGCGCTGCCTTATACAAGTTGCACTCATGAAGGAAACTCACCTAACAATTTGTTTTGTATCCACTGCGGTCAACCTTTGTCCATCATTCAGACAATTCGCCAATATCAGGTATTGCGAATTCTGGGACAGGGAGGTATGGGTACTACTTATCTAGCTTGGGATGGGCTAGGAAGAATAGCTGGACACCCACTATTGTTGGTGTTGAAGCAGATGAATGCTGATATGGCAAAAATTGCTAAGGCACAAGAGTTATTTGAACGAGAGGCAAATACTCTTAAATCCCTAAGCCATACTGGAATTCCTAAATATTATGACTCTTTTGTCGAAGGTGGAAAGAAATATTTGGCAATGGAATTAATTCATGGACAGGATTTGGAAAAACTAGTTTATTCAAAAGGACCAGTTGTCCCAAATCAAGCGATTAATTGGATGATTCAAACCTGCGATATTCTGGAATATCTCCATAGCCAACATCCACCACTGATTCACCGGGATATTAAACCGGCGAACCTCATGGTGCAAAACTATAATGATCGTATAGTTGTGCTGGACTTTGGCGCAGTCAAAGAGATTGCTACAACGCCTGGAACTCGTATTGGTGCAGAGGGCTATTGTGCCCCAGAACAAGAACGGGGACAACCCGTCACCCAATCCGATTTATATGCCATTGGACCTACACTTATTTTTTTACTGACTGGCGAAAGCCCTTTTAAGTTCTACCGCCAGAGAGGGCGAAGTTTCCGGTTTGAAGTCGCAAATGTGCCCACAATTACTCCCCAGTTACGGCAAGTAATTGACCGCGCCACAGAACCTTTGCCATGCGATCGCTATCAAACGGCGAAGGATTTAGTGGCTGCTTTAGCAGTGTGCAAAGTTTAGGAAAAGCTATAAGAAACAAGAAATAGAGACCCTATTGCCCTAATTCTTATTCTTCATCCCAAGCTTCCACAGCTAGCAATTCGCTTACTGGGTCTTGCATACTAAACCCGTAGTCAAGCAATTCTTGCTTCAAGTGCTGCCATTCATTGCCGAAGAGCAAAGCGATTTTCCAGATACTATCTGTGGGCTTGATAATATTAGAATCTGCGAGTGAACGCACATTACGCTGCAACTTCACCATTGGGTGAATAACTTGCTGCTTACTCATAACCTCGATTAAATTCAGATTTGGTTGGGTAAATGCTTAATCAAAACTGCTTTCCGTATTGGAATTCTTGCCGATGCGTGGAGCTTTTTACTTTGGCAAAGCAAGTCTCAACTTTCTAACTATATCATAACTTAACTCAAGTGAGTAACTATTTCATTGGCTTTTGTACGGTAATCCCCACCAGCTAGAGTTACATTTTCTTACCATAAAGTCGTTACTTTCGGCAGATTTCAAACAGTACCTACTTTAGTATTTTCCACAAACAACATGTTTTGGGCACGTTCAGAGGATATATGCAAAATGTTATTTTTTTCTTTCACCATGAACTATGCAAGTTTTAAAAAACTTATGTTACGAAAGGTTTTTTGAAGGTTTTCACGGAACAGTGAACTGTACAGTTAGCTGGAGTTATGCCGAATTATTTAGTTATATACGATATGTTAAACATCTAGCATTATTATATAGAGGTCAGAAAAATTTATCTAAAAATTTAATATTTTCAGCACAGACAAAAATTCTGGAAAATACACTCCAAAAGAAGGAAGACAGAAAAATCATACGTAAACAAGATTTTTTAGCGGTATAAAATTTTTAGATTAGTTGTCTTGCTAGAATTCAAACCAAAATAAAAGTGGATAGTTTGAACTACCCACTTTTATCAACGATTCAATTAGAGATTGATACAGCTAAATTTTTTAAGAGGACTGATTCCTTATAATATCAGTTAGGCGACTTATTTAGCTCCGTGTAGTTATCAGGGCATTTTGGTTCTGATGAGTTTGCGTTAGTTGTGCTATTAGGCTGCTGTGCTGTTCCTTTACCGATATTATTAGACTCACACAAGATGGCTAAAGTCGCTCCTTGTTGTTCTGATAAAATTACAACACCTGCGTAGGATTTGAGAGTGTCTTTCAAAGAAACGCCATTGTTGACAACAACCTGATTATTGGTACTTAGTTTACTTTCATACTGATAGTTCTCAGTTTTTAATTTAATACCAATCCCCAATTGACTTATATCCTTTGCGAACTGACCATTTTCCAAGTAATAAGCTTGCTGCGATCGGTTCATGGAACCCACATAGGTTTTAGCCTCTGATTGTTTTGCTTTGTTGGCTTGGCTAAGGAACGAGGGCAAAGCAATAGCAGATAGAATACTTATAATAATAATTACTACTAGGAGTTCAATAAGTGTGAAGCCCTCGTCCTGCTTTTTTTTCTTAAGGACGTAATGCAGTAACTTTGCTTTTATTTCCGGTTTCATAAGTAGCGTTACGTACAAGCTGAGATATAAATCGTACTTAATTAGTTATTCTCAGTTTCAAATCACTTCTCCGGGATGCTTTGGAGAGAGGGTGAGGTAATTGAGGCGCAACTTCGTCTTAGTATTTCCAGATTGGAGTTTTCTCTAACGCCCTGTCTGGTATGCTATACTAACTCATAGTCGTTATGAGTTTATATAAATATATGACTAATCCAACAATAGAAAACGTAGTAATTATCGGTTCTGGTCCAGCAGGGTATACAGCTGCTATTTACGCAGGACGAGCTAACCTCAAACCAGTTGTTTTTGAGGGTTTCCAAGCCGGGGGGTTACCTGGTGGTCAGTTGATGACAACGACTGAAGTGGAAAACTTTCCTGGGTTTCCCGAAGGAATTACCGGACCCGAACTGATGGATAAAATGAAAGCTCAAGCAGAACGCTGGGGGGCCGAGTTATATACAGAAGATGTTATTGAAGTTGATTTGAGTCAGCGTCCTTTTACAGTCCGCTCAGACGAACGGGAATTGAAAACCCACACCATTATCATCGCTACGGGTGCAACAGCAAAGCGCCTGGGTTTAGCCAGTGAACATCAATTCTGGAGCCGTGGGATTTCTGCTTGTGCTATCTGCGACGGTGCTACGCCAATTTTTCACGGAGCAGAATTAGCCGTGGTTGGTGGTGGTGACTCGGCGGCGGAAGAAGCGATTTACTTGACTAAGTACGGCTCGAAAGTGAATTTGCTGGTGCGAACCGAGAAGATGCGGGCTTCCAAAGCCATGCAAGACCGGGTTTTGAGTAATCCCAAAATCACAGTTCACCGCAACACAGAAGCAGTGGATGTGTTTGGGAACGACAAGCATATGGAAGGGATAAAAATCCACAACACTAAAACTGGCGAAGAGAGTGAACTGCACGTTAAAGGATTATTCTACGCCATCGGTCACAAACCCAATACATCTTTATTTAACGGACAACTGGAACTGGATGACGTGGGTTACATTGTCACCAAGCCTAGTTCTCCAGAAACAAGTGTAGAGGGCGTTTTCGCTGCAGGCGATGTACAAGATCATGAGTACCGCCAAGCAATTACCGCTGCTGGTAGTGGCTGTACGGCGGCGATGTTAGCAGAACGCTGGTTATCTTCGAGTGGCTTAATTCAAGAATTCCATCAAAAACCGGAAACTCCAAATAATGAACTAGAAGAGTTAGCCCAGAAGAAAACACAGGAACAACAAGCCGCTGAATTTGATTTGAATACAACCCGCCATCAGGGGGGTATTGCTTTGCGCAAGTTGTTCCATGAAAGCGATCGCCTCATTATCGTCAAATACGTCTCTCCTGGTTGTGGTCCTTGCCATACCCTCAAGCCCATCTTAAATAAAGTCGTCGATGAATTTGACGATAAAATTCACTTCGTTGAAATTGACATCGACAAAGACCGAGACATTGCTGAAAATGCTGGTGTTACAGGAACACCTACAGTTCAGTTCTTTAAGGATAAGGATCTGCTCAAGGAAGTCAAAGGCGTTAAGCAAAAGAGTGAGTACCGCCAATTGATTTCAAGTAATTTGTAGGTGATGAGTAAAAAACAAAGGAGATGAAGCAATTTCATCTCCCTACCTACCCCTACACCCTATCCTCAGCTAGCTCGAAAACGACTTCATGTTTGCTAGCGGGCTTTTGCTGACGTAATAACCGAAGGTATTCTTCTGCATCAACGCGACTTCGGTGGCGGCTGACGACTACCCTTTGTGACGGGGATAGTGAATTGATAACCGCCCAGGGTTTGAGGCGTTCTTGATAAGCCATAATGAGATTATCTTCTCGAAAAAATTAGGAGGCAGAGCCAGCGCTGTCACTTTCTAGGGTTAGGTGCTGGCTTCTGCTACTTTAAATGATATTATTCCCATGTTAAATAATGTAACAAATCTTTATAAGTAATTTAATTTTTGATACTGGACACGCTGGCCAAGACTGAGGGTGTAGGGGTGTAGGGGGAAAAAATCGTATTTTTTGTACAACGCCCTAGTGGAAAACCCTCCTGCATAGCGCTAGTCTCAGCAGATCCCTAGGTCGGGAAACCCTCCTGCTTTCCCTGGCTCTCCTATCCCAAAACCGACAGGGTAAGGCTTTCACCAATCACACCCCTACCCCCCTAATTGTTGATTTGTCTTTGCACCATTACATGAAACCATCTGATATGTAGAATGGTCATTTATAGCTGATAGCCGCGAACTCCTCCCTTCGTTTATGACCATTACGAAAAGTTTCCAACTAAGATTTTTACGGTTTCCCGAAAACCCCACCCTTTCCCAGCAACTGATGCTGATTGGGTTAACTATTACTCTATTTTTCGTGTTCCTAGCTATTTTCGCTCCATTACTTCAGCTATTGGGTTTGGTGCAAAACCCCATAGATTCCTTAAGTAACCCCATTCAAGAACCGCCATCACTTCAACATTGGTTTGGTACTAGCCGCGAAGGTTATGACGTCTTTTCCCGCACTCTATTTGGTGCTCAAGCCGCCTTGCAAGTTGTTTTATTGGCTACGGCGCTGAGTATGTTTATTGGTGTGCCTCTGGGTATGTTGAGCGGTTACGCAGGGGGTAGATTAGATAAAGCATTACTATTCGTTATGGATAGTATCTACACTCTACCGGGGCTGCTGCTTTCGATAACGCTAGCATTTATCGTGGGACGTGGAATCTTAAATGCGGCTCTCGCGATCAGCATTGCTTATGTACCACAGTATTATCGTGTTGTTCGCAACCACACTGTGAGTGTTAAAACTGAAGTGTTCATTGAAGCAGCACAAGCAATGGGTGCTAACACTTGGCAGGTTCTTTCTCGATACCTGTTTTTCAACGTGATTCAAAGCGTACCCGTACTTTTTACCCTTAACGCCGCTGACGCAATCTTGATTCTGGGAGGTTTGGGCTTTTTAGGGTTAGGGCTTCCAAGAGAAACGCCAGAATGGGGACGCGATTTACAACAAGCTTTGCAAGCGCTACCCGTTGGTGTTTGGTGGACTGCTCTTTTCCCCGGATTAGGGATGACAATAATGGTTGTGGGGCTGTCGCTACTTGGTGAAGGGTTAAATGAGTATATCAATCCGCGTTTACGAAAAGACATCCGGAAATAGTCGAGAGGGATTTGTTATTAAATAGTGGTTAGTCGTCAATACAACAACTAACAATAAAAAAATCATACTTGATATCGTTTGCTACCCTAATATCTGTTGTACTTATCATTGAGAGATTTGTGTGAAAGATAATTTTTCTTTAATTGCTGCCGCTGCTGGTGGCTTCATGCTTTCCGTTGCCCTGACTGGTGTTTTAAGAGGTGCGCCAGTCGCATCTTTAGAGGGTAACCCCAATTTTCATCCCCTGACTGTCGCTACTTTACAAGCCGCACCAAAGACTAGTGAAAATGTAGAAATTTTTGGTAGCAAAACTGGTAAAAAATAAAGTAGCAGATTTGGCAGGGGTGGCAACGAATTTTCTAGCCGATGTCGCAGATTGTTTGTTGAGCATTTGCTCATGCAGCCTCTTGCAAAAGTCAATTTCTTTGAATTGTTAATTGTGAGCGCCCAAGGGGCGCGATTACACGCCCGCAATGAATAAAAGAAACACCTTTTTCCCTATTCCCTGTTGCCTGTTGCCTGTTGCCTGTTGCCTGTGTTTCTTCAGAGGGGTTTGAAAGTGGCAGATTCTCAAGTCATTGGCATTGACTTAGGTGGAACAGCAATTAAGTTGGGGCGTGTTGCTACAAATGGCACTTGTTTACAATCGTTAACTGTAGCAACGCCGCAACCACCAACACCAGAAGCGGTTATGCTCGCAATGGTAGATGCTATTTCCATTCTGGAACGTTCCGCTAACGCTCAAGTTGACAACCAAAGTCATACTATTGCTATTGGTGTTGGGACTCCAGGACCAGCGGATGCAGCAGGACGTATTGCCAAAGTCGCCATAAACTTGCCAGGATGGTATGATGTTCCGTTAGCCGACTGGCTGGAAGCAAAGACAGGAAAACCTACCATTATCGCCAACGATGCTAACTGTGCAGGGTTGGGAGAAGCTTGGTTGGGAGTAGGTAGCCGCTTTCAAAATTTTATTCTACTCACTTTAGGAACTGGAGTGGGTGGTGCAATTATCTTGGATGGTAAACTGTTTATTGGTCATCTAGGCGCAGCAGGTGAGTTGGGATTAATCACCCTCAATCCAGATGGTCCAATGTGTAATAGTGGTAATCAAGGCTCTTTGGAGCAGCATTTGTCAGTTACAGCAATTCGTCGTTGTACGGGGAAAGAACCAGCAGAACTGTGCGCTCTTGCAAAAGCAGGAGATACAAAAGCATTGACTTTTTGGCAAGAATATGGTAGACGTTTAGGCATTGGATTGAGCAGTTTGATTTATGTGCTCACACCAGAAGCTGTTGTCATTGGTGGCGGAATGAGTGCAAGTGCTGAGTTTTTTATACCATCAGTCAAAGCAGAAATTGAGCGGAGAGTGCAGCTTACTTCACGTCTGGGTTTACAAATATTGCCAGCAGAGTTAGGCAACTTTGCTGGAATAGCAGGTGCTGCAAAGTTGGCTTTTTCAAAAGTAGGGCTGGTGTGAGTTATCAGTTATCAGTTATCAGTTATCAGTTATCAGTTATCAGTTATCAGTTATCAGTTATCAGTTATCAGTTATCAGTTATCAGTTATCAGTTATCAGTTATCAGTTATCAGTTATCAGCTCATCTTGGCTTGATAACTGATAACCGTTCCCTGTTCCCTGTTCCCTGTTCCCCCTGTTCCCTGTTCCCTTTGTTCACTGTTTGATTCTGAGTTCTTTACTTGGTAACTAAAACCTCTTGTGATACTCAACGACAGCACGATTATCATCTAAGAAATTGGTAGTTGCACGCAGACGAATGGAATTATTCAGTCGATAATTAACACCCCATTGGAAAGGATCGTTTGTTGTCAAAATCTTGAGGGTAGAAATAGAAATCTTACGATTCAAGTCTACTCCAGCCTCCGCTGCCAACTCCAAACTTGAACTCGTCCTACCTGTTTGTACGCTGTCAGAAAGAATAGTTGGGAATAAACGCAGTTCACTTAAACCCAGTGCAGTCCCAATTTGATTTAGAGGTTCTTGAAGATTGTTTAGTACAGCCGAACCTGCTATATTAATAAGTCCCAAAGTAGCATCGTTGTTGCTTCCTTCTTGATTATTTACATATCCACCCCCAAGCAGGGCAACAATTTCTGTTTCGGTGCGTGCAGGACTGCTTGTCAATTCTACACTTTGATCGAGTTTACTTGCAGGACCTTGTACCCTAGCTTCGACACGAATATTTTCTAAAGCTGCCAACCCTGTAATATTTGGTTTATTGAAGTCAGTATTTTGAAGAACGTCGAGTACTTTGGCAAATAGTTGGATGTCTAAGTTGGGGTCACGAGGTTGATTTGCCCGAAAAATAGCTTTATGCTTATACCCATTAACAAGGTTAAATCGAGTAGTAAATAAATTGACGCTTCCCCCCTTCAGCCGGATAGTTCCTTCTGGTATTGGATTGCCAAATGAACCGTTGACAGTTAGGGAACCAGTTGCGCGGAAACTAAGAATAGGTGGACGGGTAATTTCTACGTTTTTGCCTAGCTTTAACTTTAAATCGTGAAACTTAGTGGTTGTATTGCTAACTTTCGGACTATCTTTAGGAGTATCTTGCTTTGCCGCCTTTAGGCGTGAGACATTCGTATCATTGCTATTTTCAGGGGTAGTTGGATTTTTAGATTCTGCAAGTGATACCTGACCATTATCTAACTGCAATTGACCACCAACCATTGGGTTAAGGGCAGAACCAGTCAAGAGCAAGTTACCACTGACATCTCCCTTGTAAAGTTCCTTAATATTCAAAGCCAATTGGTTAAGGGTAACGTTGAGAGGATTATCTATTTTCGTTCCCTGGTTAGCGACAGGAATTTCCCCTTGTGCTTCAACACTACCTTGGTTATTATACTTACCTCGAAGATTTTGTACGATGATGCGGTCTAAATCAAACTGCACTTTTCCTGTAATATCTGTCAACTTTCCTGGTAACGATTGAGATGAAAAGGTAGCATTATTAACAGTGGCAAGTCCATCTATAATCGGCTGTTGCCTTGTACCCCGTACCATGAGGTTTATTTCTCCCTCACCTTTTTCAAAGGCTACCTGGTTGGTTAACAGGTTTAAGACTGCTAATCCTTCATTTTGGACTTTCATCTCCAGACTAATATTATCGTTGTCTGGTTTTACGGAAGCAAAAGGTAACTGATATGGTATACTGCCAGCAATCTTAACAGGTTCTGAACCAGAAACCACAACGTGACTGCCAAAGTCCAAGCGACCATTGCCATAGTTGAAACTCGCAATTGCTGACTCTACTGCCTTTTGATTCAGAGTTCCTTGTGCAATTTGCAATTCTCCCTTTGCCTGTGGATTTTGAATACTCCCAGCTAAAGCTGCTGTGCCGTTAAGATTACCTGTTATACCAACTGGCATTTTGACAAAATTATTCAGCACTTGTACGGGGAAGTTGATCACTCGCAATTGACCAGATTGTTCACTACCACCAATGTTACCTGTCAAAGCGATAAGCCGGTTCTGAGATTCAATTCGCAAAGGTAAAAATCTGAGAACACCGTTTTCAAATCTGCCTTGAGCAATCACTTGGTCTGCTTTATACAACTGCTCTAGTTTATCTCCCTTACCCCAAACAAAGTTTTGACCATTTAAATTAAAGCTGACATCCAGTCCGTTCGCAGCAGCAGTATCTATGGAGACTTCACCATTGAAAGTTCCTTTTAAATCTTCTAAATCTGGTATGGGGGAAGCATCGCGACGCTGTTGTTTTTGTTGTGCGAACTGGGATTCAATTGCAGCAAAGCGGTTAAGTTGGGTTGACAAAGGCTCATTAGCTGTAAACCCGACTGACTGAATAGAACTCAAATCCGCTGCTTTGCCATACTTTGGTTCTGACAAACCGCGTTGGACATCTTGGAATTCGTATATCTGTAGCGCACTCAAGACATCTTGCACCTCACCCTGAGTCACGTTCAGTTTACCTTTGATTTGCGGACCTTTGGGAGTTTGGGTGAAAGTTCCAGCCAGGGCGTAACGACTAAGACCTTTGACAAATTCACCATTGGAAATGGTAGTTTGACCATCGCCGTAACTAAACTGTGCATTCAGGCGATCGCCTTTAATCCGACCAACTTGAGGCTTAGCAATGGCAACATCCCCCTGTGTCACGAATGTCTTTTGATTAACTTGAAAATTCCCAGTCAAAACTCCTGCAATTGTACCTTTACCAAGATGACTGTTAGCAGGCGGGGTAAGATTCAATATCGCCAAGGGGAAATTGTCTACTTTGATTGCCAAATTATCCCCTTGACTTTGACCGCTGGCTAATGAATCTTGCCACCGCACTAAGAAAGAGTTGGGGCGATTGTTTGCATCTGCGTTTAGTGTAATGCGATCGCGTTTGCCTGCAACATCTAAATTTAAACCCTGTCCCTGTCCCGACTGAATATTTCCAGTTAACACCGACTCAAAAGGTAATTGATTCACCACTAAGTCACGTAACCTTAGTTCCCCTTGTATATTTGGTGCTGGTAGTGTGCCATTGATTCTCCCACCAAAATCGGCTTTACCCGTTAAGCCCACACTCTTGGATAACTGTATTGGCAACTTTTGCAGATTCAAATTTTGTGCCTGAACGTTCAAATTTAGTTCAGTAATTTCTGGTATACCTTCCCTACTAGATTTGGCTAAAATGTAACCATTAGCATTCAAATCCGGGGAAGTGGCTCGCTCAATGTTCAGCTTTTGTCCATCCCAACCAACAGCTGCTGTTAGTGGTTGCTCAATACCACCAATACCTTGAGAAAACTGTACCTGACCAGAGGCACGCACGTTAGATATATTGAAAGCTCCCACGGTGCCTGCGACTTGTAGCTTACCACCAAACTGCCCCCGCAACTGCTGCGACAACCGTTTTAATTCCACACCAGAAGCATCAACCACAGCCTGATAGCGACCATCTGCCACTTGGATATTGGAAGCAGTCACAGTGCCATTTGCGACATTTAGTCGCGCCTGACCTGTCGCTTTTATTGCTTGTGGCTGAGGCGAATTAATTAGACCAGCAACATTGAATTGACCACTTAAATTACCGTTCAACTGCGGTGATACTTGTGTCAAACGCTGCAATGGTACGTTATTTGCTTGAAGTTGCATTTGATAACGACCGTTAGCAAGTTCAATGTTGGAGGCGGTGACTGTGTTGCTTCCAAAATTCACACGTGCTTGTCCTGTCGCTGTCACAGCTTCTGGTTTGAAAGATTCAACCGAACCAGCAACGTTGAACTGTCCGGTTAACCTTCCCTGAAATTGCTGGGGTGATTGTGCCAACTGTTTCAAATCAACGTCATTAGCGTTAAGTTGTGCTTTGTACAAACCCTCTGCCACTTGAATCTTAGAAGCGGTAATTGCGCCACCAGCAACTAATAGCTGTCCAACGCCCGTCGCACGCAATGTTTTGAGGTTGAAAGCGTCTGTGTTTCCTGAGACTTGGAACTTACCCGCCAATGGTCCTTGTAAACTTGGGGGTGCTTTTTTTAGTAAGCGTCCCAACTGTACACCATCTGCAACTAATTGAGCAGAAAAGCTTTCTTCGCCAAATTGAATGTTAGAAATAGCAACAGTGCCACCTGCAAGTTGAACTTTTGTGTTATCTGTGGTGCGAATCGTGGCAATTTTGAATGGGGCTGAGGTTCCTGATAAGATCAGACGACCGTTGAAGCGTGCGTCATCAATAGAGACATTTTGTAGTTGGGTGGGGTTGACAAAACGCTGCACTTGCACTTGTGAGGCATCGGCGATCGCCTGCCAACGCTGATTAGCCCAATTGCCAGCAATTTGTACTTTACCACCACCAACATTAACAGCAACATTCCGGAAAGAAACAGATTTGTCTGGGGCGATGATAGTTTCTCCGCTTCCGGGGTAAGTTGCTTGGGGTGCTTGCCATTGTACTGTTGTCTGAACGTTTTGATCTCTGCCAGTCAGTTGAGCTGTACCGGAGACAGTACCAATTTGAAATCCTGGTTTTGTCTGGTAAACAGAGGCGATTGCATCTCCCGGAACGTTCTTTGCTGTGACGTTAAAATTGATTTCAGGAATTTTGTTAACAAATTGAACTTTACCAGCGCCTGTGATTTCACCACCGACTGTGGCTTTGCCCTGAATATTTTTAAAAGTAATCACAGAAGCAACAGGAGAAAACTCAAACTGTGACTGAACAGTATTAAAATCGACTTTATCAATTTTTGCTGTTTTGATGGTGGCGACTGTACCAGAGAGAATTGGGTTTGTGGTTGGTCCAACAAGCTGTAAGTTTGCCTTAACTTCCCCAATTGTCGGTACTGGCAATTTTACCTTGAGAGTTTCGCGAGCATCTACCAAATTCACGGAATTCACACGTGCAACCAGGTTGTAGCCTGCTTTTGGGTCAATGGTACCGTTACCAACCAAGGGGATTTTGCCATAATTAGCAGAAACATTCTCTAAGTGCAGCTGAGTTTTTTCAAACCGCAGATGACCTTGAGAATTTACAAAAGGTTGTACCATTCGGGGAACTTGAAGTTGAACCCCTTGCAAAGTAGCATTACCGAAAATGAGCGGGTTTTGCTGTTTTTGTTTGAGTTGAATGTTGAGAATTTTCAGATCACCCTCAACTCGACCTGCTTGAAATTGTACAGGTAACTTAACGATGCGAGAAATCTCAGCAGCAAGCAAGTTTTGCCCACGCAGCGACTCTAAATTAATTTCTTGTGTCTTTGGACGAAAGTCTCCCTGTATGGAAAGGTTACCACCATTATCTGGTTCCGCACCTAAATCAAATTTAATCAGTTTGTTGTTTTCTAATAGTTGTGCAGTTCCATTGATTTGTGAGAATGCTACGGGGGAGGCGGAGAGGGAGGGGGAGAAGGAGGGAGGGAGAGTTTCTTTTCCTTTCTCACTCTTCTGTTCTGTCGTTCCTTGTACCCCAAGTTCTCCTACTTTCCTCAACTGCGGTACCAGGATCAGCTTGGCATTGCGAAACCGCACTTTGTCTAAATTTGTTTTAATCGGTCCTTTTTGAGGTGAGGGGATTATTTTTGTGGTTAACCAGCGCCCTTGTTCATCTTGTTTAATGTAAACATCTGGGTTGACTAAGGTGACGTCTAAGTTGAGCTTTCGCTTAAACAACAACTGTAATGGATCAAAACCTACCTCCACACCCTCGACTGTGACTTTATCTGGATCTATAGATGTTGCTGGGATGGCTGAAGCCCCAAATTTCACTCCTGTAAGCGATAGTTGTTTGACCTGTCCCAGTTCTACTGGACGGTTCAGTGTAGTGGTAAGATTGCTTTGTGCCAGCGGCACTAACTCTTTATGAATCAATTTCCACAGTCGCCAAGTACTGCCGAGAATTCCAAGAAACAAAATTCCGCCCAAGGCAATGCCACTACGATTTAAAATCAGCAGCCATTGATGCTTTTTATAAAAATGGAGGGATTGGGAGTGATCATCTGGATTACAAGCTTTGGTCATGTCGTCTCTCACTACTGACTCACCGAAACAGTCTTGAGCGCCGAGTGTAAATTCTGAAAGTGTTATCAGTTTACATTCTTTGAGAGACTCAGCGCTCAGAAAGAGGTTTGAAGCCTATGCTAGTTGCATAATAGTCGCTTTTGGGAAAACGCCACTTGCACTGAATACTGGGAAACCCAAATTCAGCAGTGGCTCTTCTACACAGCATTGTCCTGTGTAACGTGCTTGCTGCCTTAAGTTTGGGAACTTTCTTAAACGAAAAACTAACGGCATTTACATCAAGCCGGTACAGCCGCTCACAGCACTGCGTCCCGAATTTATTTGTGGAGCCATCATAGCCTTTTTTTCTGATTTAATCCCCCGAATGTATCTGTAAGGATTTATTCAGAACTTAGCACCAAGATACGGATGGAACTGCCACACTGGTAGAACTGATTGGTACGCAATTGGATTGCGCCTACTCCAGGATAACCGACGACACAAAAGACCGCAGGAGTTTTTGATCAGTATTCGTAAGAAAAGAGGGAACAGGGAACAGGGAACAGGGAGTAGACAAGAAGCGGGATTCAGTTTCTTGAAAGTACCCCATTCTTAGGCGTACCGCTTGTTATGGATGAAAGAAAGACCTTTTCCACCCGTACACCCGTACACCCCTACACCCCTGTGTTTATCACTTTCTTGAAGAAAATTATTGATATTGTCGTCTTTACCTTGTCAGGAAAATATTAAGATTTGATAAAAAAGTGAAAATTTTTGCTTCGACCTTTCATTGGACGCCTTCTAGAACTTTAATTAAAAATAGATCAAAAATGTAAGATTAATGATTACACCCATGCGTGTTTTTGTACTACTGTTTAATGCTCGGACAGAAAATGAGGGAATCCACACAATTCAGGTGGGCGAAGCTCCAGCAGGGAGCGGCGCAGAGCGCTATCGCAATAAAGTTCTGATGTTCGAGTCAGAAGACGACGCGACACGCTTTGCCCTCATGCTGGAAGCTCAAGATTTCCTCTCACCAACTGTAGAGGCGCTTGATTCAGAGGAAGTGAAAGAATTTTGTCAAGCTGCAGACTACGATTGGGAAATTGTCCCAAATGACAGTGCTTTGGCAATTCCCCCAGAAGTTAACGTTGAAGAAACAGATTGGAAACTAGAGTCGCAGGAGAATGTTGCTGAGCAAACTCCTCCTCGCAATGAGGAGTCCCAGGAAAAACCGGAAATTTCTGATTCGGAACTAGATAGCATTCGCCGCAAACTGGAAGGATTACTATAGTGAGTCATTAGTCACTAGTCATTACTGATGACTGATTACAAATAAACGGCAGTACTTCGGGAAAACCCGATCTCAGTGCTGCCTCCCAATTGCAGTTTGGACAAAAAAACAAATGACGACGAATTTGCAGGGGCGCGGTCATCTTTTGACAGAGCAGGTTAATCCTGACAGTCTGAATTTAGACCAGCTGAGTTCTCTTGAACTGGTAGAGTTATTTAATCGCGAAGATGCAAAGGCAGTGGCTGCAGTTGCTGTAGCTAAAGTTCAGTTGGCTCAAGCAATTGAACGTACTGCTGAATGTTTGCGTCACGGAGGACGCCTTTTTTACATCGGCGCGGGGACAAGTGGTCGATTAGGAGTGTTAGACGCTGCAGAGTGTCCACCTACTTTTTGTACACCTCCAGAGATGGTACAGGGAATTATTGCTGGTGGTGCGGGTGCATTAGTACGCAGTTCCGAAGATTTGGAGGACAGCGCTGAAGATGGTGAAGCGGCGATCGCCCAACGACAAATCACGCAACTTGATGTAGTGGTTGGCATTACAGCCGGTGGAACAACACCTTTTGTTCATGGCGCTATGAGTGCTGCTCGTCAACGAGGAGCGACTACTATATTTATAGCCTGCGTTCCTGTTGAACAGGTCGAGTGTGAGGCTGATATTGATATTCGCCTGTTAACTGGACCAGAGATTCTTGCTGGTTCAACTCGTCTCAAAGCAGGTACAGTCACTAAACTTGCCTTAAATACCCTGTCTACGGGTGTGATGGTGAAGTTGGGTAAAGTTTATGGCAATCGCATGGTGGATGTGGCGGTAACGAATCAAAAGTTACGCGATCGCGCTATGCGTATTTTACAAGACCTAACAGGTTTAAGTCGAGAAGCCGCTGGTTTTTTATTGGAACGTAGTGGTAAGTGGGTAAAGTTGGCGTTATTAATGCATTGGACTGGTTTGGAAAAAGAGGCGGGTTTACAACTCCTGTCACAATACCAAGGTAATGTCAGGGCAGCTGTTGCTAGTTATAAAAACAACGAGCAAGCCTGAAAATTCTACTTCGAGTTACAACTAAAAAAGTGAGAAATGAGGAGTGACTTATTCCTCATTTACAATTTGTATGTTTTTTGATTGACAAGCTTGTGACCTATTTTTTCTAATTATCTTAGTTCAATCACTAAAACTTTATAATTAATTAATAAATCAAACATAAGTATACTTTACATAAAAATTACTTCTTGAGAGATACGTAAAAATGATTTGATTATCTCTTGAGGATGATTGGCTAGTTTGTTTATAAATTAGAAAATACTCATGACTGCCGGAATTCATTCAACACTTGCTAATCACTAGAAGTTAATCGCTTTGAGCCATTATCTTTATAGTCATTAGTAACATAATTATTGTCTTTTTTCAATGCATCTCCTTCTCTTCTTTTTATATACTTACTATGGCAAAGCCAATTGAATTTAATTTATTTGCACCTTACAACGAAGCAGCTTCTTTAATTGGTTCTTTTTCTGATTGGGAACCAATTTCAATGAAAAAAGGTGAAGATGGTTATTTTCGCACAACTGTTGAATTAGAAGATGGTGATTATAAATATAAATTTCGTGTGCAGTCAAAGTCTTGGTTTTTTGAACCAGACCAATGGGTAGATGTGACAGATCCCTATGCAACTGACATTGATGAAATGAGTGGCAAGGATGACGGTGTTGTACACATCAAAGATGGGAAACGTGTTGTAGATACTTGTGTTTGGCAACACGACGATAAACATCTGCCCGCAAACCAGGAATTAGTTATTTATGAATTGCACGTTGGTGACTTTTCTGGTGGTGAAGATGATCCACATGCACGAGGAAAGTACAAGCATGTCGTTGAGAAGTTAGATTACCTCAGTGAACTGGGAATTAACGCGGTTGAGTTAATGCCAATTAAAGAATATCCAGGAGATTATAGTTGGGGTTACAATCCACGTCACTTCTTTGCCCCAGAATCGAGTTACGGTCCGACATCAGGATTGAAAAATCTTGTTGATGAGTGCCATGCAAGAGGAATTCGTGTGATTATGGATGGTATTTATAATCATTCAGAATCATCAGCTCCATTAACACAAATCGACCACGATTATTGGTATCATCACGAGCCTCGCGACCCCGATAATAACTGGGGACCAGAATTTAATTACGAACACTATGACAAAAAATTAGAGATTTATCCCGCTCGTAAATTTATTGGTGATACAGTTCGTTTTTGGGTGGGTGAGTATCACCTTGATGGAATTCGCTACGATGCAGCACGGCAAATTGCTAACTATGATTTCATGCACTGGATAACGGAAGAAGCCAGAAATACTGCCAGCATGAAGCCTTTTTATAACATTGCCGAACATATTCCAGAAACGACTAGCATTACCAACGCTGATGGACCAATGGATGGCTGTTGGCATGATAGTTTCTATCATTGTATTAAGGATCATATCTGTGGTAAGACCTTTGATTTAGAACGCCTCAAAGATGCGATCGACGCAAAACGTCAAGGCTTCATGGGTGCTACAAATGTTGTGAATTACCTCACCAACCATGATCATGATCGCTTAATGGTGGAATTAGGTAACAACAATATCTTTGATGAAGAAGCTTTTAGGCGGTTGAAGTTGGGAGCTGCTATCCTTTTAACAGCGATGGGTGTACCCATGCTTTGGATGGGTCAGGAATTTGGCGAGTATAAGCCGAATACACAAGAATCATCTAAAATTGAATGGGGATTGCTAGGTAATGATTTGAACCATAGCTTGTTTGAATACTATAAAGGCTTAATACACCTGCGTAAAAGCAATCATGCTCTCTACACAGAAAATGTTGATTTCATCCACGAAAATCCAGAAGATAAAGTATTAGCTTATAGCCGTTGGAACGATGAAGGTTCTCGTGTTGTGGTTGTGGCTAATTTTTCAGAAAACTTCTTGGGCGAGTATCAAGTTTCTAACTTCTCCAACAATGGCAAATGGCACGAGTGGACAGGCAATTATGATGTAGAAGCTAACGACGATCGCATTACCATTGATATTGGACCATATGAAGCTAAAGTGTTTGTTTGGCAGTAAATCAGTTATTAGCTGTCAGCCATTAGTTGTTAGCCAAAGGTAATATAGAAATCCTAAATTATTCGTGATTTAGGATTGCTATATGCATAACTTTAACTAATTACACTTGGTTGTTAAAAAAGCTCTTACATCTCGGTGCAATGCCTGTTTACTTTTGATTTAATACTAAGCACTGAGTTGAGTCATTTCAACGGGCATGGGTTGGATGGAAATGATGGGAATAGTTTCCACCAAAGAAACCGTATAAGCGGAAAGGTGTAAAAAATCGGACACAGGGTCAGACAACAAAATCTTAAAGATCATCTCTCTAAGGTCGTTCGATATCTGGGATAAACCAGTCAGGGGGAAGCTGCGGCTTCCCATCTCTGTTTTTTGCGCCAACACCGAATACTCAAAAAAAACGATACTTACCGCCTGACGCTGTTGTTGATTAATTCGTAACAAGATATGGTCGGTCAGTTCTATCCCCGTTGCTTTTGATCCTGGTTCAAAGCAAACAGTCAGCGTATCGCTTGCTTCATCATATTTAACACTTGGCTTGCTCATATACTTAACCCATCACCTTTTGATATGCCGTGACTACGTAGTTATTTGGTATAGGTTGACCCAATTCCCCTTCTTTAAAGCGACACAGAACAATAGCGACTATGTGGGTATTGTCAAAGGGTAAATCATCAAATGCCTTAGTAGTAACGATATTTTTGCGGATTCAATGGGTCTTGAGTCCGACGACCAGAACGAATGGTTTGTTTTAGTTCATCCTCACATTCTTCCATCTCTGGATGGTTTTCTGGATCAATAACGTGTTCCCATCGCTCCTCAGTTATATAAATATTGTTACTGTAGCGGTCGTACACACTCCAACGTTTATCATCAATGTTCATGATATGGCTTGTGTCATTATCAAGCGTTTACGACGATATTTTTAGTTTAGAGCAAACGGGCATTTAGCCAAGAACCGTAGGAAAATCATTAAGGGATATAGGCGAATACATCTAGCAAGTTTCCAACTAATCCGATTTAACCCAATCGGTAGGGGATGCTGGATTTTCTGATGGTACGTTTGATGCTGGCGTTTCCAACTAATCCGATTTAACCCAATCGGTAGGGTTTTATTTACTGCAAAAGTTGCAGGTACAATGAAAATGTTTCCAACTATAGCGCTTCTCAGTTGCGTACAATACACAGCTGTAGAGACGTAGCATGCTACGTCTCTACATTATTCGTGGTGGTGTATGTGATTCAAATGAGAACCGCTATAATCCGATTTAACCCAATCGGTAGGGGATATAAATACTACCCATGGACGTGGGACTACAGAGTTTCCAACTAATCCGATTTAACCCAATCGGTAGGGAATTTGTCGTCTTAGGTGCATTACTACCCTCTCTAGTTTCCAACTAATCCGATTTAACCCAATCGGTAGGGTCGTTTTATTCTAGCCCCCTAGGGTATAGACTCGAGGCACTTGTTTCCAACTAATCCGATTTAACCCAATCGGTAGGGAGTTCGTCTAGCAGCCCTTACCCAGTAAGAGTTTCAGCCGCCAAATCGACACCACTCTCAAAACCATTATATATGTTGTGCAAAATTGAGCAACACACATACCTCAAACCCTTACCCTACAAGCAATCGACACCACTCAACGAAAAATATAGGGTTTCAGCGATTTGGCGAGTGGTGTCGATGCACCACCTAAAAATCACCCCTAATCTTCCCCAAACCTAGATTACGCAATACTTTTAGGTGTTGAGTGAGTGTAGAGACATAGCCCTATGGCTGACGCCACGGCTGCGCCTAACGGGTTCGTCAGTCGCTACAACGGGGGGGAACCCCCCTTCGGGTTCACCAGTCACCTACGGCGGTAAACCCGCCTGCAGCGCTGGATTCACCGCAACGCGCTGACTCACATGCTACATCTCTACATCTCTACATTGTTGGTGATAGTGTATGTGATTCAAATGAGAACCACTCTATTCACATCAACTTACAAAACCGTTCCAATCTCCTTTAAATAAACCCGTGTAAAAGGTTCATCTACACCAAGAGTATACTCTTCTATCAAACCCTTGCGCCTAATAGAAATGTTGTCTCCATTTTTGATCACAACAGTTGAATCATCAAAAACATCCCGCGTTAACGTCATCTCAGTTTCTGTAGGATTGTTTAAAACTACCATGTTACTTCCGTAGTAAAACATTCCTTCATTTTCCAAAACGTCTTCTTTGTATTCAGCAATCAGCATATCAAGCTTGGGATTACGCAACAAAGAAAGGATATTGGTGTTGTAATCTGGACTCAAAATTTTTGCCGAACGATTTATGAAAACACCATCACGACAAACAGCGCCTATTGTCCAATCTGGGTGTTGTAAAAGAATATGGTCAATTGTTTCTTGAATTTGCTGAACCGAGATATTGTTGAACGTGACTATTGGTATTCTGGCATCTGTACCCACTTGATAAAAGGTTTCCAGAATGTGTGAGGGTACATCAACGCTTTCACCGATAGAAGGCTTGAGATGCATCAAAATTCCTGGCGCAGCGTTGATTTCTAAGATAGAAAAGTCGTTAGACTTCCAAGATTCGCTAAGATTTGGTGCAATAACATCAATCCCCAGGCAAACAAGGCGGAAGTGTTGGGCAATATCTTGTGCCAAAATGATATTGTCAGGATGAACAGTGCGGGTTGCATCAATGCTCACACCTCCAGCCGAGAGGTTAGCAACTTTGCGAAGAGAAACGTTGCGATCTTTCTCAACGACGCTGTCCAATGACAAGCCCTGTTGTTCAAGATACTGTTCCATCGCTTCATCCGACTGAATTTTCGTCATCGGCGAGGTGGGTGTATCCAAACGCCCAGGTTTTCGGTTTTCGTCTCGGATTAACTGTTGAATGGTTGATTTTCCATCACCCACAACCCATGCCGGACGACGTTCAATAGCAGCAACAAATCTGCCATTCACACACAACACGCGGAAGTCTGACCCCACAATGCTTTTTTCAACAATAACTCGGGTTGGCTCGTTTTCTGGAATTGCCTCAAGCGCCCTTCTAAAAGCAGATTTGAGTTCATACTCGTCTCGTACTTCGGCGGTGACTCCAATTCCTTTGTGACCAGCCACAGGTTTGACTGCTACTGGGTAGTTAATGTCTCTAGCTACTGCAAGAGCCTGCTTTTCTGAATTCACAATATCACCTTTCGGCACTGGAAAACCCAAGGTTTTTAGAAACGCTTTGCAGTCATCTTTGCGCGTGGTGAAGTCGGAATCTAGATGGCTATCGCTATCAAATGTCGTTGCTATTCCCCGAACCTGTTTTTTGCCGTATCCGTACTGTGTCAGTCCTTCATCCCATAGATAAAAAGCGGGAATACCTTTTGTGTCAGCTGTACGCAGTAAAGCGTAAACTGTAGGACCACCGTAGACTGATTGCCGGAACTTACTTTGAAGTGTTAAAAGTTGCTCTTCAAAATTAATGTCTTTGTGCTGAGTTATGGCTTCAAACCAATCCCATACAAAGTAAAGTACACCTCTAGTAGTACGCTCGTGAAGCGATTGTATGCTAATTGTCGCATAACTTTCATATGACTTGATACCCCAATGGTCGAGGTGTAAGCCCATATCTAGCTTTCCGACTTCTGACACGGTGCGGGCAAACAGATGAGCATAGGAATCAAATGTTTGGTCGCGCAGGTTTGGGTAGCGATCGCTAATAATTGAGACGTAATCCTCAATCGGCAGAGGTTTTGTGAACTCAGTTACAGCAAAATCAAAGACCAACGCGCCTGCGTCCAAGTAAGGATTTGGTCCTATGTAATGCTTGAACTTGAAGATGTCGAATGCATCAGTTTTTCTGGCATTGATGCGAACTGTATTGGTGATTTTGTCTTGAACCATAAGACTATTACCTCTGACTAAACACCCTGAAATCTGAACAAATACTAGCGTTTCCTCAGACGTCTTTACTGTCTATGAGTTTAATACCCTTTTGTAAGCGAAGGTCAATGCCTACGCTACATCTGTGCTTTATAGTGAACACTGGCATTAATAGCTACTTTTATATAATATTATTGTACTCAGTATCACCAAGAACATTCAGCTATCTAAAGATATAGTTAAGCTGTTATACTAAGTGAATAGTCAATAGTCAAAATAACAGATGCATCAACATTTAACCATTGCTATTGACTAGTACCTAAATATATAACCTTTGAAGGGTGCAATTAAACACTAGTTAATTTATAAATAGTAAGCACTAAGAAGCGCTAAGGAGACGGCAAGTATGACTAACGCAAAAGCTGTTCTCAGAAAAGAGGTTCAGCATCTTGCTGAGGAAGCTTTCCAACACAAACTCATTTCTGGATATGGAGATGGTCCAGACGGTAATGAGTATCAAATTGTATATCAAGGTAAACCCAGGCATTTCGCTTTAGAAGAGGCACGTTCTTTTTTATGCGAGTTACTGTTTGAAACACAACAGGGTGACCAACATTCTGAAGAATTGAGTATTTGAGATTTAACTAGAACACCACAACTCACCATGAATAGTATACGGCACTCAGTCAGATAGACCTCCGGAACATTATTGAAATCGGGAGGTGTTTTGATTTTTACAACCATCCTGATTTTACAAGGAGGCACGCTCAAAATCTGAGGGGCTGGCACCCGTATCCAACACAGCGAGTTATGGAATTGTCCAAAGTATTCTTGGTGTTCTCACTATAAAGATATGTGG
This sequence comes from Brasilonema angustatum HA4187-MV1, assembly GCA_019359695.1. GTDB lineage: Bacteria > Cyanobacteriota > Cyanobacteriia > Cyanobacteriales > Nostocaceae > Brasilonema > Brasilonema angustatum. The sequence goes on from JAHHGV010000050.1 coordinate 50,356, forward strand.
ATTCCACAGACTTGTTTTGTCACGTAAAGCGCAGTTATGCTACCTGTGCTATATTTCTATGGGCTATATATTACTGTCAGTGCTATGGGAAAACCAACAAATTTTGTTACATTCCGAGTGAATGATCTAGAGAAAGAAATCTTACGTAATTACTGCGAAAAACTAGGCAGAACGCAAACTGATGTACTGAGAGAACTTATACGTAACTTGCAAAAAGAAAACATTACGTTAGGTTAAGTCAACCTAAAATAGTTTATCTTATCCCACGGCTTTTGCTGTTCGCGTAGCTCGGCGCTAGCCATAAATCAGTGATCTTGGTATTTTCAATGGTCGTGGGATGAGTTAAAAAAGTTGCCTTTCAAATTTATACAAAAGCTAATACAAGCCTCTTACGGGTCAAAAGTCATAACAGTTAAATGTTTCTGACTTTTGACCTTATTTATTTAGTTGAACTTGAATGAAATAAAGAGTCACTATTTTTACTCTAGTTCTACTTTTTTTACAGAGAAATATGTGGTTGTTTACTTTGCATATTATAGTCTGCATTAATTTTTTGTATCTTTCTCTACCAAATGGTAGTTTTTAACACTAAAATCATCATGTTTTATAGAAATAGACCACTTGTATCAGGAGGCTCTATGGTAGCTAGTGAGATTAAGCGACAACTAGTCATTATTGGGGGGGCGGAAGATAAGGAGGGAGATTGCCAAATTCTTCGGGAGTTTGTTCGCTACGCTGGGGGTACAAAAGCCAGAATTGTGATCATGACAGCCGCGACAGAACTGCCAAGAGAAGTCGGAGAGAATTATATTAGAGTGTTTGAACGCTTAGGTGCTGAGGATGTTCGTATACTTGACACTGAAACCCGTGAAGATGGGTCTTCATCTACAGGGTTAGCAGCGATAAATAAAGCTACAGGTATATTTTTTACTGGAGGAGACCAAGCCCGTATCACAAGTATTCTTAAGGATACCGAAATAGATGCAGCTATTCATCAGCGCTTCTCTGAAGGTATAGTTGTAGGAGGTACAAGCGCAGGAGCCGCTGTCATGCCAGATGTGATGATTGTCGAAGGCGACTCCGAGACAAACCCTCGAATGGAAATTGTAGACTTAGGTCCTGGTTTAGCTTTTCTCCCAGGAGTAGTGATAGACCAACATTTCTCACAACGCGGACGCTTGGGACGCTTGGTTGCAGCTTTAGCACAGCAGCCTGCTGTTTTGGGATTTGGTATTGATGAGAACACTGCTATGGTAGTCACCGATAACCAGTTTGAAGTCGTTGGGCAAGGTTGTGTAACAGTTATCGATGATTCAGAGGTTGTGCACAGCAACGTTGGCGAGATTTTGAAAGATGAACCTTTAGCAGTTTGCGGAGCAAAGCTTCATATCCTACCACATGGATACAAATTTGACCTGAAAACCCGTAAGCCTATCCTAGATAGTCTTACTGTAACGACTGTCCCTGTACCCGCTGCTTAAAAAATACTTATATTTTCACCAAATGCATTGACAAACAAGTGGGAATTAGAGAATGCTAGTTCCCACTTTTTTGTTACTTTTGATTCCTCTTTCTCCATCGAATGGCAAAAAATATAATGTGTATTCTAACTACCAAAAAATTATTAGGTATCTGAGAGAATAATTTATTAAGAAAAATAAATGTGACTCAAGAAAGAAGATTGATTTATCTTGATATGAGAATATATTTGTATATTCTTGATTTGAGTTTCTTATACTGATTAAGTAGTTTAAATGGCAACTAATCTTGAATTTTATTTATTTGCTCCTCGTAATCAAAAAGCTGCCTTAATTAGTTCCTTTTCTGAGTGGCAAGAAATACCAATGGAAAAAGGAAATGACGGCTTTTTCCGTACTCAAGTAGAATTAGAGGATGATATCTATCAGTATAAGTTCCGTATTCAAACGAAGAGTCCACAATTTGAGCCAGAGCAATGGATAGATGTTATTGATCCTTATGCAACAGAGGTTAATGAAAAACTAAAAGTCGGTGTCGTAAGAATTCAAAATGGAAAAAAGATTGTTGATACTTATGTTTGGCAACACGACAATATAAAATTACAAAACAATAATGAGTTAGTGATATACGAAATACATGTAGCTGATTTTACTGGAGGCGAAGTTGACTCTGATCAGCACGGAAAGTATGTAGATGTTATTAAAAAATTAGATTACCTGCATGAGTTAGGAATTAACGCTATTGAATTAATGCCAGTTAATGAACACTTTGGTGATTATAATTGGGGATATAAAGTATGTCACTATTTCGCGACAGAATCTAGCTACGGCACAACAGAAGATTTAAAACGATTTATAGACGAGTGCCATGCGAGGGGTATTCGCGTTTTGCTTGATGGAATTTTTAACCACACGGATGAAGAATGTCCGTTAATGCTAATTGATAGGAATTATTGGTATTACGAATATATGCATTATCCGGAAGATCCAGGTAATTATTGGGGTCCGGAGTTTAACTATGACAACTACGACGAGAAGTTAGACGTTAAGCCTGCATGGAAGTACGTTGGTGATATTATACGGTTTTGGGTTCAGGAGTATCACATTGATGGAATTCGCTTTGATGCGGTGCGTCAATTAGCTAACTATGAATTTTTAGATTGGGTGGGTAAACAAGCTAAAAAAAGTGCGATTCCTAAACAGTTTTATAACGTTGCTGAACATATTCCTGATAGCAGTAAAGTGACGACTCCATCAGGACCGCTAGATGCTTGTTGGCATGAAAGTTTTCGCTATTTTGTGATTCCACATATTTGCGGTGAGATGTTTGAACCGGAAAAACTCAAGGAGGTTATAGACCCAAGAAAACAGGGTTATGAGGCTAGTATAAACGTAATCAATTACTTAGCGAGTCATGACCGTGAACATCTTTTGAGAGAATTGGGCGATCGCGGTATCTTTGACGAAGATGCATTTAGACGAGCCAAGTTAGCAGCAGCGCTATTGCTAACAGCAATGGGTGTACCTATGCTGTGGATGGGGGAAGAATTTGGAGAACACAAACGTAAAAGTGAAACTGTCACTCAGCCTCAAAAAATTACATGGTCTTTATTAGAAAAAGACCAGAATCGGGATTTATTTGAATACTATAAAAAACTGATTGCGTTACGCAAAAAAAATTCTGCTTTGCAAAGTGAGAACATTGAATTTTTCCATGAGAGTCTAGACGAAAAAGTACTGGCATATGTTCGTAGTCAAGAAGATTCTCGCGTTGTTGTAATAGCAAATTTTTCCGATCAAAACAAGAGTGGATATCATATTCCTGACTTCCCCTGTGCAGGGACATGGCATGAGTGGACTGGTAATTATAATGTCGAAGCTGGGAAACACGGCATCAGAATTGATATAGAGTCATTCCAAGCCAAAATTCTTGTCCAGCAGTAGGAAAAATCTAAAAATCCTCGTCTTACTAAACTGCACACTCTCAAATGACTCCATGTCGCTGGATTTCGCCTTTGCGATTTCTCATCACCCAGTCTTTTAGCAAAATAGGCCTGCTCCCGGATGGCTATGATATTATGGGAAACTGCTGCATACATTTAGAAATTGATTAGATCATGGCTTTAACGCAAGAGCGCAAACAAGAAATACTGACACAGTACCAAGTTCACGAAACCGATACTGGCTCTGCTGATGTTCAAGTCGCTATGCTAACAGCGCGTATTATCCGTCTTAGCGAACATCTCCAGGCAAACAAGAAAGATCATTCTTCGCGTCGAGGATTGTTGAAGCTTATTGGTCAACGTAAGCGTCTATTATCTTATATTCTGGAAGAAAACCGAGAACGTTATCAAGCTTTGATTGGTCGTCTCGGCATTCGTGGATAGAGACTAGTACTTATGTCTGCTGAATCTGAACGCAGTCAGTTGCCTTTTGAACCAAACAAAAAGCGCCAAAAACCCGCAAAAGCAAAAGGCAAACAACCAGATACCAAGCAGGAATCTGGGAAAAAGGACGAGAAGAAGCCATCTTTTACCAAAGAAGAGATGGCTATACCCAAAGTTATTAGCCAACGAATGATTCGCCGAGTGGCTGTTTTTTGTGGTGTGCCAACAGCTTTGGGAATCAGCACCCTGATTGTGAGTTACTTCCTATTGATTTATGCTGGAATTAAACTAGCCCCCATCGCCGTCTTACTCGTGAACATGGGTTTTTTTGGTTTGGGGGTGTTGGGGATAACTTATGGTGTTCTCTCTGCCTCTTGGGATGAACACAGAGTTGGAGGTTGGCTGGGCTGGAATGAGTTCACGACTAATTGGGAACGAATGATAGCAGCTTGGCGTGAAACTCGCCAAAAAAACGTTTGACGAGCAGTATTCAGTGAGCAAATCACTGTGACGTTGGGTAAATATCAAAAAAAATAATGTTGAAGTTTAAATTTTGTAACTTCAACATTACAAATTCAAAATTGATGAATTTTTTGAGACAGAACATCTTCAATAACGGGACTAGTGAGCGCTATATTGAAAAGTTAATTTTGGTTGCTCACGCTTTCTAATTTGAAACCACTGATTCATCTAGAATATTTTCAGCTAGGACTCAACTAGGCAGGAATTTTAGCATGATTATAGTCATGAAAATTGGTTCCCCTGAGGCGGAAATAGACCGTCTGGGCGAGGAACTTGGCACTTGGGGACTGACAGCAGAAAAAATTGTTGGTAAGCATAAGGTAGTAATTGGTCTTGTTGGTGACACCGCTGACTTAGATCCGCTACAAATTCAAGAAGTTAGCCCTTGGATTGAGCAAGTGCTGCGAGTAGAACAGCCTTTCAAACGGGCTAGCCGTCAGTTTCGACATGGAGAATCTTCTGAAGTCATCGTTGACACTCCTAATGGACCAGTTCCTTTTGGTGAACACCATCCTGTGGTTATTGTTGCAGGTCCCTGCTCAGTAGAAAATGAAGAAATGATCGTAGAAACGGCGCGGCGAATCAAAGCTGCCGGGGCACACTTTTTGCGTGGTGGCGCATATAAACCCCGAACCTCGCCTTACGCCTTCCAAGGACACGGCGAGAGTGCTTTGGAATTGTTGGTAAAAGCGCGAGAAGAAACTGGGCTGGGCATTATTACAGAAGTTATGGATAGTGCAGAGTTGGATAAAGTCGCAGAAGTCGCAGATGTTGTCCAGGTAGGGGCAAGAAACATGCAGAACTTCTCGCTGTTGAAAAAAGTAGGCGCACAACCAAAACCAGTTCTTCTCAAGCGAGGAATGTCTGCAACTATTGAAGATTGGTTAATGGCGGCGGAATATATTCTAGCAGCAGGAAATCCAAATGTGATTTTGTGTGAGCGTGGTATCCGCACTTTTGACCGCCAGTACACTAGAAATACCTTGGATTTGTCAGCGGTGCCAGTGCTACGCAAACTAACTCACCTACCAATTATGGTTGATCCTAGTCATGGTACGGGCTGGGCGACATATGTCCCTTCAATGTGTTTAGGGGCGATCGCCTGTGGATGCGATTCTTTGATGATTGAAGTTCATCCCAACCCAGCAAAAGCCTTATCTGATGGACCACAATCTCTCACACCCGAACGTTTCGACAGTTTGATGGAAGAACTTGCGGTGATTGGTAAGGCAGTTGGGCGTTGGCAGCAGCCAGTGGTTGCCATAGCATAATAGATCCAATAAGTCAATTTTCAATCATCTAAAAAACCCCTTCCAGTAACGGGAAGGGGTTCTTTCAATTATTGTGGTTAACTGCCGACTTTTCTACCGCCTTCTACCAAAACCACTTGAACGGGGGACTCGCGAACGACCGCCACTACCAAAACCACTACCGCTAGGACTGCGTCTGATATTAGAGTTACCAGAAGGTCTTAGGGTACTTCCGCCAAAGCCAGAACCAGTCGAGCGACTGCCCGTATTTGGGGTAGTCCGTCGTATAGTTGAAGAATCACCAGGATATGACCTTCTAATTGTGCCTGTGCTACGGAAAGCAGTACGGTTTCTCTCTACTGCTGGGGCTGCATTATAGCGGCTGCGGTAACTACTAACCGCATCGCCATAGCTACTACCATAGCCACCGTAGCCAGTCAGCACTCCACCAGGCTGGTATACAGGTGGTACATAATGTTGGGGTCTAAACAACATGTTACCAATTGCCTGTCCCGCTATAGCACCAGCAACAGAACCAGCAAAAGGTGCCCAGAAGCTATTCTGTTGACGGACGACTACTGTTTCCTGTTGTCCAGTTTGGGGATTGGTTTTCGTCTCAGTAACGTTGTGGACGTACGCAATTTTGAAGTCTTCTGTTAAATATAAAGCTGGCTGTCCATTCTCTACCTTTAGATAACTTTTCTTCCCTTGTTTGACCTCATCATCAGTCAGCCGCGCCATTTGTAAATTTTGGCTTTTAAAACTTGGGGGCGTAGCGTTGAGTAAAAACAACGTGTACTCCCCGTCAGCATCGTTGTAGGTAGCTTGCTGTACAGGATACTGACCATCATTTAGCTTGGTGGTTGCTGTTGTCGTTTGAGTGGTATTACTAGCTTGAGGTGTAGTTTGATCTGATCTCCCACCACCGCAGGAGACAGTTGTTACACACAAACTCAAGGCCAAAAAAACCGCTGTTAGTTTACGCACGATTGTCATGAACATTTGACTATCATCCTATCTCCGAGCTTAACAATTTCTTACTAGGGTGGTTGGTACGGACAACCCAACCAATTACAACGGAATTAATTCCGGGTAATATTGCAAGAGTTGGTCGTTGGTGAGTTCATCGCCCAATCGAGCTGGTGAAAAATGCACCTGAATTGCCCGCAATTTATGTTTGTAGTGTAGGTTTATTAAAGCTTTAAAGCCTTCCTTAAGTGCCGTAATATTAGCCAAGTCAGTTTCTAAATCAGGGACTTCTCCTTCGCTAGCGATTGTCATCATGATCACGACATTGCGCGTTACAGGAAGAGATAAAGGTTCATCATACCCTGAGTCAGAACCAAAATCTGGTTCACTGAGGTAACGTTGAGCGGAGTCTGTAAATAATTCATTTACATAGTCTCCCGCCTCTCCTTCACTCCAAAATACGTCACCTTCATTAGCAGCAGAAAGCCAATATTCATCGTATTGCAGTAGAGTTTGGCAGATTTCTACCAATCCTTCTCCCAAAACTTCTATGTCACCATCGGTATCTATGGCTTCCCTAGCAGCACGGTTTAAAACTCCCAAAATAGGTGCTACCTCAGATCCACTTAAATGTAACATGATACGACAGACCACATAGCGCGTCTTGCCGATCATTTTATTAAAAGTACTACGCATGTTTCTTCCTCCTTTTGAATGTTGTTAGCTGTTAATGACTAACCGCTCACTCATGACTTATATAATGTAATCCTTGCTCGTAAAAAGCACGTGCATGGAAAAATCCGCTTTCTCGCTCCAGATTTATAGTTTTTGATCACCAAGGTGCAAAATATACATGATATAAAATCTCAAAATGACAAATAGATGAATATTGGTATTTTAGGACTTGGACTGATAGGTGGCTGCTTAGGTTTAGATTTGCGATCGCAAGGACATCATATTTTAGGCGTTAGCCGACGAGAATCAACCTGTAAGCGAGCAATAGCCCTTGGTAGCACAGATGAAGCGTCAGTTGACATCAGCCTGCTAGCAAAAGCCGAAGTGGTATTTATCTGTACACCCATAGGGCTTATTGTTCCCACATTAGAGCAGCTCATGCCTCATCTGGCTTCTCATACAATTGTCACTGATGTCGGTTCAGTTAAAACACCGATAGTTAAGGCGATCGCTCCCCTCTGGGACAATTTTATCGGTGGACACCCAATGGCGGGAAGAACCGATAGTGGTATAGAAGCAGCTATCCCCAATTTATTTGAAAAAAAACCTTATGTCCTGACACCAACAGAAACGACACCACCAGATGCAATCACAATCGTAGAAAAAATTGTACATGAACTTGGGGCGACTCTGTATCATTGTTCTCCAGAAGAGCACGACCGAGCAGTCAGCTGGATTTCACATTTACCCGTGATGGTTAGTTCCTCGTTGATTGCTGCTTGTATGAGTGAAACCGACACGAATGTGCTGGAATTAGCCCAGAAGTTTGCTAGTTCTGGCTTTAAAGATACAAGTCGTGTTGGTGGCGGTAATCCAGAATTAGGGCTGATGATGGCGCGGTACAATCGTGCCTGCTTGCTCAATTCACTCCAGCAATATCGTCACAATCTAGATGAATTGATTCATTTCGTTGAGCAGGAAGATTGGGTAGCTTTAGAACAACAGATACAGTCTACTCAAAAGGCAAGACCGAAGTTTGTTGAGTAAGATTTAAAAAAGAATTCAGCAATTCCTGAGTCAGGAGTCAGAATCACTTTCGATAGCGGGATTAAAACTTACTCATCTCCTAACTTGCACATTTTAGAACCGTTATACAGTAAGGCTTTGAGAAATCTTATAAAAATGTGCTTGTTTCATATTTTGCGGGAGCGTTAATCGCGCCCGTTGGGCGCTCACATCTTGCACCTAACCGGAGTACGCCTGGAACTTAAGTTCCAGGCTAATAGCTTAAGTCCGTTAAAACGGACTAAAAGACTAACAAGAGTCCGTTTTAACTGAGATCTTGCACCATTCTCAATTACCCATACTGCCAGCCATTGACAGCAAGGTCTAAACCATTTTTGCGAGCCAATTGTCGAAGTCGTTTGATCTGGAGTAACACTTTTAAAAGTACTAATTGTGGAAACAAAGCTTCAGCAGCGATCGCTGCCAATTCACCCCAATCAGGTAGACCAGTATAATCTGACCATAAGTATGCCCAATGAGACAACAAGTAAGTCACGATTGACAACACCAAAAAGCGATACACTCCTTTGAGGGTACTTTGAC
>JAHHGV010000033.1 GCA_019359695.1 Brasilonema angustatum HA4187-MV1
AAAATGCTTCCACAAAAACCTGAGCCTATTTTATTAGCCCAGATTTTTGCCAAGCTTTCTTCTCTCGGTCGTATTCACAATGCTTCTAGTACCGTTCCAGCCTCGTAAATTGGCAAAGGTATTGTTACTATAACCACATTCTGTACAATAAATATTCTTTTGCATAGTTGTAATTTGTTTGATTTAGTCAGGCATAGACACAAATTTTTCCTTGAAAGTAGGTAGGCGTAATTAATTCGTAGATAGCAGTAGTGCGAGCGTCTCGCTCGCGGGCTATCCGGTCCCGAAGTCGCTACAACGCGCTTAACCCGATGCCAGATACCTACGGAGGGAAACCCTCCTGCAGTACTGGCTCCGCAACGCGCAACTCTTGGCACTACATCTTATATTTAATTAAACCTACTTACTAACTAATTGATAGTTGCATTTCCACCTACTCTTCCCATGAACTTATTGTTATTACCAGTGACGTTCTGTACCACATTGTCATTACCGGATATAGTCTGATTAAAAGTGTTGACAGCCTTGGAAATAACTTCCTCGTCTGACTGCATCAAACGAGTTATCTGGGCAGCCAAGGTTTTATCTTCATCCAGCAACTTTTTGAGTTGCTTTTGAAATATATCCAAAGCATCCGTATCACTGGGAGAGTTAACTAACTCTTCTGCTGCCCCTTTTGCCATCGGCTTTGTTTCCACCTTTGGTTGCAGTAAAGCCCAGACTGATTTTGCCTTTGTCCATACATCTTCGCCTAACTTTTGAGAAGCTCCTTCCACTGCCTTATTACCCACAGTCATTAAAAATGGTAGGCAGGGTGCTAAAAATTTAACTAGTATTGCTATATCCATTGGTTTATATGGTTTTTCTTTAGTTTTTGTTTGAATAACTGGAATTTGCGCTTCAGAAAGGTCTTCTAGTTGAATTGCAAGCTTACCTTCCTCAAAGGCCCTTTGAAACACATCTTGATTATCTGAAGTTGGGTAGCCCAATCCATCGTAAAAACCAATTGCAAATTTGATCGCAGCCTTATCCCCAATCGGCTGATTCATCCCAATTGCATAATTAATGTATTCGCTAATTGCAATAGCTGGTTTAGCAGAATAACAGGCATTAAGCAGTACGCATTCTACATGATCTGCGTGCAACTTAAACAGTGATACTAGTCCGGATGCTGAGACGGGCTTGTTTTCTCCCCCGTCGTCGTCTTCTAACAGCAAGCTGCCATCTTCCAGCCCGTGTCCACAAAAGTGAACGATTTGGGGTTGTTCTTCTGCAATAGCGCGGCGGATATCAGTCGGGCGCACAGCAGTCCTGAGCGTAATCTTGAATAAATCCCGCTTTACACCACGTCGGATAGCTTCTTCAATTAAGCGAATTTCCTTATCCAAGCGCAATCCCTGGGGAATTGCTGCCAGAATCAGGATTGTTTTGACACACACACCGTTACTTATAGGCATAGAATAGGCATGGAAAAAGGGTTAGTTATGATGCAGAAGATATACTAATGAGTTATGAGCACATGATACTTCTTCAACAGAAATATTATGCATTCCAGAATATTTCTCCCACATTTGGCAGGTTAATTAGCAAAAGAAATAATATTTACGACAAGCAGTACCAAAAAACTGTAGAATTCAACATCGTTCCTCACTAAGGTTGGAAATTGGTTTCAAGGAGGCGATCCATAGCCTCGATGCGTTCTGCAACTGCTTGCAGTGATTTGAGTGCTCTGCCATCTTTGTCGCGTTCTAAAGATGCTCAAACAATGTCTACCGTCGCTTGCGGGAAAACCAATTAGCAGGAACACCAATCAATCCGTTGCAAAGCGCATCAACTTCCTTACATCATCGATTGGCAATCGTAACTCTTTGCTAATTGCTGCTTCCAATGCGCTAAGTTGTGTGACCGGAAATTCAAATTCTAGTTCTTTTAGGGCTTTGGAAGCTGTCTTGACTCTGACTCTAGAAACACCTTGATGCTTTTTGATTTGAACTGTGATTGATAGTACAAGTGTTGGGGACTGCTTTGCTGATAATGTCTCAACCTTCAACGGATTCGTTGATTGACGAGAGCGCAACAATATGCTATCAATCACAAATCCACTCCCCACCCAAAAAGTCAATCCAAGCAGTGGTAGGAGTAGCCAAAACTCTAATCCCAAAGAACGTAAAATTTTAAACCATCGGGATTGGAGCATAAATTAACTAAGTTCACTTTACAGATATTACGCGCACTAGGATAAAGAAAAAACAACAGCAGCGATCACCCTATGTTAATTTTACTGGTGGAAGATGACCCAGCCCAATTAGAACCACTGCGAGCTGCGCTGACTAAAGCAGGACATATTATTGATGCGATAGAAGATGGACAAACAGCCCAATGGCTCTTATCTCAAAAAGATTATGACTTGTTGATTTTAGACTGGATGCTTCCTAAAGTCAGTGGCGTTGACCTTTGTCGGGAATATCGACTAGCGCTTAAAACTGCCCCAGTACTAATACTAACTGCTAAGGATACGACATCAGATAAAGTTTATGGTTTAGATGCTGGAGCAGATGATTATCTGGTAAAACCAGTTGATATTGTCGAACTGCTAGCACGGGTGAGAGCTTTGAGAAGACGCTCCCCACTTTGGCAAGGAGACAAACTTACTTTGGCAGATTTAAATCTGGATTTGAATAACCTGACTATTGAGCGAAATCAATTCACAGCTCAATTATCTGGTCGAGAATTTCAACTGATGGAGTACTTGATGCGCCATCCTCGTCAAATTCTATCTCACAATCAAATAGAACAGGCTCTTTGGGGATGGGGCACAGAACCAGAAAGTAATGCTGTGACAACACTGGTGCGCCGACTGCGACAGCGTCTGCAAACGGTTGGAGCAAAAGATTGGCTAGAAAATGTTTATGCTATGGGTTATCGGCTTGATGCGCCCGAAAGATGAGATGGGGTACCTCTTGTTTGACTCTTGACTAATTATGTTTGTTCGTAGTCGTCGCAATTTGGCATACTTATTTACAATATCGATGGGGAGCATCCTCATTACATTTGCTGGTATAGCATATTACTTCGTTGTTCAACAGCAGCTTCAAGCTTTTGACGACAGACTTTATTCTGATAGCAAAGCTATTGCCAGAACTCCACTGTACAAGCTGTATAACAAACGAGCGCAGTTTGAGCGAAGAGATAATCCAATTTTTGGTGAGACACTACCACCAATTAATAATGACTTGGCGTATATTCGGTTGTACAAATTCAATGGGGAATTAGTTGATTCTACTGGTATGTCTGGTTCAAAAAAATTAACTGTTGCTCCTGGTTTTCAAACTATTCAAATCACTCAGAAGAATCGCAATGGAGTTTTTACTACCAAAGAATGGTTACGTGAACTAACCTTACCTGTTATACAAGAAAATATGTTAATTGGGTATATTCAAGTTGCTGTTTCTCTGACTCCTGTGCGTGAAAACTTGAATCGGGCAAGGTTATTTTTGACAATTGGTTTACCAGTAACTTTAGGCACGATAGGTATTACTGGTTGGTTTTTAGGGGGACTTGCAATGCAACCAACTCGTCGGGCATACGAACAACTACAACGCTTCACTGCTGATGCTTCCCATGAGTTACGCGCTCCCGTGGCTGCTATTTTAAGTAATGCACAAGTGGCTTTGATGCCTCCACAGGATGAATTAGAGCAGCGTTTTCGTCTAGAAAATATTACGGAGATTGCTAAATCAATGAGCAATCTCATTAATAATCTGTTGTTTCTTGCTCGTCAGGATGGACCGTTAGATAATGCAACATTGAAGAGTATAGACCTTGTTGGACTACTACAACCTATAGTCCAAGAGTATCAGCAACTAGCAGTTGCACAAAATCTCAATTTTACTTCTCACTTACCTGAGTCACCTGTTACCCTAAAAGCCGATTCAGATTTGTTAAAACAGGCGATTGTAAATTTACTTAGCAATGCTTTTAAGTACACCCTTGAGGATGGTACAGTAGCACTAAAACTCTTGATACAATCTCACAGAGCTATTATTCAGGTAGAAGATAATGGCATTGGCATTCCCGAAGAAGATTTACCCCATATCTTTGAACGGTTTTATCGCGTAGATACAGCGCGATCGCGTCAAACGGGTGGCTTTGGTTTAGGACTGGCGATCGCCCAACAAATTGTGCAGGCACACCGAGGACAGATTATTGCCAAGAGTCTTTTTGGGCAAGGTTCAACCTTTCAAATTGAACTACCTCAAAAGTAGAGCGGATAAGAAATTCAATTTTTTTTCCTACCTGGCAAGGACTGACATTTTTTTGTCATACTTGTCCATCACACTAAGAGATAACAAGAATATCACGGTTCTGTTATATGATGTCTAGTTTCTCATCCACAATGACTATAAAATCCCACCTCTAATCCTCCACGCTTGCGGTAAAAAGTGCTATAGGCGAAGTGGGGTTATTGAACACACTTAGATTCTTTCACAAAACTTAGCACCGCCAAACGTATGATTGCAAAGCGCTCTCGGTTATTTCCGACACTCATAGTTACCGTAGTTGCGAGTCTTGGTTTTGCTGGAGAGGTAGCAGCACACCACGGCTATGACACAACCTATGATGTCGGACATCCACGGACAATCACAGGGGTGATTAAAGCAGTGAGATATGCGAATCCTCACATTCGTATGCAGCTTCAAACAACTGGAAACTTAAGGCAAGTTTGGAGAATTGATTTGCCATCACCAACCCAAGCACAACGACGAGGATTAACCCGAAGCTTTCTGAAGGTAGGAGCAACTGCAACTGTGGTAGGATGGCCCGCTTATGATGGTTCCAACGAAATGGGCGCGTCGCAAATCACAATTGGTGGAAAGACTGTGCAGGTGAACTGAGCAAAACAGTACGAAACTTAACAAAAGCAGGGGAATCGAATTATGGATGATCAGCAACAGGCAGACAAAGCCATGCTCAAAAAAAGTTTTGTGCAGGCTGCACTGACTGCGGCAACAATTGCAACTTTTTTAGCTTCTGGAACTGAAAGTGCTAGCGCACACCACGGCTGGAGTGAGTACAACAACGAGCAAACACTCAATCTGACTGGAAAAATCCAGAATGTGAAGTACGATAATCCACACACCACAATAGAAGTGAAAACAGATGATAATAAAGTATGGCAAGCAGTCCTAGCACCACCTGCCCGATTGCAAAGACGTGGGTTAGCCCAAGGCTCTTTGCAGGTTGGACAGCGAGTGAGATTAGTAGGATACCCTCATCGCACTGAAACCAGTGAAATGAGAGCAGAGCGAATCACTATAGGTAAACAAACAGTAGAACTACGCTGATGAACCTTGCTGATACAAGCTGGTGGTTGTGGTTGGAAAACAGTGCCTTGTCCTCAACAATTCGCCAGTGGCTATGGCTTTACCCAATGATCGAAACAACACATATTCTTGGTTTAGCCATTGTCTTTGGCTCAATTGCTCTGTTCGATTTCAGGTTACTTGGTTTCTCCCGTCACCTGTTGGTAACAGATATGGCACGATACCTCTTGCCCTGGGCTTACCCAAGTTTTGCGGTTGTCGTGCTATCAGGTTTTCTCCTGTTTGCAGTAGATGCAACCGAAATAGCAGCAAATCCAGCTTTTCGTCTGAAGCTTCTGCTATTGTGTGCCACCGGGATGAATGCGGTTTTTTTTCATGGAGTGGCTTTGAAATCCGTTAAGTTTTGGAACCGGGGTGTGAAACCTCCAGTAGTGGTTAGGGCGATCGCCGTCATTTCCCTTGTGCTTTGGACTGGTGTGATTATTTGTGGTCGCCTCATTGCATACGTTTAACAGTTATCAGTTGTCAATTGTTTACTGTTTACTGATTTAAAAATCTGCGATTTATAGCTGTAAATACAAAGGTGACGAACACGAAATTTCCATCAATTCTTTTATTAAACACAAAAGCAAAATTATGGTTACAAACTGCGCTTGTAGCTGTTTTGGTCGGACTTCCCACGGCTTGCGTTGCACAACAGTCAAATCGTGCCAGAGAACTTACCCAGTCTCAAGCTGTCGTTGATGCTCAGGAGTCCAACCGCACTTTTGCAGATGTGCAAACTTTAGTAAATTTTGGTCCGCGAGTGGCTGGGACACCAGTCATGGAAAAGGCAAGCGCTTATCTGATTGATGAGTATCGCAAAGCTGGCTATGTGACTGAAGTCCAAACTTTTACTTATCCCAAATTTCAAGACTTAGGCTCAAATTTGACTGTTGATGGAGCGACAGTTGAGGGTAAAGCGCTCAATGGTACAGTTCCTGGAAAATTAAATGCGCCACTGGTAGCGGTTCCTAATGTTGGACGCGAAGCTGATTTTGCTGATGTCAATGTCAAGGGGGCTATTGCTATTCTCCGGCGCGGTGAAATTCGTTTTTCTGAAAAAGCGAAAAATGCCTTTGCTGCTGGGGCTGTTGGTTTGGTGATTGTCAACAATCAAGCAGGGGATGTGTACGGGACACTTGGTGAGGAGGTAAAAATTCCTGTCCTGGCGCTTTCTGGTAAGCAAGGAAATCCCTTAATTCAACGTGTGCAAAGCGTACCCCTGAATATCAGTTTGAATGTGAACGCCCAACGACGTGTTGTCACAGGGCGTAATATTATAGCACATCTTAAAGGTGTAACTGCGCCCAAAATTATTCTTGGTGGGCATTACGACTCAGTACCTGGTTCTCCAGGAGCAAACGATAATGCTTCAGGAACAGCAGTTGTCCTGGCTGTTGCCCGTAATCTTTCTAGTACGCCAACTGCTCGTCAAGCCTGGTTCATCGCCTTTGATGGTGAAGAAGACGGGCTGCACGGTTCGCGAGCTTTTGTTAATGGGGCTAACTCACAGTTTCTTTCTGGGCTGAAAGCTATGGTCAATTTCGATATGGTTGGCGTGAACGAGCAGTTAGGGATTGGTGGTACGTCATCTTTAACAAGATTTGCACGAAATGTTGATCCACAAGTGAAAACCTTTGGCTCTTTTGGCGGTAGCGATCACGCATCGTTTGCTAAAAAGGGTGTGCCAGTCATGTTCTTCTACCGGGGTCAGGAGCCGAACTACCACACACAAAATGATAAAAAGGTAGACCCAAAACTATTAAATGAAACAACTCAAGTAGCGCTGAATATTGTTAAGCGAATTGTTAACGCTAACTAGTTTTGTGGTTGAGGAAAACGGCGCTTGTCTCCAATGATTCTGTGTCAAACGATCCTCATTTATAGGAAATCTACAATGTCCTCTGTTTTTTCTTTGAAGAAATCTCTCACTAGTTTGTCTTTGGTATCTTTTGGAGCTGCAACGGCTATGTTGGGGGCACATTTTATGCCTACAAATCCAGTACTGTCTCAGCAACCAATCGCTCAATTGCCTTCTGCACCAATTGGCAACACAGATACTAACTTTGTTACTTCTGCGGTAGAAAGAACCGGAGCTGCTGTGGTGCGGATTGACTCTACGCGCACTTTAAGAAATCCATATACGAATGGTAGACGGGTGGCAAGAGGTACAGGTTCGGGGTTTATTATTAGGTCGAATGGTCTGATTCTGACAAATGCTCACGTTCTTGGTGGAGCAGATAGAGTGAGTGTAACTTTGAAAGACGGTCGTAGCTTCACAGGTCGAGTTTTAGGGCAAGATAGATCAACAGATGTGGCAGTAGTCCAAATACAGGCTAACAATCTTCCTGTGGTCAGTCTTGGTAATTCCGAGCAGTTGAAACCTGGAGAATGGGCGATCGCTATCGGTAACCCTCTAGGTTTAGACAACACTGTGACAGCCGGGATTATTAGTGGAACAGACCGTTCTAGCCGTGCCTTTGGTTCCCGAAATAGGGGAGTTGGATTTATCCAGACGGATGCTGCTATTAACCCTGGTAACTCAGGTGGACCACTGCTGAATCAACGAGGGCAAGTCATTGGTGTTAATACTGCTATTATTCAAGGTGCCCAAGGACTGGGATTTGCAATTCCGATTAACTTAGCGCAGCAAATTGCTAACCAATTGATTGCTCAGGCGGCGGCTTAATTGCTCCAGTTGTACAATGCAACTTGATGGAGTTTCAATCTGCTACATGAATCCTCGCTGATTCATTCTGTGAATAAGGGCGCTGCCTCTCCTTTGCGCCCTACCCTGCACCGAAGCCCTCCGGGGATGACCTATGCCCTGCGGGCACGCTTGATTTTTCTATATTTGTTATTCAATGGGACAATAGTTCTTTGCAATTGTATTTTGTAATTAATTTTAGATGACTACCCCTCTACAAGTTTTCGTCACTGGTGCAACCGGACGTACTGGTTCACTTGTTTGCCAAAAATTGCAACAACATCCCCAGCAGTTTACTCTTCGGGGATTTGCCCGTAAAAGTGAGAAAGTTCAGCAATTGTTTGGTACAAAGGATAACTTTTTCTTTGGCGATATCCGCGACCCAAAAACTCTCATAAAAGCGTTAGAAGGTTGTTCTAGCTTGGTTATTCTCACCAGTGCGACTCCGCAGATGAAAGGAATGCCACAACCGGGGATACGTCCTGAGTTTACCTTTCCTAACGATGAAATACCGCAAGTAATTGACTACCAGGGTCAGGTTAACCAAATTGATGCTGCAAAAGCATCTGGAGTGAATCATATTGTGCTGGTCGGTTCAATGGGTGGCACGAATGAAAATCATCCCCTTAACAGTCTTGGTAATGGCAACATCTTGATTTGGAAACGTAAGGCAGAACAGTATTTAATTGATTCTGGTATTGACTATACAATTATTCGCGCTGGGGGTCTATTAGACCAACCGGGAGGAAAACGAGAACTCCTGGTTGGTAAAAATGACAGCATGCTGATTAATCCACCAAATGGGATTCCCACTTCGATTCCGCGTGCAGATGTGGCAGAAGTGGTCGTGCAAGCTTTGTTGGAACCAAACGCTAGAAACAAGGCGTTTGACTTGATTTCTCAACCAGAAGACGCGCCTGGTACTGTAGTGACGACAGATTTTGTGGCTTTGTTTGCACAAACGACGCCTGGATTGTAGTAAGCACAGTTGTCGTCTTCTGCATCAATCGTAACGCGATTGATGCAGGTTTATGTAATTATTATGTTGTGTGAAAAATTCAATCATCCACTCAACGTATAGTCTGGAGACTTACTGGGGGCAGACTATAATTTGCTGACCGATTTTACCCCGTTCTATGGAACCGCGCTTACCGAATTAAAGCTGGGGCTAATCTTCTATTTTAAAAAGTATTTTTAATACAGCAACTAGCACACTGAGCAGTTACCGCTTCAACATGCAAAAGCCGAAGTCATTTTTTAATTAATTACGCCGCCACAAGCTGTATAATTTTCTCAGTGTTAGAGCAATCAGAAATCATTCAGAAACTATAGATAATTTTGTAGTGGGCATTGCCCACCATTGCCAGATTTGCTAGGCAATACCCACCGACAAATTTCATAAATCGGATAGAGGCGAACCAACTTTACAAATGTTTTATTTAAATATAGTTTGGAATTCAAGTATGTTGAATACTCGGTGTTCTTAGAGCTAAAACATTAAATTATGGAGGAGTAATAGTATCATGTCAAGCTCTAGGGATAGAGATAGTGGTTGGGGAAGGCTTAGTCATGGAGCTCCTTTGGCAGTGTTCGTTGCAGTTGTACTTTATATTATGTACATGCTACTGCCAGTCTTGGAGTTGATAGCCCTTGCCGCACTTGTCGCTCTGATTTTTCGTACTACTCTAAAATGGATTGAGAAAATTGTTCGAGTGCCTTGGATAGCAGTCACGATCCTGGTTGGGGTAGTCGTAGCTTTTGGGGTATTCATTAGTTTGGTGATGATTCCCAGCTTGTTTGAAGAAGCTCAGACTTTGAGTGAGGCGTTGCCTAACTATGTAAACTCTCTCAAACCATTGTCTGCTAGACTTCACACTCAATTCAGTTTTCTCCCCGATCTGTCTGGTGGTTTGGATCAATTAAAAGGTATACTCAACCAAGTCCTTTCTTTCATTCCGCTCCTACTCCGAAATACAGTAGAGGTATCTATTGAAACATTAGCGACAATAATTTTAGCCCTCTACATGGCTTATAACCCTAATTCTTTGATTCAAGGACTGTTGCGGCTAGCACCGCGCAGGGAACACGGTAGGATTAGAACAATACTCCAAGATATAGAGGTTAGGCTTGAGGGTTGGCTATTAGGTACAGGATTGGGAATGCTGATCATTGGCGTTGGAGCCACAATTGGACTTTCGATTCTCAAAATTCCCTTGGCTGTGTCTTTCGGTATTCTAGCTGGAATTATAGAGGTGATTCCTTACTTTGGCTCAATTGTTGGTACACTTCTGCCAGCGCTGGTAGCACTTACCATATCCCCAATTAAGGCGCTACTTGTCGTAATCTTCTTCTTGATTTTGAACCAAGTAGATGTTCACATTATCCAGCCAGTGATCATGGGAAACCGAGTAGGTCTACATCCAGTAGTAGTTATTGTAGCCTTTTTATGTTTTGGTAAACTGTTAGGATTTGTCGGTCTGATTGTAGCGGTTCCTGCTGCCGCAGTTTTGATGACTATTATAGACGATCTAGTTCCGAAAACTGTTGAACAAGAGCAATCAGAAGCTCAACAACCATAGGTGAGAAATTTCACTAGACAGCGACTCGATATGCTGTCTTTTGTGATTGCCTACGGCAGAGCTAAGCGCCAGAGGCGCACGCACTCGCGTTCGCTTAACGCCCAAGCAATTGTTCAAGCGCACCAGGGCAACTTGAATGTGCAAAGTGAATTAGGCAAAGGTAGCACTTTTACAATTCTATTGCCTTTTAATGTCACTCCGTTTGAAGGTGTTCGTTCTATTTATCAATTGAAATGGCTGTCTCGCCGTCCACGCAAATTCCAGTAAAATTTTTAAGTAAAATTTTATATTTTTCTTGTGTATATCATCTACCCACAGCACCAACGATATTTGCTAGTCTAAAACTAGTGGCAAAGCATCAAAAGAAAACTTTATTATTGAAAAGAATAACACGCATTATGACGACTTTTGAGACGAGAGTAACTCGAACCTATACACAAGACGATATACAGCAGATTCTCCATTTGGCGATCGCTCGTCAAGCTGACGATAACAACAAAGAATTTTCCTACGAGCAACTGCTAGAAATAGCTGGAGAATTGGAAATCTCCATAGACACACTTAAACAAGCAGAACAAGACTGGCTAGAACAACACGGAGAAATGCTACAACGACGAGCTTTCAACGCTCATCGTCAAGGTAGATTCAAAAAGCGTGTTGGTAAGTATGCAATTGTTAACGTCTTTTTGTTATCTCTGGATATACTTGGTGGTGGTGGTCTTTCCTGGTCACTATATATCTTACTCTGCTCTGTGTTTGCAGTAGGTCTTGATGCTTGGAATACTTTCCAAATCAAAGGCGAAGAATACGAACTTGCTTTCCAAAGATGGCGTCGCAAGCATCAGGTGACAAAATTCTTTAACACAGCCGTGAGTAAATGGCTCAAGGCGTGGCGCATTTAGTCACCAGTAAAAATTGCAGACATCACCCGTTATTCAAACAGTTATCAGTTATCAGTTATCAAGCAATTGATAACTGATAACTGATAACTGTTCCCTGTTCCCTATTCCCTGTTGCCTCCTTTACGACCGAATGCAAAAAAGCAGGTACCATCATTCCAAATACCTTGCTCTGTCACTAACGCTTCTAATTGAGCATCAAATTCAGCCTTGATTTCTTGTAGTTGCTCTGATGGAAGCTCGAACAGAGTGTTAGAGAATTTGGGGGCTGGATAGGAATTTATAGTCCACCTTTGCTTTGCCTCCTCTAAACTAATATAATTACCATACTGCTCGGTTTTAATATCAATCGCTTCAAAACCAGATCGCTCAAGCAGATTGTGACATTTTTCAGCTGTATCTGCAGTTGTACCTGTTGGCTCGCTCAATTCTCGCAAAACGCCATACTTTTCAAAAATCTTCTGCCAAATAACAACTCCAACTAAAGCTGCATCTGCAAGCGCATGAAAACCAACTAACCCATTAGGTTTGAGAAATTGCATCCATTGACGTAATGTGGCTTCCATATCTGTCATCAACGGAAATGCATTCGCGCACAAAATTCGCTCAAAACTGTTTGCTGGAAAATTTAGTGCTTCAGCATCCGCAAGCTGAAGTTCAACATTGCTTAAGCCTAACGCCTCAACCTTGCGCCTAGCAAGAGTTAGCATCTGGGTTGAAATATCGACACCGACGATTTTACCAGAGGACCCAACTCTTTGAGCAACTTCAATCGCAACATGACCTGTTCCAGTCGCAATATCCAAAACGTCATATCCAGGGCTAATTTGTGCGTATTCAACCAGACGATGAGCAATCCTCAAATGCCATTGACTTTCATCATAGTTGTGACTTCTGCGATTATACACATCCGCTATCTGCTGCTTGTAGTCATTTAACTTAAGTTGTTTAGCCATTAGAGGTTTGAAGTGAGACTGTTTTTTAGAACCTAGACTCATGATAAATGCTGTTTGGCAAGTGCGACACTTGAGTCATGCTGTAATACAATAGACCTGCCTCAAAAATCTACTTTTATTCTTCCTTGTGAGCTTTAGCGGATGAAGTCTCCTACAAAAGTCAATTTATTGGAACATAAAATCACAGATAGACACAAGTAAATTATCTGTATTTTTCTGCGTCTATCTGCGGATAAAAAGATCCAGATAGCTAGTTACATCTACCATACAATAGAACAACATTACTCAAAGTGAATCAAAAGAATCAAAGCTTTCCATTTCATTTACTTCTAGCAGTTTTCATTCTTTTTTTTGTTATCAAATTATTCGTTAATAAGCCTGTAATTCCTATTTTTGGTTTTCATGGCATTCTTCCTGCTAATACTCCTACTTCTCAATTGCAAAATATGCACTACCCGGAAAAAGATTTAGAGAAAATTTTAGAGCATTTCGTGAGTAATAACTACTGGTTTTTAACCACTCAAGAGTTATATGATTATTTTCTCAAAAAACAGAAAAAAGTACCAAAAGAGCATTCCAGTCAAAAACCAATAATGATTTCATTTGATGACGGATATAAAACAGTACACACGAACTTACTACCCATTTTGTCTAAGCTTGAAAATAAATACGGTAAAAAAATAAAAGTAGTCTTGTTTATCAACCCAGGCATTATGGAACGAAAAGAAAGTACCTCTACTCACTTAGACTGCCAGGAATTACGAGAAGGTTTGAAAAAAGGTTTTTATGATATTCAATCTCATGGCTTGAACCATAAAAACTTAATGACATTAACTCGTCGCGAGTTAGTTAAAGAACTTCAGCAAGCCCAGATTAAACTGAGACAATGTACCCAAGATTTAGATCCACAACAGCAAGTAGCATCTCATCTGGCTTATCCTTACGGAGCCTCTAATAAACAGGTGCGACACTATGCATCTAAATATTATTTATCAACGTATCTTTACAATGACAAAATACTTGATTACGACTGCAAGCAAAACTACTATGAAATTCCTCGTATTCCAGTTAATCGACAAATGACATTTCAACAAATGCTGGAAATAGCTGAAGGTTTTCAGCAAGACAAGAGTTTACAAAAATGTGAAGCGAAATAGACGGAATGAAACATTTTCCGTGAGGCTTAGGTATGGGATAAATAATGTATGACAGCTAAAACATAGGAGCTAGGATGAGATTTATATGGAGCAAAAGACTATTACTGTTACCAACCTAAAACGCGCCTACGCCTTAGATGCACTGCGTGGATTTGCAATTTTGGCAATGGTCTTATCAGGCACTATAAGGTATAAGATTTTGCCAGCTTGGATGTATCATGCTCAGGAGCCGCCACCTACCCATACATTTAATCCTAATCTGCCTGGGTTAACTTGGGTAGATACTGTATTTCCAATTTTCCTGTTTTGTCTGGGAACAGCTATTCCTTTGGCGTTGTCGAGTCGTCTTGCTAAAGGATTTACTACAAAACAAGTTGTTTTATATATTCTTAAAAGAGGATTTCTCTTAGGAATCTTTGCAATACTACTTCAACATCTTAGACCATATACAATAAACCCAAATCCAACTGAACAAATATGGTGGATAGCTTTATTGGGTTTTTTAATACTCTTTTTGATATTTGTTAGGTTATCTGTAAACCAACATTTTAGGCACTATATAAAATGGCTTCCCTTGAGTGCTTTAATCGCAGCAATTATCTTTATCTCTTTTCTTCAATATCCAGATGGACGTGGATTATCACTTTCCAGAAGTGATATTATCTTAATCGTTCTGACAAATATGGCGGTTTTTGGTTCGCTTGTTTGGTTAATTACCAGAAATAATTTGTTGCTACGTTTAGGATTATTAGGCTTATTGATTGCTTTACGGCTCTCGGCTACTGTTAAAGAAAGTTGGATTGCTATACTTTGGCACACTTCACCAGTCCCTTGGATTTTTCACTTTGAATATTTACAGTATTTGTTTATTGTTGTTCCTGGAACAATTATAGGAGATTTAATTCTCAACTGGCTGCAAACTCCTACTAAGAATGAGGGAGATGAAGAAGTGAAAATTTCTTGGAATAAGCTACGTTGTTTTGGCATTCTTCTGATGATGTTGAGTCTTTGTTTGGCACTACTCATTGGCTTACAGGCTAGGTGGTTATGGCAAACA
Organism: Brasilonema angustatum HA4187-MV1; assembly: GCA_019359695.1. GTDB lineage: Bacteria > Cyanobacteriota > Cyanobacteriia > Cyanobacteriales > Nostocaceae > Brasilonema > Brasilonema angustatum. The sequence continues at coordinate 14,722 of JAHHGV010000033.1, forward strand.
ACATCACTGAGTTTTGTTCTTTGTTCAATAAGTTGCTTTTTATTTGTCAATCCAGTAACTGACACAGAAAGATTGCTGAAATCATTTTACCAATGGGGAATTTATTGGTTGGCGCTTGGCTTGCTTTTTGAACCGTTTGAGAATGGGATAAAGAAAGACCCTTCAACGTTGAGTTACTACTTTGTCACCACGGCGATCGCACTTTTTCTCCTAATTACCTTCACCATACTCCTAGATATCTTCAAACAGCGAAAACTTCTGCAGTTGCTCATAGATAATGGACAAAATCCAATGATTGCCTATGTAGCATTTGCCAATCTTCTCTTGCCTATTTTGAGATTAACTCACATTGAACCGTTGATTCTAGAGTTTACAAATACCCCCTTGACAGGTTTTTTCAAAGGTGTCATTTATACGTTAGCGATCGCCTGTCTTGTGAGTCTTTTTACTAAGTTGAAGCTTTTTTGGAGAACTTAATAGTTGAATATACTGCTTTACACTCACTTTATTTGTTATTTTTTTTACTTTAAATCGGTTATTATAATTTCGGGTAACTCAAATCTTGCACCTCATCCATAGTAAGCCTTGAACTCAAGTTCGGAAATTTCTTTATTGGCGGACGAAAATTATGGTGCAAGATTTGAAGTAATAAATTAACAAACAACAGAAGCTTCAACGCTTCAAACTGTGCTACTAGGAGATGCATCAATGGCAATTATTTTAAGAGTGACGACAAATACGACTTTCAAGCAGGACTGGCAGCAACAATCATCAAATTTAGCACCACAAGACAAGTATTTCGCTCAAGCAGGTCAGCAACTTCGCGTTACGTCTATTGATCGTGATACTCAAAAATATGGTGGTGACAACTGGCTAGTCACTTTTGAGCAACCACTTCAGCCAAATCAAGGTACAGCTAAAACTACTTGGTACGTTTATGCACCTCATGTACAAGAATTATCAGGTGTTCCATTAAATTTAATCAGTTTAAGAACAAGGACAAGTACAACTTTCAAGCAAGACTGGCAGCAACAATCATCAAATTTAGCACAACAAGACAAGTATTTCGCTCAAGCAGGTCAGCAATTTCGCGTTTCATCTATTGATCGCAATGCTCAAAGATATGGTGGTGACCACTGGAAAGTCACATTCGTCCAACCACTTCAGCCCAATCAGGGACAAGCCAAGAGCACTTGGTACATTTATGCACCTGATGTACAATTATTCAGCAATGTATTAACCTCACCTTTGCTCAGAGTCAGAACAAGTACAACTTTCAAGCAAGACTGGCAGCAACAATCATCAAATTTAGCACCACAAGATAAGTACGCAGCCACAGCAGGTCAGCAATTGCGTATTTCATCTATTGATCGCAATGCTCAAAGATATGGTGGCGACCACTGGAAAGTCACATTCGTGCAGCCACTTCAACCCAATCAGGGACAAGCCAAGAGTACCTGGTACGTTTATGTGCCTGATGTCATATACGAATCGCCTGTCTCTCAGTCTGACACGGGGACAGCGCCTAATCATTTCAACATCATCCAGTATCTGCGGCAGCAAATACAGGGGAACACCTCTATTAAACCTGTAACAGAAATGAGTCTGCTTTCTCCCTCCTGGATTTATCTCATCTGCTTTCTGTGTACCTCTGCGGTTCGTTTGAAAAAATTTTGAAAAAGTCAAAGCCCTACGGGCAGGGTGTAATAGTGTAGGGGTGTAGGGGTGTAAGGGTGTAAGGGTGTCTACATCTGTGTGCATCTGCGGTTTTAAACTTTTGAAACTATAGTTATATGACTTTCACTGATTTCCATAGTAGTCATCATGAACTGCGTACACCCTATGCCTACGGCACGCCAAAGGCGAACGGGTTCGGCAGTTGCTACCCTTCGGGAAGCCGCCCTCCGGGCGTCTACAAGTCGGGAAACTCTAGCCAAGCACTGCCTCACCAGGACGGATGAAAAATTTATTTAATCTCTCCCTGCTCCCTGCTCCCTGCTTTTTCAAGTCAGGGTGGGCATTACAACGCCCACACTACTTGAGAGATTAGATTACCAACCAGCCACAGCTTGCGCTATGGCTTCATGTGCTTTTGCAAAAGACTGCTGGCGAACTTCATCACCTCCACTGAGGTTTTCCACATTGATGTATGTAATGTCTGTAATTCCAATAAACCCAAAAATCGCGCTGAGATAGGGTTCCTGATAATTGTAGGGTGCAGCGAAGCTTCCTGGAGAAAAGTCACCACCACGAGCCGTGATAATCAGGATCTTTTTACCTTCAACCAGCCCTTTAAAGCCACCTTGCTCGGTTACAGCGACGGTGCGACCAATGCGAACAATCTGGTCAATGTAAGCTTTAAACGTGGAGGGGACATTGAAATTATACATTGGCACACCGAAGACGTAGCGGTCAGCCGCAAAAAATTCATCAACTAAGGTGTTTGACAATTCAATTGCTTTAGCTAGCTCAGGTGTGTGAGTATCTGGTGGTGTAAAAGCAGCAGCGATCCACGGCTCGTCTACATGAGGAATTGTATTATGACCAATATCCCGGTAGGTGACTTTATCTCCGGGATGGGCATTTTTCCAAGCTGTGATAAACTCACCAGAAAACTTGCGGGAGAAAGAACGTTCTCCACGAGGACTAGAGTCAATATGTAAGATATGTGCCATTAATCAATTTCCAATAGCAAACAGTAGAATTGGGATTAGTTACTGGGTTGGTTGATTACGCAGAAACGCAACTACGAACCAGTCCTTATTTGTGGTTCAACTTTTTATCCGTACTAACTGTAAACTATGTAAAGTTAAAATGAGAAGTAGGCACTTAAAAGTAACTAGAGTTTGAGCTAATATGAGCGTAGCTAAATTGTTATCGACCTTACGAAATCTGTCTCGCGTAGAAAAATTACAGGTCATGCAGTTTTTAGTTCAAGAACTGGCAGATGAGGAAGAAGCATCGTTGCTGGAACCTGGAGCGACCTATCATGTGTGGTCTCCCTATAACTCTCATGATGCTGCCCAAAAGCTAGCCACCCTGCTGGAAGAAGACAGACAGGCAAGTGATGCTTAACGCTCAAAGGTTTCCCTTCATTGAAGGACGTGATGCGTTCGGTGATATTGACGCAGTGCCGCTATTACCTCTGACACTGACTTACCAAAATTCTGTTGTACAAGTTGCAGGGTTGCTAGACACTGGAGCCAGCATCAATGTCTTGCCATACAGCATAGGTATTCAGCTAGGAGCCGTTTGGGAAGAGCTAAATACCTCCGTACAGCTGGCTGGAAATCTAGCACCCGTTGAACCAAGAGGATTAGTTTTGTCAGCCCAAATCAGCACTTTTGCGCCTGTGCGATTGGTGTTTGCATGGAGCCTCACATGATGATGTGCCATTACTGTTGGGGCGTATGAATTTTTTCTTGGAATTTGATGTCTGCTTCTACCCTTCCCAAATGACATTTGAATTACGTCCAAAGCCGTAAGCTAGTAACGTGGGATAAAGCTCAATATCGTTCAGTGAAGACATTCTTTCGTTCCTATGCTCTGCATGGGAATGCCTTAAAGCGGGCTGCTGCCTCAAGTGATTCATCCCTTGCCAGAGGCAAAGAACAAGAAATCAGTGTAAATTTTCATAAAAATGCATAAGTCTGTGGGGTTGAGCACTAGTAAATAACATAGCTCAAAAAACATGAAGTACCAAGGCTATGCTTAACACTCCAATTGATACCAGCGGTGCATTTTTAGAAAATTCGTCTGGAGTTTTAACAACACCTAGAGCGGATTCATTCGATTCTAATAGTCTTCTCATGAATTTCCGCAACAACTCTAATTTAAAAGCACAATCTATTTCTCCTGACATATACAGTCTTTCTGACTATCTAGACATCACAAATGATGACAGTTCCAGCCTATATGCCTACACAAATGATGATTCGCTGAATTTGATTGCAGGTGATTTTGACTACAATTCTAATTCCTTTCAGTTCGATTCTTCTCGACAAGTCATTGATGACATAACGGGTCAAGTTCTTGCTAATAATAACAGTGGATTTGGTATTGATACTCAAATTCCACTTTCTTTTCTGGCAAATAATGGCGATACAACGCAGGCAAACTATTTTGCAACTACAACAAAGACAGATGAGTTGAGTGGACAAACGCTCTTAACGTCACAGTCTTTAACTGCACAATCAAATACATTTAGTAAAGTGTATGGCTACGGACTTGTGAATGCAGCGGCAGCCGTAGCAGGAGCAATTGGAAAGTCACCTTTTGCTGATGTTTCTAATGTAGGTGGATACAATTGGGGACTGGATAGGATTCAGGCACCAGAAGTGTGGGCAAAAGGTTATACGGGTAAGAATGTTGTTGTGGCTGTAGTTGATAGTGGAGTGGACTATACGCATACAGATTTAGATAACAATATTTGGAGGAATCGAGGCGAAATTCCTGGTAATGGTATTGATGATGATCGCAATGGATACGTTGATGATGTCATTGGATGGAATTTTGTAGGCAACAACAACAATCCGATGGATGATAACAGTCATGGAACTCATGTTGCTGGAATCATTGCTGCTGAAAACAATGGATTTGGGACAACAGGTGTTGCCTACCATTCTCAAATTATGCCAATCAAAGTACTAAATAATGAAGGCCAGGGTACTTCTAAGAGTATTGCACAGGGAATTATCTATGCAGCTAATAATGGGGCAGATGTGATTAATCTCAGCTTGGGTGGAAGTTACTCACCTGAAGATGCACTGGCTATCCAGTATGCAACGCAACGGGGTGCAATTGTTGTCATGGCCGCAGGGAATGATGGTACTGATAAACCCATATATCCAGCGGCATTAGCAACTGATTGGGGAATCGCAGTGGGTGCGATTGATCAATATAATTACGTACCTGATTTCTCAAATAAGGCAGGTTCCGACAATAAAATAGACTATGTGGTTGCTCCTGGTGTTGATATTTACTCGACAATTCCCAATAATAAGTATGGCCTTAAAGACGGCACTTCGATGGCGACACCTTATGTTTCAGGTGTCGCCGCATTGATGCTGAGTGCCAATCCGAATTTGACTCCTAATCAAGTGCGTCAAATTATTGCGCAATCCAGTTTAGCTTGATGAGATTTGGCAATTTTTTCATCTTTTGCCACTACTCCCTTCCTGTTGTGAAATGACCGAAAACCTTAGGGTGGACACTTTCCACGCTAGAGAATAGTACGGTACGTGTAGAGACGTTGCGTGCCACACGTGTAGAGACGTTGCATGCAACGTCTCTACATTGCTAGAGAAATCGGTATTTCCCAGTGCCAAAGGAGTTTTTTGCATGAGTTGACTCAGCCAGAACTAGAGAGAAGTATGAGTAACACGCCTGAAAAAATAGTGACTTTAAATTGAGGAGGTGAAAAAATTGAGAGTGACTGGCTTTGGATAAGTAAAACACTGTGGTATCTGCATCAAAATATTGGCAACTTGTCAAGTTAGATTCGACTGGCTCGCGTCGGGTGGAAACAATGATTGCTGCTAAGAGCTATTTCCAAAACCAATTTCCTGGATGGACGAATAACGTCCCTGATACAACGATTGTGCGCCAACTTTGGCAGCAAATGCGGCAGAATGAAGAAATGGCTGAGAGTTGTTTACGCTGCTATATCTCGCACCAAATCAATCAAGCTTGTCTGGGTTTGGCAGTTAAGTTTGGCAGTCGCCACGGTTTTACTTATCAAGATTTATTGCCTTTTGTTTTAGATGATCAGGGGTTGCTCTCATCAAACTCGCCTGAAAGTGTTCCCTATCGTTCTCTGGCGATGACCATTTTGCAAAGTTTCGACCCAGTAAAGGGAACGCTCAACACATGGGTAACACGTTATGTTCGGCAACATCCAGAACTAAAGCGGTTTTTGTTACAGCATGGTGTTTATATAATCAGCGATTGGGCATTGCTGAACGATACAACCTCGAAGCGATTACAGCAAATTCTGGCAGAGGTGTATCAGTTAACACAAATTGAAATTCAGCAAAATTGTGAACTTTTACAAAGCTTTCATGCAGTCTATCGTGAAGACCGCCTGCAACAGCGCATTACTGGGACGAAACAACCCTGTCAGCCACCAACGCCTCAGCAGTTAATTCGTATCGCTGATGATCTCAAAGTTCGCAGTATTCGCAGACTCACGCCTGAAGCAGTCTTGCGACAGTTAAATGCGATCGCATCCAAAATCCGGCAATCTCGGATTTCGGCACAAGGAGGAATGGTCAATGGCGTTTCTTTCGATCAAACAGAGATTCAACCGTTTGTAGATCGGGCAGAGGTCGTTCAAGATGATCAAGAAATAGTTGAATTTCTTAAATATTATCAAAATCAATTTATTCAATGTTTAGATCAGGCGATTTCTCAAGTGATTGGCGATTGGATTTCTCAGCTGCAACGCAAACGTTCATCGGTAAAGCAATTATTTATCAATGCCCTACATCTTTTCCATTGCCAAGGTCAATCTATGAGTCAAATCGCGCCGCAAATTGGATTAAAAAAACAATATGAAGTGACTCGTTTATTAAAACTTAACGATTTACGTGCTGATATCCGTCAGCGATTGCTCGTGATGTTGCGATCGCGCATTGTTGATTACGCCAAGATGTATACTGAGTCCGAACGTTTACAAAGCTTAGATCAACAGGTAGAAGTGATTCTAGATGAACAAATTACGGGCATCATCCAACAAGCAGAATCCGAGGCAAAAAATCCGGTTCGCAATCAATCCCTACCCAGTCTCTTGGCACGTCGCATTTGTCGTTATCTCGATTCAAGGATTCCTACATCATGATTGATCAACCTGCATCAATGCCAGATTTGACAGATTTACTCGATTGGCGATCGCTCAATGATTCGCAAACCGAGCTATCATCAGACCAATTACAAACAGCTGCGCGTCTGAGTCAATCAATTCATTTGCCAGATCAACGCTGGCAAGTTTATCTAGCTGCGTTGGCTGTGTTGGGATTTGAGCAATGGCTGAGCGATCGCGCCCCAGATTTGAGAATAAATAGCACAGATGCCTCAATTTGGCAACCAGCATATGCAAATTTGATAGCGGCGGTGTGTAACGTTCAAGTTGATTCCTTCAAACTCTGTATCGTAGCTTCTAGCAATCTGGATGAAAACCAAGTCAGCTTCCCAAGTGCAGTTTTTGACATCCCTGATTTTGCGGCTCATTTCTATGTACCAATCCAGGTGGAGGAAGAGGAACAACAGGTTGCAGTCTCTGGTTTTTTAAACTACGAACAGTACTGTCGATATCAAGCAGCCGCATCACTTCAACTTGAACAAGATTGGACGTATACACTACCTCTAACCTGGTTTAATTCTGATCCCAACGCGCTGCTGCTGAATCTGCGTTGCTTAGAACCAGATGCGATCGTTCTACCCACAACTTCATCTGCACAACAGGAGAGTGATACAGTACTGCGGCAAAAACTGACAACACTACAATCTCAACTTGTAACTAAGCCCGTTTGGGAATTGCTGACAGTCGAAGAAGGTAAGACATTGTTGCAAAAGCCTGAACTCGTTAACTGGGTGTACGAAGTTTCCGCTCCCCCGCGTTCTCAACCCCTGATCAACGTTGGTTTGTGGTTACGCAACCAGCTTGATACGGTGGCTGAGGAATTGGGATGGATGCTTATGCCATCGCTAACATTGTCTGGGCTGCGATCATTGGAAGAAGACTTTTATAAGATTCGCACAGCTTTGGAACAGCAAGGCGTTCATATTCCTGCAACAGCGCGAGGCGCTTACCGCGACTTGCGTTGGGAACAGGGAAGTTTGCGACTCTACGCGGTGACGTGGGTAGTATCGCAAGAATTAGATTCTCCGGAATGGATGTTACTGATTGCTTTAAGTCCACAACAGCCGACGCAGCTATCAATGCACCTCAAGCTGGAAATTAAAGATGAAACACAGCTACTCTTTGAACAGTCTCAGGAGAACACAAATCAGGATATACTCTATGCTCAAGTTATTGGTAATTGGGGCGAACGATTTTGGGTGACGGTGAGCGCTGATCATGCTGTTTTTGAAATTCCACCTTTTGGTTTTGAGTTGGAAATAACGCCTTGAATTGCTCAACTACTAACAACTAAGTTCTATATGAAATTTAATTCCCATTTTCTTCACCTGAAAGTTCAAAAAGTTGAGAAAATTTGCTTGTTTGCGTTGTCTTGGGGACAAGGACAAAATCTAAGTGTGCAAATCAATTATCCAACTGTGTTATCTTCGCTTTATGAGGAATGGCGGCGGGCATATCTCAACTTTTATCAGTCGGAACAAATGCGGGGACGCGCGATTAGTGGTGGAATTGCAACTATAAAAGTGGACTGGCACGCGGAACTTGTTAAAGCGGAAACAAAGTTTATGTTTGAGTTTCATCGCTGGTTACGCAGTGCCGAACTGTACGAAATTCGCGCACAGATTGCCAAACTAAGTCAAGAATTTGTCAAGGCGAATCCACAAACAACTGAGACTGTGCAACTTTTTCTCACCTGTGCACCGCTTGAGTTAGATCGTTTTCCTTGGGAAGCTTGGGAATTTGGCACAGAGTTTGCAACCACAGGAACAATTCGGATTATTCGCGCTCCTTTAAATATTGCCACAGAAAGCGGAAGCCAGTACACAAGACCACAACGGCGACGTGCGCGTATTCTGGCGATTTTGGGTGATGATACTGGGTTAAATTTTGAAGCAGATCGGCAGGCAGTGCGATCGCTTTCCCGCATTGCAGATATCCAGTTTGTTGGTTGGCAACCAAAGCAAACACCACAGCAAGCCATCCAACAAATTACTAAGGCAATAACAGACCAGCAAGGGTGGGATATACTATTTTTTGCCGGACACAGCAACGAAACTCAGATGACAGGGGGCGAGTTGGGAATTGCTCCTGGTGTGTCAATTTCTATCAGCGAAATCAAACCACAATTGATAGCTGCAAAAAAACTCGGTCTACAGGTTGCTATTTTCAACTCCTGTAGTGGACTGAGTCTTGCAGATGCGTTGATTGATATTGGTTTTAGTCAAGTTGTAGTGATGCGCGAACCGATCCACAATTGTGTGGCGCAGGAATTTTTGGTACGATTTCTGCAAGGGTTGGCGAAACACTTGGATGTGTACGAGTCGATGATGGCGGCGCGTCAATTTCTGCGGATGGAAAAGAGTCATACTTATCCCTCTGCTTCTTTGGTGCCTTCGTTGTTTTGCTATCCAGGCTCTGCCTTATTCCGTATAAACCGAGCAAAATTGCCAAAAAAATTATATGATTTATTACCAAAACCGATTGAGGCGATCGCACTATGCACCAGTATTGTCCTCAGTTGCATTCCCCCCGTTGCAGGGCAACTATTGAACGGGCGCACATTCGTTCAGTCAATTTACCGCGACGCAACCGTTCAAGTCCCGTCTGAGGAAGATCCCCCAGTTGCACTCGTGGAGATTGATACTGAATCGATTTATCATGGTCGCATTTCTCAACTCAATCCGATTAATCGCAGCTATTTAGCAAAGTTAATCGAACGCCTACAAAAATTAAATGCTTCCGTCGTTGGGTTAGATGTGGTGCTTGATACACCGCAAAAAGACCCCCCATCTGGAGATAAAGATTTAGCAAAAGCCATACAGCAAGCAGTTGACCAAAATACGTGGTTAATAATTGCTGGAATTTTGGAATCGAATCGTGAGTTGAGCATCAGTAAAGCGACTGCTATTGCAAGTCAAAATTGGACAGTGCAAGGATATATTGATGTGGTTGATCCCCACTTTGTTGAAATCCCGCTTCCAGATCAAGATTGTCGCCAAGCTTGCCCAATGGCTTATTTAATGTCACTTGTGCACACATCTCGCTCCTCAATCCTTGACTTACCAAGGCTCGATACAAGTAAGATCAGCTTACGCACCCAATTGCTGAGTGCAATTGAGCAGATAGCTCCCAAAATCCGCGATTTACCTCCTCCTTTAAACTGGTATCCGCCCTTTGGTTTACAACCTATAGTCGATTTCTCCCTTCCCCCTGATCGCGTTTATCAGCGAATTCCCGCTTGGAAATTGCTTGAAGATCCCGACACTAACAAATCTCCACTACTTTCGCAGGTTGTGCTGATTGCGGTGGGAAGCGACGAACGCTTGGGGATCGCACCTGGACAAGCGGATCGCTTTGATGCACCTATGGCGATGAGATATTGGACGCAACAATCTCGGCTGACAGGGGGTGAATCTTTGGCGTACATGACTCACCATTTTCTCCGGCGACACTTTGTGATTCCTATCCCTGATGTCTGGGTGATTGGCGTTGCAGTCATCCTTGGTAAAATCACCGTATTACTCCTCAAACGCCAGCAGTTTTTAATGAGTCCAACCCGTCGCTTACAAATTAGAGCTGCTGCGATAGGAGCAACAGCAGTTTATGGTGTGGTTGGGTTACAGCTTTATATTTGGGCTTCGGTTTTGCTCCCCTGGCTTTTACCATCGTTAGTGTTTTTGGCTTACGTTTTACCTGCTACAAGGAGAGAGAGAGATGTTTAATATTCAACAGGACTTACGCACTCAAAACCCGAAACCTCCTCGGAACCTCACCCTGCCCTGTCGGGCATCCCTCTCCTTAGCAAGGAGAGGGAAAGATTTTAGCGCAGCTAAAAGCGAGGGTGAGGTAAAAAGCGAGATCTGTGTACACGATAGCCTTAAAAACGAGAGAATCTTAAAAGCCCCCTTAAAAAGGGGGTTGGGGGATCTCTTCAGCGTAAGTCCGATTCAATTTAATCTTCAACACCGCAAGTTTTTGTTTATCTATGCAATTATCCCCTTATTCGTCAGTACCACTGCGATCAGCAACGCCCAGACTGCCCCAGCTGCGAAATCTCCTCAACCGGTTGTCCAGCAAGGATTTACAGCTAGGCTTAGCGCATTTTGGCAGCGGCGTCCCCGTCATCGTTTAGGCGCACGCAGTGGTATTTGCGCCATTTCACCTGGTTTGCTGGAAACATACGTTATTTGGCGCGATCGCCCGTTGTTTCTCTGGCAAGGTAGAGCTGCTCAGATTACCGTGCGCGATCGCGAAACTCAAACCGTATTGTGGACACAATCTCTCAACCCCACAGATAAAAAAATCGCCTACAACGGGAAAGAACCTCTGCAACCAGGTAAACTTTATCAATGGCAACTGTTAGGAGCTGAGTCCTCAAGTTCTGATCGTAAGCAATGGACAACATTTCAGATTATGCCTGCAGGCGATCGCGATAAAATTCAAGCAGATTTGCAAACCTTAGAGCAGAAACTACGAGCAACGAAAGCTTCCCAAGAAGATATTGCAGTGATAAAAGCAGATTACTTTACCAACTACAAAATTAAACAGGAGAATGATACAAACGAAGCTCCCAAAGCTTGGTCAGATGCTGTGCAAACCCTCTACGATGTTGAGAATCCGTCTCCGTCTTTTGTTGAGCAACGGCAAACATATGTCGCAAATTTGTGTACTCAGCAAACGACGACAACACAAGCAAATTAACCGGAGTACGCCTAGGACTTACAGTCCTAGGCTATAAGCTAAGTCCGTTAAATTGACTTCTTGCATCACTTTCAATTAGCCCATTTCGATCGCCTCGGAATCAATTCCGAGGCTCACAGCCCAAGTCTACTAAAGTAGACTGAAAAGCTCATGCAGTCATCTTTAGATGACTTTTCCTATGAGCCTGGGATTTAAATCCCAGGTGGACGAGAATGCAAGCTTGAGAATCGTGCAAGATTTCAGTTGCTATGAGGTGATTGTTGAGGCATATTTCTTAAACGCATCCAACAATTCCACTGATGGTAAGATTGCTTTTGTTGCCCAAGCGCTCGAAGCTACGCTCTATAGTCACCCAACGACTGCTGCATATGTGGAGCATAGCCAGAAATAGTCATGAATATAGTTTCCAGCAACACACCTACCATTACTACATATAGTTCCTGATGAATCAGAAACACACTTGGCTTCAATACTCCCTCCTATGCAGCCTTCTCCTGCTTACTAGCAAGGTTGCTCACGCTCAAATTACCCCAGATAACACCCTTGGGGCAGAAAGTTCGCGCCTCACACCCAACGTCCAAATCAAGGGTGCAGCAGCTGACAGCATCTCTGGCGGCGCTCAACGCGGAAGCAATCTTTTTCACAGTTTTAGTCAGTTCAATGTGGGTAATGGACAACGAGTATATTTTGTCAATCCTGTAGGAATACAAAATATTCTGACACGGGTGACAGGTAAGGAAGCCTCAAATATCCTGGGGACGTTGGGCGTTAACGGTAGCGCGAATTTGTTTTTGCTTAATCCTAATGGGATTTTGTTTGGTCCCAATGCGCGATTGGATGTAGGCGGATCGTTTGTGGGGACGAGTGCGAGTGCTTTTCGCTTTGGGGAGCAGGGTGAGTTTAGTGCTACGAATCCGGAAGCGCCGCCGTTGTTGATAGTGAATCCTTCGGCGTTGTTTTTTAATCAACTTAATCCGGGGGCGATCGCCAACGTTTCTAATGCAACTGCAGGAACAACACCCACTGGAGACAAAGCATTTGGGTTACGGGTTGCGGATGGACAAAACTTACTGTTGTTAGGTGGCACTGTAGAAAATGCTGGAGGATTGAATGCCTTTGGAGGACGAGTTGAAATTGGCGCAGTTGCAGGTGTCGGGACAGTTCAGCTGAATCTTGATAGTAGCTTGAGTTTTCCAAGCGATCTTCCACGAGCAGACGTATTTCTTACTAATAGATCTCTGATTGATGTCGCTGCTGGTGATGGTGGAAGTGTAACCATTAACGCACGAAATCTGGCTATTTCACAAGGCAGTGGAGTACAAGCGGGAATTCGCTCTGGGCTGGGAACTCCTGACAGTAAAGCAGGGGACATTGTCTTAAACACTTCAGAAGCGCTCCGAATCGAAGAAAGAAGTGTCGTTCAAAACAGCGTATTTCCAGAATTGTCTGGATTTTCTTCTGGAACAGGTAACAGTGGAGATATTCGTATTACAGCAGGATCGCTATCTATGCTGGATCGTTCTCAACTAAGTGCAAGCACATTCGGGCAAGGCAATGCAGGGAGTATAATCATTCAAGCAAGGGATCGCGTTTCCTTGGATAATAATGCTCGGCTGACAGCCAATACTTCTGCAAAGGGAAATGCTGGAAGCATCATAATTCAAGCAGGTAACCGCGTTTCCTTAGATAATGATGCATTTATTAGTAGTCTGGTTACTGACAAAGGCGTTGGTAACGGTGGTGATATCCGCATCTCTACAGGTTCCCTTACAATCGCTGGTGCTGCTCAACTGGATAGTAGCACCTTCGGTCAAGGCAATGCGGGCGATATAATTATTGATGCTCGCGACACTGTTTTATTTAGCGGGGTTAAAGGTAATTTAGCCAGTGGTATCTTAACCACTGTAGAAAGACAAGGAAATGGTAATGGTGGCGATATTCGTATAAGTGCTGACTCAGTAATAATTACGGATGGAGCAGATTTAAGTACTTACACTACAAAAAAAGGTAACGCAGGAAATATTGATATTGAAGCACGTAATCAAGTAACCTTATCTAATCGTTCTAGCTTGTCAAGCAATACATTTGCACAGGGGAGTGCAGGAAATATCTCAATTGATGTTGGCAACCAAGTGAACCTTGACAATATTTCCTATATATCGAGTGTAGTAGGAGAAAACGCGAGAGGTAATGGTGGGACAATCAGCATTAAAACCGGATCTTTATCTATGACTGCTTCCCAGTTACAAACTAGTACTTTTGGACGGGGAGATGCAGGGGATGTAATAATCAATGCCCTTGGTGATATATCCCTATCAGGATTTGTGCTTCAAGAGGGGTTGCCAGTTAGTAGTGCTATTTTTAGTGCAGTTGAAAATACTGGCATTGGAAATGCCGGAGATATTCGCATCAACTCTAAAACTTTTTCAATGGCAGATAATGCCACACTAAAAGCTAGTACACAAGGGCAAGGTAATTCAGGCAATATTTTTATCAATGCGAGCGATCGCGTTTCGTTGGATAGCAGGGCAATTATCTCGAATATTGTGGGAAATGTCCTTAATCCTGGACAGTTCGGCGATGGTAAAGGTGGAACTATCGGCATTGATACTGGTTCGCTATTGATGATAAATGGTGCCCAACTCCAAGCGAGTACTTTTGGACGAGGGGATGCAGGCGATATTATCATCAATGCTCGCGACAGTTTTCTTGCTTCTGGGTTTGGACAATTTGAAGATTTGACACGTCCCACAGCTGCTTACAGTATTTCTGCTGATAACAGTAACGGTAATGGCGGCAACATTCGCGTTAATACTGGTTCGCTATTTGTTGAAAATGGGGCACGATTCAGTGTTTCCACATCTGGTGAAGGTAGGGCTGGAAATATTGCTATTGATGCCCGTGATGCTGTTGTTGTAGATGGAGTTAGTAAAATTGGATATTTGAGTCAATTGTCTACAGCAACAGATGACGATGCAAAGGGAGTAGGGGGAACGATAACTGTTAATACAAATTCTTTTCGCGTTAGTAATGGCGGGTTGGTAACTGCCCAAACAACTTCTGCTTTTCAAGGTGGGGATGTGACGATTAACGCAAATAATTTTGCAGCTATCCAAGGTGGACGAATTATTACAACAGCGACTAACCAAGGACAAGCTGGTAGCATTACCCTCAACGCTGATAGTATTAACCTCTCAGGCAGAAATCAAAGAAGCGCTAGCGGACTATTTGCCAACACGACCTCAACAGCTTCCGGTCAAGGTGGCAATATCCAAGTGAATGTTAGGCAATTAAATGTGAGCGATTACGCCCAAATCTCTGTCAATAGTCAAGGCAGTGCAATTGCAGGTGATATTAACATTAACGCCAACACGGTACGACTGAGCGATCGCGCTAACATTGTCGCTGAAACAGCATCTCAAAATGGTGGCAACATCAGCATTAAGAACGCAAATCTACTTTTATTACGTCGAAATAGCCTGATTTCTGCCACTGCAGCACAAGGCGGTAACGGTGGTAACATCACAATGAATGCTCAATTCATCGTCGCAGTTCCCAAAGAAAACAGTGACATATTTGCCAACGCCTTTCAAGGACGCGGCGGCAACATCACCATCAACACTCAAGGACTGTTCGGCATCGTTCGGGCTTCCTTCCCCACCCCACAAAGCGACATCACCGCCAGTTCAGAACTCGGTGTCCAAGGACAAATCTTCATTACCCAGCCAGAAGTCGAACGCACCTCTGGACTGATCGAATTACCCACGCAAGTTGTTGACGCCACTACCCAAATTGCCCAAATCTGCCCCAGAAGCCCCAATGCAAAACCTTTAGGCGAATTTATCATCACCGGACGCGGTAGTTTACAACCAAATCCTCTAGAACCTTTGGCAGGTACACCTAACTTGAGTCCGTTGGCAACTTTGGACTCACAAAACTCTGCTAACGTACCGCAAACATCCCCATCAATAGCCGTAACGCCCACTGCGCCTGCAATTGTTGAAGCGCAAGGCTGGGTAAAAGATCGCGATGGCAACATTACATTAGTTGCTTTTGCGCCTCAAGCGACGCCGTCTAGTCGCCCTGCAGCAACGGTATGTCCTGTCTCTAAATAACAGTAAATAAGCTCGGCTCAACATGAAAAAATTCTCCCAGCTTTCGCGCTTGTTCTGGAGTTATCTTTTGTTGTCCATCTAAAATATCAGCAATCAAATTTTCTGCTCCTAAAATCACCTGCAAATCTTCTCTAGTTTTGTCAGATTGTTCTAAAAGGAACAAGAGCATAGAGGGAGGATTCATCTGCTCATCAGGCTGATAATATTCTTGTTCAAATTTTTCAATTAAAGTAATTAATAACTGATATAGTTCATTTTCTTCAGGAGTACGTTCCCGGTGCATTAAATTTTCTACAATGGCTAAAGCTTGTTTATTTTCTGCTTCAGTCCTGATAATTTTAGGAATATAAGTAATTAATAATTCTTTATATTTCTCGGAATTAAAAGTAAGGGTCATTTTTCCATTCTTCCTTATCGTATTCTGCATGAGTGAGGATATATTTAATATAAATTAATTGCCCTTCATAATCTATGCTCACGATCAATCGGTATTTATTCCCTTTTATATTGAAAACCGTAAAATTACCGACAGCTTCAGCTTTAGGAAAAACTTTTTGTACTTCGACTAAATTTGACCATTTAGCTTTACTACAAAGTTTATACCAGTTGCTAAGGGCTTCCTGACAATCTGCATGAATTTCTGCATATTCTCTTAAGGTTTTAAAACTGATGATGTGCATCTTCTCCAAGAAAATCTAATCAATATATAAATCTCTTTTTCTTTATAGCTTCAAAGAGAAATCCAGCAAC
The DNA here is from genome assembly GCA_019359695.1 of Brasilonema angustatum HA4187-MV1. Taxonomy (GTDB): domain Bacteria; phylum Cyanobacteriota; class Cyanobacteriia; order Cyanobacteriales; family Nostocaceae; genus Brasilonema; species Brasilonema angustatum. Next base: position 31,147 of record JAHHGV010000033.1, read on the forward strand.
TGGTTATTAATGGTTGGGTATCAGAAGTGGGCAAGAGCGTGTCCATCCAATGAGACAATAATTAGCGATGAGGAGTGCTTCCTATGAAATCTACTAAACGACGCTATAAGAAATTTATTCGTTTTGTTATCCCAATGGTGATAACTTGCTTATTGTGTATTACATCACCTATACTTGCTCAAACTCCAGTAACTTCCACGTTGATAGCCCAAAGCCAATCTGGATTAACTCTCGAACAGCAGGCGCGATCGCGCTATAGCGCCAATCAATTTACAGAGGCAGCAACGCTTTTTCAACAAGCCGCCCTTGCTTATAAAGCTGCTGGAAACCCCATCCGTCAAGCTCTCAGTCTTAGCAATTTATCGCTTTGCTATCAACAACTGGGACAGTGGAATGATGCTAGTAAAGCGATCGCCGACAGTCTTGCACTTTTAGAAGCAACTATACCAAATACCTCAGAGAAATCACTGGCGCTGGCGCAAGTCCTCGACATCCAAGGCGGGTTACTCCTGGCACGTGGACAAACCGAAGCCGCGCTGAAATCCTGGGAACGCGCCACACTTGTTTACACTCAGCTAGGCAAGCCTGACAAGGCACTGATCAGCCAAGTTAACCAGGCACAAGCTTTACAAAACTTAGGATTATATCGACGGGCGATCGCCTTACTCCAAACTGCCTTAAAGTTACCGCAGCGTTCGACGACGAATACTGAAACAATAACCAACGCTGTTCAACTCAAAACTCTAGAAAGTCAACTGCAAGGAATTTCTGCCTCCCCGGAAACTGCAACCGCGCTTCGTACTTTAGGAGATTCGCTGCGGGTGACTGGTAATTTGACTCAAGCACGCCTCGTTTTAGAGCGTAGTCTGGCGATGCTCCAGCAGGGAGCCGCCCAAAGGGCGATCGCCACCAAGTTGCAACTATCCGACATCATCACATTAACTCAACTCAGCCTCGGTAACACTGCCCGTGCTCAACTCAGCCTGGATAAAACTGACGAAACTCCAATTGATCCCCAAGCTGCCCAAGCTGCCTTGAAGTTCTATCAACAAGCAGCTTCTACGGTTTCTCCTCATTTACGGGTACAAGCACAAGTCAATCAATTCAGTTTACTCGTCGATAGCAATCAACAGTCTGCCGCTCAAACTTTCCTGCCACAGGTTCAACAACAAATCGAGGCATTACCTCCTAGTCGTACGGCAATTGAGGCACGGGTGAATCTTGCCCAGTCGATGATGCGGATGGAAAGTCAAAAAAAAGGAACATCTTCGTTGCTTGAAGCTCTTCTGACAAAGGCGGTACAACAAGCCAAAGATTTAGGAGATTCACACACCCTTGCCTACGCGCTGGGTAGCCTAGGCAATGTTTACGAAAAAATGCAGCAGTGGAGTCAGGCAGAAAAATTAACCTCACAAGCACTCCAGTTAGCGCAACAAAGTAACGCAGATGATAGCACTTATCTTTGGCAGTGGCAGTTGGGACGAGTGCTCAAGGCTCAAGGGAAAAACACAGGTGCGATCGCAGCTTATAAAGAAGCAGTCGCCACAATCAAATCTCTGCGAACAGATTTAGCGGCGGCGAGTCCAGATTTACAGTTTTCTTTCCGCTATGCTGTTGAGCCAATTCACCGTCAACTCGTCGGACTCTTGGTGAACTCGAATAAACCCGATGACTTGAAGGTGGCGCGGGATGTTATTGAAGCATTACAACTAGTCGAACTCGATAATTTCTTCCGGGAAGCATGTCTGAATGGAAATCCAGCACTGATTGATCAAGTGGATCAACGTGCAGCTGTGATTTACCCAATCCTTTTAGAAGACCAGCTTGCCATCATCACAAGTTTACCGCAATCCGCGAGCCAAAAGTCAACAAAGGAATCCCACAACTTACGCTACAAAAAAACCGATGTCAGCAGCAAAGAGGTGGAAAATCTCGTATCGACGCTACGCGGCGATTTGCAGCAAAACACAACCGGAGATTTGGCACTGCCGGAACTCCAAAAATTATATAATTGGCTTATCCGTCCGGTAGCCGCAGAACTTGCCGCGAGCAAAGTAGAAACCTTGGTTTTTGTTTTAGATGGTGCTTTGCGAAATATTCCGATGGCGGCGCTGCACGATGGTCAAAAGTTCCTTGTAGAACAATATAGTATTGCTTTGACACCTGGATTGCAACTTTTGTCGCCGCGATCGCTCAAACAAGAACAACTAGGTGCATTGGTTGCTGGACTTAATGCCGCACGTCCTCCAGCGTTTCCGTCACTACCTTATGTCGAGACTGAGGTAAATAAAATTAAATCCGAGATTCCAACCCAAATCCTGTTTAACCAAAAGTTTACAAATACCGCCTTTCAAAATAGGGTATCTGCTGTTTCGTCACCGATTGTTCATTTAGCAACACACGGTCAATTTGGCTCTACAGCAGATGATACTTTTATTCTTACTTGGGATGGCAAAATCAAAGTCAATCAACTCAGTAGCGTTCTCAAAACAGTCGAATTATCGCGGAAGAATTCGCTTGAACTCCTTGTGCTGAGTGCATGTGAAACAGCAGCGGGCGATACTCGTTCGGCGTTAGGATTAGCGGGGGTTGCAGTGCGTTCCGGCGCACGCAGTACCGTAGCAACATTGTGGCGCGTCAACGATGAAGCTTCAGCAACGCTCATCGGTCAATTTTATGATCAATTGGCGCACATTAGTAAAACAGGTATCTCAAAGGCAGAAGCCCTGCGTCGTGCCCAACTTGCAATTCTTAAAGATCGCAACTATCGACAACAACCCTATTACTGGGCGGCGTATGTGCTGATTGGTAACTGGACGTGAGAGATATATCCTACATTCCGCAGGTTTTGTTTTCTTCCCAAATATTTTTGGTACTTTGGAATCATTAGTCGTTATTGGATAAAGGATATCAGCGTTTTGTGTTGAGTTTTTATTTTCCGAAATTGTTGACAAAATTCTCAATTATTTGGGTTTGCCCAAAGTCTTTTGGTTCAAACGAGCGAAAATTCATTAAAGCGATCACTGACCTGCAGAATGTCGGATAGATAAAAACATATGATATTTACACTTATCATTGAGTCTGAGTCTTTAGTTAGAAAAAATTCACACAATTAATAAGACTGGAGACGGAAACAAAAATACTGTCTAACCAATAAACTTTTATTAGTAATAGAGGAATTGGTGATGTCAGAATATAACAACCCTGAATATAACGACCGTGAATATAACGACCGTGAATATAACGACCGTGAATATAACGACCGTGAACATAATAACCCTGAAGGAGTTGGCGAGTTTGCTGTTGATGCTGGTGTTGATACAGCAGCAAATAACGTTGCTAACAGGGTAATTGAAGGGATAGCCGAGCATATTCCAGGTGGTCGGGCAATTGAGCCTATGCTTGAAACTGAAGTTGATTTAATGCTTGATAACAGAATCAATGAGGAAGTTAATGAGCGTATAGAAGGTGTTGAAGACAGGTTTTCAAACCGTTAGTGATCTAGACGTAATCAATTTCTTGAAGCCGCACTATCATGATAGTCTAGGCATCGTGTTATCAGTAATAGAGGACTTTGTGATGTCAGAACATAATCACCATAAACATCATCACCATACAGATGGTAACCCTGAGGGAGCTGGTGAGTTTATAGTTGATGCTGGAATTGATACAGCAGCAAATAACATTGCTAATAGGATGATTGATGGCGTTCTGTCCCATATTCCAGGCGGTCGGGCAATTGAGCCTATGATTGAAACAGAAGCTGATTTAATGCTTGATAATGCAATCAATGAAAGAGTTAATCGGCGTATCGAAGGTATCGAAGAGGCGTTTGAAAACCCTCCCCATCATCGCCACCACCATCGTGAATCAGAATAATAAGACGGCTACAAAGTAGGGAAGTCACGCTCCATTCGCCCTAGCCATAGGCCGTAGTTCGTCCGTACTAATCTCCTGCATCCTGGTGTGGTTGTGGGGGATTTTAGTGTGTGGGGTTTTTGGTTTTTTGGGCTATAGCTTCTCTACGAGACGCTGCTTTGTATGCCTAACGGCACGTCTTACGGCGAACGCCCTCGCTTGCGTGCGCTTGCGCTTACGCGCTCTACGCTCCTTTGCAGATCGCCCTCGAAACACCCCAAATCCATCTACTGTTATTTCTGCTGACTCCCATCCGATAAGTATTTTAGCTACTTTTCTGCGCCTTTTTTTATTTAATACCTACCCTTGAAAGCTACTCCCTACTCCCTGCCCCGTTCCCTCAAATCGCTTTTAGTCTAAACTCCAATAAGGTAGTTACGCAACAAAAACTATGAAAGCAGAAGCACAAAACCATAGCCGACTAACTTGTGAAGTAGAAAACACACTAAAAGTCATTGGTGGACGCTGGAAGGTTTTGATTATTAGAGAATTAATGGATGGTGTGAAACGCTTTGGTGAATTACAGCGAGCTTTAGATGGAGTTACTCAAAAAATGCTAACTCAACAACTCAGGGAGATGGAGGAAGATGGGGTTATTGATCGCAAAGTTTACCCGCAAATTCCTCCAAAAGTAGAGTATTCTTTAACACCTTTAGGGGAAAGTCTTAAACCAATTCTCTATGCAATGCATGAGTGGGGCGTCAAGCATTTATCTGAAATAAATAATAAGAAGCAAAATATTTGAGCACTGGACTTGGTTAGTTAATTCCTAATAATGGTAAGGCACAAAAGACTAAAAAATTTATTCACTCCAATTGTAAATATTCAATTGCAGCCTCTAATCTTGACGGATATCCTTCAGCAAACTTTTCAAACCAAAGTCCTTCTGAGGAAAAGGGGTCTAATTTAGCTAGCCAATCTTCGGCTTGCTTTTTCAACTCCTCTAATTTTTTAGCCTGAAGTTGTTCTTGTTCTTGCTGTTTCTGCAATTTTTCCGCTAAATCTTTTTGCTCAAAATCAGCTTTGACGTCGGCTAATAGTTTATCTATCAAGAAATTTGATTTATCTTCCATTTTGCTGACTGGTTTGATTGAATTTGCTTTTTGCTGATGCTGTTGGGGTTTTTGTTGTTCATATTCAGCTTTCAGTTCAGCTAAAAGTTTATCAAGAGAATCCATGTTCTGAAATCCTCCGTAACTACTCCAAATTCAGTTTGCTCCTCAATTCCATGAAAATTCACCACAAATGCTTAATCATTAATAGCGTTGAGCAGTACTTCTGATAAACTCATGTCTTCCATATCTTCTATGGTGATGGTGTCGCAGATATCGAACTTTGCACCAGCCCCTTGCAGTTCATCATCTAATACTTTGAGAAAGCGAGTCGCTTGGGGATCTGTACCTACTTGAATAAAAGAAATACCAAGTTCCTCATCGCGATCCATCTGGCGAGAAGCTTCAATAATTACTTTCATCACCGCTTTACGATCATCTGGTTCACCATCAGTCACCACTAAAATAGTTTCACCATTTGGCTGAGTTTCACCTGCAGCTTTGCGTTGAAAATAGTTATCAGTTGCGTGTTTCAGCACACCTGCCAAATCAGTTGTACCAGAAGGATCATTTTCTTGGAAAATTTGCAATACCCTGCTTGATGTCACATTTTCATAGCGCTTGAAGCGTCCAGAAAACAGATAAACAGTGATACCATCAGGGTCAAGTTGCTCGCATTTACTCGCCAAGGCAAAAGTAGATTCTTGTGCAGCAACCCATCTGCTTCTACCACCTTTTTGGTCTTGGGTTGCCATACTGCCACTTTTGTCGATAATTAAAGTATAGTCACGATTATCTAGCATTTTTCAATTCTCCCTATTTGTTATCAGTCATCACTCATCAGTTATCACTCATCAGTTATCACTCATCAGTTATCACTCATCACTCATCAGTTATTAATAACGAACAAATGACAAAAAACTGATTAATCAGTCACCGCATTCATTAACACATCAGCAAGACTCATATCTTCCAAATCATCCAAGGTGATTGTGTCGCAGATGTCAAATTTAGCACCAATATCTTGCATTTGGTCATCCAAAGCTTTGAGAAACTTGGTTGCTTGAGGATCTGAGCCTATTTGAATCAAAGAAATTCCCAATTCTTCATCGCGTTCCATCTGACGCGATGCATTAATTATCACCTCAAAGACTGCTTTACGGTCATCTGGTTCACCATCGGTGATCACTAGAATTGTTTCGCCATTGGGCTTGGCTTGACCTGCTGCTTTGCGCTGAAAGTAGTGATTGGTTGCATCTTTGAGTACACCTGCTAAATTTGTCGTGCCACCAGGATCATTTTCTAGAAAAATTTGTGCTACTTTCGCTGAAGTGACATCATCGTAACGTTTCAATTTACCGGCAAATACATAAATTGTGATCCCGTCAGGGTCAAATTGCTCACATTTCCTTGCCAGTGCGAGTGTAGATTCTTGAGCCATTTCCCAGCGACTTCTACCTCCAACTTGGTCAGGAGTGGACATACTACCGCTCTTATCAATAATTAATGTGTAATCGCGATCGCTCATCATAATATCCTTTCGATTGTCAACCTTGCTACCTTGTTGTTCTAGTCTAGCTTTTGAATTGTAGTTTTAACAGTTATCAGTTTAGCCCCAGCTACAGGGCATACTTTAAAATAGCTATAGGAATTCGGTTTGATTTATGAACTGACTCGTGAATAGAGGGAACGCTTAACGCTTAGCACCAGAAGGGGGAACATCAAATGTACTTAGTTTCACAAAAATCAAATATGAGTACTATAAATAAAAAACACATTTGATACTTTAAAGAGAAAAAACTTTGTATCCTGATGTTAATAGGTTTTAACAATTTTTTTATAAGCTTGTGCAGGAAGATTTTAGACTCATAGTTGATTTAGTTTCAGTTTTTGCCGTTGCTGCTTGTGGCGGACTCTTGGCGGCGCTTTTAAGACAACCCGTTCTACTAGGGTATCTTATTGGTGGAATGGTCGTTGGGCCATCCGGACTGGGACTGATTAAAGAATTGATTCAAGTAGAAACGTTGGCTCAGTTTGGAGTCGCTTTTTTACTATTTGCCTTGGGTGTTGAGTTTTCCTTTACGGAACTCAAAAAAGTCCAAGCGATCGCCCTTGGGGGAGGAGGACTACAAATTGCCCTAACAATTCTCGTCACAGTTTTAGTCTGCGGGGCTACAGGGGCTTGGGCATATCTACCAGCTAAAGGCATATTTTTAGGGGCAATTTTGTCTTTGTCTTCCACAGCAGTTGTTCTCAAGTGTTTGATGGAACGTAATGAGACGGAAACACCCCACGGACAGGTGATGCTGGGAATTTTGGTCGTTCAAGATTTAGCATTAGGACTGATGATTGCAGTCTTACCTGCTCTTCACGAACCAGGAGAAAGGCTTGTTGTCGCAGTTTTGTTGGCACTGTTGCGAATTGGTTTATTTGCTGCTGGTGCAGTTATTGCAGGGATTTGGCTCATCCCTCCTTTGTTGCGACTGCTAGCCCGTACTGAAAGCCGAGAATTATTTTTATTAGGTGTCGTAGCACTGTGTTTGGGTATTGCCCTACTAACAGAGTCTTTGGGGCTTTCTATTGAAATGGGAGCGTTTGTCGCTGGCTTGATGATTTCGGAAGTGGAATACGCTGACCAAACCCTTACGTATGTTGAGCCATTGCGAGATATTTTTGCCAGTTTATTTTTTGCTTCCATTGGAATCTTAATCGACCCAGTGTTTTTGTGGAACAATCTGGAATTGATTCTGGGATTAGTGACACTGGTATTTATTGGTAAATGTTTAATTATTACGCCACTGGTAAAATTGTTCCGCTACCCGTTGAAAACAGCGTTAATCGCTGGATTAGGACTGGCTCAAATTGGAGAATTTTCCTTTGTTCTCGCCAGCGAAGGACAAGCCCTGGGGCTGGTTTCACGAAAAGTATATTTACTGATTTTGGGAACGACTGCAGTCACATTAGTGCTGACTCCTTTTGTGCTGCGTTTGGTTCCAATTATGTTTGACTGGTTGGAATCAATACCTTGGTTAAAGCCCTATTTAAGCGGGGAAGGTCAGCCGTTAGCAGTTGCTGAAGAACTGCCAATCAAAGACCATGTGGTTGTCTGCGGCTATGGGCGAGTGGGACGCAATTTGGTGAAGTTGCTTCAGCAGCACAATTTACCCATTGTGGTGATTGACCAGTCAGAAAGTCGAATTCAGCAGTTGCGCGAAGCTGGGGTGGCTTATATTTATGGTAATTGTGTGAGTTTTCACGTTTTAGAAACTGCTGGAGTCAACACAGCACGAGGAATGGCGATCGCACTTCCTGACCCCATGAGTACCCGTCTTTGCGTCAAACGCGCTTTGGAACTGTCTCCTGATCTAGATATCGTTGTTCGCGCCACAAACGACAAAAGTATTGAGGTACTTTATCAACTCGGGGCACGGGAAGTTGTGCAACCAGAGTTTGAGGCTAGTTTAGAAATGGTGACTTACATCTTAACTGATTTGGGCTTATCATCTACTGTGGTGCAACGAGAAATGCAGGAAATTCGCAGTCGTCATTATTTGGATCTGCGCCCTGAACAATCCGCGTCTGAGGTTTCTCGTGATTTACAACTAGCAACTCAAGACCTGAATAAACGTTGGTATTCTTTACCATTTGGTTCACCCCTAATCGGTATGACTTTAGAAGAAGCAGATATGCGCTACTTAACAGGCGTGAGTTTGATGGCAATTCGTCGTCAAGGAGGTGAGGAAATAGATTATCCTTCACTCCAGACGGACTTAGAAGAAGGCGATCGCCTTTTGGTTGTCGGTTCTGATGGTGAATTAGCGGCTTTGGATGAATTTGCAAAAGGTCAAGTCGCCGTTCCCGGAGAAAACAGCGCTTGTCAGTGGGTGACTCTCAGTACCGATAGCCCAGAGGTTGGGAAAACTTTAGCAGATTTGGATATCCGCAACAAATATGGGGTTATGGTGCAGGCAATGCGACGAGATGGCAAATTTATCCGCTTTCCCGATGGTAACAAGGATTTGCAAGTCCACGACCAAGTTTTATTGTGTGGAAATTTGCTTTCTCTAAATCAAGTTGTGCAATTGCTTGCCCCAGAAAGCAAAATACCGCTAGCTATCCCAATCGTGAAAGCAGGCGAAGCAGAAGCACTCAAAGAGTTTTTGCCTAGAGATAGTGTGTTGGATTAGTCATTAGTCATTAGTCATTAGTCATTACTCCCGAACCGCTATATTGTGGGTTAAGGGAGTGTGTGCAATCATTCATGAGCAAAGGACAAATGATATCATGTCCGGATAAACATTTATAAAAACGAGGAACTTAACGCGCCTCCAGTACCCTCTCCTTTATAAAGAGAGGGTTAGGGTGAGGTCAAGCAGGAATTATAAGTAATTAAGCGGACATGATATGACTATTCTTTCGTCTTAATATAAGCAATAGCCTGCTTCCAAACAGTCATCTGTTGACTGTTTTCATCCATAAGACACATACATTGAGAATCCTGCCATATAATTCTCCCAATCAATATGTCGCCAGTTAGCAGTTTGGTCTCAATTGTGACTGCTTGCTGTATCAAATTTTGTACTTGCCGAATGCTAGGCAGTGAGGTGTCAAGTCCCATAATTGTCATCAGTTATCAGTCATCAGTTATCAGTTATCAGTTTTGAAGTTGGGGTGTAAGGATATAAGGGTATAAGGGTGTAGGGAAGAAATCAATGCTTGCTATAACACCAAGGTGGTTCCGGGGCTTTCTTGTACAAAAATATCGTTTTTTCTTTTCCCTGACATCCCTACACCCCTACACCCTTAGCTTTGGTCAGTTATAACTAACAACTGACAAAAGACATTACACTAATGACGAAAAACTCAAATATAATTCATCGACTTTGACAATGGCAATAGAATTTACTAAGTATCACGGTCTGGGCAATGACTTCATATTGATTGACAATCGCTCGTCATCAGAGCCTGTCATCACTCCAGAGCAAGCGGTTAAGTTGTGCGATCGCCACTTTGGCATCGGTGCAGACGGTGTTATTTTTGCCTTACCTGGAGAAAACGGTACTGACTACACCATGCGAATTTTTAATTCTGATGGTTCAGAACCAGAAATGTGTGGTAACGGTATTCGCTGTCTCGGTGCTTTTTTAGCTGATTTGGAAGGCAACGCCAAAAAAAGCGACCAATATCGCATTCATACTCTAGGTGGTGTGATGACACCCCAACTCATGCCAGATGGTCAAGTTAGAGTGGATATGGGTATCCCCAGGCTACTTGCTGGTGAAATCCCTACGACTATCAACCCAGCTAACGAAAAAGTTGTCAATCAACCGCTAGAAGTCGCAGGCAAAACTTGGGATGTCACCTGTGTCAATATGGGAAATCCTCACTGCATCACTTTTGTAGAAGATGTCGCAACAATTCCTTTAGAAATTATTGGTCCTCAGTTTGAGCATCACCCAGCTTTCCCTCAACGAATCAATACTGAATTTATCCAAGTCGTGCGTCCTGACTACGTGAAAATGCGCGTATGGGAACGAGGTGCTGGTATAACTTTAGCTTGTGGAACTGGCGCGTGTGCGTCGCTAGTGGCGGGTGTGTTGACACAGAGATGCGATCGCAAGGCTACGGTCGAACTTCCAGGAGGACCATTGCTGATAGAATGGTCCCAAATCGACCAACGCCTTTATATGACAGGACCAGCAGAGCGGGTTTTTACTGGTAAAATTGACTAAAACTGGGGGTGTAGGGGTGTAGGGGTGTAAGGGGAATAAACAGCAGTTATAGCCCAGTACGGTGAGTTATATCATGTTCGCCTAATTAGTTATAATCTGGTGCATCTGTGCTAAAACCTGAAAACTCTTTCTCCGGTGCTCCCTACCCCCTGCTCCGTTGCAGCCTTAATGATAAGTCTTTAAACGGACACGATATTAGTGGTATTTAGTTTTGTAATACCAATTCTCTGTAAACTTGCACTTAATACTTACTCTTTCATTCTTGGCGTTCTTGGCGACGCCAGTCGCCTAGGTCGGGAAACCCTCCTGCAGCGCTGGCTCGTCTTGTTGCTAATCGTCTAATAAACATTAAGTGCATCTATGGCTACGCCACGCAAGCTATCATGGAGAATCGGTATAAGATCCCCCAACGCTCGTTAAAAAGCTTGCTCAGTTCCCTCCTTTTTAAGGAGGGCGAGTTTCGGATCAATCCTTAACAGCAACCGTATTCCCCTATACCCCTACACCCCCATACCCCTACACCCCTAATTATTTAAAAACCAAAGCCTACAAAACCACCATCAACTGCAATACACTGTCCAGTAATGTAAGTGGCTGTTGGCATACACAGAAAGGCTACTAAACCTGCAACTTCCTCTGGTGTGCCAACTCGCCCCATTGGTGTACGCGATAAAACTGAGTTCAAGACATCTGAATTGCTCAAGAAAGATTCAGTTAAAGGAGTGAGAATAAACCAAGGAGCAACAGTATTTACACGAATTTGGTTTTCTGCCCATTCTACAGCCAAAGAACGAGTCAGTTGTACAAGCGCTGCTTTTGTCATTCCATAGGGTGCGCCCGTGCGAACTCCAGTTAACCCAGCAACAGAACCAATGTTCACGATGCTGCTGTTGTCTCCAGCTTTCAGCAAAGGATAAGCGAGTCGGCACATTTCAAATGTAGAGGTTAAGTTGGTTTGAAATATGCGCTCATATTCTTGTTGTGTATATTCCAGCGCTTTTTTGCGAATATTAGTGCCAACGTTGTTGACGAGGATATCTAATCCTCCTAAAGTTTGATTGACTTGTTCAATTATTGCCTGACGACCATCAGATGTGGCAATATCTGCAGCAATTCCATAAGCTTTCCATCCTTGCGATCGCCAGTTTTCAAGCTGCTGGTTTATTGCTTGTGCATCTCTAGCAACAATCATAATTTCAGCACCGAGAGACAAAAATTCTTGGGCGATCGCTCCTCCAATTCCTTTGGTTGCCCCAGTAATCAAAGCTTTTTTTCCTGTCAGTGTCCAGCGGTTATTGTTCATTGCTTTTTTTAAATATCGATTTGTTGTAAACAGATGATGCACTTTCAAACATTTCTTCCCAAACTTTATCAAAATCTTGTAAGAACTTTAGGGCATTGACCACAGAGAACATTTGTGAGCAACAAAAGAATATTCCTGGCAATAGTATCCATAAGCACCATAACCTTGATTTAGTAAAATTGCTAAAGAAGCCCTTAGTGATATTCATGAATTGCTCGCCGATTTCGCCTCCTCTCACCAAAGTTCCCCAGTTGCGTCCTCCTGCTCGTTTTGTCAGGAAGCAATCAATTTTGCTACAAATCGCCTTGGGGATTCTTAGTATTGGGTTAATTCCTACTCTAACCGCTCGTCCTAGCTTAAGTGCAGAGCGGTTGACTCTTTCCTATGGTGCTGTGTCTCGCTCTATTTCGATTGATTCTCTAGAAGCTTATGCCAGGACAGGTAAAGTAGATGATGATCTGGCTGCATATGTTGAGTATGCAGGTAAAGAGCAACTAAAGCAACTGCCGCAATTGTTGCTGACTCCCATTCCCCTAAATGCTGTACAGGTTTCGCAATTTCTTTATACGCCGATAGGCGAAAGAGTGTTGGCAGATTTCGGAGAAGTCGTACAGCAAGAATCTCACATTAACGGGTTCTATGCAATTCGAGGAGCACTGATTCTTGCAGCAGCCGACCCACAAAAGTTCACTTTATTAAATATACTACGCAGGTTTCCCTCAAGAACGATTTCGATAAACTTAGCTCGCGGTTTGCAAATAGCAGAGGCATTCCAAAATATAGTTAATCAGACTCAACAGGCGATCGCACTGATCAACAAGCAGTCGTTGGATACAGCAAATGCCTCTACCTCAGATAAGATTTCACTCACAGATCTGCCACGATCAGGAAAATATCGTTGGCAAAAGCGGACTATTACCCTCAACGATACATCTCGTAGTCGCACTTTTCCTGCTGACATTTATCTACCAGATGTATCTGGCTTTCGTCCAGTTATTGTCATCTCCCACGGACTTGGTTCTGATCGTACCAGTTATGCTTACCTTGCTCAAAACCTTGCTTCTTATGGGTTTGTCGTTGCTGTTCCAGAACATCCCGGTAGTGATGCCAAACAGTTGCAAGCTTTATTATCAGGTAGGGCGGCGGAAGTCACAGGTCCAAGAGAATTTATTGACCGCCCTTTGGATGTAAAGTATTTGTTGAATCAACTGACTAAGCTATCTCAAACCGACCCTGCATACAAAGGGCGCTTGAATTTGGAACAAGTCGGCGTAGTCGGTCAATCCTTTGGTGGTTACACAGCTTTGGCGTTAGCAGGAGCACCAATTAATTTTAAGCAACTAGAAAAAAACTGCCCAAGTTCACCAGATAAAGCTAATCTTTCACTGTTACTTCAGTGCTTGGCTGTGAGTTTACCACAATCTAGTACATATAACTTATCTGATTCACGAGTCAAAGCGGCGATCGCCATTAACCCGATTGACAGCAGTATTATGGGGCAAGACAGTATCAGCCAAATTAAAATTCCTATAATGATTATGGCTGGCAGTGCCGATACAATAGCTCCAGCATTTCCAGAACAAATTCAACCCTTCACCTGGTTAACCACCTTAAATAAATATTTAGTCTTAATTAATGGTGCTACCCACTTCTCAACAATTGGAGATTCAGAAAGTTCTGGTGTACCCGTTCCCGAACAAGTGATTGGTCCGAGTCCTGCATTAGCACAGCGATATGTCAGGGCTTTGAGTCTTCCCTTCTTTGAAACCTACCTTGCTAATCAACCAAGTTACCGTCGCTACTTAAGTGCCAATTACGTCAACGCTATCAGTCAAGAACCCTTACGACTGAGTTTGGTACAGTTTCTCACTTTGAAAAATTCTGCCTTAAGTCCAATCCAACAGCACTCTGCTGTTTTTAATTCACAATCCAGTAGCCCTCCTTCCCTGCCAGCCTACGGCACGAAGCGCCCCTAAGGGGCGCGGCGCAAACGCGCTTCACTCCTTATTTTCACCTCAGGCGGGTGGGAAAACTTATAAGTATAAGACGAAACATTAACCAGGTTCTTTTGTTAGATTTAATACAATTTATCCTGTCCCCTGCTCCCTGCTGCCCGCTCCCTGTTCCCTATTCCCTCTATTTATTGAAAGTTTTGCCTACACACAAAAAATACTAATTTTGTGCGGAAACAGACCTTTTCTATCTGTAGTTAGACTTTGACTGCTTGTCATTTAGACAGATTCACCCATTTGTATGAGGTAAACATGAGCGAATAAATGTACTTTGTAAGTAATAGACATTAAAAATATGGTTATAATTTTACTTAATAGGATTCATCGTGAATGTTAATATCAGTTCTCAATTGCTAAAACGAGTCTTTACTTGTTTACTCTCAATTAGTTTAGTCGCAGGCTGCGAATCAATGCAAGCGCAGCAAATAACTATACGAGAGAATAACGTTGTTTATGGTCAGAGTAATGGCGAATTAGCTGACCAAGGTTACACGCGCACTTACGATATTTATACGCCAAAGTCTTATTCTCCTAGTCGTCCTATGCCATTAGTTATGGTATTTCATGGAGATGAAGGCAGTGGACGCTCAATTAGTAATGTATCTCAATTTAATAAATTAGCAGACCAAAAAGGGTTTATTGTCGTTTATCCTGATGCCATTAACCAGAGATGGAGCATAAGAAAGAAGAAGGAAAGAAATATTGATGATGTTTCTTTTGTGAAGAATTTAATTAATCATATAGAAAAAGTTAGAAATATTGATAGCCGTAGAATATACGCTAGTGGCTTTTCTAGAGGTGGAATACTAACCCAAGCTTTGAGTTGTCAACTATCTGATAGAATAGCAGCTTTTGCTTCAGTCGCTGGTTCTTTGCCAAGCCGACTAAAACCAAAATGCCAACCAGAAATGCCTGTATCTATGTTAATGATTAATGGCACAAACGACCAATCTGTACATTATCAGGGTGATAAGAAAACTCAAAAAGGATCGCTCGTTTCTATTCCAGAAGCAATAGAATTTTGGCGTACTCACAACCAATGTCCTGAATATACTGCCAATAATGTATCATTTGTGGCTGGCAATCAGAGCGATCGCTCAAAACTTAAAACCTATTCCTACTCCGGTTGTAGCGCTGGTTCCGAGGTTGTAGAATTAGCTGTAGTCAACGGCGGACATCTCTGGTACGGTGGTAGTTCTACTGATAAAGATGTAAATGACTTCAATAAAGATTTGGGTTTAGACTCAACTCAGACGATTTGGGACTTCTTTGAGCGTCATACTTTACCTTTAGTTTGAAAGGGTGTAGGGGTGTAAGGGTATAGGGGTGTAAGGGTGTAAGGGTGTAGGGAAGAAGTAGAATGGTAGGTTGGGTAAAGCGTAAGCGAAACCCAACAGACGTTTGATATTGTTGGGTTTCACTCCGTTCAACCCAACCTACGACTTCTTTTAGAAGTCAATAATCTTGTTGTTCACAAATGATTTAGACTGCTATATCACAGAAATACAGGACTTACGCACTGAAAACCCGAAACCTCGATCCCCCCTAGCTTCAAAAGGGGGGAATCTTAAAAGCCCCCTTTTTAAGGGGGTTGGGGGATCTCTTGTGCGTAAGTCTTAAAATATCTCTACTTATTTTCCTGTCAATCTATCTAAAAAATCAATCTTCACACCCAGGTTGATTATCGCTCTTCCATCACGAGTTTTGATCTCTGCATTATTAAGACCAATTATGTAAGGTTGATTACCTATCACACCAATAATTGGTCCCCCGGAAGAACCACCAGTGGTATCACAGTCGTGTAACAACACATTGCCTTCTTCACCCACGATGCTACAACCTTGTTGCACGCTGGCTGTCCATCCCTTACCTGCGGTAAAAAATCGATACTTTTCTTTGTTTGTGTTAGGGAAATCGCCAGAATAACCAACGAAAATATATTTATTCCGGTTTTTGGTGAGAGTTGATGAGGGTAAAGATTTCCAACCAAGATATCCGTATTTTAAGCCGATAGGTTTATTGAGTTTCAAAAGCGCCCAGTCGTCAGTTTGATTCTCTAACTTAGTTTTAGTGAAATCAGTGCCATAAACGACATTTTGAACTTGGGCAATATCCGATTCATCCGCGACTTTGCCATTGATAAGATTTGGGAGAAACAAGATTTTTTGACTAGCTTGGTGTGTTTCAGGATCAATCACGCAGTGTGAATTGGTTAAAACGACATCTTCACTAATTAATGTACCTGTGCAATGATATTCCTCGCCTTTGGTGGTTAATCCCTGTACTCTACCAATTGCCGACCAAGGATATTGTCGGCTTAACATAGGAACTCGGTCATCCCAACCAATAACTCCTCGGCGTTTAAATTCTTGATCATCGGCTTTATCTGGTTTATTCGTCTGTTGCAAATTACCAGGTTGAAAGGCTTTACCGTTTCCTTTGATACTGAAGTTCTTCACATCTTGCAATTTAGTATATTTGGGTGGAGTTGTTTTTGCTGGTGTGGTTTGGGCGTTTGCATTCCACCAAGTGTTTAACGTAATTCCGCTGATAGTTGCTGCGATAAATAATGCAATTGATTGTTTGCTGATGAGTTTGTTTTTCATGGGTATTTATTGTTGTGTTGGTTTGATAGTTTTTGTATGTCGTCTCTTCCAAGCGAAGAAACCTCACCCGCCTTCGGCACCCTCTCCTTCAAGGAGAGGGTTTAGAGAGTCTTTCTCCCTCTCCTTTATAAGCAGAGGGCTGGGGTGAGGTATCTCGGTGTCGTTTCTAACCATAGAGCTGGGGTATTGTTGTGTTGGTAGTTTTTGTATATCGTCTGTTTCCCAGGCGAAGAAACCTCACCCGCCTACGGCACCCTCTCCTTCAAGGAGAGGGTTTAGAGAGCTTTTTCTTTCTCCCTCTCCTTTATAAGCAGAGGGCTGGGGTGAGGTATCTCGGTGTCGTTTCTAACCATAGAGCTGGGGTATTGTTGTGTTGGTAGTTTTTGTATATCCTCTGTTCCCTGGCGGAGAAACCTCACCCGCCTTCGGCACCCTCTCCTTATAAAGGAGAGGGTTTAGAGAGTCTTTCTCCCTCTCCTTGAAGGAGAGGGAAAGATTTTAGCGTAGCTAAAAGCGAGGGTGAGGTTTCTAACGCCACTCTCCCTGAACAGTGAAACCCGCCCAGTAATAGGGGCTACGCCATTTTGGGTTTTCCCATAACTTGCGTTGTGCTGCACGTAACGCCTCTGATGGAGTTTTCTTTTGCTGCAACAAAACTGTGTAAAATTCCTGCATTAGTATTGATGTGCCTTCATCGTTAACCTCCCACAGCGATAGCATAACCCGCGCTGCACCCGCATACATTAACCCGCGTGTCAACCCCACTAAACCTTCACCGTTGACATTTTTACCAAGTCCGGTTTCGCAGGCACTCAAGACGATTAACTCTGCTGGGTAGTCTTGGTTAAACAAATCTTCCAACCGCAAGTATCCTCTGATTGGCTTGCCTTTTTTATCAAATAATGACAGTACAATCCCGGATAACTCTGGTTGTTCTGGATTGACAAACCCGTGAGTGGCAAAATGCAGGATACGGAATTGATTGAGGGTTTTGCTTGTTGCCCAGTCGTAATTAGCATCAAAGTTCAATGCTTCCAGGCTAGTTGCTGCTGGTATCAGTTTTAAAATTCCTTTTGCTTCTTCTGCTGTGTTGGCTAGCCTGTCCAAACCATCGCGTTTCAGGCTTCTGGCGGAACGGTCGAGGGCAGAACGTTCTGATTGAGGAATGTCAAGGTTAGGACCAGGAGGTTGGGGTTTGTCAGTTTCTCGGCAATCTTCTGATGAGGTGAATCGGCAGTCTGTTGCACTGTATACCGGATCGGCGAGAATGGCTATGGCTTTGGGTGCGCTTTGGCGGTTGGCAAGTTTTTGGCGTTGGATGGCAATGGTAGAGGCTGAGGGTAAATTGATAATTTCATGGTTTATCATCAGTGGTTGGTATTTACTTGAAGTGATATCAGCTAATGCCCCAAAGGGAATGGTTTGCAGCCCACCATCAGCAACAATCACCAAACGCTTTCCTGTTAATTTATCGGCAACAGGTGCAAGAATAAGTTGAGTGAGTTGTTTTGCGCTGTTAATCGCTAAGTCAGTAGCTGTTACTTGCTGCGAATCTTCACGGAACCTCGATGCGACTTTTTCTATTTCCTTTTGTCCGGGGAGTGTGTAAACTTGCATAGAGGTGGGAGTGACTGCCCACAAATAACTGTGTTCTTCTCCCAAGGAATATTGCAATAGCAGAGTGTCTTTATCAAGTTGTTGTTGGATTTGCGGTAATTTGAGAATGTCCTTTTCGGGGTTTGGGTTTGTCAGTTTTGCATATTCTGGGCTAGTGGTACGGATTTTGGCTTGCACTTCCTGGTGTTGTCTGAGAAGATCTTCAATTTCTGTGGTGTGTCTTTTAATAGCTGCTTTGGTGATGAAGTCGTTTTTATTTGGTGAAGAAGCTAAATTTTGCCGCAGTGTCTGTGTTGCATCAATTTGCTGTAGTAAGTTACGTTCTTGTTGTACGAGTTCTGGGTTTGCGCCTTTGAGAATTTTGGCATTTGCTTCGGTTAATAGTTCTATCAAACTTCTGGCGCGGGAGCGTTCGCTGATGTGTAGGCCTAATGCGGCGTATCCTTGGGATGGATCTTTTTTGTGCAGTTGCATCAGCAGGTCGATGTAGAATTTGTAAACGTCCTGTTGAGTAGCAAAGTAGGAAGTGCGGAGTTCTTGTCTGTCGATTTTGGTGCGTAATTCTTCGATAATTTTGATTGCGGCTTCTATGTTAGTGCGGGCTGCTTGTAGGTTGCTGCGATCGCGTTCGAGGTACGCGAGGTTGTAAAGGGTTGTAGCTTCTCCTGCTTTGTCGCCGACTTGTTTTCTCAAAGGCAGAGCAGAGTTGTAGTATTTGAGGGCACTCTGGTTGTCTCCTAAATCGGAGTAGACTTTGCCAATATTGTTGAGGGTAGTAGCTTCTCCTGCTTTGTCGCCCACCTCTTTCATTAAAGGCAGAGCAGAGTTGAGGTATTTGAGGGCACTTTGTTTATCTCCTAAATCGGAGTAGACTAAGCCAATATTGTTGAGAGTTCTTGCTTGTCCTGCTTTGTCGCCGACTTGTTTTCTCAAAGGCAGAGCAGAGTTGTAGTATTTGAGGGCACTGTGCTTGTCTCCTAAATTGGAGTAGACTAAGCCAATATTGGTGAGGGTAGTAGCTTCAAGAGCTTTGTTGCCCACTTGTTTGATCAAAGGCAGAGCAGAGTTGAGGTATTTGAGGGCACTCTGGTTATCTCCTAAATCCGAGTAGACTTTGCCAATATTGGTGAGGGTTCTTGCTTCTCCTGCTTTGTCGCCGACTTGTTTTCTCAAAGCCAGAGAATCGTTGTAGTATTTGAGGGCACTTTGTTTATCTCCTAAATCGGAGTACACACCGCCAATATTGTTGAGGGTTGTTGCTTCTCCTGCTTTGTCGCCGACTTGTTTTCTCAAAGCCAGAGAATCGTTGTAGTATTTGAGGGCACTTTGTTTATCTCCTAAATCGGAGTACACACCGCCAATATTGTTGAGGATTGTTGCTTCTTTTG
Source organism: Brasilonema angustatum HA4187-MV1 (assembly GCA_019359695.1). Lineage (GTDB taxonomy): Bacteria > Cyanobacteriota > Cyanobacteriia > Cyanobacteriales > Nostocaceae > Brasilonema > Brasilonema angustatum. Next base: position 50,775 of record JAHHGV010000033.1, read on the forward strand.
CTTTGTCGCCGACTTGTTTACTCAAAGGCAGAGCAGAGTTGTAGTATTTGAGGGCACTCTGGTTGTCTCCTAAATCGGAGTAGACTGAGCCAATATTGTTGAGGGTAACAGCTTGCTGTACTTTGTCGTCCACTTGTTGACTTAAAGGCAGAGCAGAGTTGTAGTATTTGAGGGCACTCTGGTTGTCTCCTAAATCGGAGTAGACTTTGCCAATATTGGTGAGGGTAGTAGCTTCAAGAGCTTTGTTGCCCACTTGTTTGATCAAAGGCAGAGCAGAGTTGTAGTATTTGAGGGCACTCTGGTTGTCTCCTAAATCGGAGTAGACTGTGCCAATACCAAGCAGGGTAGTAGCTTCCCATTTTTTATCCCCTGCCTTCTGCCACAATACCAGCGCTTCTTGCCATTTTTCTATTGCCTGTCGCAAAGATACTGCTGTCCTTTGTTTGTAAAGTGCTATCCCCTCATGAAAAACTTTTTTGGCTGCGGCGCGGGTTGGATCTTGCTGTGTTGTGACTGGTTGTTGTGCGATTTGCGACTCTTTTAATGTGGTTTTTGCTCTGACTGATTCGGATAAGAAAACGACACTTAGCAAGCAGATTAAGCTGTAAAGCTTAATTTTTGGTCTTAGATATTTGAAAAAATCGCTTTTTGTGGTTTTAGCTTTCATCTTCAAGTTGATATTAATAGTTATGCACAGGAAAATTAGTACCGTATAAATACGGCAGGTAGATACAAAATATTAAATTTTTATCAGAAAATATACGTAAATTGTCATGGAGATTAGTTTAAAGCCAGCGTGGACATTAAATCAACCTGGTTTCGTTTTCTGCAACAAAGTTTAGAGAAGTTGTCTTTTTGGAGTGGAAGATGATTTTAGAGTTGCTCATGGGTGTTTGTCCTCACTTTTATACTTCTATTTCTGAGGTTTGAGGACTTATGCAGTTTTTGTGATCGAAATTAGGGGTGTAGGGGTGTAAGGGTATAAGGGTGTAGGGGTATAAGGGGAAGAAAGTAAAACACTCTTACCTGAGATCTTGCACCATAACTTTCGTCCGCCAAGAAATAAATTTCTTGGCTCAAAGTTCAAGTCCGTTAAAACTGAGATCTTGCACCATTCTCAATAACTGTAAGGTGGGCACTGCCCACAACGTAAAAATAGGAGTTTCGCGCGAACGATAAACAGTGCCCACCCTACAAAAATTGCTTTCGTCCGCCAAGAAATAAATTTCTTGGCTCAAAGTTCAAGTCCGTTAAAACGGACTGGGTAAGTTTTTGAGGAGGCACTGCGTTGGGCGGGTTTCCCGACTTGAAGCATGTGCCGTTCCGTTTTAACGGACTTGGGTTATTAGCCTTGAACTTGAGTTCAAGGCATACTATCGGTGAGGTTTAAGATCTCAGTTACCCAATCTGATTCCAAAGTTGTCGCAACTAACGAATAAACCATTCACTTACACCCCTACACCCCTACTTCTTCTCCCCACCCTTACACCCCTATACCCTTACACCCCTAGTTTTGCTCACAAAATCAAAAATGAGGATTAGCATAAGTAATGTAACTTCCTCACAATCCGCGCGACTTACTCATGAACTTCTCGACTTATGTCATGCACTTAGTTGGTTCTGGTGCGATCGCTTATTATTATGCTTTGCAAATCCGTGATCTGAAAACCCGCCCTAATGTGCTTGCAGGCTTTCAGTTAGCAGAGTCTGGTTCAGTTCCATATCTGACAAAGCTGGGCGATCGCGCAGCAGCAGAAGGCGACACATGGCTTGCCGAAAAGCTGGCAAAACACGCATCCGATGAAAATAGGCACGGTCAAATTTTTGCCCATGCCTTAAAACAACTTAACAAAAAAGTTATAGATTTCAAAAGTTTGCCTCAGAATACAGAGGAAAAGAAAACTCAACAACGGCGCAGCCCCTTTTTTGCTGCATACTATGAAGGTTACTCTCAAGAGCAGCTTAAACCTGAGATCGTTGATTGGGATGTGTTCATGGCTAGCACCTACATCTTAGAGTTGGATGCTAGCAAAGACTTTACTCGCATGGCGAACGTGTTACCTGAAGATGATCCAATTGCTCGTAACCTCAAACTAGGGATGTTGAGCATTGCTAAGGATGAAACAGGTCATGCAGCATATCTTTATGAAGCCATGACACGGCGGATGTCTGCAATCCAAGTGCAGCAACTCGTGGATGAGTGGCGTACTCGTAAGGTCAACGCCTTGGTAGCATTTGCAGGTAATATGTTGCAAGGCAATGATAATAGATCTTCCTTGGTGCAAGATGGTGCGCCATCGGAGAGTGAATCTGAATTGATGGTTGCGTAAAGAAAAAGGGGTGTAATACCATTTCACGAAATTCTTGATACAAATGATTAGTCTCTAATTCTTTCTCCCCTGCTCCCCTGCTCCTCTGCTCCTCTGCTCCTCTGCTGCCTATTTGTATCAACCTTAAAGTGAAACGGTATAAGGGGGTAAGGGTGTAATACCATTTCACGAAATCCTTGATACAAATGATTAGTCTCTAATTCTTTCTCCCCTGCTCCCCTGCTCCTCTGCTCCTCTGCTCCTCTGCTGCCTATTTGTATCAACCTTAAAGTGAAACGGTATAAGGGGGTAGGGGGAAGAAATAGGAGGAGGTTAAGGGTGTAATGAATATAAAAAACTCCGTCAATACAACGTAAGCCACCTACACCCCTACACCCCTACACCCCTACACCCCACCCCTACCCTCCGGTGTTGTCGGCGGAAAGGGATTCTACGAACCTGAGGACAATCAAGTTAAAACCGTGTCTCATAATCAAGTTGCAAACGACTGTCGTCTGAGAAACTTGTTGAACCTCGTACAAGAACATCATCATTGACTCGATAGATAATGTTATAACGGAAAGGCTCATCGGTTAAGAAAACCCGCGATAGGGAAACGGAGAAATTCTTACTTAAATCAAATACACCTTCTGCTGTCAAACCGAGAACTGAATTTGATGCTTCTCGTTCATTTTTGCTCTGCTTAGAAACAGAGCTAGGATAGATACGAAATTCACTAAAGCCGATCGCCTGTCCGATCGCAGTGATACTTCCTTGCAAACTACCGAATATAGTAGAACCAGCTAGGGTAGCAATTCCAGTTGTTGCGTCTGATTGACCGAAGCTATTAATAATAGAACCGCCTAACAGAGAAATAATTTCTGCTTCACTGCGGCTAGGTTCGCTAGTTAGTTCCAGATTACCAGCTGACAATCGACTCGCTGGTCCTGTTGCTGTGGCGCGAACACGAACAGTACGTAAAGTCCCAAAGTTAGTTGCAGAAACATCACTAATTTCGCTAGAAAAAGGAGAGGTCAAAATGCGATTACTCGTTGCCCCGCTTGCCTCTGGTACAATTGCCACAAGCCGGACATCTAACTCGGGATCGAGTCCTCGATTAGGTGTAAATTCTGCAGTCTGTTCGTAGCCCCGTTCTAAGGTAAACTGAGTTGTAAATAAGTTCACTTGTCCTCCCGTCAGACGAATAACTCCTTCGGGACGAGGTTTGGCTAATGGACCATTGATAGTCAGATCACCTTTGGCGTCAAAGCTGAGTATAGAAGGACTGAGTTGCCCTCCTGGTACAAACCCGCCGAGTATCGGCTGAGTGGAGACACGAATACCTTTATCTAGAACAAGCTGTAAATTATTAAACGTTACAGGTAAATTTGGTGGAGTCGGGGTGGCTGCGGTGTTACCTTGTGTACCTTCTGGTTCTATGCCATAGGTTGTTGTTGTACCATCAGGTGTGTTAGATTGTGCCGTTTGTGTTTGTTGGACAGTGAAAGTCTTTATTGCATTATCGGTTGTCTTTTTTGCACTTGATGATTTTGTACTGGCTGTATTCGATTGTCCAATGACAACTTGACCATCACTCAGCGTAATTTTCCCACCAACATTAGGAGATAGTGCTGTTCCACCAATGACAACATTACCAGTGACACCGCCTTGATACAACCCTTGAACTTTCAAATTCAGATTGTTCACCGACACAGTCAGGGGATTTGTTGCAGCTTGCTGCTGTGCTGCTCGATTTGCAAAAATGGGAAGAATTCCTGCAGCAGTCACGTTACCTTTATTGTATTGCCCTTGAATACCTTGAACCAATAGTGTGTCGCCATTAAATTGCAGCGTTCCTGTGACATTTGTCAAGGGTTCAGTTAAGGCTTGAGCTTCAATAGTCGCATTATCGACTCTGGCAACTCCGTTAATAATTGGCTGCTTTAAAGTTCCTTGAATATCAACATTAACTTCCCCTAGACCATCCACCCAACTGACTTGTTGATTGGTAAACAAGTTTAACAGTGTTAAGCCTTCATTCTGCACTTTGGCATTGATCCTAATTTGATCGCTATCTGGTTGAACTGAAGCGAAGGGCAATGCAAAAGGTATGTTTCCTGTAACATTAACAGGCTGTGTCCCAGTTAACAACAAGGTACTGCCAAAATTCAAACGAGCATTGTCATAGTTGAAATTTAATTGCCCTGTCTGCACTGGCTGTTTATTTATCGTACCATCCACCAGTGTCAATTCTCCGATCGCGCTGGGGTCTTTTGAATTACCACCCAGTGTAGCGACAGCACTCACATTCCCTGTGACATCAACTGGTAATTTGTCTATGAAAGGCTGTGCAAGTGATAAAGGTAAATTTGTCACTTGCAACTGTCCGGACAGTTGTTCTGTTCCTAATTGTCCTGAGTAAGCCAAAACTCCTGGATTCAAGTCCACACTGAATGGTGATAATGTCACAATACCATTTGCAAAAGTGCCTCTGGCTATGACATCTTTAATGGAGTATTGGCCCCATTTCCAGTTATTGCCACCAAAATTAAAGCTAGCATTCAACCCTGACTGTAAAGAACCAGCGACTTCAATTCCTCCACTAAGAGTACCTTGTAATTCTGCTAGTGTGGGCAAAGTCGTTGGTTCATTTTGCTGTTGTTGCTGTTGTGCAATTAGGGTGACAATTTTTGAGAAAAACTCTAGCTGTTTTAGCAAATCTGCATCTGGCAAAGTAACAGGCTTTGTTTGCAAAACTTCTGCCCTCGCCAATTTTGGACCTTGCAACCCTCCACCAAAATCCCCAAAGTCAAAAACGTTGAATGCTTCTAGGAGTCTTTGGATTTTCGTTTGGTCAAAGTTAGCTTGGAGTTTAAATTGAGGGTTGTTTCCTGTTTGCACATTTCCATTTAGGGCAATGCTGCCATCTCCTATCTGCAATTGACCATTTGTTAAGCTAGCAGCACCATCGGCATAACTGATATTACCTCGAAACTCGTCTGCTGTGACTCGACCGACGCGGGGTTTGGCGATCGCCACATTTCCCACCGCACTATAGTTATTAAGATTGACGGTTAAATTAGCAGATGCTTGTCCTGCAAGGGGTTTTAACGTATTGTTAGGAATGAATCCCTCAGCAAGAGCGATAGGAAAACTCCGCACATTGACGAGCAAGTTGTCTCCTTCAGTTCTACCGGTTGCAACTGCCTCACCACGTCTGAATAAAAATGAAGTTGGGCGATTGTTCGGACTAATATCAACTGCAACTTGGTCTTGCCTACCTGCCAGTCGCAATTGTCCTCCTTGCCCTCCCTGATATCTTACATTCCCAGCTAACACTGGGTCAAATGCTAAATTATTGACATTTAAATTTTCCAGCCGGATGTTTCCAGAAGCGTTAGGAGTTGTTGGGGTACCTGTAACTTGTCCAGTAAAATCAAGTTGTCCTTTCAGCGCTATCTTACCAGGAAGATTACCGCTCGCTTTCTGGAGATTGTAATTCCGCGCTTGGACATTGAGATTGAAACCAGTCACTTGAGGTGTACCCGTTTCTGGTACTTGAACAGCAACAACACCGTTAGCACTCAATCCGGGAGAAGTTGCACGTTGAAGAATAATCTGTTGTCCATTCCACTGAACTTGTGCTGTGATTGGTTGTGCAAGCAGCGATAACCCTTGTGATAAGCCGACTTGCCCTGCAACTCGAATATTTGAAAGCGCAAAAGATTCAGTTGTTCCTGCTAACTGTAAGTTGCTATTAAGTCGTCCTTGCAGTTGTTGGGAGAAACGGTTGAGTTGAACTTGAGAAATATTAGCAGCTGCTTGCCAGCGACCATTATTAAGATTAATATTTCTGACGTTAACCGTACCTCCTGCCACACCATTAAGATTTGCTTGTCCAGAAGCTTGAATCGTTGACGGTTGAAAGGAAGCGGTGGTTCCCGATAAATTCAATTGACTGTTTAAGACTCCTTTTTGAAGCTGGGCTGGTACCTGTGCAAAACGGCTTAACTGAATTTGCTGTGCATTAACAAAAGCCCGCCAGCGACCGTTATCAAGATTAATATTTCTGACGTTAACCGTACCGCCTGCCACACCACTGAGGTTTGCTTGTCCAGAAGCTTGAATGTTTGACGGTTGAAAGGAAGCAGTTGTTCCAGATAAATTCAACTGACTGCTTAAGACTCCCCCTTGAAGCTGGGGTGGTACCTGTGCAAAACGATTCAATTGAATTTGCTGTGCATTAACAAAAGCTTGCCAGCGACCTTGTGTTAGCTGACCTCTCGCCCTAATTGTACTACCTGCCACTTTCGCAACAGCATCTCGCAAGAGAATACTATTACCCTGTTGATTTACAACAACTTGCCCAGTGGTGGGATAAGTGGCTGTGGGTGCTTGCACCTGTGCGACTGTTTGGAGATTACCAAGTGAGCCAAAAGTCCTAGCGTTTGCTGATATATTACCAATGGTAAAATTGGGTGAAGCTTTGTAAGCTTTGGCAATCGCATCACCTGGTAAATTTTGAGCTAGGACATTTAACGAAACTCTGCCTTGAGGTGCCAATTGAAGTTGACCGTTTGCGGTGATTTTGCCTCCGATTTCTGGCGTGGCTTGAACGCTGGCAATATTGACTTGTAACGGCTGCTTACCAAGTGAACCAGAACCAAGAGAACCAGAGACTTTGGCGTTGGCGGAGATACCACCAATATTGAAGGGAACTGAAACGCCATAACCTTGGGCGATCGCATTTCCTGGTAAATTTTGAGCTTGAACATTTAACGAAACGTTACCTTGAGGGACAAGTTGAACTTGACCGTTTGCGGTGACTTGTCCTCCGGCTGGCGGCGTTACTTGAACGCTGGCAATATCAAGCACCAAAGGTTGTTTCCCACCGCTTGGTGAACCAGAAATTGCAGCTTTTGCTGATACATTACCAATAGTTGTGGGGAGAGTAAAGCCATACGAAGTTGCCAGTGCATCTGCTGAAATTCCTTCAGCTTGAATGTTAAATTTCGCTCCAGCTTGTTGGGGATTAGCTGCGAGTGGAATTTCACCGCCACCTGTAATTTGTCCACCTGTTGCAGGAATTATCTGCAGATTAGAAACGGCAATAGTAGATGCAGTTTGAGATACACTTAGACGAAAGCCAGTGCTAATAGTCTTAAATACAACGCGGTCAACTTGAATGGGTTTTGTGTTACTTGCTGTTCCGCTCAAAATTGGCTGTTGAATTGATCCTTGCAACTGAATGTTTGATTGTATTTCTCCAGCAACCGGAACGGGTAAATTCACTTTTAGCGAATCGAGAACATTTTTCGCACTAACCGGCTTTACCTGGGCTGAAATGTTGAAACCTGTTTGAGTATTGAGAGATCCATTGACCAAAGTCGGAACTTTGCCATAGTTCGTGCTGAGATTTTCTAGAGTAATTGTCTGCCCTTGGAAGGTTAATTTGCCATTGGAATTGATAAACTTTTGGGGAACCTTTTGAACTTGAGCCGTGACTTGATTAGCAACAGCCGTTCCATTAATCGCAATGTTCTGCTTATTGCCTTGCTGGGGATCTGGCTCTAATTGTACCGTTAAGTCAGCACCCACACGACCTGCTTCCAAAACAATTGGTAACTGAATTAATCGACTAACATCAGATGCTAGAAAATTCTGCGTTTGTACCTTGAGGTTCGTTTGTTGTGATTTCAGTCGTGTGTCTCCGCTTATTTTAACTGTCCCTCCGCTGGTTGGTTGAGCACCAATGTCATAGGTAACTCCTTCATTTTTCGGCAAAAATCGTGCAGTTCCACTCACTTGATCTAAAGCAACTGAACCTTTGGGTGTATTTGGTGTTGATTTTGGCACTAACACCACATCGCCATTCTGAATTTTTAGTGTCTGCAACTCAGTTTGAATAACACTTTTTCCCTCTCCTGTCTTAATTTGAGTTGTCACCCAACGCCCTTGTTTATCTTGTTCAAGGTAGACATTAGGTTGAACTAAAGTGACATTTAACCCCAATGTCCGTTTGAAGATAACTTCTAAGGGTGAGAACTCTACTTCCACAGCTTTTGCTGCAACTCTGTCTGGATCAGTGGAAGTTGCTGGTATTGAAAGTGAGCCAAATCTCAGGCTAGAAAGGGAAAATCGCTCAACTGCTCCTATTTTCACTGGTCTTCCAACCAGTTGCTGAAGATTTTTTTCTACTAATGGTGCCAAATCTTTATACACATAGTTCCTCGCCCACAAAACACCACCTGCAATTCCAGCTAGTAAAATTACTCCGAAAACAATACTAGTACGTCCTAACAGAAGGAGCCACAAACGACGATTCTTAGGCTCTTGTTCATTTTCTGAATTTGGAGAGCGCGTCATACTCGTTACCAGTATTGTTAGTTAAAGTGGGTAATTAAATTAGCAATTTACAGTTTCTCAGGGTTAGTCAAATAAGTTTAAATTGGTTTTCAAACAATACAAAATTATGTTACTGGAAATTGTCGTGTTTATGGAACTACTTTTTGTGAGTTTTGTGAAACGTGACAGCTCCACTGTAATTGCATCATCAATACTGAAAACGACTATAGCGAGAAAATAGGGTAAAATGCTGTAATCTTTGTGGACAAATTAAAGTTATGATCAAAAATCTGACTACAGAAGTATTTTTGCAACTATCAAAAGGAATAATTAAGCTAAAACACCTAGAAGTTGCATCTTTTCTAGTGATGACCGTCATGATTCACAATCAATAAACCAGCTTATTTTGAACACACAACTCAACAGTTATCAGTTATCAGTTGTCAAGATTTCTTGTGATTTGTAATACAAAAATTGATGATATGCCTGATACAAATGATTTTTCTACAATTATTTACCCCTGCAAGAGAAAATTTTGCTTGACTGCTGGCTATTTGTATTAATCTTAAAGTGAAACGGTATTAAGGGAGTTAGAGTCTCTCACTTCTAAAACTGCTGTGTTTCAGTCGGCGTAGAAATCTCGTTATGTAACCTTGATAACTGCGTCGGTAGCTGGTCACTAATTTAACAAATTTACTTGTTGTTGCTTTATTCTGACTCTGGACTTTGTCGCAAGTCATCAAACTTTAATCACCTATCTAAAAAATGATTGAAATGTTAAGATTTCTTGTCAAACTCAATACATCTGAGTATAAATACTAAAATTTTGTCACTGCATGAATTAAGGATGTGCATCTATGCAATCATCTCGGCCTCATCGAATATTAATTGTGGACGATTGTGAACTCAATCTGGCTTTGCTTCAAAGTGCTTTAGAAGAAGAGGGCTACGACGTTGATATAGCCAACAATGGGAGTATCGCTTTAGCAAAAATAGAGGCTTCGCCACCTGATTTAGTCCTGTCAGATGTGATCATGCCTAAGATGAACGGTTATGAGTTAGCCCGATGTATCCGCCAAAATGAGAAGTTACCTTTCATTCCTATTCTGCTCATTACGGGTACTCAACAGATGACTACCATGCAAGAGTTAGATATAGGGTTTGATGATTTTATCCGTAAGCCCATCAATTTGGATAGATTGCTTGCACGCATCAATGCGTGTTGGAACTAAGGTACTGAGTAAATGGGCGACAATGAAATATATAGGATTCCTATTTGACTTTTGCTCAGCTAGGTACAGTTTATGTTAATCGTTAAGCGTTAAGCCTTCTTTGTTAACGGGACTTAAACATTTTTCCTGTCAAAACAAGCCTCAAATCTTTACAGGGCAAGGAAAATACACCAAATACCCAAAAATGCCTAAAACCCAGATATATCAACAAACTAAGTAAAACAATGTCAAAGTCTTTTAGGATATACGTTTGAAGCTTTTTTAGCTGTGTTTTTTGTCTAAGTCCCATTAAGCGTTAAGCGTTCCCTACCTTAACTAATAAGTTCATAAACCAAACCAGATTCCTATAAGTTGTTGTTAATAATCTAACTCTCGGCGACCTTCCAAAGCTCTTGCCAAAGTCACCTCATCGGCGTACTCCAAATCCCCACCCACAGGTAAACCAAAAGCAATCCGCGTTACTTTGGTAAATGGCTTTAGCAATTGACCAACGTACAGTGTTGTTGTTTCACCTTCCACACTTGGACTAATTGCCAAAATAACTTCTTCAGGCTTGTGCTGACTCACCCTTCGCACCAAAGCTTGGATAGTCAACTGTTCTGGACCAATGCCCTCAATAGGAGAAATCACCCCACCTAAGACATGATACTTGCCTTTAAACTCACGAGTTTTTTCCAAGGCAATCAAATCACGGGAATCTGCTATCACACAGAGAGTCGTATTGTCACGGTTTGGGTTGCGGCAAATTTCACAAACTGGTTCAGCAGATAAGTGAAAACAAACAGAACACAAACCCACCTGTTTTTTTGCCTCAATCAAAGCTTGCGCCAGAGCCTCAACTTCTGCTTCTGGTCGCTTTAAAATATGTAATGCCAGACGCTGGGCAGTTTTAGGACCAACTCCAGGTAAGCGTTGGAGTTGTTCAATTAAACGTGCTAGAGGGCGTGCGTAAACCGTTGTCTTATCTCCAATGAGTTCTAATCATAACTATGATGGCATTTATGAGAGCTTGGTGGGCACTGTTTGAGAGTTATTTGGTTATTACTTTCAATAAACATAAGGGTGTAGGGGTGTAAGGGTGTAGGGGTATAGGGGGATCATGGGTGTAAGGGCGTAGGGTACTCCGTGGGCGTGGTAGGATATAAGCTGGACAACTCGTCAATCTTTCCGGAATGTCGCAGGTCATTTTTGTATAATGGTATTGCTCAATGACCTATCTGACCGTATTGAACAGACAGGCAAACATCAAAGTAGGCGTAACAGCCTTGCCGCAGAAAAATCGGTAGATCAAAGGAAAGAATTTGCCGCTGGAAGGTGTATGCACAGTCCATGTGAATTCTTGAATCACAATCAAACTGCCTTGGAATACGCAGGGCGGCTGCGCGGGTTCCTCTTTGTGAGGATAAAGGTAAAAATACCTCCAGACGCGGTGTAAGACCAATTTGTAGCAATACAAAAAGGCAGCAGCGAATGAGACGCGTTTGTAGAGCGTGCACCTTAGTGCTTAGCTCTAACTATAAACGATACTCCGTTTTATTAGTAGGTACTTCACCCGCTTACCAGGATAGAGCATACTCAGAGTCGTTAGCGATAAACAGTAACTCTTGTTTGCTGTCTAAATGCTGCCTAAAGATATGCCGGAAAAATCGATGGAAACCGAGGCTCAGTTGAGGAAATTCAACAAACTCTTCTGACACCGGACACCGAAATTGTAAAGGAGGAACTCAACGTGTTTAAGCAAATTCTGACAGGTAGCTATATTTTTGTATTTCTTCTTGTCAGCAGCCTGTCGGCTCATGCACAAGCACCAAAACCTACATCTCCATCTTCTTCTCCATCCCCTCAAGTTCCAGGAACACCCCAAACCAAAGTTAGTTCAGAGGAACTTCAGAAATTTGCAAACTCCATAAAACAGTTGAGGGTGATAAAGCAGGGAGCAGTTCAGCAGATGGGGGATGTTATAAGTAAGTCTGGTCTGAGTCAAGAACGATTTTTGGAAATATATAAATCACAGCAAAATCCTCCAGAGAAGCTAAAACAAGCAATGACCCCACAGGAAAAACAACAATATGAAAAAGCTGTCACAAGTTTAAAGTCAATTCAGGAAAAAGCTGATACAAACATGCAGCAAGTCTTGCAAAAGGAAGGGTTAGGCCTAGAACGTTTTAATCAAATTCAAGTAGCAGTCAGCCAAGATCCGGCACTTAAGCAAAAAGTGCAGCAAATGATTAAAAGCTAGTCTTGAAGGTCACGCCCAAAGAGTGTAAGCAATTTTGTGAATATGGGGATGCGATCGCGTAAGCGCAAGCGCACGAATCGGGAATTGCGCGTAGTGGTGAGGGGGTCCAGTCTTGGACGCCACTTCCTACCCTACGGGAAGCCGCTAGCCCCTAAGGGGGCGCTGCGCAAACGCGTCTACAAGTCGGGCATTGCCCCCCCCAACAGAGTGGCTCCGCTTCCCGTCGATTGCGACCCCCCGTTAGCGCAGCGTGACCGCAGGGCATAGGTCATCCCCGTAGGGCTCCCAGAGGCGAGCTAGGCGCTGCTGCCAAAGGCAGATCGCACAAAGCATGATTATTTTGACGGGTGGTTGCACAAAGCGTATTGCTTTGCACAACCACCTAAAATTTAATTAATCCCGAGTTGCATTCATTTTGATAAAATGTCATTTTACCAGTACTAGTCATCACCCCTCTGAGTCAATTATGGATAACGAGGTTGTTCTTTTTCTTGTCAGCGCCAGTGTTTTCATCCTCTACCTCATCTTCTCTGCGTTAACTGAAATGGGCACAAAGTTACCTTGGAAAAAATAGCGTCAAGTGACCAAAACTACTCCTTTATGTGCCCGTAATCCGTAGGAGAACCCGTAGGGTAGATTACCGTTTAGGTAGCACTCGGTGCACCGGGTGCAAGGGAGAAGAAATTACATCGGTAATCTTACACGCACAAAGGGGAGTAATTGATCCCCTACACCCCTATCCCCCTACACCCCTAATTGCTGACTGAACTCTCAGCTTCAGGGGCGAGGTGAGCATTTATCTTATGACTGCTGCTGGATCGCACATTGTGTATATAATTCCAACAACAGAAAAAGGGAGTGTGGTTTCTATGTCATCCATCATCAGGTTTGCTACAGAACAAGATGCTGAGCAAGTTTTGGAAATTTACGCCCCCTTTTGCGAGTATTCACCTGTGTCTTTTGAAGTTCAACCACCAACTTACGATGAAATGCAGCAGCGGATTGCAAAAGTTCTACAGAAGTTGCCTTGGCTGGTGTGCGAACGTGATGGAGAAGTTCTAGGATATGTTTATGCTACACCTCATAGAGACCGAACTGCCTATCAGTGGGCTGTTGATGTATCTGTTTATATCCATGAAGCAGTGCGTCGCTCGGGCGTAGGACGAGCTTTATATACATCGCTGTTTAAAATTCTCGTACTTCAAGGTTATTACAGCGCCTACGCAGGTGTCACTCTCCCAAACACAGCCAGTGAAAGACTTCATAAAGTAATGGGATTCCAGTTCATAGGAATATATCAAGGTGTGGGATACAAGTGTGGTGCGTGGCATGATGTCGTGTGGTATGAGCTATCTCTGCAACCGCGAACACCGAATCCTAAGCCTCCCATCAATATCAACGTATTACACAGTACCTTAGAATTAGAATACGCTTTGGCAAGTGGACTACCTTTCCTCAAGCTTGGTGTCCATTAAGAAATTATTTCACACATTGAGATTTTTGATTTTTGCCAAACTACCCTGACAAACTGCTAAATTTCAAGTTAAATGTTTCAAGATATGCGCCTTCAGAAAGTGGTCAGGTACTATTTGTGACACAAGAACAAAAAGCCTCTCGTTCTTTTGCCGGAATTGCTGGCATTATCGCCGTTGCTACGTTAATCAGCAAATTTTTTGGGCTGGTACGCGAACAAGCGATCGCCGCCGCTTTTGGTGCGGGGGGTGTTGTCGATGCTTATAACTTCGCTTACATGATCCCTAGTTTTCTGCTAATATTGCTAGGTGGGGTTAATGGACCATTCCATAGTGCGATCGTCAGCGTTCTAGCCAGGCGCAAGCAAGAAGAAGCTGCTCCCTTGGTGGAAACAATGACAACCCTTGTGGGTGGTTTGCTGCTTTTGGTAACGATTTTCCTGGTGATATTTGCTCCTAACTTGATTGACTTAGTAGCACCAGGTTTGGATACCGTTCCTAACGGAGCATTCGTGAAAGAAAGCGCCATTGTGCAACTGAGGATAATGGCACCGATGGCAGTTTTAGCAGGACTGATTGGTATTGGTTTTGGGACTCTCAACACAGCGAATCAATACTGGCTACTTTCTCTGAGTCCTTTATTTTCCAGCATTATTCTAATTCTAGGTTTGGGTATCCTCGCTCTGCAACTAGGTCATAAAATTAGCTCTCCTCAATATGCCATTTTAGGCGGAATGGTTTTAGCAGGAGGCACCCTAGCCGGAGCATTCCTGCAATGGTTGATACAGCAAATTGCCCAAGCACGAGCAGGGTTGGGTACATTGCGCCTGCGATTTAATTTTAAGCAGCCAGGGGTGAGCGACGTACTCAAAATTATGGCACCAGCAACCTTTTCTTCTGGGATGTTGCAAATTAATCTCTACACAGATATGTATTTTGCATCGTTCATCCCCTCTGCTCCTTCTGGGTTGCGTTATTCCAATATCTTGGTGCAAACTCCTTTAGGAATTATTTCTAATATCATTTTGTTACCTTTATTACCAATATTTTCTCGACTAGCTGCACCGGAAAATTGGACAGAGCTAAAATTGCGAATTCGCCAAGGAATGATACTTACTGCCTTCACTATGTTACCAATGGGAGCGCTAATGATGGCGCTGTCTGATCCCATTGTACGAGTGGTTTATGAACGCGGTGCTTTTAAGCAAGGAGACTCAGCGCTGGTTTCCTCCATACTAGTTGCTTCTGGTTTGGGAATGTTCGTCTATTTGGGGCGAGATGTTTTGGTGCGCGTGTTTTATGCTTTGGGTGATGGTCAGACACCATTTCGCGTTAGTATGATTAACATCATATTCAACGCTTTGCTAGATTGGATTTTGTTTAAACCTTTCGGTGCTCCTGGTTTGGTACTAGCAACAGTTGGAGTAAATTTCATCTCGTTATTAATGTTGTTATGGTTGCTTGATCGCAGGCTGGATGGTTTACGTTGGCGCGAGTGGAGTTTGCCAATTTTAGGTTTAGCTACTGCAAGCTTGGTAGCTGGAGGAGCAAGCTACGGCACTCTTGAGGTTTTGCAGAAGTTTTTAGGTGAAGATGCTTTACAAATTCAACTGGTGCAAATATCTATTGCTGGTTTAGTCGGCATCGGCGTTTTTGCTGTGATTGTTGCCATGATGAAATTACCGGAGATCGAGATTTTTGTATCTCGTCTGCGTGAGCGCTTTTTAAGAAGATAAATATTGTTAAGTGGGTGGATAAAACTAAACTAATGGTGGGCATTGCCTACCAAAAGCTTGTAACCATTGCAGAAAAACTATTTGAGGCAATGCCCACCCTACTGATATGTGTTATTTGTTTATATTCACATATTGCTCTCTATTATACCTCAAATATGTGAGCGTAGGCTCATCTGGCTGGGTGAAACAGTTTCACCCACTTGGATCGCCTAAGTGCGTGAGGTTAAATTTTGTTAAAAAAGGGATTCTAGTACTAGAGAAGATTGATTGTACTTATTCACTCTAGTTAAGAGAAACCTATGAAACTTACAAAATTATTAGCTTCTACAATTGCTGTTGCTTCTGTTGTTCTTTCTGCAGGAATTGCTTCAGCTCAAAACGTTCCAACTCAAGAAACTGCAGCACGTGGTATGAACGGTAGCTACGTTGGTGCTGGTGTTTCTGCTGGCGTTACCAATGGCGGACGACAAAATGATGCGGCTACCTTCGGTGGAAATGTTCAAGGACGGTACGCTGTTCCTAATGCGCCTGTTTCTGTTCGCGGTTCTGTTTTGTTTGGTGGTGATTCAACTGCAATTATACCAACATTAACATACGATGCACCCATCGCGAAAAACACTAACGTTTACATCGGTGGTGGTTACGCTTTTCAGACTAATGAAGGTTATGCAAGCCAATTGGGAAATAAGAATGCACCTGTCTTAACTGTTGGTGCGGAAACACAAGTAGGTAAAAACACCGTTCTCTATAGTGATGCTAAGTGGGGTATTGACGCTTATAGAGGCAGCGATGCTGATGCCCTCAGCTTACAAGCCGGAGTTGGTTACCGCTTCTAATCCTTCATTGTCAGTAAAGAAGGATTCTGATGCGAAATCACCAAATTTATAGGAGTAGTGAAGCTTTTCCTCTGATTTCAGGAGCTTCACTGCTCCTTCGCTATTTTTGTAGCAATGAACATAATAAGTAGCTCAATTCAGATCTTGCATCATACTTTTCGTCCGCCAAGAAATAAATTTCTTGGCTCAAAGTCTAAGTCCGTTAAAACGGACTGAGTAAGTTTTTCAGTCCGTTTTAACGGACTTGGTTTATTAGCCCAGAACTTGAGTTCTGGGCGTACTCAGCCGGAGGTGCAAGATCTGAGTCAACCTAATTAAACGTAAAATGTCATTGCGAGCGAAACGAAGTGGAGCGAAGCAATCTCCCCGAATCACAAACTACTACAACAGAACACAACTTGATATAACTGGACAGATATATTTAATGTCCGCAGCGTTAGCGCAGCGTGCCTGGAGGGCATACGAAGCGAAGCGATCGCAAAGACAGGAGATTGCTTCACTCCACAACAGAACGCAACTTGGTATAAGTGGACAGATATATTTAATGTCCGCAGCGTTAGCGCAGCGTGCCCGGAGGGCATACGAAGCGAAGCGATCGCAAAGACAGGAGATTGCTTCGTCTCACCTCGTTCCACTCGCAATGACATATCACAAGTATTTTGCCGGACATGGCATCACTCAATTGCACCCAGCTTTTTTACAACTCGGGAGAAATTTATCAGAATGTGCTGCCAAATATCGACGGTTTTGCCAAAAATATCGACCGCAGGCGAAACCAGAAAAACGAAACTACTGGGGCAGTAGCTTTTTGCCGTCACTATTAAAAAGTAAGAACAAAGCAAAGAAGTCTACCGGACAGATGAGTTTACCTTGGGACAAGCAAAGAGTCACAGAATGTACGGAAGTGCGAGAGGTAGCAGAAAAATTTATTCGAGCGAACTGCTATCTACCGCCTGTGCCAGGTATCGGATTTGTGGAATGCTGATTCTATCGTGGAAAGGGGCGTTGTAATAAATCTTTACAAAATTCGGAAACGCTTATATGCTAAAGTTTACAAGTCGCAACGCGAGACGAAAAGGTTGAGGAAAAGGTGCCAAAAAAAATTAATAGGATCTATTATCCGTAGTATAGGGTATGATCCCCGTAATAATGGGTATTTTTTTATACGCTCGTTCACTTTAGAGTAACTTAAGTCTAAGTCTCCCGTTTCTTTATCCGAATCCGACCATCCAACTGCCTTGGCAAACCGAAAATAATTTTTTTCATCTTCGCTAGTCCAGTCTTTTAATTTTATACCCAGTCTATTCCTAGTCTTAATCCATATTTCTTTTTGTACACTAAAGCCAAAACGTTTGTCTGAATTGGTGATCCAAAGCTGATCTATTTTTCGCAAGTCCGGACAAGAAAAACTATTAATGTTGTCTTCTTCTAAATATCTTTCTTCTTCTCTTTTAGCAATATTGAGCATGAGTTGGTATGTTTGTCTATCTGCTGCTTCCCAATTTTTTGATTTCAAAGAATATTCAAGTTGAGCATAGAAATGTTGGGTAAGAGATTTTTCAACCCGTTTTCTCAATTCTTCTTCTGTGTCACTTTGGGAAAGCACCTTTATTAAACTTCGATGGACAGATTCAATATCTGTGGGTGTGATCAGTAATTGATGTTTTTTGGTAAAGGGGCTAGTTTGTTGTGAGTATTTTTTAATAATATTAAATGCTGTTTGATAAGATTCTATAGCTTGGCTTGTTTGTTTTGTATGTACTAGCAAGTCACCTTGGATTTTATGAGTCAATACTTTAATTTGTAATCCTTCATTAGAAGTAATAATATCTCTACTCGCTTCTAAAATATTTCGACTTTTTGTAATTGCATTTTCTGCTTTATTCAACTCTCCCAGTTGCTGATATGCTTGTGATATAGAAGTAAATATCATTGCTTTTTTAAATTCCTGATTTTCAATTACATAAGATAAACCTATTTCTCGCCTAGCCTGATTTGCTTCCGATAACTTGTTTTCCTTGTCGAGTCTTTCACTTAGTTTGGATAAATCGTATAAATCTGAGAGATAGTTAGTCTTTTCTCGTATTTCGTCAAGCTCCCTACCTGCCCAAATTACAGAAATTGCTGCTCCTACCAACGTCATCACCAAAACAACAGAACCAACACGAATCCGCCGTTGAGCTTTGCGATTAGCCTCAGCTAGTACCTGATTTCTTGACTCAACCGCTTCCTTATCCTTCCTTTCTCTCTCCAAAGCAGCTTCTTGTTCTTTTGCAGCGATTTCCTCTTGAATCTCTTTCTCTTTACTAGCTGCTAAATACTGTTTATCTTGATAACTTAAGTTCTTATCACTTGCCCATTCTTCAGCTTCTTGTAATGCCTTCCCCCTCAACAATCGTGATTCATCGCTTCCTCCAGAAGCCACCCAAAACCTAAAACTTTCGGAGTAAGGACGCAGATTCTTTAATTGGTTTTCAATCCAGTTGGCGTCAAAAATCTCTTGATAAATGGAATTATAAACTCTTAACTTGTTGTGCTGCCTAACAACTAATCCTGAAAGTTGTAACTCACTTTGCTCTAAAGTATCATCTGCAGTTATCTTAGATTCTTCTTCCGCCAGCCGAACTTGTTGATACAGTTCCAGCAAATACCCTGCCCGTTGTTCATTCCGCAAAATTCTCGCTCGAATAGTTCGTAAATGCTCTGGTTCATCTTGAGATTCCCAGTTTTCAATGATACGAGATTTCACCACCTGTTCAACAGAACGAGGATTGTCTTGAAAAGACTCCTCAACCATAAACTGACACAGCTTTTGCGTCAGAAACGGTTGTCCTCCCGTCCAGTATAAAATTTCCTTCATGACTGCTTGAGGAGCATTAAATTTCCCCTGCAAACCCTTTTCTAACGGTTCAACTTCATGCAATCGAAACCCAGTCAAAGAGATAGCTTTACCAATATTAAACGGAGTGCGTTGTTTATCTTCAATTAAATTGCTGGGTGATGCGACTCCCAACAAGCAAAAGCTGAGGCGATTATATTCGGGATTATCAGGACGCAGATTGTGACAAGCACGGATAAAGGCAAAAAAATCATCTGTAGGAAACTTGAGACTGAGAACACTATCAATTTCATCAATAAAAATAACGATGTTTTCTTTAATTTCTGCAAGTAGCTTCTTTTCTAAAAAATTCCCAAATCGTAATAAAGATGAGTTTAACTGGTTTTGGGACCACCACTCCTTGAAATTGACGTCCAAGTCAAAGCTGTCAATCAGCTTAACAATCAAATCTGCATACCAATTTTCTTGTGTAGCACTCTGAATACTGACAGAGGATAAATCAATAGACGCACACTCTACGCCAGCTTCTAAAAGTCGGCTCATTGTTCTCACGCGCAGGCTGGACTTTCCGCTTTGCCTAGAATTCAGCACATAACAAAACTTTCCTTTTAGAAGTGCGTCAAACAATTCGTTATCAGCTTCCCTTGTCACATATGTGCTGGCATTTCCGGGTAAGCTGCCAGAAAAGATATATTCGTTAATATATTCCTCAACCATATCTTACCCCAATCGTGCCGAGAAGTACTGACGGTATAAGTCACAACTAGGAACGCAAGCGTTGCGAATAATTTTGATTAACCCCAGACTATGCAGTTTGAACATAATTTCGGGATTAAGTTGAACAGATTCAAGAGCGATTACTACTTCTTTATATCCTGACTCTAACTGAGAATCATCTTGCAAACACTTCAGTTGTTCTCGTAAATGATGGCTAAAGATTCCCTCTTCTGTGGGTGCGAGTGTCAATAGTTCCTCTAAGGACATTTCCTGGCTTTTAAGATTGGCGAATGCTTCTTGCATGAGATAGGGATGTCCGCCTAGCAACGTCATCAGTTTAATTATGCCTTGTTCTCCCAACTGAATATCTACTTCATACAGCTGAGCCATTTTTTCTATCTGAGAAAGGTTAAACTCAGGTAACTCAATCGCTAATCCAACATTAAACGGTGAGCGATTAGTGTCCAGGGTTGGATAAACTTCTGTAGAATTAACCACGACTAAGCTCAGTTTCTGCCAAATTTTGCCCATCCTGTCACCCTGTTTAGCAGTTTCATACCAACTGCGGAGGAGTAAGCAGAATTCTGAGAAAATATTTTCGCATTTAAACAGTCGCTCAAAATTATCTATAGTAAAAACCAGAGATGTATCAATATTGGGTAATAAATACTTTTGAAAATAACGAGTACAGCTAGTATTTATTCCCAGTTCATCTTGCCAGTAGTTCTCCAATTTCGGCTCTAGTTCTAAAATATCCGAGACATTAATACATAACCACTGTAAAAAACTTTTTAAATTAGCGAGAACAGAACTATCAGCAAGGTTCAAATCTAATTTCGCTGTTTTGTAACCCTGCTCTCTGGCATAGTCAAGCAATTTCTCACTCAACTTAGTCTTGCCCATCCTCTGCGGAGCTTTAATCCGAATCAGCGCTCCTGGTTGTACAATTGCTTTATAACATTTCTCTTCAATAGGTGGTCGTTCAATATATATGCTTGTGTCTGGTTCTGTAGAATAATTCTCAATCCAAGAAAGTTTATTTTTCAAATTTGGTATTTGCCTTTGTGAAACATCTTCCATTTGAATAGCAACTAATCCTTCCTCAAAAGCTCTTTCAATAATATCTTGACTATCTGGATTTTCGTACCCTAATCCATCATAAAAGCCAATAGCGAATACAATAGCAGCTTTGTCACCAATCGGCTGATTCATGCCAATAGTATAATTAATGTGTTGGCTAATTGCTTGGGCGGATTTTTCGGAATAACAAGCATTCAGTAATACACACTTAACATAATTGGCGTGTAGCTTAAACAATGCTGCTAATCCCGTTGGTGATACGGGTTTATGGTTCCCGCCATCGTCTTCTAACACCAAACTACCATCCTCCATCCCATGTCCACAAAAATGGACAATTTGAGGATGTTCTTCTGCTATGGCACGACGAATATCTTGAGGACGTACAGCAGTTCTAATTTTTATTTCAAACAAATCCCGTTTTACTGCCCGTTTAATAGCTTCTTCTATTTGGCGAATTTCTTTATCCAAACGTAATCCATCGGGGATTGCTGCTAAAATTAACACTTTATTATTAGACATTAGGCGATCGCTCCTTCATTCTTAACGGAGCTAGTAACTAGATTAGGCTTTCACTCTGACACTAAGAGGCTAAGTTTTCCACCTACATGATTGTTCAGTTGTCAAGGTATAGAAACCTTGCTAGCCATCTTTTCATACTGACTTCGGCTAAGGACAATAAGAGCGTTCTGGTTCATTTAACTTGATCCTTTAATCACAAACTACTATAACAGAACGCAACTTGGTACAAGTATCGGATTGAGCAACAAAATTGTATAACATGAAAAAGCATTCTATGATTCTGAATGTATTTTTATGCTGCAAAATCCTGTCATTCGCGCAGCTGTTGCAATCAGTCTTGGCGCAATAGCTGGAGCGCTTTCGCGCTATTATCTCGGTTGATGTGACTGCTTTTATAAGATGCCCCTGTTAGATCCGTTTTTAATGTTTAATATTCAAATTGAGGACATAACTTCCCACTTGGAGATCTCCCACCCACAATTCATATTCTACAGATAAATTCTCTGGCAAAGGGTGTCCGCTCACTGTTAGATGACGAGTAAAATTCCGCAAGCGAATAGGTTTATTTGGTTGTTGTGAATTTTGTTGTTGTAAATCATTTGGCAACCAATAATAAGTGGTGCCAGAAACGCCCTGTTGCCAAATGTGACGGTAACTCATTTGAGCGTTACCTTGCATAGTCATGACGACTCGTTTTGGAGAAATCTCAAACCACAAGATTCGGCGACTGGTGTTGACATCAGCATTACTTTGCTCTTGGCTACTTATACTCTGTGGATTGAAAAAGTTTGTCATTTCACAATCTGTGACAGGTGGTGCAGTCAGTACTATATGGAATCGATTACGATCCTTCTGATGCAGTGTCACCGGAGTTTCCACAACAGACCAAATTGGTAGGTCTGCGGACATAAGTGATACAGATACTGACTTGCAATGATGAGTTATCATGGGAGTGATCAGGGGTAAAAACAATATTAAAAAGATTTTCTTAATACACCTCTACTTATCTCATAGCTGAAAGCAAGAGTGACTTATGCACTAAATTCATTCTGATAAGTAAAGCCACATTGAAAAGCGTAAAATAGAGTCTTTGCGATTACTTAGCTCGACCCGAAGTGTGGAGCGAATTAATGACATTTTACGTTTAATTAGGTTAAGCTACTTAACATCTGCTTGATCATGTTTGCAACTTAATATCTGCTTGATCATGTTTGCAAAATGTAAAATATACGAATCCGGTTTGGTTTATAAACGAACTCGTTGAGGTAGGGAACGCTTAACAGAGAACAGGGAACGCTTAACATAAACTGTACCTAGCTGAGCAAAAATCAAATAGGGATCTTATATATAGAATGTTAGGATATAACACACTCTTGTAAATGCCTATGTCAAATCCATGACTGAGGTGTGACGATTTTGATGAGAAGCGATCGCCCGTATATGGCACGGCTGAGATTGGCACGGCTGAGATTGGCACCACTGAGGTTGGCATTGCTGAGGATGACACCGCTGAGGTTGGCATCGCTGAGGTTAGCATTGTAGAGGTTGGCACCGATGAGGTCGATATTGGCTAGGGAGACACCAAGGTTAACCATTTCTTGAAGTGCTGGGGTGCTTGCAATAAGGCGTCTGTCAGTACACTATGATTGCTACTAATCGTCTCATAAGCAACCTCGAATTCTCTTGAAGCAGCAATAAAACACCTATCTCTTCCTTTGCCCCTATCCCCCGGATCAGCTTCAGCAAAATTCAGCAACTCACCACTGTAACAGCAATCCAACCAGATAATCTGCTGTTTGATTGGACTTTCTTGCAGTAGTTCGCGCAGCCATTTCAAGCGAATTCCCCAGTTTCCCAAATCAGGGTTGACATCGCTGGTAGCGAGAAAGCCTTCCTGAATTCCTTTATTTTTACGCAATCCATGACCAGAAAAATACAGCAGCGCAGTATCTGGAATATTTTTGCCTTCTGGCTTAAACAGTTGAACGATCGCTTCTTCGAGTTGAGTTAATGTGACTTGGGTTTTCTGACCAACGCGAATTGTGTTATTCTGCTTATCCTTGACACCGGGTAGGCGCTTAACGTTAAATTCGCCGTAATCTTGTAAAAGAGTGGCGATAGCTTCGCTGCTGCCTTCGGCAGATCGCCTCCGCATCCTGTGCAGGTGCTGTCAAAGCAGTTAAACGCTCATAACTATAAGTATTAATTTCAACTACCAAAGCGTCTCGGCTCATAAAAGACAGCTTCACTCCAGATTGACAGAGTTATTGCTTAACAGATACAACATCCTAGCCAATATTTCGGTAGAAATACAGTAATATAATGATAATTTTTTAATTCCTTTGAGTCAGCAATTTCTACTATGACCAAACTCACACCCATCCAGCTAGATGACAACACGATTATCTACATTGAAGCCACAGACGACGTGAACGTTCCCTTAGTTATCGCTGAAGAACCCGCAGAGGAAGAGGAAGAAGCACTGACAGTGAGATTACCTGCTGCAAAATAATCATTTCGGTTTCGCCACCACCAATCTAGGCACTTCAATAGCAGCAATAATTGTTGTAAATGTAAGTAGCTTTCCAAAGCAGGCTCATCACTCCATAAATCGCCTGGTGGGAATACAATATCATCCCACTCTTGCTCTTGGGTATCTGGTGCAGCGGTTTGGTCTTTGGCAATAGACATAGGTGTCTCAGCAAAGGAAGATAAACATAGTGTAGCGCCTACCAAAATAAGCAATGAGCAAAAGCGATGAGCCTGATCGAAGCTAAGGGGTGTAAGGGGGGAAAGACAATTTTACTTCTTCCATTGTTGTCCACCCCTCTTCCCCTCTTTTCCCCTACACCCAGCCTACGGCTCGCTGCGCTAACATACCCTTATACCCTTACACCCTGCCCAGAGGGCATTGAAACTCTTACGAAATATTAAGGAACTTTGCATTTATGTCAAATCTGGAAACCGGAGCGCGAAATTAGCCAAAAGAGCGTGATACCATTCTCTCGGTGAATGTCAAGATTGGGAGAAAACCTTTGACACTACGGGTTGCTGTTGTTGGGTCTGGTCCTGCTGGTTCATCAGCCGCAGAAACGCTTGCCAAAGCTGGAATCGAAACCTACCTCTTTGAGCGCAAGCTAGACAATGCTAAGCCATGTGGAGGTGCAATTCCCCTGTGCATGGTGAGTGAATTTGACCTGCCGCCGAATATCATTGATCGTCAAGTGCGCAAGATGAAAATGATTTCACCCTCTAATCGTGAGGTTGATATCAATCTAGTAAATGAAGATGAATATATAGGAATGTGCCGCCGTGAGGTGCTGGATGGTTACCTGCGCGATCGCGCGGCAAAACTAGGGGCAAATCTCATTAATGCCACTGTTCATAAACTCGATTTTCCCACCAATAGTACAGACGCCTATACCATTCATTACCTAGATCATACAGAAGGTGGTGCTCTGGGTATTTCTAAAACTCTGAAAGTAGATGTGATTATTGGGGCAGATGGGGCGAATTCCCGCATTGCTAAGGAGATGGATGCTGGGGATTATAATTATGCGATCGCCTTCCAAGAGCGTATTCGTCTACCCAAAGACAAAATGGTCTACTATGAAGACCTCGCTGAAATGTATGTTGGGGACGATGTATCCCCTGACTTCTACGCTTGGGTGTTCCCCAAATACGACCACGTAGCAGTTGGTACTGGTACGATGCAGGTTAACAAAGCCCGCATCAAACAATTGCAAGCTGGCATCCGCGCCCGTGCTGCCCGTAAGCTGATTGGTGGTCAAATTATTAAAGTAGAAGCACACCCCATTCCGGAACATCCTCGTCCTCGTCGCGTTGTCGGAAGAATCGCTTTGATAGGTGATGCTGCTGGTTATGTGACCAAATCGTCTGGTGAAGGCATTTATTTTGCTGCTAAGTCCGGACGGATGTGTGCCGAAACTATCGTCGAAATGTCCAACGGTGGTAGCCGCATTCCTACAGAAGCAGATCTGAAGGTGTACTTGAAGCGCTGGGATAAGAAATACGGACTCACCTACAAGGTGTTGGATCTTCTGCAAACCGTATTTTATCGTTCTGACGCCACCCGTGAAGCTTTTGTAGAAATGTGTGATGATCGCGATGTCCAACGTCTCACTTTTGATAGCTATCTCTATAAGACAGTCGTCCCTGCTAATCCCATCACTCAGATGAAAATTACTGCCAAGACGATTGCTAGCTTACTTCGCGGTAACGCCCTTGCTCCTTAAAAGGAAAACGACAAATTTGTGACAAAGGCGACTGCGCCACTTTCACAATGAACAGTTATCTGTTATCAGCAAGTAGTTATCATGTCATCCTCTAAATGGATACAGGAAAACGCTAATCAGTGCTCAAAAATTAATTTCTGGATAAATAAAAAACTCTGGTTGAACTGATAACAGATGACTGTTCACTATTATGTGAATATGAGTTTTAATTTTCTTTTTTAAGAAGGTAATAAGCCTGAAGCGAAATGATTTATTATTAATACTAATTATTTTGTCAAACTCTTATCTTAAGCTGATTACAACGAATGTTCAAACAAAATTGCTTTGATAAGATTTTAAAATTGTATGAAAAAAATTCACACGAACTTTATTAATTTATTGGCAAAATTTCTACAAATTTATTAAGGTAGACTGGGTACTTAACTTGAGAAAGCTCCTGGATAGGAGTGAAAGCCTAGCTATGAAACTAAGTTCAGTTTTTGCTGCTGCTTTGTCTACTTTTGCTGTGACTTTGATCACAGCACTTGGTTTCTCCAATCAAGCTCAGGGTCTAACTATTTTAGGCAAATCGAGTGGTATCTGGGGAACACCTGATCCAGGGAGCAATACTGACCCGGTTTTTTCCGGCGTGGGAACGAACTCATTTACTTGGGGACGTTCTCGTCCAGATGATCTTGAAAACAACTATGGAACTGCTGCAAATGAGCTAACCTTTACTGGAAATCCTTTTTCCGCAGACGATTTTGGTTCGCTGTTTAAAGTGGGCGATTTAGAGTACTACAATGGCAAGGTTGAGGAAAGCACTAGCGTTGATTCCGTACCTTTAAATCTCACTCTATCATTCACTAATCCTGGTACTTTCAGGGAAGTTTTCAACTTCGGCTTTCAGCTTGTGAATACACCGAACTTAGGACTAAATCCTGAGGACGATGCAGATATTGTGTATATAAAGGACAACTTTAGCACTCGCAGTTTCAATTTTGAAGGAAACGAATATCAACTGAATTTAATTGGCTTTAGCCAAAACGGTGGAAATACACCTGTTAACAAATTTAGCGTTTTTGAAGATGATAGAACTACGGCAGGGATTTATGCCAGAATGACTCGGATAACACCAGCGAAACAAATTCCTGAGCCAGCAGGTATTGTTGGATTATCAGTGTTAGGCATCTACCTTGTGACCCATAAGAAATCTTTGGGTGTAAAAAAAGAATAGGCTGAGGTGAATTCATACGTAATTTGCCTGTTTATAGCCAGAGGTATGAAGCTCTGGCTATTTATTATCGGAAAGTGAGCAGTTCACTCTCGTGGAGTACCCACAGCAGCGCCTTGCGGTGAGTAAGCGTGCTGGGTGTCCGTTAGGGACTTACAAAGTAGCGTCTGTAGAGGAGATATCCGCAGAGTCAATCAATTTTGGATTTTGGATTTGCGATTTTGGATTAACCCCATAGTTAAAACTAGGGGCTTGTTAAATGGACGCCTTATGTCTTGCACTACGTGTCTCGACATAAATTTATTTTTTTTGTCGTCCATGGATGAATCCAGGGGCTTGAGACCATCTGATTTTGGATTCAAACAGATAAACCATAATCCAAAATCGCGCAACTAAGATCCTGTTAGAGCTTCGGTCAAACGAATTGGCTACACCACATACTATTGACACTCTCTCATTTTCCGTAGCGTAGAGTGTCAATTTTTTGAGTGAACAACTGAAGCGATAAGTCAATTGAGGCTAACAATCTATCTTGGGAGCGCAAGAATGAGTTTATCCTCTATCTACTGAAACCACGCCCCCTTTGGACTCGCTTCCAAACCGATATCTAAGGACACCTTTGGGCAAGTCAATCTATCAGATTTGTGCAGAATCAGTATCTCGCTTATTTGGCTATTGTTACTGAACTCCTGATGTTGCAGAAGCACCTTCAGTTGACTGAGGTAAACTGGGCAACTCCAAGCAGTAACCTGCACCATACACCGTTTTGATATAACGGGGATGGCGGGGATCAGGTTCTAGTTTGGTTCTCAGGTGGCGGATGTGTACGCGAATGGTTTCTATATCATCATCTGGATCATAACCCCAAACTTCCCTGAGAATTTCACTTGGAGAAACTGTCTGACCGTGGCGTTGCAGCAAGCAGTGCAGAAGTTCAAACTCCAAATGAGTCAGTTTTACGGTCTGAGTGAACCATATCGCCTCAAAGCGTTCTGGAACCAAGGTTAGCGGTCCATAGTTCAAAATCTCACTGTGCTTTGCAGCTTGAGGAATTCGATCCGTACGTCGCAAGAGTGCTCGCACCCGTGCCAACATTTCTTCAACCTCAAAGGGTTTAGTGAGATAATCATCTGCACCAGCGTTGAAGCCTTCGACTTTATCCTGAGTTTGGCTCAAAGCCGTTAACATCAACACGGGAATCTCGGCAGTACGCTCATCCCTCCGCAGGCGTTGGCAAACAGTAAATCCATTTACCCTAGGCAGCATCAAGTCGAGCATAATCAAATCTGGCTGTAGCTGGAGAGCAAGCGCCTGACCTTTGATGCCATCTTCAGCTTGGCTGACATCATAACCAGCCATTTCTAAGTTGACGGCAACGAGTTCTGAAATTGCGGCATCATCGTCTATGACAAGAATCCTCGGCATTATTAAAAACTTATTACTACTTATTAAGGATAATTAAGAACCTTTGGTAGATACAAAGATTGCTGTATTGATTATAAAAAATATTTTAAATCTAATATAAACATTAAAATTAAATGATTGTGGTGCTAAACCCAAACTATACTAAAAAACTGTCCTAATGTGTTACTGCTCTTACAGTCCACCGTGGTTTTTGCAAGACGGTACCGTCCAGACTGTCTACACCGCTTTGTGGGCTAGTCGTGATTGGGAACGTACAACACAAAATCCAGAGCCGGTTTATGAAGAAAAAATATTTGTGGGTGCCAAAGGGGTTCCTATCTTTGGCTTGGTAGCCATCCCTGACAATGCTCATGGCACTATTGTCGGCACTTACGGCATTACAGGCGATTTGGACAACCAATGGTACCTCAGACTATTGGGACGTAAAGCATATGCTCAAGGGTATGCTGTAGTACTGTTTGATTGGCGTGCTCATGGTAAGACAGCTCTGTTGTCGCCAACGTTGACAAGTGACGGGTTGTACGAGGGAGAAGATTTTGTTCGCATCGCAGCAACTGCCAAAGCAATGGGATGCCCAGGAAAATTTTGGTTTATGGGGTATTCTCTGGGTGGACAATTGGCGTTATGGGCAGTTAAGGCTGCGATGGAACTCGTCAAAGAGGATGCGGATTTAGAGCTAGAAGATAGCGATATTGGAGGTGCTGCTGTTATCTGCCCGAGTTTGGATTCAAGGCGATCGCTTTCTTTTCTCGTCAAACATCCTGTGGGAAAATATTTAGAAAGGGCGATCGCACGCCAGTTGAATAAACTCGCATGGCAAATTCATGATGCTCATCCTGGAACTGTTGACCCGGAAGCGATTGAAAGAGCTAACAGTATTTGGGGTTTTGACGACGAACTGGTGATTGGGCGGTTGGGTTTTCCCACAGTGGAAGCTTACTACGACGCAAGCAGCGCTTTACCATTGCTGCCCAATCTCTCCAAACCGACTTTAATAATCTACGCTGAAGACGACCCGTTTTTTGAACCAGCAATCATACCTGAGTTGCAAGCCGCTTGTGTTAGTAACTCAAAGATAGATTTGTTGCTGACTCGTCATGGCGGTCATGTTAGCCATATCAGTAGTAAAAAGTGTCAGCGCCAAGCACAAGACTCCGATCCGTGGTGGGCGTGGAATAGAATTTTAGAGTGGATAAATCAGCACACAAAGAGTGTCAATCAGCCGATTTGAGAATAAAGTGTATCAAAGTATCAATCAGGCGTTAAGCGTAGCTTTGCCATAGGCGATCGCTCTTGATTGGCATAATTTCCTTTGCGTGCATCATCTCCTGAGTCATCACAAAATGAACCAATGACCCAACGAGAATTCGTGCCGTTGCCTCAGGATCAGGTATGTTGAGTTTAGGATGAGAAGCCAGGTAGTGACTAATAGTTTCAATCGTCGGCTTTTCCAAAGAAATTATACAAAGCTGGGCTAACTCCGGAAAACAATTAGACTCCCCAATCACCACTCGCTTGAACGCATGAAACTCTTCATCTTTGAGCATCTGATTCAAAGCTTTGGTTACCAATTGGCGTAGTACTATTTTCGGATCTCCTTCAACGCCACTTCCAAGCTCTCCTTTTCAATTATTCATCTACAACATTTGCCGAAAATGTTAATTTGCCCAAAATCTTACCAAAGGTATATGGTCTGATATACCCTCTCTAATATATAGTTTCCATCTAGGGTGTATCCAAAACAAGTCGTTTCCAATGAGTGACAACCTGAAAAACCAGGATCACCGATATTGCAGCGCCCTAATAATATGTCGTCAGTAAGCAACCCCTGGATTGAATCCAGGGGCTTCAGCAAATGCTGAAGCCCTAGCTTACCAGACTCAGTACTTCGTGTACTACGTTATTGGCAAGTGCTGAAGTTCCTACCCTGGAATGCGTAGCTAGTTCCAGGCTCTAGAACCAGAAGATTAAACAGGTGTATGGGTTAAGCCAGTGTCTTTTGGATATGCCGACTAATAACATTGTCGAAGCTAACTTAACCCCGAAAGGGAGGCTCTACGGAGCAAACCGTTATGCGTACAGGGTGAAAGATGTCAGTTCGTAATTGCCCGAACGAAAGTAGATTGCCCTAAAGGGTTCGCCAGTCGCCTACAGAGGGAAACCCTCTTGCAGCGCTGGCTCACAAAACTACACGGCTTTGAGTAACCCCAAGGCGGTAATGGTATTTACAGATATTTAAACGGCTAAAAATAACGCCGCGTCGTGTTTCCTCTTTGGTCTAAAGAAACAAAGTTTCCACACTTGCGCGAGGTCAGCATGAAAACTCCTATATATGTCAATGAAAACCCTATAAATAAGACTGAAGTGATCGGTTTAGTTTAGATATCATATTAGACTAAACGGTTTAGTTTGACAGGCAATGGAACCATAACTATGCTTGAACACTCGAACCTAGAGGGTTCATCTGAGCTAAAACCTACATTTCGTCTACCTTTTCTTTTAGTTATACTTGCAACTATAACATCAGGTGGTATCAGTGTTTATACAGTACAAAAATTTCAGAATGAGGCGAAAGCAGCAAAACAGCAAGCAGTACCTGTAGTACAAGTAACAACAGTAACAGCCCTAGGACGATTAGAGCCAAACGGAGAAATCATAAAACTTTCTGCACCAGCATCAGCAGAAGGAAGTCGGGTTGAACAGTTGCTTGTGCGCGAAGGAACTAAGGTGAAGCAAGGGCAGCTGGTTGCGATTTTGGATAGTCGTGATCGCCTGAGTGCAGCACTAGCAGAAGCACAAGAGCAAGTACGAGTCGCCCAAGCAAATCTTGCCCAAACCAAAGCGGGTGCCAAAAAGGGTGAAATAGACGCGCAAAAAGCAGCTATTGCTCGCCTGGAAGCAGAACAAGGCACAGAAGTTCTAGCACAACAAGCAACTATTGCCCGCTTAGAGGCAGAAAAGAACACGCAAATCGAGGCACAAAAAGCAACCATTGCTGAACTGCAGGCACAGCTAAACAATGCCCTGGCAGAATACCGACGCTATCAAACACTTTATCAACAAGGGGCGATTTCTACCTCGTTCCAGGATACCAAGCGCTTGACTCTGACTACAGCGCAGCAAAAAATAATAGAAGCACAAGCAAACCTCAAACGCTTCGATTCATCCGGAGAACAACAACTGGCAGAAGCACGAGCAAACCTCAAACGGATTCAAACATCTCGCGATCAAGAACTCAACGAAGGTAGAGCAACCTTAGCTAAAATTGCAGAAGTCCGCTCTGTGGATGTTGCAGCAGCACAGGCACAAATAAATCAAGCTATAGCAGGTGTCAAAAAAGCAGAGGCAAATTTAAGACAGGCTTTTGTGCGATCGCCCCAAGAAGGAGAAGTCTTCAAAATTCATAGCCGTCCTGGAGAGTTAGTCTCTAATGACGGTATTGTCGAGATGGGGCAAAACGCTCAGATGTACGCAGTTGCAGAAGTTTACCAAAGTGACATCAATAAAGTACGTTTGGGGCAACCAGTACGGCTACTCAGTGATTCTGTAGCGGGTGAATTGTCAGGGATTGTAGATCGGATTGATTCGCAAGTTCTACGGCAAAATGTGATCAACAGTGATCCCACAAGCAATATTGACTCCAGAATCGTGGAAGTGCACGTAAGACTTGATCAGCCATCTACCGAGAAAGCAGCTAAATTCTCGAATTTGCAAGTCAAGGCGGTGATTTCACTGTGATTGGACTGATAACCCAGCAAATTCAGCAACTAAGGGGGCGAACGCCACTAGGATGGCTGCAACTGAGTCACGAAAAAGGGCGCTTTTTAGTAGCATTAGCAGGGATTGCCTTCGCTGATGTTCTCATGTTCATGCAACTGGGGTTTCAAAGTGCATTGTTTAACAGTAACACCAGACTGCATACTGCGATGCGTGCAGACATTTTTTTAGTCAGTCCCCAAGGACGTAACCTGGCATATTTGACGACATTTCCTCGACGGCGATTATTCCAGGCGATGGATATACCAGGAGTAAAGTCAGCGGAGGGAATGTATCTTGGCTTTCTTGATTGGAAGAATCCGGAAACGCTTAAGAAAACTGGAGTTCTTGTAATAGGAATTAATCCTAATAAGCCAGCCTTTGATTTACCGGATGTTAACCGTCAATTAAATGTTCTCAAGCTACCGGATACAGTTTTATTTGACCGTGGTTCTCAAGGAGATTACGCCAAGATAATAGCCCAAATCGAGCAAGGGAAATCTGTTACCACCGAAATAGAACGGCGGACACTCAATGTTAGTGGCTTATTTAAAGTCGGGGCTTCCTTTATTGCTGATGGTAGTTTGATAACCAGCGACCAAAACTTTTTGCGACTCTTTCCCAGACAACAAGCAAACAGCGTGAATCTAGGTTTGATTCAGCTACAACCAGGTTATGACCCACAGAAAGTATCAAATACCTTGAAATCTTATCTGGGGAGTAGTCAGGATGTCAAAGTCCTGACAAAAGAGGAATTTGTTCAATTTGAGAAAGACTACTGGCAAAAAAGTACTCCCATCGGCTTTATCTTTAGCTTGGGTGCAGCAATGGGCTTCACGGTAGGGGTGATTATTGTATATCAAGTCCTTTCTACCGATGTGAATGCACATATGAAAGAATACGCCACTTTCAAAGCAATGGGGTATCGCAACGCTTACTTGCTAGGAGTGGTGTTTGAAGAAGCAATCATTATGGCAGTATTAGGTTTTCTACCTGGCATCAGTGTATCCCTGGGACTATATGCTCTTACTCGCAACGCTACCAACTTACCAGTGTTGATGACAATAGCACGAGCCATTCAAGTACAGATGCTGACGATAATTATGTGTATGATATCTGGGGCGATCGCCACTCGTAAAGTCCAATCTGCTGATCCAGCTGACATGTTCTAAATTCATGTTGTACAGAACTAGAGGACTCAAAGACGCACCGGACGCGGAGAATAACTAATAACTAATGACTAATATAGGACTCCTATTTGATTTTTGAAAAAAGCTCAGTATGCCTATTCCCTGTTCCCTGTTCCCTGTTCCCTTTTAATAATGACTAATGATTAATGACCAATGACCAATGACTAATGACTAATGACTATGACGAATGAAGCTGTTATCTCTATTCAAAATCTCAACCACTACTTTGGTAAAGGTCAACTCCGCAAACAAGTGCTATATGATATCAACTTAGAGATTAACGCTGGTGAAATTATCATTATGACAGGTCCGTCTGGTTCTGGGAAAACCACACTTCTGACCTTAGTAGGTGGGCTGCGTTCTGCCCAAGAAGGTCGTTTACGGGTGTTAGGACGAGAACTTTGTGGTGCGAATGCAGAACAACTCACACTAGCACGACGCAATAACGGCTATATTTTTCAAGCACACAACCTGCACGGTAGCTTAAGCGCACTGCAAAACGTCAGGATGGGCTTGGAACTTCACAAGAGTATAACTCCAGCAGAAATGAAAAGACGCTCAGCCGAGATGCTAGAGTTGGTAGGATTAGGGGAGCGTGTTAATTACTACCCGGATGATTTGTCAGGAGGACAAAAACAACGGGTTGCGATCGCCCGTGCCCTGGTGAGTCGCCCCAAAATGGTTCTCGCGGATGAACCCACCGCCGCCCTTGATAGTAAGTCGGGTCGAGATGTGGTGAACCTAATGCATAATTTAGCGAAAGAGCAAGCTTGTACGATTTTGTTAGTGACTCATGATAATCGTATTTTGGACATAGCTGATCGCATTGTCTACATGGAAGATGGTAAGTTAGCGAAAGCTCCTGCTACCGTTGGATAGCAAGATATATTAATGGTCATTACCGCCCATCACCAATCAACACAAAAGGTGACCAGAAGAAAGGATGGCTCTTAATCTGGCTCAATTTCGCCTGACGCAATGCCTCATCTTTGCTCATCCCCTTCTTAAGATTCTGGTAAAACTGCACCATAATTGCTTCAGTGGTTTTGTCATCCGCACTCCAGAGACTGGCAATTACGGCTTTTGCTCCGGCGCGTTCAAATAAGTAAGCAAGTCCAGCAATTTCTTCACCATTAGAGTTGGTTTGTAAAGCGGTTTGACAGGCACTCAAAGCAATTAAATCTACATTTTGCAGTCCCAACAAAGCAGCATCTCTAATGTTGAACCTTTGGTCAGCAAATAGCAAAGTGTTCTCTTCTAGTCCCAATTTAGGACAGCCACCTTTTTGGAAACACCCATGCGTTGCTAAGTGAAGCAGAGAAAAGCGAGGAGATTGGATCTTGAAAGTGTTGAGCGTGGCTTTACTGTTCACAAACGCTTCACTGCCTGGGAAAATTTGAGTAATACTTTTGACCTCTGCTTCTGCTCCGTCTAGCGCCAAGGGTTTGTTTGGAACAGGGTTGCCAAACGCCAGCACCTTTTTTGCAGATGCAGCGGTTTGTGTTCCTTTAGCTTGAAGGGAACGAGTAGACAGGCGAGTTAAGTAGCTAACGGGATACTTTTGAATGAGGTATTGGTCAGTTTTACTATCGTAGAGTGCTTCAAAGGGAATGTAGCGGAGCTTGCCTGTGGCGATAATGCTGAGTTTTTTGGGATTAGTTGCTTGAATTTCAGTTTCAACTGGACGAATCAGCAACTCATAGAGTTTTTCTAAATTGTCGAGGAATGTATCATCATTACGGTGTGTTAGTTGATTATAAGTTTGTGTCAATAGGGTATCAAATTTAGCGGGGTCAACAGGTACTTTAATTACTTTCGGTTTGTCTCTAGTTAAAACAAACAAAGCGATTGTATCTGGGGCATTTCCACTGTTGCTGAGTGGGACAGGCTGAATGACTGTTGTACCTTCGGGGATAATGGCTTTTAGTTGAGCAATGTCGGTGGGTTTGGTTTCAAACAAATCCGCCACTTCCGTAAAGCGACTTCTCATGTCTTCGGCTTGCTGATTAAGCTTTTCCTGTAATTTATTCACCTGTTGAGATAGTTCTGGTGTAAATTTTTGTTGCAATTCCTTTCGCAGACTTTCCAGTTGAATGTTGCTTTGATTCCACTGCTCAACAGCTAGCTGTGCTTGTGGATTGGCAACTTTGACCTTAACAAGGCGAGAATAATCAGCAAGGTCAGCAGTGGTAACAAGGTTTGCCCATTCAAAAGCCCTTTCCTGTTGGTTTTGATTGATAAGTAAGTTAATTAGGGCAATTACTGTGCTTTGTTCGCTTTCTAAAAACGTTTTGCGATTTTTTTGCTCCACACCACTACGCAATTGTAAGTAAATGCTAGCAGATTGCTCCAATTTTTTGATGGCTTCAGTCGGTTGCTTAGTATCTTGGTAGACAAGACCGATGTTATAGAGGGCTCTAGCTTCCCCTCTTCTATCGCTAACGGTACGGAATAGGGCAAGCGCTTGATTGCAGTAAGGGAGTACTTGCTGTTTTTTTCCTAAATCAAAGTAAACTTTCCCGATGTTGTTGAGGGTTGAAGCTTCCCCACGTCTATCGCTAACGGTACGGAATAGGGGAAGCGCTTGATTGAAGTAAGGGAGTGCTTGCTGTTTTTCTCCTAAGTCGGAGTAAAGTTGCCCAATATTATTCAGGGTAATAGCTTGACCACCTTCGTCGCCCACCTTAACTCTTAACAGAAGTGCTTGCTGGAAATTTTCGAGTGCTTTGTGCTTATTTCCTAAGTCGGAGTAAAGTTGCCCAATATTATTCAGGATAATAGCTCGACTACGTTTGTCTCCCACTGCAAGGGGAAGCGCTTGGTTGAAATTTTCGAGTGCTTCATCTTTTTTTCCTAAATCAGAGTAAAGTTGCCCAATATTATTCAGAGTAATAGCCTCACCACTATTGTCGCGGACGGCACGTTTAAGGCGAAGTGCTTGCTCGTAGAATTCGATTGCTTTCTGTGTCTGTCCTAATGCGGAGTAAACTAGTCCAATATTACTCAGGGTAGTAGCTTCACCATACTTCTCGTCCAGCGCCTGAAAAAGGGGAAGCGCTTGGTTGAAATTTTTGAGTGCTTCCTCTTTTTTTCCTAAATTAGAGTAAAGTAGCCCGATATTATTGAGGGTAGTCGCTTCACCCATTTTTCCTTCTTTGCTGCCCACAGCACGGAATAAGAGAAGTGCTTGATTGGAAAAATACAGTGCTTTTTGTTTTTCTCCTAAATCCGAGTAAACTCTGCCAATACTAGCGAGAGTCAACGCTTGTTGAAATTTGTTGTCTACTTGATGCCACAGCTTAAGTGCTTCTTGCCATTTAACAATTGCCTGTTTTAGTGATTCTCCTGTACCT
This sequence comes from Brasilonema angustatum HA4187-MV1, assembly GCA_019359695.1. Taxonomy (GTDB): domain Bacteria; phylum Cyanobacteriota; class Cyanobacteriia; order Cyanobacteriales; family Nostocaceae; genus Brasilonema; species Brasilonema angustatum. Next base: position 87,292 of record JAHHGV010000033.1, read on the forward strand.
TGCTTGAAAAGTACAAGTCCTTCATCATAAAGCTTTTTCGCAACAGCACGGGTTGCATCTTGCTCTGTGGTTGCTGTCAGTTGCCCACTTTGTAGTCGATAACTTCCAGGAAAAGCACGGGCAGCGGTGCCCATCTCTGAGAGCAATAGAATACTAATACCTAGAGTTATGTAGCAGTGCCTCACTATTGGGAAAAGCCACTTTTTCTGTTTATTTCCCTTTTGCTTTGTCATAACCGCACCTTTAGTCTGGAAATCCTATTGGTTACTTTTAGAACCTTGTAGCTTGTAGGTAGATTGCACCTACACCATCAAAGCTAGCGGTCACTAGGCGTTACTTTTATCGTCATCTTTCCAGCGGGTTCAAACTGAATCTCATCTGCTACATATAAACTCTTGACAGCGACTGACTGAATTGGACGCATTTGTCTGTGATTCATCACTGTTGCCAGATCTACACTTGCTTGTCCCAGTTTAGAATCCAGTAACTGAAACGCATTGAGTGGAATACCCGACCAAGTGCTTTGCTTTGCTTGTGCGTTATCCTCTCCCCGGATGACCTGCTGACCATCGCTGTCATGAACCAGAGCATCTCGTCTGAAGGTTACTCGTTGAATCTGGGCAATCTGGAGTGTGCGAGAATCACTATTGCCGGAAATCTGAATTGTTTGCCCTTTTGAGTCAAATGCTGTTACCTTTCCCGTCATGGAACTCCGATTCTTTAACACCACATTCGCAGTAGTGGGTAGCGCCAAAGGAATCGGCTTGTTATTAGTCGCCTTTTGAGTTTGAGCTATTTCAACAGTGCCACTCACCGCTTTGACATTTTCTACTGTTCCAGCTAAAGCGACCACTAACGCCAAACTCAGTGTCTTAAAAAAAACTTTCATATCTCCAAGTAAGACTAACGAGATGGGGATTAATACGCAAGAAGTGAAGTCAGTCTGAATAAACTATCACTATGAGTATAAAATCACAAAAAATACTCTATGCTCCGGAAATTTTCTGAGATTTGTTGAAAAGTATGTCTGAAATCACTTGGCAAAGTTTGCTAAAGTCAGTAATTTTGGGGGTATTTGCTGAATTTTTATATTTAATGAATAAATACTACTAGACTACCAAAGGTAAGTATTTGCACCCGCTCGTTGTTTCTCGTATGCTAGTGAGGAATAGCCATTTTTGGGTAAGCCTTGCCATCGCCATGTACTGAGATGATACTGAAATTGTGTGTAACAATAAAGAGATACACTCCCTCTTTTTTACAACACTGGCTGTAAACGAGATACTAGTTTGAAGCACTCCTTTAGTAGCTTTTGTCGCTCATCATGTCCCCAAGCTCTCAAAATTCTTCCAGCACCAATCTTCTTGGAAGCTTCGCTGGTCTTGTCGGCGTTTTTAGTATTTTTCTTTACTTCCTTGGCTGGATATATCGTTGGGCTTACTTTGGATTCTTTCAAATAGAAGTTACTTCCTTAAGCTTACCCCTAGAATCTTTTTTGCTAGTACCACTTCAAGCTATTCTGGGAAACTTTTGGATATTTTTTCGGGCAATATTTGTTTTAATTGTGACGCTTTTATTAATGAAAGCTACTCTCTGGTTGATTAGCTCTCCAAAGGCAAGCACCGCACCCAGTACCTCAAAATCACCCATCAGCAGATTTACGCAAAAATTGCACAGTTTTTGGTTGTTTAAGCCGTTGCGTTCCTTTGCTCAACTTTTCCCCTTGCCCTTACGTCATGAAATCGTTGTTGTTCTTTGGATTTTAGCTGCCTTGTTTTGGTTAGGACGCTGGCAAGGTAATGCTGATGCTTATCGGGATGCAGTTAACGCAACCTCTACAAGACCTCTCGTTACTTTAGTCAGCCCTAGCGATAAGTTAGCGTTGGGACGCAATTTGGATGACCTGTTGACCAATCCCCCCCTCAAGGGTTCCCGCATTATTGGGGATGTAAAGCAGTTCAGACAGATTTTTGGACGGGAAACAAATGATACAACAAATCCAAAGCAACTTATTGTTTGGCGATTACTAATTGAGAACAACAACTGGGTTTACCTCTTCCCAGCAATGCCCTCTGGAGCGAAATCCAATCAGCGTCCTCCAGTATTGGCAGTTAATACAGGTGATGGTCGAGTACAGTTGCTGATTCTCAGTCGTCCCAAAACGTTTCTGTAGAGCTAGTGGTAACTAATTTTTTGTTTTCTCATCAATCCAACCGATCCATCAATAACTCAGACCAAAACAAACTGCATTAAAATCTTGGCCCCTCTTCAATCATGGAGCGAATTGACGTTTTATCCAACGCCACTTCTCGCCGCAGTTGTTCCATAAGAGCGATCGCTTCCTTAATCGATTTTTTCGTCGTCGGCTTTCCCCAAGCGTTATATTGCGGTTCCGGTTTCTCTAATGCTGCAACTTCCGCATTGGGTAACGGCTGTACAACTACCACCACCTCAACAAAACTCTCTTTAAAATCAGTGGGCGTCTGGATTTGCAATATACCATCAGCCCCAATATGCGTTCGTAATTTCATCGTTTCCATATCAGCCCACCTGACTCATCCTCAACATTGCTCCGCCGTGTTTTAATACTAAGTTAGGAAACGACGCTATGCAAAATCTATCCACAATCGCTGCTTGCGGCACTGGGCGATCGCGCGATAGCTTCACTGCTGCGCTCCGCGCAGATCGCGTTAGTTTTAGTCAAAATTGAGAAAGCAGGACAGCAGTTAACGGAGACAAAAACATGAGCGTAACTATTCCCTTACATGCCATAGAACTCGCTCCCGGTAGCCAGATTGCCATTCATAACTTGTCCTGGCAAGACTTTGAGCGACTTCTCGAAGACTTGGGAGAAAAACGCAACACCCGCATTGCTTACTACCGAGGAACCCTAGAAATAATGTCCCCGTTAGCATTACATGAGCGTCCCCACCGCATCATTGCTTACATTATCACCACAATTTTGGAGGAACAAGGACGCAACTGGGAAGACTTCGGCTCGACAACTTTTAAACGTCCAGACATTGCTGGGGTTGAACCAGATACCTGCTTTTATATTCAAAATGCCAGCGAGGTCAAAGGATGTACCCAAATGGATTTAACCGTATATCCTCCCTGTGACCTTGCGGTTGAATCTGATGTTACCTCAAAAACAACCCTCAACGCCTATATATCTCTGAGGGTTCCGGAAGTGTGGATTTACAGCAACCATCAACTAACCGTTTATATTCTCCAAGCTGACGGCTACATAGAATCTCTCCTCAGTCCCACCTTTCCTAATTTACCCGTAACTGAACTTATTCCCCGACTGGTGCAAAAAGCAATTGATGACGGAACTAGTCAAATGCTGCGAGAACTGAGAGCTTTGCTACGCGAATAAAAGCTTTTTGAATGCGTGAATGTTAGCGCAGCGTGCCGCAGGCAGCGAATTCAAAGGCAGCGGTACTAGACAGATACTGTCGTCCCAAAGTTCTTTTTGGCATCTTGGCGTGAGATAATCGTCCTGTTTTCATTTCATGCGGCGATATAAAACGCACGACTTCCACCAGCTAATGAAAAGATTCAATAAACTTTGGTTTTATAAAGCATTCAGGATGACCGTGATTGTACTGCTAGTGCTGGGGCTATCGCTAGCGGGGCTTGTCACCTATGCTGTCAGGCAATCGTTTCCAGTAGAAACTGGCACGGTTCAAATACCTGGGTTGAAAGCTGAGGTGAAAGTCGAGCGCAATGACTGGGGAATTCCGCACATTTACGCTGCCAACTCCCATGATTTATTTATGGCGCAAGGTTATGTCCACGCGCAAGACCGTTTCTGGCAAATGGACTTTTGGCGACACATTGGCTCTGGGCGACTTTCAGAAATGTTTGGTTCTTCGCAGCTCGATACAGATAAATATCTGCGGACAATGGGTTGGGCAAGGGTGGCGCAGCAAGAAGTGAATCAACTAGATACGGATATGAAGGCAAACCTGGAAGCTTACGCTGATGGTGTGAATGCTTATTTACAGGATCACCAAGGTGTTGCACTGAGTTTGGAATATGGCGTGCTGCAATTCCTCAATCCTGGCTACAAACCAGAACCTTGGCAACCGCTTCATTCCCTCACATGGGGCAAGGTGATGGCTTATGATCTCGGCACGAATCTTGATAGTGAAATTGAACGTAGTATCTTGCTCAAAACCCTGACTCCTGCTCAGGTAGAAGAACTATTTCCACCTTACCCTGAAAACCTACCAGTGATTTTGCCTGAGTTTCAAGTGGGTAAAGCAGTGAGTACAGCAGATGTTTTCTCCCCTGTGAGTGGTGTAAATACTATCATCTCTGCCTTAGAGTCAATAACCAAACCGATGACTGCTTTAGAACAATTGCTAGGTTCTACTACTGGAGTCGGTATTGGTTCCAATAGCTGGGTAATATCAGGTCAGCGTACGACGACTGGTAAACCCATCTTGGCGAATGATCCTCACTTGGCTGTACAAATGCCTTCTATCTGGTATGAGGTTGGTCTGCATTGTACACCAAAAGGTGCGGATTGTCCATACAATGTGAGTGGCTTTTCGTTTGCTGGAATGCTGGGTGTGATTGTCGGTCATAGCGATCGCATTGCCTGGGGTGTCACCAATGTCCTATCAGATGTGATGGATTTATACATCGAGAAAATCAACCCAGAAAACCCCAATCAATATGAGGTTAACGGCAAATGGGTGGATATGCAACTGGTGAAACAGACGATTCAAGTTGCGGGGAGTCAGCCGATTGTCCAAACAATACGCTACACCAGACATGGCCCGATACTCTCCGATATTTCTCCTAAGCTGAAGCAGTTCAAACCAAACGAGCGGGTAGAACTACCGCAAAACTATGCCGTTGCTCTCCGGTGGACGGCTCTAGAACCCTGCCGACTCGTTCACGCTATTCCCCAAATAAATCGCGCTCAAAACTGGCAAGAGTTCCGCGCTGCTGCGAAAAACTTTGACGTACCTGCCCAAAACTTGGTCTATGGTGATGTTGAGGGTAATATCGGCTACCAGATGCCCGGTAAAATCCCTGTGCGGACAAAGGGGAATGGGCGCTATCCCGTTCCTGGTTGGACGGATGAATATGAGTGGCGTGGCTATATTGATTTTGAGCAATTGCCAAGAAGTTTGAATCCATCTCAGGGTTATATTGCTACCGCCAACAATTTGGTAGCTAAGAATTATCCTTACCTAATTACCACCGACTGGGTTTATGGCTACCGTGCACAGCGTATTGTCGAGATGATTTCACAAGCTACTAAGCCAATTTCTCTAAGTGATGTGCAGGGGATACAAGGTGATAATCGAAACTTGAACGCACAGACGCTAGTCCCATTGTTGCAATCTCTTTCTTTGGATACCCCGCGCTTGCAAGCAGTTCAGAAACTACTACTTGATTGGGACTTGCAGTTAGGAATGAAATCGTCAGCGGCGGCGCTGTTTGAGGTGTTTTGGAAGCATTTGCTTGCAGATACGTTTCATGATGAGTTGCCAAAAGAGTACTTTCCGGATGGAGGCGATCGCTGGTACGCTGTAGTAAATAATCTGGTCAAACAACCTAATAGCTCCTGGTGGGACAACCACAACACTCCAACCGTGGAAAATCGCGACCAAATCCTACGTCAAGCTTTCACCAAAGCTGTGAATGAACTCGAACACCTTCAAGGCAAAAACCCGAAAAGCTGGAACTGGGGCAAACTGCATACCATCACCTTTCGCAATGCTACCTTGGGTAAATCTGGGGTTGCTCCTATAGAAGCTTTATTTAACCGTGGCTCCTTTTCCACTGCGGGTAATGGGGAAACCATTAATGCGAACCGTTGGAAAGCAAACAAATCCTTCGAGGTGACAGATATTCCTTCTCTACGAATGATTGTCGATTTGGGAAATTTGGACAATTCAGTTGCGATTCACACTCCCGGACAATCAGGTCATGCTTTTCACACTCATTACACTGATATGATTGACCCTTGGCGCAAGATTGAATATCACCCAATGTGGCAACACAAGAAGATAACAAGGAACTCTGCTGCAACATTGAAGCTCATTCCTATTCACGTGAATTAACAAAAATCCTCACCCAAGTCATCCGTCGATGAAGGGAAAATTGAAGAAACTGAAGGTGAATTTTGTGAGAATTACGAGTTACAAAATTTCATAGAAGATATTCCGTACGGTGTTCTGCTGGCGTTTCTTGCGGCTGAATGCACTGCGAATTTAATTCGCTGCGTAAGTCTTTCTGAGAATGAAGAAAGTCGAATTTTGTATGAGCAGATCCTAAATCAAGTCAGTAAATGATGGTAACTATCCGCTGTTGGTTTCAGCATCAGAAATAAACCCCGTTTCTTTGAGCAGTTGTTGTAGTTTTGCGTGATCAAATTTCGTATCTTTCTTGTTATTTCCCCACATATCAGAAAAAAAGTCTTGCATCAGCGTAATAATGCTGCGGTATTTGATGATGCTAGCAACAAAAAACTCATCTAACTTCATAATCCCGTCAGCATGGATCTGTTCGATGTTGTCGAGTAATATGGATCCCACTTCATAAGGTTGTAAACCTTCTTTTATGCCATATTTTTCCATTATCCTGCGTTTATCGTTCTCTGAACATGAATAATAAAACGGTCGAATGACGTGTCCAAGATTCCGCAGGACTTCGCCATAGTCATAAAATGTGTGCTGCTTAAAGAAAGACTCTTCATCTTTCGTCAACGCAAAACTCTTATCAAGTACCAAACCAAAATCGGTCAAATATATCTGCTCGCCGTCGGTGAGGACGTTGCGAAAATGTGCGTCGAAATGGATGATTCCCTTCTTCCTCAAAAAGTCAATCGTCGTGCGTAACTCATCCAGAGGTTTCTGAAGTTTGTTGGGGTTTTCCTGCAGCCATGTTTCCAGAACATGCGGTATGTATTCAAGGAACAGAATCAACTCATAGTTGGCGTTAGCTCTATCTACCACATAATTCCCAGCATTCTCACTATTTCCCCAGTACTCCACATAATCTTTTAGACGTTCCATATCCACATCCGTCCGCCACCCAGAGAATGGAATAATCCGATAATGGTACATTAGTGGGAAGGTGACAATTGCTTCTTCCAACACCCAGTTGGTGGTTTTGATGTGCGTCACAAGTTCACGGAAGATCCCAAAACTAGTGGAACGTAAGTTGTAATTACAATAAGTTGGCAGATTATAGAGGTTTCTGGTGGAGAACAGGTTGTCATGTTCGATATTCGTTACTGGAACACGTTTCACAAAGACCTTGGATTCCCCAAGGACGATGGTGTGATTTGTTCCCCAGCCCGTGCCCGACTCATTCGACTCACTATTCTCAAACAGAGAACGCAATTGTCCATTATCCAACTGAGCAATTTGTGAACTGAGCTTGAAGTACTTTTTCCTTCTAAGTTCTATATGATTCTTAGCCATTTCCCCCCGTCCAAGAACAGTATGAGAAACACTATGAATAAAATACGAGCAGTTTCACACTTTCAGGTGAAAAAAGCTAAAATCAACGTTTTTCCAATGTCACAGACGTGAAATAACCTCGCGACACAAGGAGCTTCACGTCTGTACAACTTCAAACCATTTCTGAAGGTGTTTCCATCACTGCCTGAGGCTGAGGTTGAAACATGAACAGAGAGTATACCACATCTCGGCGAATATTGGTCATCATATCCAAGAATAATTCGTACCCTTCGCTCTTGTACTCAATCAGCGGGTCTTTTTGACCATAACCCCGCAGTCCTACGGATTCCCGCAGAGCATCCATTTGTTGCAGGTGTTCCCGCCACAGGGTGTCAATCCGCTGTAAAATAAAGAATCGTTCGGCTTGCCGCATTAATCCTGGTCGAATTTGGTCAACTTCTGCTTCTTTGAGGTCATAGGCAATACGCACTTGTTCGTGCAAGAAAGCTTTGATTTCACTCATTGCCATATCTTCTAATTGAGCGGGTTGCAAGTCCGCTAGCAGATAGACAAATTCTTTGACTTTATCAACCAACTTGTCCAATTCCCATTCTTCTGAGGGTAAGTCTGGGTTGATGTAGAAATCCACGATGTCATCCATCGTTTTTTCAGCGTACTTGATGACCTGTTCTTTGAGGTCTTGCCCTTCTAGCACCCGACGGCGTTCGGCGTAGATGGCACGACGCTGGTTGTTCATCACCTCGTCATACTCAAACACCTGCTTACGGATATCGTAGTAGTAGGTTTCGACTTTTTTCTGAGCGCCTTCCAAACTGCGGGTGAGCATTCCAGATTCGATGGGCATATCCTCTTCTACTTGGAAAGCATCCATTAGGCGTGCGACGCGATCGCCACCAAAAATCCGCAACAGATTATCCTCCAAACTCAGGAAAAATCTTGTTGAACCGGGGTCGCCTTGGCGTCCTGCACGTCCCCGCAACTGGTTGTCGATCCGTCGCGACTCGTGACGTTCAGTTCCAATCACGTGCAACCCACCCAGTTCTACCACTTCATTGTGTTCACTGTTGGTGAACTCTTCGTATTGGTGCCTAATGCGGTTGTATGCTTCCCGCATTTTCTGAATCACTGGGTCATCCGTGGGAGCTTTTTCTGCTGCCACAGCGACTTTATCTTCTGCTTCCAGTTCCGGTAAGCTGCGATCGCCATACTCCCGTACAGCTGCTTCCACTGATTCTTTGAGGAGTTTCTCTATTTCTTTAGAAAGCGAAGTTGGAAAAACCTGTGGTGAAGCCTTCCAAGTTTTGACTTTCTTACCTGGCACAAAACCTTGACCTCCGCCGCTTGCTGAGGACGGTAAACCAACCGCTCTGTGAATGTTAAACATATCTTCATCTTCCGGCTTGACTATCCGGGGCATGAAGTATTCCCGCATCTTCAGACGCGCCATATACTCGGCATTACCACCTAAGATAATGTCAGTACCTCTTCCCGCCATGTTAGTCGCAATCGTCACTCCTCCTTTGCGTCCCGCTTGTGCGACAATTTCTGCTTCGCGTTCTACGTTCTCTGGTCTGGCGTTAAGCAGTTCGTGGGGAATTGCCATTTCTCTTAACAACTGGCTGAGATATTCCGATTTTTCGACGCTAGTTGTTCCCACCAGGACTGGTCTGCCGAGATTGTGCATTTCGGCACATTCTTTGGCGATCGCCCCCCACTTGCCTGCTTCGGTCTTAAAGACCATATCAGAAAGGTCTTGGCGTCTTCTCGGTCTGTTGGTGGGAATAATCGTGACTTCCAGTTTGTAAATTTTTTCAAACTCGGCTTCTTCTGTCTTCGCTGTTCCGGTCATACCACCGAGTTTTGGATAAAGCAAGAACAGGTTTTGGTAGGTAATTGTTGCCAGAGTTTGAGTTTCAGGTTGAATTTCTACCCGTTCTTTTGCTTCAATTGCCTGGTGCAGTCCATCACTCCAACGTCGTCCTGGTAAGACTCTACCAGTAAATTCGTCTACGATGACAACTTCTTCGTTGCGGACAATATAGTTGACGTCCAGCAGAAACAGTTCTTTTGCCTTAATCGCGTTGAAAACGAAGTGTGCCCAAGGATCTTCAGGGTCAAATAAATCTTTTACGCCTAAAAGTTCTTCTGCTTGAGCAAAACCTTCATCGGTGAGCAGAACGTTACGAGCTTTTTCATCCACTTCATAATGTTCTTCTTTCTGCAGCGCTATTGCGATTTCGGCTGCTTTTAAGTATTTTTCTGTAGGTCTTTCTACTTGCCCAGAAATAATTAGTGGAGTCCGCGCCTCATCAACTAAGATAGAATCTACCTCGTCAATCACACAGTAGTTAAATGAGCGCTGCACAACATCTTTGATATCTGTCGCCATGTTATCGCGCAGGTAATCAAACCCTATCTCGCTGTTAGTAACATAGGTTATATCACAGTCGTAGTTTTTCTTGCGCTCAGATGGCGTCATGCTCTGCTGAATCAGCCCTACGCTCAATCCCAAGAAGCGATGCAGCTGTCCCATCCATTCTGCGTCCCGACGAGCCAGGTAATCGTTTACAGTGATGACGTGTACACCTTTTCCACTCAGGGCATTCAAATAACTTGGCAAGGTAGCAACCAAAGTTTTGCCCTCACCAGTTTTCATTTCGGCAATTTGCCCTTTATGCAGGATAGCACCGCCTAAAAGTTGAACATCAAAGTGCCGCAACCCTAATACTCGTTGTCCTGCTTCCCGCACAACTGCAAAAGCTTCTGGCAAAATATCATCCAGAGTTTCGCCTTTCTTCAGACGCTGTTTCAACTCTGCCGTTTTGCCCTTTAGTTCTTCGTCTGAAAGCGCTTTTATGTCTTCCTCTAGAAGATTAATTTCTGTAATGAAAGGTTGATATTTCTTAAGTTTACGAGCGTTGGGGTCGCCCAACAAAGTCTTTAGCATGGCAGATTATACAAAATCAAGGGGATGGGGATAAATAATGATTGGGACTGATTATAAACTCCTAACCCAACCGATCCGGGTGTGCTTTTGGATGGGTTGTACATGAGAATTTGGTAAAAAACACGCGCTTATAAACACCCAATCAGTTTGCTATTAGGTTTGGTTTTATTTTTCAGCTTAAATTTAAACTGTTTTTATAGTATCATTTCACCTCCAGATGAAGGCAGATAAGCCCGACCAAGCAGAGGTCGTGATTGCCCCAAAGGAAGGATGGGGCGGAGGGGCGGAGGGGCGGAGGGGCGGAGGGGCGGAGGGGCGGAGGGGCGGAGGGGCGGAGGGGACGAGGTGCGGAGGGGCAGTGGGGCGGAGGGGCGGAGGGGAAAAAAGTTC
>JAHHGV010000034.1 GCA_019359695.1 Brasilonema angustatum HA4187-MV1
ATATTTAAGGAGGAGAAAGCGGTTGCCGATGGCAACCGCTTTCTCCTCACCTCAAAATGATTATCATTATTGTAAAAACCTGGCTTCTTTGTTTTTATTGATTAATTTATTCTTTGGAAGTCCCTTAAGGTGTAAATATCGTCAGATTTCGCTCCTGTTGACCCATTGAGTAATTCGGCTAAAGTTATTCCCGGCTGCGATGACACAATTACAAGTAATGATTGAGCGATCGCTTCTTCCACTGCTAGGGATTCGGCTCGGTAATAATCTTCTAAGAATTGCAGATTACGTTGCACAACCCAATTGATTTCGCGATCGCAACGGATGCGGTAATAAAGCCCAAACTGGCTAGCATAGACTTCTCCTGGCGGACAATGCCATTGATTATCTTCTTGAGAGTAAAAGTAACGATTGGGGTTTTTCTCTGCTAGTTTTTTCAACTCCTGCTCAGTTTTACACTCTTCCCAACCAGCCGAATTGCTTCGGATGATAAAGAAATCTGGGGTGTGTAAAACGCCTAATCTACGTCCGTTACTTGCTTGATAGTCAAGTTTAATTTGTGGTGGTTGATCGTAGAATTCTAGAACATCTTTATCGTGTTCTGACTGATAGATAATTGGTAGTTCAACCCGATGAGACTCAAATTGAATCGTGACTCCCATCTTGCGACTAGGGTAGCGTCCTGAAACATTCTTGCTACCGCCACCAACGCGACGCGATGGTTCAGATGAGCGAACTTTCTCAATAATTTTTTGCCCTGCCTCGGATATTTGAAGGCGAGCAACCCATTGTTCAAATTGCTCTTTCATATAGTTTTTACTAAGCACTTTGCGCTTTATTTTATGAATCTATCAAAATAAGACCATAAAGTTAGGAACTTGCTTGTCTGATGCTATACTACTTAAGTTTATAACACTTATAGTGTGCAAAAGTCCACTGATAGTAGATGGATTTAACGGCGATACTGGTTCAGTATTGTTTTGTGACACAGAAACACTCCAGTATTGAGTACCGCTTTGGCAAAGCGATTAGGCGGCGAAGGCGAGAGCTAGATTTATCCCAAGAAGAACTGGCTGAAAAGTCAGGGCTTCATCGCAACTACATCTCAGGAATCGAAAACGGAGAGCGTAACCCCTCGTTAAAAAATATTGTTAAGTTAGCGGCAGCTTTGGAGATATCTGTCTCCGATTTCTTTGTTAATTACGGCATTGAGGTTAAGAGTGAATTAAACTAATTTCTGAAATTTGGCTTTTAAAATTAAAGTACCAGCATTTAGGTTAATCCAAGAGGATGACTATTTACTCAGAACATTGGAGCCTAAAACCTCCAGAAATCCCGCAACGGAGTCGGTTATTTTCTCTTGAACCTGTGGCGGTGGGAACTCCTCACACAGAAAGTCTCAGTAGCTATCTCCATCGTTTGGCGCAGGCGCATTGTTTAACCTCTCAAAAGCTCTTAATGGGAGAAATTGCGCCACTTATCCTCAAAGATGAGGATAAATCTGAGCTATTGTCAAAAAATCTGAGTAACCTACTGGGAAATAGCGATGCTAAACCGACTATCAACGGAATGCGAGAAATGACAGGGAAGTTAGTCACTGTCTTAGAAGAGTTAACAATGCGTGAGGATTTACGCTTTTTGACCCTTTTAAGCTGGAAAGGAATGATTTATGATCAGGGGTTATTTCGGAACTATCGCGCTTGGTGTCCTTGTTGTTGGGAAGAGTGGAAGCAGGAGAACAAAACTATCTATGAACCATTATTATGGTCATTTAAGGATATAGAATTTTGTTTGATTCACAAACAGCGATTAATAGAAGAATGTCCTCATTGTGGTTCGCGTTTACCCGTGATGGCTAGGTTTTCATCTGCGGGGTTTTGTTCTCGTTGTTACGGGTGGTTAGGACAGGAAATTAAAGGCGAAGAGGAAATAGAGAAATATCGAGTTAATATTCAAGGAATTGGCGAACTAATTGCACTTACTTCCCAATTAGGATATAAACCCATCCCGATTGAGTTAACCCGAAAATTACAATTAATTTTGCTAGTTTTTGAACAAGTAATTGAAAAGGATTTGAAGTTATTGGGAGATTTAGGAGGAATCATGGAATCTTTGAGGATAGCCTCAACAACAAATCAAAGTCAACCTTATCATTTGGTGAAGTTGATTATTCCTGTGTGCGAAAAGGCGAAGATTAGTGTATCACAGTTGTTTGGGTTAGATTTTAAGGAATTGGGCAAGATATTGTTCGGGAATTTTAATCTGAAATTAAAGTTGTAGAAGTTTTTATTAGTATAAATAAGGATTGTGGCTAATTTTCTTCGCCGTATCGCCGAAGGTGCGCCTTTCGCCATCGCCTGAGCAACCATCGGTTGACCAGGCTGCCAGGTAGCCTACTTCTGCTTAACTGGAAACTGATAGCTTGATTGCCCCTGGTCTGGTGCCAGGTATCGAGTTTGTAAACAACAGATGAATTCGTGAGAAACCTTCCCAGAAAAAGTTTACACAAAGCTACCAGCGTCCAATATAGATGGATGTAAAATAGACTATGAGGGAACAAAGAAAAAGGGAAGGTGAATCAAACAAAGAAGATCGTGTGGTAAAATACACATACAAATACCACACCCCGTAAGCTTGTGTGACCAACGCCACCCAATTACACCACCAACGTAACGAATAACGCCGCAAAGACACTCCCAAAAAGAGGAAAACCCAAAACATACTATACCACCCACACACTATCCCCCAAAGACTGACAATCTCCCCCGACCCACTACCCAAAGGAATTCCTCCCAAGAAGAAAAATATACCCAAAGCTGTGCTTCCAAGCAGCACACTTCGCCGAGCTTTTTTTGAGGATAGAAATCTTACCTGTCTTGGTTGAGGTTGTGAAGGAACGTTTTCTTGTGGTTGCTGTCTAAGTCGTTCATCTTCTTCTCGCTTCAGCCTTTCTTCTGGTCGTTTTTGATGCTCTTGTTTTTCTAGTTGCTTTTGTAACTCTAACTGTCTAGCTCTTTCTGCTTCTTGTTCTTTGCGTCTCTCTTCTTCCTTTAGTTTCTCCTGATACTTAGCAGCCAGAATCGGTTGTTCAATTCGCTGTATATCTTCATGTCTAAGTTCTAAAGACTGCTGCCAACTGTTGATTTGCTGCCAAGCATGACTGCTCAAAGGATATTCTCTTTCCACAGCTTTTGAGAATTCTTGTTCGTATTGACGAAGGTTATCATTATACTCTTCCTGTGCTTGTCGTTCTTTTTGTTTTTGTTTTTGCTGTTGCTGTATTTCAGGAATAATCTTCTGCCTGATTGGCTCTACTTCTTCATCCTGAAGTTCATATCTTTCCTGAATTCGCTTTAATTCTTCCCAAATCCAATCACTATTAAGAGAACCTTCTTCAGCTAATGCTTCTCTCAAAGCCTTTTCATATTTCTTTAGATTTTCTTGTTTCTTCTGAACAGGAGCGAAAACTTCTTGTTCTATTGATTGGGATTCGGCTTGAGATATTTGTAATCTCTCGCGCAAATCTTCTAACGAACTACGAGCAAAAGTAGGAATTTTACCTTGCTTCAAATAACGCTGAATTTCTTTTCGATACCTCTCGCTAGGATCAGTAGTTTTGGCTTTAAAAAGAAGAATCTTAGCTCCTTGCCTCACTGGATAAAACTCTGGGTTCATTTCGAGTTTTGCTTCAGATATTTTGTTCTTGGCATATTCATGTAATTCCTCCAGAGAAAGCCACTCATTGCCGTTTTGATCTGCTTTTCCTGTACGAACACCTTCTAGGAGATAATGGGTATAGACAGAAAGGTCAAATTCATCCTTAGCCCAAGCATATTCCGTGGCACTAGCAGCCGTGAGTATGGCACGTCCCTCACCTCCTAATTGCTCTTTAATTAGAGCGTTAGCAGTACCTTTAGCACTTAATCCCTTAGCAAACGCTCCACTATGACAACAGTCGAGGATAATAGCAACTCGTTTGGATGGACATTGATTCATCCACTGATGTACCCAATTTGATGATATGGCAGTGGTAGGGCGTAATTTACCATTTTCCTTGCGAGTCTCATAAGTAGAAAAAAAGAATATCCAACTTTCATCAGTAATTCCATGACCAGAGAAGTAAAATAACAGGAGATCATCCTTTTTTCGTTTACCTTTATCAAATAAATCATAAACAGCATCTTCCATTCGCTGTTTATTAGGGTGCTTCAACACAGTAATGTCAGATTCTTCAAACCCCCCTAACTCTGGATCTATCAACGCTTCTTTCATTGCATCCACATCCGTAGAGCTTTTCGGTAAAGAGGCTAAATCTCCCGAATAGAATTGACCTACTGCAATTAATAAAGCAATTTTAGCCATCTGTGTTAGCCTTCTCTTCGGTGGTGGAATTACCTTTTGTCCATTCTTGTGCTTTTTGGTAAACAAATTCAAACTCTTCTCTGCTGCTGGCTTTGAGGTTGATTTCTCTACCGTCAGGAGTTTTGAGTGCTAACTCAATCTGTTTATTCCCCAAGCGATCGCCCAAGAATCCCATTAATTTTTTAATATTAGCGGCATTAACCTCTGCGTTTAACAATCCTAAAATGAAGCCACCGAAAGCTTTTGAACCTGCTGGTGCTTGATTAACTGCCACCAAATCTGCGCTTTCTACGATTTCACTTTCCTCAAGTTGTTCTCGCAAGTTCTGAGTTTCTTCTTGTAACTCGTCGTTATCTAAATCTGCATCTTGAATGGCGATAGTGATCTTAAAGTTAGCTTGTTGTGTCATGTTTTCAATTTCCTTAAATAGAGCTTTCTAATAAGTTACTAGGTAAAGCAGACCGTTAATTTTCTTTGTTATGTTCCTCTAGAGCCGCCATTCTCTGCTATATTTAGCTTTCTAACTCAGCCATCTGCTGGCTTAACGGCACACACAATCTCAGCACAACCGAGGTCAGTACCGATCGCGCTGACGACCACATCGGTTTTCGACGTGCCAGCCCGCTCGACCCAGCTGTTGAGCTTGTCATAACGAACTTGGGGTACTTAAAATGTTTTTGACCAAACCTTTTAACTCTAATATTTGAGCTTCCAATGCTGCTACTCTCTAGCTCAAGGTCATTTCTTCGCTTGCACCCAGATACTGAGCTAAAGCATTGAAAATCACTTCTGTTTTGGTTAAGTGAGTCTCGGCAATGTAGACTTCTAACCGTTTGTGAAGATTAGTTGGTATTCGGATACCAATAGAAATATTAGGCATGAGTAGAGGAGGTGAGAAACTGTCTAACAATGTAGCACGAGGTTTACATCCACCTTGGCATCTATCTAAAATTTTTACATTCCTTGGAAATGCGCGATACGCGCAGCGTCAGCCCTTTGGGCTATAGCTGTGCGAATATCTTGAGGACTTACAGCAGTTTTAGTCCGAATCTCAAATAAATCCCGTCTTGTAGTTCTGCTAATTACCAGAACTGATGAATTAATTGCTAAAAGGCTTTTGATACTCTGCCATCTGTGCAAGCGGCATCCTACATCTATGGCAAAACTCATCTTCCCAAAACGCAGGCATCTTGAAAGGTGCTTCACAGATAGTTGTCACAGCGGGTATTTCTTGACCCCACATGGTCAACCCAATAAGGTAAGGTTAACCTGCCTCGATTATCCCTAATCGTCCACTGTCTCACCCCCTCTAGATAATCTTGGGAGACAAGTTTCATCCTTTTAATCAACTGGTCACTTTCTCCCAAAAATAAACAACCAAACCGTCTTACTAGCTCAGGATGGTCAAACGCTAACTGTATCCTCTCCCTTAAACTTGGTTGTATCTTCTCCCCGTCAGAACGAACCCAAATCAAACACTTCAGATTAGACAAAATTTCTTGATAACAGGGAATAACATTCTCTGGATGGCTAAAATCAGTATTCTTAAACCGTCTCATTTGACGCAAAATTCGCGACTTTTTGGGGCTAGATAACATCGCGATCGCCAATTCTACCCCACAGTGGCGATAGACATTCGTTTCCCCTACCAAAGACAACAACATTCCATACACTGTCGCTGGAGGAGGGACAGGATAGGTTTTTCCCATTTCCCTTGCATGGGACTCCCGAAAAGTCGTAAATGGAACATCCAAATAGAGAATTAATGGTGCAATCATTTTGATTCTTATAACCCCAAATCTCTTTTAATGACTGTTTTCAAAGCTTCAATCAGTTCATTTCGATTACGATAAATATGCGTATTCTTAAAATGATAATTCTCAAAATTATCCAATTGCTGTAACTCCTTAACAATTGTTCCCCCAATCCACAATTGACTAGGGTCAATCTGTCCGCATTCTACTTCATCTATAAATTCTTTTGTAAGTTTTGCTTCCTTAGTCTTAGGATCGCAATATTCAAAGCAATAGGAAATATATGAAGCAAAATGATTTGTCCAGTGAAATACCAAACTATCGGGACAGAAAGGATAATTAAAAATATTACTACTCCCTCCTACTTTGGGTAAATCCATAATTCCATCTATCAGAGGTAAAATTCGTGAATAATCTTTGAGATGAGTGGCATTAATCCCAAAATAATGCTGATTTTTACGCCAAATCCTCTAACTTTAAACTGTTTCCCTTCTTTATTGATGGTTAATTGTCTTCGTTGAGGTGTTCCATCTTGTCGGGTAAGAAATTCAATTTTTCCTTGTATTTCTAAATTATCCAGTTGCCGTTGAACAGCTTCAATAAAGTTAGTAGAGTCTTGAAATCCTTTAATTACCACTAATCTGGAATAGACACTTTCTGAAGAAATTAACGGTTTGTAGTCGGGAATATCTAGTTGATAAAAATTTTGACCTATATGAAAAGCTTGACCAGCTAAATAAGGATAAACTAAAGGAATTTGTTGATGATAAATCCGAATTTTTAGACGAGATTGATGAGTGAGTTCAAGCAAATTGTTTCTGCTCGGTATTCCAGCGATCGGATGAATCCCAATAGACTTTAGTTCGTGAAGGCTAGGACAAATACTGGACAAAGCACTATAGATAACATAACCATTATCAAGAGGAATCGGTGCGCCTGTTAGCTTAAACGTTAAGTCTACATATTCCTCACTGTGAATTAATATGGCTGCCATAGATGGAAATTTCGAGAAAAATTTAAAGATGTTAGAGTTTGTTTAATACATCAACATCCTCTTGTGCAAAGTTATCCTCATTGTTATCGCCAACTACTTTGGTTAGAAGGATCTTCTAATACTCCAGTAGTTACTTAGAACAGATGGATAGCCGAAAGTTTCTATTCCATACCAGCATTATCCCATACCAGCATGAACCGCTTTTGCTCCATTATAAAAAATCCGGCGCTTTCCTGCTTTCTATGCTTGATTGGACTCACGGCAAGCTTATCCTTCCAGTTTGGATTAGCGGCAAAGTTATGGTTCCAAACTGTCAATTTCATCCAAAATTAGCTGACGCAAGAATGAGGGTTATAGTGTTATTAACGGCAAAGTTATGCTTCCAAGGGCGGCAAAGTTATGGGTAAAGTCACATTGAAAGTCTCTTGGTGACCGTGTTTTATCATGAGTTCGTGTCCTAATCTACCTGGCGACTGCTATACATTAAAAAATTCTTGTCCTTTTTAAGGAACTAATGTCTTGATGACATTCTCCCCACTCTGCCTAATGGCTGAGGGTCACGTCCACAATATAAGAAATACGGTGTGGAACAAAATGGATATAGGTTTGTAACTCATTGGAGTTTAGACTAATTTTACCTATCAAACCGCCAAATCCTTATCCAGACAGGGATTGATGATTTCTTTCTAGGCTTTTTTTGTTTCAGAAGTCTAAAATGTTTGCCAAACAAGGGTTGTAGCCGAATAAATCGAATTTAGTCTAAACTCCAGTAACTCACTCCGCCAACAAAAACGGGAGATACTCCTATGACAGCACTTACATTAAACCTCAACTCTGTCATTAAACTGACAAGAGAGCAGTTTTATCAACTGTGTGAAGAAAACTCCGATTTAAAATTAGAACGAAATGCCCAGGGAGAATTAATTATAACGCCACCGACGGGAGGAGAAACAGGGAGAAGTAATGTTAATTTAATTCTTCAAGTAGCATCATGGAATGAAAAAAAAGAACTTGGCGAAGTTTTTGATTCATCAACTGGATTTACTTTACCTTCAGGGGCTGACCGTTCTCCAGATGTTTCTTGGGTGGAAAAATCTCGTTGGGATGCTTTGACTAAAGAGCAAAAAGAAAAATTTATTCCTCTATGTCCTGATTTTATCATCGAGATACTTTCACCTAATGACAGCTTGAAAAAAACTCAGAATAAGATGCAAGAGTATATTGAAAATGGATGTCGTTTGGGTTGGTTGATAAACATAAAAAAACAGGAAGTAGAAATTTATCGTCCCAAACAAGATGTGGAAATTTTAAAATTACCTCAAACTCTTTCAGGGGAGAATGTTTTACCTGGTTTTATACTCAATCTACAAAAAATTTGGGGATAATATCATTGCCAGACCCGAAGGAAAAACACCAATTGCTGATGTCAATTGGTGGTTTCAATGGTTATGGTTGTATGCTTTTGTACATCCTAAAACCGGGAAAATTTATTGAAAGATGAGAAAAGCGAACAGACTATGATTACTAAAGAAGAAATTACCATCAAAGTGCCGTCTGAGCTAGCAGAGGCATACCGCAATGCCTCTGAAGAAGAGCGTGAACAATTGCAACTCAAAATTGCGGTAATTATGCAGTCTCAATTTACTACTGATAGACAAGAGGCGATCTGCGCGCAGCGCAGCAGCGAAGCTATCGCCCGTCTGAGAAACACGATGGATAAAGCTAGCCTTGAAGCACAAGAGCGAGGATTAACGCCTGAAATCTTAGAATCGATTTTGAATGATGACGAATAAACAACGGTTTTTTTTGATACTAACGTATTGATTAGCGCATTTTTGTTTAGTCAAAGCAAGCCACGTCAGGCATTGGATCAAGCTCAAGATATTGGTGTTCTCATATTCTCCAGTTCTGTCTTCTCAGAGTTAAGAGAGGTTTTATATCGTCCTAAATTTGATAGATATCTCACCGAGGAAAAGCGGCAATAATTGCTAGAGGATTTAACTCAAACCGCTCAGTTTATTGATGTGACTGAACAGATTTCGGAATGCCGAGATCCAAAAGATAACAAGTATCTGGAATTGGCACTGAGTGGTCA
This sequence comes from Brasilonema angustatum HA4187-MV1, assembly GCA_019359695.1. Lineage (GTDB taxonomy): Bacteria > Cyanobacteriota > Cyanobacteriia > Cyanobacteriales > Nostocaceae > Brasilonema > Brasilonema angustatum. The sequence continues at coordinate 9,206 of JAHHGV010000034.1, forward strand.
AGCAGAGTGTATTGTTACCGGAGATGATGATTTACTAGTGCTAAACTCATTTCGGGGCATTGAGATTCTGACTGTTCAAGAATTTTTGGCGAGGAACTAGTACCGCTATTAGTTATCAGTTCACTGTTCACTGCTCACTGCTCACTGTTCACTGTTATAAGACTGGCGATTATCGCGTAAGTATTTTAAACTTTTACGGATAGTGATTGTGTTGGGATGATTGACTCCTAAGCTGAGTGAAGCAATTTCCAATGCTTTGATGAACAGAGGTTCTGCTTGGGTGTACTGTCCAAGAGATTTGTAGACTGCTGCTAAATTGTTGAAACTGGTGGCGACATCGGGATGCTCATCTCCCAAACGAGATTGTATCACTAATATACTTTGCTCTAACAACAGTTGAGCCAGCGTATACAAACCCTGTCCAGAATAAAATCTATCCAAGCCAACAAAAATCAGAATTAATTTTTCATCACTGACTGCATAAATCAGATTTTGTGCCACTTCTGCTAAATGTGGAATAGCGTCTTTGACTGACTTAATTATCTCCTGGGTTGGCGACTGGGGAATTGTCTGAGCAATCGCGATAAAAGTTTCTGCAAAAGCGCGTTTAATATTTTCAGGTGTTCTTGGCTTAAACAATTCATTGACTTGTAGAAACTTCCAAATGATTCCAAAAAATTCTTTTGGACGCTTTTGTTGTGCCAATGCTGCTAATTTAGCCTGTAGAAACTCTCTAATTAAAGGATGAATTTTGTAACAAGCCTCTTTCTCTTCTACTTGTTGAATTAGGTGACGCTTGTAAAGTTGCTTTTTCGCTTCATTAATATCTGCCTTTGCCCAATTTAGTTTATCACCCACAGACTCTACTAATCTCCAAGGAATTATATTCGGGGCGAACAAACTTAACAACTTACCGACAAGCTGTGTCATTGAGCCAAGTTCAAGCCAGCTTAATTCAAATGCAGCTAAAACTCCCAACTGCGCTACACTCAAAGTTAGCTGTTGGTGTTCAAGTGCTTCATCTTTCAGTCGCCGCGCCTTCAACCGCTCCAACATCTGTGTCAATGATAAATCTGGATCTTCCGCCAAATACCGCCCCACCAATTCCAAACCCAAAGGGAGATATCCCAGCCATTCACACAAGAGTTTCGCTGTTTGCTCTTCCTTTTGCACCCGTCTTTCACCCACTAGCTTTGTCAATAATTGCAAAGCCTCTTCTTCTGACAGCACATCCAGAGATATCTCCTCAATGTTGGTGTCGAGGTTTGGCAACCGTGTTGTCATCAACACGCGGAAGCGATGAGCCGTTGGCAGGAACTCTCGACAACTCCCCAAATCTGTAATATCATCCAATACTACCAACGCCAGTCTTTCTGGTGGTTGCCAGTGCTGCCAACACCAGTGTACTTGTTCGATGAGACTTAGCTGTCTTCCTCGAAAATTCTGCTGCGGTACTTCCAGATTCATTTTTTGCAAGGCGAACTGCACTATTTCTGCAGCCAGATTCGATGTTCTGGCATTTAACCAGCAAATCCCACCAGGATAATCCGCTTCATGTTGACGTGCATATTGGGTTGCGAGTTCAGTTTTGCCAACACCACCCATACCAGAAACTGCAGAAATTGCGACTGCGCCTGGTTGCAGCAACCTTTCTCGCAGTCGGGAAAGTTCATGCTGTCTGCCAACAAAGTTGGCTGAGCCTTGAAACTGAACATTATTTGGGGGATTTAACTTTGCCCGTTCCCGTTCGGGCGACTACAGTCAAAAAGTCCCACCAATTATAGTATTTCCTTGAAAGACGTTTTTAATTTCCTCAGCTAACTTAGTGTTATTTATAACAGTTGCTGGTTGAGAATTGATGTTAGTTTCTAACTGTTGAAGAACCTTTGAAGCAACTTTTGGATCAGTTTTGGCTGCTGCTACCAATTCCTGCACAGCTTGATTGACTTCAGGATTAGCTTTAGCTGCTGATTCCACATCTAATACAGCTTTACCATAATCGAGTGGTTGAGAGGGCGCTTTTTCAATAGCAACAACAGTATGGGGAGAGTGTTTTTTGAGAGTGACGAGAAACTCACCAGTTTTATTCCATAGAGTTTCTCCTACCTTTTCGCCCGTTTTTTCCAAAGCCTTAGTCGCTATCACAGTTCCAATTGCGATCGCCCCTGCAGTGAGTGGTTCTATATGCTACTTTACATATACGTCTTAATACTTGCTTATGACTACATAATTTGACTTAGATGTTCCGGAAACGTGCTCAAAAAAATCTCACAAAAACTAGGGGATAAAGGTGTAAGGGCTTCAAGCGCAATAACATACAATATTAATGTATTCCCCATTTTTCAGCCCCATGTTTCAACAATTATGGTACAAACAATTCAAGCACGAGATATCAGTCTTTACGATTTAGAAGAAAAATTTGGATTGGAATTAATTACAAGCGCTGATTTTTTGACAGAATGGGTAGAGAACTTACCACCACTAACTGATAGAGAAAGATTCTCTTTAGAGCGAGTTAAAAGCAACTATTTCAATTTAACTAAACGTCGCCCAATGTCAGAAGAAGCAGTGAAGATGATAGTGCTGTCTCCACTGCTAGATTTAGCTGGCTTTTATCAACCACCTTTCGAGATTGAAACCGAAACTTCTACTGAGATTTCTGCTGAAGATGAAAGCATTCTAGTCAAAGGCAATATTGATGTTTTAGTTATACAAAAGCGTCTTTGGATCTTGGTTATAGAATCAAAAAGCACTAAATTTGATGTGATAACTGCATTACCCCAAGCACTAGCTTATATGCTTGATACTCCCAATATTGAACAGCCGACTTTTGGGTTACTTGTCAACGGTAGAGAGTTTGTTTTCGTAAAATTAGTTCAGCAAGAAAAACCAAAATATGCTCGTTCTTATGCTTTATCGATAGAAAAAGAAAGTGAACTACAACAGGTTTTAAGTGTATTAAAAGTTTTGAGTGAATTAGTAGTTAGTCAGTAGAATATAAGCGAAACTTTCTAGATAATAGGTTGTCACGGTTGGAGATGAAGTCATAATAAAGACAATCTCCGCTTCCCGGAACCACCGCGAGTTATCTCCTTGTTGCAAATCTACCTCGCGTAAGTACAACGCTAGAAAGATTACTTATAAAATGGTAACTTGGGAAACTAGGACTTAATTCCTCTTGCCCATTTTTTCGCAAATTCACCCCATGCCATATTTGACTTCAGCTAGCGAAATGCGTTCTCTTGTTGCTGAATATACTCAAGCTCATACTTTGTGGATTGATACAGAAATCGCAGAATACAAAAGTCGTAGTCCGAGACTATCGCTGATTCAGGTATTAGATGATCCAACAGACTTGAGTGGCGATCGCATCCATATTTTAGATGTACTCGACCATCCTGATATTGTGGCAGAGTTTATCGACAAAATTATGGTCAATCCCGAAATTGAAAAAGTCTTTCATAATGCTAACTTTGATGTGAAATATCTGGGTAACAAAAAAGCTACAAACATCACTTGCACTCTGGAAATGGCAAAAAAAATTCCCTACTATGCCTTACCAGTACCTAACTACCAATTAAAAACATTAGCAGCAGAACTTTGTGATTTTAAGAATATAGAGAAACAAGAACAAACCAGTGACTGGGGAAAGCGACCACTCACAGAAGAACAAACAGAGTATGCTTACCTAGACTGCATTTATCTTGCTCAAATCCATCAACGTTTGATAGAATTAAACAAAGAAATTAATCCAGAGCCTACCACAGAGAACTTAACATCACTGAATGCAAGATATGCACAAATTGAGCAACAATGGAAACTTTTAGATTCGGAATTTACACATTTAAAAGAGCGAATCCAAAAAGCTATGCTTGCTCTGAATCTACCAGAAAGTTCGTACTTCAAACTTTCTTCCTCTGAGCGAAAAACAGTGAAGGTAGCATTTGTAGAACTCGCAAAGCTAATACAAACTCAAGATATAGATTTCGATTTTCCGATTACACTAACTCAAAAGCTACAAAAAGATTTAGGAGAAAATTTGGAACAATTGTCTGTAAATATTGAGAAAACCACTGCTTGGCGACTGATTCCTAAAAATCAGGAAAGTCAGGAAAATACTGACGAGTGATGAACAGTTATCAGTTATCAGTTATCAGTTATCAAGGAAGCGCAGTATCAGTTATCAGGTAGGAAACGGACTCGTCCACCCCTTGTTCACTGTTCACTGTTCACTGTTTACTGTTGCCTGTTCCCTGTTCCCTGTTCCCTATGTTTCTTCAAAGGATGACTGGTAAAGAATGAAAGCTGTCTGCATAGCTGCGTTCACCGTATTTGTCGCCCTTGCAACCGTTTCCTGTAGCAACAGTGACGATGTTTTAGTAACAGAAATTGGAGTTCGTCCTGCTGGACGCCCTACAGCAACACCATCTCAAGCTAAAGACTTTTATATTCAAGGTCAGTATAAGCAAATTCAAGGGGATTCACAAGGAGCGATCGCTTCTTATACCAAAGCAATTAACCTCAGTCCCAACTATGGAACTGCATATAACAGTCGGGGACTTGCTCGCTTTGATATAGGAGATCAGCAGGGGGCAATAGAAGATTACGAGCAAGCGCTGAGCATAAATTCTAACGATGCTCAAGCTTATAATAATCGAGGTAATGCTCGCGCCGCACAAGGAGACAGAAACGCAGCGATAGAGGATTACAGCCAAGCGATTCGCCTCAATCCTAAATATGCTGTTGCTTACAATAATCGAGGTAATGCTTTTTCAACAAATGGAGATAAAAACCAGGCTGTAAAGGATTACAGCCAAGCGATTCGCCTCAATCCTCAATATGCTGTTGCTTACAATAATCGAGGTAATGCTCGCAGTGCTCAAGGAGATACACAGGGAGCAATCACAGATTATAACGAAGCGATTCGTCTTGCTCCTAACTTTGCCGCAGCATACAATAACCGAGGAAATGCCTATGCTGCACTAGGTGATAAAGAAAAAGCTAGGCAAGACTTGCAGCGAGCCGCAGAAACCTTTGATAAACAGAATAATAAACTACTCTATCAACAAGTGATGAATAATATTAAAGAGTTAGGGCAATAGTGCTAGACACTCTCAAGTATTTGGAACAACACTATGGTGGAGTTTACAGTAGCTTAATGTTGGATTGCATTTGTTAAAATAGGCAACAAGGTAAAAGTCATTTAACGCTATGTCAAATAGTCTCACTGATATTGGCACTCTCATCGACAGTCATCCTGGAATTCATGGAGGCTGTCCTCTGATTGCTGGCACTGGTGTAACAGTGCGACGAATTGCTATTTGGTATAAACAAGGTCTTAGGGCAGAAGAAATTGCCGCTAGGATTGGGCACTTAACGATAGCACAGGTTTATGCAGCTTTGACGTATTATCATATCAATCGAGAAGAAATCGATGCCGATATTGCTGCCCAAGAGGCAGAAGCTGACCGTATAGAGGCATTACATAAGGCCAGCAGACAGTCGTGAGTCAAATTCGCTACATGGACGAGGATTCCGGTGATATTGCATTAGTACTGGCTCTACAAAATCGTGGTGTAGATGTAATCACAACTCTAAGTGTAAACCGATTAAAATATCCAGACGAAGAACAATTAATTTGGGCAAGGTCGCAAGGTCGCGTTTTGTACAGTTCTAATATTCAAGATTTCTATCGTTTACACATAGCTTTTTTGAGTCAAGAACAACCTCACTCAGGGATGATTTTAGTGCAGCAGCAACGTTACTCAATCGGAGAACTGATGCGTGGTATTTTGAGATTGGTTGCGGCTAAATCAGCAGAGGAAATGGGAAACCAAGTAGAGTTTCTTAGCACTTGGATAGAGGAATAAATGTCAGGGATACCGCTCACACAAATATGGTGCGGGGCTTACCGCGTAGAAGCTAACACTTATTTGTTGTTCTTTGGCACGTCGCTGTAGTATTTGGCATGCGGTAGAAGACGTCATACAGGAGATTCATTCAGATAACCGGTGAGCAAATTAATCAGTTACATGAGATGCTGGTTGATTAATTAGTTTTTACTGACAAATGTCTGTTATTCCTTCTGTATCTATCACTGTTCCGGGGACAACTGCTAATCTAGGACCAGGTTTTGATTGTATTGGTGCGGCTCTCACGCTGTACAACGAGTTTAAGTTCACTCGCTTTGATATACCTTCTTCCCAAGGGAGGGTGAAAATTACTGTCATGGGTGCGGAGGCTGAACGAGTTGTCACTGATGAAAGTAATTTACTCTATCAAGCGTTTTTGAAATTTTATCAACACACAGAGCAGACACCGCCACCTGTCGAGATTGAAATTCATCTTGGTGTTCCACTGGCGCGGGGTTTGGGAAGTTCGGCGACAGCAATAGTTGGTGGGTTGGTTGGTGCTAATTTGTTGGCGGGGGAGCCTTTGAGCCAGTTGGAAGTGATGGAGTTGGCGATCGCCCTTGAAGGACATCCAGATAATGTGGTACCAGCTTTGTTGGGGGGATGTCGGTTGGCGGCGACGGGGGTGGAAGGTGAACCGCAGAGGCGCAGAGAACAAAAGAGTTGGGAGATTTGTGAGGTTTCTTGGTGTGAGGAGATTGTGCCAGTGGTGGCGATTCCAGATTTTGAGCTTTCAACAAAGGAGGCGCGTCAGGTTTTGCCTACTGAGGTGAGTCGTGCGGATGCGATTTTTAATGCGGCGCATCTGGGGTTGTTGTTGCGTGGTTTGGAAACTGGCAGGGGTGATTGGTTGAAGGCTGCTTTGCAAGATAGGTTGCATCAGCCTTATCGAAAAGCATTGATTCGAGGTTACGATGCGGTGTATTCTGCTGCTGTTGAAGCTGGTGCTTATGGGATGGTGATTAGTGGTGCAGGTCCAACATTGTTGGCTTTAACAGATAAGGCGCATTCTCAAGCTGTGGCGCAAGCGATGACAGCAGCTTGGATGGAGGAGGGAATAAAACCAGAGGTGCGATCGCTCTGTGTTGATACTCAAGGGGCAAAATCAATTCAAAATTCCAAACTATAAATTAAATTTCGCATCCTGAAACTTTTGCTTATATGTCAACCGTATTTTTCAGAGAGTTATACGTAACTATCTCTGTCTTTTTATTTAAGTACTGAGCCTTTAACTAGCACCGTTACACGCTCGCAACGAATCAAACAAACACTATCCCCTTTCTTGCCTGTTCCCTATTCCCCATTCCCTGCTCCCCGCTCCCTGCTCCCTGTCTTTCCCACAGAACCCTCCTAGGGCAGAGTTAATATAAAAAATTGTGACGGTGGCTGTTGCCACCTTTTTTGTTGACTTAGCAAAACTTTACAATTAGAATGGATTTGCTTCCAAAAATAAGTATTTGTTACTAATGAAATCTAAAGATTTGGTTTTGATAGAGAAATAACGTTCACAAAAGTATGAACAACTTAATATAATGTCATTAAAAAGAAAAACGTAAAGTGATTGTCACCTGATAAAATATGTTTGATTTTCCTTGGTTAACAACTATAATCCTATTGCCGATAGTGGCTGCTACAGCCATCCCCCTAATCCCAGATAAAGAAGGCACAACTCTGCGCTGGTATGGTTTGGGAGTTGCCTTTACAGACTTTGCCCTGATGATTTATGCTTTTTGGCATAACTACAATTTTCAAAGTTCCGCATTCCAACTGGTTGAAAAATATTCTTGGATTCCTCAAATAGGTTTGAATTGGTCTGTAGCGGTTGATGGTTTATCAATGCCATTGATATTGTTAACAGGCTTGATTAACACACTCGCAGTATTCGCGGCTTGGAAAGTAACTACCAAGCCGCGTTTGTTTTATGCTCTTATGCTGGTGATGTACAGCGCCCAAATTGGCGTGTTTGTTGCCCAGGATTTACTGTTGTTCTTCTTGATGTGGGAAATCGAGTTGGTACCTGTGTACTTGCTGATTTCTATCTGGGGAGGAGAAAAGCGCCGCTATGCAGCTACCAAATTCATTCTCTACACTGCTGCTGCATCAATATTTATCTTGGTAGCGGGTTTTGCAATGGCATTCTCTGGAGACAGCGTTACCTTCGACATGGCAACTTTGGGAATGAAGGAATATCCCAAAGCATTTGAACTTCTAGTTTACGTCTGCTTCTTGATTGCCTTTGGTGTCAAGCTGCCGATTTTCCCTCTGCACACATGGTTACCTGATGCTCACGGTGAAGCACCAGCACCTGGTTCGATGATTTTGGCTGGTGTTTTGTTAAAGATGGGTGGTTATGCACTTATCCGCATCAACGTAGAGATGTTACCCGACGCTCATGTTTACTTTGCTCCAGTGCTAGCAATTTTAGGTGTCGTGAACATTGTCTACGGTGCTTGCTGTGCCTTTGCTCAAACGAATCTTAAGCGCCGCTTGGCTTACTCGTCTGTTGCTCACATGGGGTTTGTGCTGATTGGTATTGCCTCTTACACAGATTTGGGCATCAACGGCGCAATGCTACAGATGATTTCTCATGGTTTGATTGCTGCAAGCTTGTTCTTCCTCGCTGGCGTGACTTACGAGCGCACTCACACCTTGATGATGGACAAAATGGGTGGCATAGCAAAAGTCATGCCCAAAACCTTTGCTTTATTCACAACTGGTGCAATGGCTTCTCTGGCGTTACCAGGGATGAGTGGGTTTGTCGGTGAGTTGATGGTTTTTCTCGGAATTGCCACAAGTGATGTCTACAGCTCTAGCTTCAAGGTTGTCGTCGTGCTGCTGTCGGCTGTTGGTGTGATTCTAACTCCGATTTACTTACTGTCAATGTTGCGCGAAGTCTTCTACGGAAAGCAAAATGAAGAGTTAGTGCTGGATGCAGTGGTACTAGATGTTAAACCACGCGAACTATTCATTACTGCTTGTTTGATACTTCCCATTATCGGTATCGGCTTCTATCCTAAGTTGGCGACACAAACATACGACGTGAAAACCATGCAAGTCGCAACTCATGCCCGTCAAGTTCTACCAGTTGTTGCACGGCAGCAACCAACAAGTTTATATTCCCTTATATTTACAGCACCAACACTGGCTAGTTCAGAAGTTCCAGGTTTGGTTAATATTGCTGAGTAATATCTGTCCCCACAGGAGTGGGACTGTCAAAGAATCCTAGAATGATCATACGGGGGTGATTCAGCAATCACCCCCTCAAATTTAGTAATAAAGTCACATAAGTTCATGACTTTAGTCCCATGCAATTCCTCAGTAGAATTTTTAATATTAATTCGGCATTAACATCAAGCACTCAAAACCTGACCCGAATTAAATCTGGGTTAGGTTTTTTCTGTAGTTCAATCAAACTGCTATTTGCTGTTAATGTGATGTATAGCAGGAAACAGGGAACAGGGAACGCTTAACAGACTTGAAAGTCTCTTGGTGACCGTGTTTTATCATTAGTTCGTGTCCTAATCTACCTGGCGACTACTATATAGCAGTCGCCAGGTAGATTAGGACATATAGCAAGGAATGCTTAACAGGGTTGAAAATCTCGTGATGTCTGTATTTTCTCAGGCGAAATTCGTATTTTAAACCGTAGCAGAAGGTGACGCTGGGGAAAAGCTATCCAACTACCAAATCATTTTTATTTTTGCGTAAGTCCTGATTTATATCATGTTCGCCTAATTAGTTATAATTCGATGCATCTGTGCTAATATCTGAAAACTCTTTCTCCAGTGCTCCCTACCCCCTGCCCCCGAAGAGCCTTAATGATAAGTCTTTAACCGGACACGATATTACTCATCTAACTGGGTACGATATCGGTGGCAAAATCTGCTCCAGGGAAGTTGGCGATGATCCTAGAAGGAGCATCACCATCAGACGGAATTTGGAAAGCAACTAACTGCCCACTCTGCAATCTAAATTTCGTGCTGCTGTTGATTTTGGTGTAGGGCAAAGCTCAACAAAGCAATGGCAATTCCCAAAGCTAAAACCAGAAATACTAATAACAGTGAAGCTTTCAGTAGATGTCGTTCCAAATTGGATCAGTTCGGTAGGATGCGTTAAATCAGCTAATCCTGAAATGCTTTGAGCAGATTCAGACATGGGCAAGTTTTTGCAGAGTTTGGAGATTTTGAGCGAGAAAATCTCCTAAAAGTTTCTTACCAAAAGTCAGCCTTTATCTTCATCCAGAATTGTTCCTTCTAGATTTGCATCATCCAAATTGGTTTGATTTAAATTCGTTTCATGGAGTTCTGCATTCTTGAGATCTGCTTGGCTTAAATCTGCTTTAGCCAAATCAGCACGACTTAGATCTGCTTCATTTAGAGAAACTGCATTGAGGTTAGCTTCTTGTAGATCGGCTTCGCGCAAGTTAGTACCGATTAACTTTGCGATCGTCAAATCAGCTTCACTCAAATTGGCACCGTCCAAAATTGCTCCTTCTAGAATAGCTCCATCTAGAATAGCTCCACTCAAATTAGCTTGTGTGAGATTTGCCTGATTTAGATTGGCTCCATTTAAGTCCGCTTCAATTAAGCTTGCTTGACTGAGATTAACCCTGGTTAAATCAGCTCCATCAAGAATGGCTCTGTCTAAAATCGCTCCACTCAGATCAGATCCTTCCAAGAATGCTTCGCTCAGGTTAACTTCAGTAAAATCTCTTTTACCTGCGGCGTATTGTGCCAAGAGTTCATCTGCTTTCATTGCTTTGCCTCCAACAAGTTTTTACTTCTTTTGTCAGCTACATTAGCAATTTTTTTAGGGCAGAGTATCCCTCTGCCCTCGAAGATGAAACTAATTAACTTTTATTTTCATTTTCAAGCTGCTTCGTTCCAACCAGAAAGTCTATATCTTCCCTTGGCAGTTTGGCAGACAAATCCTTGTCTCCTGGAAGAGGAAACTTAACATCAAACCCATCTTGATCGCATTCTTCAACCTTTCCTACTAAACCTTTTTTCAGATTCTCGTCTACATCACGATTCAGTCCAACTAAATCGTCTTTCTCAATAGGCGTTGAGTTGTTCTTCTCATCAGACGTCATTTTTCTGACCTCCAGTTACTACTAACTTTTTTGAGTGGGCTAGCCAATGCTTTCGCAAAGTATTTTATTAAAGTATCCTATTTATCATGACGCATCAGTTGCAAAATTCACTTCCTACCTTGGCGGGAACTTTGACGCTTTGTACCTTGCCTATGGATGTATTATTAACACTCTCCGCTTTCTCCAGGGTTTTCAGCCTGCCATCCTTATAAAGAAAGATCTAATAGGCGGGGTGTGAACCTAAGGCCTTTTAATACTGAGCTATTGCCGCCACACTCAAAAATGAACTTGCAGTTTTAACTATCAGCCAAGAGTAGCAGGAAAACCCCAAACAATTGCGTGTAAATAGTTTTAGCCAATAAGACATTGCTTTGTTCTTGACCTGTAAGCAGCAGGATAGAATCAAAGTGCCAAATGACAAACATCTGTCGGATGTGCCTGACTGACATCTTGCACCATTCTCAACAAGACCTAAAAAACCGGGTTTTTGAACGGCAAATTAAGGTTTGCAAGTGTAGTTATTCTCAAGAAACCCGGTTTTTGACCCTGGTGCAAAATCTGATCTGAGCGAGATTATGACAATAGTGATTGGATTTGGTCGAACTCACGTTGAATAGCAAAATGTGCAAAAAAAATTAGGGCAACTTTGGAAAAATCCAAAATTACCCTGAATATTACAAGCCAAGAATGAGGATAGAAAAGTTTTGTATTCATTCCTCACTCTTAACTCCTCACTTTTTAAGCAAACGTTGCAGTTTTCACATCGTTGTTTGCCAGCAGTTCTTGCAATTCCTCCGCGTCCACTGTTTCCTTGTCAACCAGCATTTGTGCGATTTGGTCAAGAATGTGGCGGTTATTTTCCAACACTTCTTTGGAGCGCTGGTAAGCTGTTTCTACCAGTATGCGGACTTCTTCATCAATAGCAGCAGCAGTTTCTTCAGAGAAGTCGCGTTCTGCCATGATATCTCGACCGAGGAACATGTTACCTTGCTGACGACCAAGGGCAACTGGACCGAGGCGATCGCTCATTCCAAACCGTGTTACCATCTGACGGGCGACACGAGCAACTTGTTGCAAATCTTGAGCCGCACCTGTGGTCACTTCTTCGTCACCAAAGATAATTTCTTCCGCAAGACGACCACCTAATGCAACAGCCATCTGATTTTCCAGATAAGAACGGCTGTATAAGCCAGTGTCCATCCGGTCTTCACTGGGGGTAAACCAAGTTAAACCACCAGCTCTACCACGAGGAATAATGCTAATCTTCTGCACGGGGTCATAATCTGGCATCAAAGCACCGACAAGGGCGTGACCTGCTTCGTGATATGCTACGAGTTCTTTGCGCTTTTCGCTCATAACTCGGTCTTTCTTCTCTGGACCTGCTAACACGCGGTCGATAGCATCGTTAATTTCATCCATCGAAATTTCGGTTAAATTTCGACGTGCAGCTAGAATCGCAGCTTCATTAAGCAAGTTGGAAAGGTCTGCACCAGTGAACCCAGGAGTACGACGGGCAATTCTTTCTAAGTCCACATCTTTTGCCAAGGTCTTACCACGGGCATGAACTTTCAGAATTTCAACACGTCCAGCGTAGTCTGGGCGGTCTACAACGACTTGACGGTCGAAGCGACCAGGACGCAACAACGCTGCATCTAGAACGTCGGGACGGTTGGTAGCAGCAATGATGATGATACCTGTGTTACCTTCAAAGCCGTCCATTTCTGTGAGTAACTGGTTGAGGGTTTGTTCCCGTTCATCGTTACCACCGCCTAAACCAGCACCCCGCTGACGACCTACGGCGTCAATTTCATCGATGAAGACGATACAGGGAGCATTTGTCTTTGCTTGCTCGAATAAGTCGCGGACACGGGACGCACCGACACCCACGAACATTTCCACAAACTCAGAACCAGAGATGGAGAAGAAAGGAACACCAGCTTCGCCTGCAACTGCACGCGCGAGCAAGGTTTTACCAGTTCCTGGAGGTCCAACAAGCAGTACGCCTTTGGGAATTTTTGCACCAACAGCCGTGAAGCGGTCAGCGTTTTTCAAAAAGTCTACTACTTCGTTGAGTTCTAGCTTCGCTTGGTCAATACCAGCAACATCATTAAATGTCACTTGGGTTTGCGGTTCCATTTGCACTCTGGCTTTGGACTTACCAAAGTTCATGGCTTGGCTACCAGGACCATTTTGAGCGCGGCGGAGCAAGAAAAACAAACCAACTAAAAGTAATACAGGGAAAAATAAGCTGCTAAGTGCCTTAAACCAAAATCCTTCGTCGGTTTGCGGCAAAACACTAATATCTACATTGTTTTGGGTAAGGGTGTTAATAAGGTCAGGATCGTTAACCAAGGTCACCAGCTTCTTATTACCATCTTTAGGCGTCACAAGAGCTGTAGATCGATCTGCACTTAAACTAACTTTGTCTACTCTACGATTTTGAACTTCTTGAATAAATTGACTGTATCGCCATGTCTCTCTGCTTGGTTGTTTTTGGTCAAAAAACGCTGTTCCTAGCGCAATGACAACAATAAACAGCAGTGCATACAGCCCCGCATTTCTCCATCGTTTGTTATTCACCGAGGTTCATCCTCCTACATCTGGTTTTGTGCGATCGCAAGGGTGTCTGTTTGACAGTCCCACTATATAAGTGAAAATAACGCTTGCGCTCATTTTCATAAAAAGCCCTAGTTTTCTAATGTCCACATCCTGCTCTTGTCCATGCCTACTAGGAGGGTTCTAGTAAGACAGCGCTATGCAGGAGAGTTTACCGACCTAGGCGACTGCGGAGCGCGCAGCGTCTTTGCAGGAGATACCCGAAGGGTAAGACAGCCAGACGCATGTTGGTAAAGATAGGCTTTTCTTAGAATTATGTTAACTTATCTTAACGTATAACAAATTTTGCACCTACAATGCTACAAAAAATATCAACAATTCTTCAAAACAGGGATGGTGGGGATTATATTCTAGCTTTCCTGAATGCCAGATAACGATCCGAAGTGGGATCATTTCTACAACACTATTGCTATAGGCAATTGCCTCAAACCCCTTGACTAACTCTGGTGTCCAAGGTTCCTCTCGAACAAGGTGCTGCTTTTTCAAAAGCCAGTCTACAAGTTCTCCTCGCACGACTCCCGGCAAAATTCCTGCTGTTAAGGGCGGCGTCCACCAACAACCATCTCGCCACCCCCAGAGGTTACCTGTACTTGTTTCTAGCCAATTTCCTGCAGTATCTAGCAAAATGACTTCTTGGGCATCTAATTTTTGGGCGTTAGCTTTTGCTAAAAATGGGCTTAGGTAGTTACCTGTTTTATGAGACGGTAAACTGCGAGCAAATTCTGGTTCTGCTAAATTTGCTACTATACCAATTTTCTGGTTTTTTGTCAATTTTTTTGGCAGCAATCTTCCCGTTATCCACTCACGTCCATCAGGAAAGACGGCGATTCTGAGAACAGGGAAGTGCGTCATGAGAATTTCTGCTCCTTGACGCAATCGCTCCTCATCTGGTGTTGGCCAACCAAAGGTTTGTAAACTAAATTTTAGGCGATCGCAGTGGCAGCGCCAGTGAGTTAATCTACTATCGAGCGAGTTATTGTAAACTCGCAGCGTCGTGAAAACAGTTGCTCCGTAGAGTAACCCAGGATCGTCAATTTCTAATTCTAGAGTTCGAGACTCAATTAATTTGCCGTTATACCAGTAAATAAATGTACCTCCGATAAAGTGTTTGGTGGTATGCCTACGACACATTTGAGTCGCTTTGCGACACGCACTCTCATTCGCCGAACAGCCAAAAGTAAGTTGCAGTAGTTTACTCAATTGGTTATCGCCGATACAGCTAAATTCTAAACAATTCAGCTAAAGTCTTGGAAAACAGTTTTGCTTAGCTCATAGAAACATGCTTATACGTCCAGATTTTTCTGAACTGGACGTATAAACCTTCTTAATCTTAGCTGTAGAGGTTTGCTCCTCTCAAATCTGTGGCACAAATATCTGCTGCACAAAAGTCTATCCCACACAGCCTCAGCGCAAGGCACTGCTTCCTCACTTCCCACACCCCAGACGAAGTTTGACAGCTTGTCTTTTGACAAGTTGTCTGACTAATCGTAAGTTGACAAAACTGCTACTAAAATTTTGTCAAAGTTGGGTGCTGTGAGGTATAAAATGAAATTTAGTTTCCTGATTTTTCAAGTTATATTAATTAACTTTGCTTTAGCTCCTGTCACATTTGCACAAGAAAATAATTTAGAGTCAAAAAAGACTTCTATAAAAAAGACATCAGAAATCCCATACTTGAATGAGATAGAAAAACCATATAGAAGTGCAGAATTACTAACTCAAACACCAATTCCATCTAAAAAACCACAAACAACTGGAAATCCAGAACCAAATTCCACAACAAACGAGTCAAAACCCACAGTTGAAGATGACAACGCAATTATTATAGATGTGACAGGGAAGAAAGATGACCTTCCTCAGTCTACTCCGACATATGTGATTGAAAAAGAAGAAATCCAAAAACAAGGTGCTACAAGTGTATCTGATGTGTTGAAAAAATTACCTGGATTTGCTATCAATGACTCAGGTCATGGTGCAGATATTCACACAGGTACATACTATCGCGGAGCCTCGATTAATCAATCTGTATTTCTCATTAATGGCAGACCTATTAACTCTAATGTCAACACATATCATGGTGCAACAGATTTAAATAGTATTCCTGTAGAAGCTATTGAACGAGTAGAGTTGTATAGTGGTGCTGCTTCTACTCTCTACGGCTCCTCAGCTTTTGGAGGAGTTGTTAATATCATCACGAAAGAAGGTAGTACAGTTCCTCGCTTCAATGCAACTGCACAATTTGGGGATTTGAATTTTAATAATCAACAATTAAGCTATGCAGGTGCAACTGGCTCTTTAAGATATAATTTCAGCTTTGAAAGGTCTTTTATTGATAACCGTTACCGCGTTCCTGTTGGTGCGGCAAATCGTGATGAGCGAGGGTATTTCTTTAATGCAGATACAGCTAACAGCACATATTTTGGTAATCTTGCTTTTGATGTAGATAATAGAAATACTCTCAGTTTAGATGTGACTACACTTAGCAGCCGTAAGGGATTAATTTATTTTGGCTTTCCTTTACAAAGAGACCGATTAGATCATGATGGTTTAAATATTGGTTTTGCTTGGAAAACTCGTCTTAGTAATGATAATAGTTCTGTTGTGACAACAACACTAGGTTATAACCAAGATTACTTCAACACTTACGGTCCTAGCAGCCAATTTTATCGTACAGGAACTTTAGATACACAATTATATACAGCTAGGATAGACCATGCGTGGCAACTCACTCCAAATTATAAATTGCGCTGGGGATTAGATTTACAAAACACAGATTTAAATGGTGATGTATTGAGTACAGTTCCTAACCGAGTTGCCTTAAATCAAAAGGAAAACGAAAGTTTACTAAATACCGCATTATTTGCTGTTAATACTTTGAATATCACCGAGAAATTTCAGGTAGATTTGGGGTTGAGACAAAGCTTTGATAGCAAATTTGGTAATTATTTCAACCCAAGCGTGGGATTTAAATATGATATTTCTCCTGCTTTAGCTGTGCGAGGAAGTTGGGCAGGAGGACAACGCAATCCAGGTTTGGATCAGTTGTATGTTTATGATACGGTACATGGATGGCTACCTAACCGTGATTTAAAACCAGAAACTGGCTCATCTTGGACTGCGGGAGTTGATGTCAAATTTTTGGAAAATTTAATAGGACAGTTTACTTATTTCGGCAGTAGTTTAGATGATCGCTTAGGAGTCGTAGAAGGAAAATGGGCAAATATTGGCTTAGTTGACACCAATGGTTTAGAGGCGGCGCTACGGTGCAACATTGGTTCTGGATGGTCAACTTTTGTCAATTACACTTACACAGATGCGAAAATACAAACAGGACCAGAAAAAGGGTTACAGCTGGGTTTAATTCCCTACTCTGTTGCTTCTGCTGGTATTGGTTATGAAATTGCAGGCTGGCAAGCTAATTTATATGCTACTTACTATGGTGGCGCTCGTCGAGCCATATACGCAAAAGCTGGAGAGACAGCTACAGATTTTTCGCCTTCTTTCTTTAATTTGGATTTTAGCGCTCGCGTTCCTGTGACGAGAAATTTAGGGTTGACAGTTTATTTAGAAAATTTACTCGATGAACAATACGAGCGAGTCAATCGTATCTATAGCCCTGGATTTACTTTTCGCTTAGGTTTAACAGCTAATATTTAGACGTTTCAAAGATGTGATTGATAAATAAGTTTCACAGAATCAAGGAAATGCTGTGTCTCAGGTTTCATAGTATTAAAACTCCCAGAACCTTCGCTATCAATTATATAGTTTCCTGATTCAAGCTGAGTCATCAACCAATTTAGAAATGACTCAAAATCATCTCCTAAAACAAATTTAACGTCCTCATCTCTACCAAAATTTATAATTTGCCCCACTCTACCCCTCTCTCCTGGATCAAAATCTATGCCTATGTGGTTTCCACCCCAATCGTGAACAAATGGAATCCACTTCTTGTTGATATATATTTCTTTTACTTTTCCAGGTATATGAGATTTACCGCCAATGTCCTCATTTATTGTCTCATGTTCATCAATTATGTCTGACCATGTTTTCCACTGCTCAAATATTCCTTCCAGAGAAAGAAATTCCAGACCATAAAAAAGTCCGGTAGTCTTACCCTGCTGACCATTATGCCACTTGTAAAATTTTCTAAATGACATTGGTAGCTGAATTCCTATTTTATCTTCTAAAGATTCAATTTCGCTTTCAGTCGCTCCAGGGTTCAAATCCGCCAACACTTTCGGCAGATGCTCATTAAACCATGTTTCAATTCTATTTAGTATCTCTTTCATATCTTCATCAGCAGAAAGTGGTTTGTTAGTTTGCGCTATTTGCGCTCTTTACGGCTTGCTCCAACTTATTGACTTTAATTGACACTATAGTTGGAGAAACTATTAAAAAGATTGTCAGTAGTACAAGCAACAGAATACTCAAATGATGTTTGATTCGCATAAACTATAGCCGAAGTGCTACACGTCGCGTACCTCGACTCAATCCCAACCATAACCGTGATTTTGCTAAATTGCCCCTGATAAGAACGATGTTCACACTTTCCCATTTAGGTTAAAATTTCCAGTATGAGAGCAAAAATTGAAAACGATGTGCTTTTTCTTCACCACGAGGATGTGCCAGAGTATAAAAAAGGCGGTTCCGTGGTGAGGAATAGTTATTTTTGGGCGTTGCGTTCAATCGCTGGTAGAGCTTCGCGTTATACTGATTGGGAATATGAGCCTGAGGTTTGGTTCGCATTGACGCGGATGCTGTTATCCTTCGCTGAATCTGGATACTTAGGATTAAAAGAAACTGTGCTGGAGTTTCCTCTATCTCAAGGGGCAATTCCTGATGTGCTGCGAGATGTTTCCACTTGGGAATAGATAGAACTGGAGGCGGAGCCTCGGAAAATTCATTTTCAGGCTGAGTCTGTAAACAAGGAGAATGTAGCAACCTTTACAGAGAAACTTAATATTAAATTCATTCCAAAGTATAGAGATTAAAGGTGCAAAACTAGCTATGCTAGTTTTGCACCCCGGCAAAAAATTAGACCTCTTGCAAAAGTGAGATTTGACGAGGTTCTGTTAAGAGTTAAATGTTCATAATTTCCTGTTAAGCGTTCACTGTTCCCTGTTAAGCGTTCCCTGTTCCCTACTTCTGCAAGAAGTCTATTAATCTACTGGAGAGTTATAGTTATCCAAAAAATTGACGTTTTAAAATACCTGATGTGCTACGAAATATGTCAACTTGGGAATAGGATAAAACTGGAGACTGAGCCTGGTGAAAATTCATTTCCAGGCTGTAGCCCAAGAATGAGGATAACGGGAAGAATGTAGCGCCATTTACAAAGAAACTTAATATGACATTCATTCCAAAGTATATATGTTTAAGGGGCAAAACAAGCTACGCTTGTTTTGCCCCCGTGCCAAAAATTTAATAGATTGGAGAGTTATGAATAAAAGCTCTGAAGAATACAATCAGTTTATTGAAGAATACGAGAAAATGTTAGAGCACTATGCACGTTGTTCACAACATCTTACAGCCATAAAAACTTCAAAAGACCCAAATACTGGAGTCGCCGCACTATACGAAAAGGCTCTACAAGCACACATAAATGCCACAAAATCATACAAAAATTTACTTGCAATCTATAAAGAGTTACTCCATAAATGGCTTTTAGTAGCGCAATCCTATCAGAAAGATGAATAATTTAAATAGGCTCGAATACCATTTCAGGAATGAGTAGCTTGTCTTTCTCTGAATTTACAAGTTTACCTATTCCTAAAAAGTGCCCATCTTCATGGTAAACTCGTAAAAGCTCTAGTAAATTTTCTAAAACATTGAAAGTTATAGGAATACGTTGACCTTGACACCATTTCTGTGCTGATGTTGGTGGTAGGGTGATAAAAGGAAGATGCTGTAGTGGTGCATCAGGAGCAAGGGGTTGAAATGTCCCAGCTTGCAGCTGTGCTTCTAAGTCAGTCAAGGTGATGCTATTAGCAAGGTGAAACCCACTGCTTTGTGTTCGTGTTAAAGCAGCGAGAGTTCCACCAGTTTGTAAGATTGTTCCTAAGTCACGGGCGATCGCCCGAATATATGTTCCCCCACCACAGGCGATCGCCACATCCAATTCCGGAAACTCCTCTTCACGCCAGTCCAAAATTTCAATTTTAAAAACCTCCACTATCCGCGCGGGTACTTCTACATCTTCCCCTTTGCGTGCCAAGTCGTACAAGCGTTTTCCTTGGACTTGAATGGCGCTGTAAATTGGAGGAATTTGTTCAATTTTGCCCACAAATTGTTGCAATGCAGATTTTACTGCTTCTAAACTTAACCCGGTGCAAGGTTGTGAGGTGATGACTTCACCTTGCAAATCATCGGTTGTTGTACGCACACCCAAACGAATTGTCGCTTTGTAAGCTTTTTCTCCTGGAAGATATTGTAATAGACGAGTTGCTTTTCCAAGAGCGATGGGTAACACTCCTGTTGCTGCAGGATCTAAAGTTCCTGCGTGCCCGACTCGCTTGAGACGCAAAAATTTGCGTGTTTTGGCTACACAGTCGTGGGAAGTCCAACCGAATGATTTGTTGAGATTGAGGAAACCTTGCATATGAGTTCTGAATTTTGATTTGGCTTTTTTGATGATTACTATGTTTTATATCAAGTTCGCCTAATTACTTACAATAAAAAACCTCACCCCTATCCCCTCTGGTGAACTCCAAAGAGGGGTGCCCGGAGGGCGGGGTGAGGTTCATCGAAGGGAGTAAGTTTTGGTTAACGAGTTTTTCCTAAGGCGATAGTAACCGAACCTGTGACAACTAAAACGGCTCCTATGATTCCGAGAGCGGAAATACTTTCCGGTAAGATGAGAGTTGGCATTATGACTGATACAATCCAAACTGATATTAAAGTAACAATAGGAGCTAATGCCGAAACTGCACTAACACGTGAAGCTTCCAAATGTTCTAAAGATTCAGCAAAAGCACCATAAGCAATGAGAGTATTAAAAGCACAAAAAAGTAATAACCCTAAATGGAAAAGATTGAGTTGAAGAATTGCTTTTGGGTTAGCAAATGGAGTGAATAACAAAGCACATCCTGCATAAATCATGAGCATGATGCTAAAAGAAGATAAAGATTGCAGTAATTGCTTTTGTGCCAAAGCATAAAAAGTCCAAGTGGCTGCACCAAAAACAATCAAACCACTACCTAGAAGATATTGACCATGAGCTGTCACTAAATTTTTTAATTGTTCGTGAAAAAAGAGAGTGAATCCTACAATAAGAATCCCTACACCAATCCACTGAAGTAGAGTATAGCGTTCTCTAAAAAGAAATAAACCACCAAAACCCATAAGTAGGGGAGCCAACTGAATAATAACTTCAGCGTTAGCGGGTGCAGTCAGTGCTAAACCTTGCGTGAAAAAAATATAGTTCGCTGCTAAGCCAAGAGTGGCAATTACTAGCAATATCCAAGAAGTGGAACGCAATCTTAAAAGCGGTGGTAATTTTCCTCGCCATCCTAAATAAACAGCTAACAACACAAACGATACCAAAAAGCGAAACCAAATAATGGTGTAGACATCAAGTACTTTCAGAGTTACAACCAAGGCGATCGGTAGAATTCCCCACAAAAAAACGGTCACTAACGATAATGCTAGACCCAAACGCCAGCGACCGGAAGTTGTATGCATTGTAGTTATTAGTTATTAGCTATTAGTCATTAGTCATTAGTCATTAGTCAAAAAAGAAATGACTAATAACTAATTTTTAAAAGAAATCAGCCATCCAAGGAGATGCCCCAGCAAATATTTGAGTCGCTGCAAACCTTGCTGTATCTGTAGCATCAAGTCGTCCTGCAAGTTGCAATTGTTGCGGGGTAAATAAGCCTGTGTAGAGAGGTGCTAATCCTCTAATATCTAGCTTCATTTCGCCTTTTCCTCCACTGGTAACTTCACCGCGTCCATTGGCAACAGACAGAATAAATTTACCATTATTTTCAGCGAGTAAGTCATCTTGGATTTCCAAGTGCAGTTCTGCTTGAATTCCTGGTGGATAACCACGCTTTTCTAGCGCTTTGACTACATTAATCACACGCAGCATCCAATAGCTAGTAGACTTTTGCTTGGCGGTTTGCTCTGGTAAGAGTAAAGTTAGAGATTCCGTAGCAGAACCTTTCCATTGCACATTTTGAATTTGGGAGCGATGCTTGGCAAGAAAACTCCAAAAAGTTTGTGCTGCAGCTGTTGTTAAAACTGCCCAATCTCTGATTCGTATAAAAGAGCCATCCTGGTTTTGGTGCTGGCTGAAGATGATGTAGCCTTGGGGTTGTTCTGCACAACCAATAACATAGGCGTAAATTGCTTCCTTCTTATCTGATTTGAATATACCCTGCCAAATGCTTTGATGTCGCTCTAAGAGTCCATTGTTGAGTCTTGCATATTGCTGATAGAGTTCACGAAAGATTTCATGATCACCTGCTACAGCACCAACAGGTAGTGGCTCTTCCTTCACTAAGATGCTTTGAGTAGGAACTTCCCAAATAGAAGAGATACCCCCCTGTTCATACCCTGCTTTTCGGTATAGGCGTTGAGTCGCTGGATAGAGAGTAGAGATCGGTACTCCCTTGGCGTGGAGTTCTTTAACAGTGTGCTTCATCATTGTTAATGCTGCTCCACCTCCGCGATGTTCCGGAGCAATACCTACTGCAGCTATTCCCGCCATAGGTACACGTTCACCACCCCACCACTGAGGCATCAGGATAATCCCTAGTCCACCAGCAACTTCCTCACCTGCACGAATAACACGGAAGTTTTCTAAACCAATGGAGTTGAAGAAAATTTCGCTCTCACCTGACGACATGAGAAAACACTGCTCAAGAATATTCCCCAGCCGCTGAATGTCCTCTTTGATAAGTTGGCTGTATTCAAATTTTGGCGTCATATTGTACACCCCCTAACACGAATAAACTACAAATATACTACAATAACCAGTCGTGTTAGCGCCTCACCCAAAAGGTTTACCCAAATAAAGGAAGTTTTTTAGTTTTTGAGGAATTCACAAAGCAACACTCAGAATATTTCTACTGACACAATACGGGTAAGAAACTTTTTCTTTACAAGCAATCTTAACCTGTAATATCCATCCCCATACCATTAAGACGACTTAGAAAAGTACGCAGGCGATCGCTTTGAGGATTCGAGAGAACTTGGTGAGGCGATCCTTGTTCTACCACAACACCTTGATCCAAAAAGATAACTCGATGCGCCACCTCACGGGCAAATTGCATTTCATGAGTGACAACGACCATCGTCATACCCTCTGCTGCTAATTGTTGCATGACTTGCAACACTTCACCCACAAGTTCCGGATCTAAGGCGCTGGTTGGTTCATCAAAAAGCATAACTTGGGGATTCATACACAAACTGCGGGCAATAGCGACTCGTTGCTTTTGTCCTCCTGAAAGTTGTTCTGGATATGCAGATGCTTTGTCAAAAAGTCCAACTTTTTCGAGATAAAGTCCTGCCAATTGTGCACTTTCTTTCGCTGATTTCCCCAGCACTTGACGCGGCGCAAGTGTCAGATTTTCTAGTACGCTTAAATGAGGAAACAGGTTAAACTGCTGGAAAACCATGCCGACTTGTGTTCGCAGTTGCCGTAGTTGCCTGTTGCTAAAATTCGGTTGTGATACCTCAACATTGTTGACTAGTAAACGTCCAGAATCAATAGCTTCCAAACGGTTGAAGCAGCGGAGCAAAGTACTTTTGCCACAACCAGAAGCACCAATGACTGCAACGACTTCTCCTCGTTCTATCTTGCCAGTAATTCCCTTGAGAACTTTTAGTGAACCATAACTCTTTTCAATATTTTCAAACAGAATTGCAGGGGAGGAATTGTTCATTTTCTATGTTTATTGAACTACAGATGATTCTAGCTAAACACTCTGATACAAGAAAAGATAAAAGTTATGCTAGTACATATTTGAAGTTATTTAGTTACTATATGGAAATTGATTGTCCGCTTCTGTAGTAGTGTAGGGTGGGCACTGCCACTAAAACCCAAATATAGTGGGCAGGATCTGACTGGCAGTGCCCAACGCCAGATGCTTTAAGCCGGGAAACCCGTCCAACGCACTGGCTCCCCTACGTGTGTTTCTTAAAATTTGATTTTTAGAACATATAATTTCTGTTAACAATTATTTCTTTGGCAAAAAACCATGTTCCAGCCAAAAGCGACGCGATCTGCGCTCCGCGCAGCAGCGAAGCTATCGCGCAAAGCACCGGCCCTAATGACGCGATCGCATTTCATAAAATATTTCTTAACTGGTTTAGGTACGGCTGCGATTTTGTCAGCTTGTGAAAATTCAGGCAGCAATACTAGCAGTACTTCTAAGGGTAATTCACAAACAGCTACAGCAGGAAAAACAATTAAAGTTGCCACAGAACCTGCTTTTGCGCCCTTTGAGTCCAAAGGTTCGGGCAATGAACTCGTAGGCTTTGATATTGATCTGATCAAAGCAGTGGGACAAGCAGCTGGATCCACGATTGAGTTCCAAAGTCTGCCATTTGATGGTATGATTCCCGCACTTCAGGCAAATACCGTAGATGCAGCCGTCAGTGCTATAACTATCACACCGGAACGAGCGCAGACAATATCTTTTTCTCGACCTTATTTTAAAGCAGGGTTGGCGATCGCAGTCCGTCAAGACAACACAACTATCACCAATCTAGATAGTCTCAAAGGCAAGAAAATTGCTGTCCAAATTGGCACAACCGGATCTAAAAAAGCCAAAAGTATCTCTGGTGCTCAAGTTCGGGAATTCGATTCTACCCCTCTAGCTTTGCAAGAACTGGCAAATGGTAATGTGGATGCTGTGATCAACGATGCTCCTGTAACTTTAGATGCGATCAAGAGTGGTAACATCAAAGGTCTAAAGGTAGTTGGTCAACTGCTCACCGAAGAATACTATGGTATTGCCTTGCCGAAAAATTCTCCCAACCTCAACGCCATCAACACAGCTCTTGCAAAGATAATTTCAGACGGTACTTACGCGCAAATTTACAAGAAGTGGTTCAATGCAGAAGCGCCGAAATTACCAGAGACTGCGCCAGCTTCTAGCTCTTGAGGATGAGGCAGTGTCGCTTGGTATGGCGTGTTCAACATGGATACGATCGCGGCTCAGGCGAAAAAGGCCAAACCCATGTCGCGTGACGTTCCCGAAGCACCCGAGTGGCAATTGCTGGGCTGCTTTGCTAACGAGTGCAAACCGAAACAAATTGCAGCAGCGAGTCCAGTCACCTATGTTGACCGCAAGGATCCGCCGATGTTGCTGATCGTCGGGACAGAGGATACGACGCTGCCGCACCAGCAAACGCTGGAAATGGCTCAGAAGTTGAACTCGGCCGGCGTGAAGCACGAGCTCATCGTGCTGCCCGACGTCAACCACAGCTTCATCGGGAAAACCCCGGAGCAGACACGTGATGCCAATCTGAAGGCGCTCGCGGCCACCTTCAAGTTCATCGACCAAACGATCGGCAACGCCCAGAGTGCAAAACGTTGATAAGCGTAGACGCTTTGCGGCTTGCCGTAAGGCATCGCTTTAATATCGTGTTCGGTTAAAGACTTATCATTAAGACCGCAGAGGTGCAGAGGTGCAGAGGGGCAGAGGGGAAGGGTTTTTAAGCTTAATGCATAGATTCGGGAATTATAACTAATTAGCCGAACTTGATATAACTCCTGAAAAGGCAATCAAACAATAAATTTTTGTTCTTCCGTTGATTCACAAATTAAGGTTTTTGATACTTGCGTGCTTAACACGATCATGATTACTACAAAATACAACCATAGAGATAACCACAGAATCTGATTACTACGGGTGTACCAAGCAACAAAAGCCATCGGGATAAATCCTAGACTAAAGGCGCTTAAAGCCGTATTACGCAATAATTTTCCTTCCTTTAAACCAATAAAATATCCTTCTAAAACAAAAGAAGCAGCTAGTGTTCCTAATATTGGAATTAGCCAGATAACATAACTTTGAATCTCGTTAACAACTTCAAGATTATTGGTAAATAATCCAAAGATAAATTTAGGAAAGCAGACAAGAGTAAAAGCTAAAATGGACGACAAAAGTAAGCTGGTTCCAATTGATAATCGAATCAAAGATTTCATTAGCTGATAGTTCCCTTGACCTTTAAAGATACCAGCAAAGCTGGAAGTAGCATATCCAAATCCTTGGATGATGTAAATGCTGGTGTCAATAATCTTCAATAGCAGCCCGTTTTGTATCAAGATAGCTACCCCAAGGGCTGAACTTAAATTAGTGAAAATCAGTAAAGTCGAAAGAAACGACAGATATCGAATCAATAAATTTCCAATAAAAGTAAAAGTTGCCTTAAATGCTACCCAATTCCAGATCTGAGAAATTGTCGATAATAGAATTTTCCTGGGAATTTCCACAAACACAATTATCAGTCCAATTGTCAATGCTAAATACTGACTAACTGCGGCGGCTATTCCAGCACCTGCGCTTTCCAAACCTAATTGAACAATAATTAAATACGCTAGTAAAATATTAATACCGTTGACTACGCAAGACAAAAGTAAGTTAGTAAAATTCTTTTGCTGTCCTAAAAACCAACCAATCAGAACATAGTTTAGGGCAACTGCTGGTGCGCCCCAGATACGAGTATTAAAGTAAGCAATTGCTGCATCTTTAACTTCAGGAGCAGGATTTAGAAGCGCAAACCCAACTGTTTGCAAAGGAAACTGCAAGACTACAATTAGAACACCAATACTCAGAGCAACTATGCCATTTCGATATAGGGTGAGAGCGATCGCTTGTGAGTCATCCTCTCCCACTGCTTGAGCTGTCATAGCATTAGTTGCAGAACGTAAACAGGGGAACAATTGGTATATATATTCAAATAAAATTGTTGCCAGAAGGACACCAGCTAAATTGTCGATATCTGGCAATTTACCTAACAGAGCTGCATCAACTAAACCCACCAATGGGATAATCAGGTTGGAGAGGATATTGGTAATTGACAACAAATAAAACTGAGGGATGAAATCCTCTGTAGAGACAAAGAGTGTATCCGTTTTTGTCGGGTTCATTTAGCGCTCTAGCAATCGGTTACTCTGGATAACCAAATTTTTCTGAGGGGTTGCAATCACGTCTTCAGGAAACTTTGCTAGATCTGTACCTCGCATGAAATCTGTTAATAAGGCAACTGTTGAATAAGAATCGATATTGGTTGCACCACTGTTTGTGACAATGTCGTCGTAATGCACGGTTCTAAAGTCAAGACTCAAGCGTGTTAACCCCGATGTATTGGGAACAGCAGAGTGCATCTGCGCCCCTGAAAAGAGAATCAATCCGCTTGCTGGACAGACGATCCGAATTTCCGGCTCGATTTCGATCTGTTTTTCTGGATGTGGAAATTCAGCCTCGCGGAAATTTGTTTTATAGTCTTTCTCAAACCCTCTGGAATCATTATTGACGGGCTGATTCCAGTAGCGGGGGTGAAATGCAACAGTACGCTCAGACTCCAAATCATAGATAGGAATCCACCAGTTAAGCAAGCACATAGGGGCTGCATACCAAGTGTCACGGTGAGGATCATGGAAAAGACCTTCACCGTTAGGAAGATAACCTCTAGTGGGTGCCATCCGCAACTGAGGTAAATCAAAATAGGTTTTGCTTAAATCACATTCAAATTCCTTCAGGATTGCCTGAATCATCTGCTTGGTGTCAGGATGATTCATCAGTGTTTGCTTCAAGTCAGACTCAATGGTCAGAAACTCATCTACAGGTAGACTATACTCCGCTTTTGTGGGATCGAGTGAACCAAATGCTTCCTTAACCAAATTCCGCACAAATTGGCTCAGATCAATGGTACTGGAACGTGGAGAGAAGACAAACAATTGTCCATTGTGAATTTGTTGTCGCCTGACTGTGTCGTTATTCAACGAATCAAAGTAAATCGTATTCACATTAATTAACCCTTCAATTAAACTCAGTTTTACACAACTGGCATACTATTTAATTCCTGTAACAGCATAAAAATTCCTAGTAAATAAGAATTCATCTTCCTTGACTTGGTTAGTCAGAAATTCTAACCAAGCATCTGCTTGATCCGCAGGAAATCCTTCTGCAACAATCCAATTGCGAATCCGTTCAAAAAATGGACGATCAAAGTTGCGATCAATACGGACAGAAGCATCAACTTGAATATTTGTTAAACCTAGTTTCTTAAACATACTGGGCAACTTGCGCCCAATCCATCCATCACTCCAATAATCAGCTGCCGCATTGAGAACCTTTCTAGTAAGCTGTTTTTCGCCCGGATATAGTACAGCAGTTTCAAAATCCTGATCCATGACAGCGACCTTTCCTCCAGGTTTGGTCACTCTCACCATTTCTTTCAAGATATCTAGAGAGTTCGGCACATGAGCCAGAACAGTAGAAACATAGACTAAATCAAACGTGTCTGAAGGATAGGGTAATTGGCTGGCATCAGCTACCTGAATATGGAAGTCTGGAAAACGCTTAACAGCATTCGTAACTAGATATTCGTCAAGGTCAACACCATAAAAAGATGCCGAGGGTTCGCTCAGTTTCTGGCTACAAAAATTAAGTAAATGCCCTGTTCCACAACCGACATCCAGAATTTTGTTTGGCGTCAAATCAGACAAAATACAACTAAAAAACCAAACAGAAATCGCTGTATAGTAAGTCTCAAATCGATCAAGTAAAACTTTTTCTCCAGCTATCCCTTGTTCCTCTGAAAGACCAGATATTCTAGCATCAAGAATCATTACTTATTGTCCTTTCTATTATTTGCTATTTTTTGTAAACTTACGACTTAATCTTTTTCAATTATGTCATCTTCTATTCGACAACTTTCCTGAATAATTAAGTTGTACAGATTAAGCATAAAATCTTTACTGATTCTCTTCTGAAATCCTAAATCCTGACGACGCTTTTTAACTTCTTCCACTCGTCCCGGTTGCATCATAGGAATTTTTTCTTTTTTTTTGAAATGAGCGACTTCTCTACAAACTTCAAAGCGTTTACTTAACACTTCAATAATTTGCTCGTCTAAGGCATCGATTTCTTTTCTAAACTGTTCAAGTTGATTCATCGCTGATTTTTACCTTTATATAGGAATCCGGTTTGATTTGGTGAAATTGTTTATTAAGGGAGGGAATAGGGAACTGTTAACAGGGAACAGGAAAAAAGGCTCTTTAAGTGTACTGATTTTTTTAAGCGCAAAGCGCAGGCACTTTCACAAAAATCAAATATTAGTCCTATATATCATACACATTTCCATTCTCTTTTTCTCTCCTGATTTACGTAGTTAGTTTTTCATAATTATCAGCAGTTGTTGTTTCTATTTCTAGAATAGAATACATATCTGGTTCAAACTTTCCCTGGATCGTCATTACCATAGTTTGGATTAAAGCTTTCGCTTTGAGTAGCGTTTCCTGAAACTCCATCTCAGGATTAGAAAGCGCGATAATTCCGCCACCGATACCAATGGAGGTTTGATGAGGAGTCAAAACAGCAGTCCGAATGACAATATTCAAATCAGCTGAACCATTCAAACCCAAAAAGCCGATAGCTCCGGAATACACCCCTCGCGCCTCTTGTTCTAAGCGATCAATAATTTGCATGGTGCGGATTTTGGGTGCGCCAGTCATCGATCCCCCTGGAAATGATGCCTGAATGCAATCCACCGCTTGTAAGTCTGATCGCAACTGCCCTCGTACCGTTGTTACTAACTGATGTACTGTTGCATAGGTTTCTACATCCATTAATTTTGGTACGTAGACACTACCAACTTCACAGACTCGTCCCAAATCATTGCGTAACAAATCCACAATCATCAGATTTTCAGCCCGATCTTTTTCGCTGTTGCGTAACTGTTCCCGTAGGACAAAATCTTCTTCTGGGGTTTTTCCTCGCGGTAGCGTTCCTTTTATGGGCTTAGTTTCTACCCATTTTTTTCGATCAATCTTGAGAAACCGTTCTGGAGATGAGCAGGCGATCGCAAAATCACCAAAGCGCAAAAATGCAGAGTAGGGAGCAGGATTGATTTGACGTAATGTGCGATAAAATGTCAATGGATCGGGAGTCGCATGGGTGTAAAGCTGATTCGTCAGGCAAACTTGATAGGTTTCTCCTTCGTGAATTTCGTCCAAGCATTGATGAATATTTTGGATGTAAGTCTGGTAAGTGCGATGCAAATAGAACTTAATTGGCTCTTGATTTCCCTGAGGTACCATCGTTGGCAGAGGAGCAAGGGTTTCGAGTTGTTGTTGGATAGTTCAAACCAAGTTTCTACTTCTTGTGTTTGTCCTTTTTTGACTAATTGCAGCAAATAAAGACACTGTTCTTGATGATCGATAGCAATCATGCGATCGGCAAGTAAGAAAATAGCATCCGGTAAGGGGGACGAATGTACTAATTGCGCTCCGCACTCTGCCTTGAGTTCATAACCAAAATAGCCAACAAACCCACAGTTAAAATCAAAAGGTAGATCATCCGATTGACAACACCGATAGTCTATTTCCCGCTTTAGATATTTAAAAATACTTTCACTGCGACGGATCACGGTATCTGATTGTGTGATCGTGAGTTCTTGCGTTTGGGTATAATAGCGTACCAATAGACTGTTTGCTCCACTCCCATCGCCCATAAATGAAAAGCGAGATAAACCAGGTTCTACACGGCTACTATCTAACCAAAAAGCATTTGGTGCATCCCGAAACATCTGTACAAATATTTGTTCTGTTTCTGGGCAAATATTTAACTTGCGTGTATACAGTTCAAACTTTTCAGACTGTTTTTGCTCAGGATTATTTATAGCAGAACTAACAGATCCATATCCTGTAAAATACCGCTTTGCTGAACTTCTTGATAGTTTCTTCGTAAATTGTAGCGTTATATCTCTAAAGTTTTCGAGTAATTTTTGCCCATATTCTGTGCAGATAGACTCTGGGTGAAACTGCACACCCCAAAAGGGTAAATACCGATGACGCAATCCCATCACCAGCCCTGCTTCAGTCCAAGCAATCTTTTCTAAACACTCAGGTAGTTCATCAGCTACTAACAAAGAGTGATAACGCACTACTGAAAACTGATTGGGAATGCCTTGAAACAATTCAGAACCATTGTGAAAAATTTTACTGAGTCTACCATGTCGAACTTCCGGGGCATGAATCACCCTACCACCATGTAAGTAGCCAAGTCCTTGATGTCCCAGACAAACTCCCAGCAAGGGCATATTCACATTCTCAATTATCTGTCGGCAAACTCCAAAATCTGCCGATTTCTCTGGACGACCAGGCCCTGGAGAAATTACAATATTGTCAAATGCAATCTCTTTGATTTCATCCCACATCATCCGATCATTACGAATTACTAAAGGCAGTTCTCCATTTACTTCCCCAATCATTTGGTACAGATTAAAAGTATAAGAGTCATAGTTATCAATAATTAATGTTCGCATGAAAAAGTAACAGCAAAATATTTACGGTTCAATCAAAATTCAAAAGTAATAATAAATATATCAACTAACGAGTAGGTTTGACATTACAGATAATCAAGAATATTATCATCAAGCAACTAACTTAGTTTCAACATTTCGATAAGGATATGGCGTTTGCGATCATTAATCTTTTCGGTGGATACTAGACATATAACCCTGCTTTTTGAGTCGTTTTAACTGTTTGTAAGTCCATAAGTCCTATTAACCCAAGTTGCTAGTTACTCTTGTAGGCGATACGCGGAGCGTGACGCCTTTGGCGTATCGCAAAGTACCGCCAGAATTTTATAACCCGCAACTTGGGCTTTGCAACCGTGACGTAGTGAGGTATAACCTGTGATTAAAAAGACCAGCATACAAGAGAGGGTAATTCCCGTAAATTGGTCAGGTACAGGAGGGCTAGGAACTGTAACTTAATTCCTACCCAAAGGAACGAGATTGCTACTGATTTTTGGGTAGTTCTGAGATAAGTTGTTCGACAAAACCTCTCAGCCGTTCTTGCCAGTCAAGAACGGCTTTTAGCTTTTCTTTCTGTCCCTCATACCCTCTAAATGCAATCACTTCTTTGTCTAGAGGTCGTTTTAGCCTTTTTTTTGCGCCAAGCTGGTTATTCTTCTGAAATGGCATTTTCATTGTTTGGAGTGTAAGTTAACATACATATAGCATTAATAAAAGGTCGGTTCAATGCTCTTAGGTTTCAAAACAGAACTAAAGCTCAACAACGTACAACGCACTGCATTGATGAAGCATTGTGGAGTAGCACGCCATGCTTGGAATTGGGGACTTGGACTGACCAAACAGATTTTGGATCACAACAAAACTAATCCTGACTCCAAGATTAAATTCCCTAGTGCTATAGACCTCCATAAGTGGTTAGTGGCACTGGTGAAATCTGAGCACGAGTGGTACTACGAAGTCAGCAAGTCCACTCCACAACAGGCATTAATGGCGTTGCGTGAATCTTGGAAACGCTGTTTCAATAAGACTGCTGGCGTTCCTAAGTTCAAGAAGAAAGGTAGGCGTGACTCTTTCACACTTGAAGGTACAGTCAAAATCTTGGGCAACAATAAAATTCAAGTGCCTGTGATTGGAATTTTCAAAACTTATGAACGACTACCGCAGGTTAAGCCAAAGTCTGTTACCATCAGTCGTCAAGCTGATAGGTGGTTTATTAGTTTCCGGTTTGAAATCGAAACTCAAGAATCCAGCCATACAGACGTTGTAGGCGTTGACCTTGGTGTCAAAACTTTGGCGATCCTCTCAACTGGGGAGGTAGTAGAAGGAGCTAAGTCCTACAAAAAGTACGAGGCGAAACTATCCAGAATGCAGTGGTTGAACCGCCATAAAGTCATCGGCTCAGCTAACTGGAAGAAAGCACAACTCAAAATTGCTAGGTTACATGCTCACATAGCCAACATCCGCAAAGATACATTACATAAGCTAACAACACTGCTTGCCAAAAACCACGGCACAGTAGTAATTGAGGATTTGAACGTATCAGGAATGTTGGCAAACCACAAGCTAGCCAAAGCAATTGCGGACATGGGATTTTACGAGTTTCGACGCCAACTAACCTACAAGTGCGAGTTGTACGGCTCCAAGTTGGTTGTAGTTGACCGATGGTTTCCAAGTTCTAAGACATGCTCTAATTGTGGAACCAAGAAAGAAACACTTCACCTGAAAGAGCGAGTGTTTAAATGTGGTGAGCAGCGCCTTGCGGGGGTTCCCCCCGTTGTGGCGACTGCGAACCCGCAGGGTCACTGCGGTTTTGTCATTGACCGTGACTTGAATGCCGCAATCAACCTTAAGAATTTGTACGTATCCGGCAGTTAGTCGGTGAGTGCCTGTGGACTGGATAACGCCGACGTTACCAGAATGAAGCAGGAATTAATCAAAGCCCAGAGTAAATATTTCCAGCAATGGGTAGCTTTGGGCAGGAATTATATAACGGTTGCACCTAAACTGAGTGATCAATCTGCTTGAGACAGACCGAAGCCAATTACACAAATTGGTGGCATGAGCGCGACAGCAATTGCCGTACCAGCTAAACTAGAAGAAATTTTCGGCTGTACTTTGGCATAGCCACTGATTGCCCCAGCAGCGATCGCAATTCCCAAATCTAGTAAGGTTGGTTGACAGCGGGCTACAACTTCGCTGCCAAATTCTGGAAGTCCCACCAGAGAACCGATTAACCAAGCTAAAACAACTGCTACAAGCGTTAACAATCGCCAATTTTATTGGCCCAGATTTTCCACAAGATATCTTGTTTGGGTTGCATCCATAAAGCTGAACTCTGTGTCCACCCTTCGTAATTGGCGAAGGTATTGTTGTACCAACTTAGTTAACAATGATTCAAAGTTTAACTATCATTCTCAACGCTCTACCAAATTTACTTTTTGGCGCTGTAGTCACACTTGAGATTACCGCGCTTTCAGTTGTTTTTGGTATGATTGGCGGTTCGTTGATCGGAATTGCCCGACTTTCGCCCCTTGTACCCTTGCGCTGGGTAACTCGCGCTTATGTTGATTTTTTTCGTGGTACGCCTCTGCTTGTGCAGATTTTTATGATTTACTTTGGTTTGCCAGCACTGGCTCAAAGCATTGGCATACCTCTGCGTTTTGACCGTTTACTTGCTGCTGTCGTTGCTTTGAGCCTCAACTCTGCTGCATATATAGGTGAAATTGTTCGTGCTGGAATTCAATCTATTGAACCAGGACAAGCAGAAGCCGCAAACTCGCTGGGTATGAGTGAAGTGCAAACCATGCGCTACATCATCTTTCCCCAAGCGTTACGCCGTATGATTCCACCACTTGGAAATGAATTTATTACCTTGCTTAAAGATACCAGTCTGGTAGCAGTTATCGGCTTTGAAGAATTATTCCGACGCGGTCAATTAATTGTAGCTGACACTTATCGTTCTTTCGAGATTTACACTGCAGTTGCGTTGGTTTATCTGGTTCTCACCTTAGCAGCATCCCAATTTTTCTCTCGTCTAGAAGTTTGGATGAACCCAATCAAGCGTAAGAAAGCAAGCCAAAAAAGATTGAGTTCACCATAAGTTATATTTGGGCTATTTTTGACCTCGCCTCTGGTTTTTAACTTTCCAACACATTTAAACCTGCTTCCTTTTCTATTCTGTCTAAAGCCCTCTTCGCTCTCAAAACAACTCGCAAATAGGCTACTTGATTACTCCAAGCCAAACGAGGTAACAGAGGTGCTTGAGAGTCTACCTGAGTTTGGGAGTTAGTAATAGTTGTATTTTCTTCAGACATGATTAATGGGTTGTTAATGAAGGGACTGATAATTCTTGTTGCCAACTTTGTGACCATTGAATGCGATCGCCACTAAACTGAAGTGGATCATTGACTGGCAAAGGAGCATCAATTGCTTCCTCAACCAGAGCAAACTCGCCGTTATCAAACGGGTTTCCCTCCGCCTTATGCTGGAGAAACACTCGCTCGCGAACACCACGTTTTGCTTGCGTTAAAGCACGGTGATGACAGTAAGGATTATTACCTCTTTTGTCAAAGAAAACGTGAGCAGTCCAAGAGCAACCACCACGACAGAGTTGAGCAAATTCACAAGTCTTACAGAAACCCCAAAGATGATCTGTTCCTTTAGGAGTATCAGCTCCGAGATTAAATCGTAATTCCTCTGCCTCTTCAATGATTGTTCCCAGTGAGTGGTCACGGATGTTACCTCCGGTGTATGCTGAAGTCGGCAGTGAAGGACAACCTTTGATTGCACCATCGGCTTCAATGCCCAAAGTAGCCAGTCCGGCGTTGCATCCCTGCCAGAAAGCCCAAGCATGTCCTCCCCGCAGCAGTCGTTCGTAGGGACCGTAATAGCCGATATTATTTCCTGGCTGCACCTGCACTCCTTCTTCCTGGGCGCGTTGAGCAACACGAGCTATCATTGGATAGACATCCAGCAGTTCATATGGTTGCAGCAGAATGTCACTATTATCCGCTGCATTGCCCATTGGGACTGTTAACTGAATCTGCCAAGCAAAAATACCAGCATCACGGATACGCTCATAGATTTGGGGAAATTCCGGTGCAGATAAGCGATTGATTTGAGTGTTGCAGCCAAAGATAATACCAGCTTCCTTAAGATGGCTCATGGTCTTAAACGCCCATTCCCAAGAGCCTTTTCTACCCCTGAGGCGATCGTGAGTCGCTTCTAAGCCATCAACCGAAACAGACACTACACTAATTCCAGCTTCCTTCATCCGGCGTGCAGTATCTAAGGTGATACCATAACCACCAGTCGTCATGCCACAACGCATTCCAGCATTGGTAATAGCAGAGGCAATTTCCAACCAATCAGGACGCAGAAAAGCCTCACCCCCAATTATGGTGACTTCTGTAATCCCGACTTCCGCCATTTGTTTGACTAAATCAAGGGCTTCTTCTGTAGAAAGTTCTTTCGCCCTTGTGTGCCCTGCACGAGAACCGCAATGCTGACAAGCTAAATTGCACTTCAGCGTTATTTCCCAAACCGCATAACTCACTCTGCGATAAGTCATTGAAATACCCTCAGCTAATTTGTTCAAATAGGGACAGACTTATGCATCCGTCCCAAAAAACACAAGCTTATTGCTCAAGCTTTTTTAGAGTTCTTCTTTCGATATGACAACTCCATACATTGGCTGATAAATGGGTGGCTTAATAGGTGGCCACTTAATGGGCTTAGTAGGTGGCCACTTGGTGGGTGGTTCAGAAATAATCACTCCATACAGTGGCTGTGCCATAATTCCACCAAAAACAGTTGCCAATTCTTTTTCGTCTAAATCTGCCAGTTCGTCCTCATCAGCATTTAATTCCAGCAGTTGGACTGTATATTCTTGCAATTCTTCTTGGGTGAAATCATAGCCAGCACTTTTGACCGTTTGGCTACATTCATCTTTACTGTTAACCCCTTGAATTTGGGTACGAAAAGCTTCGTCAGTTCCTATTCTTTGGTAAAATGCTTTGACGTCTTCTAGAGACATAATTTCTCCTGGGATTACTTAAATTACAGCTAGTGGCATTGGGCAAAATAGAGCTACGCTCATAACATCTGGTT
Organism: Brasilonema angustatum HA4187-MV1; assembly: GCA_019359695.1. Lineage (GTDB taxonomy): Bacteria > Cyanobacteriota > Cyanobacteriia > Cyanobacteriales > Nostocaceae > Brasilonema > Brasilonema angustatum. The sequence continues at coordinate 45,431 of JAHHGV010000034.1, forward strand.
TTGAGGTTTAAAAAACTCAACAGATATTTTTGCCGACCTGTACTAGTAGTTTTGCTTAAACAAGCGTCAGCTTTACTACTGCATCAATTTTTCTTTATTGGTTATATAAAGTACTGGAGCAATAGAATTACTGACAGAGTAATCTTCTCACCTAAATAGTTTCAATTCAAAATGTCTTAACGATTTTTCAATTTTTGCCAGACGAAGGGAGGAGTTAATATCAAGCAAAATGTTACATATTAGGCTTGATATAACCCGCTGAGCGCATTTCCGATAGGACATAGGGACGAGAGGGAGGGAAGCAGTCCAAACAATTAGTGTCTAAACGAACCCCGCCCTGCATCGATCCCAAAAAACACAAGCTTATTGTTCAAGCTTCCTTTAAATGATTATTCTGGCGATCGCATTACAACACCATATAAAGGCTGAGGTTCCGGTGGTTTCATTACAACACCATATAGAGGCTGAGGTTCCGGTTGAACAATAACTCCATACATCGGGTGTACAGTTGCCCCAGCAAAAATAGTTGCCAATTCTTTTTCGTCTAACTCTGCCAGTTTGTCCTCATCAGCACTTAACTCTAACAGATCGGCTGTATATTCTTCAAATTCTTCTTGGGTGAAATCATACCCAGCACTTTTGACAGTTTGGCTACATTCATCCTTACTCTTAACTTCTTGAACTTGAGTACGAAAAGCTTCGTCAGTTGCCAGTCTTTCGTAAAATGCTTTGACGTTTTCTAGAGACATAATTCCTCTTAGGATGAGTTAAATACAACCAGTGCGATTAGACAACCATGCTGCAATAAAATATTTCTGCATTTCTGCCCTACTGCACTAATAGTTTTGCTTAACCAGCCATCAGTTTTTCCACTGCATCAATTATTCTCTAATTATTCAGTGTTTTTACTTAGCCAGGATAATCACTGGTTAACGATTATCTCACCGATACAATTTCAATTCAAAATCTCTTAATTATTTTTTAAATTTTGCCTTTTGCAAATAAGCTAATATCAAGCAAAATGCTAGGTGATTGAAATATCCTCAGCTAATTTGTTCAAATAGGGACGGATGCAGGTAAGTCCGTCCCAAAAAACACAAGCTTATTGCTCAAGCTTCCTTAGAGTTCTTCTTTCGATACGACAACTCCATACATTGGCTGATAAATGGGCGGCTTAGTGGGTGGCCACTTAATGGGCTTAGTAGGTGGCAACTTAGTGGGTGGTTCATAAATGATTCCATACAGTGGCTGTGCCATAATTCCACCAAAAACAGTTGCCAATTCTTTTTCGTCTAAATCTGCCAGTTCGTCCTCATCAGCACTTAACTCCAAAAGTTCGGCTGTATATTCTTTTAACTCTTCTTGGGTGAAGTCATAGCCAGCACTTTTGACCGTTTGGCTACATTCATCTTTACTATTAACCCCTTGAATTTGGGTACGAAAAGCTTCGTCGCTTCCTAGTCTTTCGTAGAATGCTTGGACGTCTTCTAGAGACATAATTTCTCCTGGGATTACTGAAATTACAACTAGTGTCATCAGGCAAAACAGAGATACGCTCATAACATCTGGTTTTGAGCTTTCAAAAACTCGACAGATATTTCTGCCATATTGCACTAGTAGTTTTGCTTAAACAAGCGTCAACTTTAGTACTGCATCGCTTTTTCTCTCTTGGTTAGTTATATAGAGTACTAGAGCAGTAAAATCACTGACTGAGTAATCTTCTCACCTCAACAGTTTCAATTCAAAATGTCTTAATAATTTTTCAATTTTTGCCTGCGTAGAAGGAGCTAATATCAGGTTAGTTTGATTACCTATGATTCTGGGGATAGGGTACCACAGGCGGGTGATGTTCTTCGTTTGTTATAAGTGTTCATTGGGAAAGGATATGACGCGCTGAGTACAGCCTGTCCAATAGGACATAGGGACGAGACAGAGGGTTTAAAAGAGTTTTTGCGTAAGTCCTAAATCAGTATCCAAACGAAACCCACATTGACACCACCTGTTTCCCAATCACAACCAACGCAACGCCAATCATTACAATCAGCGTCACTTTACCACCAGGAACAAGCGGTTGACTCATGCTATTTGATTGTTCCTGCTCTTGACGTTGCTTCCAAGTCATCAATGCCGGAATAATTCCACCTAAAACTGAAATACTGAACGTTCCAGCATAGTCTAGAGCAGCCAAGAAGATGCTAGGATTAAGCGCCCCAAGACTCATAGGCGGAAAAAGAATCAGTGAAAAAAGCGGTAGACGTTTAGCAGGCTGATTAGATGCTGAAATATCTTTGAACAAATCCAGCAAGCCATACACAAATCCAATGAATGATGTGACAATTGCAAACTCAGAGAAAACGGACACTAACACTGCTAACCATTCTCCTGCACCACCATCACGCAGAATTTGCAGTGGATCAAAAACAGTTCCGCCACCAGAAGTGCCTTGTTGCATATCAGTGCTGACGCTTCCCAAAATCACGGCATTCCAAGCCAAGAACATGATTAAGGGAATCGCAGAACCAATGAAGATGGACTGACGTATTTTACGGACATCACCTTCGAGTTGAGTGACAACTGTTGGCACAACGTTACTGTAAAAGAGCGCCACAAACATCACTGAAACGGCTGCAGGAAGTGCACTCCAATCTTGAAATGAGAAAGAGGAAGTCTTAAGCTGCGTTGCTGCCAACACTAATAGTCCAACAAATGAAGCAAGGACAATTGCCACAAACGCGCTGTTCAATTTTTCTACAAATCTTTCTCGCCCAAGATACATAATGCCACCAAACAAGAGAGTAAACGTTGTTGTCCCCACACTCGCAGGCAGATTATTCTGCACACCTAACACTTTTTCAACAGCAGATCTTAAAATTTCTCCACCTTGGCTGACATAAGCCACAAGCAAGGCATAGTGCAAGAACAGATACGCACCACCAGCAAAGCGCGCACCCAGCTTCCCAAGCGTCCTCTCAACCATCACCAACAAACCTGAACCCGAACTGCCGACAACACGCATTGTGTTTAAAGTCACCTCTGCAATCAGAAGACCTGAAACTAAAGTGTAGAGCCAAACAGCAACAAGCAGAACAGTTGATGGTACAACACCAGATGGCAGAGTTACCGCAGGTAATGCGAGGATACCAGCACCAACTGTCGTTCCAGCGACAAGTGCAGTACTTCCTAAAACACTACCTGGTTGATGATTGAGTTTGTTTCCATAGAGTTCAAGGTTAGAAAATAGTCGAGTGACTTGTGAGGTATCCGAGTTGAGAACTGCCTTCATATCGGTCTTGTTAAAGTACGCGCATTCTGAAACAATTTGTAACTTAACATAAATTAATGTAAATTATTTTAGCAAAAACAGTTATTTTTATCACCCTGGTGCTTGTTATCACTGCTATTTTCAAAGGCTATGCTGTTTGACGAGATGTTTTATAGATCAAACCAATTTAACCAACCGTCCCAACTTTGCACGATTTCTGCAAATTTTGCATAACCACCTGCTCTGGGATGAGCACCATCATTGGCTCTCGCTTCATCTTGCCAAATCTTTGACTTTTGCAAAATAGGAAAAATATCTAGATAAGGTATATTGAGTTGATCACAAACCACAGCAAACTGTTTAGATAAATTCACTATTCTGTGATCTCTTCCATCTTGTTCTTCATCTGCACATGGTGGTGGACCAACCATTAAAATAGGATACAACTGTTTAGCTGTACTCAAAATACTGCGGACATTTTCTATTGATTCTGCTAATTCAACACGAGGTTTACCATTTACCAGTGTTGTATCATTCACTCCAAAAGAAAATACAACTCTGCCATCATACTCTTTTGGTAAACGATAAGAAACTTCTTTTAACCAACGTTGTCTTAGCTGTGTACTCGTTTCCCGCCTAACTCCTAAATTATAGAAGGTGATATCATAGCCTTTTCTCGTGGCATCAACACAGATTCTTCCAGTCCATCCAAGAAACTCAGGATCACCAGTACCGTTGACAAATGATTCGCCAAGGAAACAAATCCTGATTTGTGGTCGATATTTTGACATAACTCAATCGAAATTCTGTCTTTATTCTTTTTGCATTGTCTGCATTTAAGTTGCGAGTACCTCAAGTTTTTCTAGGAATAGTTGACTTGACTGACTCACGCTCGTGTAATCTCTCAAACCATTCTCTCAAATAAGGGTACTGAAGAAGCCAATCCTCATTTAAGCGCAGGCTGTAATAACCCAGAGAACATAACGCTGCTACGTCTGCTGCAGTCCAACTTTCGCCGCCTAACAAATATTTAGCAGATCGCAGTTGTTCTTCAAAAATTGGTAAAAGGCGATTAATTAATGTTTCATATTTTGTCCGATAATAATTAGGAGCTATATCGCCCGTCAAGTTTAATACCCACAGATTGATAACATTATCACCTAAAGTATCTGCTAGTTCTTCCCATTTACGAGACTCAAGTTTTTGACGAGGAGCGCTTGGATAAAAATTTGGTTGTGGATAAGTTTCGTCTAGATACTCTGCAATTAGTGTTGAATCCCAAATAGCTGTGCCGTCTTCATCCACAAAAACAGGTACTTTAGCAATGGGATAATTTTTGATAAATTCAGGGGGTTTATTAAGTAAATTAACTTCAATTAGTTCGCAGTTCAAATTTTTCTCTGCCAACAGTATTCTGATCTTTCGAGAAAAGTTTGATTGCTGATGATAATATAACGTTCTCTTCATAAGATTTATTTTTGCTCGAATTTGTGTCTAAGATCAATTTACATTCAAGCAGCATAGAAAAGAGCTTCAAGAATAAAGTTATACAAAATCAACAAATAAATAACACACTATAACGTGAGATTACTGAGAACATCATGGAGGCGATGCTCCAGCAGGGTTACGGCGATATTTTCACATTTTTTAACAGAAGGGCAAAAAGCTGGTTGCGTCTGCTACGTCTGTTAAGACTACGTTTCTTACACTTGCTTGTGTTTCAATGATATTGAGGTTTTGTTAAAGAATTTGAGATAAGAATTTGCGAGTGCGATCGTGTTTTGGGTTTTGAAAGAAAATACTTGGTGTGGCTTCCTCTATAATTGTACCGCTATCCATTAAAATTACGCGGTCAGCAGCTTCGCGAGCAAATCCAACTTCATGGGTGACAACAACCATTGTCATACCATCAGCAGCAAGGGTTTTGATAACATCCAAAACCTCTCGCACCATCTCCGGATCTAAAAAGGCATTTACCCACGAGGAAACTTTAACCGAAATTTGTGCAAATTTTAACTTAACTTTTACTCTTAGTATCTTACTCTATCTAAGGAATTAAGAAATAATACTAATTCTAAGTCAATACCTCTGTTTTCCATGACTCCGCGTTCGCAAAACGTATACTTCGTGCATAGGCTGACAAGTCTCGTATAGCCGCACTGTGCCAGGGTTAAGAGAGGGTTATGAAAGCGGATTTAGTATAACTATGATAAACTACGGAAAGCTAATCAATATTTAGATATATGCAGCACAATCAATAAATGTTCCACAAAACAAATCAGTCTAAAACTGTCATTCAAAGCAAAATCAACAGAGCCTAAGAATTCCAGTCGAGAACGAGAATCCTTGTAAAGTGCTTCACGAGGTTAAACTGTGTCTTTTTATAGCTTAGAAAAATTATTTTCTAAGTGATGATATTTAGAAAATAGACTCAGCTTGTTTTTTCTGTCGTGGTTTTTACTAAAATTTGAGGATGAAACAATGTTTAAGGCGATCGCGTGTGCTTGGATACTCCTTGTTATTGGTGACTTCCTTTCTACTTTTTGCTATCACGTACCTGAACACGTTTTTGGTATCCTTCACTTACGAACTCACCACTCCTACAAGAAGAGCTTTCGCCATTATGCCATCCTAACTTTCAATTCCCAAGTTCTTCTGGATGGTATTCTGGGTGCTTTACCTTACTTACTCGTAGCAGCAGTTTTATGGTCTTTTTCCCCGATTGGTGTTGTGTGTGGGCTACTGTTTGGTCAGTTTCATGTATGGTGGAGACACACGACTACCTTGGGTTGGCAAACTCCAAAGTTAGTAGAGATTTTATGCCGAATTCTGTTCCTCACGACTCCAGAAAGACATTGGGAACATCACCAAAAAACCAACCAGGGTTATGGCGATATTTTCACATTTTTTGAACAGCCAGCGAAAGGCTGGTTGCGTTTGTTACGTCTGTTTAGGTTGCGTTTCTCGCACTTGGTTGTGTCTCAATAGTATGTTTGAGGTTTTGTTAAAGAATTTGAGATAAGAACTTGCGAGTGCGATCGTGCTTGGGATTTTGAAAGAAAATATTTGGTGTGGCTTCCTCTACAATCGTACCGCTATCCATTAAAATCACACGGTCAGCAGCTTCGCGAGCAAATCCAACTTCATGGGTGACAACAACCATTGTCATACCATCAGCAGCAAGGGTTTTGATAACATCCAAAACCTCTCGCACCATCTCCGGATCTAAAGCGGAAGTGGGTTCATCAAAAAGCATAACTTTAGGCTGCATAGCTAAAGCTCTGGCAATGGCTACCCGTTGCTGCTGTCCACCTGACAATTGTCCTGGATATTTCTGTGCTTGTTCCAAAATTCCCACTCGTTCTAGCAACTGCATAGCCGTTTCTTCTGCTTTGACTTTCGTCCACTTGCGCACCCAAGTTGGTGCCAAAGTGATATTTTGCAACACACTCAAATGAGGAAACAAGTTAAACTGTTGAAACACCATCCCCACTTCTCGCCGAATTGCTTCTATATTTTTTAGGTCATTTGTGAGGTCAATTCCATCAATTTCAATTTGTCCCTGTTGATATTCTTCTAAAGCATTAAAGGTGCGAATAAAAGTCGATTTTCCTGAACCTGAAGGTCCCATAAGTACTACGACTTCTCCACGATTGACACTTAGGCTAACCCCTTGGAGAACATGAAAATTTCCATACCACTTATGGATATCTTGGGCAATAAGAATGGGCTTTTGTTGATTCATAATTATCAGTCATTAATCATTGATCATTAGTTAGGAGTTTTCACCCCACTTGTTCACTTTCTCACTTTTGTTATGAGTCATGATATTTGAGCCGACGCTCACTTCTGTGAGTCGGGTTCATTGAAGCCATTACTTGGAGAAGAAATTTTAAAACCGGGTGCTGTGTAGTCTTGAGAAAGATAGTTTTCCGGAATGGCAATCTGATTGCCATCTCGAATAGCATAGTATTGAGGCGAGAGGATTTCAATGCCTGCTTCGTTACACTTGTCTTGGATATTCTGATGCAATTCGGAGTAGATTCTTGCCATGATGTGGGGTTTTTTAGTGTGGGCATTCAACTCATAGCTAACATAGAAATCATCTAAACTGGTTTGTAACACGAACGGTGTAGGATCTTTCAAGATGTGTTGAGTGGCAAGAGCTGCGTTAATTAAGACTTCGTGGATTTTTCGCCAGGGTATATCATAACCCAGTGTTAATTTTGTGTGCAAAATAAGCGGTGTGTCGGAGTCTTGAATCAAGGCGCTATAGTTAGTCACCTGGCTATTGAGAACTGTTGAATTGGGAATTGTGATCACCACATTCTTGACAGTACGAATCCGCGTTACCAGAAGTGTCTTTTCTGCAACATCTCCAATAGCATCGCCAATTTTGACGCGATTACCAACCTGAAACGATCGCGTGTAAATGAGAATTACGCCAGCAACAATGTTTGCAACCGCAGCGGAAGAACCAAGTGACAACAAAAGCCCCAGAAAAATAGATATACCTTGAAATGCAGGAGATTTTGATCCAGGTAGATAAGGAAACGCCACCACCGCTGCCAAGGCGATAATCAAAAATGTTGCTAACTTGTAGGTGGGTTCTGCCCACTCTGGATAAAACCAGGGAAAAGTCCTATCCCTGCCTAAGGCTTTGAGAACCAGCCGGGTAAAGCGAAGGATATAGTAGGTAACAACAATAATCACAGCAATCATCAAGAAGTTAGGGAGATTGGCTAAAAAACTCTCCCAAGTATTCTTAACAGCAACAAGCAGGTTGTTAACTATAACGGCTTCCAATCCCCTTGTCCAAGGGAAGAAGCTGATAACCAGTGTGAAATAAACTGCTAGAATACCTAGCCACAGAGCCAAGCGGACTAACTCAACGAAGCGAGTCAGTACAGAGGAAACCTGAGCTTCAGATAGCAACTCAAAATTGTCGATTCTCACTGCTGGAACTGTTTGTTCATGATGATTAAGTCTGGCAAAAATTCGGGCAAAGCCCTGATTAAGTAATTTTAATAAAATTAATAAAGTAATCGTGGCAATGACGCTATAAAAAACTCCAAACAAGATGTACTTTAAGCTATGTTCTTGCCTGTATTTCTTAATCACAGTTTGAATTTTGCTAGTATACTCACGGGCAAGTTCTTGCTTGGGTTTGCCTGCGGCTTTAGCATCTGCCTCTGTAACTGTAAAAAGTACCTTCTCTCCTGCTAATATATTTACAGTATTTTCTTGTTCCTCAGTCTTCAGCGCCGTAAGTGGAATAGATACATCCTCAGCAAGCACTTGCAGTCTAGTGTTAACTGCTTGCGATCGCTCTGCTGCTGAGAATGATCCAACACGTTCCTGGATTACGAAAATTTGATCGTCCCCCAGAACTACAGGAGTTCCATCGACTGGATTACCACTTGTAGAATTTGTTTGAGAATAGGCAAAGGGTACTGCTGTAATCGTCACAAATACTGCCAGGACTAAGGAAATGAATTCATTTAACTGCTTTTTCAAGCTAATTCTCATTCTTTTTTGCAAATTATTTAGAGGAAGTTTATAAAGTAATATAACTCTAAATAAACACAGGGAACAGAAAACAGGGTAGAAGGGGGATGGTGTTTCTTTTTTCTTTCATATGTTGCTAGCACGTAGCGGCGCTAGTGAGAAGGCTCTCAACAAACATATTAGGTGAAGTGAAAAATGGGGATAAGCTTTCAGCCAAAAGCTTGAGCTTTTTTCTTTAATAATTCAAGCTGATACTTGAGAGCTACTAAGCGTTGCGTTTCGTCTGAGTTCTTGTCGATGTACTCTAGTATCTTAGTCATATTTTCGTAGTTTAAAGCTCATTTAATATCTTTTTATCAGAAAATATATAGATTTATGAAATGTCTAGTATCGCTGTTGTATTTTGTTATAGTCTATTATACGTTTTGACCCTTGGACTGACTAGATCTCGCCTACCTTTAGTGTAAATACCAGTTATTAAGTCTTGCGTGTTTTCATTCTTATTTGTACCCCCTGAACGCTTACAATAAATTTTATCGCAACCTAACCAGTGGTCACGCACACTTACTACTGTGAGGTAGGATATCAAATACCCACTCGCTGGGAAAATTAATGAAATGGCAACAAAATGACAGTAATGATGAACAAATTAAAATACTTTACCATGTTAGCTTTATGTGTCGTTTTTATGGGCGAAGCGACTATAAATATTTCTGCCCAGGCTGCTGGAAGTAAAGTTTTATTAACGGCTGAAAACCAATCTCTCAGCCAATCGGATATTGATCAAGTTATCGCTTTTTACGAATGGGCATTTGCAGCAAAATTCACTAGCAAACAGCGCAGTGAATATCAGTCAATCAAGTTAAATGAATATAGCAAAGATCCAGCAGGAACCAGAAAAAGCATTGACAATCTAATTTCTAATTATACAAAAGTTCGTGCTAAGAATGAAGAGGAACAAAGCCAAGTTCGGCAAGCATTTAACAAAGAATATATTGGGCAATTGCGAAATTTGCCGGATGATGCGGAAGCTAAACTTTTACTGTCTGTTTACAACAGCGCACACACGGGCGAAACCGCTTCAAATAATGCGGATGATTCATCTGGCAGCGTTGGAGATATTTCGTCTATAGTTGGAAAATGGGTCTGGACGCGTACCGGAAGCAGTACTTACAGCACGGGTGGCGCATATATGGGTTCAAACGGTTCGCGTTTCACTTATCAATTTCAGCCGAACGGAACAGCCGAATTCACAGGAATTATGAACGTGATGAACGGCGGCTGCAACCAGCAAATTTTCCAATCTCGAAAAGGAAAAGTCCGTCTGAGCGGCAGTACAATGACAATTAACTGGTCTCCAGGAACTTTCACTCGTGACTTTTCGTGCGACAGAGCGAACAACTACAAGAAAACTTTGGCTGCTGAAAACGAAACTTATCAGGTGAAATTCAAAACCGATCTGGGTCAGAAACAGCTTTGTCTCAGGGGTAAAGACGAAACCTGTTACAGCCCGACAAAGTAGGCAAAATCACGATTTTTTATAACCCAAGTTGCGGGTTATCAATTACAGATTTGTCACAATTATGCGATAGCTTCGCGCTCTGCGCTCTGCGCCATCGCCCTTGGGGTGGCTTCCTGCTTACGCATCGCCCACAGCACGCACAGCGGTTGCGCGTAGGTGCAATTGTTTCATTTAGCATATACCCCTCCTACATTTCTGTTCTAGAGGGGATTTTATTGTTTAAAGTACTTTTTTGCATCACCGTTGATCCACACCCAATTCCTTTTCTAAGCGTCGAGAAGCTAGCGACATGGAATAGCAAAAGACCCAATAAATAAATGCAATGAATAAATAGACTTCTGCATAGCGAGCAATAAATTGAGGTTGAGCCAGGATAGCACGAGAAATTCCTGTTAATTCCAATAATCCAACAATTGATAACAAAGAAGTATCTTTAAACAAACCGATAAATTGACCAACAAGCGCTGGGATAACAGCACGTAGCGCTTGGGGAAGAACAATGAGTAATACTGTTAAAGGAGCATTCAACCCCAGTACTTTGGCAGCTTCAATTTGTCCGCGTGGAACTGATTGAAGACCACCACGTACATTTTCGGCTAAATAAGCAGCACTAAAGAAAATTAAACCAGCAATTCCTCTTAAAACTCTGTCTAAACGGTATTCTACTGGTAGAAATAAGGATAACATCACTTGAGCAAAGAACAAAACTCCAATCAGTGGTAGTCCTCGGATAATTTCAATGTAGAGGATACTAAACCAACGCACAACAGGTAGCTGACTTTGACGACCTAATGCTAATAAAACACCCAAAGGAAAAGAGAGAACAATACTAATTACCGCCATCACCAAAGTAAGCAGCAAACCATTCCACAAATTGCTTTCTACTGGTTGCAGTCCAAAACCTCCCCCAATCAGCCATAGGATAATTGGAAAAGAAAGCGCCCACCCAAGTGGTAACCAACTGTTCATTTGACGGGGTAAACGTTTCGTAAAAGTTCCCCATGACAAACCAAAAAGACCGAGGATAATAAACAGTGCTAGCCACAGTCGCCAGTAAAGTTGTTGTGGGAAACGACCAACAAAAAATAAAGATAAGTTGGCTGTGATGACTTGCCATTTTGCTTGAGTCAATATCCAAGTCAGGACAGCTTTGATACCAAAAAAAAGCAAAAAGAGACAGACAACAGTGAGAAGACTGTTGTACCAGTTGTTAAACAGATTTTTCTGTAGCCATTGTAGAATAGTAGGCTTTTGATTTTTAAAAGAACTCATTTGAAAAAACTCATCTTTCCTTGAGTTGCACGCTACGGTTTAACAAATTCATCCCTGAAGAGATGATCAGGCTAATGGTCAGATAGGTAACCATAATTAACAGAATAACTTCTACAGATCGACCTGTTTGGTTAAAAGTTGTGGAAGCCACAAAGTAAATATCAGGATAGCCGATCGCAATTGCTAAACTAGAATTCTTAGCTAAATTAAGATACTGACTGGTTAATGGTGGAATAATCAGCCGCAAAGCTTGGGGAAAAATCACTAGCCGTAAGATGAGATTCGGCTTAAAACCTAATGCTCGTGCTGCTTCCCATTGTCCTTTAGGAACTGATAAAATCCCCGCTCTGACAATTTCGGCGATGAAGGCACCAGTGTACAGCGTTAATCCTAGGATGAGTGTTGATAATTCAGAAGAAAGTTCTATTCCAAAAGGAAGGGTAACTCCTCGATTATTAATATTTATAAACCCAAGTAGGGAAATTTGATTTTCTGTTTTTGGCAAACTGAGGAAAACCGCAAAATACCAAAAGAACAATTGCAGAAGTAAAGGTGTGTTGCGTAAGATTTCGACATACACTAGAGCTAGCTGACGTACTAACCAATTATCCGATAGCCGCCCCACTCCCACAGTAATGCCAATAATTGTTGCCAGAATGATGCCAAAAACTATCACTCGCAGCGAGTTCACTAATCCAACTAATAAAGCACGGCTGTAGGAATCAGAAGATTTATAGGGAATGGGGGTTTCGCCAATATCGAAGGATGCTTGGAATTGTAAAAAATCAAATCCTAACTGCAGACCTAGCCGGTGGAGATTGTATATTAGGTTGTGCCATAGTATCATCACGATTATGGCAACTATGAACGCGGCTATCACCTGACCGAGAATAGGAAAAAACTTTCGGTTGCGCCAAATTGGAGTCATAGTCAAACAGTGAACAATGAACAGGGAACAGGGAACAGGGAACAGTAAACAAGGGGTGAACGAGTCCGTTTCCTACCTGATAACTGATAACTGATAACTTGTTTATCGAAAGGGTGGAGCGTAAAGAATACCACCTTGATTCCAAAGTTTGTTTGGACCACGTTCCAATTTCAACTCAGAGTTTTTCCCTAAATTACGTTCGTAAATTTCACCATAATTGCCGACGTTTTTGATAATATGAACTACGAAGTCGTTTGTTAAACCCATGCCTTTACCAAGGTTACCTTCTGTACCTAGCAAGCGCTTCACTTCTGGGTTATTACTGTTTGCTAATTGACCAACATTTTGGGAGTTGACTCCGAGTTCTTCAGCATTGATAAGAGCAAAAATTGTCCATCTCACCATATCAAACCACTTAGAATCTCCATTGACTACAGCAGGTGTAAGAGGTTCTTTTGACAGCACAGTATCTAAAACAACATGGTCATCCGGTTTAGATAGGGTGGTGCGACGGGAAACGAGTTGAGAACGGTCTGCAGTGACGCCTTCGCAGCGACCTTGCTCGTAGGTGGCAAAAACTGTGTTAGCATCTTCAAAGACCAAAGGCTTGTAGTTGATACCACGTTGCCGCATTTGGTCTGTCAGGTTTTGCTCGTTGGTGGTTCCTGTCCCGATACAGATAGATTTGCCCTTGAGGTCTTCTAGCTTCTGAATATTGCTATTTTTTTTCACCATTATGCCTTGACCGTCGTAAAATACCACGGCAGTAAATTTTATACCTACAGAAGTGTCTCGGCTCATACTCCAAGTGGTATTTCGGCTGAGGATATCTACTTCGCCCGTTTGCAAGGCTGTAAACCGTTCTTTGGAGTTTAAGTTGCGGAACTCTACTTTGTTGGGGTCATTAAAAATTGCTGCGGCGATCGCCCGACAAATATCCACATCCAGCCCTGCATATTCACCGTTAGACTTAACATAGCTAAATCCTGGCAATTGTCCGCTGACACCACAGATGAGCTTACCACGGCTTTTGATTGTATCCAACAGACTTCCACCACTTCCTCCCATCTGTCCAGCACAAGCATTCAGTGAAAAGACTAGAGGTAAAGTAGCTAGCAGTGATAACCCCCGTTTGAGCTTCAACATTTACCAATTTTTCCTCTGCTCAATAAAGACTAAGATACTTTATTGTTTACCAAATGGTTGCAGAGGTGAGCAGTTTATACTAAAAATGTTAGAGCAAGCTACTTAGGCTCTCTATGCCAGCTAAAGAAATTTACCATTATGCGGTGATAAACGCTCTGGAAAAAGAAAGTTGGAACATTACCGCATCAGATGATTTAAGCATTAATATAGATGAACCAAAGTAAGAAACCAAAAATCGCAACTTATGGAAAACTTAGAAAAAGATGGAAAACTTAGAAAAAGTAAGTTTAGAGAGTACAAGACTAATTCTCCAAGCGATTTCGCTGGAATACACAGAAGATGTGTTTAGGGAATTCACAAGCTAAATTACCACCTTTATGTATCCGAAACCAGCTGACAATATCAGTGAAACCGAGAAGGTCATCAAAGGTATGATTCAACAACGATAAAATAAAACTGACCTAGTGTTGGTAATTCTCAAGAAGAATACTTTGGAGTTTTTAGGAATTTGCTCCGTAGATCCTATTGATACTGAGACACCGGAGTTAGGAATTTGGATAAAAAAATCAGATCACGGTAATAGTTTTGGTAGAGAGGCAATTTATGCATTGAAAGACTGGGTGGATAAGAATTTGGAGTACAAATATCTTTCCTATCCTGTTGATAAAAGAAATATCCCCAGTCGGAAAATTCCGGAAAGTTTTGGGGGTAAAGTATTTCGCGAGTTTCAACAGACTAACAAGAGCGGTAATCTTCTCAATGAGGTTGAATACAGGATTTATAAATGAAAGACATGTCCTAAACTAAAACTAACGTCGTAAACGCTAAAAAAAAACATTATGAATATTGATCAACGCTCTTTTTCAGAATTATTTACTGAACCGATTGGTAAAATATTGATAGAAAATTAGCATCTTTGTTTACTCGTCTTTGATTCAGAACGAGAGATCATTCTACAATGGATACCTTAGAAAACTATCGCCAAATTATCCAAAAAGTATTAAGCGAATATGCTCAACTTCCTTACGCTTATGGGCAATTAGAAAGACAGTTAATCATTGATAAAAATGCCAATCATTATCTGCTGCTGACACTAGGCTGGGAAAATAAACAACGGGTGCATGGTTGTCTAGTTCATATTGATATTATCAACGATAAAATCTGGATTCAAAGAGACGGTACAGAATATGGTATAGCCAACGAACTCGTCAAAGCCGGAATTCCCAAAGCTCAAATTGTTCTGGGTTTCCAACCAGCCGATGTGAGAAAGTATACGGAATTTGCGGTTATTTAGCTTGTGAATTTAGAAACGCGTTCGTCAATATTCGCTCTGGACGAATGCGAACACGTGAAATTGATGATGACATTTCAAAAATTAATTTTTGCAGCCAGACTTTTCAAATCTGCTACTTCCAAATCTGGTTTCCCTTGAGCAGGTAAAGCAGCCCCTGAACCTTCTTGTCCTAATCTACGATTTACCCAAACTGTCGATAACCCAAGGGAATTTGCCGGAACAATGTCATGGTAGATACTACCAGCAACGTGCAGAATTTTTTCAGAGGGGATGCCAATTTTTGCGATGTGGGCGATCGCCACGTGAAAATTTTGCACAGAAGGTTTATAGCTTTTCACTTGCTGTGCAGTCACAATCTCATCAAATTCAACTTGCAGATGTTTTGCTGTCAAGGCAAACAAGTCATCATCAACGTTGGAAATAATTGCTAGTTTGAATCGCCGTTTCAATGTCTTAAGAGCTTCAACAGTATCAGCAAAAGGTTGCCAATCCTTGACAGAATCAGCAAGCGCATTTAATTCTTCAGAAGAAGGCGTAAATCCAAATTGTTCTCCAAATTTTTGCACAACCCCCTTGAGAACATCTTTGTATCTGCGGTACTCTCGTTGCTCAAGATTAGATTCAAAACGAGCAAACCACTCAAGGATTTCGTTCTCACTCAGTTGAATCTGATGAGACTGCAAAACTGGTTGCAACGCCTCCAGTACACCTTTTTCCCAATCAATCAAAGTTCCATAGCAGTCAAAGGTCAAGACTTCATATTGATTCAGGTTAATCATGGTTTATGCTCCCTAGCTCAATGCTTTGTCAGCTGAATTTTGTTTTTCTATTTCTTGCAGGTGTTCGACGAGTGCTTTACCATCTGTATTGTGATTTTGGGCGATTAGCTCTGCTGTTGACGCATCGCCTAAGCAAATTGCATTTACCAATTCTCGGTGCTGCTCTATGATGTCATCTAAATCTGGGTGCAGGGCATTGCAGGAAATGATGTTTTCTAGTCTTTGAGGGGTCTAAGTGCTTCTTATTGCGCATTTACAACTGTTTCAGGTACTTCAATCCATTTCCGCAAAGCCCTTCCTTCCGAGTTTTTGACTTCAGGACTTACGCAACTGGCACATTTTTCTTCAAACTGTCACAGGTCGAGAATTTGGCTATAACGTCTATAAATCAATGCTTACGAGCATTTACCTCAATTTGAAATATATGTGCCAGTTGACCTTATATTGTGACGCTTGCGTAAGTCCTAGACTTTACACTTTCCTAAAAAACCATTTTTGTCCATCTACTTTTACATCCAACTGCTGCACTTTCGCAAATTCACTGACAGCAGCAATAACTCCTCGCCAAGGTTCTGACCAATCATCACCAAACATAATTCCACCATGTGTTAATAACTGCCAATAATTTTTTAAGTCCTGATATACATCATGTTGGTCATGGCTGCTATCAATATAAATTAGGTCTGCTTTGATTTGATAATGTTCAAACCATTTAGCAGCAATATTACTCGTACTAGGGAATGGAACAATTCGGTCTTGAAATCCCTGGTGCATTACATTTGCTAGAAATTGATAATAAAGCGTAGGATAACCATGCTTTCGGAGGTTACTGAGTCCCAATTCTGGGTCTTCTTTATGGATAAGATGCTCCAGCCCTCCCAACCAAGTATCAATACAGACGATGGCAGTATCAATTCCTTTTTCTTTTAATAAACTTGCCATATGAATTGCAGAAGCACCTTTCCAAGTTCCCACTTCCAGAATCAACCTGGGTTGAACTGTGCTGATGAGCTTATCAAAAATAAGGTCAGTTGAACCCCACCCTTGCAGATTTAGTGGAATAGCTTGATAATCAAAATCTTCGTAAGGACTGACGGTATAAAGCCTGGTTAATAACGATTGTGCTAGTGCATAGCCCGACAAATTTAAGAAATCCGTTTTAGGAGACATCACAGATTTTTGTAGTGCACAACTGTACCATTATACGAAGTTGCCAAAGATAGTATTGTTACATTTTCCGTGGTATACGCGGACTAAATTCTGAAATCTCCATCACTATTTTTGCATAAACGACTTGTACAGGGATTACTGCCAGGTCTATTTTTTGACTCTAAACGTCAAATTGTAGATTGTCGATTGTTGACAATCTACAACTGAAATTAAGCTTATTTTGTGGAAGTCCTTGTCACTAAAATCTTTGCAGTAGCTTGATAAACGCAACACCAATAAACAACCCCGAAAATTGCGCCAAATAACCAACACTTATGGGGTTAACGCCACCAGGAATATTCAAACTCCCAATTCCGTAAGAAATCTGCTGCACAAACCACCAACATAAATAGAAATAAGCTGGTACTTGTATGGGAAAAAACACAATCAAAAGGGGCAGAATAGTGTCAATTTTTGCTTTAGGAAACTTAAGCACATAAGCTCCTAAAATAGCTGTAATCGCCCCGTTAGCTCCAATCAATGGCACAGTCAAACTCGGTTCAGCTAGAATTTGTATGAACCCAGTAAGAATCCCAGAAACTAAGTAAAATACTAAAAATCGTCCGTATCCCAAAACACTTTCAATCGTTTTACCAAAAACCCACAAAAATATCAAATTCCCTAAAATTTGGCTAAAACTGCCATGAAGGAACATTCCCACAAGCAGTGAAGTCAAACCCTTCAGCACAACTATCCAAGCAGCTGGGTTTCCAGCAAGTGCATTTGCAAAAGCTGCACTGATTTGTGCGGGAACGACACCCCAGGCATTGACAAAACTGCCCAATGTACCACCAAGCTCAAGTGTCAGTTCCCATAAAAATAGACCAATGTTAATGCCAATAAGACAGTAAATAATTATTGGCTTTCTCCGTTTGAAAAAGAAAATGCGATCGCTAATAGGAATCATATCAATAAGTCATTAGTTACATAGTTATTCTCTTTATCTGGCTTATCCCCTTATCGACCCTTAAGAGAAGCTGTGGCAAGATTGGAATCAGACTGTACTACATGAAACTAGGCTAACCAAATGTTGGGAACCATACTTGTTGGACGATACCAAATTATTAGTCACTTGGGAGGTGGGGGATTTGGTGAAACTTTTGTTGCTTGTGATACTCAATTACCTGGTTCTCCTCAATGTGTCGTCAAAAAACTCAAGCCCCAAGCTAGTGACCCTGATACTTTGCAAACAGCCAGACGCTTATTTGATACAGAAGCGAAAGTTCTGTATAAATTAGGCATTTATGACCGCATTCCTCAACTTCTAGCTTACTTTGAGGAGAAACAAGAATTCTATCTCGTACAGGAATTCATAGAAGGTCATGATCTCAGCCAAGAAATCATACCAGGAAAACCCCTAAATCAAGACCAAGTTATTTGTCTTTTAGAAGAGATTTTAGAGATTTTAGAGTTTGTCCATCAGCAGCAAGTTATTCACCGTGACATCAACCCACGAAATATCATCAGACGCAAGCCGGATAACAAGTTAGTTTTGATTGACTTTGGCGCTGTCAAACAAATCACTACCCAAGTTATTATTCCTAGTGGAAAAACAAAATTTACCGTTGCGATCGGTACTCCAGGGTATATTCCCAGCGAACAAGCACTAGGAAATCCAAAATTCACCAGTGATATCTATGCTTTAGGAATACTTGGCATAGAAGCACTCACTGGATTATCTCCGGAACAACTAGAAAAAGATGCAGAAACTGGTGAGATTGTATGGCAAAAACATACCTCGGTCAGTCAGGATTTTGCCAAAGTTTTAAATAAAATGGTATGTTATGACTTCCGGGAACGTTATTCTTCTGCAAAACTTGCCCTACAAGGTTTGAAGGATTTAAAAAACTCTAAATCTCAGATGATGACATTAAGTGTTGGTATATCAAAACATAATATAAACAAAAATTTACCAAAAATAAATCCACCTAAAAAAAAGGACATAAAAAAGATTTTAGTGGGCATAGGTTTAATTGGTATAGGTGTAGGAGCATCTATATATATTGCTCATGCAATCAATTCTGTGAATGCTACTGAATTGTATAAGCAAGCCAATACCTTATATGAGTTACAGCGTTATCAAGATGCTTTATCAACATATGCAAAAGCGGTTAACATCAGACCAGATTACGCTCAAGGATGGAATGGACAAGGTAAAACTCTGTATGAGTTGAAAAAATTTCAGGAAGCACTTGCAGCTTACGACAAAGCAATTCAAATAGAACCAGATTATTTAGAAGCTTGGAGTGGACGTGGATTTGCATTGAATAAGTTGCAAAGATACCAAGAAGCGATCGCCTCTTTTGAAAAAACATTGCTTTTGCAAAAGAACTATCCGGAAGTCTGGAATGCAAAGGGAGAAGCTTTAGCTAAATTAAATGAGTATGATCAAGCACTAAAATCCTATGATAAAGCCATTGAATTGAAGAAAGAATATTATGAAGCGTGGTACAATAAAGCATTGTTGTTACAAAATTTAAAACGCTACGATGAGGCAATAACAGCTTATGATAAAGTACTTGAATTCAAACAAGACTATGAAAGAGCTTGGTATAACAGAGGCAACGTTTTAGTAAATTTGCAACGCTATCAAGATGCAGTTGCAGCGTATGAGAAAGCAGTCCAATATAAACCCAATTTTTACCAAGCTTGGTTATCTAGAGGTAATATACTTATCAAATTGCAACGTTATCCAGAAGCGCTTGAATCTTTTAAAGAAGTCATTAAATATAATCGTAGAAATTATCAAGCGTGGTATGGTAGCGGGTGGTCACTGCATCAAATGCAACGCTATGACGATGCAGTTTCATCTTATAATAAGGCAATTGAATTACAACGTGCTAATTATCAAGTCTGGTATAGTCGAGGAAATTCACTCTACAATTTAAAGAAATACCAACAGGCACTTTCATCTTATGAGAAAGCAATTAATTACGATTCTAAAAATTACGATATTTGGTATAGTAAGGGCAATACTCTGTATAATCTGAAACGTTATAAAGAAGCCATAGCTTCATACGATCAGGTTATTAAACTAAAGCCAGATTATCAACCAGCAATAAACGCCCGCAATCAAGCACAACAACAGGTACCACAGGTTCTCGTTCCAAGTCCTGAGTCTATCTTTAAAAATCCATAGCCGAAAGTTTTTTAATTCTTTCTTCTTGACTTTTGAGCCAAGACTTATCTTATATTCACCTCTTCCATTTGGTGACTTAGGTCAAAAGATTCTAAATTCCTAGCAGAATTGCTGTTGATCAATGGTGTTTTCATGTTCGTAAAAGCTGGTGTTTTTGATGAAGCTATTTTTTGACTTTTAGCTTGCACAATCTGTTGTTTTTGAGTATATTCAACAAGTTTCACTTGAGCTGTAGCATATACAGGAGTATCTTTCGGAACCTGTTGAAGAAATTGAACAGCAGTTTTGAAATCTCCCTCTGCTGCTTTGTTGTAAGCTTTTTGTAAGAAGTAAGCTGCTCTGACACTCTTTTTGTGGTTATACTCAGCCAACTTTTGTTGAACAATTGCCCCTGCGGAGCTTTCTTCAGGAATTTGACTCAGATAATCTAAAGCGCTGCTGAAATCTTTTAATGATGCTTTTTCATAAGCCTTGGTTAATAAATCCTTAGTTTGTGCTTCAATATTGACTTGTGCTTGTTGAACTAATTTATCTGTTTTTGTTTGCCAATATAAAATATCAGGAAGTTGAGAGGTTGCACGCAATACATCTGACCAACGATTCTCTTGAAAGGCTTTTTCTGCGGCTTCGTATTGTTTAGCAGCATTTTGCCATTGCTTTTGCCATTCTTCAATACTGGCTTGTGCGTCAGGATAGACATTACTATTGGAGGGAATTGATTTGGCTAGAGCAATTGCTCCGTCCAAATCTCCTGCTTGATATTCTTCAGTTGCTTTATATAATGCTTCTTTTTCTGAATAGGTTGGAGTGTTATGTATGATAAAGTAAGTTCCAAATCCCATGAACAAAGAATTAGCAACCAACCCCACTTTCATTCCTGTCAAGAGTGGAGAATAGTTTGAAGATGTTGGATGTTTAGGGTTAGTATTTAACTTACTTTGTGGCTGATTTTTTTCAGAGTCCTCTGAAGAAACGGTAAAATCGACATCTACAATGTACGAGTATTGAGTTTCCAACGGCATTTGCTGAAGCGCCCGTAATGCAACACGAGCAGATTGGAATCGATCTTCGTAGTTGTAACGAATCATTTGGGTGATAATGGCAGCCAAATAATCGCTCACTGGTGTGCTTGGAGAACGCCACAGAATCTCATTAGTTTGGGGATCTACTTTCAGTTGCAGCGGTGTCACCCCAGTCAAAGCCTGAATGGCAATCATTCCTAAAGCATAAATATCGCTATTAGGTTGTGTTAGACCAATAAATTGCTCTGGTGGTATATAACCCAGTGAACTGACGGGAATGCTATCTAAAGGTAATATCTCATCAATGATTTCAAAATCGATTGATTGAATTGAACCAAAATCAATGAGAACTAACTTGTTATCACAAGCACGTCTGATTAAGTTTTCTGGCTTTATATCACAGTGAATAACACCTTGAGAGTGAACAAAGTCTAAAATTGATAGAACATCTTGTAAAAAGTTGATAACTTCACTTTCACTCCAGAAATGACCTAAATTGAGATTGATAGGAAGTTCCGCTGTGAGTGCGTGTCCTTCTACAAACTCTTGCACTAAGTAGAATCGTTCATGTTCTTCAAAGCACGATATCAGTTGAGGAATTTGCTTATGGTGTCCCAATTGTCTGAGTGTTTCGGTTTCTGTAAGAAATCTTAACCTCAGAGTTTGTAAGTAGCTTGGTTGGGAACTGATAACCTTGAGCTGTTTAATAACATATTTGGGATTCTCTGGATTCTCAATGTCTACAGCGACGTATGTTTCGCCAAACACCCCTGCACCCAGGGCTTGGACGACTTGGTAACGTCCTTGTAGTACTTTACCGATCATGTGGTTAGTCATGAGCTAGTTACTTAGTCACTGCTTATATAGGTTTTCTAACATTGCCTCCTATTTCCGGAACCCTGATTCAATTAAATGAAAGGAGCGCTGAATATAGCCCTGAGTGGTTAAATAGGAGTTCGGTTTTTCTAAGTGTAGTTACGTAATATTGTTTTTAAAAGGTTATTTTAAAAACAATAAATATCAGATTAGCTTAAAATATGAAATAGCGCCAGTGCTGTCAAGCACTGGCAATATTACTACTCTGCTGTGTGTGCCAGTTGATGTATCTGGTCTAAGCAGTATTCCTACTGTAAAGATTTATTGTCAATGCCGCAACGGCTTGTGTCCTTGTTCCGGCAGCGTGGCAACAAAGAAAATTTTCTCTTCCCCTTACACCCTTACACCCCTACACCCCTACACCCCTTTATTGTCAAGTTCCTCTTCCTCTACTTCAGAACTTCCTTGTAACGGCTGCACGATTCGTTGTATTGCCTGCTGAATAAAAATCTTAATAAACTCATCGCGGCGATTGAGTTGAAACTGTCGCTGGACAACTTCCGTTATTCCTCCGTCACCCCAATCTTGGTCCTGACGAAAATACTCAATAAAACTCTTCCCAGCAATTCGCGTCAAATAAGCGGCTGTCACGCCTTGAATTGCTCTACCAACAATAAAAGTAGCGACATTAAGCTGCAAGGCGGTAGTAAGTAACTGTAATGCTCCCTTGACTATACCTAAACTAGCAAGAGTTTTTGCCAAAGACAGCGCCAATTCCTTTGCATTCTCCATATTTAATTCACAGCCGTAAACTCTGCCAATTTCCACCACCATTTGAGCATTGACAGCTGCTGTTGCTAGCAAATCAACCACTGGTAGAGGCGTTACCGAAACCACACCAGCACCAATCCACTGAAACCGATCCACAATTTTGTCAGCTTGACGACGACGCTGAGTATCAATGAGTTTCCGCGCTGACTCTCCCAGTCGTACGGATTGTAAGAGGATGTTATCTGCTACTAAGTCTTCACCCTCTGCCCGTAAAATCGCTGCCATTCGCCGGACTAAAGGTAAGATATCAGGCTCAGGTTGGAAAATTCCCGCATTTTCTAGTTCTGCAGATTGGGGATTTGCGGCGATCGCCACTACATCACTCGGTGCAATAAATCCCCGCACTCGTTGACGCAACCTCGCCAAAATCGCTTCTTTGTCCTCGTCTGTATACAAATCGCTTTTATTGAGGACAAGCACAGAGCGTTTACCAATTTGAGCCAATGCTCGTAACGGCTCAAATTCTGACATCCGTATGTCATTATCCACCACAAACAACAGTAAATTTGCGTCTGTCGCCACCTCTCGCGCAAGTTGTTCCCTTTCGGTTCCCGCCACCCCTGCTTCTAAAATACCTGGTGTATCCGTGATTAAAATCCTGCGTTCTAATCCCTTCAACCTCAGACAATAAGTTTCTCCAACCTGAGTCGTTCCCATTGCTGCATCAACCTTGCCAATCACACGTCCCATCACCGCATTCACCAGGGAGGTTTTACCAGCACTCCCAGTTCCAAACACGACAACTTGAATCTCGCCGCGAGCCAAATTAGTCTCAATCTCCCGCGACTTACTCAGTAAAGCTTGGCGTGTCACTTCATCTTGAATTTGCGCAACTTGTTGCTTGACAGCTTCTAAAGTAGAAGACGCAGCCTCAGATTTCGCAGCAGGAACTTGTACACTTGGGCGTTCTCTGCGCTGACGCCGTTGATTCTCACCTCGCCGAATCACCAACACAGAATAGATAAACGCCGCGATTAAGGCTCCTATCAGGACAATCAGCAAAAACAACAGCAGATTACCCAGCAATGGCGCAGAATAGGAAAATTGCCAGTAAAGCCGACTGAAAGAATCAATCAGCCACAGACTCAGTCCGAGAATGACGATGAGACCAACGAGCAGCGTGATAATACGTGACAGAGGCATGGTTGGTAAGAAAAGCGTGGATAAGTAGCCAGATGCTTCTCATGTTAATGGTTTCAGTGTTTTTCGCCACAGTGTTTAGAAAGTTATTTTGTTGAATTCAAAACCGATTTTGTATAAAATTTAGCGTATATAAATTTGATAAAATTCCTTTTTTATTAACGAAAAGCTTTATTTGTAAAACTTAAGCAGCAAGTACCACCATGATTTGGGTAGTTAAATTTTGTATGACTCTGACTGGGATATAACGAGTGTTCCACCAACTTAGTATTCGACAAAAAATTATCTGTGGGTATGTTATTTCCTTTGGGATTGCTGTTGTGGGAACAACGGTGGGGTTGGTGATAGGCGATCGCTACTTCCAACATGCTAGACAACAGATAATAATGGCAGAGCAGGAAGGATCTTTATTGAATAAATTGCAAATATTGTTGTTGGAAATCGACACTAATCAGCAAGAACAAGTATTTTTTTTAGAGCAAAAAGCTGTACAACAGAAACATGATGAGATTGAAGCATCTCTTAAGGAAACTGAAACGTTGTTGAATGAGTTGCGAGAATTTAGCAAAACTAACTCGCAAGGGGATTTGCAAGCTTTGCTCAATAAGTATGACAGCGTACTGACAGAGTATATTCGGCAACTGCGAGTCCTGCTACAGCAAATTTCCTCCCTTAGCCCCAATTCACAGAAAGTTTTAAAAGCAAGGGAACTTATCTGGCAATTTAATCAAATTAAAGCAACACTGAAGTTTTATCAATTTACCCACGAGTTAAACAACTTTGCCATATTAGTTCGCCAGCGTCAGGACAAAGCTGATGTCGTTTCAAGTGATACATATATACTAAAAGGGCTAATTATTATCTGTAGTATGTTGCTGTCAACAGTACTGGCGACTATTTTTGCCTTATATACAAGTCGTGCGATCGCTCGTCCCCTGAAAGCTGCAACACACATTGCTCAACGCGTTACCCAAGAAGCCAATTTTGATCTACAAGCGCCTGTGACAACAAAAGATGAAGTGGGCGAGTTAGCCACCTCAGTAAACCAACTTATCCAACAAGTCAAGCAACTTTTAGAAGAACAAAAATCTGAAACTCAAGCGCGACTAATTCATAGCGAAAAAATGAGCAGTTTGGGCAAAATGTTGGCTGGTGTCGCTCATGAAATCGTCAATCCCGTGAATTTTATCTCTGGTAATCTTGTACACGCGAAAAACTACATTGATGATCTTTTAGCGCTACTGCAAACATACGAAGTTGAAGTTCCTAACTCCCCCACCGCCGTAGAAGTATTAGCAGAGGACATAGATTTAGAATTTCTCAAAGCTGACTTGCCAAAACTCCTAAATTCAGTAGAATTTGGGGCTGAACGCATCCGCGAAATTTCCCGAAGTTTGAAAGATTTTTGCCGTCTGGATGAAAGAGAAGTCCAGTTAGTAGATATACACGTATGTATCAACAGTACGCTGTTAATTCTACAAAACCGCTTAAAAACCGGGATCAACGTTATTTGCCACTATGGTGATGTTCCACCGATTCCAGGCTATACAGGACTACTGTATCAAGTGTTCATGAATCTTTTGAGTAATGCGATTGATGCTGTAGAGGAAAAGTCTGCTCTCAATCGGAGGTTTTGTCGTGCAATTACCATAAGTACCGAACGTTGCGACAACAATTGGGTGAAGATAACAATTGCAGACAATGGTTCAGGTATTGCACCCCAAAACCAGGATAAAATATTTGAAATGTTTTTTACGACTAAACCGCGAGGTCTTGGCACTGGATTGGGTTTATCAATTAGCTATCAGATTATTGTTGAAAAGCATCTGGGCAAAATGACTTTTAAGTCTGAGTTGAATAAAGGTACAGAGTTCAGCATTTTTCTACCTATTGATAGAAGTTAACACCGCTGTTGGGCTTACAAGCTTGAGAGAGAAAAAGCTTATTTTTTACTAAATACTTCGGAATAAGTCGTCGCTGGTGTGTCAGAATTTGGTTTTGTTAGGATGAGTACACAGGGAGAAAAATTTTATGGGACTTTTTGACCAAATTATCGGTGCAATTGGCAATTCTAGCCAGCAAGGCAATATGGGTCAGATTGGGAATATCCTCAACACCGTGCAGCAATTAAGCAATAATGCTGGTACAGATCCCTCTACAATGCAATCCGTTTTGGGTATTGTTGGTGGTCAGGTGCGTTCAGCGTTACAACAGAAACGAGATACAGAAGGTCCAGAAGCCGCCCAAGAGGTCGTGAATGAGTTTGGCGATACTTCCCCTAATCCTCAAGCTGTAGACTCTCTTTTTGCACCTTTTTTGCAACAGCAGTTGGCTAATACTGTTGCCCAGCGCACAGGGTTAGATTCAGGGTTAGTTCAACAATTACTACCAACTTTGGTTCCTTTGGTTCTGAATGTATTAAGAACTGGTGCAAGTTCTCAAAATCCTCAAGCAGGAGGAAATCCTGTGCTGAATTCTTTTCTCGATGCAGACGGCGATGGCGATGTTGATATTTCTGATATCATGCAAATGGCTAGCCGGTATCTGAATAGGTAATAGAGAAATGTGAATTTCTCATTGCTAAGAAGTAAGGTGGGCATTACTTATGCCCAACGCCAGATGCCTACGGAGGAGCCAGTACTGCGGGAGGGTTTCCCTCCGCAGGTATCTGGCGTTGGAAACCCTCCTGCAGCACTGGCTCCCCTACACTAATATTTCAGTCTTTTTCTGGTGGTAAATCTACACTATAAAGAGTTTTACCCTCCAAGTTCACCAATGCAACCGTCATCACCTCTGTATAACCATCAATTTTGACGGTACCAAAGAATTGGAAACCTTCACTCGGGGGTCGATTTGGTTTCAAATCTTCAGGTATACCTAGGAACTTCACCTGTGGACCAAAGGTATTGTCGAGTTTGTTTGGTCCAAATGTGCCAGAGTTGATAGGACCTGCAACAAACTCCCAGAAGGGTTTGAAGTCTTGAAACTGTGCTTTGTTGGGGTCGTAATAGTGTGCGGCGGCGTAATGTACGTCAGCAGTTAACCAGACAACATTCTTGATATTGCTTTGTTTGATGAACCGTAGTAAATCTGCAAGTTCTAGTTCCCGTCCTAAGGCTGGACCATCTCCGTTAGCAAAGTTTTCAAAGTTGGTGGAACCATCTGGAACGACTAACCCAATAGGCATATCACTTGCAATGACTTTCCATGTTGCTGTTGATTTGCGCAATTGGTTTTTCAACCAACGCACCTGTGCATTGCCTATAAATGGCGTTTCTGCACTTTGTTCTGTCTGACGATTAGTTGTGTTTGGTCCCCGGTAACTGCGTTCATCTAGCATGAAAATTTCTAAGTTAGGACCATGCTTAAAAGAACGGTAAATTCTGGTTGGATCATCAGCATTAATCTGAATTGGTACGTATTCTAAAAATGCTTGATTTGCCCGTTGTGATAGTAAAGATACGTCCTTGATTGTGTAGCGGTCATCATCTACAATCGTTTGTCCAGGATACCAGTTATTACGAGTCTCGTGGTCGTCCCATTGCGCTAGTATGGGTACTTCAGCATTAAAGCGACGGACGTTTTCATCCAATAAGTTATATATATAGTTACCACGAAATTCTGCTAGGGTTTCAGCAACTTTTGATTTTTCTGGTGTGGTGATATTTTTCCAGATACTACCGTCATCTAGCTTGACTTCCGCTTGAATCGGACCATCGGCATAAATATTATCACCAGAATGAATGAAAAAGTCTGGCTTGACATTCCGGATAGTTTCGTAAATCTTCATTCCACCAAAATCCGGATTAATACCCCATCCTTGACCAGCAGTATCCCCTGACCAAGCAAAGAATACATTTTGCCGATATGCAGCAGGAGTTCGGAAAGTACCCTGGACAGGGGCGCTGGAAATTTTTGTATCAGATAAATCCCGGAAAGTCACCCGGTAGAATATTTGCTGATCTGATGGTAAATCTTTGAGATAAACCCGTGCTGTATAATCGCTGGCATCTATTGCTGTCGGTCCAACAACACGCTGTGCGTCACGGAAAGATTCATCAGTTGCATATTCTACAATCATCCGGGCTGGGCGATCGCTCCGACTCCAAACAACAGCTCTATTACCATTGATGTCACCACTAGCCACTCCATAGGGTATGGAGGGACGTGCTTTATCAGGTGTGATGATAGCAGGTGCTTGAGCAAAACCTGTTGATTTTGATAAAAGATTTGTCGCAATAATTCCACCACTGGTGATGGCTGAAGTTAGCAAGAACTGACGACGGTTTATCTTGAGTGGAAAGTTAGATTTCATAAAATTAAGGATCGGTTAGAAGTGTTATGTGGAAGGGAACAGGAAACAGGGAACAGGGAACAGTTATCAAAATAAGCAGCTTTTTTGAGCTAATCACTGATAACTGATAACTGTTGAATACGCTTTGCTCCCAGGGTTAAAATTTTTCTGGAGCGCGGACTTCAAAAGATTATTGAAACCTAAATCATACAAATTCAGTATCGTTCTTTATAAATTTTTCTTGATTTTACTAATAATTTAAACTAGATTAAGGGTACGTTAACTTATCATTAATTCATTCTATTCATCTCGAATATAATTGCTTTATACTCACAATAATTCGATTGACAACACTTCGTCAATGCCGAAATTATTAAGTATTTCCTAGCTTCTCTGGCTTTGGAAATCCTAGAAATTATGAAGTGTGTACTCAAAAAGCTTTGAGAAAGCTTTTGCCTATTTTAGGCAATGCTCTAAACAGTTTGAAATTTTTTATGAATAACCGTTTCTTAACCTTTATTGCCTAGATATTTAACCTTATATTTTGATAGAATCAAATATCTATGAGCAAGCTTAAATATTCGTGAGAAACAAGATCCCTAACAACTTCTGCGAAGTC
Source organism: Brasilonema angustatum HA4187-MV1 (assembly GCA_019359695.1). Taxonomy (GTDB): domain Bacteria; phylum Cyanobacteriota; class Cyanobacteriia; order Cyanobacteriales; family Nostocaceae; genus Brasilonema; species Brasilonema angustatum. The sequence continues at coordinate 74,212 of JAHHGV010000034.1, forward strand.
GGGGTTCTGTCGCTTTCAGACAACTGTTTTATTTTCACTTTTTTCACCAAGGTAAGCGGCTACCATCCCAGGAAAAAAACTGCCCGCTATCGCCATCCTGAAGCTGTTCGATGACAGCGAATAATTGATTAACTGTGCGTTCCACTGAAAACAATTTTTCAGGAGGTACATTTGCCTGAAATGGACGAGAAAGGCGTGTATCAGTTGTCCCAGGATGTAACATGACTATCACAGTCTTGGGACTCGTTCTTTTATACTCAATAGCTGCTGTTCGCATTAACATATTGAGTGCAGCTTTGGAGGCTCGATATCCATACCATCCTCCAAGTTGATTATCACCAATACTACCTACCTTGGCAGAAATACTGGCAAAAACACTGCGCTCATGATGACGGAATAAAGATAATAAGTGTTTGGCAAGCAGAATAGCCCCAATACTGTTGACTTGGAAGTAGTGCATCAAATATTCTGAATTGATACGTTTTAAACTTTTTTCTGGTTGCAAAGCACCCTCATGCAGCAATCCCACACAGTTAACAACTAAATGCAACTTGTTAACGACTGCACTTATCTTTTGAACAACATCAATAATCTGCGATTCATCAGTAATATCCATCGACAGACAAGTTAATTTGTCTGGATGTTCGCCTTCAAGAGCTAATAAATCAGCAGCAGACTCTGGCTGACGGTAAGTCGCATAGATTTTGGCAAACCTGTCATCTTGCAGTAGTTTTTGCACAAAACCCAAACCAATTCCTTGGCTTGCTCCTATGATGAATGCGTTAGCGTTGTTAAGTTCTTCGACAAAAGACATTTGTTTGCTTTAATTAAGAAAATATCAATCTTTTTAATATTAGGAATCATGAAGGTTGGGTTACTTCATCACAACAGGACAGCCCCGAATACGGTTCGGATAAGATCCCCCCGCCTGCGGCGACCCCCTTAAAAAGGGGGTAAATGGGTGAAATAGCCCCCCTTTTTAAGGGGGGTTGGGGGGATCTCCCTTGACATGAACAAGCTAACCGAACCATATTGAGACAGCCCCAACCCATAACTTGAGTTATTACGTGACTAACTAGAGACAGATTTCTTATTCATTTCCCACTCCTCTCTATGTTTTTTCAAATTGACAATATATTGCTTCATCATATGATCGCCAAAGAGATCAACGCGATCAAATAGACCTCCAGTTGTCAAAGAACCTGGGGCTATTTTTAACAAACTATCTAAATGTCCAGCTATCCTATCAAGCCATTTATCGGCAATACCTAAACCCTCGTCATGAAGAACACCATCTTTATCAAAATACTTCAAATGTCCAACGTGATAGTAGTCAATTATTGTGGAGGCATTAACTATACTCAACTTCTGAGTTCGGGGCAGATATTTAACTAAATTCGGGACTTTGACAGAAAGATCCGATTGACTCAGAGGAAGAAAAGGCACAATATCATTATTATTAGCAAAACGAAATGTCTGGTTTACAAACTTCTTGTTAAAAGCTTCAACAAAGTCTTCACTACCAACTTTAGGTTGTCCATAGTTATATAACCCGTTCGGGACAATGTTGAGTTCAAACAGACAATGAGCAGTAGCCATGACTGCTAAACCAGCTCCTAAACTATGCCCTGTAAACCACAGAGTTTTGTCTCCTTTATTTTTAATGTAAGGCTCTATTTTATCCCAAATTGACATCAGAGCGTAATATATTCCAAAATGTACGCCGTAACCTCCAGGTCCTTTAGTACGCTGTATGATTTGGGAATCTGTTAGCCAATCTATCCTTTCTTGAGAACCCCGAAAACCAATAATCACTACCTCTTGATTTTCTAGTACGATCGCTTGGGTATCTGTTAAACTCCAAGTATCACTGTCAAACCAATTTAGCTTTGTTTTATCTAGAGCCAGATCTGCAACATTAAATTTTGAAATCCAACGTGGTACATCTTTTTGAAGGTTTGGATTTAGTTGTGTCCCATTTTTATAAGCTAAGGAAGAAATCAGTCCCAAAGTGTAGGCATTATTTGGATGATAGCCAACTGCTTGTGGCTGAAAGTAAAAAGGATCATCCTGCAATGTCTCCATCACATTTTGCTGATTGGTGATAAGTTGTTTCAATTTATTAAACATGACAAATCCTTGAATGAGTTGCGTTTAACTTAGTATTCCCCTATACCTGCAACTCATAGGATTTGAGTTATAGACGTTGCCAGGTAGATTAGGACATGAACAAATGAGAAAATACGGACATCACGAGATTTTCAACCCTGTTCCCTGTTCCCTGTTCCCTGTTCCCTACCTCTACGAGTCAATCACCAAATAAAACCCGATTCCTATATTACTTACCAATACAAAACTTACTAAAAATCCGGTCGAGAACAGATTCTGTCACTTCTTCGCCTGTAATTTCCCCTAAAGCATGAATCGCATCTCGCAAGTCGATTGTCCAGAAATCAAGAGGTAACTGCTGGGCAATTGTCGCCTGGACTTGTTCTAGGGATGTTTTTGCTTTTATCAATGCGGCTGCTTGTCTTTGGTTAATTGCTAAATCTAAGTCTGCGGCTTGGACTTTGCCTGATTTGACTTGTTCTAAGATTGCAGTTTCTAAAGCGTCAATACCTTGGTTTTGAGCAGCGGCTGTTTTGACAACATGGTTGATACTTGTTGGATATTGCACCTTTTCTGGAGATGCTAAGTCAACTTTATTAATCACCAAAATTAAGGGACGATGTTGCACTTGAGAGTAGATTTCTTGGTCTAGTGCTGTCCAACCTGCTGTGGCGTCAATGGTCAAAAGCACTAAGTCGGCTGCACTAGCTGCACGGCGCGATCGCTCAACCCCTATCTTTTCTACTTGGTCTTGTGTTTCCCGAATTCCCGCAGTATCCAATACCTGCACGGGAATTGGGCCGACAACTAACTGCGATTCCACCACATCGCGGGTTGTCCCAGGCAAATCGGTGACAATGGCTCTATCGCTTCTACTCCAAGCATTCAACAAACTCGATTTTCCGACATTCGGACGCCCGACGATCGCCACTTTTAACCCTGTCCGCAGCAATTCTCCTTTATCCGCAGTTGCAAGAATCTGGGAAATTTCTGCTGAGATTCTCTCAATTTCTGATATGATCACTTTATCATCCAGCGGAGCTAAGTCTTCCTCAAAATCTATCCTCGCTTCAATTTCTGCCAAGATATCTAAGGCGATCGCCCGTAGCTGACGAATCGGAGAAGCTAATTTCCCTTGCAAACCAGCGAGTGCTGTTTGTGCAGCTTGAGGCGATCGCGCTCCTACCAAATCCGCAATACTTTCTGCTTGAGTTAAATCTAGTCGTCCATTCAAAAACGCCCGCAAAGTAAATTCTCCTGGTTGTGCCAGTCTTGCACCATGTTCCAAACACAGTTGCAAAACTTCTTGCACCACCATAATTCCTCCGTGACACTGGAACTCCACCACATCTTCACGCGTGTAAGAACGGGGTGCTTTCATAATCAGCAAAAGTGCTTCATCCACCAATTGCTGCGTTTGGGGATGGCGGATGTAACCGTAAAGAATGCGGTGACTTTCCCAAACTTGATGCCCTGGTGCACAGAAAAGAGTTTGGGCGATGTGGATTGCTTGTGAACCAGAAACGCGGACAATCCCAACACTACCCTGCTGGGGAACAACAGCAGTGGCGATCGCAGCAATGGTTCCAGTAGTAGCAAAAATTTCTGACATTTGCGCCCTTTTTACCAAGACATTCAATTCTTTCTCGATTGTAGAGACTCTCAGGACTTACGCACTCAAAACCCGAAACCTCGATCCCCCCTTGTCCTCCTTTTTAAGAGTGGAATCTTAAAAGCCCCCTTTTTAAGGGGGTTGGGGGATCTCTTCTGCGTAAGTTCTATCTTTTTTACCCCCTTTTTAAGGGGGGGATCTTAAAAGCCCCCTTTTTAAGGGGGTTGGGGGATCTCTTCTGCGAAGCACGGCTGTCTGAACCCCACCCCGGTTTTGTCTTGCGCCAAAACCTCCCCTCCCCTTGCTAAGGGGAGGGGATTGAGGGGTGGGGTTCAGACATCGCGAAACTCATAACTAATTAACCGAATCTGATATAAATCCCCCCAAGATCCCCCCAACCCCCTTAAAAAGGGGGCTAATAACCCTCTTTTACCCCCTTTTTAAGGGGGTCGCCGCAGGCGGGGGGATCTTAACCGAACTGTATTGCTAAGTGGCTTTGGAGGGAAATCCTACCAAGAGCGCTGGCTCGTCAATCATAACTAATTAACCGAATCTGATATAAATCCTCCCAACCCACGCCAGTCGATCATGGAGGAAACCGCCAAGATCCCCCCAACCCCCCTTAAAAAGGGGGGCTAATAACCCTCTTTTACCCCCTTTTTAAGGGGGTCGCCGCAGGCGGGGGGATCTTATATTGGAAAGTGGCACCAGAGGGAAACTGCCAAGATCCCCCCAACCCACGCCAGTCGATCATGGGGGAAACTGCCAAGATCCCCCCAACCCCCCTTAAAAAGGGGGGCTTTTAACCGTTCGTACTTCATCCCCTCTTTATCCAACACCAGAAAAAGATTGTATAATTACCTAAAACACCCGGAAAATAAAGTGCGGGATTTGTATGACATCATAACAGCACTTTATCAATGCGTGATTTATGCCACCACAAGATTACTCAGGGCAAAATCTTAGAGGGCGATCGTTTAAAAATCAAAACCTTGAAGGGGCGAACTTTAGCGGTGCAGATATCCGAAGCGCTGATTTTAGCGGTGCTAACCTCACAGGTGCTAACTTTAGTCATGCCAAAGCGGGACTGCAAAAGCGTTGGGCTATTTTTCTGGTTGTTATTTCGTGGTTGCTGTCGGGAATATCAGGAGTTTTCTCTAGTCTTGCTGGCGTTTTTGTGGTGAGCATACTATCTTACTCAAGTGAAGACCATTTAGAGCAAATAAGTTATCAAATCGCGAACTTGGGTGTTATTATTCTTATTGTTATATTCTTTTTCGTCACAATTCGCCAAGGAATACAAGCGGGCTTCGCCGCCTTAGCTGTAGCCGGAGCCGGAGCCTTAGCCGGAGCCGGAGCCTTAGCCGTAGCCTTCGCCGGAACCTTCGCCTTAGTCGGAGCCATAGCCGTAGCCTTAGCCGGAGCCGGAGCCTTAGCCGTAGCCGTAGCCGTAGCCGTAGCCGTAGCCGTAGCCGGAGTCGTAGCCGTAGCCGGAGTCGTAGCCGGAACCGTAGCCTTCTCCGGAGCCTTCGCCTTCACCTTAGCCGGAGCCGGAGCCGTAGCCTTAGCCGGAGCCGTAACCTTAGCCGTAGCTGTAGCGGTAACGTTACTTAACATCTATATCGGTTGGCGAGCAATCAAGGGAGATGAAAAGCAGGCTTTGATTCGGAACATCGCTGTTGCTTTTGCCGCTTTTTGCGGTACAAGTTTTCGCAAAGCCGACTTAACTGATACTAATTTTACAGGAGCTACGCTCAAAAGTACAGATTTTAGAAAAGCTATTTTGACTCGTACGTGTTTCCGCAGAACTAAAAAACTTGAGTTTGTTCGTCCTGGGACAACTTACCTTCAGAAAGTACATGTGCGTGAGGTACTTGTTACTGCATTGGGAAAAGATAAAATTTTTGATCGTGCAGACCTGCGAGGGGTCAACTTTACAGGGGCTAACTTAGTAGATGCTAGCTTTATTGGCACAAACTTAAGCAAAGCTAATTTGCAAGATGCGGATTTATCCAGAGCAAAGTTAATACAAGCACAGTTAGACGGAACTGATTTTACAGGCGCGACTCTTACTGGTGCATACATCAAAGATTGGGGCATTACCAGCGACACAAAATTTGACGGAGTGCGGTGCGAATACGTTTATATGCGCCAACCCACAAAAGAAGATCCTGATCCTTTTCGTAAACCGGATAACAGAGAAGAGATTTTTGGGGATGGGGAATTTGGTGATTTTATCAAACCTATTGTTGACACCCTCGACCTCTATCATAACCAAGGTGTTGACCCGCGTGCGATTGCGATTTCATTCAAGGAGTTAGCAGAGAATCATCCTGATGCTGAATTAGAAATTGTGGCAACGGAAAAGCGGGGTGAAGATAAATTTTTACTTCGTGCTAAAACTGCAGAGAATGTTGATAAGTCTCAACTCAGTGCTGAATATTTTGAAACTTATAATCAATTAAAAGCATTAGCAGAGCAAGAAATACAAAAATTGATAGCAGAAAAAGATGACAGAATTCATAGTTTAGAAATTATGGTAGGAACGGCACTACAACGCCCCAGTTTTTATACTCAAACTTATCATAACCAAGGAAACACTGCGTTTAATGACTACTCGTCAGCTGATTCTACTCCAAAAACTAACACCCCTGTTAAAACAATCCTGATTCTGGCATCTAACCCAAAAAACACATCGTCTTTACGGTTAAACGAAGAGATTCGAGAAATTGACGCGGGATTACAAAGAGCTAAAAAACGTGAACAGTTTAATCTACAACAACGGTGGGCTGTACGTACTCAAGATGTTTACCAAGCACTACTTGATTTTAAACCGCAACTCGTTCACTTTAGCGGTCACGGTTCAGGAGATGATGGTTTAGTACTAGAAGATGAAACTGGAAACGTGCGGTTAGTAGATACCGTTGCACTAACTGAACTGTTCAAGTTGTTTGCCAGTGACATTGAGTGTGTTGTCCTCAACGCTTGTTACTCGGAAGTTCAAGCGAGTGCGATCGCCACTCACATCCCGTATGTTATTGCTATGAACAAAGCGATTGGCGATAAAGCTGCAATTAAATTTGCAACAGGCTTTTACAATGCGCTATGTGCAGGGGAATCTGTTGAGTTTGCTTATAAGTTGGGATGTAATGTTATTCAATTGGATGGGATTGCTGAACATTTAACTCCTGTCTTGAAAAAGCGTGCAAGGGTGTAATATCATTCGGACTTACGCGGAAGAGATCCCCCAACCCCCTTAAAAAGGGGGCTTTTAAGATTCACGCCTTTTTAAGGACGGCGATCGCTCAAAACCTCACCCTCGCTTTTAGCTGCGCTAAAATCTTTCCCTCTCCTTAGCAAGGAGAGGGATGCCCGATAGGGCAGGGTGAGGTTTTGCGCGAATGAGTGGGTAATTCAAGAACTTGTGTGTACACCGTAGCCTTTTAAGGAGGGCGATCGCTCAAAACCTCACCCTCGCTTTTAGCTGCGCTAGAATCTTTCCCTCTCCTTTATAAGGAGAGGGATGCCCGACAGGGCAGGGTGAGGTTTTAACGGTGTACACACCGGATCGCTCAAAACCTCACCCTCGCTTTTAGCTACGCTAGAATCTTTCCCTCTCCTTTATAAGGAGAGGGATGCCCGATAGGGCAGGGTGAGGTTTTCCCACGGACATGATATAAATAAGTCCTAATTGAGTTTAGTTGCTGGCTTTAATTGTGTGGGTTGGCTAAGACTGCGGAAATAGAGGCTACCCACAACCACCCAAAACAGAAGATATCCTACAGCCTGAACGAAATAGAGTTTTTGCGTATAGCCAAATAAAGTTTTCAGCAAAATTCCAGGAAACTGTCGATCAGGTAAAATACCTGAGAGATCCCAAACTTGGGGACCTAAAAGACAAGAAGTATTTCCTTGTCCGCAAGCATCAGCAACTGAGGAATTGATTTGGCTGTAAGCGATCGCCGCCGCATCAAGATGGCGGAGTGCAGAAATCACTAATCCAGAGACAATCAGCAGCAGGAACACGCCCATCACCTGGAAAAATTTGCTCAAGTTGATGCGGATACTCCACTTAAACAGTAGCATCCCGATGACAATAGCCATACTTAGTCCTCCTATTGCCCCAAGTACGGGTGTCCAACCTTCTTGAAACTTGGCGACGATAAACAAAGCCGTTTCTAAACCTTCCCGAAATACGGCAATAAAAATTAAGCTGAAAATCGCCCAAGCTGCACGATTGTCTTCACCTAAAGCAGTTTTAACTGAGCCTTCGATTTCTGCTTTAAGAAATCGTGCTTGTCGTGTCATCCAGATTAGCATCCAACTGAGCATGGCGATCGCAATTACGCCCAGTCCCACCTCGAAAAGTTGCTTGAAGACAGGTGCATACAACAAATCAGATGTCTGCAATCCTTGGATTCCCAGATTTAGTAGTAAACCGACAACAAAACTAGCTAAAGTGCCGCTGAGAACTCCTAAGTATACCCAACGATGCAACCTTTGTTGTTCAGCTTGCTGTAAACAGGCAAAGACGATTCCGACAACTAAAGCAGCTTCGACACCTTCTCTTAAGGTAATGAAAAATGTTGGTAATGCAGCACTCCAATTCATAGTAATTCGTAATTAGTAATTCGTAATTAGGCAACCCAGATGAAATCTGACTTTCTAAATTTACATCTGTAGTCTCATATCTTGCACCAGCTTTTCCGTCCGCCAAGAAATAAATTTCTTGGCTTAAAGCTCAAGTAAGCTAAAGCTTACTGAATATACATTCCAGTCCGTTTTAACGGACTTTGACTATGAGCCTTGAACTTTAGTTCAAGGCGTACTCAGGGGAAAGTCCAAGATCTGAGTAGTATGATTTTAGTTTTACATAATTTCTGTGGCAGATGCTTCTACCATTTGTTGTAGACTTTTTACCTTTGCTTTTAGCACAGTGATGCTTTAATTTCTTGGACTTATGCCTGTGTCTTTTTTAGTATTAGTAGCAATTTTGCTTTCAGTGGTTACAGCCTCAGTTGGCATTGATTCTTCTTTACTAACGTCATCCTTGGACTCAACAGACTGATTATTTGTGATCTTTTTCCTTTTTGGCTTCAATCTTTGTTCGATAATAGAATTAACCTCTTCTGTAAAAAATCATGATGGAAACCCTCACTTTAAACGTACCTCCCGCTGTAGGTTTAACCGATGAGCAGTTTTATCAACTCTGCATTGCTAATGAACCTTGGCAATTAGAACTTACCCAAACTGGAGAATTAATTATTATGCCCCCAACAGGCGGAGAAAGCGGAATTAGAAATTCTGATTTAACAACAGATTTAAACTTATGGAACCGTCAAACCAAATTAGGAAAAGTCTTTGACTCTTCCACTGAGTTTAAATTACCCAGTGGTGCTTATCGCTGTCCTGATGCTTCTTGGGTGAAGTTAGAACGTTGGGAAGCATTAACAAAAGATGAAAAACGACGTTTTCCACCTATTTGTCCTGATTTGGTAATTGAACTGCGTTCAGAAAGTGATGCTTTAGATAAATTACGCACCAAAATGCGGGAATATCAAGAGAATGGAGCGAGTTTAGGTTGGTTAATTGATCCGCAAACGCCTTTAGTAGAAATTTATCGACCACGACAAGATGTAGAAGTTTTGAATTTCCCTTTTGATAACCCTCCTCAACTTTCCGGGGAAGAAGTTTTACCTGGTTTTGTTTTAGATTTGACTATTATTTTAAATCCATAGCGAATAGACTATAGATAATTTTCCTATCACCAACCCCTTATTTTCAAAATAACCCATCAGGAGGTTTGCATGCAAGAAGATAAACTAAATAATCCAGAAACCAAAACCAACGACAGCGCTGGCGATGAAAAATCGTACATAGAGGCTGCATCAAAGTTTATTCAAGAGACTTCTATAGAAAAAATGCATGAAATAGCTGAAGCGGCGCGACTAAAAAAACTCATGGAACCTCCAAAATGGGTATATCCCAGTGACAATTAATCAAAGATCCTTTTGTTTACACTCCTACACTCACCCTCCATTACAGTGTAGGAGTGTAACTTACACAATCTCTAGGAGAAAGTGTTTTGTCCTTGTGCAATTAAAGTGTTCATATTCCTATCCCCAGTTGGGATATTGTTATCTATTTGAAACCCTGGTAATATCTCAAGGATTCTGCTATTTTCCACTGTAGGTATTCCTTGGTTAAATTGAAGATTGCCAATCCAATCAAAGTTTTCAACTTGACCAAGCTTAAAAGTATCATGTCCAGGAGCGTAGTCGGGCGTATTGTTGTTGAAACCACCCAAGAGTAGCGAGTCATTCACTTGATTGTTTATGACTTTGCCGCTACCAGATCCTGTATCAGTGTTAGAAGCAGCTTCAACTGTAGGTTCAGCAACAGGGGTGGATGCGGGGACAGAAGCTAGAACAGAGTTTGAAGGAAAAACACTGTCCAATGTAGCTGTAGGCATGGAAGCAGATTGCGGGGTAGGGGTTGGGGTAGATGCGATCGCTGAGTTAGATGTAGAGCCTGGTATGTAGCTCATGGGATTTGTATCACCACTACCAAAGTCCTCAACCCAATAGTTGTTATAAAAACCAGTGCCAATCTCAGTATATTCGGGCTTGAGGATATTAGCTCGGTGTCCAGGACTGTTCATCCAATCTTGAACAACCTGTTGAGGTGTTATTTGCCCTGCGGCGATGTTCTCTGCCATCATTTGAGCTGAATACCCAACAACCTTCGCTCGATCCCACGGTTGAGAACCATCTGATGCTGTATGACTCAAAACACCACGTTGTGACATCTGTTGAGCATATTTGTCAGCAGTATAGTTGAGTTCAGCATTCGCTTTCAGAGGTGGAAGATTATTCTTAGCTCGTTCTTGGTTAGTTAGTTCAAAAACTTGCTGCTCGAATGTCGCGTTGTTTGATTCCATCAATACTGTCCTCGCAAAGATTTGTTCACATGCTCAGCAGATGAGAATTCTGCTGTCAGTTTTGGTAGAAGCAAACCTGAAGAGGGCTAATTAAAAAATATATCAGCTGAAACGATTTTTGTGTACAAAAAAATATAAAGATGAAGAGGCTTCTATTAGAGAAAGGAAACTTCTAAAGCAGTGAGGGAATAAGAAAAAGAGCAAAAAGGAGGATACCCATCTGTGCATCCTCCCTCTACTTCCACTAAATTTCATAGAGTGTTAAATTTATCATCTTCAACGTTCTTCTGCACCAATGTCTATCGCTGCACCACAGAAGGGAATGGCGATGGGCGTCTTCGTCCCTTTATCAATTAGCATTTTTGGCAATTGCGTGGATGTTTTTCCTGAGGTTCTGCAAACCACTCGCTTGGCAGCAAGCACCTTTAATCCATTAAGTTGTGTCACCATTTTAAAAGACTGTTGACCCCGAACAATTATATCGGGTTTGGCGGTGCCGATTATGCCTTTTTTCACATTGATCAAGAGATTAGACGCCAAAGTGATGTTGGCGTATTGCGCCTTTTCTCCCCAAAAAGCAAAAGCACCCGGTACATCCTGAATAAGATTATTTAAAATATTTATGTTTTTATAAGTATTTCCTCGTTTCGGAGAAATATTTATACCGCCGCAGGCCTTGCTGGTATTATTAAAGATATCAATTGCATCGATTGAATTGCCATGCGGGCCAATAGTAAGGATCTCACCACAATTCTTCAGAACATTACGATAAAATCGTACGTTACGCACCCCTTTTTTCTCACCGCCCCATCCCTCCATCCAGAACGCACGATCACGAAATCCATCGATAGTATTTTCAAAAAAATCCGCGCCTTTTAACCCTATTTCTACAGCCGACATTTTATCGGTTACCCCCGGTGTAGCCGTCATAGTGTTTCGATAAAAGAACAGATTATTCCGCTCAGGTACACTGGTATCATCCCCCCACTGGTTAATCAACGAAACCCAGGCATTCAATGTGTTTTCAAAAATATGGGTGTTTTTGCGAATATCCCATATCTCTATCGATGCAGAACTGTTGCGGGTTGATTGAGAATTGCCGGTTATTTTTATATTGTTTCGATAAATACGACCATTTAAAATTCCAGAAGAGACACTTTTTATTCCCCCTCCCGTATTTTCCTCAATAGTATTGTCATGAATTGCAAACGTATCAATGTTCATCATTCGCAATACGCCAGAGAAGTTTTTACCGTCATTTTCTAAACCAGAGGCTTGTTGAAAAAGACATTTTTTCACTTCTATATTTTTTCCAGAAATGTCAATTGCATTATTGGTAAATTTTTTAAAAACGATATTTTCAAAGAGAATATTTTTACGTGCCCAGGCACGAAATGCTGCGCTGGCATACTCCTGTCCATCAACGGTAAAATTTTTATAATATTGAAACCCTTCCTTTTCTAGATTGCCATTTATTCCCTTTGCCTCAAAAAACGGCGCGTTTTTATTGATGTTTTTGCCAGGAATAAGAATTGTACTATCCCGGTTTTCCCCCTCGATGCTCACGTGCGAGGGAATTTGAATTTCCGTGCCGTTCACTACATGTGTTCCACGCATTAGATGGATAACATCATTTCGCTGTGCCTTACCCAAGGCATAAGCAATGGTTGCGTAGGGATTGCTTGCCGAGCCTTTCCCCTGGGCGTCATTACCCTGGGGTGAAACATATAAAAGCCGTGCGTGGGATGGAAAAGGTTTCAGCACCTTTACGGTATCCGCCGACAGTGGCGCGGGATAAGCTGATGTTGCAGAATTTACCTGTGCTGTGGCACAGGAAGCAGAAACTAACATTGCTGCAAAAAATAGAAAAATTTTATACATGATTAGCTTATATCTTGCAAAAGGAAAATTTTCAATTTTACGTCTACGGCGCTAAAGAGCGTGCAGAAAATAACGGCGAGACAACCCTATAACATTATTATAAATAATTTTAGTATTGGTCTAATAAACTGGGGTAGTAGAGAAAAATAAAGGTAAAATAAAGGTGTCTACAGCATTAGCATCTTTGCTGAAAAGACAACAAGGGAAATATAACCACTGCGGACTGTCATTTAAGCAAAGAAGAAAAACGAGTACTAGCGCCTCAAAAAGCCAAGCAAAGGCATCGTGGAAAAGCATAGACGCTACTTAAGTGTCTGCTGCAAAGTTTGGATGATACCATTTCACGATCGCACCTGATACAAATGATTGGTTTCTAATTCTTTCCCCCTAGTCCCTCCGCCCTGCTAAGAGCCCCCCCATTTGTATCAACCTTAAAGTGAAACGGTATGACTCCATACATTTGTACGGGATCAAGAACTCGCAGTAAGCTACTTTGAGTTACAATCCCTAATTTTGTTCCGCGATCCCAAGACACCACCAATCTTCGCGTCTGTCGCCGTTGCATTTCCACAAGAGCAGTCCATAAGGAATCCTCAGGATTGAGCGCAAAGATCTGTGTATTCATCACAGTTTGCGCTAGAACTTCAGATAGATTCACTTGCATTGCCTGAAACTGTAGAATGTCCTCCTCAGTGACAATTCCGATGGGAATGTGAACAAATTGTCCCAAATCTAACGGTGGTTGATCCTCGGTTATGACGACGCAGCTAATCCGAAACTCTGCCATCACCTGAGCTAAAGTCAATACCGAAGCAGTCATGGGAGCACGAATGACTTGGGTTGTCATCACATCTGCTACACGCATGAACTTTAGGAGATGAACAGGGCGTAAAATCCTACGAATACTCTCGTGGGAAATAACACCAATAAGTTCGCCCTTTTGTCCTATTATGGGCAGATGGCGAATGCGATACCGCCGAAATAAAAATAAAGCTGCAAAAACATCCGCAAAAGCAGCTTGCTCCAGTGTAATCACTGGTTGCGTCATCACTTGCGCTATTGTCACCTTTCTAAAGTCAACTTCGTCTGCGGTTAGCCGTACAATATCCCGTTCTGTAAAAATACCCAATATTTTTGTTTGTTGTATAATAAGTACACAGCTAGAGTTTGTCGGATGTACGGTTAATCCATTTAACGGTGAATTAAGACCAGATAACGAGCAACTGTGAATTCGCTTTTGGTTCATTAAAGTAATGACATCTACCAGCAATGTTTCTGGTGTGACAGTCAGTGGTTTATAGTCTATCGCCGCCTCTATTACTGGTTCACTTAGCCGCAGATCATCAAGTTGCATGGCTCATTTGTCTGGAGAACACTGTTCCATAATGTACCCATAAGACTGGACAGAGTTCCTGACCTGTTTGATCTGTTGTAAGTTTTGTCACTATTCGTTACATTAGCTTATGACTGAAAATCTAGGAGTTATTAAAGCAAACAGGTATCTATTTTGATAAATGTCAGGTGGTATGATTCCTGGTGCATACGTCAATTCAAAAACTGGAAAAATGCGATATAATAAGCGCCACTGAAACAATATGAGTATAAACTAAACTCGCAAGTAGCCTCCAAAGGCCCTATCAGTGTGCATCGAAACTTACCCTGGAGTGCGCTGTAGACGTGTCTTTAAGCCAAATATCCTCGCTATTTATGTCTAATAACACCTGGAGTCGTCACCACATTCTTTCCCTTGCTGACTTCACCACTGATGAGTACGATACTGTTTTGCAAACGGCTGCTAGTTTTCAAGAGGTTCTATCTCGGCGGACGAAGAAAGTCCCAACTTTGCAGGGACAGGTTGTGGCTAATTTATTTTTTGAGTCATCCACTCGCACTCGCAGCAGTTTTGAACTTGCTGCTAAGCGGCTATCGGCAGATACACTGAATTTTGCCTCAGGAACTTCTTCAATGACAAAAGGAGAAACTATTCTTGACACGGCAAAAACTTATTTGGCAATGGGAACTGATATTATGGTGATTCGCCATCGAGAGGCGGGAGTTCCTCATGCGATCGCCCAGGAAATGGATCGACTCGGTGTACGAGTCAGCGTCCTCAATGCTGGTGATGGTCAACACGAACATCCTTCCCAAGGTCTGTTAGACTTATTTACTATTTGTAGTCTCCTTGATCCAGATCTACCCCGAGTCGAGCTTTTGAAAGAAAAAAAGATTGCTATTGTTGGGGATATTCTCCATTCACGGGTAGCACGCTCAAATATTTGGAGTCTGACAGCGAGTGGTGCTGACGTGCATCTAGCAGCACCACCCACTCTCTTACCAAAATTATTTGCAGATTATTGTTGTGAAAATACACCAGGTAAAGTATTTCTCCACTGGGAGTTAGAACCAGCTTTGCAAGATGCAGATTTTGTGATGACTTTGCGCTTGCAAAAAGAACGAATGACTGCTCATTTACTGCCTTCCTTGCGAGAATATCACCAGATGTTTGGTATGACACACTCAAGGCTGCAACTGTGCCACCCTAATGTCAAGCTTTTGCACCCTGGTCCAGTGAACCGTGGTGTCGAAATTAGCTCAGAGTTAATGGATGATCCAGAATTTAGCCTTATCCAAGCTCAAGTCAGTAGTGGTGTTGCGGTTCGTATGGCGCTGCTGTATTTGATCGGGAGTGGTAAGGCATAGGAGTAACAGATAAGGAGACTATTGCTAACTCATGACTCACGGGTCATGACTAAATATTAATATTGACATCTTATTTGTTTGGATTATTCTAGATCCCAAAGGGATTGATCTAGTTTTTCTACCCCCACCAGAGCCAAAGGGAGCTTTTTATATTACTTCGGCGATATACCCCACTCTCTAAGCTGAATCGTAGGGTGGGGTAGTTTACTAGACCTCTTGCAAAAGTCCAAAAGTTGGGGATGTCATTCTGTAGACGCTTTGCGGTGAGGGGGTCGCAGTCTTGGCGGTGAGCGTCGATTGCGAACCCCCGTTAGCGCAGCGAGACCGAAGGTCTTCCCCGAAGGGCTTCCCGCAGGGTACGAAACGTAGTGCAGTGAAGAATCTCGCGAGATGTTTCGCTCCGATCAACATGACATTTTAAGTATTTATGCAAGAGGTCTACTCTCCAAGGCAATCACTCCCACAGTGCTAGCAAGCATAGTGACTCTGGTTGGAATAGCTCTAGAACAAAGCTAGCACTGTACGAAAACTCTCCTAACTCAAACCAGAAAGCCAGTTTAGTGTTGACACTGAAGTTTGCATAGGAACGACTAACGGTAGTGTCAGCACGGTTAGCAAGATCGCGCATGACTTGCAATTGATTTGCTTGAGACATCTGCTTAATTTGGTTTAGCAAACCTTCCGCAAACTGCAAACGTGCTGCTCCCACAGCTGACAGACTCTAGCTCAACTGGGCGCTCTCTTCAGAACTGTTGCAAAAACCGACGGCTGATTTATGAGAGAGTGTTACATTGCTTTACAAAAATGGCATGATGAAAGCTGTGTCCATTTCCAAGGAATGATCACAAGTAGGAATAACTGTATCTGCAAAGAAGGTGGGAAGGGTTGGATCTTCTAAAGTATTGGTTCATTGTCCCCTTGTTTGTCCCTTGATTTTTCTACTCCCTAATTCCCACCCATGACTGACGACGGAGTGACATATGGTAAACAAACTGAAGGTATCAACGCAACTACACAAACAGATGAAAAATAATCTTAAAGAACTTCTTCGTGTCATTCTTGCTATATCTATGATTGTAGTTGGGGTAACGCACTTTACCTCTGGGGATCAATATGTCAGAATTGTGCCGCCGCAACTACCCTATCCTCTGGGACTTGTTTATCTGAGTGGCTTTTATGAAATATTGGGTGGTATCGGGTTATTAGTTCCGCCTGTCAGTCAAGCGACTGCTTGGGGGCTAATTGCTCTTTTTATTGCTGTTTATCCGGCAAATATCAACATGGCGGTTAATCACATTCCCATTGACAATATACCTAATTCACCTTGGTTGCAAGCGATAAGACTTCCTTTTCAGGCTGTTTTCATTGCATGGGCTTGGTGGTATACACAACCTTCAGATTTTGACAAACAAGCTTCTATCATTCCTAAGTCACTCATTCCTGAGAAACTGCTGAGATTGGAATAAGCTTGTTTTGCATAGCCCTTTGTTACAGCGGTTTTCTGTAAGGTGGGCATTGCTCACTAATATCTCAAATGTCTATCACGTAGGCTTTTGTGAGCAATGCCCACCCTACGATTTGTGGTCTATTCATATGAAAACCGCTGTAAGCCCAGAGGGAACAGAGTTAAAATAATCAGGGTGCAAGCGGATTGGATATGACGACATCAAAGACGGTGCAACAACTGCGGGCTGAATGGGTAACGCCGGAAAATTTTCGTCGATACGGACAAGCGATTTTTCCGGGTGTTGATGGCAAATTATTGGATGTAGAAGATGCTCAATTAGTACTTGACAGAGGTACTCCCCACTTTTATATTATGAGGCTGCACCGCAGAGGGCGCAGATTTCACACCATCACTCGCCATGCGCAATGTACGCAGTGTTTGGGTTCATTGGAAGGAAAAGACTGGTTGATTGCGGTTTGTCCTCCAAACAATAATATTGATAAACCATCTCTAGAAGAGATCGCAGCTTTCCGGATTCCAGGAAATTGCTTCATCAAGTTAGAGGTAGGAACTTGGCACGCTGGACCTTATTTTGAGCATGAGGTTGTGGATTTTTACAATTTGGAATTGAGTGATACGAATGTGGTAGACCATTTCACTCACAATTTTCTTAACAGTCATAATTTAGAGTTTGAGTTTGATATTTTGTGAGTGATAAGAATCCAGATGAAATTTGTATTCACAACCCCCGACTTCTGGTGAGAAGTCGGGGTTCTTGTTTCTTTAGAAATCGTTGAAGCGCGAAGGCAAAATTGCTCCTGTGGTATTCTTCTGGAGTTGAGTCTGTTGCGATCGCCCTTGGCGCGCCCTATGCCCCAACCAAACGGAGTTTGGTTGCCCCAAATCAGAGATTTGGGGAGAGGGGTTTTGGAAAAACCCCTCTGGGCAAAGAAGGGCGATCGCTTTGAAGGGGTTTTGTCGGACTTGCACCGCTGATTTTATTTATCACTGGCTTTGTGACAATGTAGTTTTAATTTCCACGACGATGCCCGTTCTCACGGATATGATTAGATACACTTGGCTGGACAGTAGAATTCATCCCTTTATTATGCAACGCCATTATTTTCATATAAAAAAAGCATCCTGCCTGGGGGTCAAACTAGGTTGGAACACAGCAATACTCCAAACAAATGACGACTTTTGCGCTGGTTGCGAAACAATAGAAAGATTTTCCTAAAGATTTTCTATTGTGAGTAATTCTGTTTACTGTCAACTTATATAAATAGTAATCATTAATATCAGTAAAATACTCAAAACCTATTGAAATATTGGGAACAGAATAAGCGCGTAGATGATGAAAATCCACAAAAGTATTAAAGCAGTCATTATTGGTTGTATTGTTGCTGTCTTGGTCGTTTTCGGAACTCCGGCATTCTCTCATAATCTTGAGCATCGTGACCATAAGCTAGTATCAAATCAGGTTCAAGGCGATAGTTCAGATACCAAGCTGACTGTAGCTTATCATAACAGTGCTATTGATGAAATCAACAGTGATCATTCTGATCTTGCTCCTCCAAACGGAAAACTTCTTATTAGCAGAAACAAAGCTTATGGAATAAGAAAGAATGTTGTTGACCTTACCCAAGAAGAAAAACAAGCATTCGTTGATGCTGTGCGGACATTAAAAAATACAGTTCCAGAAGGTAGCAGTATCAGTATCTACGACCAGTTTGTTGCAGTCCACGTAGAAGCAATGGGTCTAATGTCAAGCGAAGCACAGGGTCCAGCTGCTGGCCATGATGGTGCTCATGAAAGTTCTCTATTACTACCGTGGCATCGTGAGTTTATACACCGATTTGAAAAAGCTTTGCAATCAGTCAACCCCAATGTCACACTTCCCTATTGGGATTGGACAGATCCTAAGGCGTTGGAAGTTATCTTTCAAGATGAGTTTTTGGGAGCAAATGGTCAAGGAGTCACCTTCAGCATTCCGGATTTAGGTGATGTCCAAGGCGGACCTGTTGCATCCGGTCCTTTTTCAGCAGCCAATGGATGGATTTTGAATCCAAACTTACATATCAAGCCATCTGGAGAAACACTAGGTGAGGTTCTGTTACGCTTTTTGCAAGCGCCGCCTGTAAATACTTACCCTATTCCCAAAGAAGACTTGGACCAAATTCTTGCTGTTGACGACTATGACAGACTCCGCCAAGGTCTAGAAGGATTTTACAAATTGGATAGCCAGGGACAACTCACAATTCGTGGAGTCTTTATGCATAACTATATGCATGGCTTAGTCGGTGGAGGTAGTTTTGACTTTACCACGGGTCAGCTTAATCCTTTAGGCACAATGGCTAGTATTATCAGT
This sequence comes from Brasilonema angustatum HA4187-MV1, assembly GCA_019359695.1. GTDB lineage: Bacteria > Cyanobacteriota > Cyanobacteriia > Cyanobacteriales > Nostocaceae > Brasilonema > Brasilonema angustatum. The sequence continues at coordinate 93,269 of JAHHGV010000034.1, forward strand.
TCTCCCTACGATCCAGTATTTTGGCTGATTCATTCCAATCTGGATCGCCTTTGGGCCGAATGGCAGGCAAATGGACACGCAGGTCCCAATTATTATCCTGCCAGTGGTGGACATTATGGAGAAAATCTCAACGACAGATTGTGGCCTTGGGATGGAGGTGAGTCAACACCAGCAAATCTAGGTCCAGGGGATGTGCTATCCTTACTTCCTCATTTGTCCGCAAATGACATTGTTACACCTGCAGACACTCTGAATTTTAGAAAGTATGGGTATACGTACGACACCCTTAAAAGGGGCAATCATATCAAATCATAAAATCTTATCTTCATCGTAACGACGAGGAGTATAAACCCAGACGCTACCATCGCACCGCGCGATCATCTGGGTTTTGCTTGACCCCACAAGAATGACTGTGCGCATATCAGCGAGTTCTGGTACTAAGTTTTCCAAAGTCCAAACCTGAACAGATTCTCCGTCCCTACCAACATTGCGGGCAAGCACGACTGGAGTATCAGGATGTCTGTAACGCAGCAGTATATTTTTTGCCTCTGCCAGTTGCCAAGTGCGCTGCTTTGATACTGGATTGTAGAAAGCTATCACGAAATCTGCTTGTGCAGCGGCAGTGATTCGCTGTTCGATAATTGACCACGGCTTTAAGATATCAGACAACGAGATGGCGCAGAAGTCATGACCTAGGGGCGCACCAATCTTAGCTGCTGCTGCTTGCATCGCGGAAATACCTGGTGCTACCTGAATTTCGATACCTTGCCATTCCGGCTTTGCCTCCTTCTCAAGCACTTCAAACACTGCTGCAGCCATAGCATAAATACCGGGGTCACCAGAAGAGACTACTGCCACAAAACGTCCTTCTGCCGCTAAATCCAGCGCTACTCGTGCCCGTGCAATTTCTTCCCGGTTGTCAGACTCATGCCACCTTTTATCTTTGCCCAAAGAACCGACTAAATTAAGGTAAGTAGAATAACCAACTAAATCAGTGGCATTACGTAAAAATTCCTGGACTTGTGGGGACATCCAATTGCTTCCTCCAGGACCTGTGCCAATGACTGCCAATCGACCGCGTGGTCTACCTGTGATGTTGATATTGATGGGTGAGGGTGAGAGGGCTATCGCACAACTAAAGTCAGATGTTTGGCGTTGGATCACCAACTGCCCAGAGGAAGCGACTAAAGCTAGAGCGATCGCCCTTTGGGCGGCTCCCTGCTGGAGCATCGCCCTATCTACGGTATTATTTTGTGACATCACACCGGCAATTTCATCGCTCGTAAAGAAGCGAACAGGCACATTGAGCGCATCAGCAATTTTTTGTAAAGCTGGATTGGCAGCATCAAGAGTGCTGGCGAACACTCCTGCAACAGATGCCGAAGCTAACTCAGCATCAGCTAGCATTTGCTGCACAAGGGCAATTTCCTCAGAACTTCCTCTTTCTCCTTTTGGTAAGCAGGGATTAAGGAAGGTTATCCCAATCGCTACTGTTGCAGGATGATAGACGAGGCGGGTTGGTGTAGAAACAACGTGCTTTTCAGTAATTTGTATAACTCTTGTTGCATCCTCAGCAATAGGTAAGGCACTATTGTTCAACCAAGGTGCACTGCCCTCCAACCTCACCGAGTTTCCTGCTAGTAAGTCAGACATGAAGGATTTGGCGTCATCTGGGTTAGCCAAAGAGTAGCCTACAGGAGGATCTTCTAGCGCGATACCAAAACGAATATCACCCGTGGTTGTGATAGCGGGTTTGACATTCAGTACAACAGCAATTTGGCGTGCCAGCGAATTGACACCATTGAGTCCACCCAAAAGTGGCACTACTGCACTACCATCTTCAGCAACTGCAAGAACTGGAGGTTCCTGTCGCTTATTGGCAAGTAATGGCGCAAGGGTTCTGATCAGAATACCTGTCGCACAAATGCCAATGATGGGTGCTCCATGAGCAAATAATTCTCGCAGTGTCGTTCCAAATTCAGTAAAACTGACATCCACATCATAAGTGCGACCAGCCAACCCGTACAACTGTGCTCCTGGCAAGACGCTGATAATTTTTTTTGCCACGGGGATACTGTTGCTACCCAGCGCAATAACAGCAGGCGGGATTTTTGTCATGCTGACCTCGCGCGAGTGTAGAAACCGTGTGTCTTTAGACCAGGGAGGAAACACGACATGGATATGTTCTACTTGCAAGTGAACGTCTTTTATATTACAGTAACAGCACTGTCTATTCCATTTTTTAAGCAAATATTCTCTAGTTTCGTAACCCGCTATTATGTCGTTTACAACGTATACAACGATGACTCAGCAATCTTTTTACGTTGTTTGCATTTTCTACAACGTTATTCATTCTAACTTGAAAAGAAGAGAACATAAAAAATTATATTTTCATCATTTGTGGTGAAACTTGTTTCATTGGGACTGACTAACTGCTATCTCTGTCATCTAAATTTGAAGCATTATCAAAACTCTCAATTAACGCAGCAATTGTTTCAGGTTCATCAAATATTATTCCAGTTTCTCGTTCATCACTTGCATCTCCAGATGTAAGAAAATTGTGACTACCTATCATAGCAAAAGAAGAGTCACATACCAAATATTTCTCATGCGTTCCTAATAATTTTAACTGGAATTGATTCGGATATTCATTTTCTAACTTTTCAAGTTCAGGCAAAACTCCATATTTCCAATCTTGTCCTTGCTGATTCATCTTTGATATAAGATTTTTTCGATTTAGCGGTATTAATTTATTTGAGCCTATATCATTAAGATTGCCCCAGCCAATATTAATATGACATCCTCGCTTCAGGAGGTATCTGAATTTTTGTAATACTTCCTTATTAATAGCAGATTGAGTCAACCAAGGGTTAACTAGAACTAGTCGCTTTTTTGTTTGATCTAATGCTTCCATGAAGATTTTACGACTCTCACTACGCCCAATTATAATTTCTAGTTTCTGGGGAGTAGGAATGTGTTTAAAAGCTGATTTAATTAATTTGATATCTTTTAAATCTATCCCTATAGGTTCATAACGTTCATAAAAGAAACTTTTGTAGAAGTGGCATGGTGGACATCCATGAATAGAAAATTCTGCGTTCTCAAAACAAGCTCCTGAGATATTACTTTCACTAAGGTCAGCATCAGCGAGAATCGCATTGCTCAAATCACATCCACTAAAGTTTGCTCCTACAAAATTTGTGCCGCTAAAGTCTGAGCTTTTCAGGTTTGCCTTATAAAGATTAGCTCTGATGAAGCAGGCTCTAGAGTAGTAATCTCTAGAATGATCTACTTCAACAACAATTCCAACAATCAAGTCAGAAAGATTAGCTTGACTAAGATTGGCTCCAGTAAAGTTTGAGTTTATTAAACTAGCTTTTCTAAAATCACACCTATCAAGGTTAGCTCCAGCAAAATCTGCCTCGTCAAGACAGGCTCCTCTAAAATTTGTAAAACCTAGCTCGGCTTCTCTAAGATTAGCTAAACTGAGATTAGCTTCACTGAAGTCACTGTTAACAAAATAACCTCTCTTTAAGTCAGCCTCCTTAAGGCTTGCCCCACTAAAGTTGATTGAGCTAGTAACTAAGTCAAATAACTCGTCATCCCAGTAAGGATTATCAGGACTTTTCCAGTGCTTACAAGCATCCTCTAAATTTGCTCTATTTAAGTTAGCTTGACTAAAATTTGCTCCGCCCATGAAAGGGGTTTTCAGACTAGCACCAGTAAGGTTAGCTTGGCTGAAGTTAGCTTCAAGAAGCCAAGCAAGGTCAAAATTTGTATGGGCGAGATTCGCATTGGCAAAATTAGCTTTAATTAATTTACTATATTTGAGGTTAGCTCCTTCAAAATTAGCTCCTGAAAAATCAGAACCTTCAAAATTAGCTCCTGAAAGATCAGAACCTTCAAAATTAGCTCCTTTAAGATTAGCTCCTTTAAGATTAGCTCCCCAAATATTTATTCCTCTGAGATTAGCTCCCTGAAAGTTAGCATTTTGTAGCTTAACCCGAAAAAAGGTTCTTTGTCCTTTACAATAATTTAGCAGAAATTCTTGAGCATCCATGTTGAAGATCAATAATATAAAAAAGTTTTTTTAAGCAATTCACAACTGAAGCTGTTCTAAAGGGTACTTCGTTAACATCTCTGAAAATGGTATCCATTGTTCCTCTCCTAAGTAGGTGGGCGGGAAAATTTATCAGTTTGTCATTGCGAGTGGAACGCAGTGGAACGAAGCAATCGCAATGGTTTTGACCACTTTATATTTTGTTACATAGTTAGGTTTATTTGTGCCTACCTACTTAGAAGTCGCGAATCTGAACACGCGCGATTTTCATCTGTTTGATAACTTTAACCAAAAAAATCAAATCGTCCCCGCCACATGGCGGGGACGACTTAACTATCTAACGCTGATATCGCTGATATATTAGATGATCATTACAAAGCGTTACCGCGAGGAAGAACTTCCTCAGGGAATACAAATTTTTCGTGAGGTTGATCAGCAGGAGCCATCCAAGCGCGGATACCCTCGTTGAGCAAAATGTTCTTGGTATAGAAAGTTTCAAACTCTGGGTCTTCTGCGGCGCGCAATTCTT
>JAHHGV010000035.1 GCA_019359695.1 Brasilonema angustatum HA4187-MV1
CTCTTGAGTTTAGAGGGTAGGGTTTTCACCTACATTCCAACTGGAGTTCAATTTCCCACTTATGTGGTTAATTGGTGAGTTTATTTACGGACTGATTACCGAGATTCACTCACAACGAATCGCACCAGTCAAGATTATCTCACCATCAAAATTTGGCGGTTACGGTAGTGATAAAATCGCTACAGCTAAAAACTACGCCAAAACCTAAGTGTGAAAACTGATAGCATCTTTTATCGTCTCTTTCAAGAATTTCCCAATATCTTCTTTGAACTGATTGGTAACTCTCCCGAAACAGCGAATCTCTACGAATTTTCTTCAGTTGAAGTCAAGCAAACAGCCTTCAGAATTGATGGTGTATTTCTTCCCATCCAAGATGAAGAAGTTCCGATTTATTTTGTCGAGGTTCAGTTTCAACCAGACACAGATATTTACTTACGTCTTGTGTCGGAAATTTCTTTATACTTACGCCAAAACAAACGCAAAAATTCTTGGCGAGGAGTCGTGATTTATCCTAGCAGAGAGATAGATAAAGGTGATAAACAAGATTTCTGGGAATTCTTCCATAGCCAGCGTATCAGTCTAATTTATTTAGATGAATTAGGTGAAGCTGCATCACTGCCGCTAGGCATTGCTACGATAAAATTAGTAATAGAAGAGGAAGATACAGCCATTAGCACCGCTAGGCAATTAATCAACCGTATCCAGCAATCAGTAAATTTGCAACTGCCACAAAAACAATTACTAGAATTAATAGAAACAATCTTAGTTTATAAATTTCCGAAAATGAGTCGCAAGGAGATAGAAGCTATGTTTAGTCTCAGTGAATTGAAGCAAACGCGGGTTTATCAAGAAGCGAGAGAAGAAGGTGAACAAAAAGCAAAATTAGAAGCTGTACCTAAGCTTTTAGCATTGGGCTTAACTGTGAAACAAGTAGCACAGGCTTTAGATTTAGATGTTGCACAAGTCCAGCAAGCAGAACAGCAAACGCGATTAGATGAATAGTAAGGTAATTTTCAAATTATTTTCTATAAACATCTTTCCGATGCTTGCACTGTAAAAGTTGTACAAGTTGACTTTCATCATCAATCTCATAACGAACTCTATAATCACCAACTCGGATACGATACTCGTTATCAGAGCCTTTTAATTTGATAACTCCATCGGGACGCGGTTCATTTGCGAGATTTTGAATTTTTTCAACAACGCGCTCAATAACATCATTTGGCAAGTCGTCAATCTGCTTTTGTACCGACTTTGAAATAACGATAGTATAGCTCATGATGCTTGATTTGAGCGCTTAGCAAGAAATTCATCCATAGTCGTGTACTCACCAACTGCATACTCAGCGCGAACTGCTTGAATTTCTGCCTGTGTTTCTGCATCATCTTCGTACAGCGCTTCTTCAGTTTCAAAAATTTGTTGCTCAATTATCTCTTGAAGTTGACGTTTTTCTTCTAAATTCAGAGAAGATATCACTTCTGCTAAAGCTTCCAAGGAGAGTTGTAGTTTAACAATGGCTGGCATTTTTCTCCAATTGGTTTTGTTGTTTTTCGTATTCTTAGACTATGAGGTTCGCCTCATACTCTCTGTTGGGTACAATACAAGTCGATTGTAGAGGCACAGCATACTGTCATTGGTGTCAACTTAAGCCAAAAGCCTTTCTTGGCAAGCATTTGAGCATTTTTTGATGTACCATCTAGATTTTCGATCCCCCAACCCCCTTAAAAAGGGGGCTAAGATTTATTTCCCCCCTTTTTAAGGGGGGATTAAGGGGGGATCGAAAACGTCGGTAAATTAAGTGTTTGAGCTTTAAGTTGACACCAATGAGCAAACTGTACCCCTACCCTGTAGTGCTACAGATTCTTCAAATAATCCAGAAGCGCTTCATTCACCAAATTAGTCATCGCCTTCCCTTGACGCTGAGAGATTTCCTTCAATCTGTTGTAAACCTCATCTTGCAGGGTGACGCGATGGCGGTTTTTGCTTGTCGCTGTTGTCGTATTGGCGATCGCCACTTCCTGACGATCGCTATCTTCTGTAATTGCTGCTGTGGTAGAATCTGCCATTGTCTCCACCAAACCATCACCATCGTCTGTGATTTCTGGTGGTGCAACAGTTTGAGATTCGTAGTTAGCAGCAAACTCGCGGATAGCATCAAAACCCATGCGATCGCAAAAATCACCAAATGTTTCTTCTGTCTGGCGCTGCTGTTTGAAGTAGACAAAAATCGGTTCTAGCTGGGTTTCTATGTCATTATCGTGCAGCCGCTCCATGTAAGGTAACGCCAGCCGTGTTTGATTTGGTGAACCTCCCAGCCAAACTTGGTAAGATTCAGGAGCGCTACCCACAAAGCCGAGTTCTGCCATGTAAGGACGAGCACAACCGTTGGGACAACCCGTCATTCTTACCACAAAATGCTCGTTTGGTAAATCCACTTTATCCAAAAGGGTGCGAATCCGCTCTAAAATTCCGGGAATTGCTCGTTCTGATTCGGTGATAGCCAAACCGCAAGTGGGCAAAGCTGGGCAAGCCATAGCATACCGTACAAGGGAGTCAATTTTTTCTGGTTCAAAAATGACTCCGTGACTGCTAAGAATCTTTTGAATCGCTTGCTTGTTCTTTGGTTCGATATCGTAGAGGACGAGGTTTTGGTGGGGTGTTAAGCGGATGGGCAAGTTATACTTTTCAACAATTTTCCGCAAAGCGGTTTTGAGTTGGAAGTCGCCTTCATCCTTAACTCGACCGTTGTCGATGGAAATCCCTAAGAACAGCTTACCGTCGCCTTGTTCATTCCAACCGAGGAAGTCATGATATTTAAACTCTGGCAGTTTTTTAAAGGGTGCGAGTGACTTGCCAAAGTATTCCTCAACTTGGGAGCGGAACTTATCAACGCCCCAATCGTGGATGAGATATTTTAACCTGGCATGACGGCGGTCAGTGCGATCGCCATAATCTCTTTGAGTCGCAACAATCGCTTTGACGAGATCGTAAACGTCATTCTTATCTACATAACAAATTGGATCTGCTATTCTGGCAAAGGTTTCTTCTTTATTATGTGTTCGTCCTAAACCACCGCCAGCAAAAACGTCAAATCCCTCTAACTCTTCCTTGTCATTGGTTATGACTACCAAAGTCAAGTCTTGGCTATACAAATCAATCGAATTATCTCCTGGAACCGTCACACAAGCTTTGAACTTGCGCGGCATATAGTAAGTTCCGTAAAGAGGTTCTTCTTTGTCGTGAAAGATTGTGCCAGTGCCATTTTTCTCTCGCGCCGCCTTCACTTCTGGGTTTTCCTCAGCGCTAATTGCCATTTCCCCATCTAGCCAAATTTCGTAGTAAGCGCCTGTTTGGGGTGTTAGCAAGTTAGCAATATTGTCAGCGTATTCCCAAGCGTACTGATACTCAGGCTTATTTTTGAAAGGTGCTGGAGGTGCCATGACGTTGCGGTTCACGTCGCCGCAAGCGCCCAGCGTTGAACCCATGTTTTTGATAATAGCGGCAAATGCTGCCTTAAGATTTTTCTTTAAAATCCCATGCATCTGAAACCCTTGACGAGTGGTTACTCGTAAGGTGTGGCTACCATATTCATCTGCCAGCTTGTCTAAAGTCAGAAACAGCTGTGGCGGGACAAACCCACCCGGATTTCTCGTCCGCAGCATGAACTGGTAGTCTTTTTCCTGTCCCTTGACCCGATTATCACGGTTATCTTGCTGGTAAGAGCCATGAAACTTTAGTATTTGTATGGCATCTTCACTAAAGTGAGTTGTATCTTGAAGTATTTCCGTTGCTACAGGTTCACGCAAAGAATTGCTGCGTTCCTTGATTGCTTCTACTTTGGAGGGCTTACGGCTTGTGGTCGGAGGAGCAGATTTAACCATTACAGTGGTACAGAGTTTTTTCAAAAAATTATTACCATGGGCCGAAGCGTAACTGAGAAGCACCCTTTCGGCTGACTTTTTTCCGATAATCCGGTCGGAATTAGGAGAAATACAATGATCTTAACACGCGGAAAAGCCGGGTTTTTCAGTGATGTTACACTTAGATAAACCCAGCAATATTACTTATACTATTGTTATGAGTTATAACTTACCATTTGGCACTTGAAAACAGACAAATGATTCGTTTATAATTCCTCAACCTAACGGGATATAGTTCCTGTGAGGATTCGCTTATCGCTGTGGTTCAACCCGACAATTGAACTACAGCTTTATCTAAAACGATAACCAACACCACCACTGAGGTTGACAGCAGAAGCAGGGCTATTTTTGTAAGCATCAACTCCCACGGTAGCGTTGCTGTAGAGCATAAAGCTATTACCCAGTTCTGATTCAACGCCAGCAGTCAGCGCTACACCATCTTTGTTACCCAACGGACTTGGTTTACCATCTTTCTCTACAAAAGAGTAACCAGCGCCAAGGTAAATATTAGTACCTTTACCCACACCTAAATCTGCGGAAATTTGTGGGATGATAGCAGTTGTTTCATTACCCCAAAGAAGTTGACCGCGTGCAGATAAAGGTGTGTCTCCTAATTTATAGCGACCAGTGACATTTCCACCAAATGTCGCTGCATCACCCTTTTGCCCACCATTGGTGATACCACCAGAAGGACCAACACCGATATAGCTAGCGTCAGTACCGTTTTCTGTTGGTCGAGGCGAAGCAGAAGCTTGACCAGCTGAAAGAAAAATAGGAGCAACCACAACAGACGACAATGCAGAAATTGTCACAAAAGACTTAAGCAACCGTTTCATAATCTTTACCAAATGTTGAAGGTATTGATTTTAGATCCCATGTCGAAAAACTACTTAAAAGGTTCCACATTTTTTAGAAAAAAAATCCTTATTTTTTGCGAGAAATGGAGAATACACCAAATATTTTATTAATGTATAAATAAGGCTTTTCTTATTACATAGTGTCATTTTTTTATCCGGAATTTTTATCTTGAAAGTAGACACTTGTTTTACTGGCACATAAGTAACTAAGTAAGTCAGCACAAATAAAGTTAACTCGTTAAGGCAGTCAGTTCCGAAGGGGCTGACCTTTTCCTTACAATGCATCGTCACTAGTTACTGCTACTCGGTTGATAAATAGAGGATTGTGATTCATCATTCTTTACAATTCCTCTGATAAGATAAACCGGAGAGCACTGTTATTTTGATGGGAGTGACTAAATATTAGATTTTTCTCTTGACTTTGTAGTAATTTAGTGCACATTGAAACTTTTTCTAAAATTATAAAATATTTATTATTAAAGACAATAGTTACTATAAATCAGAAGTTATAGCTTATTGTTAATACGGCTAAAACAGAATAGTTATTATTGAATAAACTCTATATAAAAGAGTCAAGCAATAAAAGTAAATATTTAATTAAGATTTTTCTTATAGGAACCATATAAGATTTCTTTAATTATTTTGCTTGAGACATTAACCACTGCTGATAAAAAAGTGATAAGTTGATTTACAACAGTAAATTCTGCTGATGACAAATACCTCAGTTCATCCAATTGAGGCGCGAATAGATTTCAAATTACGTGTGAATAGCACATAAAAAAGCAATGAACATAATTGTTCTGTTGCCCTCATTTGCATACCCAAAAACAATTGTAATTAACAAGTTTTAATGTTATGGCTGACTTTTCAAATCAATTTTCTCGACGCAAGTTTTTGTTAACTGCTGGAGTTTCTGCTGTAGGGTCTGTATTCCTCAAGGGTTGTTTGGGAAATCCTCCCGACACTGCAACTACAAGTCAAGTACAGCAAGTTGTTGCTACCAATATCAGTGCAGCGGATAAACCAGAAACAACCAAAGTCAAGCTAGGGTATCTGCCTATTGTTGAAGCTGCTCCTTTGATTATTGCAAAGGAAAAAGGCTTCTTTGCTAAGTATGGTATGACCGAAGTTGATATCTCTAAGCAAGCTAACTGGGGTTCAGCAAGAGACAACGTAGAAATTGGGGCTGCTGGAGGTGGTATTGATGGTGGTCAATGGCAGATGCCTATGCCGTATCTGATTTCTGAAGGACGCATCACCAAGGGTAACCGAAAAATACCCATGTATATCTTGGCTCAGTTAAATACTCAGGGTAATGGAATTGCGATCGCATCTAAGCACCAAGGCAAAGGTCTGGGTGTGCAGATTGCTGGCAAAGAAACGTTTTTTGCTCAACTCAAATCAGCAAAAAATATCTTCAAAGCTGCCATGACTTTCCCAGGAGTGAATCAAGAGCTTTGGATTCGCTACTGGTTAGCTGCATCGGGTGTCGATCCAGATAAGGAAGTTCAACTACTAACAGTCCCAGCAGCTCAAACAGTTGCAAATATGAAGACGGGGTCGATGGATGCTTTTAGTACAGGTGACCCTTGGCCCTACCGAATTGTCAAAGATAAGATTGGCTTCATGCCAGTATTAACTGCAGAAATCTGGAAAAATCATCCAGAAGAATATCTTGCAATGAGGGCAGATTGGGTTGACCAAAATCCCAAGGCGACTAAAGCCCTTTTGAAAGGTCTGATGGAAGCGCAACAGTGGTGCGATAACTTTAACAACAGAAAAGAACTCACTCAAATCCTTTCAAAGCGGAGTTACTTTAACGTGCCCGCAGACGTTCTCAACGATCCATTCATGGGTAAGTATGACATGGGTGATGGTCGCACTGTTAACGACAAAAAAATGGCATCTCTGTATTGGAAAGACGAAAAAGGTAACGTCTCGTATCCATACAAGAGCCATGACCTTTGGTTTTTAACAGAAAGTGTGCGCTGGGGCTTTTTACCACCAGACACCTTAGCAAATGCCAAAACATTGATAGATAAAGTTAACCGTGAGGATTTGTGGAAAGAAGCTGCCAAAGAATTGGGTGTTCCGGCTGCGGATATTCCCAGCAGTACGTCTCGTGGGGTTGAAGAATTTTTTGATGGTGTCAAGTTTGACCCAGAAAATCCAAAGGCTTATTTGCAAAGTCTGAAGATTAAGAAAGTGAAAGTTTAAGCTCAGTTTTTACTCAGTAAGAAAAACAAAATTTCAAGAGGAAATAAACAATGGTAACTCTGCAAAGACGCTCTCGGACAAATACTGGTGATAATGCTTGGTTCTCCCGTCTGCAAAAGCAATATCCTGGTTTGATACCACCGATTATAGCGATCGCCATCTTTTTAGTTCTATGGCAGTTGTTTGCTTGGACTCCTGGAGCAACACTACCAGGACCAATCCAGGTCATACAAGACACTTGGATACTGATTATGTATCCTTTTTATGACCGAGGTGGTACAGACAAAGGTTTATTTTGGCAAATCTTGGCAAGTTTACAACGGGTAGCAATTGGTTACTCACTTGCGGCAATTGTCGGTATTAGCTTGGGCATCGTAATTGGTACAAGTAAAGTCATGTCCAGGGCGTTAGATCCGATGATTCAATTATTCCGAACTGTACCACCTCTGGCTTGGGTGCCGATTTCTCTTGCAGCTTTACGACAAAACGAACCTGCTGCACTGTTCGTGATTTTTATTACGGCGATTTGGCCCATCTTAATAAACACAGCAGTTGGTGTAAAACAAATCCCTCAAGATTACAACAACGTTGCCAAAGTTCTGCAACTTTCTCGTCGGGAATATTTCTTTAATATCCTTATTCCTGCTGCTCTCCCCTACATTTTTACAGGCTTAAGAATTGCGATTGGTTTGGCTTGGTTGGCGATTATTGCGGCAGAAATTATCATGTCCGGTATTGTTGGAATTGGCTTTTTTATCTGGGATGCCTATCAGAATAACAAAGTCAGTGAAATTATTTTGGCTCTCGTCTACATCGGTGTGGTTGGTTTGATACTCGACAAGTTGATGGTTTGGGTACAGTCGAGAATTTTACCAGAAGAACAAAAGTAGTTGTTAGTTGCTTCTTGAGCGAAGAAGATTTATTTAATGAACCGCCAAGACGAGGCAGTGCGTTGCGGGGGTTCCCCCCGTTGTAGCACCTGGCGTGCCAAGAGCGCAAAGAAAGAAGAAAAAGAGAAGATAGTAATCTTGTCGCGGGAAAAGAGTGGTTATTCATCCTTTGTCATTAGTAAATGGCAAAGGGTAAAAACAAATAACAAATAACAAAGGATAAGAAAATGAGTGTTTTTGTTGCTGTTGACCAGATTGATAAAGTTTTTTCCTTAGCTAATGGTGGTGAATATATTGCTCTTAAAGGAATTGACCTCCAGATTAAAAGAGGAGAATTTATCTCTCTGATTGGTCACTCTGGTTGTGGTAAATCCACCCTTTTAAATATGATTGCTGGTTTGGATTTACCAAGCGAAGGTGTGGTGACGCTAGAAGGAAGAAGAATTACCAGACCTGGTCCAGATAGGATGGTGGTGTTTCAGAATTATTCACTCTTACCTTGGCGGACAGTACGAGAAAATATTGCTCTTGCTGTAGATTCAGTGCTGAATGATTACTCTGTGGATGAGCGCAAGGCAATTGTAGAGCAGCATATCGATATGGTAGGGTTGCGTCCTCATGCTGATAAAGCCCCAGCAATGTTATCGGGTGGACAAAAGCAGCGGGTGGCGATCGCCCGTGCCTTAGCAATTCGTCCCAAATTACTCTTGCTAGATGAACCATTTGGTGCGTTAGATGCACTCACACGAGGCAATTTGCAAGAACAGTTGATGCAAATTTGTCAAGAAAACCAAGTCACCGCTGTTATGGTGACTCACGATGTCGATGAAGCGGTGCTGTTGTCCGACCGAATCGTGATGTTGACAAATGGACCAGAATCGAAGATTGGAGACATTTTGGAGGTGGATATTTCTCGACCTCGTAAGCGGATGGAAGTGGTAGAACATCCTAGCTACTACAGCTTGCGGAGTGAAATGATTTACTTCCTGAATCAACAAAAACGGATTAAGAAAATTAGGGCAAGGAAAACAGCAGCGATCGCCCGTCATGGTTTAGAAAAAGTGAACCTGGAAATAGGTTTCCTTCCCTTGACTGCTTGCGCCCCTCTGGCTGTCGCTAAAGAAAAAGGTTTCTTCGCCAAACATGGTTTAGATGAAGTAACTCTGGTGCGCGAAGCGAGTTGGCGCGGAATTACCGATGGGATTAGTGGCGGATATTTAGATGCAGCGCAAATGCCTTCTGGGATGCCAGTTTGGATGACAGTGGGAGGTGATAGGGGTCGTCCTGTACCAGTTGTCAGCGCTCTTACTCTCACCCGTAATGGTAATGCTATTACCCTGGATAAACGTTTTTATGACCAAGGAATATATTCCCTGGCAGACTTTAGACGATTGCTGCAATATTCTACAGATCAACGTCATACTCTCGGGATGGTTCATCCTTCCTCGATGCACAACATGCTGTTGCGTTACTGGTTAGCAGCTGGTGGAATTGATCCTGACTATGATGTTTCCCTGAAAACGATTCCTCCAGCTCAAATGGTGGTTGACTTGCAAGCAGGGACTATTGATGGTTACTGTGTGGGTGAACCTTGGAACCTCAGGGCGTCAATCGAAGGTGTTGGCTTTACTATCGCTACAGATTTGGAAATATGGCAAGGACACCCAGGCAAAGTTTTAGGAGTTCGGGAAGACTGGGCAAATGCTTATCCTAACACCCACATCGCCTTAGTCAAAGCCTTGTTGGAGGCTTGTCAATACTGCGCTGATCAAAATAATTTTCAGGAAGTTCGCCAAATTTTATCTGGGCGGGAGTATGTCAGTACAACTGAGGATTACATCCAACTTGGCGATCCAAACTCCTACGTATGTAGTCTAGAACAACCAATGCGGCAGTATGCCCACCACCTATTTTTCGGAGATGGTGTGAATCGTCCCAGTCGAACAGAACATCTGTGGATGATGACTCAGATGGCGCGTTGGGAAGATATTCCCTTCCCCCGGAACTGGTTAGAAATCCTGGAACGAGTTTGTCGAGTTAGTGTGTTTAGTACCGCAGCACGAGAACTCGGTCTACTTGATATGAAGTATCATCGTGGTCCCATCGAGTTATTTGATGGCAGTGTGTTTAATGCTGATGATCCAATCGCCTATCTCAACAGTCTCGACATTAAACGCAATGTCTCAATAGCAGAAGTTGTCATTAACTCACGCCAAGTTTTGGCAGTTTCTTGAGAATTGTAGATTTTGATTCTGAATTTTGAATTGGGAAATACTGACATGTACGATCGCACTTTTTCTAACCCTTACAGACAGTCTGGGGCAACAGCTACACACCAAAATCCTTTCTTACTGATTGAGAACGTTTCTAAGGTTTATCCCACAGCGAAAGGTTCTTATACAGTACTACAAGATGTGAACCTCACCGTGAATGAGGGCGAGTTTATCTGCGTCATCGGTCACTCTGGTTGTGGTAAATCAACTTTGCTGAACATGGTTGCTGGGTTCGCCACACCCACTGACGGATCAGTGCTACTCAACTCCAAACCCATTACTCAACCAGGACCAGATAGAATGATGGTATTTCAGAACTATGCTTTGTTACCCTGGTTGACGACTTCTGAAAACATTTACTTAGCCATTAACGCCGTTTTCCCAAATAAGCCAAAAGCACAGAAGTCAGCGATTGTACGCGAACATTTAGCACTGGTGGGACTGACAGAAGCTGCTGACAAAAAACCGACGCAAATTTCTGGGGGGATGAAACAGCGGGTTGCGATCGCCCGCGCTTTGGCGATTCGTCCTCAAGTTTTAATTTTAGATGAACCTTTTGGGGCGTTAGATGCGATTACCAAAGAAGAATTGCAAGAAGAATTGTTGAAAATTTGGAACGAACGACGATGCACAGTGTTGATGATTACTCACGACATTGATGAAGCACTGTTCCTTGCAGACCGTTTGGTCATGATGACTAACGGACCTGCTGCTAGAATTGGTGAAGATATCCAAATTCCTTTTCCTCGTCCGCGCGATCGCGCTCGGATTATGGAAGATCCAGAATACTACAGACTGCGGAACCACGTCCTTGATTACCTCTACCGCCGCTTTGCG
Organism: Brasilonema angustatum HA4187-MV1; assembly: GCA_019359695.1. Classification (GTDB taxonomy): domain Bacteria; phylum Cyanobacteriota; class Cyanobacteriia; order Cyanobacteriales; family Nostocaceae; genus Brasilonema; species Brasilonema angustatum. The sequence continues at coordinate 10,995 of JAHHGV010000035.1, forward strand.
CACGACGAATAAATGTGACAAAGCTAAAATCTCGTTTCCAGGTTCTACCTGGAAACGCAATCAAAGCGGCTTTGCTACGAGTAAGTGAAGCGGTTTCGTTTATAGTATTCTCTATTGCCACTAAATGAAAGCTATGAGAATACTCGTTTTAAAAATAACATTAGCTACTGCAACCGCTTTAATTATTGTACTGACGGGAATAACTCCCGCTCATGCTATTACATTAAACTTCAACTGGAATGGTAATAATAATTATTCTGCTCTTGGTTCATTTAGTTATGATGAAAACACCGCGCCAGGAAGTTTTTCTGAAAAAGGGGCTGGACAGACTTATGTTTTACAATCCCTCAATGTTTCTTTTTTCGATCCTCTGAAGAATGTTATTGCTACTTATAATAACGTTGTAGATGGCGTATCAATACCTAAATATTTCCAATTCAATTTCAACACCGTCACGCAAGAAATTTTTGGCTTAATAGATTTAGGAGGCGAAGTCGCTGGCGAGACTTATTTAAAAGGAACAGTTAATACCGATTTATCACTATTTCAAGTTCCTCAATCTGGTTCTGATGCAACGATAGATAGTAATTCAGGAACTATTGTTGTTAAGCCTGCACCATTACAGAGTCATTAATTATTAATGTAAGCATGAGAATAAGTAGGTAGGCATGAAGAAACCTCACTATGTAACAAAATGTAAAATTATCAAAACCGCAAGCGAATTGCTTCACTCCGCTAAGTTCCAAGGGGACACGCTGCGCGTTCGCTCTTAGCGTGCGCTTTGCGCTTACGCTCTGAGGTAATCTGCCCCTACTCCTGATGCCTCAAAACCAGTAACAGGAGTGTTTGATAATTGTTTAATTTCATGTTAGTTTAAAGTTTTTTTGAAAACTGGTATCTCCCCTTGTGAAAGGCTCTCCAATTGAATAGCAACCATACCTTCATCAAAGGCTCTTTGAAATAAATCTTGGTTGCCTGAGTTTTTATAACCCAGTCCATCATAAAATCCTTGAGCAAATGTAATTGCTGCTTTGTCTTGAATTGGGTTATTCATCCCAATGACATAATTAATGTATTGGCTAATTGCCATAGCAGCTTGTTCTGAATAACAAGCATTAAGCAGTACGCATTTAACATAATCAGCGTGTAACTTAAACAGAAATGCTAAAGCTTCTGGTGAAACAGGTTTATTATTTCCGCCATCATCTTCTAATAATAAGCTGCCATCCGGTTCACCATGTCCACAGAAATGAACGATTTGAGGCTGTTCTTCCGCGATAGCTCTGCGAATATCTCTTGGACGTACAGCGGTTCTAATTTCAATTTCAAATAAATCTCGATTGGTGGCTCGTAGTATAGCTTCTTCAATTTCTCGAATCTCTTTATCCAAACGCAGTCCGTGAGGAATTGCTGTTAGAATCAAGATTTTTTGCATCAACGTAGATGGTTCTATTTGTTTATTAGTATCGTGAGATTCTAGAGCTTGGATTAACTTTACTATACCTCTTACTACTTCTTTCACAGGTCTTTTGCCTTGACGGGTGGTTAAACCAGTGACAAGACTGCCAACAGCACTAGTATCAAAAATATGGATGAAACGATGAGGTTCTCCACACATTTCCGTTGCTAAACGTGGCCCTCCCCCACTCCCATCATTGCGGCTAGAGGTTTAATTCGCAGTGCAAAGTAGTCTAAAACTTCTTGAGGAGAACTTTTTTCTAAAGACGTGTTATTAACGAGTACTAATGTATCTGCATCACTCAAACCATTGATGAATGTGTTTTTACGAATTGAGCCACCAAATAATAAGTCAACGCTATTTTCTATTTCTGAATCAATTGCTTCTTTGAGAACATCTAAATGCCGTTGGGTAGCCTCAGAGTCTCTATTATTAAAGTCCTTTAATGCACCTTGAAGTAGACTGTTGACTTCTGAGTTATAAGACGAAGTGTCGGTGCTTTCACATGCACGCTTGAGCATTTGGCTAATGTCTTCTGAGGAACTACTAGAAGACCAGCTATAACTTCCACTACTGCCACCCATAACTGTTACTCCTCAACTTCTAGTCCAGCATCTTTTACCAAATTAAGCACTTGTGGCATGACCTTTTCCCATGCAGAAAATTCTTGGAGAAGTTTTGTATGACAAAATCTATTCATTGCATGAGATAAGAGGTTAAGGTTTTGAAGATTTTTAATACTATAAAGTTGATTTAGCTCTGATTCAGAATAATGCCAATCTGCTTGCATGAGTGCTGCTGTTGATTGGTACAATGTCAGACCATCAACAAAAGCGTAGCGCAGCCAAGCAAGTCCATCAAATATGTCTGCTCCACAAAGAAAGTAGGAAATAATTAAAACCGAGTCTAAGCATCCTAAAATATGGATTGGTATTTCGATACTTTGTTGTTGAAGGTGGAAGCGAATTTTTAAAAGGTTACGGCATCTTTCTAGGATTGAACTCCCAAGTTCTTTTTCTGTTATGCCTAGTACAGTGCGGCGTAAGTTTAGATAGGGTTATACTGCCAAACGCTTCCCCTTAAAAGTCTATATTTACACCCTAACCGAATTTACGCCTTGGAGTACTAGTACTGAAAATGAAGTTAGGCAATGAGCGTGTTCAAGTAAACTATCTATATTGATTACTTCTGATTCAGGTGTTTCAGGTTTATAAAGAAAATTTGAGGCAAAATTTGGATATTGCTGAAAGAGAGATTTAGCAGTTTCTATTTGATAGAGTGTTAATTGATGTTTATCCCAATCATCATAACTTATTAAAACTAATTGAGATAATGATTGTAAGTTATCAAGTAGATCTTGGTGTAATTTTCTAGACCAGGGGCGGACAGGTCTACAGTCTCTGTACGCATAAACATCATCTGAAGTGGCAGTTAATTTGATTGGTTGAGTCTCATAACCACCACTATCTATAAAAAGAAGATCAGAGGCATAAATATATACGTCTTGGAGTTCGTAATGTATATCATAAGCACTTATTAGCGAGACATCTGAAATATATTCTTTTGTTTTTGTGTAAATGTTTTTTAATTCAGGAAATCCCCGGCTGGAAAATGATGGGACGATGAGGGGAGTAGGGATATCAATGATAGAAATTTGGCGAGATTTACAAATTTCAGAAACTCTCATCCAATGCTCTCCTGTCTAAACATGATGGGCATTCTTCACAGGGGATATCTCCGCGACGTTCGCAACTAAACGTCATCTCTATTGGCATTTTTGTGATTTTACAATATTTGAAAATATCTTTTTTGGTGAATTCTATAAATGGAGCTTCAACTTGAACGGAGCCTGCAAAATAACCATTAAAAATTCGTTGAATATCTTCTAAAAATGCTTTGGAGCAATCGTAATAAGGTGTTCCGGCATGAATTCCTATAGCAAATCTGCCGTGCTTAGTGGAAAGAATGCTAGCAGATGCGAGCAGTAGGGTTGCGTTGCGACAATGGTATTCTCCCTGAGTGCGGACAATTTTCAACCCCAAGTCAATTGTGTTGAGGGAGATGTTGTAATGTTGAGTTATTGCTAGGACAGCACGGCGTTCTCCTTCAAAGCTGGGTTGGTTATAGTTGAAGTGAATACCTCTTATAGTCAAACCGCGTGAAAGGTAGAAGGCGATTAAAGCTGCGGAATCAATCCCTCCCCCAAGTAGTAAATTTACGTCTGCATCTGGTTGAAGCATCAATTGCTGAACTAGCTAAAAAGTTGAGTGTCAATCCTAGCACAATAAACAAGTTCTGAGAATTAGCTCTTTGAACGCAACTTAGTATTAAATAGGGTTTTAAAGATTTCATTCTTCTAGGTGAAGTGATCACCTTGGTGAATATCTTCAGCATGTTGCTGATTGTCTTCGGCATTATCATTACTGGAGTTTAGACTACTGCATGACAAAATGACTCAAGGGCAAGCTTGTGATGAACTAAACACCTCAAATTTATCACTATTTCAAGTTCCTCAATCTGGTTCTGATGCAAGAATAGACAGTAATTCAGGAGATATTGTTGTTAAGCCAATATCATAACCGATTCCTTTCCTCGGTTGTTTACTTTCTAGTGTGGCTCATTTTCCACAATCAAATAGGATTGATATAGGACTCCTATTTGATTTTTGAACAACTAAGCTGGCTATAAGCTTGATATACAAAGCTTTCCTTATCAGTATACTGAGCAAGATTCAAGTAGGATTCCTATATAGCAATCCTAAATAATTCGTGAACAACAAGATTCCCGATTTCTTTGGCTCTTACTTTTATTACTTACTAGTGCCCAAGAATTTGCCATGATATAGCAGTCCTATTTCATTTGTGTGAAAGTGCCTGCGCTCTGCGCTTAAAAACAAAGTAAATTTGTACATTCTTCTTCCCTGTTATACCGTTTCACTTTAAGGTTGATACATATAAGGGGCAGGAAGCAGGGGGAAAGAATTAGAAACCAATCATTTGTATCAGGGATTTCGTGAAATGGTATTAAACGTTAAGCGTTCCCTACCTCAACGAGTAATTTCACAACTCCTGCACAGATTGCTATAACAGTTTTTTCATTACTGAAATTTATCAAATTGAGTAAAAATAATATTTGTAATTATTAAAAAACCTATTTAAACTAAAAATTAAGCACTTAATTGATGGCTTCTATCAAAGTAATATCACCACTACCAATCATGAGATGATGAGCTTATCGATGACAAATTTATTGTTAACATTTGGAATAATTTGCTTCATAATTGCAGTAATTGGTCAAGCCAAGCTGTTTTTTCTTGAAATTAATCCTGGTTGTTTTGGGAGATTTATAGCTTTAACAACTGCTATTTTTAGCTTTGCATTAGCAGTTATCTTCATACTATTCCCATTGTCAACACCAGATTTGGTGAGCAATTACTTGACCCCCTATATTTCACAGTTCATGGAGCAATTTCTGGGCATGATTTTTTATCATTAAAGGTGGTCGTCCAGGGGAAAAGCATCTAATTTCAATAGGATACCATGAGTGCAATGATTTTTTGTAAATTTTGGTGAGTTTGCCCTGTTTGGAAATCCTCTTTAATTTTTATTAGGAAATAAGATGCGTTTCTCCTGACGCCTACTCAAACTCTGCTTCGAGAAGCCTTGGGACTACATAAAGAGAAATCGCAATCTCAAAAGGTGATTTCAGCATCTGACGATCACCTCTTGAGATTGATACTTTGCACGGTTGAAACTGAGCTTTTTTGATTCAGGCAAGAGCAATTCACGGTTACTCTTGATGAATCATTAGTAATCGAAGTCGCCGCCTAAGCCACCGCCACCGGGTACAGCAGGAGCATTATCCTTCGGTTCTGGCTTGTCAACTACAATGGCTTCGGTGGTCAATACCATACCTGCAATTGACGCAGCATTCTGCACAGCCGAACGGGTCACCTTAGCGGGATCAACAATCCCCGCTGCAAACAAATCCACGAACTCGCCGGTTGTTGCGTCATAGCCCACATTGAAGTCCTTCTCTTTGACTCGTTCCGCAATTACCGCACCGTTTTGACCCGCATTTTCGGCAATCCGCTTTAGAGGTGCAGCCAGTGCCCGAGACACAATCAATGCCCCTGTCAATTCTTCACCTACTAGGGTAGACTTTGCCCAGCTTTCCAATCCAGGAGCCAGATGTGCTAGCGTTGTGCCACCACCGGGAACGATACCCTCTTCAACAGCAGCTCTAGTAGCGTTAATCGCATCTTCCAGACGTAGCTTGCGGTCTTTGAGTTCGGTTTCTGTGGCAGCACCGACTTTAACAACTGCAACCCCGCCAGCTAGCTTGGCCAAACGTTCTTGCAGTTTCTCTTTGTCATAAGAAGACTCGGTTTCTTCGATTTGCCGCCGGATTTGTTCTACCCGAGCCTTCACAGCTTGCTCATTGCCTTCAGCAACGAGGGTCGTGCTATCTTTGGTGATGGTGATGCGGCGAGCTTTCCCGAGTTGCTCAAGCTTGGTAGCATCCAGCTTCAGACCAGCATCTTCGGTAATCAACTGCCCGCCTGTGAGAATGGCAATGTCCTCTAGGATAGCCTTGCGGCGATCGCCAAATCCAGGTGCTTTTACAGCAGCTACGTTCAGCACACCACGCAAACGGTTAACAACCAAGGTTGCCAAAGCTTCTTTTTCAATATCTTCGGCAATAATTACTAAGGGACGACCAGCACGGGCTACTTGCTCAAGAACGGGTACTAAGTCCTGTACCAAAGCAATTTTCTTATCGGTTAGTAGCAGGAAAGGCTCATCCAGCACTGCTTCCAACCGCTCCGTATCCGTAGCAAAATAGGGAGAAATATAACCCTTGTCGAAGTTCAAGCCTTCTGTAACTTCCAATTCGGTGGTGACTGACTTACCTTCTTCCAGGGATATTACCCCTTCACGACCAACCTTATCTAATGCTTCTGCAATTAAAGCACCCACGATTTCATCGTTACCGGCAGAGATGGCAGCAACTTGAGCGATCGCTTTGGAGTCTTCGACGGGACGCGCATGTTCTCTAATCTTGTCCACTAGAAAACCTGTGGCTTTGTCGATACCACGCTTGAGTTCAATGGCGTTTGCACCAGCAGCGACATTGCGCAATCCTTCTTTGACAATGGCGTGAGCCAAAACAGTTGCAGTTGTGGTGCCATCTCCAGCAGCATCATTGGTTTTAGAAGCTGCTTGACGAATTAGAGATACACCCGTGTTTTCAACGTGATCTTCTAGTTCAATTTCTTTAGCTATGGTGACTCCATCATTGACAATTTGAGGAGCGCCAAACTTCTTTTCCAAAACAACATTACGGCCTTTAGGACCTAAAGTCACTGCTACTGCTTCAGCAAGAATGTCAATTCCTTTTTCCAGAGCACGACGAGCATTTTCGTTGTATATGATGCGTTTAGCCATAGTATTCAAGTTTTCTGTGTAAGTAGTGTGTAAGTTGATCAGTTGTAACTGTCATCAGTTATTTGTCATTCGCTATTTGGCTTGTGGAGTACGAATGACTAATAGCTAATGGTATCGACTATGAAACAATTGCCAGAATGTCCTTCTCAGACAACAGCACATAATCCTCCGTACCAAGCTTAATGTCGGTGCCAGCGTACTTAGAGTAGAGAACTTTATCGCCAACTGCTACATCAATTGCTTGATGGGTGCCGTCATCGTTGCGTTTACCGGGGCCGGCTGCAACAATTTCACCCACCTGCGGTTTTTCTTTAGCGCTATCAGGCAGAAGAATGCCTCCCGCTGTTTTCTCTTCAGACTCACTAACCTTGATGAAAACGCGATCACCCAGAGGCTTAAGAGTAGATACGCTCAACGCTATAGCTGCCATACAAAACTTTCCAAGCTAACTTTCTTAAGGTGAACAAATGAGTGTAATTAGGTTATGAACTGGTAAAGACAGATGTTTGCTCAATCACAGATGTCTAATCGGGAGGAAAATCCATCATACGTTGTGTCGTAGGCATGGAAGGTTTTCTGATCAAATCAATCCAATCAATACTGAGCAAAATGAGAAATTGCTAGTAGTGCCAGTTAAAATTCACTAACTTGATTGACTTGCAGTAGTTTTATGTTAAGTATCATGTCATATAGTTTTAAAAAAATCAAGCAGTCCCGAAGTATTTAAGCTTAGGGACTTCAATTCAGGCACTTACAAGAAAAAAATTTAAAGGCGCAGGACTTGCGCCTTTCTGGCTGGGACGATCTCCACGCACCAACTCATACACCCACTAATTATTGTTAGCGCAGCGTTGTTGTATCTTCTACGGAAACTGCACTTAGAGCTTAACCGAACCGTATTGCAATTTCACTCTAAGAAACCACCAAAGAAATCTAACGTTTCCTTCAACGCTTTCACAAAAACATCTATCTCTTCACGAGTATTGTAAAAAGATAAACTTGCCCGTGCAGTCGCCGCAATACCTAAATGACGGTGCAATGGTTGTGTGCAGTGGTGTCCAGAACGAATCGCGATACCTTCTTGATCTAATAATGTAGATATGTCGTTAGCGTGGATTTCGCCAGCGGTGAACGCAGCAAGAGCAGCTCTGCCCAAACCTGCTATTTTAGGTTTAGGACCGTAGATGCGAAGCTGAGGAATTTGTTCTAACTGCTCAAACAAATAACCAGTCAACTCAGCTTCATAGGCATAGATTTTATCCATACCAATGTTGGTAAGATAGTCTACCGCTGCACCAAGAGCAATTGTTTCGCCAATAGCTGGTGTTCCTGCTTCAAATTTATGTGGTAAATCTGCATACGTAGAGTGGTCTAAAAAAACCTCCGCAATCATTTCCCCACCACCCAAGAAGGGAGGCATTGATCGCAGCAAGTCTAACTTGCCATACAAAAAGCCAATCCCACTTGGAGCACACATTTTGTGACCAGAAGCTACCAACCAATCACAGCCAATTTGCTGTACATTGATAGGCATATGAGGGACACTTTGGCAAGCATCAATTAATACTTTAGCACCGTGTTGATGAGCAATTTCGCAAATTTCCTTCACTGGGTTAATACAACCCAAAGTGTTAGAAACATGCACCACCGACACTAATTTTGTTTTTTCATAAACCAGCTTTTTAAACTCTTCTAAATCAAAAGTTTCTTCCGCAGCCAGTTCAATAAATTTCAGCACCGCGCCCGTCTTTTGGGCGACAAAATGCCAAGGTACTAAATTACTGTGGTGTTCCATCACCGAGAGGATGATTTCGTCCCCTGGCTGCAAATTGCTCATTCCCCAACTGTAAGCAACCAAATTGATCGCCTCAGAAGCATTGCGAGTGAAAACAATTTCCTGGCGTGATGCAGCTTTTACGAACGCAGCAACTTTGTCTCTGGCGACTTCATAAGCTTCCGTCGCTTTAGCGCTAAGAGCATGTACACCGCGATGTACATTGGAATTGTACTGCTCGTAATAGTCTCGAATCGTGTTGAGAACGAGCAGAGGTTTTTGTGACGTAGCAGCGTTGTCAAAGTAGACTAAGGGTTTGCCGTTAACTTCTTGGTGTAATATTGGGAAGTCAGCACGGACTTGATCAGCAAGGGTTCTTTCTTGGGTAAAGGTCATAATTAGTCATTAGTCATTGGTCATTAGTCATTAGTGATTGACTGATAATTATTGACAGTTTGTGTGAGTCTTTCTTGTAAAGACGGAACAGGTATTTGGTTAATAACTTCAGCCGCGAAAGCATTAATTAATAAGTTGCGAGCATTATCCTCATCAATACCCCGACTTTGCAAGTAGAAGATTTCATCATCCTCCAACTGACTGACGGTAGCACCGTGAGCGCACTTCACATTATCTGCGGTAATTTCTAATTGCGGCTTAGTATCAACCCTAGCCTTTGGCGATAGTAACAAATTCCGATTCAACTGTGCTGCATCTGTCAACTGTGCAGGCTTAGGAACAAAAACCTTACCGTTAAACACAGCATGAGCGCGATCGCCAATAATACACTTATGCAATTGCTGACTTCTGCCATAAGGATAATTCAGAGCGATCGCACTATGAGTATCCGCCAACTGGTTTCCCCCAATCACCGTCAACCCATTCAGAATCGTTTCCGTTTGCTCACCAGCCTGTAAAATCTCTAAATTGTGACGCGACAACTTCCCACCAAAAGTGATTGCATGACAAGTATACCGACTGTAACGAGCTTGAGAAACAGCAGTCTTCCCTACGTGGAAAGCCTCCGCACCTTCCAACTCAAGCCGAGTGTGATTCACTTGAGCATTTTCCTCAAGCCAAACCTCAGTCACCGCATTGGAAAAGTAAACCCTCTTTTCCTCTTCTTCCTTCGTGTCCTTTGCGCCTTTGCGGTTCGTATACTCTTCCACCAACGTCACACTACTACCAACCTCCGCCACCACCAAACAACGTGGTAGAGAAATCGTGGCAGACTTCCCAGCAGCAACAAACATCAAATGAATCGGTGTTTCCACCACCACATTCTTCGCCACCCAAACCACAGCTACATCTTTGATTCCACTCGTGTTGAGCGCAGTAAACACCTCATGCGCCCCCTCAGTTTGAGCCAAATATTGCTGCACACGCTGGCGATCGCCCACAGGTAAACCAGCCAAATTACTAACGATCACCCCATCTGGCAAACCTGCAACCGCAGATAACTCAGGCGCATAAACCCCATTCACAAACACCAAACGGTTCGCAGCTTCTGGTATCGAAGGAATATCCGATAAACTGATATCTGCTGGCTGACTTACAACACCTTCAAACTTTACTTTCCGCAAAGACGACAAATCGCTAAAGCGCCATTCCTCATCGCGAGTGGTGGGAAGAACCGATTTACGCACCCAAAGCGTAGCGCGATCGTGTAACTCCTGCAACCAAGCATCAGCACCGTCAAAAGATGTGTGATCATCTATGATCTGATTTAATAACCCAGTCAGTTCAGCATCCCTATCCAACACAGCAGACGCCAAATCAACTGGATTTGAATTAGGAACCGGACTAGGAGAAACTAGAACGCTCATCACACACCCACCTCATCAAGCGCATCTTCCAACACCCAGTCATAACCGCGTGATTCCAATTCCAACGCCAGTTCCTTACCACCACTCGTGAGAATTCGTCCATTTGCCATCACATGAACGAAGTCTGGCACAATATAATTCAGCAACCGCTGATAGTGAGTAATCATAATTGTGGCATTTTCCGGATTCGTCAGCTGATTCACCCCGTTCGCCACAATCTTCAAAGCATCAATATCCAAACCTGAATCAGTCTCATCCAAAATTCCTAACTTTGGTTCCAGAAGCGCCATTTGCAAAATCTCATTACGCTTCTTCTCACCACCAGAAAAACCTTCATTCAAACTCCGACTCAGGAAAGCAGGATTCATCTTCACTACATCCAGCTTTTCCTCAATCAAATCATCAAAATCAAACGCATCCAATTCCTCTAAACCCTGCGCCTTACGACGAGAATTATAAGCCACGCGCAGAAAATCCAAATTACTCACACCCGGAATTTCCAACGGATACTGAAACGCCAAAAATATACCACTTCTGGCGCGTTCCTCCGGTTCCATCTCCAGCAGATTTTGCCCCTGGAAAATCACCTCACCGCCAGTCACCTCATACGCCGGATGTCCAGCCAGAACCTTAGAAAAAGTACTCTTACCAGAACCATTCGGTCCCATAATCGCATGGATTTCACCCGAACGTACCTCAAGATTCAAACCCTTAAGAATCGGCGTCCCATCAACATCAGCCGTCAAATCTCGTACTGACAGCACAACTTCACTATTCTCAATAATCATGTATCTTCTCTCTCTTCTCTTCTCTTTCTTCCTGCTTCGCGCCCTTCGCGCCTTCGCGGTTAAATATTTATTGAACCACGAAGACACAAAGGACACGAAGAGAATTACCCAACACTACCTTCCAACTTCAGACTCAACAGCTTATCAGCCTCCACCGCAAACTCCATCGGTAGCTGATTAAACACATCCTTACAGAAGCCACTAATCATCATCGAAATAGCATCTTCTGAGGAAATGCCCCGCTGTGCGAAGAAGAACAATTGATCTTCCCCAATCTTAGAAGTCGAAGCTTCGTGCTCAACCTTCGCAGTATTATTCTGTACCTGAATATAAGGGAAAGTATTGGCGTGAGCATTATCCCCAATCAGCATCGAGTCGCACTGGGAATAGTTCCGCGCCCCTTGCGCCTTCGGGTTAACTTTCACCAAACCACGGTAACTATTACTCGATTTACCGGCGGAAATTCCCTTAGAAATAATCGTACTGCGGGTGTTCTTACCAACGTGAACCATCTTAGTACCCGTATCAGCTTGCTGCATATGATTCGTCAGCGCCACTGAGTAAAACTCACCCACAGAGTTATCACCCACCAACACGCAGCTAGGATACTTCCAGGTGATAGCCGAACCAGTTTCTACCTGTGTCCAAGAAATCTTAGAATTCACACCTTGACACAAACCGCGCTTGGTGACGAAGTTATAGATACCGCCTTTGCCGTTTGCGTCTCCAGCGTACCAGTTCTGCACGGTGGAGTATTTAATCTCGGCATTGTCGAGGGCGACGAGTTCTACGACAGCAGCATGTAGCTGGTTACTGTCGTACATTGGTGCGGTACAGCCTTCCAGGTAGGAGACATAGCTATTTTCTTCAGCAACAATCAGTGTCCGCTCAAATTGTCCAGTTTCGCCATTGTTGATCCGGAAGTAGGTAGACAGTTCCATCGGGCATTTCACACCCTTGGGAATGTAAACGAAGGAACCATCACTAAAGACGGCGGAATTAAGCGCTGCAAAATAATTATCTGCTGTTGGGACAACGCTACCCAAATACTTGCGCACCAATTCTGGATATTCTTGTAAGGCTTCAGAAATGGAACAGAATATCACACCTTCTTTGAGAAGTTTTTCTTTAAAGGTGGTTCCGATAGAAACGCTATCGAAAATCGCATCCACAGCGACGTTTGCCAGTCGCTTCTGTTCAGACAGGGGAAGTCCCAGCTTTTCAAAGGTTTCCAACAAAGCGGGATCAACTTCATCTAAGCTGTTAAGCTTTTCTTTCTTTTGTTTCGGCGCGGAGTAATAAATGATATTTTGGTAATCAATCACCGGATACTTAACGCTTGGCCAAGTTGGTTCTGCCATTTTTTGCCACTGGCGAAAAGCTTTCAGGCGAAAATCCAGCATGAACTCTGGCTCGTTTTTCTTGAGCGAGATAAGGCGGATGGTGTCCTCGTTTAGTCCACGCGCGATTGTGTCGGCTTCGATGTCGGTGATAAAGCCGTACTTGTATGGCTGGTTGACTAATGTCTTGACAGTGGCACTCATTGGTAGTTTTCTCTTGCGTTCGCTTTGTAGAATCTCTTTAAGGAAGGGAGACGGGCTTTTTTAACCGATTCCCATGTTTCGTCACCGAGTGGTTACGAGACTGCTAAAATAACTATATAGACTAAAACAACAACATTGTTGTTTAATGTATATTCATTTTAAGCTAGATTAACAACAACATTGTTGTCAAACTTATATTTTTCTGCAAATCAAATGAACTTTTGGGACGACGATGGAGACTACCCACCAGTCCTCAACAAAGCAAGATATTCTAAAATATCTTTTGAAACACTCACAGGCTACAGCTTTTGAGTTAGCCGAAGCTCTCGATATTAGCCCCCAAGCAATTCGTCGTCATCTGAAGGATTTAGAGGGCGAGGAGTTGATTTCTTTCTCATTGTCAGTGCAAGGAGGAATGGGGCGTCCACAGCATGTTTATCAATTGACTCGTACTGGACGCGATCGCCTGCGTGGAGATGGTGCTGATGGTTATGGTCAATTTGCGGTTTCTCTGTTGGACACATTAGCAGAAACGGTCGGACACGACCAAGTCAGTTCAATTTTACGAAAGCAATGGGAGCGCAAGGCAGAAGAATATCGCGATCGCCTGGGAAACGCCTCTTTGTCAGAAAGGGTGGCAATTTTGGTAAAACTGAGAAAAGCTGAGGGCTTTATGGCTGAGTGTCATCCTGTAGAATCGAGTGAGTCATCACAAGGCGACGGATTTATTTTAACCGAATACAACTGCGCGATTTCTAACGTTGCAGAATCTTTCCCCAGCATTTGCGGTCATGAATTAGAAATGTTTGCTACAGTTTTACCTGATTGTACAGTAGAACGTACTCACTGGATTATTAACGGCGAACATCGCTGCGGCTATTTAGTACAAGAGCGAAAAAACAAACTTTAAGTTTTTCCATTAAGTGAGTAACCGCAACAAGTGAGCATTTTTATTCAGTCTAAACCAAAGATTATAGGTAGTTAGTAATCGGATTTACGAACCAGTGATTTCTAACCCGTTACAACCGCAACATTTGAGTAAATTTTAGGCAAATCTTAAACAAAAGTTATGGAGTTACCATCACCACAATCAACCTCACAATTTATAACTCCAGAAGAGTTAGTAAAAGTCGATGCTGCTTTGCTCTCCTCACCAGAGAAATTTTTAACTCGATTGACAATCTCATCTCTGAGGCTTTTGAAGCAAATCGCCCAAGAAAACGAAGTGAATATTGAAGATTTGACAGCCCAGCAGGTGATTGATTGGTTTGAAAAAGATGGAAAGATTCGACGAGAGCAAGGAATTGAGGCAGCTTATTTAAAGTGGTAAGCTTAAAAGTCTTGGGCGAATATAATTCGCTACTACACAAGCAAAGTCCACCTCTGTGGACTAATGAAGAATCAAGAATTTCAGAACCTGCGGAGGCAGGTTTTGTCTGTATAGCTGCGATTTCTAATCGCCAAGATACATAAAAGTAAGCTTTTAAAACATCCTCTTAAAAGTTCCCTGTTCCCTGTTCCCTGTTCCCTGCCCTATTTTAACGACCTACTTACTTCTTCTTTAATACAGGAGTTAAATATTCTGGAATACCCTCTAGCTGAATAACGTTGCACCCAAGCTTATAAGCAAATTCAACCGACTCTCCAGCACCCAATACGTTATAAAAAGCTGTTGCAAATTTAATTGCAGCTTGATCACCAATCTGCTTGTTCATTCCAATCACGTAGGGAATATGCTTAACAATCGCTTGGGCTTGAACTTCTGAGTAACAAGCGTTGAGAACAACGCACTCAATGTGAGAAGCAAATAACTCGAATAGTCTAGCCAAAGCTTGTGTATCTACTAATCGCACATTCCCGGTTTCATCCTCCAGCGCCAAACCATCATCACCTGTACCATGACCGCTAAAATGAACAATTTGTGGCTTAAAGTCCAATAACGATTGGTAAACTTCTTGAACACGCACAGCCCGACGCTGTTTTAGGTCAAATAATTCTCGTTTTTTTGCTCGTCGCAATCCAGCCTCAATTTCTCGCACCTCTTCATCTAATCGCAGGGGCAAACTGTTTTTTGGATTTGCTGCCAAAATTAGAATTGTTTTGACTGCAGAATTGTTGGCTTCTGTTCGTGCAACTTGGTTGTAGTTGGTAATATCACCACCTATTTGATGGGCGTTCACTGAATCAGCGTTTACAAGACCTCCAGCGAATTGAGCGCCTTGTAAGTTGAAGTTAGATTGTCTATTAGGAGTTTCTGGCATAGATTTACAAAAATTAGGGGGGTAAGGGTGTAGGGGTGTAGGGGTGTAGGGGAAGGAAAATCCGCGTGCCCTAATTCAGATCTTGCATCTCGACCTGAGTACGCCTTGAACTGAAGTTCAAGGCTTATAGCTAAAGTCCGTTAAAACTGAGATCTTGCACCATTCTCAATCACCGTAGGGTGGGCACTGCCCACAACGTAAAAATAAGGTTTTGAGCGAACTCTAGGCAGTGCCCACCTTACAAAAATTGCAATAACGCAACTGCTGCAAGATGTGAGCGCCCAACGGGCGCGATTAACGCTCCCGCAAAATATGAAACAAGCACATTTTTATAAGATTTCTCAAAGCCTTACTGTATAACGGTTCTAAAATGTGCAAGTTAGGAGTTAAAACGGACTGAAACGCATATCCAGTGAGCTTTAGCTTACTTGAGCTTTGAGCCAAGAAATTTATTTCTTGGCGGACAAGAATTATGGTGCAAGATCTGAGCTAAGCCAGTTTCCTGCAGCATTGGTTTTACTTCGTTACACTCGCTGCGGACACACAGAACTTTTTTCCACCTACTTAATTCAGTTAATCAGACATAAGTAGCTCGCAAAATTAAACTCACTTGACTAATATTCTCCTTCACCTGGAATCAAAGCAGATAGAGGTGGAGACATATATAATACAGACAACCAACAACGCCCAAACAAGCCATGCCGGAGTCAGAAGACCCCAAAGACCCTGGAAAAGTCTCTAATAATGACTTACGCAATTCCCAGTTTGCAGGTGGGTTTATCGATGCCCAGAACGTTAATGCTGGGCGTATAGGCGGCGATATCCGCAATACTGTGAATTTTTCCTTTGGACAAAGAGCTAGTAATGAATTACTCAATCCAAAAACCAGAAATCATATACGACAAATACTGTTAAAACAAGTCAGCACTGAAGTTGAAAGCCGGATAAGTACCTCTCTCCATAATCGGATTTATATTGTCCAAGATACAGACCAAAATCCCTCTGAGATTGAATTACCTTGGGCAAGTGAGATAAAGGTTGGTTCCACACCAAAAATTCATTTAACAAATACCGAAATAATCGCAATCTATGACCAACCTGATATTGCAGGCAGATTATTGATTCTGGGGAAGCCTGGTGTCGGAAAAACTACCATGCTTCTTAAGTTAGCTGAGGAACTAGTCAAGCGTGCTAAAAATGACTTTACACATCCGATTCCAGTGTTATTTACTTTATCTTCCTGGAAAAAAGATAGTAACAGTATTAAAGATTGGTTAGTAGACCAGCTTAAAGAAAAATATGGGGTACGGAAAGATATTGGTAAACAGTTAGTAGAAAATCAAGAAATTCTACCCCTTCTAGATGGATTGGATGAATTAGCGGCAGAACATCAAGAAAAGTGTGTTGTCAAAATTAATGATTTTATAAACTCTGGATGGAGCAATTCTTTAGTTATTTGCAGTCGGATACAAGAGTATCAACGTTATAAAACTTTACTTCAACTCAATAATTCTTTGGAACTATGCCTTTTTACTCAAGAGCAAGTCAACCAATATTTACAAAACACAGATAATTTACAGTTGTGTGACAGTATTAATCAGGATGAAGAGTTAAGTAAGTTAGCTAAAACACCACTTCTATTAAATATTATTGTACATTCGGCTCAAGAACTATCAATAGAAACGTGGCAGCGGTTAAAGTCTTCTGAAGAACGTCTAAACTATCTGTTTGAGACTTACGTTAGTAGAATGCTAAAACGTAAATATAGAAATAAAAAACCTGATTTAGAAAAGACTAAACACTGGTTAAGTTGGTTAGCGCAAAGGTTAAATGAGCAAAATGTCAATGAGTTTTTTCTTGACGTAATTCAACCAACTTGGTTGAGTAAAGCAAATCTAAAATTTGTTTATTTTATTATTGTAAACCTATTTTTACTAAAGCTGTATCCAGGGGTGATGAAAGGGCTGTTTATAGCGATTAATTTAAGAGTGAAATCAGAGGTGAATTTAGAGATGATTTCAACGATAATTTCAACAGTGAGTTCAGAAATAATTTCATATTTCGATATAAATACGATTATACTCATACCATTTTTTGGGATTGTAAGCCAAATTGAAACAGTTAATGCTAGAAAGTTTTCTTTAAAAAACTTTTTGTTTTTTCTGATTGTCGGATTGATTTCAGGATTTACTTCATTGAACACTGAAGAGCTTATTCTAGTAATAACTTTAGTACTAAATTTCGGCTTAATAACTGTGATAAATAGGCAACCGATTGAAAATAAAACTATTCCTAATCAAGGAATTCGCTTATTAGTTAATGACACTATTATTATATTAACGAGTAGTGCTTTCTTGGTTACATTAATAGTTATTATAGTAACAAAAAAATTCCAACCTCTACAAGACTTAACTTTTAGTGCAGTGTTTGGATTATTGTTTGGGCTGTTAGTTGCAATGCCTGAAAAGCTAACACCGCTCATCCAACATTTTGTTTTACGCGTAATTCTCTGGGCTAATGGTTACGCTCCTTGGAATTATGCCAAGTTTCTTGACTACTGCACCAATCGCCTATTTCTACAACGAGTAGGGGGCGGCTATCGGTTTATGCATGACTTGTTACGCCAGCACTTTGCCGATTACTCTGTTCCAAGGAATCTAGCACCTATTCAAGAAACTACAGTAGCAACTTCTGTTTTAATTCCAGATTATATTTCATGTACCAGTTGCGGTCATCATAATTCTACTAATTGCAAGTTCTGTACGCAGTGCGGAATGGGATTGAATAAACTAGATATTTAAACTTTTAAGATGCGCAGGGGTGTAGGCAATACGGTTCGCAATACTGCTCGGGTTTTGCCCAAAAAACAAAAATGTGTAGGTTGGGGAGCCAGTATTGTAGGGTGGGCAGTGCTTATCGTATTTTGCTGACAACATCCAGGTTTTGCTAAGCACTGCCCACCCTACGTGTCGTTCAAAAATCAAATAGGAGTCCTATAGCAATACGGTTTGGTTAGTTTGTTCATGTCAGGAGATCCCCCCAACCCCCCTTAAAAAGGGGGGCTTTTAACCTTCTTTTACCCCCTTTTTAAGGCGATCGCCGCAGGTGGAGGGATCTTATGCGCGTATTGGTTGCACTCGCTGCGGACATTTTACATTTAATTATATTGAACTACTTAACAAAAAAAAGCACCTTAATAAAGGCACTGTGTAAAGAAGGTTGAGACATTAATTTGTCTAAACAGCTTTTTAAAAAGAAGTTATGAGACGTAATTATTAGTACGTGGACTGCGAGTTCCAGTTGCAGCTCCAATCATTGAAGTAAGTAAACCTAACAAGGAACCAAAGACAAACCACCATAAACCGGAACGTACATTTGCTGCAATTTCTCTCGCCTGTTGAGCACTTACGTTAGGTGTGTTTTGCGGTATATTCACACCACCTTGCTGTTGCACTTGGTTAACCACAGCACCAGCATTAGAAGCAGCAACACCAAAAGCGCCGGATACTCCGCTTGCTAGTAACCAAGAGCCAACTGCTAATGTTGTTGCCCAAAGTATTGCACCGTTGAGAAGAGCTGTGTTGCGGTTCATCGGACCACAAGCACGAGCCATTACCCAACCACCAGTAAATAGTGAAATTAATAAACCAATAGTAGACCAAATGCCAACATTACCTGTGACATCTGAAGCGATTGTTCTCGGTCTACCTGAAGCTTCAACAGTACCTGCTCCGATCGCAGCAAAAATAGAACTTAAAATTAATTGAGTTGCTAGGGCAATTAATAAACCAGAAAGTATAGGACCCCAACGAACGCGATCGTGATAATCAGCTGTTCGAGCTACTACTACAGGCTCGCCAATCACCTCATCACCTACTCGATTTGTATATGACATAAGACTATTTATCCCTTAGTGCTCCAGTAAACTTTTTTCTAGCTATTTATGCTAATGATTACAATTAGACTACATATAAAAGTTTTTTATCTCTATCATCAGAAATAATTAATCACTATATCTTTAGTCACATAACTATCATGATTGTCCACGATGTTTTTTTCAGTGATCATACTTTGATCAAATGAAAAACTCTCTGAAAAAATTAACATAATTTCACAATAGCAATCAACATAACTTCATTATGTTTTGATTCTATCTCTAGTCATTTAATGGGAATGATAAATTAGTGTCTTTCATCAAGTTGTAAATAGTTATCAGTGAACAGTTAACAGCCATCAGTTACCAGTTACCAAGTACCCGCAGTACCAGTGATCAATTGTTCACTGTTCACTGTTCCCTGTTGCCTGTTGCCTGTTCCCTGTTCCCTATCTCCACTTTGTGATTCACACTCATCAAATCGGATTGCTATAACTGCTAACGCAGTTTCACCGCAGTACCTGTAGCAGTAATAAGCATGAGAACACCTGATTGGTCAACATTGATTGTGCCAGTATCGACTTCGATACCAACAACAGCATCTGCCCCTAGACGTAATGCCCGTCGCTCTAATTCTTGTATAGCCTTACGTTGTCCTTCCTCAAAGAGGCGTTCGTAGCTACCTGTGCGCCCGCCAACAACATCCCGGATGCTAGCAAAAAAATCTCGTAAGAAATTGCTACCGTAGACAACTTCCGCCGTCACGATGCCTAAATATGACTGAATGACGGCTCCTTGAATGACATCAGTTGTGGTTACTATCATAGATTTCCCTCAAAAAGGTAACTATCAGCTCATACTCCTGCTTGGATTTTTAAACGTCGAAGCAGATACTTGGAAAGCAGATTTTATGAAAAAAACTGTTAATTTATTGTAATCTCAAAAAAAAAAAGAAAATTATCGTAAATATTTTGTAAATATAAACTTAGAGATCTTGCAAAATCAAATAAATCTGTTTTAATAGACAATCAGCCACGGAGATTGTGGAAAAAAAGTTGCAGGGACTTTTAGGTAATTTACTGTGTACAAACGAACATCATTTATAGTAAGTGTTCTTTTAGTAGGGAGCTTTCTGGCAACAATCCCTTTGGTTGCTCAAGCTCAAGATGCATTACCACAACAACAAAGTAGCGAAGAGATAAAAGGACTTTTACAGGAAGGACGCAAATTAGTAGATAGTGGTGATTATAATGGGGCGATCGCTCTTTATCAAAGAGCATCCACTCTGGAGCCAAAAAACGCTACGATTTATTCTGGCATTGGCTACCTCTACGCCTTACAAGGAAATTTTCCCTCATCACTACAAGCTTACCGTCGTGCTGTTGCCTTAAATCCGAATAATAGCGATTATCAATATGCTTTGGGTTATGTCAGTGGTAATTTAGGAGACAATAAGGCAGCAAAGGACGCCTACCGGCGTGCCATTCAAAGTAACCGGAGTAACGTCAATGCTTATATAGGGTTGGCTACAGTTCTATTGCGTTTGGGAGAGAAGGACAATGTGAAATGGGCATACGAACAAGCTGTTAGCCTTGATCCCAAAAATCCCCAGGTTTATGAGTTGCGGGGTAACATCTTAATGAAGCAGGGTAAATCAAAAGATGCGATCGCAGCATTTCAACAAGCGAGGAGTTTATACCAAAAGCAAGGTAAACAGGATGGCGTAGTCAGGATAGAAGCGGTGCTACGAACTTTGAAAGGATAAAATTAGTCCAACTTGCGTCCGGTTAATTCAACAAAGATATCTTCCAAGTTAGAAGGACGAACCATCATGCCAGTTTTGTTTTCTTGTTGATTAAGATACGAGTTAGCATCTTCCAAAGTTGGGAAAAAAACATATTCCCAACGTTCTCCTACTTGCTTGATAACTAAACCCTCACCATGAGTAGAGCGTAACTCTTGTAGAGTGCCAAGAGATATTAATTTTCCGCCGTCCATAATGCCAATGCGGTCGCACAAATACTCCACCTCATCCATATAATGAGTCGTAAGCAGCATCGTCATCCCTTGCTTGTTCAAATCCCGAATAATTTCCCAAAGACGTCGCCTTGTTTGAGGATCTAGTCCCACTGTGGGTTCATCTAGAAACAGAATTTGCGGTTGATGCAACAAAGCCCTAGCTATCTGCAGCCGCCGCTTCATACCTCCAGACAGAGTTTTTACTAAGCTATTACGTCTAGGTGCGAGATCAACATACTCTAGCCATTGATCAATTAGGCGCTGTCGCCCAGGATTGGCAATGTGATGTAGCCTTGCGTGCAGCTCCATATTTTCCCATACTGTCAAATCTCCATCTACACTAACTGCTTGCAACACAACACCAAGACGCTGTTTTGCTAGTATGGGTTGACTGACGACATCATATCCAAATACCTCTATCTGCCCCTGGGTTGGTTTTGTCAATGTGGTTAACATCCGAATTGTGGTAGATTTCCCTGCACCATTCGGACCAAGTAGACCAAACATTTCTCCCGCATTGATAGTGAATGAGAGGTCATTCACTACAGGAATGTTATTGTAACTTTTGTGGACGTTTTCTAAATGAACAGCAACAGTCATGGATAGCTTGGCAAGAGAAAATTTGATCACATATTGTGACCATTGTGCCAGATGAAAACGCTTAAAATTGAAATTTACACTAAATATTTTTGCAACACAAAATAATCCCCTGCCTTTTATACTATGATGGCAAGGGGATAACTAATCAGCAAGATTTGACCAAGCGATGTCAAACTAACTTGTGATCTATCTATTTGTTGCTTTTGCCAAAATTAGTTACAATTGTTTCGATTAGGAGTCTTATCCTCACCACCAGAACGACTCGTGTTTGGCAACATCTGTACGGGCTGAGAAGGCTCAAGTAACTTAAGATGGTTCGTATCCGATGTAGACTCTACTTGGGCTATGATGTCTCTCAATCGTTCATTAACGACTGTAGTTCGATGCTGTCTTTTCATACGTTCCATTCCTAATACAGTAGCTGACCCAGATAACAATAAAGAGTGGAAACCTTCATTATATAGCAATTCAAGATTGACTATATGATGTTGAACTTTTTTTTAATATGAAACCGCAGATAGATGCAGATAATTTATCCATGTTTCTCTACGTCTATCTGCTGTTCTAAATAACTTTAAAAGCCCGCTAAAATCCTTTCGGCTTCCCGACACAGCACCTCGTGATACTGACCGTTGCTTGCAAGCAAACCACCCCACTGATTCACATCACCAGTGTTATATTGCAACGGCGTACCATCAAAATGAGTAAACTGGCCACCAGCTTCTGTTAAAATCAGTTCTGGAGCTGCTATATCCCAATCTTTGGGAGCAGACTTACCAGACAGAGAAATATAAACATCTGCTCGTTGTTCGACGATTGCAGCAATTTTGCCGCCTACACTACCAACTGCTTTCTGATTTTGACATGGTAGGTGTTGCAGTAGGTAATTTAATCTTTCGTTACGGTGGCTACGACTGACAACTAAAGTTAAATCCTCAATGCGTTCTCGTGACGAGACTTGTAGTGGTAAAGTTTTGCTATCGCGATCGCGCGTTTCTACAAAAGCGCCGCCTCCCTTTATGGCATAGTACAACTTTTCTGCTTCAGGTACTGCTACCACAGCAAGCACTGGGCGTGTTCCCTGCACCAACGCGATGTGGATAGCATATTCCCCGGTTTTTTCGATAAAATCTCGTGTACCATCCAAAGGGTCAATGATCCATACCCATTCTTGTTTAGCTTGTTCCCCTTTGTAAGTTTCTTCGCTAATGTAAGCAAAATCCTCTTTGCCCAAAACTCCTTGCAGATTCTCCAGGATGTAATTATTGACATTTACATCTGCAATAGTGACAGGCTCATTTTCATTTTGTTTATACTGTACTTCTATGTTGTCGGTCTGGTGGTAGTAAAATCGTAGTCTATCTGTTGCTCCCCAACCCACGGAACGAGCTAGTTCTAAAATTTTTTCTAGGTCTTTCATTTATCGCTTTGTCCCATTGTCCGGTGCCTATTGTAAAGTCAGCAATCTACTGTTGGAAATGCATCCAGCGGCGTGTGCCAAAAAATTGACAAGAGAAAGAAGTCATATGAGCTGCTTGCTGCAACGCAGTGATAAAACTTTCCTGTAAAATATGATGACAAAAAGCACCGTGGAAAATATCTCCAGCCCCCAGTGTATCAACAGCTTGAACAGCTGGTACATCTATAACGCCAGCTTTTCCATCTTCGAGATATCGAATCGGTTTTTCTCCATGAGTGATAGCAATGTGACAAATACCAAATCCACTGAGATAGCTAAAAACCTTATCTTCAGTCTCGCAGTTGGGCGGATGAAAATTAGCAGAACAAATAGCGTAGTCTACAAAAGGTAAAACTTTATCAAACCCGTTTTTCCAACTACCACCATCAATGACAACTGGGATATTCCTCGCTTTAGCTATTTGGGCAATTTCACTTCCAACAGCCATTTGATGTCCATCTATCAAAACAATGTTAACGTCTTGTAAAATTTCTGGCGAAATAGATTCACGGTTTGCTTGAGTTTTGACAGCGTTTATGGAAACGACTGCGCGTTCACCAGTTGCTTGGGTGACAATGATAGAAGAAACTGGTGGTGCGTTTTGTGTGTTGGGATCAAGGTCAATTATTTCAACTTTGTAATTTGCTAAATCTCCTTTTATCAACTGCGTCATTGGGTGAGAACCAACTATACCCAACACTGTTGCTTGATTACCCAAATGACTGAAAGTAACAGCCGCGTTTGTTGCTGGACCACCTGCAGCAACAGTGTAGTCAGCAGCGACTATTTTCTGATTACTCTGAGGAGGAGATTGGGCAAGGTAAATCAAATCTAAGGTGACTAAACCGACAAATAACCCATGTTTTTCCATATAGTTCAACGAATCACAGGCAAGCCTGACAGCGCCATCGCTATTTCTTCAGCACTATATTCAGTATCGCGTAACAATCCTGCCTGATAATCCATGTACGCTTGCATATCGAAGTGACCGTGACCGCACAAATTGAATAGAATGGTTTTACTGACTCCTTCTTCCTTGCAGCGTAGTGCTTCATCAATCGCACCCTTGACTGCATGATTAGCTTCAGGCGCAGGCAAAATCCCTTCAGCACGGGCAAAAGTTAAGCCCGCCGTAAAACAATCAAGTTGTGTGAAAGCTCTTGTTTCAATCAAACCCAAATCTACAACGTGACTCAGCAAAGGTGCCATCCCATGATACCGCAACCCGCCTGCATGGATGCCTTGGGGAATAAAGGAACTGCCCAAAGTGTGCATCTTGACAAGAGGAGTGAGATGTGCTGTATCACCAAAGTCATATGTATATTTGCCCTTAGTTAAGGTTGGGCAAGCAGCCGGTTCAACTGCCACAAATTTGATATTATTCTGCTCACCGCGCAGCTTTGCACCCATGAAGGGAAAGGCAATACCAGCAAAGTTACTACCGCCACCTGTACAACCGACGATAATATCAGGATAGTCACCTGCTTGTTCTAGTTGTGTCAGGGCTTCTTGACCGATCACAGTTTGATGATGTAGCACATGATTCAACACGCTACCTAATGCATATTTTGTCTGCTCATCTTGAACTGCGACTTCTACCGCTTCACTGATGGCAATGCCCAAACTGCCTGTGCTATCAGGATTTTCTTGGAGAATCTTTCGCCCTGCTTCTGTTTCATCACTGGGGCTAGCTATGACACGCGCACCAAAAGATTCCATAAAAGCACGACGATATGGCTTTTGCCGATAGCTCACTTTTACCATGTAAACCACGATTTCTAAGCCAAAAAAAGCACCAGCAACTGCCAGCGAAGAACCCCATTGCCCTGCACCAGTTTCTGTTGTCAGGCGCTTTACCCCTGCTTGCTTGTTGTAATAAGCCTGTGGAATCGCTGTATTGGGTTTGTGGCTACCAGCTGGACTGACACCTTCGTACTTGTAGTAAATTTTGGCTGGGGTATCAAGAGCTTGCTCTAGGCGTCGGGCGCGGTAAAGTGGAGTTGGTCGCCACTGACGGTAAATGGATTGTACTTCCTCAGGAATTTCAATCCAGCGTTCAGTGGTAACCTCCTGCGAAATTAGCGCCGCTGGAAAAAGGGGTTCTAAGTCTTTTGCTGTAATTGGCTGATGTGTAGCAGGGTGTAGCACTGGTGCCATCGGCGTGGGTAAATCAGCCTGGATATTATACCAGGACTGTGGCATTTGGTTTTCACTAAGCGTGTATTTGATCGTGTCCATTGCTGAAAAGTGACTACAAGAAATTTTTCTTTCTATCGTACGCTTTTCGCTGGATAGAATACACACACTTGAAAACTGCTATAAACTCCAGTCAACACACAAGATAATACTTATTCATGGATATCAAACCAGGAACACTTTACGTTGTCGGCACACCTATTGGTAACCTGGAAGATATGACATTCCGGGCAGTGAAAATTTTGCAGACAGTGGATCTGATTGCGGCGGAAGATACACGCCACACTGGTAGATTGTTACAACATTTTCAAGTGACAACGCCACAGGTGAGTTACCACGAACACAACCGTAACAGTCGGATTCCAGAGTTATTAGAGCAACTCAGTAACGGTAAAGCGATCGCCCTGGTGACTGATGCAGGTATACCAGGAATTTCTGATCCTGGGTATGAATTGGTGAAAGTTTCTGTTGAGGCTGGGATAACAGTTGTGCCAATCCCTGGTGCAAATGCAGCAATGACTGCATTAAGTGCAGCTGGATTACCAACGGATAAATTTGTTTTTGAAGGATTTTTACCAGTTAAAAGTCAACAAAGGCGATCGCACTTAGAATCCCTGAAAATAGAACCTCGCACACTCATTTTCTACGAGTCTCCCCACCGCCTACGCGAAACTTTGGAAGATTTAGCAGAAGTCTTTGGAAACACTCGTCAAATTGTCATCGCGCGGGAGTTAACTAAGTTGTATGAAGAATTTTGGCGGGGAAGTATTGAATCAGCAATTCTTCATTACACCCAACGCGAACCTCAAGGTGAATACACTTTAGTTGTGGCAGGAACACCACCCACTCAACCGCAACTTTCAGAAGAAGAACTCAAAGCAGAGTTACAAAAGATCATGAGTCAGGGAATATCGCGATCGCAAGCCAGCCGTCAGTTAGCAAAAGAAATTTCCTTTCCCCGTCGTCAATTATATCAATTAGCTCTTTCTATCAAAATGCCCGATCAAGATAGTCATTAGTCATCAATCTTCTTCTTCCCTGATTCCCTCTACTTTTCCCTTTCTCCTACTTTTGTCAAGGGGAGTTTCGCTCCCGGTTGCAGTCGCACTACAATGAGAGTATTGTTCATGAGGAAGAAGAATGACCCAGGTGCTTTTAGGAGACAATGAAGGAATTGATTCGGCTTTGCGTCGATTTAAACGGCAAGTTTCCAAAGCAGGAATCTTAGCTGATGTCAAGTTTCACAGACACTTTGAAACACCATTAGAAAAACGTAAACGCAAGGCTGTAGCTGCAAGACGCAAGCGAAGTATGAGATAAACCGAATTGGAACTGACGTTGCTTGACTACGTTCAGTATGTTAGATAAGCTTAAATAGATTCGGTAGCCTTGATATAAAAATTAGACAACATGAATCGTACCCCCTACAGGGGTACGATTTAGTCGGTTTTAAAAACCATAGAATACGCCAAGTGAGTCAGAAACTCATGTCTTATGTGTAATATTTTAAGTGAAGAACGGTCGTACTCAGCCCAACAATTCTACTTCTTTTTGAAATAGGTGAGCTTAGCTCACCTATTTCAGTAGTGGGAATGTCAAAAATACACCTAAGATTGCGAACTATCAAAAGAGCGGCTATTACAGACATTCATCGCCTTTTCTACTCCCTGCTTCAGGCTGAGTTCTACGCATTCAACCACAAACTGTAGTACAACAGAAACCATCTGATTTTCAGCAGCAGAAAATCGTCCTAAGACATGAGAAACAGTACCATGTTCGTCGTTACTCGCTGCATTTTTTGGTTTACCAATGCCGATACGTAAACGAGGAAAGTTTTGTGTCCCAAGGTGTGCGATCGCGCTTTTCATACCATTATGTCCTCCAGCTGAACCAGATAAGCGCAAGCGAGTTTTTCCCAAAGGCAAATCCATATCATCATAAATAACTAGAACTAACTCAGGTTGCAGCTTATACCAGCTTGTCACGGCTTGCATTGCTTGTCCTGAAAGATTCATATAAGTCAGTGGCTTCAACAAACGGATTTTCTCTCTATTTGGTGCAATTCCTTCGCCATATTCGCCTTGAAACTTGCGATTTTCTGCCAAAGGAATCTTCCAAGAACGAGATATCGCGTCTATAGCAGCAAAACCAATATTGTGGCGTGTTTGATCATACTTGGGTTCTGGGTTCCCCAACCCGACAATTAGTTGGGGAATGACCAAAGTTTTTTTAGCAACAGCTTCTGTCATTTTGCCTTCTGTCTAGCTTTTTTGGGCAGAACTCGCAGTGTCTTGCTCCAACTTAGTTGCTTCTATTTGCTTAGTTTCTGGTTGAGTTGTTTGCTTGGTATCTAGTTCAGCAGTCGTTTTCACTGCTTCTTGCAACTCAACTGCTTCTTTTTGAAACTCGTTTTGAAACTCCTTAGAAGCTTCTTGAAAACCGCGAATTGCTTTTCCTAGACTGCGACCAACTTCTGGTAGCTTTTTCGGACCAAATATTAACAGTGCTACCACAAAGATTACAGCCATCTCCGGCAAACCGATACCAAATACATTCATGTTTTTCTCCAGTCACATCAAAAACCGCATTGGAAACCCACATATGTAGTTTAATCAATAGTTACCGTCATTGCTGCGATCATAATTTTAGTGACTTAATGCTCCAACATAAGTTGCAATCTCTGCAAATGCAGGCAAAGCTTCAGGGCAAAAGGGAGGAAAACTTAAAAAGCCATGCACCATACCAGAACAGGACTTACGCAACTGGCACATTTTTCTTCCAACTATCACATGGGTATAATTCAATACAGTTCAGTTCAGGAAATTAATCTGTTGAGGCAGGCAGAGGAGCAGAGGAGCAGAGGAGCAGAGGCGAAAGAACTAATGGTAATGGACGTTAACTCTTCATCTCCCCTGCTCCCCATCTCCCCATCTCCCCTGCTGTCTCAACGAATAAATGTCTTAACTGAACCGTATTGGGGTATAATTTGGCTATAACGTTTATAAATCAATATTTACGAGCATTTATCTCAATGTGAAATATATGTGCCAGTTGACCTTATATTGTGACGCTTGCGTAAGTCCTACAGAATAATCGATTAAGCGAACTTGATTGCCAGAGTCGTGCAATCGTTGGGCGTACTTCTGCTTCTGGTCCTGTAGGGGATCATATTCAGCCGTGATAATCAACGCAGGAGGAAGATGACTTAAGTTCTCTGCCAGGATTGGTGAGAAATACGGTTCAAATCGATCAGCTTCACTGCGGGCGTAATATTTCACAAAGCTCAGCTTCATTTATCCGCTTTAAATTTTCTGCTGTGAATTGTTTATTTTCTGAACTCATTTTCCACCTTTTTCCATCTTTTTGAATATTTTAGTCATCGTCTTTGCGTCTATCGTTTCCATATCAACCAACTTCAGCGATTTGACCATTTTCAG
This sequence comes from Brasilonema angustatum HA4187-MV1, assembly GCA_019359695.1. Lineage (GTDB taxonomy): Bacteria > Cyanobacteriota > Cyanobacteriia > Cyanobacteriales > Nostocaceae > Brasilonema > Brasilonema angustatum. The sequence goes on from JAHHGV010000035.1 coordinate 39,676, forward strand.
CGTTGTGGTTTTATAGTGTTGGAAATGCGGGGTTTTGAGATGTGACTCGTATGCTTCGCGGCTGGCGTAGATTTCTAGAATCCTAACCTCAGTCGGATTTTCTTTTTGATACATCGGGAAAATCGAAATAACCCCCGGTTCCAATCTGACTGACGCTTCAGATTCTTCTTTCAGAATGGCTTTGTACTCATTGAGATAATTGGAATCTATTTCAATTTCCGAGATACGCACCATTATCTCTTTTTGCTGGGCGGAAGCCGCGCTGCAACTGACAAGCATAATTATCAGAATTAAAGAAATAACTATTTTTTGAAAACAGACGATAACTTTATCCATGTTCTTTGGTTCACGACGATGAAGTCTAAAAATAACGGCAAGCTTTTAACAATTACTTGTTGTGCGCTGCCGATCACCGATGAAGCCTGCCGTTATTTTTCTTCCCTTCTCTCGGATATTAAAATTACTTTCGGCAAACAGTTCGCCGAATGAGTGCTACTGCTTTTTTTGTCTGGCAGCAATAACTTTCGCCAAGGATTTTCTGGCTGTTTCAGCTTGCTGTCGGCTGATGTTTTTTTCGATCAAACCAAAAGCCTCTCTTAACCCGCTTTCCGTCAGCCCGGTATTCATTCCCATTGACAAATGAGATTCTAATTGCGATTCGACACCCGGCATTGCGGCGAGTGCTGAAATAGTGGCTAGTTCGCGCTGCTGATAGTTCAAAATATCGCTGTCGAAAATATCGGCGAACAAATGCTCTTTCAAAAAGCGGTCAATCGTCGGACTAAATTCACCGAAACCTTTGGCAGGCTTGGATTGGGGCTGTCCAGTGAGCATTTCCAATGTCTTTCTGCCTCGCTCGTATTTGTCGCCAGTATCATTAATCGGCGTTGCCGTTTTTCCCTGTGTATCAGCAATGCCCTTATTTTTTCTTTCTTTCAACGCTGCCATAAATGTGTTGATACCGTTTAAGCTGCGCGGAAAACCGCAGTAGGCATACATTTGAACCAAAACTTCTTTGACTTCATTAACGGTCAGCCCGGCATCAAGTCCGCCATTTAAGGCTTTTCGCAGATTTTCCAAATCGCCGTTGGCGGTGAAGGCGGAGATCGTGACAATGCTTTGTTGTCGTGCGTTTAAGGTTTGATCATTGTTCATTGTTTGTGCCTCCGACAAAAATAAAAGGCTAAATATCACAACAGACACCAGCGCTAAGAATACGATGAGCTTTTTCATTGGAACTGCCTCCTCAACAGCGCTGCGTTCTACCAGGCGTATGCTTTGGGTGCCTCGCCGCCGGGACCAGGCCAGATCTCGTCGAGCCGGCGGAGTGTCTCGTCCGACAGAGAGATCTCCAAAGCCCGCAAGCTCTCGGTTAGTTGTTCCACAGTGCGGGGTCCGATGATCGGAGCCGTGACGGCAGGATTGTGCAACAGCCAAGCCAATGCGATATCGGCGGGTCGCTCATCGAGCTTTTCACAGAGTGCCTCGTAGTCCTCGATCTGCGCTCGATGCCGATCGATCTGTTGCTGCATCTTCGGCTTGGCTCGGCGACCTTCGCTCACCTTCCGCAGGACGCCTGCCAGTAGCCCGTTGCCGAGGGGACTCCACGGAACAAGACCGATGCCGTAGTACCGAAGCGCTGGGATGACCTCTAGCTCAACGGTGCGGGCAGTCAGGTTGTAAAGGCTCTGCTCCGACACTAACCCCAGGAAATTGCGCGACGCGGCAATATTCTGCGCGGTGGCGATGTCCCAGCCAGCGAAGTTGCTGCTGCCGATGTAGATTACCTTGCCTTGCTGTACCAGGAGTTCCATTGCCTGCCAAATCTCCTCCCAGGGCGTGCGCCGATCAACGTGGTGCATCTGGTAGAGGTCGATGTGATCAGTCTGCAACCGACGTAAGCTGTCTTCGCAGGCTTTTCGGATGTGATACGCCGAAAGGTGGCGATCATTCGGGCTGTGACCCATCGGCTGGTACACTTTAGTCGCCAGGACGATTTGATCGCGCCGCCCGCCCTGAGACAGCCACCGCCCGATGATCTCCTCGGAGATGCCGTAGCCCTTCTCCATGTCCGGGGACTGGGGACCCCCGTACACATCTGCGGTGTCCATATAGTTGATGCCGACTTCCAGAGCCTCATCCATGATCTTGAAGCTGGTGGTTTCGTCCGTCAGCTCCCCGAAGTTCATGGTGCCCAGACCGAGCCGGCTGACCTGTAGTCCGGTGCGGCCGAGATGCTTGTACTGCATTCTGTTTCTCCTCTTCTCCTAATTTTGTTGCCAGCAGGCGAGTCTCGTCCCCTGCCAAAGCTGGCTTCTTGCCTATCACTCGTGAAGCGGTGTTGCCTGGGTTGCCGTCACTACACGGTTTGACCGCCATCGACGACCAGGGCGTGCCCGACGCGGTGTTGCCTGGGTTGCCGTCACTACACGGTTTGACCGCCATCGACGACCAGGGCGTGCCCGACGACGAAGGAGGATGCATCCGAACACAGCCAGACGACGGCCCCAACGGGTGGGTGTGCCATGCAGTCCGAGCACCAGGCTCGAACGTCACACTGGCACCAGACGTGCGTGCTGGCTCGTGTGCCTCGAACAGGGGATCAACGCGGACAGTGCCCGTAAAATACTCGTCGGGTCCTTTAGCGGAAGGCTGTGAGCCACTTCGTTTGATATCCATTTTCTAATTCCTTCACTTGATGCCCTGCATGGTTGCGAACAGGCCAGTCTCTTGGTCATCAAAACTGCATTTTCTCTTAAATAAAAATCCACAATGCTTACAAGAAGCCGAAATCATTTTTCATTGCTTTAGCTTCATTTTAAGCATCCTCAAGGACAAAGCAATAAAACGATCGTCTAAAATTGTTGTACAATCCTGCAAAACTTAAAAATGAATGCTGTCAAAACAAGTAAAAATGCCGATATGGATTTCATGAACGACCAGCAGGCAAAGCGCGAGGCAGACAGAGTGCAAGCCAACCGAGACGAATTGGTTGAGCGCATCTCACAGACGATTCGCGCTGATGGGGCGATCGAGCCGCTGAAGGGCTTGCATCTTCACCGATTCTCCTCGCCTATGGAAGCCTGTCATGCTGTCTCTGTCCCAGCCTTTTGTGTAATCGCCCAGGGCAGTAAAGAAGTGCTTTTAGGTAACGATCGCTATCAATACGACCCTGCACATTATCTGCTGGCGACGGTCGAACTGCCGATTATGAGCCAAATTCTGGAAGCATCTAAAGCGCAACCGTGCCTGAGCCTTCGCCTCGATCTCGATTCCACCCTGGTCGGTTCAGTTATGGTCGAGGCGGGCTATCCCGCATCCCAAAGTCGTGCCAATGTCAAAGCGATCGACGTGAGTCCACTAGATGCGCCGCTGCTCGATGCCGTTGTCCGGCTCGTTCGGCTGTTGGACACGCCCGCCGAAGCGCGGGTTCTGATGCCGCTGGTCGCACGGGAAATCATTTACCGACTCCTGATTGGAGAGCAAGGCGCGCGGCTTCGTCATATTGCCGTTCTAGGTGGCTACACCCACCACATCGCTCTTGCCGTCGAGCGACTTCGTAAAGACTTTAAGGAGCCGATCAAGATTGAAAGCATCGCACGAGAGCTTGGAATGAGTGTCTCAGGCTTCCACCATCACTTCAAGTCTGTCACTGCAATGAGTCCTTTGCAGTTCCAGAAGCAAGTGCGTCTCCAGGAGGCTCGCCGTCTGATGCTGGGGCAAAACCTTGACGCTACCAGTGCTGCTTACCGAGTGGGTTATGACGATGCCTCGCACTTCAACCGAGAGTACAAGCGGCTCTTTGGTGCACCACCGATGCGTGATGTAGAACGCCTGCGAGAATCTGTTAGGGAGACTGCTAGTTCAATACGATCTCCTCAAGACGCCGGGCATCTTGCCAGAAATCGTTAAAGCATTTGGTGTAGAGCACCGTATGCTGAATGTTTTTGTGTCTTAGGAGCAGGGGCACTGGCGGCGACAGCCACCCGCTACGAATGAAAAAAACACCTTCTTTCCTGTTCCCTGTTCCCTGTTCCCTGTGTTTCTTGAAAGGTTTAATTTGCTATTTTAACTTGAAGTTCGCTACGCGTTCTCGGTTTTTCATGCATACTTTAGGGGAGTGCGAGTCTAAACTCAAGCCTGACAACTGACAAAAAAACCCGGACGGGAGCCGGGTGTGGAGTAACATATTGTTATCCAGGTTTTTGGACTAGAAACATCATTTAACGCCCAAAGCCCGCCAGTCAACCAAAACATCTTGGATCGTGAAGGACTTGTTATAGAGTTGCAGAATAATCAACAGAAACACGAAAAATAGCAGAATAAAAACAGCCATCACGGGGGTAGTACCCCAACCTGGAGTCACTTTACCATACTCAGAGTTTAAAGGTTTGAGGATATCTCCTAATTGCGTCCTTTGTGCCATAGTTCACCTAAGATGAGTTGCCAAAGCATTTTTTAATCTTCTGTAATATTCTATAGGAATAGGACACATAATCGATACTTGTTATGGAACCCGCAATAGTTCTTAGTATTTCTGTCGGCGCTGTTGTGATCTTCATTACGGCGTTCTCCATCTATACCTCTTTTGGCCCTCCTGGTAAGGAATTGAGCGATCCCTTTGAAGATCACGAAGATTAAAGTTCATGGGTTTGTGATTGTGTTAAACACAATCACAAACCCCTCAGCTAACCCTAAAGCTGCTAATTTTCCAAGGTTGAATTGTAAAGATTTGTTGCCCAGATGAGAATTCGGGTGTGGGCAAAGAGTGCTCTAACAAGTCCACTGACTCTCCCAGAGTCAACCCCAAATCACTTTGTAACTGCAAATCGGCTGTTTGTCCGTGACATTCATAACATCGGATAATCCATTGTTTTGGGTTGTCTTCTGCTTGCTTAAACGCCATTAATATCAAGTTGTCAGCCGACAAATCTAATAAACGACCAACTGGCGGTAAAGATTTTTTGTTCTGGTGATGTTTGGAACTCAACATCATTACTTCCATTGGTAGATGCAATTCATAACCGTGTCTGATTGTATGGGCTGATTCCCAGCTACCAGCATGAGGATACAAAGCATAAGTAAATTCATGAAATCCTTTGTCTGCTTCCTCGTCAGGCCAATTTGGACTGCGTAACAGACTTAAGCGTAATTGATTGGATTGGCTGTCGTACCCATACTTACAATCGTTTAACAGACTAACACCGTATGTATCTTCATTGTTAACGGTGGCGGGAGTTGTCAAATCTGCCCAACGTAAAGCCGGGACTTCCCATTTTGCCTTTTCTGCTGGAGTTTCGGGTTTGGTCGGACGGCGAATCGTCCCACAAGGAATTTCATAAGTGGCAAAGTCTGCCTCTAGATTTAATGGAAAAGCAGCTTTCACCAAACAGTTACGTTCCTGCCAGTTGACAGTTGTGGCTATTTTCAGGATTGGCGATCGCCCTTGTAATATGTAATCACAGCAAAACTCTGATTCACCCAGCTGGCGCACCACACGCAGACGAGTTTGCACAGGTCCAGTTTCGGGCCACTCAATAGATTTTAGCTGCGTTGGTGGTAAAGGATGCTCAAAATAGTTCGGGTCAATATTCCAAGCATCCCAATATTGACCACTATCTTGGAAAGCTTGTAATTGATTTCCAGCGCCGCTTAGAACTTCTCTATCATTAACTTTGTCAAAAAGACTCGACAAATTACCAGTTTCTTCGTCAACAGTTACCCGCAAAAACTCATTTTCAAAAGTCAATCTTTTTCGATCAAAATATTCTTGCTTTCGCAAACTCGAATTGGTATCATCAGACTGGGTTATGTTATTGCCTTTTTTAGGCAGTTGAGGACAAAGCCAAAAAACGCGATAGCCAACAGAGGGAACATCGCTTGCTATAAACAGCAGCTTTGAGTCGTTGCTCAGTTGGGAAGGCAAAAGTTCTCCTTCGAGATTATAAACGCAAGCATCCAAGTGAGGTAATGGTAGCTCAACAGCGACAACCGAAGAGCGCTGCCAATTCAGGGAGTTAAAGACGAAAATTGGTACAGCATCGGGTTGGGGCGGCTCGCTTAAGTTTATTTGGGATGCAAGATAACTCAAAGACTCCTGCAATATGTCATTGCCAACTTTCTCCACCTCCTGCCAAGTTGGAAGCGCATCCGCATAAACTTGATTAATCGAAGAACCAGGCAGAATATCGTGAAACTGATTAAATAAGACCTTTTTCCAGGCTGCTTCTAGTTCAGCTTTCGGATATGTCACCCCAGAGCTAATTGTTGCCAAAGCCGCAAACAGTTCTGCTTGGTACAATAATCCTTCACAACGACGATTCCAACGTTTTTGGTCAGCGTGGGTGGTATAACAGCCGCGATGGAATTCTAGATAGAGTTCGTCTTCCCAAGTGGGGAATGAGGAAGGGGAAGCAGAGGAAGTAGGGGGAGTAGGGGGAGTAGGGGGAGAATTATTTTCTTGTCTATTCTTGATTTGCTGTAAGTAATTTTCGGCAGTCGTAAATTCTAGCTTCGGGAACAAAGGAGATTTTTGCCAACGCTGGGCAGTTTCCAACATATCACGAGTGGGACCGCCGCCGTGGTCACCCACGCCAGGAAGCCAAAGAGCATCACAAAGACCTGTTTGGGTTTGCCATTCACAGGCGTAGGATGCCATTTTAACTGGGTCGATACCTTCACCAACAAGCGCAGACATATAGCTAAAGACTTGACTACCGTCAGGCGATCGCCACCAAAAAGCACCATAATCAAACTTCGTCGTATCATTCCAGCGCAACTTCTGAGTCACGAAATACTCAACACCAGCACTCGCGAAAAACTGCGGCAAAGTTGCACAAAAACCGAAACTATCTGGTACCCACACCACAGGAGAAAGCTTGCCAAATTTCTCCAACACATAGCGCTGACCATACAACAACTGACGGACAATAGATTCACCTGCTATTAAATTCAACTCCGGTTCAACCCAAAAACCTCCCACAACTTCCCAACGCCCAGCTTTTACCGCTTCTTGAATCGCATCAAACAAATCCGGGCGATGTTCTTCAATCCAAGCATAAAGCACCGGCGAAGAATGACAAAAAATCAACTCCGGAAAATCTTGCTGAAGTTTAAGAACCGACTCAAAAGTACTTTGTGCAGCCTTCCAAGTTTCACTCACAGGCCAAAGCCATGCTAAATCAAGATGAGCATGACCTAATAAGTAAATCTTTGAATTAAGATTTTGAATCTTCGATTCCAGCAACCTCTGACGAACCGTAAACAAAGAATTCTCAAACTCTTTCTTATCTTCCTTGGCGTCCTTGGCGTTTTGGCGGTTCGTTTCCCAATCTATCCCCGCCACACTCTCCGCCAAATCCTCCAACCTCTGCGGCTCAAAAGTTTCCAAAAACCGCTGCGTCACAGCCAACTCATCAGCCACAAAACCGGGATCTGGGCGATTCTCATCCGTAGACTCATAAATCAGCAGCGACTTAACAAGAGCACCATCACAATGCCCCGGACTCACCAAACGCAGAGCTATGATAAATTCATCTCCTGGTGTCACCGCATCATTCAGTAGTACCCTTGGCGAACTATCAAACAAATCTCCCTCAAGTACTAACTTCCCATTAACATAAACTTGAGCAGAATCTGCCCACCAAACCAGTGATAGCCGCAAAGACAAACCTTGTAGCGGGTAACCCTGTAAATCTTGGGGAATAACTAATTTTTGCACCAACCATAGCACATTTTGCCCAAGAGCCCAAGCAATGTGTCCTTTGGCGTTTAACTTGGCAAGACTCCAAAGCGAAAAGTCGCAGGTGCTAATATCAGCCACGGGTGAGACAGCGCTGCGGGAGGGGAGCCAGTGCGTTGCGGAGCCAGTACTGCAGGAGGGTTTCCTTCCGTAGGTATCTGGCGTTGGGGTTCCCCCCGTTGTAGCACCTGGCGTTTTCTCTCCGCAGGCGACTGCGAACCCGAAGGGCAAGTCAGCTTCCAAGCATTGCCAGGATGACAAATTATTTACTCTTACATAGGAGCGCAATTTTTCAATTGCTTCCAAGATAAATTTAGTATTAGCTTGAGATACTGGAGAGGTCATAATTTCGCTAAGATGAGGAAACTCATAATCATCAATCATCGTTTCGATTTATTGTTTGGTGCGAGTCCGACAGCTAAGCAACACTCTTAACAAAAGTTCACCATTACGTCACGCATTGAACTTGTACGCAGCTAGGGACTAGACCAATTACTAGCACTGGTTGTTTTCTTAATTTTGAACTTTGAATGAGCGAATTTTGAATTGCCTATGCCTCCTGCTACCCCTGGTCGTTATCAAAGCAAACTTTTTAACTTTTTTCACCAGCAATCTCGGCGCTGGGGTGAACAGTTTGAGCGTACCGTACGGCATGTACAAGTCGCCGCTAATTGGTCATTAGAGGCTCTACTTTACCCAGTATATCTGCTGATTCGCAAAGCAACAGACTCAGCTGGTAAACAACTGCATACAAATGAGCAACAACCCAGGTTCCAGTTACAGGAAAATCAGACTAACTCCGAAACTGTTTCATCTGTAGATACTCCAATTCAGCGAGTTCTAGAAACAGCGGTGACTCTGGAAATTGCAGAAGCAGCAAAGCCGGGGAAAGCCGGGAAAAAGAACTCCTTAACTGTCTGGATACCTTACTTTTCTATATTCCCCACTGTCTCATCTCCCCTGATTGTCTCACACCCTGACTCCACGGCAGGTGCTACAAGGGGGGGAACCCTCCGCAGTCGCCACAACGGGGGGAACCCCCGCAAGGCGCAGCTCTCCGCAACGCACTGCCTCCCTACTGTCTCATCTCCCCCAATAGTGCGAGGAATTGCTTCAGATTTAGGAAGTCGTAATTTGGTACTCGTTACAATTGAAAATAAAATTCTCGATATTTTAACGCTTCAGCAGCAGGAAATATTGCAAAACCGGATTCTTCAGGAAGTTGCTAGATGGCGTTCTTGGCAGTTGACTCAAAGCAAAGACGAAACAAAAGTATTATCTGAAATTGATCGTCTGCTGAACAAATTGACGGGTAGTAATCAAAGCATACCTGCTCTACCTCAAGCAACGGAAACTGAAGATAAAATTGAGTATCAAAAATTACCTATAATGGTCCAAAAACTACCATTACTAGACGCAGCGATCGCCCAAATAGAATCTCGTGCTGTAGTCACAATATCTCGTACGACTGGACAATTGCTCCGAACTGTTCAAAATCAGCTAAATATCTTTGTCTACGGTAAAGACCAGCAACTGACCACTGAACGAAAAATATTAGATGCTGATTCACAACATCTAACGTCGAAAATCCAAGCTCTAATTTGGGGAGCAATTAATTATTTTTTTGGCGATTCCAACACTAAGAAACTAGAGCAAAAAACTCCAAAAAATAGTATTAACCAATCTTTATCAATAGGTTCAAATAAAAAATCAAAAACTGTACAATTACCACAGCGCCCTTCTTCCCCAGCTTTACCCGAAAGTCCTGATTTACCAAGTGAGAATATAGCAGACCCTTGGTTAACAATGGACGATTTGTTTGGAGATTTACATGAAGTAACAGAGGTTGTTAACGAACAACAATTTTTAGTGACATCATCTGAGTCTCCAAAATCTGCTCTGCCTGCGGGTTCTTCCGTGAAGATAAGCAGAGAATTTAATTTGAAATGGCTCAGCATTTTGAGTCAAACAAAAGAGCTCATTCAAACTTCTAAAAATACTCTACAGAGAAGCTACGCAAATAAAATTTGGAAATCTTCCTCTTCTTCCCATTCACTTATTTCTCAATCAGAAACTGAGAGCAACCTAATTAAAGATAATAAGGGAGAAATTCTTTATCAGCAGCAGCAAACGACTCAAGTTGAGGCTAAACCAGATTGGATTGAAGCACAAGCTCAAATCATGGGGTATGAAAAACATCCTTTGGAACAAGTTCTTGAATGGCTAGACCAAATTATGCTTTGGATCGAACATCTTTTTGTAAAAATTGGTCTATTTTTGCGGGGGCTGTTCCGGGGAAAATAAAATTTGAGCTATCCTACAAATGCTCTCCATTAGCTGCTGCTGTGTCAGTTCACCGTAACCAAAAATAAATTCTCCTTGAGAATGCGATCGCAGATAATGACTGGAGTTTAGACTAAAAGTTAGCGATTGCCACTCCAAAAGTACAAATATACTAATTCAATTTGAGACTAAAAGCGATACAAGGGAACGTAAGTTAACTGAAATGACAGGTCGAAAATATGAATGAGTCAGTCTCAAGCGATTCGTAACTCTGGAAAAATGTGTAGTACGCAGATGACGCAAATAGAAGAATGATAATCTTGCTAAAGGGAGGGAGAGCTACCTGATGGGTGGCTCTCCCCCCTTACAAAGGTAGGTATTTTGTATTTGGTCATTTTTTGACGATAAGAGCTGATTTAAAAATCCTGAAACGACCAACTGACGTTAAACACTTGACAATTTTCTCAACTATTTTCGACATTCCAAAAAACCTACCCTTGAAAGGGCTCTCCCCCTCCCTCTCTTTTTTAATTATCATTCTCTTATAAATTTCTTTCTACATTTGGACGTATTGACAAAATACACTTGTTTTTAACTTGTCTCCAATGCACGTCAGATAATAAAACCCGCCCCTAGAAACGGCTAGAAACGGGTTTATCTCAAAAAGTTAGCTTTGCATATCACTTGAGGCTTGGATACCTTCTCACTGCTGGAGTCACTTTTTTACGCTCCTATTGGTCTTTTAGTGGTTCCTCCTCAAAGGTGCAAGATATAAGTCCCTCCGATCCGCATAGCATTTTTTTTCGGATATCTTTATGATCTTTCCCGATTACATCAACAATGTAACGTTCTGGGGATAACACTGTCTTGATCTGTTTACTCTTCATGTATTCGTTGAGTTTATCTAGCGCCTCATGACGTTTTGCGAAATCTGGATTGAGATCTGGACTTTTGGAATCCGGAAAAGTATCTAAAAACTCTTGGAAGCCAACAAATGCCAGTCGATACATTAATGTCTGACTAAATTTCCCCTTGAAGTAGCCACCGTGTACATCCCTCCCATTGCCACAAAAAAGTTCCTTTCCAGTAGAATAAGCAAAATACGCCCAGCTTAGTTCCACATAATTCCAAAAGGTAAATGGTGGAATTAGTTTGTCTAGGATCATGACGTTGTGTTCCTCATCACCTGTTTTGGGATCATCTGTGAAGTCTTTGTACTCGGTACAATCAAAGTAGGTGAACAAGTCAGAGATGGACTGCTCGTTTTCGATAGGTGTCCCAACACTTTCCCCAACAATGTTGTTTTTATTTTGTTTGGACGCCTTTTCCTGATTAGTTGAATTTAATTCTTGGTTTAGTGTTTCACTTAACATATTAAGTTCCAAGTAATTGCTCAAGGAACTCATCTTCTTTAAGATATTAAGTTCCAAGTCATTGCTCAAGACACTCATTTTCTTTAACGGGTTGTCTAATGACTTATTCCAGTTGTCTGATAACTCTTCAAAGTTGAGAATTCCATACTTTTTCTTGGATTCTTTTTTTAGGTTTTTATCCTTACTGCTCAGTTTGTCCTTGGGACGAACATTTACATTACCCAGTCTATATCCCTCCTTTCGGCTACTTGCTGGAAAGGAAAAGTAATTAGCCGCCGTAGAAGCCAGACGGAGGGCTAAATCCCCTTCGTTACTGAATAGATAAGCCTCTTCAAATCGTCGTAACGATGAGCGTAGAAAGTTTGATCTGCCTGAAGTAATAGTTAGTAGGGGAATATCCGGAGAAACAAGAATTAAGCGCCCTAAACTAAAAACTCGCCCAATTTTAGAAGAGGGATTTTTGTTAGTTTTTTCGTTATTAGACTTTCCTATAGAATCAGTGTCAAAGATATCAGAAAGAATTCGGATTACTTGTGTAGTTACATACCCACCCATACTATGCCCAATGAAAGATAGTTTAAGACGTCTGTTCTCCCAGTCTTTAACTGCATTGATATCACACACTTCGGTATTTTCGTTACAGTTTATCAATCCTTGATCTATTTGGCGAATTAATTCAACCAGGTCATTAACTGCGTAGTGAGTTGCCCGATAGGTATCCCTAAAATATACAATTATACGCAGAATCATCAAGGTCAAAACAAGGGTAGAGAAAAATGTAGCAAGAATAATGGGAAAAATGAAGAGTGGGGAAGATAACCAAAAAAAGAACAAGAGAAAAGATATGAGTCCAACAATTAAACTTCCGTATAGCAGATTGGAGAGTAGAAAGGGTAAAGTCATTAGGGAAGTGTAAAAATTTTTATATGTCACATTTTCAGAAGGCCATCGATAACCTATAAAAACTAGGCGATCTGATTTTTTAGAAATGACATCATCCTTGTTGATATATTTATTAATTTTTTGATACGAATCCCAAACATGATCTTTGCGTAAATATTTGTCGTTTAGTTCATCGCTTAACTTAATATCAGGATTTCCTGTATTGTATCCATGAATAGCGATCACGACACCCAGATCTTTAGAATCTTTGCTTTTTTTATTGAGGAGATTGATCACAGTTTCAATAGTTGGCTTCTCCTTATCTCGATCAATCTTTAGATCATCTTCCACATTTATTCCTGCGGTGCTGCGGATAAAGTATCCTGAAATACCTTCAGGTACTGAATCGTCTTTTGGGATGAACATGTTATCTACTAAAAAATCCAAAGATTTTTTCATAATGTTTGTATCTACTTAAAAAGAGAAAATTAAGTTCCTGCTTTGTATATAGTTGTAAGCAAAATCAACTTATGCACTTCAAATCCTACATTAAGTTTTTTATACTAGTACACTAGCCAACTGGAGTTTAGACTAAATTCTATTTATTAGGCTACAATCCTTGTATAGCAAGCATTTTAGATTTTGGAATCCAAAAGCGGTTATAAATTGGGAAAAACAGTCTGGATAAGGGTTAGGCGGTTTGAAAGCCAAAATTAGTCTAGTAGGACATAATTTCTAAAAACCGTGTTTTCATCCCTCATGGAACTTGCGTTGAATAAGCGTTTTACAGAAAACAAAAACACGGGTTTTAACGATTAAGGACTACTAGTTCGCGGTGCTAAACGTAAAATAGAACAAATGCACTATCATGATCTTGACCCAGCGAAGTCCAAACTTAGCTCTTAACTTGCACATTTTAGAACCGTTATACAGTAAGGTTTTGAGAAACATTATAAAAGTGTGCTTGTTTCATATTTTGCGGGAGCGTTAATCGCGCCCGTGGGAGGCTCACATCTTGCACCTGTACAAGTAAACCCTAAACAAGCAAAACTACAACAGAAAAGTGTGACACCAAAAGAAGAAAGAACTTCCGTTATTAATTGTTTTAATATTACTAAAAGTCAAGTGATAATACATAGGATGAAGATGAAACTGAAGAAACTGTTTTTAATAATGATAATTATTACGGAAGAGGGGTAGAGACGACGAACGTCGCTCATCGTCTCTACCCCCTTAATGTGGATAAGGAATGCATCTTCCTGGTAATAAACTTCCGCCAAGAATGGCTTGACGCAGTTCTTCGTAAAGCTGTTGATGAAGTGGTGAAGGGGAATTGCATAAGAGCGTAATGGCAAAATTCATACTTGCTGAGCGTTCAAAGTGGACTTATGTAAAATCAAAAAAGTGGCTCTTGTAAAAAACCACTATGGAAAATTACCCTAACAATAGACTATCGAGCAAAACTTTTGTCTAACATACGCTTTTTCTATAATTTAGCCTCTTTTGGTATAATTCCAAATTTGAGGTGAAGTTACTTATGCGGACACAATCAACAATTCAGGTCAGAGAAGCAACTCCACAAGAAGATTCACTGGTTGCAAAGCACTCGTGTAATTTGTGGCGAGATATTGGTGTTCCTGATGACGCCATTGATCCTAACTGGCTTGAGATAACCCTCCAGTTCATGGAACAAGCGCGTCGGGATTTGTTTTACAAAGCGTTTGTTGCAGAGGTTGATGGTGTAGTTGTTGGTTCTGTTAGTTGTCAACTTTACTCTGGTTTATACCCAAATGTTCTCATGCCACATTACCGCAAATATGGATACATTTGGGGCGTTTATGTTGAGCCAGCTTATCGTAGACAAGGTATTGCTAAACAATTAACCAGCACAACAGCCAACTATTTTAAATCAATAGGTTGTACGCAAGTGGTTCTTAACGCCTCTCCCTTAGGTAAACCAGTGTATGAGCAACTTGGTTTTTTACAGAGTAACGCCATGCATCTAGATTTGTAAAAATGAAAATTACGATTACAGAAGCGACTCCACAGGAAGATTCACTCATTGCAAACCACTTTTACCATATGTGGCGAGATATTGGTGTTCCTGATGACGCCATCAACCCCAACTGGCTTGAGATAACTCTCCAGTTCATAGAACAGGCGCGTCGAGATTTGTTTTACAAAGCGTTTGTTGCAGAGGTTAATGGTTCAGTTGTTGGTTCTATTAGTTGTCAACTTTACTCTGGTTTATACCCAAATGTTCTCATGCCACATTACCGCAAATATGGATACATCTGGTGCGTTTACGTTGAGCCAGCTTATCGTAGACAAGGTATTGCTAAGCAATTAACCAGCACAACAGTTAACTATTTAAAAGCAGTAGGTTGTACGCGAGTGGTTCTTAACGCTTCTCCAGTAGGTAAACCAGTGTATGAGCAACTTGGTTTTTCACACAGTAACGCTATGCATTTAGATTTGTAAAGTTACAAAATTCAATACTTACAGCAATTTTCGCAATTGGAATACAAAACTATGAGTTCTTTAAACAATCAAATTAACCAGGAACAGTTTACTCCTACACAACGCACCTCTATTAAGCGAATCCCTCAGCGCGGTCATTACGAACATCAACTTATCTATCAAATTTTAGATGAAGGGTTGATTTGTCATGTAGGATTTGTTGTAGATAACCAGCCGTTTGTTGTTCCAACTGCTTACGGTCGTGTGGAAGACAAACTCTATATTCATGGTTCACCTGCAAGTCGAATGTTGCGTTCTTTGCTTACAGGTATCGAAGTTTGCGTGACCGTCACTTTGTTGGATGGTTTAGTACTAGCGCGGTCAGCGTTTCACCATTCCATGAATTACCGTTCTGTGGTTATATTTGGTACAGCTACCCTCGTGCAAGACGCTGAGCAAAAGCTAGAGGCACTCCGAGCTTTTACTGAGCATATTGTACCAGAACGATGGACTGAGGTTCGCCCACCTAATCGTCAAGAATTACAGGGAACTTTAGTGCTTTGCCTTCCGATTACAGAAGCATCTGCCAAAGTGCGGACAGGTCCACCATTGGATGATGAGGAAGATTATAGCTTGTCTGTGTGGGCCGGTGTTTTGCCTTTGCAAGTGGTTACTGGTGATGCGATCAGCTTCGCTGGCCCCCTGCTGGGGCATCGCTGATCCACGTTTGCATACAGAAACTGCTTTACCAAAATATATAGAAAAATATACTCGCCAAGCGCAGCCAAATAACAGCCGGGAGTGAACTTTTCAACAAGTTTGTAGATTAATAGGCGATATTTCTTCCCAAACTTCTGATTCATTTGCAGCACACCAAAGATCACATTTCTGCTGAAGATTTCACCAAGTGGTCATCCTCGTAGTTTACAATGTTTCAAAAATTCGTAACTCGTAAGTATGAAGACAGATGCAATTTTCTACGAGATATTTAAAGAATTTCCCAACATATTTTTTGAAATCATTGGCAAACCTGAGATGAACACCAATACTTATGAGTTTACCGCACCAGAAATTAAACAAAAAAGCTTCCGATTAGATGGAGTATTTTCTCCTCTTGAAGAATTCTCTAATAAACCACTGTATTTTGTCGAGATTCAGTTTTACAAAGATGAAGAATTTTATGATCGACTGTTTACAAGTATTTTCCTTTACTTCACCCAATATCAGCCACCCAATCCTGACTGGTTCGCAATAGTCATTTATGACAAACGCAGCAATGAACGTAGCTATCCTCTACGTTATCGTTCCTTATTGGAACCTCATCTACGTCGCTTTTACCTAGACGAACTTGAAGACGTACCAGATGATTCTCTGGGAGTAGGAATTGTACGCTTAGTTGTAGAGAGTGAGGACAAAGCCGGAGAATTAGCCAAAACGCTCATTAACAAAGCTAAGGAGGAATTGAGTGATACTCTCATCCAAAGAAAAGTTTTAGAATTTATAGAGACAATCGTAGTCTACAAATTTCCTAACTTAAGCCGCGAGAAAATAGAAACCATGCTGAATTTAAACTTGCTGAAAGAGACTAGAGTTTATCAAGAAGCAAAAGCAGAAGGTGAAGAAGAAGGTGAAATCAAGGCTAAATTAAAAATTTTGCCAAAGCTTGTGCAACGAGGGATAAGCATTCAAGAGATAGCAACAATTTTAGAATTAGATACTGACACTATTAGAAATGCTTTGCTTTGAAAAATCTTAAAAGCGTTGGGCGAAAGATGCACAAGTGAGGTATATTTTTGTGTTTTTCAACAAGTTTGTAGATTAATAGGCGATATTTCTTTCCAAGCTTCTGATTCATTTGCAGCACACCAAAGGTCACATTTCTGCTGAAGATTTAACCAAAGCTCAGGAGTGGTTTGAAATGCTAAGCGCTAATCGAAGCGCCATATTCGGTGTCACGCTTGCCTGTTCATTAACTATCTCAGATACCGTTTTACGAGATACATCAAGAATTTGGGCAAGTAAGCGTGATTGTCATGTTAAGAGGTTCAAGGTATTGACGCACTTATTAATCCTCCCGGATGTCTGGGTTTTCTTTTAGTAATCATGATTTTATATTCTAGTGGTAATCCTCGTAATTTACGTCGTAAGCATTCCCATCCTGAAATGTAAAGGTGACACGCCAATTTTTGGAAACAGTAACTGACCATTCTCCTTTTCTGTCTCCTTTCACGTAAATCTCATCATTTTCACTGAAGAAATCTGACAGAATCAATCACTAATCCCGCCTGACACCATTGACAACTGGCTTAACTTCAGAAGGATCAGAAAATGGATCGGTACCACCACTCCAATTGAAATCACTAATCCTGAAACTTATACCACCTAATTCTTGCACTGGATTGTAACGCAAGGTAATTCCAAAAGTGCGGCGACTATATTCTACGATGTAGTCGGTGCTGGTACGTGCCCCAGTGTCCAAGTTGATTGTTGTTTGAAAGCCAACCCGAAATGGCCCGTAAATTTGCTGTACAATTTCACCACTAAATACTCTGTTATCAACAGAACGGTCAAATTTGAAAGGCGATAAGCCACTATTTAGACCTTGGGAGTAACTAACTCTAAAGGCGGTATAATCAAATAAGGGTCGAGAGAAATGACCAAACTGCCCTTCTAGACCAACCGTACCAGTAAAGGTGTTTTGAGTATCACCACTGCTGTAATAACTCGTAGTACCAGTCAGCCCAGCAAAAGTTTGAACAAAAGGAACTACTGGGTTTGGTGTATATCGTAATCCCTCAGTGGGTGTCGGTGGTAACCCTTTTCCCCGCCAGAGTAAAAAGCCTTTATTGAGAGCTGCACTCGCTTGTAGACGACTCAGTGAAATGCGATCATTATCTCGCTTAGGTTTGAGCAAGTCTTGGCGGTCTGTTTCAGCATCAATATATTGAGCACTACCTTGATAGCTCAAAGTGACACCGGTGTTGCCTAAAGGAATCACAGGAGAAGTAAGAATACCGCCAATGCTACTCTGGACAGTTTGAAAGCCGAGGCTACCATTGTAAAAGCGATCGCGGTAACTATATTCAAATGTAGCCTTGTAGGGATTTTGATCACCTAATAACTGGCGTAGCTGCAAATTCGCCCGCAGGTTATTTTGTATATCGCCTAAGTCAAGACTCGTCAACAATGCAGAACCCGTTACATCCGTTCGTGGACCCAAAGTAGACCTCAATCTTGACTTGAAGCCAAACAGCGATACAAAATTACCAATGTTACCAGTGACTGCTTTTTGAGCGAAAAATTCCGGTGCAATGCTAAAGCTCGTCCCTTCTGTATTGATGAGTTGGAAGCTACGCTCAACAAATAAGCCCCCTCGTTGATCTCCATCAAAGCCAACAGATGCGATCGCAGGGGTAACATCTCGCTTGTTACGGTCAATCACCTGCTCATCCTTGGGAATGGGTAAAGACGTTCGTTGATCCAAAACTAAACGTTGTCCTTGTGTCTTAATCCGGTCTCGTAAAGGTGTCTCGCGCGTCAGAGTCACTTTGTCTGCCCTGATGACTAACTCTGGAGGTGAAAAAGGATCGTTGGTCAGGCGGACATCCCTCGCTTGCCAACCTCGGGGATTAAAATCAACTCGTCCAGCTTCAAAACGTACTCGTCTGACTTGACCGCCTTGTTTTGGCGCAGCTAGGTTATTCGCACCCCTTCCACCACCTACGTTAATGTTGAGTCCACCAGGACTGCTTGCTTGCAAAGGTTGATTTTCTATAATGCGATCGCTCAGAGGACGCGCTGGTGTTCCTCCCGCTGTGATGTCCGTGGGTAGGAAAGATAAATCTTGCCCTGCTGTTGGTAGGAAAATATCACCTCTGCCGTTTGTCAGTTCTCCATTATCTTGGACAAGATTATAAGTAAAGCGTTCACCGCGTAAAACTTGACCGCCCCGTGTTAAAGCAACGTTTCCTTCTCCAACTGCAATCAAATTGTTCAAACTCACTTGCAGGCGATCAGCATCTACAACTGCTCCATCAAACCGCACTACCACATTACCTTCAGCCGTGACAATCCGCCGCTGCTCGTCATACTCCTGTCTATCAGAAGTAATTTCCACAATTCTTCCTCCGGCTGTCGGCGTGCTGGATGGTGGAGTTGTGCCAGATGGTTGATTTTTTTGACTGGTTGTGCTGTTCTGTTGTCCTGTTGGTGCTGACTGAGTTGGGGAATTTGGGGTAGGAGTCGATGGCTCAGTTGTTTGGTTGCGAGTCTTGAATTCGATGTGTACTGGTTGTTCGTTTGGTGATTTTTCTGTTGAGGCGTCACCCTGAGTTGGTGTTTGGGCTGTCTTGATAACGCGTCGCGACACCTTTTGAGATAAGTTCTTCAGCTTGGTGAGTGTTTCAGCTACTGGTTCTCCAGCAAAAAATGTTTTAGTTGCTGGATTTGTACTGTCACCATTGGATGGGTAAGAGGTTTCGGGCTGCTGTAGCGGATAACCAACTGAAACCTCACTCAATGAAGCTGCACTTTTAGAAGCGGTAATGGGAGAAAATTCAGGTGGTAAACTTTCCGGCTCACTTGGTGCTGCTAAAGTTTTCCCACTATAAATTGATGGCTTTTGGGCAGCAGTTTGCAGTGGAGTCGTTTCTTGTTGTCTTAGTGATTTCTCTTTTTGTAGTGCTTTTGCGTCAGTCGTTAAGACTGAGATGGGATTTGCAGATTGTGAAGATTCAAAAATAGGAGACGGTTCGGGCGGCGGAACTGGATGAGGCATACTCTAGCACCGAATCAAGCTAACAAACAGCCAATAAGTAGCTGGAAGGACATTACAAATTGTGCCTTCCAGCTGTTGCCTTTGATCTAGATTAAGATTTTGGCAAGCCGCCCCGGAGGAGGACACGCGCTCTTTGTGTAAGCGTAAGCTCACAGGAGGTATTCCTATGCAGGCGACGGGCGAAAGGTTTCCCAATTTGAGCTAAGTGTCCTTTGGCGTATAATGTCGTCCGCCTTCCGGTAGTCGAAGAAGATTTGTCGCGTTTTTACTCAAGATCCTGACGACCAGGGTTACGAGCAGGGTCACTTGACAAAAATCCAAAGACGAACAGAGAGACAAAAAAGCCAACAACTATATAAACAATGATTTTTAAAGTCAGCATTAGAGATATCTCCTTCGGATATGAGAAGCTTTCAGTGTCTGCAACGCAGAAAAGATAGCTTCTTTATCTTACCCAAATATTGTTCTCTTTTTGGATAACACTGATAGTAGATGTCCAAACAGTTGCTTTCTACCGAGTGAGTAAAAAGTCTTTTACTTTGTTTGCAAAGAAACTTAACAAAGAATTTTACCCGGCAACTAGTGTCCTAGTTTAGGGTTACCTGAGTTTCGGTCTCCTTGATTTTAAGCGTTGAGATCGTTAATGTCTCTAGTTAGGGTTAGACGTTTACTTGAGACAGATGTTTCCTGGCAACAGACGAAATATATTCTTGATTTTTAGTGTTAGGAGTGCAAGCGCCTCCGGCGAGCGCTATGAGCGCACTTGGGGCAAGGGTTTTAACGAAAGACAGCCCTAGTACCGTGCTCGTCCCAAGGGGACACGCGCAAGGGACGCGGAATTTGCACAATGAGAAATGGACTGCGTTCCGCTGCGCTAACAAAATTCCAAATATAATAGACCTCTTGCAAAAGTCAGGGAGGTACAAAGTTAGCCATTGAGTAACAGGCTATTGCCGGAGGCGCTTGCACTCCTAACGCCAAGTTTATTAATAATCTTTTCTTATAGACTCTTGGAATGAATGCGAAGTTCATAATTATACAAACCTGCTATTCGGTTAAACCTTAAACTAAATCTTTTCTTACGGTTTCGATAACGGTCTGATAAAATTTTAAATATTTTTAATTTTCGATTTAATTAAAACCAGCAAACGGTTACAACTGTAAGGCCTAATGAATCAGATCAAATAGCACTAGAACTGATGATTAAGCACGATTACAGTCAATCTTCTCAAGCTCGCAATCGTTTTCTCAGCCACCAAACCATAAAACCAACAATGATTCCAACTATCAGACTGGCACTTAAAGGATAGTTGCAAAAGAAGTTAACTTGCTTAAACCGAAAAATATCTTTACAATCTTTTGCTGTTTCTTTTACTAGAGATACGGTTGCTATACCAGCACCTACAACAGCTACAAGCTCTTGGAAGTTACGCTCTCGTTCAGATTTTTCGAGTTCTACACGACTGCGAGTAGCGTTAATTGTATCTTCTAAAAGTTGCAAGCCAAGCTGCATATTTTCGACATCTTTATTAATTTGTGGTAAATATTTTTTGTTGGCTAGGGTGCTAAATTTTTCTAAAAAATCTAGCTGATTATTTTGACCTGCTTTTTCTTTAATCAAAGCCAAGCGAAGTTGATAATTAGATAAATTAATTTCAATAATTTTTTTTTGAAAAGAGAGGTTGAGTAAGTCGATTGTATATTGCTGGAGAATGTTATCAATATTATTTAAAATCTGGCGAGAGTTGGTAATATTCTGCTTTTCTTGCCTAGAATTACTTTTATTGGTAATTTTTCTATTTTCTTCAATCTGTTTATAATGATTGAGCAGAGAGTCTTTAACTAAACGACTTTGCCAATAAGCCCACGTAATCTTATTTCGATAACAAAATAACCCCATCCAATCTTTATAAAATTCCGCAGCTTGTTCTGCGCTCTCTCGATTAGTATAAATAGCAATAATCACATGATTTTCGTGACTATTTAGAGCATTTGTTGCTTTTTTTAGGCTATCATTTGTATTTTCTGAACGCCATATTTCAAAAACTTTTCCGTCTAAAAAAGTACCTTGTTCTGGTTGCCAATAAGTATCTTTAAATAAAGCATAGTAGCAATCTTTGGCAATATCTTCAGGATTTTGAGACGAGTTTTCAGGTAGCCAACCAGAAAGTAACCAGGTTTTTCCAATTGTTACCAGTTCTTTATTTAATTTTTGTTCGATTTCAGTTTTTAAGATTGCAAAAGACTTAGCTGGTTGAGTTTCAGTTTGATTATTAATAGAACAATCAAGCTGTAAGCCATAAGTGTCATTTAATCTAACAGCATAATAGTATCCTTCTAAAGTTTTATTCTGAGAAATAAAGTTAATTTGAGTAGGATGGGTAATCTCTAAATACTCAGTTTCAATGTCATGATCGTGGAATTGAGTGTCAGAGGGTAATTGAGCTAAAAAAGCTGCTTGGTTTTTTTGTGTTTCTGCATCAGTTGTGTTTAAAGAACTTTTTAAACCATATAAAAACAAATCGAGTGTAGGATAGATTAAATCGCTCATTATAATGGAAAAACTAATTTGATGGATTGGATTGAGATAAAAGTTGCTTCCATTTTTCTAAAAATGTGGCTTGTTTAACTGTTTCTTCTGGTTTTTCAGAATTACCAACAATGATTACAACATTATTTAGTTGGCTTTCGTAGCCTGTAGCTTCAGATTTTGGTTTAAAGCCTTTAGCTATTGGAGCCTTGTCATGAGAAATGAGTTTACTAATTTCAGCTTCAGTAGGAAGTAAATCATCAGGAATTTCTTCTACATTATCTAAATGAGATTTATAAAATTGATAAGACTGATTTAAGTCAGGATTAGAACTTATTATTTCTAATAAACGTCCTTTAGTATAGTTTTCCCAAGCTTTGGGCTGGGTTTCTAATTGCTTTGCAACTTCCTTGAAATTTTGTTTTTCTTGTTCTCTAAGGGCAGTTTTTAAATCTTGAAATGCCAAAAGAAAAGCGATGACAGTATTGTCAGCTTTGATATTCATAGATTTTTATACTAAACTCACTACTAATATTATAAACATAAGTTAAGTGAGATGATTACAGTAGATATTTGATATTCAGTTTTAATTTTTTTAATTAAATGTGTTTTTTTATACTTTCCCCAGCGTAAATTAATATAGTCGGACTTACGCACTGTACAAAAAGACTGGATTATGCGTAACGTGCGCGAGCGCGTGAAAACATTGTCTGTATTTGCGGATCAATTCTACTGCAGCGGCAAAATGCTTGATTCTATCTACAATGCACGTTCATTTTCCGCAGTGTGCATAAGTTGATTTTACTTACACCTAAATAAGAAGTAAAAGAAAGGCTTATGTCCTCGCTAGTTCAAAACCCCGACTTTATCGAGGTGATTTATGTCTACTATGGTGATATTTACACAATAAAATTTTTGTAAATGTAGAAAATATATATAATTTATTGCACTAATGTCTAGTAATTTTTCGTAAGAACTAAATAATGCTGTGAATTAGGTATTAAAGCTGTGGGCTGATTTTGCCTACAGTTCAACGAAAAGTTTTAATTATTAGTCAGGTAATAAAAATGGCATCAGAATGGGCTGCTCAAATTATTGGAATTAATTATTACCCAGAGTACACTACTTTAAAGCCGCTAACAGCAGCGGCAGAGGATGCTGAGAAAATTGCCGAACAATTAGAACAATACGGTTATAGACCTTTTCGCACTCAGTGTTTACCTAGAACTTTAAACCCCAAGGGAGAAAGTAAAATTGATCGCCAAGGCGCAGTAAAAGTGCAAGAATTACAAGAAGCGATCGCTAATCTTTTCAATCCTCCTCCTCCTAACCCCATCCCAGAAACAGCGTTATTCTTCTTTTCAGGACATGGCTGGTACAACACTGTGGCGGGTAAGAAAGAAGTATTTTTAGCTACCAGTGATGTCCTACCTGATGCAGAATATGGTATATCCTTAAGTTGGTTGGGAGAGCAGTTGCAAATAAGTCTGGCTAAACGAGTCGTTGTTTGGCTAGATTGCTGCTATAGCGGTGAGTTGCTGAAATATAAACCCACAGATAAAGACTACTGTTTCATTACTGCAACCCGTTCCTACGAAACTGGAGTCGAAATTCCCCATACGCAGGGGTTGTTGACGGAAACGTTACTTGCAGGATTGAATCCCGAAAATGACGCAGATGGGATCATCAATAGCCACAAATTGGCAGATTTGATTATCAGCCGAATGTCGAATACAGTCCAGTGTCCGTTAATTGCCAATTCCCCACGAGCAATTCTGCTGACAACTAAGTTTTCTCAAAAAAGCTTTCAGGATAAGTGTCCCTATCGTTCCCTGTCATATTTTACCGAAACAAAGGAAGATGCTGAGGTTTTTTATGGGCGGAGTGCGCTAACTCAGGAGTTGATTCAACAGG
Source organism: Brasilonema angustatum HA4187-MV1 (assembly GCA_019359695.1). Classification (GTDB taxonomy): domain Bacteria; phylum Cyanobacteriota; class Cyanobacteriia; order Cyanobacteriales; family Nostocaceae; genus Brasilonema; species Brasilonema angustatum. The sequence continues at coordinate 63,636 of JAHHGV010000035.1, forward strand.
TAACAGAGAAGCATCGCCTAATTGCCGTATTAGGAGCTTCCGGTAGTGGAAAATCATCTATGTTACGGGCTGGGTTACTCTACCAGCTGAAGCTAGGACAAGAGATTCCAGGGAGCGATCGCTGGACTTATATTACTCCGTTTACGCCTAAAGAATCTCCTGTTAACAGTTTACAGGAGGCTTTTGCACTCTCCTTGCCTAATCTTTCTCATCCAGGGACAACAGCAACCCCACCCCCAACCCCTCCCCGTTCACGGGGAGGGGAGCGTTTGCCTCAGCAAATGCGGGGTGGGGTTGGGACTGTATTGCAACGAAGTGAAAACCGCTCTATTGCCCATGTCATCGGCAAGGAGTTAAAAGCATTAAACACACCAGTTATCTTGATTATCGACCAGTTTGAAGAATGCTTTACCATGTGCGATGACAGCCAGCGCCAAGAATTCTTTGACTGTTTGCGGGAATTAATTGACTGTACAGATAACCTCTATATTTTCATTGGGATGCGATCAGATTTTCGGGCGAGATGGCGAGAATATCCCGAATATGCCAGCAAAATCCATAAACCTTACATCAACGTCGAACACTTAACCCGTGAGGAAATTGAAGAAGCGATTACTAAACCGGCTGATTGGGTAGGATTAGGCATAGAAGGAAGGTTAAAACAGCAACTAATTAATGATGTTGAGGATTACCCCGGAAGTTTGCCCTTGCTGCAATATACGTTGACAGAATTGTGGCGTGAATCGATAAATCAAAGCGATGAACTTCTCAGCCTCAAAACTTATCAGGATTTAGGCGGGGTTGAAGGAACGCTACAAAAACGCGCCGATGCAGTTTACGACAGTCTTTTACCAACAGAAAAAACTGTGGCGCGGCGGATTTTTCTAGAATTGACGCAAATGGGAGAAACTACAGATGTCAGGCGGCGCGAGCGTTTGGGCGAGTTGGTTAATTCCCATCATTCCTTGGAACTTTTGCAACAAGTGAGTGAGAAGTTAGCGGATAAAGATGCACGATTAATTACAAAGACGGATGAGCCGGATTCCCAGGATGTAATTTTAGATGTTGTCCACGAAGCCTTAATTCGCCACTGGCAAAAGTTGCGGGATTGGAAAGAAGAATATAAGTTGGGAATAGGCATTGAGCGTCAGATTGAAGCGGAAGCCCAAGAATGGAAGAAAAATGATAAAAAGCCAGGATTCCTTAGAAAAGATGACAGATTAGCAGTAGCAGAGGGATATTTAGCTAGATTTGGTGATTGGCAAATGCTGAATGGGGTAGCCGAGGAGTATATTCAGGAGAGTCAAGAACTGCGAAATCGCCTGGTTCAAGAAGAGAAAGAACGCCAACAACAAAAGTTGGCAGCAGCACGGCGGCAAAATCGAGTTGTTACATTGTTTAGTATTGGGTTAGCTGGAGTAGCTATCTTTGCAGGTTATCAATGGTATGATGCGCACAACAAAGCCAAGGAAGCAATACAACAAAGTGCGATCGCTCTGGCGCAACGAAGTTCTGAATCTTCGCTAGTATCTAACAGGCAAATTGAGGCTTTAATTGCAGCTACACAGTCAAACAGACAACTTTCAAGTAGAACACTTAGGAAAGATGTCAATTTAGAACAAACGGCTAACCAGCAAGCTGTAGTCGCACTAAGGCAAGCAATCTACAATATGCAAGAGCAAAATCGCTTGGAAGGGCATAGCAATTGGGTCTATAGCGTCGCATTCAGCCCCGATGGCAAGACCATCGCTTCTGCTAGTGCTGACAGTACCATCAAACTCTGGAATGCGGCTACAGCCAAGGAAATTATTACCCTCAAAGGCCATAGCAGGTATGTCAGTAGCGTCGCATTCAGCCCCGATGGCAAGACCATCGCTTCTGCTAGTGCTGACAAAACCGTCAAACTCTGGTATGCGGCTACAGGCAAGGAAATTACTACCCTCAAGGGGCATAGTAATTCGGTCTATAGCGTCGCATTCAGCCCCGATGGCAAGACCATCGCTTCTGCTAGTACTGACAATACCGTCAAACTCTGGAATGCGGCTACAGAGAAGGAAATTACTACCCTCAAGGGGCATAGTAATTCGGTCTATAGCGTCGCATTCAGCCCCGATGGCAAGACCATCGCTTCTGCTAGTGCTGACAAAACCGTCAAACTCTGGTATGCGGCTACAGGCAAAGAAATCACCACCCTCAAGGGGCATAGCTATGATGTTTGGGGCGTAGCATTCAGCCCCGATGGCAAAACCATCGCTTCTGCTAGTGCTGACAAAACCGTCAAACTCTGGTATGCGGCTACAGGCAAAGAAATCACCACCCTCAAGGGGCATGGCAATTGGGTCCGTAGCGTAGCATTCAGCCCGGATGGTAAGACCATCGCTTCTGCTAGTGCTGACAAAAATGTCAAACTTTGGAATGCGGCTACAGGTAAAGAAATCATTACCTTCAACGGGCATAGCAATTATGTCTATAGCGTAGCATTTAGCCCCGATGGTAAGACCATCGCTTCTGCTAGTGCTGACAATACCGTCAAACTCTGGAATGCAGCTACAGAGAAGGAAATTACTACCCTCGACCGGTATACCTATTATGTCTGGGGCGTAGCATTCAGCCCGGATGGTAAGACCATCGCTTCTGCTAGTGCTGACAATACCGTCAAACTCTGGAATGCGGCTACAGAGAAGGAAATTACTACCCTCAAGGGGCATAGCGATTTGGTCTATAGCGTCGCATTCAGCCCCGATGGCAAGACCATCGCTTCTGCTAGTGCTGACAATACCGTCAAACTCTGGAATGCGGCTACAGGCAAGGAAATTATTACCCTCAAAGGGCATAGAAATTATGTCCGTAGCGTCGCATTCAGCCCCGATGGCAAGACCATCGCTTCTGCTAGTGCTGACAATACCGTCAAACTCTGGAATGCGGCTACAGGCAAGGAAATTACTACCCTCAATCGGCATAGCAATTCGGTCTATAGCGTCGCATTCAGCCCCGATGGCAAGACCATCGCTTCTGCTAGTACTGACAATACCGTCAAACTCTGGAATGCGTCTACAGGTAAAGAAATCATCACCTTCAACGGGCATAGCGATGCGGTTCGTAGCGTAGCATTCAGCCCGGATGGCAAGACCATCGCTTCTGCTAGTGCCGACAATACCGTCAAACTCTGGAATGCGGCTACAGGTAAAGAAATCATCACCCTCAACGGGCATAGTAATGAGGTCACTAGTGTAGCATTCAGCCCCAATGGCAAGACCATCGCTTCTGCTAGTGCTGACAAAACCGTCAAACTCTGGGATGCGGCTACAGGTAAAGAAATCATTACCCTCAACGGGCATAGTAATGAGGTCACTAGTGTAGCATTCAGCCCCGATGGCAAGACCATCGCTTCTGCTAGTGCTGACAATACCGTCAAACTCTGGAATATGTACCCAAATCACCTTAAAAATTTAATAATTTCTGGTAGTCTCAACGATCTGATGAGCTACAGTTGCAATAGGCTACGTGGTTATTTACAATCAAATCCCAATGTGAGCGATCGCACTCTCTGCGATGGCATTCCTACCAAAAGCAATTAGCTTTGCAGCCAGAAATCAATTACTGCTACTGCGATCGCACTTTCGGGAAACTTTGGGGCGAGTGCTTACAAAAATCAAACAATGCACTTCTTAAACCTACATAATGAATGCGCGTTTCTTTTGCCTTACCTATTTACCTCCACAAAAAATTAGGGTGTACTTGCCCACTTTCTGGATAATTCCTAAGCAATGTACACCCTACATTAGATTTGCCAACAGTTTAGCCGACAGCAGAAAGTTCTCGCTTGAAGAAAGCTTGTAAAACTGTTTGGGCTATTTGAGGACTCGTCAAACTGATTTCTGCTTTAGATTGATTTGGTTCAGCATGTTCCACTAAAGCATCTGGCACACCAATGCGTTTAACAGGAACAACGATGTCCGCATCTAACAGCGCTTCTGCAATTGCTGAACCGAAGCCACCCATAACACAACCTTCTTCCAAGGTGACTACGCGACCAATTTTCTGGGCTAATGGCAAAATTAATTCGGTATCTAGAGGCTTAGCAAAACGGGCATTAATCACAGTGGCTTCGATGCCATGTTCTGAAAGAATTTCCGCCGCTTGCAGTGCCGTATTCACCATTGTGCCGTAACCTAGGATCAACACATCATCACCGTTACGGAGAATTTCTGCTTTGCCGATTTCTAAAGCTTCCCAACCTTCTTCCATCAGGGGAACGCCGTAACCATTACCGCGAGGGAAGCGCATGGCAATTGGTCCTGTGGTATGCTCAACACCAGTGACTATCATTCGTTGCAGTTCTGCCTCATCTTTGGGTGCCATCAGTACCATGTTAGGAATGCAACGTAGATAGGCAATGTCGTACATTCCTTGGTGAGTCGGACCATCAGCACCAACGATTCCCGCCCTGTCCAGACAGAAGAATACTGGCAAGTTTTGGATACAGACGTCGTGAACGATTTGGTCGTAGGCGCGTTGCAAGAAAGTGGAATAAATAGCAACAACAGGACGTATTCCGTCAGTTGCTAGTCCCGCAGCAAGGGTGACAGCGTGTTGTTCGGCAATACCAACGTCGATATATTGATCAGGTAGTTTGGCTTGCAGTTTATCTAACCCTGTCCCTGTTGCCATTGCAGCAGTAATACCAATGATTTTGGGGTTTTGTTCAGCGAGTTTAACTAGGGTATGGGCAAAGACTTTGGAGTAAGCAGGGGGTTTGGGTTTACTGGAAGGGACGGCTTTTCCAGTGGAGATATTGAAGGGGTTTTGGGCGTGGTAGCCAACTTTATCTAGTTCGGCAATTTCATAGCCCTTACCCTTCACTGTTGCGACGTGTACCAAAACTGGTCCTGGGATTTGATGTGCTTGTTGGAAAGTCGCAATCAATTCTTCTAAATTATGCCCGTCCACAGGTCCCATGTAGGTAAAGCCCAGTTCTTCAAACACTGCGCCGACTTTGGGAACAGCCAAGCGCTTCATCCCTTCTTTGATGCGTCCCAGTTCCGGAGAAAGAGATTCACCCACGAAAGGAATTTGCTTAAACTGTTCCTCAAGGTTGTCTTTGAGAAACTGCATCGGCGGACTGAGGCGCATTTTGTTTAGGTAGCGGGGTATTGCACCGACGTTGGGAGATATAGACATATCGTTGTCGTTCAGGACAACCAGCAGATTGGTTTTGGGCATATGTCCAGCATGGTTGATGGCTTCTAATGCCATACCCCCAGTCAGTGCACCATCACCGATCACTGCAGCAACTTTAAATTTTTCGCCATTCATATCCCGCGCTAAAGCCATACCCAAAGCTGCAGATATACTGGTAGAAGCATGCCCTGCGCCAAAGTGGTCAAACTTACTTTCACCGCGCTTAAGGTAACCAGCGATTCCATCTTTTTGCCGTAAAGTATCGAAGCGATCGTAGCGCCCTGTAATCAGTTTGTGAGGATATGCTTGGTGTCCTACATCCCAAATGACTTTATCACGATCTAAGTCCAGCGTTTGGTAAAGCCCCAACGTCAACTCTACAACACCCAATCCCGGTCCTAGGTGTCCGCCAGTGGCTGCTACAGTTTGAAGATGTTTGTCTCGAATCTGACGAGCAATCTGTTGCAGTTGTCTTATTGATAAACCATGCAACTGGTTAGGATGGGTAATCTCACTCAAGTGCATATTGTAGTGTTTTCCTCTCTACTTTTTCGTATTTTTGATTTTCCCACGCTCAGGTAAAGCAGTACCTCATACAGTCTGCCATTTATTTACCAATACTGGAGTTGAGGTACAGCAATAGTTTGAACGGAAATCAACACCTTTGCATTTACAAAGTTTTACGCAAATGCTGAGAGTTCTTAAAACAATGTATATGTTTGCTTCAAGGAGAAGATTCTGGACTATTATTACCACCTGGAACTGCTGGCGTTTCGGCTTGTGGCTGTTGTCTTTGCAAATATTTACTTAATACATCAGCCATATCCCCACGCATCATCGGTTGTGAGGGTGAAAGATTACCTTTTGTATCTGTATTGAGAAATCCCTCACTTGCTACTGTGGCGATCGCCTTTTTTGCCCAAGCAGGAATAGAACCGGCGTCTGGATATTGGGAAAGAATCTTACTTTACGCTTTCATCTGGAAATTGAAAAACTCCATATGCCTGGGCAAATATAGCCAAAGCTTCAGCCCTAGTTATTCTTTGATTTGGAAAAAAAAGATTGCCGCGATAGCCTTTCATAATATCGGTTTTTAAGACTATCTGAATGTCATTAAATGCTGGATTGGAAGAAGCGACATCTGTCACTTTTACATTCTCTTTGGTAACAGCTTGTCGTTTCTCCAGATGAAAAGCTTTCACCATAATAGAGGCTAATTCTGCCCGACTTAACAAACGTTCTGGATAGAACTGTCCATCCGGGTAGTTCGTCATCACTTTGGCAGCAACTACCTGTGCAATTGGGTTGGATGTTTTTTCAGTACTAAATTTTTCTTGGGCAAAAGCTATGTTAGGAACTAATTGCAGTAGTCCGACCAATGAAAGAGTACTTAGAAGCTGACGCATTATAACAATTTAAAATTCAAAATTCAAAATTCGCTCGTTCAAAAAGAAATATATTTTCAGTTGGTGATTTCTACCCCTAATTTACGATAACAACTGCTTTGGATTGCAACTGTGAATGCAAGAATTGCCAACTTTGGTTTGCCTGTTTGCACCCCAAACAGCACATTCATTGACGAATTTATGTTTAGTAATGTTGCGTACAACTGGGAGAAATTTCCTAAAATCAAAACAGCCACAACCAAATTGGCAGAGTCAGTAGCAACATCATAGAACCCATAGCTAATGCAGTCACAGCAAGGTCGCGGTCGAGATCAAAAGTTTCGGCAATCACCAGCGTAGCAAAAGCTGGGGGCATAGCCATTTGCAGAACAATCGCCCGTGCTATTGTCCCAGTTAAACCGATAAATGGTAAAATACTACCTAAAATCAGGGGGACGAGTAGCATTTTGATTGCGATGCTGATGCTTGCCCTTGGTAAACTGTGCCACGAAGTCAGTTTGCTTAATCGCATCCCAATAAGTACCAGAGATAGAGCAACACAACTCCAAGCAACTAACTCTAACCAAAATTCAACTGGTGCAGGGATTTTGACTTCCCGAAACAGCAAGCCAAACCCAAAACTCCATAGAGCGGGATTGATAGCAATTGCCTTCAAAACCTGCAAATGACTATGAATACCACCACCAAAACGAGCTGCCAAGGCAACACCGAGTCCATAAGCTCCTAATGTTGTCCCCAGCAAATCATAAAACAACGCCCAAGCAAAGTATTGTGTGCCAACTAATGACAGGGTAACGGGATAGCCAATATATCCTGTGTTACCAACCATTGCCGCTAAGATAAAACTCCCTTGAGTCGATTTTTGGGGAGCGGTATTTGTCAGATAAGCCTGTCCTTTAATTGCTGCAAGAGCGAAAAGTGCTCCTAGGAAAATGGCTGAGTAGGCGATCGCTGGTGCAATCCAAATTTGTCCTGATAAGTCAGCTTTGCGTAGAAAAACGATAATACCTATCGGCACTCCTATCCAAAAAAGGAACTGTGCCAAACGCTTTGGAACTGTCGTAGACACCCTACGTCCTAAAATGTATCCTACTAGGACTAGGAACACTAATTTGAGATAGAGTTCTAGGAGGTTTGTCAAAATTAAACCTATAGATGTAGATGCAACATTTTACCTATTGCGTTCCCTATTCTCCAGTTTACAATTTGTTATGATATTGAGCAAACGCAGGAGTTGAGCTTTGGATAATGCTGGGTTTTCCGAGAAACCGCAAAACAAACCATCTAGTTCCGGCCCAGATATTCCGGAAGCTTTGCGTGATACTCCTGATACACCACCCAAGAAGGTCAACATTCGCCCGTTGTATTTGATCATTGGTGGAGTGGTAGGAGTTCTCTTGATAGCCGTTGCGAGCGGTTTTTTATTTTTCGTTGTCACGCCAAAAAAGACGAAAAATTCTCAACCTTCCCCTGCGAATTCAACTCCCGCAACTGCGTCAAAATCGGGTAATTCCGCCACATCAAAAGATAATACAGTTTTAGGTCATTTTCCTTACTCAGAAGCGCCTGAGTCTGAACTACAACCGATCTCTAGTGATAGACGTCTGAGAATGCGAAAAGCAGCCGCGCAAAAGTTTATAGAAATGGCAGCAGCCGCACGGAATGCAGGTGTGGTAATAGTACCTGTTTCTGCTTTTCGCTCTATAAAAGAGCAAGAACAGTTGTTTTTTACCGTTGGTGCCCAGCGGAATCAGACGCCAGCGCAACGGGCTGCTGTCAGCGCCCCCCCCGGTCACAGCGAACATCACACAGGTTATGCTCTAGATGTTGGGGATGGCGCAGCACCAGCAACAAATCTCACTACCAACTTTGAAAAAACTAAGGCTTATCAATGGCTACAAGCTAATGCAGCACGTTTCAGCTTTGAGATGTCCTTTCCTAAAAACAATGCTCAAGGTGTGAGTTATGAACCTTGGCACTGGCGTTTTGTGGGCGATCGCGATAGCTTGGAAACTTTCTACAAAGCCAGAAATTTGAAACCTGCTCAAATCTCGCAACAGGAAGAGTCGGGGAATGGGGGGAAATGAGGGAGTCAAGCGCGTTTGCGCAGCGCCCCCTCCGGGGCGCTTCGTGCCGTAGGCTGGGAGTGTTAGCGCAGCGAGCCGTAGGCTGGGAGAATTTCCTAGCTTCTGTCCTCATCTTCCCCATCCTCTTGATTAATTTCGCCGCCTTATCCTTGAACTATAAGTTCTTGGCTTTGAAGCTTCAGTGTCAGCTTTTTGATACTCATTCGGAGACTTCTTGTGAAAATATTCTTGCATCACCTGTAACACCATTGGCGCAGCAACACTACCGCCACCACCACCAGAGTGTTCAGCAAATGCCAACACGACAATCTCTGGCTTATCGCTAGGAGCATATGCTCCAAACCATGCATGGTTTGCTTTCATATGATTGTTCCATGCTTCAGCCGTACCGCTTTTACCGGATGTTGGAGGAATTGTTGACACATTAAGAGCCTTACCTGTACCTTCGGCTATCACCTTCCGTAGTCCTTCACGCAGAGTTGCGACGGTGCTTGGCTTCATATTCAGAGATTCTCGCCAGTTTTTTGCTTGTTCATGGTCTTTGAGCAAGTGTGGTTTGACCTTATAACCGCCATTTGCTGGGACACAAAACATCACAGCAACTTGTAGAGGTGTACTTTGCAAAGCTCCTTGACCTATGGACATATTAATGCTGTCCCCTACAGTCCAAGGAATTTTCCACGTTCTCTGCTTCCACGCTTCATCTGGAACATGACCTTTCGTTTCTTCGGTCGTGAACTCAATGCCAGTTCTTTGACCAAATCCGTATTTGCGAGTCCATTCAATTAAGGTTGGACCGCCTACTCCTCTACCGATTTGGTAAAAGAAAGTATCGCTACTCATTGCTAAGGCTCTTGTAAATCCCAATGGACCAAATCCAGCGTGGTTCCACTCCGCAAACGTAACTCTGCCAACAGTCAGAGAACCGTATGTTTGCAGCACTGTATCGGGAGAAAATTTGCCGGATTCTAGCCCTGCTGTCGCAGTGACTATTTTGAAAGTACTGGCGGGTGGAAAGGCGCTACTAACAGCACGATTCAACAAGGGATGGTTTTCACCTTGTATGCTTTGCCAATCTTTTTTAGAAAGTCTTCGCTTGGAGAAGAGATTCGGGTCGAAGGTGGGATGAGACACCATTGCTAAAACAGCACCGTTATTGGGGTCTAGTGCAACAATAACGCCATTACGTCCAGTTAAAGCTTTTTCGGCTGCTTTTTGCAAATTCAAATCTATAGTCAGGTGAATATCACTACCTGCTTTTGCCTGTTTCTCTCCTAGCACTCGAATCGGGCGACCTTTACCATCCACTTCTACTTGCTGACCACCTCTTTCACCCCGCAACAATTTTTCATACGCCTTTTCTACCCCCATTTGACCAATCATATCTCCTGGGCGATAACCTTCTTGTTTCTTTCGTTTCAACTGTTCGGGTGTCAGTTCTCTAGTATAACCCAGGACATGAGCTAAGCTGTCACCCTGCGGGTAGTAGCGTACAGCTTCTGTATGAACTTCTACGTCTTTGAGTTCATTGGCGTACTCCTTCAATACCGTAATTTCCGCTTCGTTCAAGTCACGAGCGATCCGCACCAAAGAAGAGTTAAAACCAGACTCGTCTAATTTCTTTTCCATCTCTTCTACAGGAATGTTGAGAATTTTCGACAGGCGCGGACCAACGACTGACCAGGAAGGCTTAGTATGTGCCATTTGCCATAAGTACACAGAACGCGGATGGCGAGTTGTTGCTAGTAGTTTGCCATTACGGTCAAAAATATTACCCCGTTCCGGTTGTTTGGGAATCATCCGAATCCGGTTTGCTTCAGCTCGCTTGCGATAATTTGCACCTTCCGCAATTTGCAAATATACTAGACGAGCACCAATACCAGCTGTCATCAATAAGGTAAATATGATGAAGAACAACGGCTGGAAACCCTGTCCTACAGTACGTGTCTCTTTTTTGCTCGCTAATTGAGGTTGTTGCAGTAGCCTCATGTCACAAATAGCGATTCTCTGAATCGCATGAACTGTATACGATCGCGCCAAGTCTCTACCTGGGATTGCAAGAAAAACAACCCTAGTAGTGCAGCATTTGTTATTTGGTTTTTGTTATATAGAATAAACCAAATTGTTGTCAGTATTTTGCATGAGGAAATACATCAATTAGCGCTATTCAGAAAAAATATGAGAATGTACTGAGAATTTAGCAGAAAAGGTAACCTGATTTTACAACGCTTTTGTTGAAGAGAAACTACAAACGACATGGTGGCAACAATCACATTATGATCGCTGCCACCATCTCCGAATGAACAGTTATACAAAACGAAGAACCTATTATTGATGGGGTTCCCCTACACCCTTATAACGCGCTTGTGCCACGCTACGCGCTTCATTACTGGCTCACGCCACATGCCTCAACGCGCTTAACCCGCGCACGGTGAGACAGCGCTGCAGGAGGGTCTCCCTCCGTAGGCGACTGCGAACCCGAAGGGCAGTGGCTCCCTTACACCCCTAATTGATGACTGTGTTCTGTGTTCTTTGTTGTTAATCTCCAGATCTACCTCTTGAGTTTTTAGTTTTCAGTTTTGACTCTTCAGACTCAGATTTTTGATACTTACCTGGATGCTTCTTGTGAAAATACTCTTGCAAGACTTGTAAGACAACTGGTCCGCAGTCGGTACCACCATGCCCACCAGAGTTTTCACCAAACGCTACAACGACTATCTCTGGCTTATCAGCAGGAGCATATGCTCCAAACCAAGCATGATTTGGGCGATTAATACCAGCTTCAGCAGTACCACTCTTACCTGCTGCAGGGGCAATTGATGGTACATTCAACAGTGTCCCTGTACCACCTGTGATCACTTGGCGCAATCCTTCGCGAAGTACTTTGATCGTACTTGGCTTCATATTCAGAGATTCCCGCCAGTTCTTTGCTTCTTCATGGTCTTTGAGCAAGTGTGGTTTTACTCTATAGCCACCGTTAGCAGGGACAGAAAACATAATTGCAGATTGTAGTGGAGTGACTTGCAAAGCACCTTGACCAATGGACATATTGATAGTGTCGCCCACAGTCCAAGGCATTTTCCACAGTTTTCGCTTCCAAGCGTCATCTGGAACATTACCTTTTGATTCTTCATCTGAAAACTCAAAACCGGTTCTTTTTCCAAATCCATACTTGCGAGTCCATTCAATCAAGGTTGGACCACCGACTCTGCGACCAACTTGATAGAAAAATGTATCGCTACTCATGGCGATCGCACGCTGAAATCCCAGTGCACCAAATCCAGCATGGTTCCACTCACCGAAGGTAACTCCCCCAACAGTCAGAGAACCGTAAGTTTGCAGCACTGTGCTAGGAGAAAATTTACCCGATTCCAACCCCGCAGTTGTGGTAATGATTTTGAAAGTACTCGCAGGTGGAAAAGCACTCAAGGCGCGATTGACTAGGGGATGTTCACTACCTTGTAGAGTTTGCCAGTCTTTCTGAGAAAGTTTTTGCTTGGAGAAGATATTCGGGTCAAATGTTGGATGAGACACCATTGCTAAAACAGCTCCAGTATTGGGATCTAGTGCGACAACTGCACCCCTACGAAGTGTCAAAGCTTTTTCCGCTGCCTTTTGTACATCTAAATCTATAGTTAGGTGAATATCATTACCTGCTTTTGCCTGTTTTTCTCCTAAAACTCGAATTGGGCGACCTTTACTATCCACTTCTACTTGCTGACCACCCCATTCACCCCGCAACACTTGTTCATATGCTTTTTCTACTCCCATCTGACCAATTACATCTTGCAAGCGGTAGCCTTCTGATTTCTTTTTTTTCAACTGTTCGGGTGTCAGCTCCCTAGTATAACCGAGTATATGAGCTAACTCCTTGCCATGCGGGTAGTAGCGTACGGCTTCTGTATTGATTTCGACACCTGGCAGTTCGTTTTCATACTCCTTCAATGCCGTGATTTCTGCTTCGGTTAGGTCGCGAGCAATCCGTACTAGATTAGTGGCGCTAGCACCTGCCTCGTCTAATTTTTTTTCTATCTCCTCTTGGGGCATATTAAGAATTTTCTCAAGACGCGGACCGACGACTGACCAGGATGGCCTAGTGTGTGCCATTGGCCACAAGTATACAGAACGCGGATAGCGAGTTGTTGCTAGTAGTTTGCCATTGCGGTCAAAAATATTACCTCGTTCTGGTTGTTTGGAAATTGTCCGAACCCGGTTTGCTTGTGCTCGTTCCTTGAATTTATGTCCTTCAAGAATTTGCAAATATCCTAAACGAACATTGATACCAGTGATCATCAACAAGGTAAATACGATAAAAAATATAGGCTGCAAACCTAGTCCAACTGTACGTATTTCTTTCTTTTTGCTGGTTGGAGGTGACTTTACTGTAGACATAGAAAAATATCCAATTCCAAAATAATTTTTTTTGGTATAAAATTAGGTGAAATTCTTTTCTGTATTCCACGTTAAGATAACCAAAACAGTATATTTTTTTGTAAATTCTTCTTGGGGAGTCGAATCAACCAAAGTGTAACTTGTGGTTTGCCGAATCGACTATATTAATCAACAAAAAAATTGAAAATAAGAGGATCTAACTGGTGGATTATGGCTCAACATTTGACGCAGAATCGGGCTGAGAGGACGACTTTTGAGTCGTTGGATGTTGAACTGCATAACGTTTTCAAGTTTTTTAACCAAGATCCAGCAGTACACGGGGTAGATTTAGGCGTCATACACGGAGAATTCTTCAGTATTTTAGGTCCCTCTGGATGTGGCAAGACAACTACGCTGCGCTTAATTGCAGGGTTTGAAAGAGCCGATGCTGGTAAGGTGTTGATTCAAGGTCACTCCATGACAAGCGTTCCCCCTTATCGCCGACCTGTCAACACAGTCTTTCAAAGCTATGCTTTGTTTAATCACTTAAATGTTTGGGAAAATGTCGCGTTTGGACTAAAGTTAAAAAATATACATAGGACAGAAGTTCAAAGCAGAGTTAAAGAAGCTTTGGAACTGGTGAAAATGGAAGGGTTGCGATCGCGCTTTCCCAGTCAACTGTCTGGTGGTCAACAGCAAAGAGTAGCATTAGCACGGGCGCTTGTGAATCGACCCGCTGTTTTGCTACTAGATGAACCTCTTGGGGCGCTAGACTTAAAACTGCGTAAGGAAATGCAGGTTGAACTTTCAAATTTACATCAAGAACTAGGGCTGACCTTTATTATGGTGACTCACGACCAGGAAGAAGCATTGTCCTTGTCAGATCGCATTGCAGTGATGAATCAAGGCAAAATTGAACAAATAGGCACTCCTAATGATATCTACGAACAACCACGTACAGCTTTTGTAGCTGATTTTATTGGCGATACCAATTTATTTGAAGGTGAAATAGCAGGTGTAGATGCTTATAGTGTCATAATTTTTACAAACACAGGATTCTCAATCGTAGTTGCTCGCCAGCAGGACACACCAACTGAAATATCGCAAGCGGTCGTCGTCAGCGTACGTCCAGAAAAAATTCAGCTTTCGCTTTATAAACCCAGTTTGCAAACAAACTGCTTTGAAGGACGGCTCGTCAACATCATGTATCTGGGAACCCACGTTAATTATATTGTCCAATTGACAAACGGTGTACGCATTACCGTTTTACAGCCTAATACTTTTGGTAATTTACCAAATCGTGAAACTCCTATTTATGCTTGGTGGGCCCAAACTGATTGTTTGGCTTTATTAAAGAACTGAGAACACAAAATACAGAATATAGCAATCCGTACAGGAAACTCCAGATACTAACAAGGTTAACTCTTGAGTTTTAACTAATGACTAACAGACGGCACTTTTTAAAAGGGGTAGCAGCACTTTCTAGCTTATCTTTAGCGAGTTGTGGCTGGAGACTCGGTGATGTGCGAGCTTATTCTGCAACGAAAGGTTCTAGCGACCAACTTTTTGTTTATACTTGGGATATATATACAGATGAAGAATTATTCAAAACCTTTAACGCCCAAACAGGAATAAAACCACTGGCGGATGTGTTTGACTCCAATGAAACCATGTTAAGTAAGCTGCAAGCTGGGGGTGGAAGTGCTTATAGTGTCATTAATCCAAGTGACTACATGGTGCGGAAAATGGTCAACTTAGGGTTACTCACAGAATTAAATCATCAGCGCTTAATTGGTTTAGATAATTTCTTTCCCCGGTTCCAAAACCCTAGTTACGATCCCAACAACCGCCATAGTATACCTTTTAATTGGGGAACAACAGGTTTTATTTATAATTCGGAAAAGCTAAAAAATCCACCAGAAGATTGGGACTATCTTTGGCAAAATCAAGAACAATTATCCAAACGAATGACGTTGCTAAATGATATCCGAGAAGTCATGGGTGGAACTCTGCGGATGCTGGGTTACTCTTACAACTCAAAAGACGAAAAGGAAATTAAACAAGCATATGAAAAGTTGAAGGTTTTAAAACCATCAGTTGCAGCCTTCACAACAGATGCTTGGCGCAATCAAATTTTGGCAGGAGATTTACTATTAGCAATGTGTGTCTCATCAGATGCTGTGAAACTCTCTAAAGAAAACCCGAAACTAAAATATGTGATTCCCAAAAGTGGTACCTCACTATGGACAGATACTATAGTTATTCCTAAAAAAGCCCCAAATATAGAAGGGGCTTATGCTTGGATCAATTGGATTTTACAACCAGAAGTAGCAGCCAAGACGAGTCAACGCCTGAATCTTTCTACACCCAATCGTGCAGCGTTTGAGCAATTGCCAAAAAAAGTGCAGAATAATTCCAGCTTGTTTCCCCCAGAGTCAATTCTCAATAAGTGTGAAGGTATAGCTCCTTTAGGGCAAATTGAAGAAGTTTATGAACGTTACTGGACTGAATTAACCAGTGGCTAAAATGCTGAGGCTGTCATCCAAAATCTAAGAGCTAGCGCTCTCTTCTTTTTGAACACCACTTTTGTCTCGTTTCAAACTTTCTTCTAAGGCTTGAATTTGTTCTCTACGGGCTTCCAATTCTAATGAACGACGTGCTAAGTCTTGATTTTGCAAGGTTAGGTTTTGTCGCCACTCTTCTGCTCGATCAGCTTCCTGTCGCAAAAATTCTGGAGTAATACCAGTGGTTAGGTAAACTTTCACCAAATTTAGCACCCAATTTGTGGCATTTTCCAGTCTTTCTATATCCCCTGCGGGGGAAAGTTCTACTAAAACGAGTAAGTTTTCACTTAAAGACTTGCCCTTCCCCAAAAGAATCAAAGCTTCTTCTGGAATGAGCGACCACATATTTTCAGTTTCCTCACGTGCTAATAATCGCAACTGAAGCTGATTTAAAAATTCGTTTTTATGCACTTGGGCTAGATACAGCATAGAATTTTATGTGTGTTTATTTACAGTTAATACATAAAGATAGTATAAATTCTTGAATGGCTAGTGGTTAGTAGTTAAGAATACTTTTATACAAGTAACTACTAACAACTAACATTAAATAATCCCTCGGAACTATGCTAACCTACGTAGGCGATCGCGCAAAATTTCTGCTTGTTTTTCCGCTTCTGCTAAAGCATTCCTAGCTCCTTCGACTACGTCTGGTCGTGCTTGTTCCACAAAATTAGGATTATTTAACCTATTACTCAGAGGTTTAATTTCTCCTTCTACCTTATTTAAACGTTTTTCAATTTTGGCTCGCAGCACGCTGATATCAGCAACGCCAGCAAGAGGAAGTAACACTTGCACCGTACCAACAACATCCGCAAACGTTTCTTTATTTTGCTCACCAGCAAAGACTAAATTCTCAACCTTTGCCAAATCTTTAATATAAGACTGTCCAGTTGTGAAAATTTGGCGTTCATTCTCGCTTTCAGTTTGTAAATTCACCGTTACTTTTATCGCCGGTTTAACATCCGCTTCCGCTCGCAAATTACGGATTGTACGAATGATACCAAACAGCAGTTCAAACTGTTCCTCCAGAGCGGGATCAATTAAGTTTATCTCAGCTTCCGGGTAAGATTGTAAAGATAAACTTTGCTTGGAATCCTCACCTTGTTGTGTGAAAGTTTGCCAAATCTCCTCGGTAATATGAGGCATGAAAGGATGAAGTAATTTCAAAATTCCTTCCAGCACATACGCAAGAGTTTGTTGTGCAGTGCGACGAGAAGTGGGTTCCGAATCCTTCTGGAGACGAGATTTAACAAGTTCAATATACCAATCGCAGAAGTCGCCCCAGATAAAGTCGTAAAGTCCCTTTGCGGCTTCTCCTAATCCATAGTTGTCGATATAGTTATTAGTTTGTTTAACAACTTGGTAGTAGCGAGAGAGAATCCAACAGTCACTTAACTCACTGACGCTTGGTTTTCCCAGTTGTTGCGGCGTTTGCCCATCTAAATTCATCATCACAAACCGCGCCGCATTCCACAACTTGTTCGCAAAATTCCGGGATGCTTCCACCGATGACGACTCATCCGTTTTGCGATTGTACTCCAAGCGGATATTTTGCCCTGCCCCTGCGACTTCCTTAATCAAGGTATAACGCAAGGCATCAGTACCGTATTTGTCAATCAGCAACAACGGATCGATGCCAGTACCAGCACTCTTAGACTGCTTCTTGCCATTTTCATCCAATACCAACCCGTGGATGTAAACATCTTTAAACGGCATTTGCCCTGTAAAATGCCCACCCATCATAGTCATTCTGGCAACCCAGAAAAAGATGATATCAAAACCTGTGACAAGGGTAGTGGTAGGATAGTATGTTGTCAAATCTGGGGTATTATCCGGCCAGCCCAAAGTAGAGAAAGGCCAAAGCCCAGAAGAAAACCAGGTATCCAAGACATCTGGGTCTTGTTCAATCTTGACATTTTCGCCAAATTGTGATGTTAATTTCTCCTGTGCTTCTGCCTCAGACTTCGCGACAACAAACGGTGTATTATCAGTAATTTCTCCGCCTGTTTCACTCACCGCATACCAAGCAGGGATTTGATGTCCCCACCACAGTTGACGAGAGATACACCAATCTTTCAGCTTCACCAGCCAATCACGATACACCTTTGTCCAACGTTGCGGGACAAACTCTGGCGAATTCTTTTGGTCAAGAAATTCCAGTGCATTATCAGCCAGAGGACGAATTTTGACAAACCACTGAGTCGAGAGAAGAGGTTCAATGGGAACTTTGCCGCGATCGCTATAAGGAACAGTATGCTTATAATCCTCCACCTTCACCAAAAACCCGTCAGCCTCTAGACGAGAAACCACATTCTTTCTAGCAACAAAGCGGTCTTGTCCTTGAAACGAACCAGCATTTTCATTCAAAGTGCCGTCCTTATTCATAATATTGATCAACGGCAGATTATGACGCTTGCCCATTTCAAAGTCATTAAGATCATGTGCTGGAGTTATCTTCACACAACCTGTGCCAAAACTGGGGTCAACAAACTCATCGGCAATAATCGGAATTTCCCGATTCATAATTGGTAGAGTTACGGTTTTGCCAATCAGATGCTTATATCTATCATCATTGGGATTCACCGCCACTCCAGTATCACCCAACATCGTTTCTGGTCGAGTCGTCGCCACCTCAATATCACCAGAACCATCCGTAAGAGGATAGCGAAAATGCCAAAGATTCCCATTCACCTCCTGATTTTCCACCTCCACATCCGACACCGCAGATTGGGAAGCTGGACACCAGTTGACCAGGTACTCGCCACGATAAATTAACTCTTCCTCGTAAAGTCGGACAAAAGCTTCCAACACCGCTTTGGATAAGTCCTCATCCATCGTAAAGCGTTCTCGCGACCAATCAACCGAGACACCCAAGCGTCGTAATTGATGAACAATCGCCCCTCCAGATTCAGCCTTCCACCGCCAAGCGCGTTCTAAAAATTTCTCGCGTCCCAAATCGTAGCGAGTTTTACCTTCTTTTTTGAGTTGTTTTTCCAGAATTGTTTGCACAGCGATGCTGGCGTGGTCAGTTCCGGGAAGCCACAGAGTATTGTATCCCTTCATCCGGTGATAACGCACAAGGGTGTCAATCAGCGAACTTTCAAAAGCGTGTCCCATGTGCAAGCTACCAGTAACGTTGGGTGGCGGGATCACGATACAGTAAGATTCGCCACCTTTGTTGGGATCAGCTTTGTAGAGTTGGTTTTCTTCCCAAAATTTTTGCCACTTGGCTTCAGTGGAGAAGGGTTCGTAAAGACTAGGAAGGTTAATGTTTGATGCGATCATGCTGGGAAAAGGATACTGTGGAAGGACTTTTATAAATTTTGCCACAGGGTTAAGGAGGAAAAGAGGAAATGAACCGCGAAGACGCTAAGGACACGAAGGAAGAGGAGAGAAGGATGAAGCAGTTGGAAGAAGAGGTGGAACGGTTGGCTTATAGGGTAATTGGGGCGGCGATTGAGGCGCATCGGGTGTTGGGGCCAGGGTTTTTGGAATCGGTTTATCAGCAGGCTTTAGAGGTGGAATTTCGGATGCGTGGCATACCTTATAAGCCTCAGTATCCGGTAACAGTTAATTATAAGGGGTATCCCGTTGGTGAAGGTATACTAGATTTTCTGATTGGTGATGTCTTAATTGTTGAATTGAAAGCTGTTGAGAATCTATCTCCAGTTCACGAAGCTCAAGTTATCTCCTATCTAAAAATGACCAAACATCCCCTCGCCCTTCTTATCAACTTCAAAGTCCCTGTCCTCAAAGAAGGCATAAAACGCATCATCCTCTCTTCTTAATTCTTCCTTTGTGTCCTTAGCGTCTTCGCGGTTCATTATTCATGAAAAATCGAATAGCACCCCGTTCCCCTTGGACTTTTATCCCTACCCTATACTTTACCTCTGGCGTACCTTACGTCATCATCAACACAGTTTCTGTCATTTTCTACAAAAAACTCGGAATAAATAATACTCAAATTGCCTTATGGACGAGTTTTCTTTATCTCCCTTGGGTCATCAAAATGTTGTGGGCACCTATCGTTGATACTTACTCAACCAAAAGAACATGGATTCTTGCCAGCCAATTTGCGATGTTCTCTTGTTTGGGTTTGATAGCCTTTTCTTTACAGTTACCAAATTTCTTTTTTATCTCCCTAGCAGCATTGACCATAGGAGCATTTATTTCTGCAACTTATGACATTGCTACTGACGGTTTTTATCTATTAACTCTAAATCCAGCACAGCAAGCATTCTTTTCTGGTGTTCGCTCACTTTTTTATCGCCTTGCCGTTATCTTCGGTTCAGGATTTTTAGTGTTTTTAGCTGGTCAGCTTGAATTCTCTCTGAAAAATACTCCTTTAAGCTGGACTATTGCTCTTGGTTTTTCAGCTTTAGTTTTGGCAATACTGTTTATTTTCCATCAACTTATTCTACCTTCGGCTGAGTCTGATTCTCAACACCAATCACAAACAGCAATAAACAGACTACCTTTTTTGAATGTTATCGGTTCATATTTTAAACAAGATAAAATAATAAGTATTATAGCATTTATCTTGCTTTACCGATTTGGTGAGGCAATGCTTGTAAAACTAGCCTCGTTATTTTTATTAGATAAACTAGAAGTAGGAGGTTTGGGATTATCGACATCAGAAGTCGGTTTAGTATACGGTACTTTTGGGGTCATTTCCCTAATTTTAGGAGGAATATTAGGAGGGTTTGTGATTTCCAAACATGGGTTAAAAAAGAGTCTGTTTCCTATGGCTTTAGCTATGAATTTACCTAATATATTTTATGTTTATATGGCTTCTGCCAAACCCTCACTTGCATTAGTCTATCTTTTAGTCTCTTTAGAGCAACTTGGGTATGGTTTCGGGTTCACAGCTTTTAGCGTTTATCTGATGTATATTTGCAAAGGTCAATACAAAACTTCTCATTTTGCCATATCTACAGGAATTATGGCATTAGGTATGATGTTACCTGGATTAATCAGCGGTTATCTTCAAGAAAAAGCTGGATATCCATTATTCTTTATATTAGTCTGTTTACTCACAATTCCTGGTATGATAACTCTATTTTTTCTTCCTTTAGATGAGAAGAATGATCGTCAAACAAGAGTAGTGTAAGGTGGGCACTGCCACTAAAACTCGAATATAGTGGGCAGGATCTAACTGGCAGTGCCCACCCTACGTGTGTTTCAAAAATAAAATAGGATTTCTATAGAAAACGCTAATATAATATAAAGTCATCTGCGTCCATCTGCATTGAACTGCGGTTTAAAATTCCAAATTCTATGAGTTACGTTCTAGGAATCGATGGCGGCGGAACTAAAACAGTTTGTCTATTGATAGATGATAAAGGTAAAGTACTTGGTCGTGGTGAAGCAGGAGCATCTAATTATCAAAGTATAGGTACAGAAGCAACACTACAGTCAATTAAGTCTGCAATTTATACTGCCGTCGTTGAAGCACAAAAGTTAACAGATAATATTAAAATTGAAGCGATTTGCATTGGGCTAGCAGGTGTAGGTCGTCCAGAAGATATCGAGGTCGTAAAAGGTATAGTACAAGAATTACAAAATAGCAGCTTGCTTCCTATAACTTGGGAATTATCTGCATCTAATATTATCATTTGTCATGATGCTTTGATTGCTTTAGTAGGGGGAGTTGGTTATCCCGTAGGAATTGTAGTTGCAGCAGGTACTGGTTCTATAGTTTTTGGGCGAAATCATAATGGACAGACAAAACGAGTTGGCGGTTGGGGCTATCTTTTAGGAGATGAAGGTAGCGCTTATCAAATTGCTGTTGGTGGTATGCAAGCAGCATTAAAAGCTTATGATGGACGGGAGATGTCAACAAGTCTTGTTGAAGCGTTCAAACAGTCTCTTGAGCTTGCGACTATAGAAGATTTAATTGAAGTTATTTATCGAAGGGGATGGGGTGTTAAAGAGATTGCTGCTTTGGCACCTATTGTTGATTGGAGTGCAGCTTGCAAAGATGAAGTCGCACAGAGAATTATTGATGATGCTGCGAAGGAGTTAATCAAAGCTACTTCTACAGTTATTGATGCAATTTTTAGTCATGACGAACGTTTTGAGGTTGTGACAACTGGAAGTGTGTGGCAAGGAAAATCAAGAATTCGTGAGAAATTTTCTGCATCACTTCTGACGATGTTTCCTTCAGCAAAAGTGATTTTTCCTCGACATGAACCGGCTTATGGTGCTGGGTTGTTGGCGTTGAATAAGTTGGAGGAAAAGCTAATTTAACTAATAGTAGAGGTAAATAATCATACAGCTGTATTAGTTATATTCGTTATTAGTTTAATCATCTTAATAATTTGAGTCAGTGAGGTCTTAAAAATTGACAGAACAAATATATCTGAAAAAAGAAGTGATTAACAAGAAATCCCCACATTTGCCAACCGTAATCGAACTATGGCGTCGTAATCGTGCAACTCTTGGTTTTTTACCTAAAGGCGCTTTTGAGGAACGTGCTGCAAATGGCGAGATACTTGGAGCTATTGATTCTAAAAAGGGGTGTATTGGCTATCTGTTGTATAGGTGTTCCTATGATCGGATTACCATTGTTCATCTTTGCATTGATTCATTATATCGAGGTAAGGGAGTGGCGAAACTACTGGTTGATTACCTTAAAGAAAGAACTCAAGAAAAATATACTGGGATTGGCTTAAGCTGTCGCCGTGATTATGGGTTAGAACAAATGTGGTCTAGTTTAGGTTTTGTTTCTCAATATGATGAACCGGGAAGGAGCAAAGATGGAAAGTTGCTTACGTTTTGGTGGTTTGATCATGGTCATAAAAACCTATTTTCTGCGGTTCATATGCAGAAAATTGAATCAAAACTTTGTGTGGTTATTGATGTCAATATCTTCTTTGATTTATCTACAAATGAATATATTGATAGTGAAGAATCAAAATTACTGTTGGCTGATTGGCTAGCTCCGGAATTAGAGTTATGCATAACTGATGAAATATTTAACCACATAAATATTATTAGTGATGACTCTGAAAGAAAACGTCAACGCGAATTTGCAAATACTTTTCACGCCTTGCGCTGCCTAAGTCAAACGTTAGATAAGCTGTTGGAATCGTTAAGAGAATTTTTACAGAAAAAAAGTATATTTTTGCCGGAACTAGAGTTGCGTCATTTAGCTAGAGGGATTGCTTCAGATTCTCAGGTTTTCGTAACTAGAGAACAGCGATTATTAGATATAGCAGATGAAATTTATGAAAAATTTAGTTAATTATTCGTTCTAGTAACCTGCTTATTCAACTAGACGAGCTTCGTCGAAAACCTGACTATCAGCCTGTAAGATTAGCTGGTACTCGACTGGAGCAAGTACGAGTTCAAAGGGGACAGGAATATTTATTAAAAAATCATTTTCATTGTGTAAACAAGGGGGAAACTAAGGCTGAATTTCAGCAGCAATTGCGGCGGTTTCTTGCTGAACCAGAAAAATTTGAATGTTATGTCATTCTTGAACAAGAAAATCTACCTCTTGCTTTAGTGGTGTATGGTAAACATAAAAGCTATGAGCTAGAAATTCCGATACTAAGGATTGGAGATAATCCTCTATCAGCCACACTTGCACACCATCTGATTTTTAAGTCAATATTACGTTCTGCTCGTGAACGTCGGCAATTTACAAGAATCACTGACTCTTACTTAGAAGAAACTGTTATTAAAGCTATTCAAGAAGATACTTTTGTCCGAGTAAATAATGGATGGCTGAAAGTGAATTTAGCAGTTGCTGAAACTGCATATCAGCTGTCAACACGTCTCACTAGTACAGTGCGGCGTAAGTTTAGATAGGGTTATACTGCCAAACGCTTCCCCTTAAAAGTCTATATTTACACCCTAACCGAATTTACGCCTTGGAGTACTAGTCTAGCTTCTATGGAACCAGAATACAAATTTTGCCAGCAAATCGCTGCTAGTCTTAATACAGAAACCTTAATTACAGATGTTCAAGCATCGGCAGATATTGAACACTTTCTTTTCCCAGCCAAAATTATTGATGCCGAAATTCCTACGTTTATCATTCCTATTCAACCGAGATGGGCAAAGGATTTATTCGATGAAGAATTAGCGAACCAAACGTTATTTGGAGCTAAACCTGAACTTGCCTTCAACCGTGAAGCTGTGTATTAACCCAAGTTGCTAGTTACCTCCCTGCGCTGCGCGCAGGGGTATCGCGTATGGTCACTTAAGCAATAAAATCCCCTCCAGGTAAAAAATTGGAGGGGTCTATGTTAAATGAAACAATTGCTATTTA